>JANRKW010000017.1:0-41189 GCA_033763215.1 Isosphaeraceae bacterium | reverse complement strand
GGGATCGAGCCGCACCAACAAGTGCAGGTGATTATCCATGATCGCAAACCCGCCGACGCCGATCGCAAAGATATCCGCAAGTTCCCGCAACCGCCGTTCGATCCAATCCTTACGGTTCGACGCACCTTCGCCGAGCAGCAGAGCATGCCGCACGCACCGGGTGATGCAGTGATACCAGCGAGTCACCGAAGTGTCGACCAACCGCGAGCGGGCCATGGTCATCGCGCAATCCTCCCAGGTGCTGCAATCGATACAATTGAATCAAGCCCGACCGGGCATCGTCAAGAACACATTGCCTGTCCCCCTTTTCCCCTCATCGCCTGTCCCTATTTTGCATTTTGCATTGCCTGTCTCCTTTTTTCTGTCTTTGCACCTTTTTGCATTGCCTGTCCTCTTTTTCCCTCCCCTTTTTCCCTCAGGCGTTCATTTCAGGAAGCGTCGATCGGGGTGTTGTCGAGGCGTTTGCGGAGGAGGTCGGCGTCGGCTCGGCCGGGGCGGTGGGAGAGGGCGGTGGTCCAGGCGGCGCGGGCGGCGTCGAGGTTGCCGGCTTGGAGGTGGAGGTCGCCGAGAACGGCGTGCCAGAGTGGGTAGTCGACGGGGATGCGCGAAGCGGGGACGGACTCGAGTCGCGCGAGTGCGGCTCGGGGGCCTTCGAGGCGCGACTCGGCGATCGCCCGGTTGAGAAGGGCGACGGGGGAGGGGGCGATGCGGTCGAGGGCGATGTAGAGGTCGATGATCCGCCGCCAGTCGGTCGCCTCGAAGCTCGGAGCGCGGCAGTGCTCCCAGGCGATCGCGGCCTCGACGTGGTAGCGCGAGACGGTCTCGCCGCGGAGCGAGTCCTGGAGCCGGCGCATCGCCTCGCGGATCGCGGCCCAGTCCCATTTCGAGCGGTCCTGTTCGTCGAGCAGGACCCAGGCGCCGTCGGCGAGCCGGGCGTCGAAGCGGGCGGAGTGGAATCCGATGAGGGCGAGGAGCGCGGAGACGCGTGGGTCGTCGCCGGCGGGATGGTCGACGAGCATTCGGCCGAGCCGCGCGGCTTCGTCGCAGAGGTCGCGGCGGATCGGCTCGTCGGCGCGTGCGGCGTAACCTTCGTTGAAGAGGAGGTAGATCGTGGCGAGCACGGCGTCGAGCCGGCCGCGCAGGGCGGGGAGGCCGTGGAGTTCCCAGAGGTCGGGCTCGTCGCGCAGGCGTTCCTTGGCTCGAACGATCCGCTTCTGGGCGTTCGCCTCGGAGGTGAGCAGAGCGCGCGCGATCTCGGGCGTGCTGAAGCCGCACACGGTGCGGAGGGCGAGCGCAACGCGCGACTCGAGCGGAACGGCGTCGTGGCAGCAGAGGAAGAGGAGGCGAAGCGGCTCGTCGCCGATCTCTTCGGCGAATCGGGGGGATTCGAGCGGCTCGGCGACTGGTTCGCCCATACCGGCGAGCCGAGGCAGGATCTTGTCGCGGACTCGGTCGCGGCGGAGCGCGTCGAGCGCGAGGTTGCGGGCGGCGCGGTAGAGCCAGGCGGCGGGATCGTCGGGCACGCCGCGACGCGACCAGGTCAGCAGCGCCCGCGCGAGCGCGGACTGCACGACGTCCTCGACGAGATCGAGTCGGCCGACGCCCAACGAACGCGTCAGGAGCGCGACGAGCCGACCCGATTCGTGGCGGAAGAAGTGTTCGACGAGTTCGCGAGGATCATTCACGGCGACCGCGTCCCGGCGCTGAGGGATTCCTCTGCGCCGGGATGAACCAACCGCCGCGGAGGATCAGGCATTGTAGCCCGCGAGCTTGCGGATCTCGATCCCGCCGCCCACCTTCGCGATGGGGCATTCGCGGGCGATCTCGACCGCCTTCTCGAAGCTCTCGGCCTCGACGACGGAGTAGCCGCCGACGACTTCCTTCGCTTCGACGTACGGGCCGTCGCTCACGATCCCGCCGGGCTGGAGCATTCGCCCGCCCGGCTCGAGCGCGTCGCCGCCGTCGACGATCGCGGGCCCGAACTTCCCGAACCACTCGCCCCACATCGCCAGGAACGCCTGCATCTCTTCGGGCGAGGGGGCGGCGGCGGGCTCGGCGGGGTCACGATAGATCAGCATGTACTTGGACATGGGCGGAACTCCTCTCGATTGCGGGTGTCGCGCGGCTGCTGCCTCGGAGAGTCCGACCGCCTGCCGGCCGGTTCTCGCGAAGCCCTCGGCGGGGCCCTTCGCCCCGCCTTCCGAATCATCGACGAACGAGACCAACCGCGGCGGACATGGGGGCAAAAAAAAAACTCAGCCGAATCAACTGGACGCTTGAATAGCCAATTCGGCTTTCGTAGGTTCGTGAGACGTTGCTCGCAACCCATACGCCAGAACTGGATGAGAATCATGAAGGAAGCCATTGAGACTTTCGTCAAGCGAGTGCGCGATCTTGCCGAACACGTCCGAGGGAATGAGCAGGCTACGAAACAGAGTCTGATCGGCCCCCTCTTCTCGCTACTCGGCTACGACCTCACGGACCCGAGGGAGTGCCTCCCGGAGTACAAGGTCGATTTCGGTAAGGAACGTTCCACAAAGCCGATTGATTGGGCATTCTTCTCGAATGGCAAGCCACTTTTTTTTGTCGAGGCGAAAGAGGCAAGTCGGCGGCTCGTTGGTTTCGACGAACAGCTCGCGGACTACTTCGCGAAGAGCCCGGAAGCCAAACTGGGAATCCTGACGAATGGCGTCCAGTGGCGGTTCTTTACGGACGTGTCGCACCTCAACGTCATGGACAAGGAACCCTTTCTCAAATGGGACGTTCTCTCAGATGAAAAGCCACCGCTTGATTTTCTGACGATCCTCCAGAAGTCGCAGTTCAACCCGCAGTTGATCAGAGCGTTCGCGGAGCAGCGAAGAAATCAGAACCTGCTCCTCAACGAACTCTCGCGACTCCTGGAGCCCTCCTCGGAGTTCGTGAGGCTCGCCGTGTCCAACATCGAGACCCGGAAGATGACCGAGAACGTCATCGACGGTTGGAAGCCGGTGCTCGCATCGGCACTACAAGAATGGGTGCGGCAGCGCATGCTCTCCATGGCGCTCGAGCCCGCCGCAACCCTGGAGCCTCAAGCCGATTCTCCACGAATCGAAACGACCCAAGAAGAACTGGAGGGCTTCGCAACGATTCAGTCTCATCTCGGGCCGGATCGTCCAATCGCACACGAAGACACGCTCTCCTACTTCAAGGTCCATCTCAAGGAGCGATACACTTGGGTCATGTGTCGACTCTACTTCGGGAGAAAACGCCCCATCATCTGGGTGCCTCTGTCGATTGAAGAAGCTCAACCATTGGCGGATGGGTTCAGCATGTCGACTCCGCAGGTCGGCTGGACATGTGTCTCTCTCAACTCTCCAGCGGATCTCAAAGACCTGGGAGAACTCCTCCGAAGATCCTACGATTCTCAGAGGTCCACTCGACTCAAGGCCCCGGAGGAGTCCGAGAGAGACGAGCGCAATTCGACCGATGGGTAATTGATCGCCTTCGCATGGACTCCCGCGGCATTCCAAGCCTGCGTCTGGCCGGTCTCGGGGGATAGGTTTTCAAACAGCACCTATCGAGTACTTCTTTTCGAAATGCGAGACGCCTCGGGGGCCAGCGCTCAAGCTTCTCCTCGAGACTCGAGACTTGTCGCGGGGGCCTGGTCCGGGGAGAGTAGGGGCGTGGTCGGACACCCTCCCTTTGCGCGAGGCTTGCCATGAATCGGCTGGGAATCGTCACGTACAACATCGCCAAGGATTGGGACCTGCCCACGATCCTGCAGCGGCTGGAATTGCTCGGGATCGAGGGCGTCGAGCTGCGCACGACGCATGCGCACAAGGTCGAGGTCGCACTCACCAAGCAGCAGCGGGCCGAGGTGCGAAAGCGGTTCGACGCGTCGCCGGTCGAGCTCGCGGGTCTCGGAAGCGCGTTCGAGTATCAGTCGACGAACGCCGACGAGGTTCGCAAGAACATCGACGGTACGAAGGAATATGTTCGCCTGGCGCACGATCTCGGGTGCCCGGGGGTGAAGGTGAGGCCCAACGGATTGCCCAGAGGCGCCGATCTCGAGGAGACCTTGAAGCGCATCGGCGCTGCACTTCATGAGGTGGGCGAGGATGCGGCGGGGTTCGGCGTCGAGATCCGCGTCGAGGTCCACGGCGGCACGACTCAGCTCCTACCCAACATGGCGAAGATCCTGAAGTACGCCGATCAGCCGAATGTGTACATCTGCTGGAACTCGAATCCGACGGACGTCGTCGACGGTTCGATCGACGAGACGTTCGCGCTCGTCGCGGGCAAGATCCGCGAGGTCCACCTCCGCGACCTCACCGAGTTCTACCCTTGGAAGCGGCTGTTCGAGTTGTTGGCGGCGGCGAATTACGACGGCTACACGCTCGCCGAGATTCCCGAGAGCAGCGACCCGATGCGGGTCTTGAAGTACTTCCGGGATCTCTGGAAGGCGTATCAGCCGGCGGCGAAGGGCTGAGCCGGACGCGGATCAGCGGCCGAGCCTCTCGAGCAGGACCCCGAGCAACGTGAGGACGACGGGGCCGAAGATGATGACGAGGATGATCCGCTTCATGACGGATCTGCGCCAGGCTGCGGGGTCGGGGGCGAGGTTCTCGAAGGCATCCTCTTCGATCTCGTCCTCGGTCTCGGGGACGGTCCAGACCTGGTCGAGGATGACGCGGGCATCGGCCTCGAGTTCGCGGGGGACGAGGAGTTTCACGCCGCCGGTGGCGTTGGAGTAGAACGAGCGGGAGCCCATGCGGGCCGAGTCGAGGAAGGTGGGGATCCCCTCGGCCTCGAGACGGACGCGTGCGGCGCCCGCTTCGGTTTCGTCGGTGAACGCGCGGATGAGGGCGAGTTCGACGCTCTCGGAGCCTGGGGGTTCGGCGTCGGCTTCAACCGGGTCGAGGAGCGGGAGGTCGTGTTTGGGGCAGGGCGCGCCGATCGCGACGGGGAGAGATTGGTCGCAGATCGGGCAGAATCCGCCGATCCGGCACGTGTCGCCGCAGTTTGGGCAAAGTCCCGGGCCGTTTTCGCTGCGTCTCTCGCAACGCGGGCAATAATACAGGGTTCGATCGAGGCGAATCGACATCGACGGGTTCCTCGTGGACCATGGCGATTGCGAGAATCGTCGGAGCTTTCGGTCGACGCAGTCTCGTCCCAGAACGCGCGGTTTTCCTCTCCGTCACAAACTGCCGCCTTGGGAGGGAATTCGTTTGACCGCCCGGAAGCGCGATCTCTAGAATCGTTGCAGACGTCGGGGGCGGTGCATTCCTCGGCGTCGCTTCACGACGGTCGGGATTTCACCACGTCCGCCCCGATCGCCCTCGCTTCGTATGTCATATTATCAGCAAACCCGCTGGACTGAACGCTCCGATCCCCTTTCGAGCGAGTCCGACGGAGGGAGTGATGACCCATGGCCGCTTCGTCGAGTGAGTCCCAGGGGATCAAGATCGCCCTCGTGGCGTTCGTCATCTTGACGGTGATCCTGGGCGTGACCGTCTACTTCACCGCGTCGGGCGCTTCGCAGGCCAATGCGAAGCTCGACGCCGCCAATAAAGCGAAGTCCGAATCGGACGGCAAAGCCTCGGCCGCTCTCGAGCAGGCCAACTACTGGCGAACCGCCGCCGGCTACGGCACGGTCGAAGATTTCGACGCCGCCAAAGAAGCCCAGAAGAAGGACAAGCAGCGCATCCTCGGCGTGATCCAAGGGATCGGCGCCAAGACCGCGCAGGCGGTGAACGAGGTGCGTCAGGCCGGTCAAGCGAATCCCAAGCTCGACCAGCTCGTCCAGTCGATCCAATCCGACATCCAGGCGATCGTGAGCGAACCGCTGGAGAATCAGGTCTACCTCAAGACCTTCGACCGCCTGGCGCTCGTGCTCGCCAACGAGTCGGACCTGATGACCCAACTCGGGCTGAACTACCTCGGCCTGCGGAATACGCTCGAGTCGGCCAACCGGGTCAATCAGTCCGAGATGAACGTCGTCGCCTCGGCTCGCGACAAGGCGAACGCCGACAAGGAAGCCGAGATCGCCCGCAACGCTCAGGAGATCCAAGACCTCCGCAAGAAGGTCGACGATTACCAGACCGAGCTGGCGAAGCGGGCCAACGACTACACGAACCTCACGAACTCGAGCAACGCGACGATCGAAGAGATGAAGAAGCAGATCCGCGATCTGCAACTCGTCCAGCGCGATCTCCGCGACCGCGTCGATCTCAAGGAGGAAGTGCTCGACAAGCCCGCCGGCAAGGTCGCCTACGTCGACTACGGCCGCGGCGAGGTCCGCGTGAACGTCAACAAGTCCGACGGTGCTCGTCCGCTCATGCGGCTCACGGTGTTCGACAAGAACGCCGCGGGCATCCCGAACCAGAAGCCGAAGGGCACGCTCGAACTGATCAACGTCGGCGACCCCGCCCGCGGTCAGGCCGACAGCCTCGCCCGGATCGTCAAGACCTACGACCCGGTCAACCCGATCCGCCAGAACGACTTGATCTACTCGCCGGTCTGGTCGCCCTCGAAGCCCCAGCGGTTCATCCTGATCGGTAAGCTCGACGTCGATCGCGACGGCCGAGACGACCGCCAGGAGGTCATCCGCATGATCGAACAGGCCGGCGGCATGGTCGAGTACGACCTCCCGCCCGCCGACGTCTCGGTCGAACCCGGTCGCGCGGCCGTTGCTCGGACGTACGCACAAGCGGGCGAGACGGTTCCCGACCCGATCGGCCGCTCTTCGGGCAAGATCACGGGATTGGCCACCGCGTACGTCACCGACGAACGCTCGGCCCTCCGCGACAACTCGCAGAAGACCGTCGTCGAGACCAAGGAAGACCAGGCGTTCCGCCAGGAACGGACCCGCGCCACTCGCGAGGCTCGCGACAACGGCGTCCGCCCGATGACCCTCGACCGCCTTCTCACCTACCTCGGCTACAGCTACACCGACCCGCCGTCGGCCGCTCGGCTCGAGGCGAAGGGCCGTCAGTCGCTCGAGGAACTGCTTCGTCCCCGCACGAATCAGAACAACGGCGCCGGGGCCACTCCTCCCGCCGCGACCAGCCCCGACGAGCCGCAGCCCGAGAACAACTGATCGATCGCTCAGCGTCGCGGGACCCTTCGCCTCGCCGCCTTCGATCTCGCGCGACCCCGGCCGTTCCCTCTTCGGCCGGGGTCGCGTCGTTTTCTCGGGACTCTCTCGATCGGGCGAGAACTTGCTGAAGGCCGGCAAGATGGGTAGGATGATAGTTCCCAGCCTCGGCACCTATCCAATCGATACCACGCATGGTACGATGGATTGAAACAGATTCGCGACCCGGCTACCGATCTCGATTCCGCATCAAGGGCGTCTCCGATGAATCAGCCACGTCGTCGTCATCGCCGTCCGGAAGGCGTCGGCCTTCTCGAAGAGCGTCTGCTCCTGGCCGCCCCCGTGCTCGACCCGATCACGAACGCGTCGCTGCCGGCGCTCAAGGCGCTGATCAAGCCCCTGACCGCGACCGACGCCGACGGCGATGCGATCACCTACAGCGTGGTCTCCGACAACAACCTCGTCGCGGCGCGCGTGGTCACCAACACCGTCGCGCTTCGCTTCGACGTGGCGAACTTCGGCACGATGGAATTCCTCCTCCTCCCCGAATTCGCACCCGAGACCGTCTCGCGGATTCGAGGCCTCGTCGAGTCGAACTTCTACAACGGCCTGACCTTTCACCGGGTGATCCCGGGCTTCGTCAATCAAGGCGGAGACCCCAACGGCGACGGCACCGGCGGCCCCGGCTTCCGCTTCGACGACGAATTCTCGCCCCAGGCGATCTTCTCCGGCGTCGGCCAACTCGCGATGGCGAACTCGGGACCCGACACCAACGGCTCGCAGTTCTTCATCACCGTCGCCCCCCAACGCGGGCTCGACTACAAGCACACGATCTTCGGCCAGCTCGTCCGCGGCTTCGACGTGATGAGCGCGATCAACGCGACGCCGACCGGAGCGAACGACCGCCCCACCTCGCCCGTCACGATCACCTCGGCGAGCATCGTCGAGAACGATTCGGACGCCGTTCTCGTGCTCCAGTCGCTCTCCGCGGGGACCAGCCGGATCACCGTCACGGCGCGCGACTCTCAGAACGCGACCGACGTCGAGTCGTTCGACGCGACCACGATCACCGACACCGTGAACGACCCGCCCTATCTCGGCCCCGTTCTCGACGTGATCGCCGCGCGCGGCATGCCCGCGACGATCACGCTCTCGTCGGTCGACCTCGAGGGCAGCCCGCTCACCTTCGCCGCGGAATTCGACCCCGCGACCACCAACGCGACGCTCGAGGTCCAGGACAATCGCGTGATCGTCACGCCGGTCGGCAACTTCCAGGGGACGCTGCCTTTGATCGTCGGCGTGCGCCAGTCGGTCGGGGAGACCCGGTTCGACACGCAACGCCTGAACATCACCTTCCGCGAACAGGCCTTCAATACCGAGACCTTCGATCCGATCGTCTTCGTCGACACCCCGACGACCGTCCGCCTGGCGCACTTCACCACCGCGGTGCAATTCCCGACGGCGAACTTCACGGCGACGTTCACGCGGCAGGGCGGCCAACCGATCCCCGCGCGCGTGGTCGCAGCGCTCGAGTCGTCGTACGACGTCGAGATCGATCTCGACGAGCCCGCCGCGGCCACGATCCCCTACACGCTCGAACTCCGCGACCTCACCACCGGTACCGTCGCGACCGAGCAGGGGGTCATTCGCGCGACGATCGACATCCTCACCGTGCAGGCGACCGTCGACGCTCCCGCCGCGGGCACGCGCTCGGTGAGCGGTCGCGTCGCCACGCTCGTCGACGTCGATGTGAATCGTCCCGCGAGCAATCTTGCGGCCACCATCGACTGGGGCGACGGCACCACCGAGCCGGGCACGCTCGTCGTCCTCGGCCCCGGCCTCTACGACATCACCGGGTCGCACACCTACGCCGCACTCGGGAGCTATCCGTTCTCGGTGACCGTGACCGCGACGAACAACGACACCGCGAGCGCCTCTCAGTCGGTCGCCGTACCGAACCTGCCCCCGGTGCTCGACGCGATCCCCGACCAGACGGTGACCGAGGGCACGCCGATCGACTTCACCGCCATGGCGACCGACCCCGACGCGGGCCAGACGCTGACCTTCTCGCTCGGCGAGGGCGCGCCCGCCGGCTCGTCGATCGACCCGGTCACCGGCGCGTTCACGCTCCCGACCGGTCTCGGCTCGGCGCAGCTCACGGTCACGGTGATCGTGAGCGACGATGCCGACCCCGCCGCGACCGACTCCCAGGTCGTCGCGCTCACCGTCGAAGGCGTACCGCCGACCGTCATCGCCGGTCCCGTCGGCAACATCGACCAGGGTGAGACCTACTCGGGCATCGGCTCGTTCTCCGACCCCGGCGACGGCCCCTGGACCGCGACCGTCGACTACGGCGACGGATCGGGCTCGCAGCCGCTCGACCTCCTGTCCGACAAGACCTTCTCGCTCGCTCATACCTACACGCGATCGGGTGCCTTCACGATCACGGTCACGGTCGTCGATACCAACTCGCCCGAGGCGCCCGGAACGGCCCAGGTCGTCGTGAACGTCGCGAACATCGCGCCGATCGTGGTCGTCGCACCCGCCGCGGGAGCGAACGAAGGCAGCCTCTTCACCGGCTCGGGCTCGTTCATCGACCCGGGCACCGAGACCTGGACCGCGACCGTCGACTACGGCGACGGCTCGGGCGTCCAGCCCTTGACGCTCCAGCCCGACAAGACGTTTTCGCTCTCTCATGTCTACGCGCGTCTCGGCACTTATCCGATCACCGTCGTCGTGACCGACACGGGATCGCCGGCGCTCGCGGGCACGGGATCGACCTCGGTTGCGATCGCCGGCGTCGCGCCGACGGTCTCGGCCGGACCGTCGACCACGATCGACATGCTCTCCACCTACACCGGTTCGGGCATCTTCGTCGACCCGGGCTCGAACTCGTGGACCGCGACGGTCGACTACGGCGACGGCTCGGGCGTCCAGCCGTTGACGCTCTCGAATTCCAAGACGTTCGCGCTCTCGCATCTCTATGAGTTGCCCGGCGACTACACGGTCACCGTCCGCGTGACCGACGCGTCGCTTCCCGGGTCGCCCGGAGTCGCGACCGTTCCGATCCGCGTTCGCAACGTCGTGCCGATCGTCGTCCCGACGCCGTTCGGCAGCGTCGGCCAGTTCCGGCTCGCCACCGCCGCGGGCTCGTTCGGCGACGTCGGCGACGGCCCGTGGAGCGCGACGGTCGATTACGGCGACGGCTCGGGCGTCCAGGCGCTGCCGCTCACCGACCTCGCGGGCTTCCAGCTCACGCACCGCTACGACACGGCGGGGAACTTCCCCGTCACCGTCCGCGTCACCGACCGCTTCGGCGACACGGGCGTCTCGACCTTCAACGTCGAGGTCGTCCCGATGCCTCCGGTGACGATCTCTCAGGCCTTCCTCAGCCGGACGCGCGGGCGCGTCGTCTCGACGACCCTGCTCTTCACCGGCGAGGTCGACCCGCGCTCCGCCGGCAACGTCGCGAACTACGCGTTCGTGCGGGCGGGACGCGACCGCCGATTCGGCACGGCCGACGACGTCGTCGTCGGTCGCTTCCGCTCGGCTCGAGTGATTCGCGACTCGGTCGGCCTCACGCCCAACGGCCGACTCGCGCTCGACACCTCGATCCGCCTTCGCGTCTCGAACCTGCTCGATACCCGCGGCCGAGCCCTCGGAGGCACGACCGACGGCCGAATCTTCGGCCGGATCACTCGCGGCGGACTGATCGATTTCTCGGCCTGATCCTCGAACGACCGCGATCCGGCTCGCACGCGTGGGAGCGCCTGCATGACTTCGCCCCGGATCGCGATCTTCGGAGTGATCAACGCGGGAAAATCGACTTTGATCAATGCGCTTCGATGTGCCGCCGATCGGGAGACCAGCCCGATCGGCGGCACCACGCGCGCGGTCGAGGCCTCGACCTGGATCGCCGCGCCCGGACTCTCCGTCGAACTCGTCGATACTCCGGGGATCGAGGAGGTCGGCGAATCGGGGCTCGACGAGCTCGCTCTCGCCGCGGCGCGAACGGCCGACCTCGTCCTCCTGGTCATCGCCGAGGACCTGACCGACTCGGCCCACGCCGCGCTCGTCGGTCTCCGCGAGTTCGGCAAGCCGATGATCGTCGCTCTCAACAAGGTCGACCTCCTCGACGAGGCGGCCGTCGACTCGGTGCTCTCGAACGTGCGTGATCGGCTCCAGGGCGTCGTTCCGCCGAGCGACGTCATCGCGATCGCCGCGGCGCCGATCGTCCGAGAACGGATTCGCGAAGCCGACGGCTCGACGCGGCTCGACACCCGCCGCGATCCTCCCAGGATCGCCGCGCTCGAGGCGCGACTGATCTCGGCGCTGCTCGAATCGGCCGAGGATCTCCGCATCGTGAACGCGGCGAGCGTCGAGGCCGACGCCTTGATCGCGCGGCGCGACGCCCTGCGGCGCGAGCGTCGAGCCGCGGCCGAACGCGTCGCCGACGAGACCGCCGCCGGGATCGCGTTCGCCCTGGCCGTGAATCCGGTTCCGCTGATCGACTTCCTCACCGGCCCCGCGGGCGTCGCCGTGCTCGTCGTCCGGATCGCCCAGGCCTACGGCGAGGTGCCGAGCGCGGAGTCGGTCCGAGCGCTCGCGGCCACGCTGGTTCGGACGGGTCGAACGCGATTCTGGGGCTCCGTCGCCGGAGTGATCGTCGGCGGCGCGCTCAAGGTCTTGCCGGGGCTCGGCCACGCCGCAGGGGCCGTGGCTCAGGCCGCCGCGGGGGGCTACCTCGCCCACATCTTCGGCCGCGCACTCGTCGACTACCACGAGAACGACCACGACTGGGGCGAGGGCGGACTCGTCGCGCGGCTCGACGCCGTCGCCTCCACGCTCGACCGCCGCGAGATCACCCGCGGCCTCGTCGATCGAATCAAGCAACGCCTCTCCCACCGGTCGTGATCCTTCCGCCCCGCGCGATTTCCAAAGTGAACGCTTGACACCCAGTGGTCGAGCGTTCATATTGAGGAAGACGACGCGGGGAGGACGAGGCGATGAGCGTGGTGATCGAGACGCGGATCGTGGGCACGTTCCTGGGCTATGCCCCGGGCGTGGTCCACCAACTCGACGACGGCAGCTCCTGGGAGCAAGTCGGGATCACAAAGGAATACGTCTACCGCGAACGCCCCGGCGCGCGGATCCTCTGGGACCGCGAGCGCTTCTGGATCGACGTCGAGGGCACGAGCGGAGTCGCCGAGGTGCGCAAGTATTTCGGCAAGCGTTGGCGCGGTCCGGGAGCGTACTAGGGCGGGTTCGATCCGATCGAGGGGGGTGAACCGGTGAGGTCAGTGGGCGGGGGCGAGGCGACATCAGGGATTCTTGTGTGTGGCCAACAGCTTTCGAACCGCCGGCAGCAATTCCTCGGGAACGGAGACCACGGTACGGCCCTCGCCCTCCGATGCTCCCGCCTCGTCGTCCGCGACCTCTTCGTCTTCGGACAAGCTCTCGTAATGATCGATCAGCCGCTTCACGCGTGCAGCGTCCCACCCGGCGGGATATTTAGATTCGTTCACCGTCGCCTCCTCCGCCGATAGGCCTGGAGAGCTTTGCCCCGAATGTCGTAAGCCGTC
Organism: Isosphaeraceae bacterium; assembly: GCA_033763215.1. Lineage (GTDB taxonomy): Bacteria > Planctomycetota > Planctomycetia > Isosphaerales > Isosphaeraceae > JANRKW01. The sequence continues at coordinate 28,532 of JANRKW010000017.1, read as the reverse complement.
ACCACGAAGACTCCTTCGCCATCCTCGTCCGGGACGTAGATCACGTGCAAATACCGCCCCGAGGCCGTTTGGCCCAGAGCATGTCGCGAGCCGTCCCGGCCCGGACGGTCCTCCCCTGCGTGGCGCAAGACGTATTCCACTTCCTCTTCAACCACCCCATGTCCGTAGATGTGTGGCAAGCCGGAATCCGGATCGAAGTGGTACCGCGGCGTCATCATCTCCTCACGGATCCACGCCGTCGAACTCACCGCTCGAAGCACATTCGATCATACCCGGCACAGGCGGAGCCGCCCAGTGCTTTCGAGGCTGGTGGAGACGACGATGAGTCTGCGAACCGAGCGATCGGGCGGTCGCCCGAGATTCGAGCGGCTTCGCCGGGGAGGAGCGAGCCCGCCGTGCCTCCGTCGAGGGCACGAGCGGAGTCGCCGAGGTGCGCAAGTATTTCGGCAAGCGTTGGCGCGGTCCGGGAGCGTACTAGGGCGGGTTCGATCCGATCGAGGGGGGGGAACCGGTGAGGTCAGGGGGCGGGGGCGAACCACTCGTCGGGGAGCGCCGGATCGACCTCGAAGCGGTCCACCGCGCGCGCGGCCGACTCGATCGTCTTGCCGCCCGCTTCGACGCGGTATGCCGTCGGCAGGCGCACGCCGTCGACGACCGCCTCCGCCGTGTAGATCCGCGTGATGTCGAGCACGGACGCCGTGCCGTCGCGACCTCGGAATTCCTGGCGCAGCGGCTTGCCCGTCGCGCGGTCGATCGTGAATCGCGAGGTCGCTCCGCGATGATGGATGAGGAGATGTTCGACCTCGAGTCCGTCGAGCTCGCCCTCGCCGTCGGCGACGACGATCGGAGCCTCGGGGCGATCATTCGTGCCGCCGCGCGCGTGCGCGACGAGCAGTACGGCGAGCGAGCGCGCCAGCTTGCGGTCGAAGGCCCGGATCCGGTCATCGCCGAGCGGCTCGACGCCCTTGCTCCCGACCATCGCGGCGGAGCGTGGTCCGCGAACGGTGGCGTAGACCGAGTCGTCCCAGCCGTCGCGCTCGACGAATCGGTCGGGAAAGCGCGCGGCGAAGTCGTGGGTGACCTTCCATTTGCGGCCGTTGATGGTTTGCGTCCTGGCGAATCCCTCGCGCCAGCTCTTCAAGGATCGGAGCCGCTCGGCGCCGCCGGCCCAGGCGACGACCTTGTCGAGCCGTTCGAGGCCCAGGCGAAGCCTCTCGGTGCTTGCCGTGAGCGGCGGGTCGTCGGTCTCGATGCATGCCGAGGGGTTCTTGATGAAGCCGGCGAGGCAGCCGTCGGAGGCGAAGAAATAGAGCCGGCCGGCGTGCACGGTGTATCGCCGAGCATCGCCGACGCCCGAGAGCGGCCCCATCCGGCCGCAGGCGCCGCCGTCGGCCGCGGCGAATCGCTCGGGGTGGGCCCGAAACGCGGCGAGATTCTCGGGCGTCGCGAACTGGTAGACGAACCCCTCGTGCTCGGCGCGATGCTCGGGTTTCCCGGCGATCGTCTCGCCCGCAGCAAGCGCGACGGCGTCGACCGTGAACACGCGCGACGGAGGCGGGTCGGCGGCCGCGGCGGCCGAGGCGACGATGAGGACGGCGACGAGAGAGCTGGCGAAGGAGCCGACGGCGCGTTTCATGATGCAGGGTGCTCGGTTGGACGACCTCGACGGAGTCGACGGGCGGATTCCCGATTCGATGATCGCGCGCGACCGGACGACATGCGAGAGGGCGGCGACGGCCTGTTCAGGTCGCCCCCCGGCGACTATCATCTCGGCCGTGGGCCATCCGCGACATCGTCACCGAGGAGTGCTCGCCATTCTCCCGCGCCGTTGGTCGATCGTTCTGGTCTCGATTGTCGCGGCGATGCTGCTCGGCGGACTCGCGGTCCGATTCGGCCCGGGGCTGATCGCCACGAATCGAGTGGTTCGCAACTACACCCGGCTGCTCGACGCCTCGTTCGCGGGCGACCTGGATCGCGTCGCCGAACTCTGTACAGAGAGACGGGTTGCGGCTTTTCCGCTCCGGACCGCTCCCGAGGGCGGGGTCGTCGGCCTGCCGCGGGGGATCAACAAGAACTTCCAGGTCTGGTTGGAGGGCGACGAGGTTCGACTCTGCCCGACCAACCGCGTCGGTCCGGTCTACCGCTTCCGCTACGAGAACGGAGACTGGCGCTTCGACGGGCCGGCCGGCATCCTCCGTCCGGGCGGCGTGTTCCTGCCGCTGCCGGAGGGTCGCTCGACCGAGGAGATCGACGAGCCGTAAGTGACGGACTGGATGAAGTCTACGGCGTGGGCACGCGCGATTCCGCCGTTCGGGTTCGATTGACAGCCGGGGTGGATCGGGTAAGATCGATCGACTCGATTCCGACGGTTTTCACGGTTGATCCGACGTGCTCGGGTTCGTCTCGGACTTCGGTCGGACCGCGGAAGTGATCACGGAGGTGTGCCTTGGGGACGATGGCTCGGATCGGGCTGCTCACGCTCGGGTTGATCCTCGCCTTCGGGCTCGAGCGGTCGGCCGCGGCTCAGGACGCGGCCGACGCCTCCAAGCCCGGCGCCTCGAAATCGTCCACGAGTGCGATTCCCACGGCACCCGCCGCGGCCGATCGCGAGCGACCCGGCGACGAACCCGCAGCCCCCAAGGGCGAGGCCGCCGCCGGCGCGGGGATCTCCAAGGACTCGATCCTTCAGATCTTCGGTCGTCTCAACCCCATGCTCTGGGTCCTCGGCCTCTGCTCGATCGTGACGATCGGCTTCAGCCTCGAGCGTTTGGTCGCGCTCCGGAAGGCCCGCGTGATCCCTCGCGATTTCGTCGATCGCTTCATGGATCGCCTCTCGACTGGCAAACTCGATCGCGACCGCGCGATGGAACTCTGTCGAGCCAACGACAGCACCGCCGCGCGGGTGTTCGCGCACGCGGTCCGATACTGGGGGATGCCCGCGGTCACGATTCGCCAAGCGGTCGAGCAGGACGCGGCGGGCGAAGTGCTCGAGCTCAAGCGCAACGTCCGGGTGCTCAACGGCTGCTCGACGCTCGCGCCGCTGCTCGGTCTGCTCGGAACGGTGATCGGGATGATCGAGTCGTTCGACGCACTCGACCAGGTCTCCACGGGGAAGAGCGAGGCCCTGGCGCACGGAATCTCGCTCGCCCTGGTGTCGACGGGCGTCGGCCTGGGGATCGCGGTGGTCGCCGTCGTCATGTACTACTTCCTGCTCAATCGCGTCGACATCCTGGTGAAGGCGATCGACGACCAGACCCGCCGGGTCGTCGAACTCGTCTCGAGCGAGGCGATTCGTCCGACGACCGACCGCCGAGGCGGACTCGCGGGCGATCACTCGCGGCACGACTCCCGGATCCACGGTTGATCCAGCCCGATCCGACGAGAGGACGCATCTCCATGCTCTCGCGAGCCCACCAAGTCGACGAACTCCCTCATATCAACATGACTCCCATGGTGGACGTCGTGCTCTGCCTCCTCATCTTCTTCCTGACCGCGTCGCGGCTCCAGGATTGGGAGGAGAAGGAGTTCGTCGTCAAGGTGCCGGAAGTGTCCGACGCCGCGCCCTTGACCAAGGCGCCGAGCGACCTCGAGCTCACCATCAAGGCTCCGGGCGCGGTCGAGATCGGCGGCGAGACGCTCGACCTCGACCAGCTCACCGCGCGTCTGATCGAAGCACGCAAGCGCTACGCGGATCAAGGTGTGATGATCCGAGGCGATGCAAAGCTCGACTACCAGGACCTCGCCGACGTTCTCGCAGCCTGCGACGCGGCCGAGATCGCGAACGTGCGGCTGCCGGTTCGCCCGCGCGATCCCGCGAAGCAGCCGCCCCAACCCTGAGTGCATCGCCCGGCGACGAACAGGGTCCGCGCGGACCCGCTTCGTCGGATTCCTTCCTCGATCGGAAAGGCCCGCTCCGTGCAGGAACTGCTCCAGCCTCTGCTCGACCTGCTCAACCCCGAATTCGTGGTCAAGGCGGGCTACGTCTTGATGACCATCATCATCTTCGTCGAGACCGGCCTCCTGATCGGATTCTGCCTGCCGGGCGACTCGCTGCTCGTCACCGCCGGGATCTTCGCAGCGCGGGGCGATCTCAACATCTGGTGGATCAATCTCTTGTTGATCCCGGCCGCCATCCTGGGCGACACGCTCGGCTACTGGATCGGGTATCACTCGGGTCCGCGGCTCTTCAAGCGGCCGAAATCGCTGCTGTTCAACCCCGATCATCTCATCGCCGCGCAGGAGTTCTACGAGCGGCACGGCGGCAAGACGATCGTGCTCGCGCGGTTCATGCCGATCGTGCGCACCTTCGCGCCCCTGGTCGCCGGCATGGGACGGATGAACTACCGGACGTTCCTCTTCTACAACATCTTCGGCGGGATCGGCTGGATCACGAGCATGTCGCTGCTCGGATTCTACGTCGGTCGGCTCTTCCCGAACTCGGCGAAGAAGTTGGAGTTCGTGGTGATCGCGGTGGTGATCGTCTCGATCCTGCCGGGCCTGATCCCGGTGGCGAAGAAGCAGCTCGGCAAGCGTCGCGCCGCGCGGGAAGCACGCGAGTCGATGGCCGTAGCGACGACGGCCGCGGAGCCGCCCGACGCCGCGGTCTGAGCCGAATTTCGCGATTCGCGCCGGGATCGGCGCGAATCGCGAAGGCGGATCAATCCTCGGGCTTGTGATCGAGCTGTTCCTCGATCGCGTCGATGATTCCGGCGCGGGCCTGGTTTCCCAAGAGCGCGACGAGCTGAAGGCCGACCAGCGCCTCGCTCGGGCTGCGGCGATCGAGCAGCATGCTGAGGTAGGGCTCCGCGCCGACCAAGACGGCCTTCGGCTTGCCGTGGACGGTCAGGACGTAGCGAACCTCTTCGCGCTCGAGCTCCTTGAGAATCGTCGGCAAGCTCTGATGCAATTCGCGGCTGCCGATGATCCTGACGGGTTTGTCGACCCTATTGTCCGCCATGAACAGCGGTCTCCTGGAGCGCATTGACGGGCGAACGAAGCACCGGCGATCACGGCCGGGCGGGACATCCGTGAGATGATCGAAGGAATGCGAAGGTCGACTCGAGAGGATGGTGCGACCCCGATTCACGAGCGGGTCAAGAACGACCCCAAGATGCGAGTGGAGGATAGGGGACTTGAACCCCTGACCTCTTGCATGCCATGCAAGCGCTCTACCAGCTGAGCTAATCCCCCGTGCGAACGAGAAGAATGTTAGCAGGGGGTCGGTCGAAAGTCAACAACTCGGACGCTCGTCGTGATAAACTCTCCGACGATCACTCTTTCCGCCGCGCGACGCCGAAGGGAATCGAACTTGGAAACGAACCGTCCCGCACTCTTGTTGACGAATGACGACGGAATCGACGCGCCGGGTCTCGCGGCGCTGGTTCGGGCGATCGACGGGCTCGGCGACTCACACGCGATCGTCGCACCTGCCGACCCTCAATCGGGTTGCGGTCATCGCGTGACCACTCACGCGACGATCGCCTCGGACCATCGGTCGGACGGGATCGCCGTCCAAGGGACTCCGGCCGACTGCGTCCGCCTCGGGCTCCACCTCCTCGCCCCGAAGTCGACCTGGGTCATCGCGGGCATCAACGCGGGCGGCAACCTCGGGACCGACATCCACCACTCGGGCACCGTCGCCGCCGTCCGAGAGGGGGTGATCCGCGGGATTCCGGGAATCGCCGTCTCGCACTACATCGCGCGCGGTCGCGCGATCGACTGGGATCGCGCCGCCGCGCGGGCTCGGGGCGTGATCGCCCGACTGCTCGAGTTGCCGTGCCCGGCCGGAGCGTTCTGGAACATCAACCTGCCGCACCCGCCGGCCGATGCTCCGGAGCCCGAAGTCGTTTTCTGTCCGGTGGATCCCTCGCCGTTGCCGCTCGACTTCCGGCACGAGCCGGAGGGCTTGATCTACTCGGGCGACTACCAGCGGCGGGAACGAGTCGCGGGGTTCGACGTCGACGTCTGCTTCTCGGGGAAGATCGCGGTCTCGCTCGTTCAGGTGACGTGTTCGCTCGATCCATCGTGCGTCCCGGGTCTCGGGGGCTGAGAGTTCGGAGCGGTCGTGGTCGCGTTTGGGGAAACCGGGCTCGAACCCCTGGTCCGCGCGCGGTCGAATCGCCTACAATCGAAGATCATTCGTCTTCATCCGCGCGTTCTTGCGCGGGGTCGTCCATTCTCGTTCGGTGGGGGATTCGGTCCGATGTCGAAGCGGTTCTTGGTCTTGCTGATCGCGGTGGGGTCGGCGGCGGGGTGCAACCCGCCGACTCAGATCGTCTCGGTCCCGTTCCCGGGCGTGGAATACAAGCGTCAGCCGCCGCCCCCGATCGACGGCGGCGCCCAGGCTCTCGGCGAGCAACCCGCGGCGACGAGCACGGCGCCCCCGGCGGTGATCTCGAAGGAAAAGGTGCCTCCGACCGCGGTCGGCCAGACGGTGACGACCAAGTCGGGGCTCCAGGTCACGACGCTCAAGCCGGGCACGGGCGCCGAGGTCGAGCCGGGCAACCTGGTGCATATGAAGTACGTCGGCAAGCTCGACGACGGCACGCAATTCGACGCCGGGCTCGACTTCGAGTTCCGCGTCGGCACCGGTGCGGTGATCCGCGGCTGGGATGAAGGCGTTCCGGGCATGAAGGTCGGCGAGATCCGCAAGCTGGTCATCCCCGCCGAGTTGGGCTACGGCTCGCGAGGCTCCGGCAAGATCCCGCCCAACTCGCGGTTGACCTTCGAGATCGAAGCGACCGAGACCCACCCCTGATCCGCCGCCCCTGGTCCGATCAGGCCCCGAGATCGACACGACGCGACGCCCGAGGCATCCGCCTTCGGCGTCGCGTTCTCGTTACCTCTCGGCCGGATCGACCTTGCGTCGATTTTGGGTCCGGCTTAGCTTGTGCGGCGTCGCAGGGTCGCCCCGAGACGCGACCCCATCGAGACCCGAGCCCAAGGATTGGGAGAGCCCGGCATGGATGCCGCCTCGCAACCGTTCCGCCCGCGCGTCGCGCTGGTGCATGACTGGCTGACCGGGATGCGCGGGGGCGAGAAGTGCCTCGAGGTGCTCTGCCGCGAATATCCGGAATCGAATCTGCATACGCTGCTCCATGCGCGGGGCAAGCTCTCGCCCGCGATCGAGTCGATGGCGATTCGGACGTCGATCCTCCAGGCGATCCCCGGCGTTGCGCGACACTACCGCAAGCTCCTGCCGCTGATGCCCGCGGCCGCGCGCGGCTGGCGCGTGGGGGCGGTCGACGTCGTGGTGAGTCTGAGCCATTGCGTGGCGAAGTCGGTCCGCGTGCCCGAGGGGGTGCCGCACGTCTGCTACTGCTTCACGCCGATGCGATACGCGTGGGAAGGCCGGTCGGCCTACCTCGAGACCGCGCGTGCCGCTTCGCCCGCGCGCTGGGCGATCTCGATGCTGCTCGACCGTTTGAGGGAGTGGGATCGCGCGAGCGCGGCGGGCGTGACGCATTTCGTGGCGATCTCGCGCACGATCCAAGAGCGGATCGCTCGGTGCTACGGTCGGTCGAGCACGGTGATCGAGCCGCCGGTCGACACGCGGTTCTACACGCCGGCTCGCGTCGATCGCGGCGACGAATACCTCTATGTGGGTGCGTTGGTGCCCTACAAGAAGGTCGATCAGGCGATCGCGGCGTGCAACGCGACCGGTCGGCGTCTCACGGTGATCGGCGACGGTCCCGAGTTCGCCAAGCTCCAAGCGGCGGCCGGGCCGACGGTTCGCATGTTGGGCCGGCGCTCGGACGAGGAGATCCGCGAGCACTACCGGACGTGCCGCGCTCTGCTGTTCCCGGGCGAGGAAGATTTCGGGATCGTGCCGATCGAGGCCCTCGCCTGCGGCGCTCCGGTGATCGCGCTGGGGCGGGGCGGGGCGGCGGAGACGGTCGACGACCGAGTCGGCCGGGTCTATGCGGAGCCGACGACGGAGGCTCTCATCGAGGCGGTCGCGGCATGGGAACGAGAGGGACGACCGCACGACGCCGAGGAGGCTCGCGCTCGCGCGGAACGGCTCGACACCGAGGTCTTTCGGTCGCGGATCACGGGCCTGATCGAATCGGTCGCCCGCGGTTCGGAAGTCCGGTCGGCGATTCCCGCGCCCCATCATCGGCACCTGGGTCGGAAGGAACGCGCGGAAAGGTTTTGAACCGCGCGGCGCGATGGCGTAGGATCGGACGTCGCTCCGAGCGAGCCGTCCGAATCGATCCTCTCTCCATCGAAGTCGCCACATGAATTCGTCTGATGATTCGATCACGCCGGACGGCTCCGAGTCGACCGTTCCGGCGGTCGCCGCTCCCGAGTTCGATGCCTACGCCCTGCCGGCCGACGCGATCGAGGATCCGCCGACTTCGCTCTGGAAGGCGCTCGGGCGGATCGGGCCGGGGTTGATCCTGGCGGGGTCGATCGTCGGTACGGGCGAATTGATCGCGACCACCGGGCTGGGCGCGGAGCAAGGGTACGTCCTGCTCTGGCTGATCCTCGTGAGCTGCGTGATCAAGGTCTTCGTGCAGGTCGAGCTCGGGCGTTACGCGATCACGCACGGCAAGACGACGCTCGCGGCGTTCGACACCTTGCCCGGCCCGCGCTTGGGCACGTCGTGGATGGGCTGGCTCTGGCTCTTCATGATGTTGACGACCCAGGCGCAGATCGCCGCGATGGAGGGCTTGGTCGGCCAGGCGGCGGACATGGCCTTTCCGAGCGTCTCGAACGCGGTCGCCGCACAGGCGGGGAAGATCGACGCGAAGTGGGGCGAGTTCCTCGCCGGGCACAAGGAGCATTTCTGGGCGACGCTGACCGGCCTGGCGGCGATCGTGCTCCTGATCTCGGGCGGGTACAAGCGGCTCGAACACATCACGACGTTCCTGGTCGCGCTCGTGACCTTGATCACGGTCGCGTGCGTGCTGGGTCTGCCGTTCACGGAGTATCCGGTGAACTGGGACGAGATGGCGACGGGGTTCGCCTTCACGCTCCCCGCGTCGGGTCTCGCCCTGGCGTTCTCGGCGTTCGGGATCACGGGCGTGGGCGCGAGCGAGTTGTTCGCCTATCCCTATTGGTGCATCGAAAAGGGCTACGCTCGCTCCACCGGTCCGCGCGAGCCGGGCGAGGCCTGGGGACGTCGAGCTCGGGGCTGGCTGCGGGTGATGCAGCTCGACGCCTGGTTCAGCATGGTCGTCTTCACGGTCGCGACCGTCGCCTTCTATCTCCTCGGCGCCGCGGTGCTGCACCCCCAGGGGCTCGACCCCAAGGGGCCCGAGATGATCGCGACGCTGTCGAGCATGTACGTCAAGCCGTTGGGCGTCTGGACCCGCGAGGTCTTCCTGATCGGGGCGTGGGCGGTGCTCTTCAAGACGCTCTACGTCGCGACCGCCGCCAACAGCCGACTCACGGCCGACTTCCTCGAACTGACCGGCATCTGGAAGACGAACGGTCCCCGCGGGCGAGATCGCGTGGTCAAGGCCTTCTGCGTGGTCTATCCCGTGCTGGCTCTCGCGCTCTACTTCGTGCTCCGCGAGCCGAAGCTGCTCGTGGCGATCGGCGGCTCGGCCCAGGCGCTGATGCTGCCGTTGATCGCCGGGGCGACGATCTTCCTCCGCCAACGCGACGCCGACCGCCGCTCGGCGCCGATCTTCTTCACCGACATCCTCGTCTGGATCGCGTTCTTCTCGCTGTCGGCATTCGCGATCTACTACATGTATGATCTCGTGAACAAGAATCACGAGACGGCGCTCCGGTCGTTCGACGCCTTGCTGAACGGAGTCCGCCGCTTGCTCTACGGGCGAAGCGCGTGATCTCGCCCGCGGCGGACGGCATCGACCTCGAAGGAATTTCCGGATGGCGCTCAATCCCGCGTTGATGGGTCAAACCGCCTTCGACGTCTCGGCCGCTCTCGTCCCGCCCGACACGCCGACCGCGCCGCCGATCTTCCATTACGACTGGAACCGTTGCCGGGTCGACGTGGTCACCGCCCTCCAGGCCGACCTGACGCATCGGACGAACTACCAGAACATCGGCACGGGCGACACGATCTATCTGCCTTACGGCCAGGGGGAGATCCACTCGGTCTACCTGCCGACGGCCGGCGGCGGACCGGTCGGTTTCCTCACGGCGGGGATGTCGGGCTGCCGGCTCTACTTCGACACGGTGCAGGGCACGCACGACGTCGTCGTCTACCACGCCAACGCGATCGGCGTCGGCGGCAACGCGATGAACGCCGAGTCGGTCGCCTTGGTCAACGCGCTCGACAATCAATACCTCGCCGCTCGGGCCTGGTGGACCGGGCCGCCGAACCACCTCAACCTCGTCGCCGGCCCGAACTTCAACCGCACGGTCTACGGCACGCCGGGGGTGCTCGAGGAGGTGCGGAAGCAGAATCAGAGTCGCCAGAACGTCGCATTCCTCGGGGGCACGACCGTCATCGGCGAGCTCCAAGGCGGCCGTTGGCACTTCTACTGGCAGACGTATGGATCCTGCATGTATGATCGCCCGTGGTACGCCCCCAAGGGGTGGATCCACGGGCGCTCTCACGGCATCAACAACCTCCAGCAGCGCGTGCTCCAGCATGGACTGATCTGGACGAGTTGATCGGAACGCCGCAATTCGATCAGCGGGAGATCTGAAGTCCCGGGCGAACTCGGCGCGCGGCCTCTACCCCCGCGGCGGTGACCGACGTCTGGTCGGCGTTCACGTACCTCAGCCCCGGCAGTTCTCGCGCCAGCGTCAGCAAGGCGTCGTCGTCGAGCTTCGATCGATAGGCGATGATCGAGGTCAGAGACTTCAGCGCGGCGAGGCGGCGGAAGCCGTTCGGAGAGATGCCGGTCGCCCCGACATGGATCTCCTGCAGCTTGGGAAACTTCCGCGCGATCTCGTCGACGGCGGCATCGCCCACCGCGGTGCCTCCCACGCGGAGAGTCACGAGCGACTCGGAGGGGGGCAGCTTCGCCGCCGCGGCGTCGTTGAACGAACTCACGTCGTTGAGTTCGAGGAATTGAAGCCGGCGCATCTTCGAGAATGCGGAGAGGGCCGAGTCGCCGATCCGACTTCCGCCGACATTCAGGCGGATCATGCCGTCGAGGCCCTTGAGCGCCTGGAGCGCGGCATCGTCGAGAGCGGTGCCGTAGAGGTTGAGATCCCGGATCGTGGGGAACTCCGCGAGGCCCGCGATCTCGGTGGGCGTGAGCTGCGCGCGATTGGCGTCGACCTCGAGCAGGAGCTGGCCGCGCGAGGTGTTCACCGACACGACCTTCGCGCCGGCTCTCGTCAATGCCTCGATTCGAGCCGCCCGCGACGGCGACGCATCGCGGGCCCCGGCCGACTTCGCCTTCGCGAGCGTCGCGTTCACCTCGGCTCGAGCGCTCTCGGAGACGGGCCACTTGAGCACGCGCACGAAGGTCGGCGTGAGGTCTCGCCCCGCAGCCAACGAAGCGGCGATCGCGATGTTGTCGAGCCCATCCTGAACCGTAGCGAAGTCGGGCCGAGCCTCGACCTCCTTCCAGAAGCGAGCGACGAACTCCCAGCCGCCGTTCTCGCTCGCCACGCGCATCATCATCGCGGCGAAGAAGTCCATCGATCCGATCCGATTTCCGACCGGAGTATCGACCACCGAGGCCTGGAAGTCGAGCAGGGTATTCGCCACGGTCTGTCGAGAGTCGTCGATATAGCGCCGGAGCCACCAATCCTGCGCCGACTGCAATCGATCGATGTTCACCACCTTCATTCTGAGATGTTTTGCAATAGCCAACTCCATGAAGATGGGGAATCCGTTGACGAAGGCGTCGCCGCTGCCTCGGTCCTCCGCGGTCTTGCGAATCAGTCGGTTGGTTTCGATCCGTCGATCGTAACGCCAGAAATTCCGTCCGAGTTCGTAGAGGACGACGTGGTCGTAGCCTTCGCTGCGTGATGCGCTGCGATAGAGCCCGTCGAAGATATCAGGGGCGAGTTCGATGCCGTTGGCTCCGAGCAAGCCGCAGCCGGCGCCGCAGGTCTCGGGCACCTGCGCGACGACGAGTCGACCCTGCCAGACGTTCCCACCGACGGGCGGAAACGACGTCGCCTCGAGATAAGCCGCGTAGACCTTGTCGTACGCTTGCACGATCCGCGCCATGACCCTGCGGTCGAGATCGGATCGCTGCGTGAAGAAGACCAGATGTTTGCCGGGCCACGCAAAGAGATCGAGTCGCTTGCCGTTGAAGCTGCTGTACTCGACCTTCGTCGGCGCCGGGGCGGACTGCACCGCTGGGCGCGCCTGCGCGACCGCGAGACCGGACCAGACGAGCAAGACGGATGTCCACATCTCGAGCACTCCCCGTGATTCGATCCGCACCGCGAGGTCGCGTCGCCTCCGGTCGGCTCGAGATCGTCCCCAATCGAGAGACCTCGATGCGTGCCGATCAGTTCCTGCGCAAACTGCGCAGCCAACGCGAGCCTTCGGTATTCAACCCCTCGACGCGCTCCATTTCAACCATCGATCCTCCAAAATCGATCGATTGGAGAATCGGACGGCGCTTCGCCCCGCTCGGCCCGGTTCGACCGGCGGCCGACGAAGGGACGGGGTCGAGCGGATGGGGCAGTTTCCCGGGATCGAGAAACAACGACGAACGCCCGGATGCCTTGCCGTCGGCGAGGATTCCTCGATTTCACTCGCCGACCCATCGAGCCTTGCCGATCCTCGCCTCAGCGAGGGGCGGCGGGGGGTGGGATGTCCGCGGCGGGTTCGAGGGGGCGGATCAGGAGGCCGGAATAGCGGAGTTCGAGCGGTTTCGATGCGGAATTGATCGCGACGAGGCCGACTTCGACCTCCTCGCCGAGAGGCGCGGTGAGGATGGGAAAGACGTGGCGGCGGCGGCCGTCGGGGCTGAATTCGGCGGTGATCTCATTGCCGCGTCGGACGATACGGAGGGTCGCGGTTCCGGTCGGCGCGGCGACTCCTCGGGAGAAGACGAGGTCGCCCGCTCGCCAGTACTCGAAGTTCGAATAGTGTCGATGCTTGCCTTTGTGGATATCGGTGGCGATCTCGAGGCGAAGGTAGTTGGCGCCGTCGCGATGGATGATGAGGCCGCCGCCGTGGTAGGGGGGGAAGTCGCCGGTGGTCGCGTGGCCGCCGACGTCGTTCGTGCCCGTCACCCGAACCTTGGCCTCGAAGTCGCCTCGAATCGGGATGGCGGTTCTGGGAGCGTTGCTCTTGCCGATCTCCGCGCTCATGATGTGCGGCGTGCCCGGGAGGCGGATCAGGACCTCGCGGCGGGCTTCATCGGGGACGAGCGAGCCGTCGCCCTCGGGGTCGATGAATACCCCCCAGATCAACTCGAATGACGACATCTTGGATTTGTCGACCATTCGCGGCGTGGTCGGACTCATCGGCGCGGGGGGGCCGACGAGCTCTCGGTCGCGTGGGGCCGACGCGGGCGGATCGGAGGCCGGGGGATCGTCGCGAGCGTCCACGAACGCACCCGCCGCGGAGAGCCCCGCCGACGCGAGGATCAACGCCCACGCAGGAGCCGGGAACGATCGCCGAACCCGACGGACAAAGAGATCGCCGCTCTCTTTCATGATCATTCACCTTGGCTGTTGAGCGAGTCGGCGTCGGGAGGATCCGCAGCGCCGAGGGGCCCGCTCGCGTTCTGAAGCGATCGGCTCAGCGGCCCGCGGCGGCCGCCTTCTCGCTGGGCTCGGCGCCGGGGCTCGTCGGCTCGGCATCGCCCGGCGACTTCGGTTCGCCCTTGGTCGCGGAGGGGTCCCAAGGAATCAATGCCGACTGATGAATGACGCCCGTCTTGCGGTCCTGGGCGAAGACGATGACGGAGAGGCGGTCGGTCTTGGCGTCTCGCGAGAGCTCGAGGGGAAGGCTGAGCGCGGTCGACTTGCCTTCGGCGAGGGTCACGAACTCGAACGCGTGGCTCCGCGCGGGGAAGCGGTTCATGAACTCGACGTTGGCGTTCTCGCCCGACTTCACCGGGGTGACGACCTTGTCGTCGCGGACCACTGCGCACACCAGGATCTCGCGGCCGTCGACGCGGGGCGAGCGCGACTCGAGGGCGAGCTGGAGCTTGCCCGAGCGCTTGTCGCCCGCGAGGTCGAGCCGGGCGCCGATGGCGACCTCGGGCTTGCGGGCCTTGGCCGCCTTGACGGTCCGGCTGAGACCTTCGGGGTCGCGGCCGTTCACCGACTGGATCCCGTCGACCATGATCATCGGCGTGTAGTAGATGCCGTACTCGGCGTTCTTGGGCTTCGTGTAGATCGCGTTGTAGGCGAGCTGGCGTTCGCTGTGGCTCTTGTTCGAGAACGGGTCCTTCCAGGGCTTGTCGAAGTAGTCGACATGGAAGGCGACCGTGCTGACGCCCGCAACCGTGTCGCCGAGCCGACCGAGGTTGCGCTCGGCCTCGGGGCACATGTTGCAGCCTTGCGAGGTGTAGAGCTCGACGAGAACGCGTCGGGGGGCGTTCCGCGGAGCCTTGACCGGTTCGTCGGCGGCGAGGGCATGCGTGCAGGAGAGGGCGAGGCAGAGCGCCGAGATCGATCGAAACACGATGGCTATCCTCCGCGTGAGCCGGAGTCGACGCGCCGCGACCGGCGGCGGCGTGCTCCGACCGGGTCGTCGCATCCGCCCTCTTTGACGCGGCGAGGGCGTGCCGTATTCGACTCTCGAGCTCCGGACCGCCTCGGGGCGACCGATTCGCGGCCTCAGCCGGGGAGATAGCCGTCGAACGCCACCGCCGCCTCGGCCCCGGTCCGGTAGGGGGCGGGCTCCGGGTCGAGGAACCGGCGAATCGCGTCCTTCACGGCGTACGCGAAGAAGTGATTCCCCCGCGGGTTGTAGTGGCCGATGTAATAGCGATCGACATATTCCTTGGCCGAGATCTTGAAGCCGCGGAACTCATCGACGTGGGCCTGGATCGTGTCGACGAACGGAATCCCGCGCTGCTTCAGGAACTCCTTGAAGCGGGCGGGGTGCCAATCGACGTTGTCGCTGGAGTTGAACTCGGGCGTCCCCTGGCAGGCGTGCCAGACCGAGCCCTGGGGATAGCTCAGGAGAACGAGGAGCCGCTTCTTCCGTTCGCGGGCGAAGGCATGAACGCGGTCGATCACCCGCATCCCGACCTCGACGCCGAGGGCGTGGAGCAGGGCCGAGGCCGAGAGGCGAGTCGCGAGCGGGGTCGACCAGTCGAGCCCCTCGAGCTGAACGGCCTTGGCGATCGCCGCGAGTCGGTCGGGTTCGACGACCCGCGCGGTGCGGATCGCGAGCAGGAGATGGGTCAGGTCGTCGCCTCCGAACGCCTCGACAAGTCCGTCGAGGTCGCAGAGCCTGCGGAGGGATTCGGGGTCGGGGCAGGGGTTGGGTCGATCGATCAGCTCGCGTGTCGCGGGGTCGAGCCTCGCGTGGACCCAGGGGTTCGCGTGGAACATCGGCCCGTTCATCGCCACGATCGCGTTCGGCGGAAAGGTGAGCCGTCGGAAGGCGTAGACGCTTCGGAAGTGGTCGTCGCCCCAGATGTTGAAGATCAGGAACTCCGCGCCGAGGTCGGTCGCTTCGACCTCCATCAACCGCCGCGCGGCCTGATAGACGCCGAAGCCGCCGACGCCGTAGTTCCGAATCGGCTCGCAGAAGTGCGCGGCGAGGACTTCCTGCCAGGTCTCGCCGTCGCTGACCTGGTGCCCTTGGGTGAAGCTGTCGCCGTAGGTGTTGAGCCGGCAGGGGCGGTCGCGGAAGTTGACGACGTAGCGGTGCCCCGCGGATTCGTAGCGCGCGAGGGTCGACGATCCGTCGACGCCGTCGCGGATGAACGAATTGCGGAGGAGGTAGCCGTAGGTCGGGTCGAACCGAGCCCAGACGCGGGCCCGAGGGTCGAGGAAACCGTCGAGCACCTCGCGGTCGAGGACGTAGGGCCTGAGGAACTCTCGGATGGGGTCGGCCGCCTTGGCCGCGGTCTCATCGTCGAGGGCCCGGCCGAACGACGAGGCCCCCGACATCGAGAGAGCGGCGGAGGTGCGCAGGAACGACCGGCGGGATTTCGACGGGTCGGTCATCGCGGGGCCCCTCCGGGAGAATCGGGCGGGCGACCTCCATCTCGATCGCCCGTCCGTCCCAATTCACGACCGAGGAATCACTTGCGATCCGAGATCGGAACGACGAGCCGCGAGGGCGGTCCGACGTAGCGGGCACGGGGACGCATCAGACGGTTGTTGTCGAGCTGCTCGATGATGTGCGCCGACCACCCCGCGACCCGCGCCATGGCGAAGATCGGGGTGTAGATGTCGATGCGGAGGCCCATGTAGTGGTAGAGGCGGGCGCTGGGCCAGTCGACGTTGGGCGGCAGGTGCTTCTGCTCGGTGACCGCCTTCTCGATCGGCTCGGCGATCCGTTCCCACTTGTCGTCGCCGATCTCGGCGGCGAGGGTCCGGCAATACTCCTTGAGGAAGCGAGCCCGGGGGTCGCCGGTCTTGTAGACGCGGTGCCCGAAGCCCATGATCCGCTCCTTGCGGGCGAGGGCGTCCTCGATCCACTGCTCGGCGCGGTCGGGCGAGCCGACGCTCTCGAGCACCTTCCACGCCTCTTCGTTGGCGCCGCCGTGGAGCGGCCCCTTGAGGGTGCCGATCGCCGCCACGATCCCCGAGTAGATGTCGGAGAGGGTCGAGACGGTGACCCGGCCCGAGAAGGTCGACGCATTCAGCTCGTGTTCGGCGTAGAGCACGAGCGAGACGTTGAACGCCTTGCGCATCACCTCGGACGGGACCTTGCCCGTCGTCATGTTCAAGAAATTCGCCGAATGGTCGAGATCGTCGCGCGGGGCGATGACGGGCTGACCGTGGCAGAGGCGCTCGCGGAAGGCGATCGCCGTCGGCATCTGGGCCAGCATCCGCTCGGCCTTGCGGACGTTCGCGGCGTGGTCGGTCGGCTCGGCGTCGACATCCGGGTCGAAGTGGCTCAGAACGCTCACCGAGGTGCGCAGGACATCCATGGGATGGATGTTCTTGGGGATCTGACCGAGGATCGTCACCAGCGGGTCGGGGATCGATCGATTCGCCTTGAGCCGGTCATCGAAGGAGTCGAGCTGCGCCTGGGTCGGCAACTCGCCGTGCAGGAGCAGGTAGGCCGTCTCTTCGTAGGAGACGGAAGCTCCGAGTTCCTCGATGCGGTAGCCCCGATACTCGAGACCTCCGTTGCCTTCCTTGCCCTCGACGCTCGCGATGGCCGTTTCGCTCGCGATGACGCCCTCGAGGCCGGGGTGATACACGTCGACTGACTCTTGACTCATGGACGAACTCCGCTCGATCGGGAACACGGCGGCCTCCGACGAGCGGGCGCGGACCCGGGGGGGACCGTCGCCGTCGTCGCGAGGACGAGGCGGGATGTGCGAGGGAAGCGAGACCGGGCGAGGCGGGAGCGCCGAAACGGCGGTCGGACGGCAGCGGCCGGTGCCGACGCGCCTGGGCGGTTTCCGGTGCCGCCGCGGCTTTTCGTGCCGACGCCACCCGAAGACGGAGATAGTCTATTCGAGATCGACCCCGCTCGCCATGCGGAAGCGTCCCGATCGGTGTTCGATTTCGGGAGCTCGCGCTTCCGCGTGCATCGAAATCGACGGATCGCTCCTTCATTTCGCCTACTTTCGAGAGCCTTCTCGCCATGAACCACCTGTTTCGACTCGACGGGAAGACGGCCCTGGTCACCGGCGGCAGCAAGGGGCTGGGCCTCGCGATGGCCGCCGGACTCGCCGGGGCCGGCGCGCGGGTGGTCGTCTCGGCACGAGACCCCGGCGAACTCCAGGCGGCCGTCGCCTCCCTCCAGTCTCGCGGCGGCGCGGCCGCGTGGATCTCCGCCGACCTCTCCCAACGCTCCGAGGTCGAACGTCTCGCCCGAGAGTGCACCGAGCCGTTCGGAGACGTCGACATCCTCGTCAACAACGCCGGGATCAACATCGTCCAGCCGATCGAAGCGGTGCGCGACGACGACTGGGACCGCGTCCTCGCCGTGAATCTCCACGCCCCCATGATCCTCACCCGCGCGCTCGCGCCCGCCATGCGCCGGCGACGCTGGGGACGCATCATCATGATCAGCTCGATCTTCGGACTCGTCAGCCGCGCCGAGCGGAACGCCTACAGCGCATCGAAGTCGGGCATCCTCGGCCTCGTGCGAGCCTCATCGCTGGAACTCGCGCCGTTCGGCGTCACCGTCAACGCCATCCTGCCCGGGCCGTTCGAGACCCCCATGACCGCCGAACTCCACCCCGACCCCGAACGTCGACGATGGTTCACCGATCGCGTTCCCATGGGGCGATGGGGCCGCCCCGAAGAGCTCGATGGTCCGCTGCTCCTCCTCGCCTCGGACGCCGGGAACTACATCACCGGCGCGTCGCTCGTCGTCGACGGCGGCTGGACGGCCCAGTGAAATGCGAAGGGCCGGTCGACCCAATGCTCTGGATCGACCGGCCCTCGATGGAAACGACCCCCTCAAACTCCCACCCACGAGGTGAGTTGTCCCCGCCTTCCGCCCAGAGTGCGAGAACAGCCTGAAGGGGTCGTAGGCTCATGGACGCCTCGACACCCTATTTCTAGGCGCTTGCTCGCGGTTGGGAAGGGGGTTGTCTAGGTTTTTCGAGAATTCCTTAGACGGAATCGAGTCCCCCCGAGGAGTCGGGGAGGAAGAGGGCCTGGAGGTCCTGGAGTTCCTCGGGCGAGAGTGCCAGGAGCCTGACCGCCATGACGCTGATCAACTCGAAGAAGCGCTGAAGTTCCAGGATTCTTCCACGCCTGGGAGCATGGTCCGGGGTCTCGGGGATCATGGCGACGGCGCGCTCGAGGAGCAGGAGCGTGGGGTCGAGCTCGCGGCGCTTTCGTTCGGTCAGGATGTGACGGAAGAGCGTCCAAACGTCGATCTCGGCACGAAAGTACTCGCGACGCTCGCCCGGGCGGTGGACCTTGTGGATGACTCCCCAGGCGATCAGTTCGCGGAGATTCATGCTGACGTTTCCACGCGAGACGCGCAGGCGCTCGCGGAGATCGTCGGCGGTCCAGTCGTCGCCCGTGATGTAGAGCAGGGCGAAGAGCTCGCCCATCGTGGCGTTGATCCCCCACGACCGCGCCATCACGCCCCAGTGCTCGACGAAGCGGCAGATGACCTCGTCGTCCGCCCCGGGATGCGCGTTCGAGCTCTCGGAGGACGAGTCCGACACCTCCTCCTCGAATTCATTCTCAAAATCGGACATGCTCATCCCTATTTGACGGATCGAGTCGACTCCCACGCGGGCGGCCCGAGCCGGCCATGCGATCCGCCGGGGCCCCAAGCGAAAGCGATTCTCGATCTTGCGTTCATTACCGTGTTGTAATCCTACGGCCGACACGCCACAATTGCGTGCACCTTTCTCGCGACCGTGTTCGAATAGTCCGGGAAGACGACCGAGTCCACCGAGTCGACTCTCCGTCCCCCAGTTCGAACACGGCGCGAAGCGTCGGCCCTCGAGGCTCCGGAGCCTCGTCGTATCCGCGTTCGGCCGACCGTGTCGAGGAGATCTTCCATGCCTGAGACCGTGGTTCACTTCCAGATTCGCATGCCGCCCGTCCTCCACGAGCAACTCGCGAGCTGGGCCAAGGAAGACAAAGCATCGCTCAACGCCCTCATCGTGGGGATCCTCGAACGCGCGATCGAGTCGCGCAACGTCAAGACTCCGCCCAAGGAATGATCGAATCGACGCCCGCGAGCGTCCCCCAATCGCGGTTCCGCCTTTCCCCCCCCTCTCACACCGCGCCCCGATCGCCGTACGTCCAGGGTCGACGGTTCTCCGCGTTCGAGAAATCCGAACGCCGCGGGAAACTCCCCTTGAGTCCGGACGCTCGACCCCGTATCATCTTCAAACCGAAACCATTCCCCGATAGCTCAATCGGTAGAGCGAGCGGCTGTTAACCGCTAGGTTCAAGGTTCGAGTCCTTGTCGGGGAGCTTGTGACCGTCTCAACAGATCTCGAAGTCTCTCGCCGACAGATTGCGTCCGCTCGGGAACATCAGTCCGAAGAATCCCAAGGTCCGGCTTCGCCTCAGCTTCCGTCTCGCCGATTCCCCGTGAGTCGTCCGTCGCTGCATCGACGATCCGCCCCACGATCGTGGGCAACGCTCCAGTCCTGATCGAGGCTCGCCGATCCGATTCGAGACCACGCTGTGGTTCGCAATCGACGGCATCCGGTCCGGCCGCCGACCGGTCACCGACATCGATGGATACCGGCTGATGGCCGATGTCACTCAGTTGCTCGACGCCCTCGCCGACGGCGACGCGAACGCCGGAGCGGACCTGTTGCCCCTGGTCTACGCCGAACTCCGGCGGCTGGCCGCGGTCCGCATGGGCGGAGAGAGGCCCGGGCAGACGTTGGACGCAACCGCCTTGGTCCATGAGGCGTACTTGCGGCTGGTCGGCCATGGGCGGTCGGACCGATGGGCCGGTCGGGGGCACTTCTTCGCCGCCGCGGCCGAGGCCATGCGCCGCCTCCTCATCGAGGCCGCCCGGCGGAAGCACGGAGCCCATCGCGGCGGGGGCCGTAGGCGGGTGGCCGCCGACCTGGACCTGCTCGCCGGCACCTCAGACGACCCGGCCATTCTTGATCTGGACGAAGCGCTCGACGCCCTGGCGGCCGAGTCCCCGGTCCGGGCCGAACTGGTCAAGCTGCGCTTTTTCGCAGGACTGACGATGTCCGAGGCCGCCCAGGCTCTCGGCGTGTCCGTGGCCACCGCCGAGCGGTACTGGGCCTACGCCCGCGCCCGGCTCTACACGCTGCTGGCCGACTCGCCGGAGAATCCGTGAGGGGTTTTCGACGGTTCTCTCGCCTTGCAAGGGCGGACAACCACGAGCGAGGGCCTCATCATGAGCGACGTGACGCAGATCGAAGCGATCTACATGGCCGCCGCGGAGCGGACCGACCCGGCCGAACGAGCCGCCTACCTCGATGCCGCTTGCGGGACCGACGTCGACCTACGTCGACGGGTGGACGAGTTGCTCGTCGCCCACCCGAAGCTGGGGCGGTTTCTGGATCCGCCCTCGGGCGCGACGGGCGCATACGTCGGGACCGGCGACGGGGTCCCGCTCGCAGTCGGTCAACTCATCGACGGGCGGTACAAGCTGCTCGAGCGGATCGGTGAAGGCGGCATGGGCGAGGTGTGGGTGGCCGACCAGCTCGCACCCGTCCGCCGGCGGGTGGCCGTCAAGCTGATCAAGCCCGGCATGGACTCCCGAGGGGTCCCGGCCCGATTCGATGCTGAGCGGCAGGCACTCGCCCTCATGGACCACCCGAACATCGCCAAGGTGCTCGACGCCGGCAGCACCGCCGCCGGCCGGCCGTACTTCGTCATGGAGTTGGTCAAGGGCACGCCGATCACGGAGTTCGCCGACGCCCGCCGGCTCACCCCGACGGAACGGCTGGCCCTTTTCGTGCCGGTCTGCCAGGCCATCCACCACGCCCATCAGAAGGGCGTCATCCACCGAGACATCAAGCCGTCCAACGTGCTGGTGGAGTTGCACGACGACCGGCTCGTGCCGAAGGTGATCGACTTCGGGGTGGCCAAGGCGGTGGGCGGGGCGCTCACGGAGAAGACGATCTACACCGGCCTGGGCACGCTCGTCGGTACGCCGGCGTACATGGCCCCGGAACAGGCGACGTTCAACGCCCTGGACATCGACACCCGGGCGGACGTTTACGCCCTCGGAGTGTTGCTCTACGAGTTGCTCGCCGGCAGCCCGCCGGTGGAGGCCGAGCGGATGAAGAAGGCGGCGCTGGACGAGGTGCTGCGGCTGATCCGCGAGGAGGAGCCGCCCCGGCCGAGTCAGCGGCTGAACACTTCGCAGACGAAGGCGAGCATTGCCGCCGTCCGCGGCTCCGACCCGGTCAAGCTGTCCGCGCTCATGCGGGGCGAACTCGACTGGATCGTGATGAAGGCGCTGGAGAAGGACCGCAGCCGACGCTACGACACCGCGACGGCACTGGCCAAGGACGTGCAGAGGTACATCGACGGCGACTCCGTGGAGGCGTGCCCCCCGACGCTCGGCTACCGGCTGCGGAAGGCGTACCGGCGGAACCGGGCCGCAGTGTGGGTCGCTTGTGGATTCATTGGCATGGCACTCAGTGCAGCGGCGGCGGGGACGATGCTCGCCATCCAAGCGAAACGAGCAGAAGCTTTGGCTGAGAAGAAGCGGGTTGAAGCCGATGAGCAGAGACAGGAGGCCGAAGACAACAAGAACGCTTGGCTTGAGATGTCGGATGTCTACATGAAGGCGGCGGCGGAAGCAGAAATCCGCAATGCAAGCGCTCGCATCGATGCCGATCTGCTCGAATACAAGTCCGATTCCCGTGTTGGTTTATTACGACTTGCCCGCCCACTCAAAGACTATGTCGGGCCGTTGCCTCTGAATGGCCCAAACTCGAAAGGGAGCTTCACGGAGACTTTCGAGAGCGACCCTGAGTTCGTGAAGCTCCGCGAGTTCCAGGCAGCCGCCGCCATCTCTGCCGGGCAGGAGTTCGTGCCGCTCGTGCAGCCGTTGAACACGAACAATGTCGAGCGAATCGCGCCGGACGGCCGGCTCTGCATCGCCGGCACCGAACGGGAAGGGTTGCGGCTGATTGCCATCCCGAGCCTGGAGCAGGTCGGACTCCTCCGCGAAGCGAACGAGCGGCTGCTGCAGTGGGGCTTCAGCCCGGAAGGCAACACGGCGTACACCCAGGACACCGACGGAGTCGCCCGGTTCTGGAACCGGGACGGCACGCTCCGGGCGAAGACGCCGGTCCGGCCGGACCGGTGCGTTTACCCGGCCGGGCTGTCGATGAAGCAGTTGCGGCGGTCGCTCCTCCCGTGGGACGACGCCAACGAACTGCTCGTGACCGACGGCACGACGCTGGTCCGCAGCATCACGGCCGACTGGGCGTGGCAAAAGAACGACAACGGCGAGATCGACAAGGCTGGCGATGGCGAGAACTTCCGCATGGGTCCCATGAACCAGCGCGGCGGCCCGCACGATTTGTACGACTCGCGCACTGGGAAGTTCATCCGGCGACTGACCCCGCCGGGGCGGACGTTCATCCGGTTCGAACTGTCGCCCGACATGCGGTGGATCTTGGGCATCGAGGACGCATGCGACGCCCAGGGGCGTTGGCAGTCGGGCGAACGGGGCGCTCAACTAGTCATTCTCTCCGCGGCCGATGGCCGGGAGTTGGCCCGCCTCGACCTGGCCGTGTCCGACAACAGCCCGAGCGAGGAACGCCACTTCTCCGTCAGTCCAAGCGGACGCTGGGTCGCGGCGTACCAGCGGCACAATGCGGAGCCCGCCGGGCAATGGGTCATCGACGCGAAAACGGTTCGACTCTGGCGGACCACGGACTGGCAACCGGTCGCCGATGCGACGCTGGTCGATGCCCTCGCGAAGGTGCCGGACGCGATGCACCTGCGCTTCGTCACCGACGACTGGTTGGCGGTCCAGAGCCGGCCCGGAAACCCCGACGAACACTTCGCGGGATGGCTCCGCCTCGGGCAGCCCGGGTCGTGGCGGCCGTCGCAGAACGACATCCTGGCCTGGGGGCTGCCGACCATCGAACGCTTACCCAGTGGTGAGACCCTTTTCCGTTGGTTCGATGACCTCTTCACCTCGGATACGATCGAGCGCCTCGAGCCGCCGTCCGGCCGGCGGTATCACCCCGCGCTCGCCAAGCTTGCCCCGGACGGCCGGTTCTGGACCACCGCCCGCGTCCGCTTCGAGCAGGGGAAGTCGTTCTCCGATGACTTCTTCCGCTGGTACAGCTTCGGGCACCGGTTTGGTAGCGTGGAGTGGTACGGTCAAAAGCAGTTCTTCGATGGTCAGTTCCTACGGGGCGACCGGCTCGGGCACGACCTCGATACGGCCACCGAAAAGGACTTTCCCTACGCAGTGAACGGCCCGTACATCCCGGAGTTCGGCCGGGTCGCCATCCGCACCTACGGCGAAGGCGGGGAGGAGAACCCGCGGTTCTTCGACGACGGCGAACTCCGCATCCTGCCCGACCCGAAGCGGCTCGCCATCCCGCCGGAAATGCTCGAACTCTGGGCCCAACTGGTGACCGGCGGGGAACTCGGATCGGATGGTCGCTTCCAGCCGTGGGACGAGCCGACGTGGTTGGAGAAGCAAAGAGAACTCGCGGCGATGAAGCCTCCGTATGCCGACTTCCCGTTTCCTGGTTGGGCGGCGACGGAGCCGCACCTGTGGTATCGCATCCAGTCGAACATGATCGAGCACGGTTCCCAACGTGAGAAACTGCGGGAGGAATGGCGACGCCGCAGCGGTCGAGTTCGACCGAAGCCGGAACCCGACTCGTGGAGAACTCCCGGCCCCGCGACGGAACCAGCCCCGCCGCCACGTGCGGTGAAGTGACCGGAGCCCGTTCATGCGTCCGCCGGTGCGCCCTCCAACCGCCGCAGCACCTCCGTCATCCCGACCCGCCGACGCCGAGTCGACGGACGAGGGCCGTCCGTTGCTCGGATCGGCCGGAGTCGACCAAGGCGCAATCGTGCCGTGCGACGGTGATCCCATCGGACCGCTCCTTCGCGGGCGTCGACTCCGCGTTCCTGGAGTGTGCCGAGTTCCGAGCGGACGACTCGACGGCGGCCGCTCGCTTCCCTTGCCGACCAGAACGGCTCCCCGCTCGATGCCCCCCCGTTCGAGTCGAGTCCTTGTCGGGGAGCTGTTGCTCGAACGATGGCGTTCGAGCCCTCAGGGCGAGCGGGTGTTCGCCCACCTTCGCCTCTTGATTCGAGGTAGGCCTCCCCATCGCTCGACGAGCGGCGGATCGCTTTGGTCCCACTGCGTCTGGACCGAGTTCGGCCGAGAGGTCGAGGCATCTCGATCGCCTCGAGAGCCTTTCCTGGACTGCGGCGAACTCGCGTCGCGATTCCGGGGCGACGCCTCGCGGCTCGGTTTCCGACTTGATACTTTGAACCGCTTCCTCCGTCGATCTCCGAGAGGCATCCTTGCCGACTCGCGACGGGGAATGTCGCGCTCTCCGCGACACGGCCATTCGATCGAGTCATTCCCCGGATGCGGGGAGAGGGAACCATGCGTCTGCGATTCCTGGTGCCGGTGATCTTCTCCGCATTCCTGGGCTCGATGCTCGGGCTCGCCGCCGACGACTCCGCTCCCCGCCCGACTCGGGAGACGACGGCGTCGCAGGCCCAGTCGAAACCCGTGACGCTCCCTCGCGCCGACCCAGAGTTCCGCGGCAAGATCGGCGAGACCTACAAGGACTCGGTCCCCGACTTCCCTCGGCCCGCCACCGCTCCCAAAGGGGCGCCGAACGTCCTGCTGATCCTGCTCGACGACGTCGGCTTCGGGATGTGCTCGACCTTCGGCGGGCCCGTCGCGACCCCGCATCTCGACAAGCTCGCCAAGAACGGCCTGACCTACAACCGCTTCCACACCACCGCGCTCTGCAGCCCGACCCGCGCCGCGCTCCTGACCGGTCGCAACCATCACAGTTGCGGCACGGGCGTCATCATCGAGATGGGCACCGGCTTCCCGGGCTACACCGGAATCATCCCCCGCAAGACCACGGTCGTCGCTCAGACCTTGCGCGAGAACGGCTACGCGACGGGGATGTTCGGCAAGGCCCACAACACGCCCGAGCCCGAGATCAGCCCCGCCGGTCCCTTCCACAACTGGCCGACCGGTCAAGGGTTCGAGGAGTTCTACGGCTTCAACCAGGGTGAGACGAATCAGTTCTACCCGGCCATCTACCGCAACACCCGCCCCGTCCCCCAGCCGAAGTCGCCCGAAGAGGGCTACCACTTCACCGCCGACATGACCGACCAGGCGATCGCCTGGATCCGCAACGTTCGGGCCGCCGCGCCCGAGAAGCCCTGGTTCACCTACTTCAGCACCTCGGGCGTCCACGCTCCGCACCAGCCGCCCAAGGAGTATCGAGAGAAGTACAAGGGTCGATTCGATCACGGATGGGACGCTCAGCGCGAGCGGACCCACGCCGCACAGCTCGCGAAGGGCATCGTCCCTCCCGGCACCAAGCTCACGCCGCGCGACCCGAACATCCCCTCCTGGGAGTCGCGCTCGGCCGACGAGAAGCGCGTCTACACGCGTCTGATGGAAAACTACGCCGGCTACATGGAATACACTGATCACGAAGTCGGCCGGTTGATCGACAGCCTGGAGCAGTCGGGCGAGCTTGAGAATACCCTGGTCCTCTACATCGTCGGCGACAACGGCGCGAGCGCCGAGGGCGGGCTCGAAGGGACCTTCAGCGAACTCGCCAGCCTCCTCGGACTCCAGCTCGGACTGGCGAGCACGATCGAGCGGATCGACGAGATCGGCGGACCGACCAGCGAGCCCCACGTTCCGGTCGGCTGGGCTTGGGCCATGAACTCCCCGTTCCAGTGGACCAAGCAGGTCGCCTCGCACTTCGGCGGAACCCGCAATCCGCTCGTCGTCCACTGGCCCGCGCGGATCAAGGCGAAGGGCGAGATCCGCGACCAGTTCCATCACGTCATCGACATCGTGCCGACGATCCTGGAAGCGTGCGGCATCCCCGAACCGACGGTCGTCGACGGCGTCCCCCAGAAGCCGATCGAAGGCGTCTCGATGATCTACTCCTTCGAAGACCCTCGCGCGGCGGGCCGACGGACGACTCAATACTTCGAGCTCGCCACGAATCGGGCGATCTACAAGGACGGCTGGGTCGCCTGCAGCCGCTACAGCTACCCCTGGGTGACCGCCGGCCGCGGCTTGGACTTCATCGACGCCCCCTGGGAGCTCTACCACGTCGCCGAGGACTTCAGCCAGGCGGTCGACCTCGCCGCCCGCGAGCCCAAGAAACTCGAGGAGCTGAAGGCCGAGTTCTTGGTCGAGGCCAAGAAGTACGACGTCTTCCCGCTCGATCCCCGGTTCTCCGAGCGGCTCGACCCCAGGTTGCGGGAGTCGGGCCCACCCAAGACGACTTGGACATATTACGGCAACTCGGTCTGGTTGCCCGAGCCGATCGGCCCGCAACTCTTCCCGCGCCCGCACGCCATCACCGCCGAACTCACGATCCCCAAAGGGGGCGCCGAGGGCGTGATCACGTGCGCCGGCGGATTCGCCGCGGGATGGTCGCTCTACGTCAAGGACGGTAAGCCCGCCTTCCGCTACAGTGCGTTCGACGTCGCGGACGTCACGCTCGTCGGCACCATCCCCATCCCGGAAGGAAGAGCAACCGTCTCGACCGCCTTCACTCCCGACGGATCCAGACAGGGCGGCGGAGTGCTCGAGCTGTTCGTCGACGGCAAGTCGGCCGGGAAGGCCAAGCTCGAGCGAACCTTCTTCCGGCACGGGCTCGAACCCTTCGAGGTCGGCCGCGACCTGATCACGGCGATTGCGCCCGACTACCGTTCGCCCTTCGCCTTCACGGGGTCGATCGAGAAAGTGTCGTTCGTCGTGAAGCAGCCCTGACCCGAGCCGACCGACTCGAAACGCCTCGGCCGAATCGCTCGAGGATCCCCGGGGACTCCGCAAGAGATCGAGACATGCACACTCCCGCAAAACCAAATCTCTTGCGCTCCCTGGGATCCGCGGCCGTTCTCGAATCCCGAATACTCTCCTTGCACCGATTCTGCGGTCGACGCTCGCCGTCCCGGCTGGACGTTGCTCGTTTCCAGACATCTCCCAGGAGTTCCCCATGTCGACACGTCTCGTGACGATCGCCGCATTGATGACGACCATGGCAGTCGCCGCGGCGGGATGGTCCCTCGCACAGTCCGGCCCCGCGGCCGACGCAAGACCGGAGCGGGACGGCGATCGATTCGCGGTCGTCTCGATGGGCGAGTCGGCCGTGATGGTCGAGACTCGGAGCGGCAAGACCTGGGTCCTCTTCCCGTCGGGCGACGGTCGCCCAGGCGCTTGGCTGCCGACCACGCGAATCGACGATCGCAGTGAAGCCGAGCAGTGGCTGGAAATGCAACGACACATCCAGCGAGAGTTGGACCAACGGCGGGAACGCGCAGCCGCCGCCAAGGGCAACTGAGCGAGCCGTCGTCCATCGATTCGGCGACGGAGTCGATCGGGAAAGCGCGGAGATTCTCTCGGATCGGTCGGCCGCTGAAAGGCTCCCTCGGCCCGCTTCGCTCGCGGGATCCCGTCGCCGAGCGAAAGGCCGACGCGCCTCGGGTCCCGCGCCCCCCTCGACGGATCTTCCCAAGCGACGGCGCTCGAGCGAAGGACAGGCGGAATCCTCTCGGGCCGACGACAGACCACATTGTCTTCACGTCTCGATCGCTCCGCGCGCACCGCGAACGCTCCGGCGCTTCGCCGCTTGGGGTTGGGAGCGATTCTCGGCCGCGAAACGGGTCATTCGCGGGGTTTGAGACGGTCCGGCGCGGGGGTGGTGTTGGGTCGCGCGATCGGCGGGGGGACGGGTCCGATCGGAAGATCGATACGATCGCCCCGACCCGCCGGGTTTGACTTCGGTTCGTTCGGCGCACGCAGGGGGCCGAGGGTCGCGGTGAGCAGCGACTCGAGGTTGAAGAACACCTCGGAGCCGCCGGGATGG
>JANRKW010000016.1:0-153367 GCA_033763215.1 Isosphaeraceae bacterium | reverse complement strand
AGGCGGGAGTCGGGCGCGAACATCAATCGCTCGACCTCCTGTCCCGGTTCCAGTGCAAACGTGCCGGCATGCTCGAGCGAGTCGAAGTCGAGGACTTGGGCAGAGTTCCTGCTCTCGGAGAACACCAAGGCGAGTTTGCGGCCGTCGGGCGAGAGCGCGACCTTTCGCACCCCGAGCTGCCCTGGATTCTCGGGGACATGACTCGCCGCCTTCCCCAACTCGCCGACGGTGACCGTGCGAACCGACTCGCGGGCGACGTCGTAGAGGATCAAGCCGCCCGCGGCCTTGGTGCCGGGGAGGATGACGACCGCCCTCAGACCATCGGCGGCGATGTCGGCCTCGTCGCCCAACCGATGCTCCACGGCGTGCTTGGTCGTCAGGCGGTCGGGCGCGAGTTCGAGGTCGGCCTTGACGGCTACCCTGCGATCCTTGGTCGTATCGATCACCAAAAGATGTGAGTCACGAGTCAGGCACAAGAAATGTTTTTCGTCGGATGAGATGCTGATCGAGTCGATGAACTCGCTGCTCGCGAAACGGAAGATCTCCTCGCGCCGCTCGACGTCCCAGATGCGCACGATCCCGCCCGCCGCCGCGAATCGCCCGCCCGACGTCGTCTCCATCCAAGGGCCGCACGCGGCCACCCGTTTCCCGCCGGCGAGGAACACGGCGTCGAACGCACACAGAGCTTCCTCTCGTTCGGGACCAAGTGTGGCCGCGAGCTTCCCGGTCGAGCCGTCCCAGACACGGATGACTCTTTGTCGCGTCGTGCTCACGAGGCGCCGGGCGTCCGGACTGAATCGTGCGGAGAGGAGATTCCCGAAATACTGGGGCCCCTCGCGATGACCCTCGAGCGGCACGACGTCGACCGCCGGCGTGGGTTTCGCGACGGCCGACCCGCCCTGCTCGCCGCCGAGCGCGAGGGACGGCATGAGGGCGGCGAACAGCAGCGTGGGGAGGATGCTTCGCTTCACTTCCGTGTTCTCCGCGGCTGAAGTGCGTTGCTCGCAAGACGCCGACCGCGTGTCGTTCCACCTCGGGGAACTCATCAGGCGGGCCGGCTTCGATCTAGCACCGATCATCCGTTGATCCTGGAGGAGCCCGTTGGATCGATGAGAGCCGATGTCGGGCGGCGGGTCAAGGGGCCGCGATCGCGGGGGGGGGGACATCGATGATCATCTGTTCGTCTCTGGGGGAGAAGGAGATCGATGAGACATCATATGAAATAGAACCGAAGTCGGGCGGCGCGTCGAGGGTCCCAGACCGCGGGCCGCTCGAGGTCGAACCAGAGTTCCGGCGTCCTGATGCGATCGGTCGACTTGGCCGATTGCGTCGACTTGTTGCAATGGATCAACATTCGATCCCGGAGCCCGTCGAATGCGCGGGCGACGTGACACGACGAGATCTCAACCCAATTGCACCAAAGGAGTTGCGACACGGCATGAAGTCCGAGATCGGCGGAGGAGGCCTCTCGATCTCGAGTTCGGAAAAGGCAATCGAACGACATTCTTGTGTTTTTTTTATTGACATGAGGCTCGCCGACGTTGATTTTGATCATCGTTTGAGATCTCTCGTGCGAATCGATCGATCCGCGGCAAGTCCCTCCGTAATCGAGCGCCCGACGCTGCGGCGTCGCCTCTCGTCGACGGGCCGCGATCGGTTGTAGAGCGTGCGAATCCTGCTCCGGGACGCCGTGTGTCGGGAGCGGCACGCACTTGGGACTCGTCGTCGTCTCGATGCGCTCGTCGCCGAGCGCTTCTCCGCGAAACTTCGCGTCATCGAGCGTGAGCCCGAGGCCCTCGTCGGCGTCGCGGGCATCCGCTGCCGCTGCACGCCGCCGCTGCTCACAACTTCGGCTCATGCTTCAATCCCCTGATTCAACTCTCAGGAGAGACGACCTATGCGTCTGACCGTCTTCGCCTTCACCGTCGCGGTACTGGGATTCGCGAGCGTCTCGTCGGCCGGACAAGGCCCGAGCGGGCGGTACTACGTGACCGATGAGTCGGGATTCAACAAGATCTGGCAGTTCCAAGGGAACACCCTCTCTTCGTTCGGCACCGTGACCGCCGGCGCAGATGGACCGATCGTCGTCGACGGCAACGCCGGCCTCGTCCGATCCGTCTCGGGAGGATTCAGCGGCGGCGGCGGCGGCAGTGGAGCGGCGTACAACCTCGCGGGAGTTCCTCTCAATCCGGTGAGCCTCGATTTCTCCCTCTACGGGGGCCATGGCCGAGTGATCGATGCCGGCTTCGACGGCAAGAACTCGTACATCGTCTCCGGCCTGTTCGGCGCCGCCGGCGTGTTCATGTACAACGGCGACTTCTCCGGACCGGGCTCGCTCATGTTCAATCTCGCCGGTACCGCCGCCACGGCCCAGGGGATCACCTACGACACGACCACGGACACGATCTGGGTCAGCGACTACGACTTCAACGCCGGCGCGACCGGCGGCCGCATCCGCCAATTCTCCTTGACCGGCGTCGAACTCTCGTCGTTCGCCGTCGTCGACGACCAGGGAAATGCCTCCGAGCGCAACACCGCGCTCGCCTACGACTTCAGCGACGACACGTTCTGGATGAACGCCCACGTCGAGAACACGCTGGGCTTCGGCTTCGGCGAACTCTGGCAGTTCAGCCGCAACGGCACGTTCCTCCAGAAGATCCACGGCAAGCAATTCGATTCGACCGCTCCGGGCAACATCCTCTACTGGGGCGGAGAGATCTTCGCCACCGGCGCTTCGGCCGTCCCCGAGCCCGCTACGATCTGCGCCCTGGCCGTCGGCATCCTCGTGCCGCTCGCCCGCAAGTTGGGCACGCGCGCTCGCCGAGCCTGAAGTCGAACCCGACGCCGGGGCTCGTCGATCGGATCGATTCGATCGACGAGTCCCGGTCTCCCTCCCGACCGGTCCTTCGCGGCCGGGCGCGGCGGGGTAGGCCGGGCGGCCCGTTTCGTGATAGCCTAACAGCTCGTTCTCGGGTCCGATTCCTCGAGAGGCCGAGCGTCCATGCCGATCATCCGGGCCGAAGGCCTGTCCAAGACCTACCGCGTCTTCCAGAAGAAACAAGGGCTCTGGGGAGCCGTCAAAGGGCTCTACAACCGCGAGTACAAGGAAGTCCACGCGGTCGACGGCGTCAGCTTCACCATCGAACCGGGCGAGATGGTCGCCTTTCTCGGGCCCAACGGCGCGGGGAAGACCACCACGCTCAAGATGCTCTCCGGCTTGATCTTCCCCTCGAGCGGAACGGCCGAGGTCCTGGGGTTCACTCCTTGGGATCGGCTCGACTCCTTCCGCCGCCGCTTCGCCCTCGTCATGGGCCAGAAGAATCAGCTCTGGTGGGACCTCCCCGCCGCCGACAGCTTCCAGCTCCATCGCGAGATCTACTCGATCCCGCACGCCGAATTCGAGTCGACCCTCGGCGAACTCACCGAGCTCCTCGGCGTCGGCAAGCTCACGCGGCAGGCCGTCCGCGAACTCTCGCTCGGCGAGCGCATGAAGATGGAGCTGATCGCCGCGCTCCTGCATCAACCCCAACTCCTCCTGCTCGACGAGCCGACGATCGGTCTCGACGTCGTCGCCCAGGTGGCGATCCAGAAGTGCCTGCGCGATTATCACGCGAAGCGCGGGGTGACGATGCTCCTGACCAGCCACTACATGCGCGACGTCGAGGCGCTCTGCAAGCGCGTGCTCGTGATCACGCACGGCAAGCTCGTCTACGACGGCCCGCTCGCCGACCTCACGCACCGCTTCGGCAGCGACAAGATCGTCAAGCTCCGGTTCGCGGGCGCGCCGCCCGAGGACCTGGCGCGATACGGCCGAGTCACGCGCATCGAAGGCCCCTCGGCCGACCTCGAGGTCGACCGCGTCCGCGTCGCCGAGGTCCTGGGCGCGATCCTCGACCAGCACTCGGTCGACGACGTCAGCGTGCAGGACCCGCCGCTCGAACAGGTGATCGCCAAGGTCTTCGAGGAGGGTCGAGCCGCCCATGACGCCGCCTGACGCCGCCGCGTTCGCCGCCGCCGACGCCGCGATCCCCCTCGCCGATCGGCCCTACCCCCGCGGCTTCCTCGCCTCGCTTCGCAAATACGGACGGATCTGCCGCGCATCGCTCGTCGAACGCCTCACCTACCGCGTCGACTTCATGCTCGGGATCCTCTTCCGCTTCCTCCCGATGCTCACCACCATCCTGCTCTGGAAGGCGATCTACGCCGGTGCCTCGAGCGACAGGATCAACGGCTTCTCGTATCGCGAGATGATCGCCTACCTCCTGCTCACCAACATCAGCCGGATGTTCTCGAGCATGCCCGGTCTCGCCGGGGGAGTCGCCCGCGATATCCGCGACGGCGCCATCAAACGCTATCTGATCCAACCGATCGACATGATCGGATACCTCGTCGCCTATCGCATCGCACACAAGATCTCCTACATCATCACGTCCGCAGTTCCTTACGCGATCCTCTTCTGGATCTGCCGAGACAACTTCGACGGCCTGCCCGACCCGCTCACGCTCCTCGCCTGGTTCGCGTCGCTCGTGATGGCGTTCGTCGTCGGGTTCTTCTTCGAGGTCTCCGTCGGCATGGTCGGCTTCTGGATCGGCGAGGTCACCTCGATCCTCTACATCGTGATGACTCTAAACTTCTTCATCTCCGGCCACATGCTCCCGCTCGACCTCCTCCCCGAGCCTTGGTTCCGGATCCTCACGCTCCTGCCGTTCCAGTACATGGCATATTTCCCCGCCGTCGTCTTCCAAGGCAAGATCCACGGCCCCGCGCTCGCTTGGGGTCTCGCCGGCCAGTTCGCCTGGGCGGTCGCCTTCATCCTCATCGCCCGCGGCCTCTTCCGCCTCGGGCTCCGCCGCTACAGCGCCTTCGGAGGTTGATCCCGCGATGGAAGCCCCCGTGTCGACCGCCGCCAAGTATCCCAGACTCCTCGGCCGACTCGCGCACTACACCCTCACCCGCGAGATGTCGTTCCGAGGCAACTTCCTCGTCAAGGTCTCCGTCGAGGTCCTCTGGCTCGGCATCCTCGTCGCCTTCTATTCGACCGTCTTCGCCAAGACGAGCCGCATCGCCGGCTGGGACGAAGCCCGATACCTCTTCTTCGTCGGCTGCTTCTTCTCGCTCAACGGACTGATCGAGTGCTTCTTCCTCGAGAACTGCAACGAGTTCGCCGAACTCGTCCGCACCGGCGACCTCGACTTCCTGCTGCTCAAGCCGGTCGACGAACAATTCATCGTCACCTGCCGAAAGATCGATTGGGCGACGATGCCCAACGTGATCATGGGCGCGATCGTCATGCTCGTCGCGCTCGGCAAGATGAACTGGGAGTTCGACCTCGTTCGGATCGCCTGCTTCGCCGTGACCTTCGTCGCAGGCCTGGCGATCGCCTACAGCTTCATGCTCCTGCTCACGTCGATCTCGGTCTGGATGGTCCGAAACCAGAGCCTCATGGAGATGTGGTGGCTCTTCTCGAGCCTCGCCCGCTACCCGCGCGAGATCTTCAAGGGGTCGAGCGTCGAGCCGCTCGGGTTGATCTTCACGTTCGTGCTGCCGATCCTGGTCGTGTCGAGCGTTCCCGCCGACGTGATGGTCCGCACGCTCGAGCCGGGGATGGTCGGCTTCGCGGTCGCCGCCGCGCTCTTCTCCCTCTGGATCAGCCGGCGATTCTTCCAGAAGGCGCTTCGATCGTACCGCAGCGCCAGCAGTTGACCCGACCGATGCACGACCCGCCGCGCCCTCGCCGATCGCTCGTCGTGCCCTCCGCGCTGAAGGCGGCGCGCGCCTGGATCGCGCGGGCGCTGCCGTCCGGCGGAATCGCGGTCGACGCCACCGCCGGACTCGGCCGCGACACGCTCTTTCTCGCCCGCCGCGTCGGCCCGACCGGCCGCGTCGTCGCCTTCGACATCCAGCCCGCCGCCCTCGCGGCAGCCGCCGCGCGCATTCAGGCCGCGCGGCTCGAGGAGCGCGTGAGCTTCGTGCTCGCCGGGCACGAGACCCTCGACGCCCATGTCTCTTCATTCCATGCCGTGATGTTCAATCTCGGATTCCTACCGAGGTCGGACAAGCGCATCATCACTCGTCCCGACACGACGCTCGCCGCGCTCGAATGCGCAATCGTTCGTCTCGAGCCCGCGGGGGCGATCACGATCGTCGCCTATCCCGGACATCCCGGAGGCGCCGAGGAGTGCGCGGCGGTGGAGGATCGGCTCCGGCGCCTCGCCGCGCGCGAATTCGAGGTCGCTTGCTATCGCCGCCTCACTCCCCGCGCGGCCGAACCGACGCTCTTCGCGCTTCGGCGCCGGTAGAGCCGCCGTCTCGCTACAATCCTCGCTCGTCGCCCGCCTCGACGGCGATCGGGTGGGGCTGCGAGCGATCGTCTCGAAGATTGATCGTCCAGACCGACGCGAGACTCTCGGCCGCGATTGGGAAGAACGCATCGACGAACCCCGAGTCGACCAGCGATTGCATCTTGCGGTCACGGGGCGGATCGACGCTCTTGAGCAGCAGCAAGGTCCGCGCGCCCAGGATCCGCGCCACCCGCGCGGCGATCGAATCGGTGGTGACGTCCCACGACGAGGGAAGCGCATCGGCGCCGCGGTCCTCGGTCTCGAGGAGCCGGCGCGGAGCCAGGATCGGAAGTCGTCCCGACTCCCAGGCCGCGAGACACCCCGCGCGATCCTCGACCACGATCGACCCCGTGACGAGCGACGCCAGGATCGACGCCGTCAGGTCGAGCGAGCGGATCGCCAGAGCGTGCGACGCATCCTTCGTCCATTGATGCACATGATCGAGTCTGCGAATGACGTCGGCCGCACCACCGCCGCCCACGATCACCAAATGCCGGCGAGGGAAGAGCCAGGCGAGCGCGGCGGCGAGGCGCTCGGGAAGCTCGCGGAGGTCGAGCAGGCTGCCGCCGAGCTTGACGACGACGATCTCTCGCGTGTTCATGCTTGCGTACCTCCCGAGCCCTCGGCTTCGTCCTCCGCGATTCGTTCGAGCAGAGCCACAGCGCAGGCTGCGCGCGAGGCTTCGACACCCCAGACCTCGGCGAGACCGGTGATCGCGCCGCCGTCGGGCAGGAGCTTGGTCGCGAGCTCGCGAGCGAGGAATTCGCCCGATCCGCCGACGATCGCCGCCGCGGGCCGGCCTGAAGTAGCCGAAGTCGCGACCTGGGCGGCACGGAGCAGCCGAGCCAGGAGCGCCTCGTGGGCCGCGGCGGCGAATTCCACGGCGTCGTCCGCGTTGAACTCTTCCCGATCCGCGCCGATCATCCGAGCCAGGCGGTCCCGAGCGAATTCGCGCGTCGCGGGCCGGCCGTCGGCCGTGGTCCGGTCGGTCGGGTCCTCGGCGATCCGACCCAGCGTCAGATAGACGTCGTGCGTCGTCGCGAAGAGCTCGGCCGAGATCCCCGTGGACACGCCGCGGTGCGGCAACTCGGTCGCCAGAGCACAGATCGGCGTCCGCCGACACCCGGCGTAGACCAATTCGCCGGTCTGCATGCGTTGGGTGTCGCTCCGTCCTCGCGCGACGACGCGGCCGTCGAGCGTGGGGATGAGGTCGGTGGTGGTGGTGCCGATGTCGATGAGGATTCCCGGCCCGCTGGGGATCAGCCTCGCGGCGCTCTCCGCGGGCGCGAGCCAGTTCGCCGCGGCGACGAGCATCGGACGCTCCCGGGCGACCTCGGGACGGTGGAAGCCGCCGTCGTTCCCCCAGACCCGCACCGGCCGACCCGCCGCGACCGACTCGACCGCGTCGATCACCGCGCCCACGCCTTCCGACTTGGTCTCGAAACAGTCGCACAGTTCCGCGGTCATCGTCAGCAGCACGCCGTCGAAACGCGGATAACCCCGCACCAGCGCCTCGAGCATTCCGGCCAGTCCCTCGGGACGCTTCCAGAGCTCGAAGGCCGCCGACCGCGGAGCCGCGGACGAGTGCGCCGCCTTGATGTTCGCTCCGCCGATGTCGAACGCCGCCCAAGTCTTCACGTTTTCATTCATGATCGACGTCATCGCCTCGAAACGCGGGCGCTACGCCCGCTCCAAACTCATGCTCGGAATCGCACTGGAGCAGGGGGGGCAGGCTCGATCCGTCGACCGTTTCGTCGGCGAGGAGCCTCGTCCATTCCCGCGCCAGGGTACCAGGCGCGAGCCGCTCGAGCATGGCCGTGAGCGAGGTCGTGGGGCGGGGATTGATCTCGATCACGGTCGCACGCCGAGTC
The DNA here is from genome assembly GCA_033763215.1 of Isosphaeraceae bacterium. Taxonomy (GTDB): domain Bacteria; phylum Planctomycetota; class Planctomycetia; order Isosphaerales; family Isosphaeraceae; genus JANRKW01. Next base: position 145,155 of record JANRKW010000016.1, on the reverse strand, counting down.
TCCGAGTCCCATAGGTAATCGACGCCGACGAACCCCCGCAAGCCCCCGACGGCCTCGATCGCGCGGCGGACATGGCCGTCGACCGACTCGACCGACGGCACGAGACACCCTCCCGCATAGCGCACGGCCCCCGCTTCGACGACGATCCGCTGCTTCGCCGCCGCCACCAGCCGCCCTTTGCCGCTCGCGCCGACGAGAAACCCCGCGCTCATCGGCTCGCCCGCGAGCCACGGCTGGAGCACTCCCGAAGGGTGCGGATACCGGTCGATCACGCGCCGATCGTCGGCCGACTCGACGATCCACGTATCGAGAGACCCCGCGCCGTCGATCGGTTTGAGCACCGCGGGATAGCGGAAGTCGCGCGGCAGCCCCTCGAGTTTCGAGAATCGCCGAGTGGGCGGGGTCCGAACCTCGCGCTTCGCGAAGATCCGAGCCGTCTCCAGCTTGTCGGCCGTCGCTCGGATCGCGCTCGGCCGCGATCCGATCGAGGTCAATCCCTCGTGCTCCACCCAATGCACTCGGGTTTCGAGCAGGCCGTCTGTCTCGGGCGCGATCACGAGGGTAAGATCTGCGCGCCGAGCTTGCTCGCGAACCACGCGCTCCTCTTCGCCCGGGCCGACCCGAACGACCTTCGCCGGACCGGAATCGGCCGCGAGGCGGTGGTCGAGCGAGACCACGATCTCGGTCGTCGCGGGGTCGTGGAACCCCGCGGAGAACTCGCGGGCGAGCGCCTCGCGCATCGAGCCGCCCTCGGCCGCCCAGCTCGGCACAAGTGCGCGATCGGCCATCCCGCCGCCCGTGACGAACTCATGGATGAACACTCGAACCGATAATCGACGCGAGCCCTCGATGCGCATCATCCCCGTCGTCGACCTCCGCTCGCGGACCGTTGTGCGTGCCGTCGCCGGCAACCGCAGCGCCTACCGGCCGATCGTCTCGACGCTCCTCGACGTCGATCCCCGCGCGCCGATCGAGCGCTCCGTCGCCGCGCTGGCGCGGGCGTTTCGCGATCGCCTCGGCTCCGAGGAACTCTACCTCGCCGACCTCGATGCGATAGAGACCGGACTGTTCGACCCCGCGGCCGCCCGTGCGGTTCGCGCTCAGGGCCTTCGCCTCGCACTCGACGCGGGAGCCGGCGACCCAGGCTCCGCCGCTGCGATCCTGCCCGAGACCGACCGCCTGATCGTCGGGCTCGAGAGCATCGCTCGGCTGGAGGATCTTCGGGCGATCGCCCGCGACCTCCCTGCCGAGCGACTCGTCTTCAGCCTCGACCTCCGCGACGGCCGGCCGATCGTCCGCGATCCCGCGCTCCGCGACTCGCGTGCCGTCGTCGACGCGGCGATCGACGCCGGATTCCCCGCCGTCATCCTCCTCGACCTCGCTCGCGTCGGAACCGGGAGCGGAACGGGCACCGAGGCGCTGCTCCGCGAATGCGTCCGTCGCGAGCCCGGCGTCGAGTGGATCGTCGGCGGCGGGCTCGCCTCGCTCGACGATCTCCTCCGCGCGGCCGAGGCGGGCGCGTCCGCCGCGCTCGTCGGCTCCGCGCTCCACGACGGCCGCATCGACCGAACGGCGATCGAGCGGGTGCGAGGACGAGCGCCCGCCCCAGCTCAACAGTCGCGCTCCACCCGCCCGATCTGACCGAACGACTCGTCGACCTCGACCCGAACCCGGTCGGGCCGCATCATTCCCCGCGCATCGATCTCGGCGATCAAGCGCTCGGCGAGATAGTCGGCCAAGAGCTCGGCGGTCGTGTTCGGGACCGGCAGGACGACGCATTCGTCCTTGGGAAAGCTCCAGTATCGGCTGCGGTAGGTGACCTTCCAGTTCGGTCCGTCGTCATTCAAGAGGATGTACGGATTGCGATCGGGCAGGAGCATCCGGTGATCGAGCTCGTCGACCAGCGCACAGGCCATGTCGCGCAGGGCGATGAAGTCGAAGACGTAGTGATTCTCGTCGAGCGGGGCGTCCATCTCGATCGCGACACGGTAGTTGTGTCCGTGGAGCCGCTCGCAGACGTCGCCGTTGAAGGTGATGAAGTGGCCCGCGCAGAAGACGAGCCGGTCCTTGGTGACCCGAATCGAGAAGCGTTTATTCGACGACACGTCCGCATCCACCTCCGAAGGAACTCCGCGCGGACACCGGCGCCCGCTGATCGACGCATTCTACTCGATCGATTCACGCCGGTCCGTACCATGCCGCCGGACCGCGATCTCGGGGCAGGGGGATGAGTCCGTCGCGCAGACCTGCGAAGATCGCGGCGGTCACGAGATCGGCGGTCGTTCCCGGGTTGCGGGCGTTGCCGTCGGCGGTCAGAAAGGCGTCGAGCGAGCCGAGGGTCGACAAGCCCTCGCGCGGCCAGGGGCCCGCGAGCAACAATCCAGCTCGGCGCGACGCCTCCGCCGCCGTCTTCGCGCCGCACTTCCGCTCGATGAGCGAATCGGGCCGCTCGGCGAGGACGCTCAAGTGCGCGTGGATGATCGATCCCTCGAGACCGAGCCCCTGCTCGAGTCCGCAACGAAGCGCCGGCAGGGCGAGATCGAACACCTCGGCGAAGCCGTTGACGTACTGACGCGCCACCAGGTCGCGATCGGCCGCCAACCGCATCACCTCGACCAGCGTCAGCGTCGGCTCGCCCCGCACGTCCTGTTCGGGGGCATGACCCAAGCCCCCCGGCTCGGCCAGGCGAATCGCCTCGTAGACCAGGCGGGCATCGTGCACCGACGCCGCCTTGAGCACCGTCTTCACCCCTTGCCGAAGGTCGACCGGAACCGAGACCGCCGCCAAAGGCGCCAACAGGAGGATCATCCCCAGATTCGTATTCGTGTCGACCACCTTGCGCGTCTCGCGGACCGCGTCGAGCGCAGCTTGACCGATCCCGTGCGACCAGGCTCGATCGAGCGGCTCGGCGATCATCGCCGCGCTCAGCAGGAAGTCGAGATACGAGAGCGTCGAGAAGTCGCGCAAACGGTGGACGTTCCCCGGCTTGCGGGCCGAGGCCTCGAAGATGCAGGCGATCTGCGCGAGCCGCCCGGGCGACGGCGTGGTGACGGTCATCGTCGTGGATCCAACAATTCGGTGAGAAGGGCCGCGGCAACGTCGATACCGGTCGCCTGGGCGAATGCCCGCCACCCGGGAACCGCGTTCACTTCGAGGATCGTCAGCTCGCCGTCGGCCGTCTTCGGCAGCAGGTCGACTCCCGCGACGACAGCACCTACGGCACGCGCGGCGTTTCGGGACAATCGGATCATCTCGGCCGAAGGCTCGATCGCCTCGGCACGTCCGCCGATCGCCACGTTCGTTCGCCAGTCGTTGCCCGACGACCACCGCCGGATCGCGCCCAGAACGCGATCGCCCAAGACAAGGACGCGATAATCGTACCCGGGATGCGCCAGGAATTCCTGCAGGTAGATCACGGATCCGTGCCGAATGATCGCATGAAACACCCTCCATGCCAGCTCGCGATCTTGCAGGCGCGTCAGACCCCGGCCCTCCGATCCGAAGATCGGCTTGACCACCACGTCGCGCCCCAGCGCGTCGAACATCGCGAGCGCCTCGTCGACCGACTCGCCCGCCCAGGTCCGCGGCACGGGCAGCCCCGCGCCCGCCAACCGCGCGAACGTCAAGTACTTGTCGACCGCCGTCTCCACCGCGCGCGGAGGATTGATCAGCGGCACGCCCAACGCCTCCAGCCGATGCAGCGCGTCCATCCGGAACACCACCTGCTCGAGCGAGCCCGGGGGCATCATCCGGATCAGGACGCCGTCGACTCCCGTCAGGTCGACCCCCTCAGCCGACACGGCCGGACCCGAGAGCCCGAATCGCCCCGACAACGACGGAAAGCCGATCGCGCGGAACTCCACACCCATCCCGTCCGCCGCGCGCTTCAGATCCTCGACGTGATGACCCATCCCCGACACCAGCGCCACGACGCGACGCATGAGCCCCTGCTTCCTCCGACGGATCGACTCGTCGTCTTCGCGAATTCTTCATCATACCACGCGGAAGACCCTCCGCGCGGGGATTCACTCCGATTCAGATCCCCGAGAACGAACGCTCGAGGACCGACTCGTCGCGATGGCCGTAGGCATGCACGCGACCGGTCTCGATGTTGTTGAACACGACCTCGGCCGGGCTGAAGAGGTGCGGGTCGACCTTGTAGAAGTCGTGATCATATCGACGAAAGATCGCCGCGAACGGCTCGCCGTGGTCGCGCGAGGCCGCCGACGGCACGCGCGGACCGAGCTCCTCGAGCGAGGCGTCGTCGCCCGTCACGTCGAGGACCACCCGCGCACCGTAGAGGATCGAGTCGTTGGTCCGCCCGATCGCCGCGAGGTCGTTCTTCGCCGTCGGCGGCAACGGGGCCCAACCGTGCCCCGCGACGACCCGCCCGAGGTCGAATCCGAGCTCCGCGAGCTTGTGCAGGGCCGTCTCCACCGACCGCGCGGTGATCTGCACGCCGCCCGCCAAGCTCGCCGTCGGCGCGGTCAGCAACGTCACGCACGCCGGCGGCACCTTGCACTGCTCCGCGATCTTCGCGACCACCTCGGGCGTCGGCGTCGACCGCGTCTCGAGCACCCCGATCACCCCGCTCGCCGACTCTCGGAATCCGATCCGGTCGAAGATCGCCTCGCGTCCCGACGCCGCCCGCATCGGCCCCGAGCCCATCGCGAAGAATTTCCCCTCGCTGATCGCCCAGCCCGCATACTGGCTCGCGAGGCACGACGCGACCGGATGGTCTGTCCAAACATGAACATACGAACAAGCACGGCCCGCCACCTCGCCCGGCACGATCGAGACGCCCGCGAGGTCGGCCATGCAGACCCGCGCGAGCAGGATCCCCGCCGCCAGACCGCCGCGTTGCTCGGCGCCGCAATCGACCAATCCGCCGCCCTTCTCGATCGGTCGCGCGGCGATCCGCAGTTCGCGCGCCCGGCCGATCATCTCCTCGACGAGCCTGCCGGCCCTCGCGTTCAGATCCATGTGCGGCCGCCCCTCCTTCAGTCGACGCTCAGCAGCCATTCCCCCCGGCCGTCCGCCGCGAGGTCGCCATTGTAGCGAGCGAACCGCGTCGCGCACACTCCCGCGGCGGGCGCGAAGCCGTGGGCGACGAGTTCGCGGAGATAGAGCGGCAGGAAGACCGGTCGAAACGCTCCGCTCGCCGCAAAGCTCGGCGGCGGCTCGACTTCGCCCGCGAACGCCGCGATCGTGCCGCGCTTCATCCCCAGCCCCGCGCTCGGCCCGATCCGCCCAAACGCGAAGATCGACCCGGCGATCAGGTCGGACCCGAGCCCCGCCCCGGCGTCGCCGCCGATCGCGACCAACCCGCGACGCATCGCCCATCCGCAGTCGACGCCGACCGAGCCCGCGACCGTCCAGATCCCGCCCGTCACGCCGAGACGTGACCCCGGAAGCGCCGAGGCGAATTGATCGCCCGCGTCTCCGGCGACGCGACACGACCCGCCCGAAGCCTCCGCGAACGCCCACGCACCCACCGAACCGAACACCTCGACGAGCCCGCCGCGCATCCCCGTCGCGAGCCGATCGCCCACATCTCCGCGCAGCGTCAGTCGGCCGCGCGTCATGCCGCTCGCCAATCCGTGGAGATGCGTCAGGTCGCCCTCGACGATCAAGTGATCCTCGGGAGTCGCGTCGTCGAACTCGACGTCGAAGAGATCGCCCACCCGCGCCTCGTCGCGCCCGATCGGCATCACGAGATCGGCCAGGCCCGAGCGGCCCGCCGCAGCCGCACTCTCGGGAGAGAGCGCCGCAGCCTCGACCGCGAGCGTGGTCCGATCGCGCCAACGGATCGTCGTGCCCATCCTCGACCGTCTCCCAGGTCCGCGCCGATCTCGTCCATCCGACGCCGCCGAGGATAACCGATCCGACGACCCCGCGCCCTCCCTCAGGACGCCTCTCCGTGGAAGTATCGACGCCCCGACTCGATCCGGATCTCGAATTGGAGGCGATCGTTCAGGAACATCTCCGCCATCCCGTACTCGTCGTGCTCGCACATCGTGTCGGCCGTCAGTCGCTCCGCGAGAAACGCCCAACTCTCGTCGAACACGATCGGATCTTCAAAGGCCGATAGCCCACCGAGGCTCGACTCCGACTCGATGGCGTCGAACAGCGACAAGATCCGCGGTTCGGCGATCTCGTCGACGAGCACGCTCGCGATCAGGTAGAAGACCGCGTCCTCGGGGAGCACGTTGAGCCGCGCCAGCGCCTGGTAGTTCCGCAACCCCTCCTCGGGCGTCTCCCAGCCCTTCGAGAATTGCTCCAGGAGCGCGTACCGCAGCGGGAGGTCGTCGGTGAGACGCCCCGGCGGGGGAAGCCAGGCGCCGTCGTGTCCGGGGAGGACTTCGGTCAGGTGAGTTCGCATGGATCGTCGGGGTAGGCGGGTGGAGTGCGGTGAGATCGATCACGACCGCCGGATCGAAAGAGTCAGCGTCGACAATGGCACTATAAGCCGCCATGGACCGCTGATGTCAACGCACGATGCAAGCGTGTGCCGCTTTTCAACGCGGGTGCGCAGGCACGCGACCCGGCCACGCGCGCATCCGGCATCAAGATGTTGCGACGATGACACTTTCGGCCCTGTCCGATTGATTTCGGAATCGATCGTTCGTCAGCGTTCGTAGACGCGCATCGAGCGCCTCCAGAGCCGCCAGCGCGCCCAATCGCACCCCGATTCCGCGCGAAGGCGTCTCCGGCTCGCGCAGATTGATCCGGATCAGGGTCGCTCCCATCCGCATCAAGGCCTCGCAGTGATTCCGCACCGTGGGAATCGACGTCCCCGCGCCGCACTCGATCACGACCATCCGCTCGCTCGACAGGTCGATCTCCCGAAGCACCGAGCCGAACTCCTCCGCCCTGCGCCTCGCGGGCTCGTCGTCGTACCCTCCATCGCCGAACATCAGGATGTTGGGACGCGCCGGCCCGCCGCATGAGGGACAGCTCGGAAGCGCGCCGACAGCCCGGAACGTCGATCGATCGACCTCGACCCGGATCCCCGCCGCCGGAAACACCTCGGCTCCACATCCATCCAAGCATTGAAGACGCTCGATCGCGCCGTGGCATTCGTAGACGCGTTCCTCGGGGAAACCCGCCCGCTGGAAGTGGCCGTCGACGTTCGACGTGAACACGAACGCGCCGTGGCGCGTTCGCTTGCTCCACTCCAGGATCCGCGTGAAGCCCGTATGCGGCTCGGTCGCTCGGTAGAGTTCGAGGCGATGCCCGTAGAAACCCCAGGCCAGCGCGGGATCGCGGCGAAACCAGGTCGGATTCGCCAGGCGAGCGAAGTCGAGCCCGAGTTCGCGATACGGCGGATACGCGTTCCAGAACCCGGCGTTGCCCCGGAAGTCGGGCAGTCCCGAATCGACCCCCATGCCGGCTCCCGCGCCGACGTAGAGCACCGTCGCCTCCGCGAGCGCTTGGGCCGCCTTGTCGAGGCGCTCCTCGACCACCGGGTCGGTCGTCATCGCCGACTCTCCTCGCCGCCGATCGCCCAGTGCGCCGATCCTCAGCCCCGATCGGGACTGCTCGCGTATGATCGAATCGATCGGATCAGGCCCGCTCATCTTACGAGTGTCGACCTCGTGGAGGAATACCCCGATGTTCCGCTCCCTCGCCTCCGCGCTGCTCGCGACGCTTGCGCTCGCGACGACCGTCGCCGCCCAGACGCGTGCCGAGCCCGCCCGAACTCGACCAGCTCCCGCCCGAGCCGCCGCGACGGAGCCGCGCCACGTCGTCGATGTCCGCGATTTCGGAGCGATTCCCGACGGCAAGACCGACTCGGCCGACGCCTTTCAGCGCGCCGTCGACACACTCGCGCGGACCCTCGCCGCCGACACGGCGCCGGGCGATCGCGCCGTCGGGATCGTCCGAGTCCCCGCCGCGCCTCGCGCCTACAAGCTCGGCAAGCCCGTCTGGCTCGATCAACCGTTCATCGAGATCCGAGGCGAGGGCCAGGGAACCCGCGTCGAGACCTTCCCCCAGCGCAATCATCCGCTCTTCCTCCTCGGCCTCCGCCGCGTCGCTCGAGTCGAACTCGACGGCAAGCAGCAACTCCTCGAGCCCTCCCCGCGCTATCGACCCGACCTCTTCGGCAGGCTCGACGCCGCCGCCGTCCCGAAGCGCGGACTTCGCGGCGGCTTCCGGACTCACGGCGAGACCCTGATCCAAGCCCAGGCGAGCCCGCTCTCCGACGGACCCCGCCATTCCCGAGGCGACTGGACCACCGACCACTGGTACGAGACCCGCGCGCTCACCGTCGAGCTCGCGATCGAAGGACCCGGCGGCGGACCGATGCCCGCCGGAACCGCCATCTTCAGCATCGGCGTCGGCTCCGACACCCGCGCCTACCCGCTCCTGATGTACACCGACGGCGACAATCGCTGGCTCGTCAAGTTCTCCACCCAGCGCGAGCGATTCGGCCCGCTCGTCTCGCGCCGATTCGGCTTCTCGACCGGTCGAGCCTCCGGCATCCAGCGGATCGCGTTTCAGATCGATCTCGAACGCGCCGAGGTCGCGGCGTTCGCCGACGGCCGCGAACTCGATCTCGAACGCGGACTCGGAGACGACTTCGCGCCGGGGCTCCGATTCGCCGAGAACGACTATTATCCCCTCCTGATCGCCGACGGCGGCGGCAACCGCCCCGCGCTCGGGAATCGCCACGGCAAGGACTGGACTCTCGCCGGCTTCCTCTTCTCGCGGACCCCGCGCTACCGCGTCGGCCGGCGACCCGGCAGCGCACAGACCCGCAACGACGGCAAGCCGATCGACGACCTCTACCGCTACTTCACTCCGCCCGAGGCCGACCCCGGCACCATCGGCTTCTTCGACTTCCTCGACCGGCCCGACGAGCATGGACGCATGCTCACGATTCAAGGCGGACCCGCCGCCAACGGACACCGCGCGGCCGCGTTCCTGATCCACTGCCTCCAGAACAAACCCGGCGGCATCCTCGACAACGCCGTCCGAGACATCCACCTCGTCGGCGGCAAGCTCTACGGCCAGAACCTCGCCGTCGGACAGGTCCTCGACCTCCGAATCTCCGGAGTTCGCTCGACCGACGCCTACCACGCCGTCGGGTCGCTCAACAACGGCGCCAACTACACCATCCGACTCGACGACTGCACCTTCGACGCGTCCGACTCGGGCTACTTCGGACTCGACCAACTCATCTGGGCCCGCAACATCCACTTCGCCGGATCGGGACGCGCCACGATCCGCCTCGTCGGCTGCTCCGCGAGCTTCGAGAACGTCTTCGTCGGCTTCCATTCCCCCAACAACGAATCGACCGCCAAGCTCCACGCGGGAGACTACGGCGGAAACTACGCATTTCGCAACGTCCAGGTCGACTACGAGGGAGACGCCTTCCTTCACGCCCCCTTCTACGCCGAGATCCATCCCTACATCCCGGAAACCACGCTCCGACTCACCGACGTCTTCCTCGGCACCGTCGGCAAGCAGATCCCGCTCGTGCTCCTGCGCGAGGGGGAACCCGGCTGGAAGAAGACGGGGTACCTCTCGGTCGACGTCATGCAGGCGTTCCAGCCGGTCGAGACGATCGTCGAGACCGATGGACCCGGCTGGCGAGGAACGCTCCGCGGAGTCGCCGCAGGCTCCCGCGCCATCATCCGCAAAGGCTCGAGCGTCGAACCCGCCGCGCGAATCCGCGTCGAGCCTTGAATCGAGAGACGCGGCGACGGATGAGACCGTCGCCGCGTCCTGATCGACCAAGCGATCCTTCGGTTCGACACGAGACGAGACGAATCAGGCGTCGACGCGACGCCGACGCAGCATCGTCGCTCCGCCCAGCACCATCGCCGCGACCGCTCCCGCGAGCGTGCTCGGCTCGGGGACCGCCGACAGAGCCGCGAAGCCGCCGGGGGCAGTCGTGTTGTAGGTCAGGTAGAGCCGCGCCCCGGACGTCATGAAGCTCGTCGTGTAGACCAGCTCGTTCACGGGCTGACCCGGGCGGCCGATGCTGCCCAGCGAGCCGCCGATCGCCACCTTCGTGCCCAGGCCCGCGTTCAACATCGCCAGGCCCGCCGAGTTCAAGGTCGCGCTGAACCACCGGGGAGTGGTCGTCGCCGAGACCAGCGAGGCACCGTAGATCGTGCCGGTGCCGAGGTCGTCGTGGATCCCGGTCTGACCCGTGTTTCCGTACATCAGGGTCGAGATCGGCGTCGAGACGTCGAAGAAGTTGACTTTCTCGAAGAGGTCGGGGCTCGCATAGCCGCCCGAGTCGGTATAGAGCTGGATCTGAGCCGACCTGATCGGCTGCGTGATCGTCGCGAGGTCGAACACGAAGTAGGAACGATAGAACAAACCGTCGAAGGCGCCCGCCGAGCCCATCATGTAGCTCTTGGCGAACTTCGGATGGTCGCCCACACTGTTGTACCATCCCACGTCATGGGCGGTGAGATACAGATTCGCTTGAACGACGCGGCTCGAGATGCAGAGGACGAAGGCGAGGGAGAAGACGACGCGGACGACTCGGAGATTCCTTGAAAACATGATTCGATGATCTCTCCTGGAATGGTCGATACGCTCGTTTTTGAACCCTCGATGGTTCGATGGGCCGTCCGTGGAGAGACGATCGAAGACCCCATCCGCAGCGCAGCGACGAACACTCGCCGAGACGCGCGGTCTGGACGGACGACGAAACGGTCGCGGCCCTGCATGAGGGTGCGATCGATCGTCGGCGAACGAGACTGGGGAAATCGCTTGGGGGAGAAGGAAGGCGGAAGCGGCCCGATTCATCACCAACGTGCGGGGAGCACGCGCAACGGGCCGCGGACGAATGGGCACTCAGGACCCATCCCGTTCCAGACCCAATGCCGATGTCTCGCGGCCGAGAGAACGAGCATGACCAAGGGGGGGGGATCCACGACCGGAGAGGGTCGCGGTGCACCGAATCACGCAAGAGCTCGAGTGGTGATCACCCGAGGCTCGTTCTCCGTCGCAGAGACACTATGGGCTAAGTCAGGCCGACGCTCAATACCCTAGTTCAGAAAAAAACAGGCTGCCGATTTTCCACGATCGACCGGTACCTCTCGTGACACGTGTGTCACCGATTCGACACACTGTCTTCTTCGATCAACGACTCGATCGATCGATCTCACCATCCTGACAGGCTTTAGCGAAAACTGTCTCCATTCCTGAATCGCCGGATGCCTGCACTCACTCATCGTCGCCGCCACGAACGCAACCGTCATCCCGTGCCGCGCAGCCACCCGATTCGAGCCAAACAATGCGATCCCCTGAAGTGGTGATCGGCTTTTTCCTGCTTGCTCTGGGGATCGACTCCCCCAATCGGCCCGCTGCACGCGAAGGGCCGCCGAGTCGGTGCGCGGCTTGATCATTCGCTTGCCGCTCCGGGCGCAGCCTTACCGTTCTCGACGCCGATCCGCACGAAGCCGCGATCGATCCGAACCGGCGATCACCGCGACGCTCATTCCCGCATCGCAACGGCAACCCTGGGATTTCCACCGGATTTCCCGCGATCGGTCGTCGCGCATCGTGCACCGACGCACGGAGCGACGCCGCGCCGCGCTCCTCCCCGCTCCGATCGACGTTCTCCTCCGTACCGATCGATCGAGCCTCGCTCGCGGCGTCTCCGCCCCTGAACGCACACCGCCTCCGCCGAGGCTCGCGCTCTTCCCGATCGCACCTCGACGCCTTCAAAAGAAAGCAGCGCACCTCCGCCGTCGATCTCGTCCCACGGTGCTTCCTCGGTCCTGTGACGAACCGGACTTCACGACTCGGCACGAAACCGCACATGTTCCCAAGTGCGGACGACACCGCGCCCACCAACGCCGACACCCGAGCCGGCCGATCGGGACGTCCGATCGACCGACGCGGGTGTCAAAGATCAGCGCTCATGTTGACCCGGAGCAACACCGACGGTGCGTCAGAACTGGTCGGCCGAGATGAGCTGGCCGTCGTTGCGATTCGCCAAGCGCTGGTACACCGAGGGGCTGACCGTGGACTTCATGAACCGCACCGATCCGTCGCCGAACAAGAAGTTCGCCCCGCCGGGATGCCGACTGCTGAACCCGCCGACCGGGTCGGGCTTCTCCTCCTTCGGCGCGGCCTTGGGCTTCGCGGGATCGGCCGGGTCGGCGGGATCCCCTTCCTCCTCGGGATCGGGCTCGGGGCCGATGGGCAGACCCAGCCGGGGCACACGGCCGGCGTTCGGTGCGGTCCCCGCGTTGCGGAGCGTCGAGTTCGTCCCCGAGATCCACCCCAGGTTCCCCGTGCGGTCGGGGATGAACTCACCCACGAAGAGCGTATACGAAGCACCGTCTTCGATCTCCTCGTAGCGGACCGCGCTGTTCAGGAAGAACGAGCCGTGGTTCGTCGTGTCGATCGGGGCCTCGGTGTCGTGGTGGACCGCGGCGTAGTTGACCGGCGCAGGAGCCCCCGCGCCGCCGAAGTTCGGTTCGGACGGGCAGAGCAGCGTCGAGATCTGCGTCGAGCGCACCGTACTGTTCGCCGGGTCGTACGCACCTCGAGCGAAGTCGATGTGCCGATACGCCGACCTCTGCTCCAGGAACGGCAGGATCTGCACGATCCAGCTCATGTGATAGCCCGACGGCCGGTTCGCGATCGGTCCCGTCGGGTTCACCGTGCCCGGCGGCAGCACCTCGTGCGACGATTCGTAGTGCTTGATCGCCAGGCCGATCTGCATGAGATTGTTCACGCATTGGCTCCGCCGCGCGGCCTCACGCGCGGCCTGGACCGCCGGGAGCAACAGCGCGATCAGGACGGCGATGATCGCGATCACCACCAGGAGTTCGATCAGAGTGAAACCCGGCCGGAGCCGAGAGCGGCGCGCGATCATCGTGCATCTCCTGAGTTCGAGGGACGGATCCGGGGGATCTCGACGAGTAGGGTCTTCGATCGCCGCGCCCGGCGCTCGGCCGGTCGCGGATAGTCGGCCTGGACGAAGATCGATCGGCGGTCGGGCCGGCCCTCGACCCGCTCGACGCGGATCGTGACCAGCGCCCCTTCACGGCGGCCGAGAGCCTCCGCGGAGAGCTCCCAGACCTCGCCGGTGTATTCGGACGACGCGACGAGCCGAGCACACGCCCGCTCCGCGCCGGCGTCGGCGAGCGCCTCCGCCTGCATGCTCCGCTCGGCTCCCACCGCGTCGACCCGTTGCAGGAGCGTCGATCGCAGGAGCACGCCGAGCATCATCACCACCACGATCAACGCCACCACGAGCGCGGCGGCCACGAGCCCGCGCCGGCGGCGATTCGCATGGTCTCTCGGATTCATCATGATTTGGGCTCCTCGAGCAGACGCGACTCGCGACCGACCTCGGCCTCGACCACGACGCGACGGAAGATCGACGCGCCCGAACCCGGCAGCGGGGCCCCCGGGTCGAACGCGAACCCCGCGAAACGCTTGCCGTTCGACTCGGAGACGAACGTCTCCGCCTTCACCGGCCGCATGAGCACATGAACGTCTCGATGCGTCTTGCCGTCCGTCGCGATGCGAGATCGAACGATCTTGCCGGGCTCGATCGCGTACTCGACGCGACCCGACGCGCCCAGGTCGAACGCGAGCCGCGCGTCGTCGGCCCGATTCACTCCGCGCGCCGCGTGGGCGTCGGCCCGGAGCTCGGCGCCGAGCCGTTCGATCAGGGTCGACGCCGCGACCCGCCCCGCATCGGCCCGAGAGAGCAGGAACACCTGGTGCAGCAACACCCCCGCCAGCCCGAAGAGGATTCCCGCCAGGCTGAGGAACGTCACCATCTCGATCAACGAGTATCCGCCGCGTCGCGATCCGCGCTTCATGGCCGTTCGCTCCCGATCGGATGGGTCCACGTGGTCAACCGCACCGGCACGGCCGCCGGTCGACCGCCGATTCCCGGAACCTCGACGACCACCGAGACCCGGCGACCCGCCGGCGGCCCTGGTTCGTCGCGAATCTCAAGCGACGCCTTCGACCGCCCCAACCGAGCCGGGATCGGCGAATCGGCGCCGAGCAGCAGCGCCGAGGCGCGCTCGGTGGTCCGATCGGACCAGGGCAACGCCTGCACGCGCTCGAGCAGATTTCGGGCCTCGATCGCCGCGCGCCGGCGATCGTCGGTCGCGCGCCGCTCGTCGACCATCCGGCCCACCATCGAGAGCGTGAGCACCAGCATCACGCACAAGATCAGCGCCGAGATCGCGGCCTCCACCATCCCGAAGCCGCGTCGACGATTTCGTGTCGTCGAGTTCTTCATATCTTCTCCCTTTGGGACGCAGGGCGACGATCAGGTCGACATCTGCATGATCAATTGGATCAACGGCGCGAAGAAGGCAAAGCAGATCAATCCGACGAGCGCTCCCAGCCCCAGAACGACCACGACGAACCCCAGCCGTGTGAACGTCTGCAGGCGCTCCTCGTGCCGCCGCCGAGAGTTCGCCCCGAGTTCCCGCACCGCCCAGCCGAGATTGCCCAGCCGCTCGGCCGCGTAGAGCACCTCCGCGTCGGCATCCGCGAGCAAGCCCTCGGCCCGCAGAGCGTCGGCCCAACCCAGACCCATCTCGATCGCCGTCCAAGCCCGAGCGAGTCGATTCCGCACCCAACGCGCCGGGTAGCACCGCGAAAGACTCAGAACCCCGAGCGCGATCGGCCGGCCCGAGTCGACCACCACCGAGAGCGACTCGAGAACCATCACCCGATGCCGACCGATCAACCAGCGATCGATCAACGGCACCCGCAACGTATTCAGCCCCTGCATCGCCCAGGGAAGATAGAGCAACGCCGCGATCTCGACGACGAAGAGGATCGGTCCGATCAACGACCTCGTGAAGATCCCCGAGAAATCGATCACCGCCCGAGTCACCGCGGGGATCGCGATCCCGAAGTCGGCGAAGATCGCCTCGAACTTGGGGATGATGAAGTAGACCACGAATCCAAAGATGATCTGGATCCCGACCGTCATCAACGACAGATAAGCCACCGCCCCGCCGAGCGATCGGCTCGCCTCGCGGGAGGCGCTCGCCGTGGTCGCCCGGCGAAGCGCGAGCGGCAGCGCTCCGGCGTCCCACCCGACGTGCGAGAGCACCACCGCCGCCTGGGACACCGTCCCCCGCGAGAACTCGAGCGCCTCGGGCAGCGCCATCCCCGCCTCGAGCGCCTCCGCCACTTCGCGAGCCCGCCGGCGATATCTCGTCCCCAGGTCGCTCGAGAAGGCGCGGATCGCCGGCGCCAACGGCATCGATCGGTCCGCCGCCAACGCGATCGACCAGAGGAACACATCCTGCTGCAACGACCGGTAGCGCGACGACAGACCGACGAGGATCACCACCAGGAAGATCGTCAGAACGATCGAATAACCGCCGATCAACGACGCGGTGACGCCGAAGATCCCGAAGAAGATCAGGATCCAGCCCACGCTCCCGCCGCGGCGGAATCCCGACACCACCCGCCAGCCGCCGAGCAAGACGATCGCCGAGATCGCCGCGCCCGCCTGGATCGCGTGCGACTCCTCGCCGGTTCGGAACGCTCGACCTATGAAGAAGCACGGGATCGATATGACCACCGCGATGAACATCAATTGGCTGATGCGGAACTGCCGGCGGCCCACCGCCGCGCGACGCTTCGCGGTGCCTTTGGCGGACGGCTGGGCGGAAGCCGCCGGGTCCGCCGCCTCGAACGCCTCGGCCGCGGAGACCACGCCCGCGTCGTCGCTCTGGATCGGTTGGTCGCTCATCCCGAAAGCCTCGAGATCAGTTGGATCATGGGTAGATAGGTCCCGGCGATCGTGATCCCGATGAGCACGATCACCAAGAGCAGCGTCGACGTTCCGATCGCCGCCGCCGCGAACCCCCCGCGCGACCGCGACTGCGCCTCGTACATCTCGCCCGCGAGGTGGAGCGACTCGGAGAGATTGCGATGCTTCTCCGCCCAAACGAGCATCTCGATCAGCCCCGACGGGCAGTCGCGCCAGACGCGGAGACTCTCGCCGAAGCTCCGCCCGCGCTCGATCTCTTCGCGGACCCGCTCGCCCGCGCGGGTCAGGCTCGCGTCGCTCGACGCCGCCGAGGCCAACCCGAGCGCCTCCGGAAGCGGCACCCGAGACTCGACGAGCGTCCCCAGGAGCCGGCAGAACTCGGCCAGGCCGCCGTACCGCAACACCGGACCGATCACGGGGATCGACTGCATCAGCGCCCGCCGATCCGCGGGCGACAGGAAGATCCGCGCGCCCGCCGCGAGCAAGATCGACGACAAGAGAAGACCGCCCACGAACCCCGCCCCGTATTCCCGCGCCAGGTGGGCTCCGGCCAGGATCACCCGCGTCGCATGCGGCAGATCCACGCCGAAATCGCGGTAGATCGTCTCGAACGGCAGGACCACGAACTCGAGCGTGAACACGATCAAGATGCCCGTCGTCGCCAACAGAAAGATCGGGTAGCTCGCGAGCAGCAGGTAGCGGCGCAGTGCATCCCGCGCGGCCGAGCGAAACCGTACGAACTGAGCCAGGATCTCGGCGAGCCGATCGGTCCGCATCCCGACCAGCATCAGACCGCGGAGATACGCCGGAAGACCCGACTCCGAATCGGCCGCGGCGTCGGCGGGCGAGAGCCCCAGATCGAGACGGTCGGCCGTCCGCGTCAGTCGCCGCGCGAGCGTCCCCCCCGGCAGCTCGGCCGCGAGCGCCCGCAACCCCGGCGAAGGCGGCAATCCCGCCGCCGTCAGCGACGAGAATTCGCGGGCGAACTCGAGCAAGTCGTCCGAGCCGGGCGAGTATCCCCCGCCGCTCGGAGGGCGAAGTGCATCGTCGGATGAGGTCATTGCGCAGGCTCTCCTGGAGATCTCGATGCGACTCGCATGGTCATACTCTTGGAATGATCGACCCCGACGCTCATCGATCGGCGATCGAGGGCGACCCCAGCTCGCTCCAGAAACTCGCGAGCGGACCGAAGATCGAGATCGTGTAGATCGCCGTGGCCGTCGCGCCGACGAAGACGATCGCCAGCATCGGCAGGATCACGCGGATCGCCGCGGCCCGCCGCTCCGACAGCCCGCGATAGGTCCGCGCCGCGTGGCGAATCGCGCCGACGAGATCGATGCGCGTGCCGCCCGCAAGGATCCAGCGGAGCAGGGGAGGAATCGACGATCGCTCGACCACCGTCGCCGACGTCAACGCCACCCCGCGCTCCGCCGCGGAGGCCAGCGCCTCCGCGTCGGCTTCCATCGCTCGATCGCCCGACGCTCGACCCGCCAGCCGCAACGCCTCCGGCATCGGCGTCCCCTCCTCGATCAAGAGCGCCAGGAGATCCGCCGTCGAGGCCGCCTGAGCGCTCCGGATCACGCCCCCCAAGCCCGGCACCCAGCGCAGCATGCCGTACAGCCGCGCGGGATTCACCTCCGACGCCCGGTTCGATCGCACCCAGAGCACGCCCAGCCCCAACAGCAGCAGCGGCACGATCGGAACCCAGTAGATCGCATACGTCCCCATCGCCTCGAGCGCACGCAGCAGCCACGGGCGGTCGACGCGAAACGTCTCGAACGACGCCGAGAATCGCGGCACCACGAAGAGGACGAAACCGACGAACAACGCATACGCGATCACCAGGATCGAGAGCGGATAGATCAACGCCGCGCCGATCGATCGGCGAACGCCCGCCACACCCCGAGCGAACTCGGACATCCCTTGAAGCGCCGGCGCCAATCGCCCCGATCGCACCCCCGCCGACACCACCGCGCAATACACCTCGGGCAGCGATCCGCCCTCGCCCGCCAACGCCGTCGACAACGACTCCCCCCGCGAGAGACGCGCCGCCACCCGCTCCGCGACCACGCGAAGCGTGCCCGACAACTCGCCGCTCGCCCGAGAGAGTCCTCGGTCCAGCGGCACGCCCGCGTGCACCAACGCGAGGATCTCGTCGTTGAACGCGATCCATTGATCGAGCGTGATCGACGAACCGTTCGACATCCGAGCCGCGCTCCCTTCCATTCCCGCACGAAACGACCAAGCGCCCCAGGACACCCGATACTACGACAATTGTCAGAGGTCGTCAAGCGGATTCCGCCCGTATCCCAGGATTCGGCGGACCTCGCGCGGGTCGGTCCAACCCGCGCGACACGCCGAGGCCGCGCGCTCCTCGAGCGTGATCAGGCCGTGTTCCACCGCGCGACGCTCCAGCTCCCGCGAGTCCACGCGCTCGAGAATCGCCGGCCCCACCCCATGAGCCTCGGGAAGCAGCAACTCGGCGAGCAGCAGACGCCCCGAGTATCCGGTCGAGCGACACTCCGCGCAGCCGACCGCGCGCCTCGGCCGATCGACCGCGAGGCCGAGCCTCGAACCCTCTTCGGGATCGACGACCGAGCAGGCCTCGCAGAGCCGCCGCGCCAACCTCTGCGAGAGCACCGCGAGCAAGCCGCTCCGCACGAGATACGGCTCGATCCCCATGTCGAGCAAGCGGCTCACCGCGCCCGCAGTGCCGCCGGCATGAAAGGTCGTGAGCAGGAGATGCCCGGTCAAAGCCGCCTGGAAGGCGATCTCGGCGGTCGCGCGGTCGCGGATCTCGCCGACGACGAGCACCTCGGGATCTTGGCGAAGAATCGAGCGCAAGGCGGTGGTGAGGTCGAAGCCGGCGGCCGCGTCGATCTGCGACTGCGAGACGCCCGACACCGCGCCCTCGATCGGGTCCTCGAGCGTCGCGATCGACCGCCGGCCCTCGGTCGACGCGGCGAGATCGCGGATGCAGGCGTAGATCGTCGTCGTCTTGCCGCTCCCCGCAGGCCCCGTCGCGATCACGGCGCCGGAGGTCGCGTCGAGCAGGCGACGCAACGCCGGCTCGACCTCGCCCGGCAATCCCAGCTCCGAGATCCGGCCGAACCGCTCCGCCGACGCGAAGAGCCGAACCACCGCGCGCTCGCCGTGGAGCGTGGGAAACGTACTCACGCGCACCTCGGCCGACCCCGGCGCGCCGCGGATCCGGCCCTCCTGCGGCACGTCGGTCCGATAGGTCAGCAACTCCGCCACCACCTTCAAGCGCGCCACCACGTTCGGAGCCGCCGAGGCCGCGATCCGCCCGGCGGGCTGGAGCACGCCGTCGATCCGCCACTTCAACTCGAGCCCCGACGGCGTCGGATGGAAGTGGACGTCGCTCGCGTTCAACTCACGGGCGCGCGCCAGGATCCGGTCGACCGCGTCGACCGCGAAACGGGGGTGGCCGACGTCGAGCTCGTCCAGGTTCGCCGTCGCGCCCGCCGACATCTCCTCATCCTCCCGCTCGTGCACCGAGACCGATCCGACTCACCCCGCGAATGATACACGACATTTGTCGGAACCGCGAGGGTGCACCCGATCGCCGGCTCGCGAACGGGTCAGATCCTCTGGACCGAGCCGTAGCCGTTGAGCCGCCGCCACGCCGAGAGCTGACCGTTGTGGAACATCGGATGCGTCGTGAGAATGTGCGCCGTGAGGTCGCCGATGGTCGGAAGCGCTTTTCGAAAGAAGGGGGTGGACTGCGGAGAGGCGAGCCGCGCCGGGTCGGCCGAGGCGACCGCCGCGAGCAACCGAGCGCAGGCGTCGTCGAACCGGGCGACCAGATCCGCGGGCGACGGGTAGTCGGCCAGATTCGACGTCGGAGTCGACCCCGGCGCGAATCGCTGCCGCCAGTCGTCGCCCAGCTCCGACGTCGCGCCCACCAACGCGCAACCCATGTCGGCCACGACCGTCAGGTGACCCACGATCCATGCCGGAGGATTCATCCCGGGGGCGTTCTGAAGCGCGAATTGCAACGGGTCGATCCCGTCGATCAGCTTCTTCGTGAGGTCGACCGTCAACGAGAAGAGCCGCGTTTCGAGTTCCATGATCGCCTCGTGCGCTTGATCGCCGGCGTGAGAAGTCGGACAATGACGACAGAAGCATACCAGCCCGAGTGAACGCTTGTCTACACCCCACCGGCGGTCGCGGTTCCTCCAGGCTCATCGACTCGCTTCCGGCTCCGCCCGCCCGCCCTCTCCCACCCGCACCGACGACGGAGACGCAACGATGGCCCACGAGGCAACGCTCTTCCACCGGAACACGCGATCGCGCGGAACCCGGTTCGTCGCGGCGCTGATCGCGGCGGTGCTCGCGCCCGCCGCCGCCGCCCCGGCCGACGACGCTCCCGCGACCCTTCCCAAGTCCAAGACCGTCGCGAAGGTCGACCCCGACCACGCCCGCGCCATGGCGAAGGGGCTCGCGATCTTCGAGGGCTCGGTCCGGTCGATCCTCGTCTCCAAGTGCCTCGACTGTCACGGCGGCAAGGCGACCAAGGGCGAGTTCGACCTCACCACCCGCGACGCCCTGCTCGCCGAAGGAACCCAGGGGCCGAACGTCGTGCCCGGCAAGGCCGCCGAGAGCCGACTCGTCGCCATGCTCGCCGGCGCCGAGAAGCCCCGCATGCCCTACAAGCTCCCCGCGCTCGCGGCCGACGAGGTCGAGCGGATCCGCGCCTGGATCGACGCCGGGGCTCCTTACGATCGCCCGCTCGTCGACTCCGCCGCCGCCGCCGATCGCTCGAAGGTCGGCCCCGAGGCCCGAGCCTTCTGGTCGTTCCAACCGATCCGCCGCGTCGCGCCCCCCGAGGTCCGCGGAGTCGGCTGGCCGCGCACCGCGGTCGATCGCTTCATCCTCGCCCCGCTCGAGGCCAAGGGGCTCGAACCCGCCCCCGAGGCCGACCGCCGGACCCTGATCCGCCGCGTCGCGCTCGACCTCATCGGTCTGCCCCCCACGCCCGAGGAGATCGCCGCCTTCCTCGCCGACAAAGCCCCCGACGCCTACGAACGCATGGTCGACCGCCTCCTCGAGAATCGCCACTTCGGCGAACGCTGGGCGCGGCACTGGCTCGACCTCGCGCGATTCGCCGAGAGTCATGGATATGAACAAGACTACGACCGCCCCCACGCTTACCACTTCCGCGACTTCGTGATCCGCGCCTTCAACGCCGACATGCCCTACGACCGGTTCGTGAAGCTCCAGATCGCCGGCGACGAGATCGCCCCGGGCGACCCCGAGGCGCTCCGCGCCACCGGCTATCTCGGCTGCGGCACCCACGCGACCCAGATCACCGCGAATCAGGTCGAGAAGGAGCGGTACGACGAACTCGACGACATGGCGGCGAACGTCGGCACCACGATGCTCGGCCTCACGATCGGCTGCGCCCGCTGCCACGACCACAAGTTCGACCCGATCCCGACGCGCGACTACTATCGGATGATCTCGAACTTCACGACCGCGGTGCGCAGCGAGCAGGAGATCGACCCCGACCCGCTCGAGACCGAACGTCTCCGCGCCGAGCACCGCAAGAAGCACGAACCGCTCGTCGCCACGCGCGACGCCTACGACCGCGACCGCCTCCCCGCCGCGCTCGAGGCGCGGCTCGCCGCCGGCCTCTCCGCCCCGCGCCCCCGCTGGCTGATCGTCGAGCCCAAGGAGGCCCGCGCCGAGGGCGGAACCAAGCTCGAGAAGCAGGCCGACGGCTCCCTCCTCGCATCGGGTGCCAATCCCAAGCACCAAACCTATACGTTTCTCCTCACGGTTCCCGCCAAGACGCGGGTCACGTCGCTTCGGGTCGAGGCGCTGCGGAACGACGGTCTCGTGAAGGGCGGTCCCGGCCGCGCCGACAACGGCAACTTCGCGCTCTCGCGCGTCGATCTCTTCACGGGTCCGGCCGACAAGCGCGTCGCCTTGCCGCTCGTCGCCCCGCGTGCCGACTTCGAGCAGAAGGGGCTGCCCGCCGCCGCCGCGCTCGACGACGATCCGCGCTCGGGGTGGGCGGTCGACCCCGAGTTCGGCAAGGACCACGCGATCGCCTTCGACCTCGCCGCGCCCTTCGAATCCTCGACCGACGCCACGCTCGAGCTCCGGCTCGCCTTCGCCGTCAACGACCGCCACGCCATCGCCCGACCGCGCCTCAGCCTGAGCGTCGAGCCGACCGCGCCGGGGCTCGCGGGCGACGCGATGCGGTTCGACGACGCCCGAGCCCTCGCGCGGATCGTCGCGCTGCCCGCCGAGAAGCGCTCGGCCGACGACCGCGCCCGCCTGCTCGCTTGGTTCCGCGACGTCGACCCCGAACGCGTCCGCCTCCAGGCCGCCGTCGACGCCTCCCTCCGCGCCGAGCCCAAGCCGCGGCTCGTCAAGGTCCAGATCACGAGCGAGGGCGTCCCCGCCATCCGGTTCCACACCCAGGGCGGAGACTTCTTCGAGAAGACCTACTTCCTCGAACGCGGCGACCTCTCGAAGAAGCGCGGCGAGGCCGACGCGGGATTCCTTCAAGTGCTCACGTCGGCATCCGATGGGGAATCGCGATGGAAGTCGCCCCCGCCGGCGGGCGCCAAGACCTCGCACCGCCGCCGCGCGCTCGCCGAGTGGATCACCGACGTCGACGCGGGCGCGGGCCGACTCCTCGCCCGCGTCATCGTCAATCGCCTCTGGCTCCACCACATGGGCCGAGGCATCGTCAACACCCCGAGCGACTTCGGCACCCAGGGCGATCGCCCCACCCACCCCGAACTCCTCGACTACCTCGCGGACGAGCTGATCCGCGGCGGTTGGCGGCTCAAGCCGATCCATCGACTCATCGTCACCAGCGCGGTCTATCGCCAGTCGACCCACGCGACGAGCGAGGCGGCCGGGGTCGACCTCGACGGCTCGCTCTACTCCCGCCGACTCCCCGCGCGGCTCTCCGCCGAGGTGATCCGCGACTCGATGCTCGCCCTCGGCGGCAAGCTCGACCGAACCCTCTACGGACCCGGCTCGCTCGACGAGGCCCAGCCCCGCCGCAGCATCTACTACACCATCAAGCGCAGCAAGCTGATCCCCTTGATGATCCTCTTCGACGCACCCGACAGCCTCCAAGGGATCGGCAAACGGCCCAACACGACCGTGGCGCCCCAGGCGCTCGCCATGCTGAACAACAAGCAGATCCGGTCCTACGCCGCGGGCTTCGCGTCGACCCTCGCCGGCAAAGCCCCCGAGGCCGCGATCGCCGCCGCATTCGAACGCGCCCTCGGCCGCGAACCCTCCGACTCCGAACGCGCCGACGCACTCGACTTCCTCCGCGCCCAGGCCGAGCGCTACCGCGGCGAAGGCAAGAGCGACGCCGATGCCCAAGCATCCTCGCTCATCGACTTCTGCCACTCGCTGATGTGCCTCAATGAATTCGTCTACGTGAACTGATCGGTCGCGCGCGGTCATCTCCGCCGCGCGGCTCTCGAATTCGTCCACGCATCACCCTCGGAGAGGCTCTCCCATGCCGCCGATTCCCGCCTTCTTCGCCGATCCCCACCGCGCATTCCTCGACCGCCGCGACTTCCTCCGCGGAACCGGCTCGGGCTTCGGCATGCTCGCGCTCGCGGGACTCCTCGGCCACGAGGCCGAACGCTCCTCCGCGCTCGCCGCCGAGGTCGCTCCCAACCCGCTCGCTCCCCGCCCCGCGCACTTCCCCGCCCGGGCCAAGTCGGTCATCTGGCTCTTCATGAACGGCGGGCAGAGCCAGGTCGACACCTGGGACCACAAGCCCGAACTCGCCAAGCGCGACGGCCAGGAACTCCCCGGTTTCGACAAGAACACCGGCTTCTTCACCGGCCAGGTCGGCCCGCTCATGAAGTCGCCCTTCAAATTCGAACGCAAAGGCAAGAGCGGCACCTGGGTCTCCGAGATCTTCCCCGAACTCTCCCGCCACGTCGACGACATGGCGTTCATCTATTCATGCTTCACCCACACGAATAATCACTCGCCCGCGCTCTTCGAGATCAACACCGGCTTCAACCGGATGGGCTTCCCCTGCATGGGCGCGTGGGTCACCTACGGGCTCGGCACCGAGAATCAGAACCTCCCCGCCTTCGTCGTGATGTACGACACCCTCGGCCGAGGCGTCCCCAAGGGCCACGCTCAGAACTGGGGCACGGGCTTCCTCCCCGGCGTCTTCCAAGGCACCGCGCTCAACATCCAAGGCGACCCGATCGACAACCTCGACCGCGGCAAGGACCGGTCCGACTCGGCCCAGCGCGCCCAGATCGACTTCCTCAATCGCCTCAACCGTCGCGACCTCGACCGCAAACCCGGCGACGCCGAACTCGCCGCGCGCATCGAGTCGTTCGAGCTCGCCGACCGCATGCAGATGGCCGCGCCCGAGGCGCTCGACGTCGAACGCGAACCCGCCTCCGTCCGCAAGCTCTACGGACTCGACGACAAGCGCTGCGCCCATTTCGCCCGACAGTGCCTCATGGCGCGCAGGCTCGTCGAGCGCGGCGTGCGCTTCGTGCAGATCTACAGCGGCGGCATGGAGAACGAACGAAGCTGGGACGGACACACCAACATCGTGTCCAACCACCGCCAGTTCGCCGGCGAGACCGACACGCCGATCGCGGGCTTGCTCACCGACCTGAAAGCGCGTGGACTCCTCGACGAGACGCTCGTGATCTGCTGCGGCGAGTTCGGCCGACTCCCGATCGTCCAGAAAGGCGGCACCGGACGCGACCACAACCCCCACGCCTTCACCACCTGGCTCGCAGGCGGCGGAGCCAAGCCGGGCGCCCGCCACGGCGCGACCGACGAGGTCGGGTTCAAGGCGGCCGTCGACAAGGTCTCCATCAACGACCTCCACGCCACCATCCTCCACCTCCTCGGCATGGATCACGAACGACTCACTTATCGATACAATGGACGCGACTTCCGGCTCACCGACGTCGCCGGTCACGTCGTCCAAGAGGTGCTCGCATGAACCGTCTCTCAACGATCGCGCTCGTCTCGCTCGCTCTCGCCCCCATCTCGGCCTCCGCCGACGAGCCCCGCCCGGGAACCGAACTCGTCCGCAAGGGCGACGAGATCGTCGTCTGCGGCCGACTCTTCCATATCGGCACGCCCGTCGTCCTCTGGACCGACCCGGGCGGTTACGACGCCTACCGAGTCGAACGCCGATTCACCCCGCTCGCCGAGTCCGGCTGGGATCAATCGAAAACCGCGCTTGCACGCCCCAATCGCTTCGGCATGCGCTCCGCCCGGCTCTCGCCCGAGCAGATCGAACGCGTCCGCGGCGGCGGATGGGACCTGCCGCTCCTTCAAGACGTCGTCGATCAGTTCGTCATCCACTTCGACGTCTGCGGCACCTCCAAACGCTGTTTTCAGGTGCTCCACGACAGCCGAGGCCTCTCGGTCCACTTCATGCTCGACATCGACGGCACGATCTACCAGACCCTCGACCTCAAGGAATCGGCCTGGCACGCCACCATCGCCAACAGCCGCTCCGTCGGTATCGAGATCGCGAACATGGGCGCGTATCCCGTCGGCGGATCGAACCCCTTCGCCGCCTGGTACCAACCCCAAGGCGACGCCGCGCCCAAGCTGATCATCCCGAACGACCCCGCCAAGACCTCGATCCGCCTTCCCGAGCTCGACCTTCGCCCCGCGCGTCCGCGCCCGGTCGTCGGCGAGATCCAGGGCAAGCGCCTCGAGCAATACGACCTCACGCCGCAACAATACGCCGCGCTCATCAAGCTGACCGCCGCACTCACCACGATCTTCCCCAAGATCACGCTCGACTACCCCCGCGACGCCGCGGGCAAACCGATCGACCGCAAGCTGCCCGACGACCAACTCCGCGCCTATCGAGGCGTTCTCGGGCACTATCATGTTCAAACGAACAAGGTCGACCCCGGCCCGGCGTTCCAGTGGGACACCTTGATCGACGGCGCCCGCGCGCTTCGCGGCCGCTGATCGATCGCGGTCCCGATCCTCGAACTCGGCCCGCGCGGTCGCGCGACCGCCGCGGGCCCTCGCGCGCGCCGCTTGCGAACCGATCGCGCGCCGCTTATTCTCGGCGGTCCGTCGACCGTTCCGCTCTCCCCGCTTCACCCCAGGCGCGAGGAATCGACCGATGCGCATCTTCGCCCCGCTCGCGCTCTGCGCCGCGATCCTCGCCGCGCCCGGCGCCGACGCCGCCGATCGACCCAACATCCTCTGGATCTTCGTCGACGACATGTCGGCGAACTTCGGCTGCTACGGCGAGACGACCATCGCCACGCCCGAGGTCGACCGCCTCGCCGAACAGGGCACACGCTTCGCCCGAGCCTACGTCACCGCGCCGGTCTGCTCGCCCTGCCGATCCGCGCTCATCACCGGCCGCTACCAAACATCCATCGGCGCCCATCACCACCGCTCGGGCCGCGGCGAGATCCCGATCCGCCTGCCCGCGGGCGTCGTCCCCGTCCCCCGGATCTTCCGCGACGCCGGCTACCACACCTCGAACTCGAGCTGGCCCGTCGCCAAGAACCTCGGCAAGACCGACTACAACTTCGAGTGGGATCCCAAGATCTACGACGGCGTCGATTGGTCGACGCGCAAGCCGAATCAACCATTCTTCGCGCAGATTCAACTTCACGGCGGCAAACATCGCGACGGCCGCGGCCTCCAACCTCGAGTGCTCGCCGCCATCGGCTCCCGCACCGACCCGGCCAAGGTCGTCCTCCCGCCCTACTACCCCGACGTCCCCGCCATCCGCCAAGACTGGGCCGACTATCTCGACGCCGTCCGATATACCGACCTCCAGGTCGGCGAGATCCTCGCCCGGCTCGACTCCGAAGGCCTCGCAGCCTCGACGGTCGTGTTCTTCATGACCGACCACGGCATCAGCCACGCGCGCGGCAAGCAGTTCCTGTACGATGAAGGCATCCACGTTCCCTTGATCATTCGAGGCCCGGGCGTACCCGCTCGCGCCTTGCGGATCGACCTCGTCGAGCACATCGACCTCGCCGCGACCTCGCTCGCGCTCGCGGGGATCCCGATCCCGTTCGCGATGCAGGGCAAGGACATCCTCGCCGCCGACTACGAGCCCCGCACCGCCGTCTTCGCAGCCCGCGACCGCTGCGACGAGACCGTCGACCGCATCCGCTCGGTCCGCACGGCCGACTTCAAATACATCCGCAACTACCTCCCCGACCGGCCCCACCTCCAGCCGAACGAATACAAGGACAACAAGCCGACGTACAAGGCGATCCGAGCGCTTCACGCCGAAGGCAAGCTCACCGGCTTGCCTCTCGAACTGTTGATGGCTCCCAAACGCGCGCCCGAGGAACTCTACGACCTCGCCAACGACCCCTTCGAACTCCGCAACCTCGCCGCCGACCCCGCCCGCGCGGCCGAGCTCGAGGCGATGCGGATCCGGCTCTCCGCTTGGGAGGCCGCGTCGAACGACATGGGCCGCACCCCCGAGTCCGACGCGATGTACGACAGCGACATGGCGCTCTACCTCCGCTCGCGAACCGGCCGACCCGCCGCGGGCGACAAGCTCCGCGACAACATCGATCTCATGAAGCGCTGGAAGAAGGAAGGGAAGTGATCATGTCGTCGACTGCATCGATTGCTCGCTCGCTCATCCTTGCGATCGTCGCGCTCGTACCCGCGGCCGCCCGCGCGGCCGATCGCCCGCCCAACTTGATCGTGATCCTCGCCGACGACCTCGGCTACGCCGACGTCGGCTTCCAGGGCGCGCGCGACATCCCCACCCCCCGGCTCGACGCTCTCGCCCGCGCGGGAGTGCGCTGCACCGCGGGCTACGTCTCGCATCCCTTCTGTTCGCCCACGCGTGCCGGCTTGCTCACAGGCCGATATCAGCAACGTTTCGGACACGAGAACAACCCCGCCTACCTTCCGAACGACGCCGCGGTCGGCCTGCCGCTCGACCGCAAGACGATCGCCGACACCCTCCGCGCCGCGGGTTACGCCACGGGTGCCGTCGGCAAGTGGCACCTCGGCGCCCATCCGTCGTTCCACCCGCTCCGTCGCGGATTCGACGAGTGGTTCGGCCTGATCGGCGGCGGCCATCGCTATTTCGACCACAATCGCTTCCAAACCGACCCTCAGGCCGCCCGCCAGGAATATCTCATCCCCCTTCAGCGCGGCACCGAACCGGTCGCCGCCGAGGGTTACCTCACCGACCTGATCACACGCGAAGCCGTCGGCTTCATCGAGCGTCACACCGACCGCCCCTTCTTCCTCTACCTCGCCTACAACGCACCCCACACGCCGCTCGAAGCCCCGCCGCGCCTCCTCGAGCGCGTCGCCTCGATCTCCGACCCCAAGCGCAAGACCTACGCGGCGATGGTCTGCGGAGTCGACGACGGCGTCGGCGCAGTGCTCGACGCCCTGCGCGCCAAGGGAATCGAACGCGACACCCTCATCGTCTTCCTCTCCGACAACGGCGGGCCGATCTCGGTCACCAACTGCAGCAACGCCCCGCTCGCCGGCGCGAAGGGGACGCTCTTCGAGGGCGGCATCCGCGTGCCCTTCGTCGTCCACTATCCCGCCAAGCTCGCGCCCGGCACCTTCGACCGGCCCGTCAGTTCGCTCGACCTCCACCCCACCTTCGCCGCGCTCGCGGGCAAGCCGCTCGCACCCGGCGCCTCCGACGGCGTCGATCTCCTGCCCCACCTCGCCAAGACCGCCGACAAACCCCTCGAACGCGACCTCTTCTGGCGCGCCGACGGCGGCAAGCGGTTCGCCATTCGCAGCGGCGATCTCAAATATGTCGTGAATCGCGACTCTCCCGAGAAGCTCTTCGACCTCGCCGCCGACATCGGCGAGACTCGCGACCTCTTCACCGAGCGGCCCGACGACGTCGCCCGCCTCCGCGCCCGCTACGCAGCCTGGAACGCCGACAACATCGCGCCGCTCTGGTCGAACCCCGCCCCCGCCCCCGCCAAGAAGGCCGCGACCAAGAAGGCCGCCGCCAAGAAGGCCGCTCAACCCTGATCGACTCGATCCGCCATTCTCTTCCTTGTCTGTGAGGACGTCTCCATGTCTTCGACCGTCTCCCGACTCTCGAGACTCGCCCGCGCGGCGTGCCTCGGCCTGTTGCTCGCCTCGTCCGCCTCGGCCCTCGCCGCCGAAGCCCGCAAGCCGAACGTACTCGTGATCCTCTCCGACGACGTCGGTTGGGGCGAGTTCGGCTTCCAAGGCGAGAAGCAGATTCCGACGCCGAACATCGACTCGATCGCCGCCTCCGGAGTCCGCTTCACCCAGGGCTACGTCTCTGGACCGTATTGCAGCCCGACGCGTGCCGGCTTGCTCACTGGTCGATATCAGACCCGATTCGGACACGAGAACAACCGCGTGGCGACGGTCGCCGGCCTGCCGCTCACCGAGAAGACGATCGCCGACCGCCTCCGCGCAGTCGGCTACGACACGCTCGCCGTCGGCAAGTGGCACCTCGGCCTCGCCCCCGAATACCGCCCCACGGCGCGCGGCTTCGACGAGTTCTACGGAACCCTCGCCAATACGCCCTTCTTCCACCCCACCAACTTCGTCGACTCGCGGATCTCCAACGACGTCCGCCCCGTCCCCGAGAACGACTTCTACACCACCGACGCCTACGCCGAACGCATCGTCGACTGGCTCGGACGCCGGACCGACAAGCCGTGGTTCATCTACCTGCCGTTCAATGCTCAACATGCCCCGTTGCAGGCCACCAAGAAATATCTCGATCGGTTTCCCAATATCGAGGACGACCGACGCAAGACCTTCGCCGCGATGATGTCGGCCATGGACGACGCCGTCGGCCGAGTGCTCGGCAAGATCCGCGACCTCGGACAGGAAGAAGATACCCTGATCGTCTTCCTCTCCGACAACGGCGGACCGACCGCCTCGACCACCTCGAAGAACGGCCCGCTCCACGGCTTCAAGGCGACGACCTGGGAGGGCGGCGTACGCGTCCCGTTCGCGATGCAGTGGAAGGGCAAGATCCCCGCGGGCAAGGTGTATGATCATCCGATCATCCAGCTCGACGTGCTCGCCACGGCCGTCGCCGCCGCCGGAATCACGCCCGACGCCTCCTGGAAGCTCGACGGCGTCGACCTCGTTCCCTACCTCACGGGCGCCAAGACCGGCAAGCCGCACGAGACGCTCTACTGGCGATTCGCCAAGCAGTGGGCCGTCCGCCACGGCGACTGGAAACTCGTCGTCGCCAATGGAGGCTCGGGCAAGCCCGAACTCTACGACCTCGCGAACGACCTCTCCGAGACCAAGGACCTCGCCGCCGAGAAGCCCGAGAAGCTCGCCGAACTCCAGGCGATCTACGACCGCTGGAACGCCGAACAGGCCGAGCCGATCACGCCGATCGAAGCCCCGGGCGCGGCCAAGACCAAGAAAGGCGCGACCAAGAAGAAAGGCGCCGCGAAGAAGAAGAAGGCGGGCGACGATTGATCGTCGACCGCAACCGCGACCGCGACCCATCGCCGCCCCGGCCCGACTCCGATCGTCGCGCCGGGGCGGTTTCGTTCGAACACCCCCCGCGCAATCGGTGCGACCGATCCGATCGAGCGAGCCCAAACGGATTTCCCCTCCGTTCATGTCGCAATCTCACCGCGTCCGTCGCATCTTCCGTAGCGAGGGGCTTCTCCGCGACCGATCCCTCCCCTCGATTCGTCAAAGACTCCCACTTGGCAAACTCTTTCCGAATAGGAATCGAAATGTTCAAACAAAACTATTTCCGAACGCTCGCCAACAAAGCGAACGCCGCGCTCTCGACAGGCCCGCGCACTCCCGAAGGCAAGGCGAAATCCTGCCGCAACAGCCTGAAACACGGCCTCTGCGCCCTGGCTGTGATGCCCGACGAACGCGAACCCGACGTCGTGGAGCAACGCGCGCGATGGATGGCCGCATTCAGCCCGCCCACCGACATCGGAGTCGAGGTCGTCGACTATTCGTTCCGCTGCAAACGCCGCCTCGAACGCATCCTCGACGCCGAGGATGCCGCCATCGCGCTCCGCGTCCGCAAGTCGTACCAGATCCTCGAGGAAGCACGTCGCAATCGATTCCTCGATCTCCGCGAACTCTTCGATACCGACCCCGAACGCGCGATGTGCCCTTTGGCCAAGAGCGTTCTAGGATGTGAGTATCTCTTGACGGTGATCGAGAAGCTCCGCGAAGCCCTCGAGGACGACGCCTGGACCGAGGCGGAGCAGACCCGGCTCGAAACGATCGACGCCTCGGGCCTCTTCGGCATCGACCGCACGCTCGAGGCGGCCCGCATGATCCTCGACGCCGACAAGGCTCGACGCTCGGGCGTCGAACTCCCCGCCGACCTCGCCGCCGACCTCGTCGAACGCGCTCCCAATGCGCGCAGAGCGATCACGATTCGCATCGATCGCGCCGAACGCATCGTTCGGAAACAGCTCGATGAAGCGATCGATACCGAATCATTCGAGAATAGTGTGCAATCCGACATCGTCAAGTTCGACGAATCCGAGACGGGAGCGATCCGCCGGCGCTATCTCATCGACGCCGAGCGACGCTTCTTCGAACTCATCCAGGTCGCCGAGTTCGTCTCCGACGGCTCGTCCGAGATCGACTTCCACGGCCAGTCGGTCGTCGAATACGTCAAGGAAGTCCTCGCTCGCCAGTCTCGGCCCGCCCCGCCGGCGCCCGAGCAGGCGCGGGCGTGTGCAGCCGCCGCTCCGTCGCCCGACGAGACCAAGACCTCGGCCCCGGCCGCTCCGACGCAGCAGCAGCCGAAGCGGACGGTCTTGCCGGTCGGGCCGGTTCCGCCGCCGCGGCCTCCGATCCTCGACGCGCTCGGCCAGGAACTCGACCGGCTTCACGCCGCGGCGCGGAACGAACCCATTTCGGGTCGTGACGATCGAGTCGATCTCGAGCACCACGACGATTCCCCGACCCGACGCACGGCCGCCTCGGCCGCCGCTCGGTCCGCCTGACCTCCCGAGACCACCACGTCCAAGGCGCATCCGACGCCCGGATCCCGAGCTCAACGCTCGAGCGACCCGGGCGGCCGATCGCCCTCCGCGCGGGCCTCGGGCGAAGTCATCTCCTCGCGCTCGTCGACGAAGATCTGAAGCCATGATGCGGTGATCGCATCGGCAATCGTCTTGCCCGCCTTCGCCTCGGCGAGGGTCTTCCCCCAGTAGAAGCCGACCCACCCCGCCGCCGATCCCTTGGAGTCGTGGAGGAACCGCCGAAACCGCTCGGGCGAGGTCTTGAGAGGAAACGTCTCCTCGATCACCACCGGCTTGCCCGCGGCCGCGAACGCGCGCACGACCTCGAGCGCTTCGGCCTCGCGATCGCGCTCGGGGTAGACGTGGACCGCGAGGATGTCGAGCTTCGCACCGGCGACGCTCGGCACGAACCCCGACGTCAAACCCGGCCGATCGAGACTCCAGTCGACCATCCCGACGGTGATCATATGATTCGGATCCACGGAACGCACCGCCGCGACGAGCCGTTCGACCCAGTCCGCCGCCACCCGAACGCGCGGGCCGTCGGGCTTCGTCCGCGTGATGAACTGCACGAAATGCTTGCCGCCGAACCCCGGGCCGAGCCAGTCACCAGGGGGGCGATCACCGCCCGAGACGACCGGCTCGTTCATCAGGTCGTAGCAGAAGACCGCCGAACTCCGCGCACCGACCTGGGCGACCGCCTTCCAGAAGACCACCTGAGCGGCCCAGCGCCCCTCGCGGTCGAGTGCGTCGTACCAGGGGGGGACGTCGCCTTTGTGGTAGCAGCCCAGGCCGGTGAGGTCGATGCGAAGTCCCACCGACTCGGCCAGCTCGAGCAGCTTGGCGAGCCGAGCGAGCGAGTCGGGATTCGCCTCGGTCGGCGACCTGAGGAATCGCGCAACCTGGAGATGGATCCGGACGACGTTGGCGCCCAGCTCCTTCATCTCGCGAAAGTCGGCCTCGATCTTGGGCCACTCGTCGATCCAGTAGTCCTCGATCAATCGCCCGGTTTCATCATGATCATAATTGAATCCCCACGGGACGAAGGGCGTACGCGACGGCAGGAGCACGAACCCGCGCCCGCTCACGGCGACGCGCTCGAGCTCCGCGGTCGGCGGATCGCCCGCGCCCGGGATCGCAAACGAGGCGAGAAGGACCGCAAAGGCGACCATGGGCGACGCTCCCTCGGGCGGCGGGCGCCCGGCGACTCAGGCGAGCAGCGGCTCGACGACGACGCCGTGGACGTCGGTCAAACGTCTGTTCAAGCCGTTGTAGTAGTAGGTGAGGCGTTTGTGATCGATCCCGAGGAGGTGGAGGATGGTGGCGTGGAGGTCGTAGATCGAGGTCGGCGAGTCGACGATCTGATAGCCGAACTCGTCGGTCGCGCCGTGGGCGATGCCGGGGCGGAGGCCGGCTCCCGCCATCCAGCAGGAGAAGGCGAGGTTGTGGTGGTCGCGCCCCTTGCCGTCGATCCCTTGGGTGAAGGGCGTTCGACCGAATTCGGTGGTGAAGAGCACGAGCGTATCGGCGAGCAGGCCGCGGCTCTTGAGGTCCCGGAGCAAACCGGCGACGGGGCGGTCGAGACTCGCAGCCTGATTGCCGTGATTCTCCTTCAGGTCTTCATGTGCGTCCCAATTGATCCGCGGCGATCCGAACGCGCCGCCGTGGTAGAGCTGCACGAAGCGCACGCCGCGCTCGATCAGGCGGCGGGCCATGAGGCAGTTGCGTCCGAAACCCGCGGTCGCGGGCTGATCGAGGCCGTAGAGATCGCGGACCGACTTCGGTTCGCGGGCGAGGTCGAGGCTCTCGGGGATGCTCGTCTGCATCCGCGCGGCGAGTTCGTAGGACCGGATCCGGGCCTCGAGCGACGAGTCGCCCGGGTGCGCGGCGAGGTCGCCGCGATTGAGCCGAGCGAGAAACGCTCGACCCGCGTCGCGCTCGGCGGGTTCGACGTCGTCGGGCGTGGAGAGGTCGGGGATCGGGTCGCCCTTGGTACGAAAGCAGACGCCTTGATGCGAAGCGGGCAGGAACCCCGACGTCCAATTGATCGCGCCGCCGGCGGGCAAACCGCGCGGGTCGGGCAGAACGACGTACGCGGGGAGATTCTCGTTCTCGGTACCCAGTCCGTACGAGAGCCACGCCCCCATCGAAGGGAAGCCGTTGAGCGTGAAGCCCGAATTCATCTGAAACGTGGCCGGCGTGTGGTTCGCACTCTTGGCGACCATCGAACGGATGATCGTGAGATCATCCGCGCATTTGGCGATCTCCGGGAGCAGCGAGCTGATCTCGAGCCCCGACTCGCCGCGTTTCTCGAAGGTCCAGGGCGATTGGAGGCAGGTGCCCGGCTGGCCGAAGAAGGGAGTGATCTTGCCCTTGACCTCGATGGCGCGGCCGTGGCGCTCGCGGAGCAGGGGTTTGTGGTCGAAGGTGTCGAGATGGCTCATTCCGCCGCATGCAAAGATCTGGATGACTCGGCGGACCTTGGGCTCGAAGTGCGGAGCGGGCCGCGGCGACGCTCCCGGGAGGGTGCGGCGGTCGGCCTCGCGATCGGCCGCGCGGGCCTCGCGTTCGAGCAGCCAATGCAGCGCGATCGCACCCAAGCCCGCCGAAGCGTCGAGGAGGAACCGCCGGCGACCGAATCGTCCGCTCAGCCGATCATGCTCTTGCTCAACTGAATGATCATACATCGATTCGTCTCCGTCTCGGGTCAGCGGAGGTAGAGGAATTCGTTGGCGTTGAGCAGGGCCCAGGCGAGGCGATGGAGCGGGTGGGCCTGGAGCAGTTCGCGCGCCGAGGCGGCCTCGTCGGGACGCGGCGGCCGGCCGAAGGCGATCCGAAACGCGCGGTCGACGCGGGCGGCGACTTCGGGGCCGGCCTCCTCGGCCACCCGGTCGGCGAATCGCCGCGCCTGGCGTTCGACGAAGCGGTCGTTCATGAGCGCGAGCGCCTGGAGCGGGGTCACCGTCGAGGTGCGCTTCGCGGTCTTGACCGAGGGATCGGGGCAGTCGAGGCTCTCCATCAACGGGCTCCGAGCCGAGTGGACGTGCATCCGATAGATCGTGCGCCTGCGCGTCTCGGGCGTGTCGGGATCGGTCAACTCATAAAAGCTCGAGTTGAAGTACACGACCTCGAACGGCCGATAGCTCGGCCCGTGGAGCTCGGTCGAGAGCTTACCGCTCGCGGCGAGCATGGCGTCGAGCACCGCCTCGCCCTCGATCCGCCGAGGAGGGAACCGCCAGAGCAGGCGCGATTCGGGGTCGATCGCGGCGGCTTCGGGGCGATGGTCCGAGCTCCTGCGGTAGGCCGACGAGAGCACCATCCTGCGATGGAGAGGCTTGATGCGTCCGCCGCCGGCGAGGAAGTCGGCCGCGAGCCGGTCGAGCAGGGCGGGGTGGGAGGGCCGCGCTCCGTTGGCGCCGAAGTCGCCGGCGGTGGCCACGATTCCCGTGCCGAAGTGGTACTGCCAGATCCGGTTCACCATCACCCGCGCGGGCAGGGGGTTCTCGGGCGCGGCGAGCCAAGCCGCCAGGCGGAGCCGGCGCTCGCCCTCGGGGCTCTTCTCGCTCAGGCCGAAGTCGGCCTTGGGGGCCTTGATCGCCGAGAGTCCGCCGGCGGCGACGGGCTCACCGGGCGAGCCGAAATCGCCGCGGGCGAGCAGGGTCGTCACCGGGGGGTCGAACGGCTGCGCGGCGTAGGCCAGCGGACGCTCGGCGGCTTCGGCCGCCTGGGAACGCAGCTCGGCGAGCCGCGCGGCGAGGTTGCGGCGGAGGTCGCGCACCGCCGGATCGGCCATTCGATCGAGCTCTTCGGATCCGATCCGCTCGGGGCCGGCCTCGAACGACGCGGCGACCTCGGCCTCGGAGAGCGCCCGCGCGTAGAACCTCGCCTCCTCGACCTCACCCTTCAGGTAGCCGTTGCCGGCTCCAGGATGACGCAAGCCGATCAACACATGAGCAGTGCCCGGTTTGGGGAGCAAGGGGCGGGCGTCGTCGCCCTCGGGACGATACCCTGCGCCGTAGGCCTTGCCGTTGCGATAGACGCGGATGGTGCCGTCGGGGTCGTAGGCGACGGCGACGTGGACGAGAGCCCCCGCCGCGGCCGACTCCAACGGCGCCTCGAGGTCTCGGGTCCTGCGGAAGAACTCGCTTCCGGCGACCCACTTGCGGGGCTCGCGCTCGCCGAACACGAGGGCGTCGAACCGTCCGCCCGGCTCCGCGAGCACGCCGATCGCCGCTCCTCCGCGTTGATCGAGATCGGCGAGGGCGACCCAGGCCTCGAGCGTCTTGGGACCGACCGCGTCGGGCAACTTGGCGGTCTCGACGTGGGCCGGTGCGCCGGGAAGGATCAGGCGACCGCCGGTCACTCGGGCTCCGCCCTTCAACGTTCCGGGCAAGCGACCGAGGTCGTCTCGCGAGTCGACCTCGAAGGTCCAGAGCGCGTCGGGTTCGGGCCGCGGCCTGGGCTTCGGCTCGCGGCGGGCCTCGGCGCGTGCCGCGAGCGCCGAGGCTCGAAGCCCGCGTTCGAGGGCGACGAGTTGCGCCTCGACCGACTTCGACTCCGAGTCGAGCCGGGCTCGCAGGCGGTCTCGGTCGCGCCGCTCGGCCGCGCCCAAGGCATCGCGGTCGCCGTGACCGACCCCCTCGAGCGCGGCCTTGATCCGGTAGTAGTCGCGTTGAGGTATGGGGTCGAATTTATGTGAATGGCAACGAGCGCATTGAACGGTGAGGCCGAGGAAGGTCTGGGCGACGACGCCGACCATGTCCTCGAGCTCCTCCTCGCGCACGCGTCCGCGTCCGATCAGGTTGGCTTGTCCGCTGCCGGCCTGATCCCAGGGGCCCGCGACGAGGAAGCCGGTCGCGATGATCCCCTCGGCGGTCACCGGCTCGATGCGGTCGCCCGCGACCTGCTCTCGAATGAAGGTCGCGTAGGGTTTGTCGGCGTTGAAGCTGTCGATGACGTAGTCGCGATAGCGCCAGGCGTGGTCGCGGAGGCGGTCGTACTCGAAGCCGTGGCTCTCGGCGAAGCGTGCGAGGTCGAGCCAATGGCGTGCCCAGCGCTCGCCGTATCGGGGCGACGCGAGGAGCCGGTCGACGACGCGTTCGTGAGCGTCCGGACGGTCGTCGGCGAGGAATGCGGCGGTCTCCTCGGGCGTCGGCGGCAGGCCGATGAGGTCGTATGTGACGCGACGGATCCAGGTCGATCGATCGGCGGGCGGGTTGGCCGCGAGGCCCTTGGCGGCGAGGGCCGCGTCGAGGTAGGCGTCGATCGGGTCGAGCGGCCCGCCGGCGTTCGTCGATGCAATCGGCGGGGTCGGGGCGGGTTCGATCGGCCGAAACGCCCAGCGCGGGGAGTCGGCGTCGTCCTGCTCGCGTGCGACCGAGAGATCGCCCTCCCACTTCGCGCCCGAGTCGATCCAAGCTCGAACCGCCTCGATCTCCTCGGGCGAGAGCGGCTTCTTGGGCGGCATCTTGCGTCGAGCGACGAGGTCGTGGAGCTTGCTCGCCTTGGCGTCGCCCGGCACGAGCACCGCGCCCGACTCGCCGCCCCGGAGCGCCGAGGCGCGATTCGTCAGATCGAGATCGGCCGAGGCGTCGTCGGCGTTGTGGCACGCCGTACACCGAGTCAAGATCGACCGGACCCGCGCAAACGCGGCGTCGTCCCCCCGGCTCGGCGGGGCGAGCGCCGCCGTCGCCGCCAAGATGCCGCTGATGAAGAGACCTCGCATCGTCGACCCCGCCGCTTGAAGGGAGAAGGTGGGAAGGGTGAAGTCGAGACGGCCGGGCCGTCGTATCTTCAACTTCGTTGTAACATCTCGCTTCCGGGGAAACCAGGAATCGTCGAGGGCGACGGACGCGGCGGAGACGGGGTCGATCCGGGATCGATCGGCTCGGCTCCCCTCATCCCCCCCAACCGCTCGACATCGCCCGACCGCAACGGGGCAGGGGGGGGCGAGCGACGCCGTCACCTTCCCGTCGACCCGGGCATCGGGTAAGATTGGTTGAACCTTGTTGGAACATGGCCGACACCTCGAGCGTTGTCGCTGGTTCCAAGAGACGCCGTCGACCCGCGGTCGACCACCGACACCCACCGCCTCGTCGGGGCGGATCGCGACGCCCGCGCGGCGATCGCTCCTCGCCTCGCCCGCCTTCCGAACTTCGAGGGCCTCGCCCGATGTCGATCACGCATGCCGCCGCGATCGCGATTGCCTTCGCTTGCCTCGCCGCCCCCGCTCGCGGCCAGGAAGCGCCGAAGCCCGCCGCCGCGCCGATTTCCGGCAACATGGCCTACAAGGACCGGATCCGCCCGCTCCTCGACCGATACTGCCTCGGCTGCCACTCCGGCGAAAAGCCGAAGGCCGACCTCGACCTCGCCAAGTTCAACGACGGTGACTCGGTCTTCAAGGGGCTCGAGACCTGGGAACTGGTGCTCGACTACGTCGAGTCCGGCGAGATGCCCCCCAAGGACAAGCCTCAGCCGAGCGCCATGGAACGCGAGGCGATCGTCGCCTGGATCACCGCTCAGCTCGCTCAGGTCGACTGCACCAAGAGCAACCCGGGCCGCGTGACGATGCGTCGGCTCAACAAGGTCGAGTACAACAACACCGTGCGCGACCTCCTGGCCGTCGACATCCGCGCGGGGGACGACTTCCCGTCCGACGACGTCGGGTACGGCTTCGACAACATCGGCGACGTGTTGACACTGCCGCCGATCCTCATGGAGAAGTATCTCGCCGCGGCCCAGAAGATCGCCGAACTCGCGATCGTGACCGACGAACCCTCCGCCGGACCGATCGCCGCCGTCGAGGGATCGAAGATCAAGGCCGAGCCGGGTGCAACCGTCGCCCCGGACGGCTCGATCGTCTTCGCGAGCAACTCGACGGCGAAGCTCGAATTCCAGGCTCCCAAGGCCGGGGACTACATCTTCCGCGTCCGGGCATTCGCCCAACAGGCCGGGACGGAGACGGCGCGGATGGGGCTCGTTCGCGACGGCAAGCCGCTTCGGGCGTTCCGCGTCGATGCCGTCGACGGCGCGACCTTCCCCTACGAGCACAAGATCCGGCTTCCCGAGGGCAAGGTGTCCCTCGGGGTCGCCTTCCTCAACGACTACTACAACGAGAAGGCTCCCGCCGAGAAGCGCGACCGCAACCTCCTCGTCGAGAAGATCGAGATCCAAGGACCGGCCGAGACCGAGGTCCGGAACCTCCCGCGCTCGCACCGCCAGATTATGATTCCGCGCAAGCCGGGCGCGACCGAGTCCGAGTACCGCCGCGCAATCCTGGAGAACCTGGCGTACCGCGCCTTCCGTCGTACACCCACCCCCGACGAACTCGACCGTCTCGCGGGGCTCGCGACCATGGTCCAGAAAGACGGCGGACGCTTCGAGGAAGGCATCCAACTCGCCCTTCAGGCGATCCTGGTCTCCCCGCACTTCCTCTTCAAGGTCGAGGTCGACCGACGCCCGCGCAACCCGGCCGTCGACCTGGCCTTCCCCATCTCCGACTTCGAGCTCGCGACCCGGCTCTCCTACTTCCTCTGGAGCAGCATGCCCGACCGCGAACTCCTCGACCTGGCTCGCGACAAGAAGCTCTCCGACGAGAAGGTCCTGCTCGCGCAGGTCAAGCGCATGATCGCCGACAGGAAGTCGAACCAGTTCGTCGAGAATTTCGCCGGCCAGTGGCTCCAGCTCCGCAACCTCGAGAACATCCAGCCCGACAAGAAGCAGTTCCCCGAGTTCGACGAGTCGCTTCGCTCGGCCATGCAGAAAGAGGCCGAGATGTTCTTCTCGACCATCATGAAGGAAGATCGGAGCATCCTCGAGTTCCTCGACGCGAACTGGACCGTCGTCAACGCAAGGCTCGCCCGGTTCTACGGGATCCCGTTCTCGCGCAACGGCGGCACCGCCATCCGCGAACAGTACCGCAAGGTCGACCTGCCCGACGACCGACGCGGCGGGATCCTGACCATGGCGAGCACGCTCACCGTGACCTCGAACCCCACGCGGACCTCGCCGGTCAAGCGAGGCAAATGGGTCCTCGAGCAACTCCTCGGGACCCCGCCCCCGCCGCCGCCGCCGAACGTGCCCGAGCTCGAGGACCAGGAGGGCAAGCTCACCGGCACGCTCCGCCAAAAGATGGAACAACACCGCGCCAACCCGAATTGCGCGGTTTGCCACTCCAAGCTCGACCCCCTCGGCTTCGGACTCGAGAACTTCGACGCCGTCGGCAAGTGGCGCGACAAAGACGCCGGCGCCCCGATCGACCCCTCCGGCGAACTCCCCGGCGGCAAACGATTCGCAGGCCCCAAGGAACTCCGCAACATCCTGCTCGAACGCAAGGACGACTTCAGCCGCTGCCTCACCGAGAAGATGCTCACGTACGCACTCGGACGCGGGCTCGAATACAAGGATAAGTGCGTCGTCGACCAGATCACCGCGACGCTCGCCCGCCAGGATCACAAGTTCCAAGTCCTCGTCACCGAAATCGTCAAGAGCGACCCATTCCGCAAGCGCAACGCCAAGGGGAGGGATTGACCATGAACTCGCAGCCGATTTCCCGACGCACGGTTCTCCGAGGTCTCGGTACCGCCGTCGCCTTGCCTTGGCTCGAGGCGATGGCCCCCGTCGCGGCCGTCGCCGGGCAGGCCCCCTCGAAGTCTCCCCTGCGCATGGCTTTCTTCTACGTGCCCAACGGCGTGCACATGCCCGCCTGGAAGCCCGAGAAGACCGGAACCGGCTTCGACCTCCCCGCCATCCTGCAGCCGCTCGCCAAGCACAAGGACAACCTCCTCGTCATCTCCGGACTCGCCCAGGACAAGGGGCGAGCCAACGGCGACGGTCCCGGCGACCACGCGCGGGCGCTCGGCTCGTTCCTCACCGGCGCCCAGCCGTTCAAGACCGACGGAGCCAACATCCGCCTGGGAGTCTCGGTCGACCAGGTCGCCGCCGAACATGTCGGCAAGCACACCCGCCTCCCCTCGCTCGAACTCGGCATCGACCGCGGCCCTCAGTCCGGAAATTGCGACAGCGGATACAGTTGCGTCTACTCGGCCAACATCTCCTGGCGCAATGAAACGATGCCGATGTCCAAGGAGATCAACCCCAGACTCGTCTTCGAACGCCTCTTCGGCGGCGACTCCGACGAGAGCTCCAGCACGGGTTCCGCCGCCGCGCGGCGCAGAAAGTACCGCCTGAGCGTGCTCGACTACGTCGATGAAGACGCGCGTCGACTCGCCCAACGCCTCGGCTCGGCCGACAAGCGCAAGCTCGACGAATACATGACCGCGGTTCGAGACATCGAAACCCGGATCACCCGGCTCGAGACCCCCACCGAACGCCCGCGCTCCTCCGCCGCCGCTCCCTCCTACCCGCGGCCCACCGGCATCCCCACCGACTACCAGCAGCACGTCCGACTCATGGCCGACCTCCTGGCGCTCGCCTTCCAGGGCGACGTGACCCGCGTCGCCACCTTCATGTTCGCCAATGAGGGCAGCAATCGCAGCTACTCCTTCATCGACGTCCCCGAAGGCCACCACGACCTCTCGCATCACGGCAACGACGACGCCAAACAGGCCAAGATCCAAAAGATCAACACCTTCCACACCCAACTCTTCGGATACTTCCTCGACCGACTCGCCTCGGTCAAGGAAGGCGACGGCACGATCCTCGACCACTCGATGATCGTCTACGGCTCGGGCATCGGCGACGGCAATCGCCACAACCACGACGATCTGCCCGTGCTGCTCGTCGGCAAGGGCAACGGCACGATTCGATCGGGGCGACACATCGAGTACGACCAGGAAACCCCGATGAACAACCTCTACCTCTCCATGCTCGAGCGCGTCGGCATCGCCCGCGAGAAGCTCGGCGACAGCAACGGCCGACTCTCGAACCTCGACTCCTGAACATCCGCACGAGTCGCT
The DNA here is from genome assembly GCA_033763215.1 of Isosphaeraceae bacterium. GTDB lineage: Bacteria > Planctomycetota > Planctomycetia > Isosphaerales > Isosphaeraceae > JANRKW01. The sequence goes on along the minus strand of JANRKW010000016.1, from coordinate 103,507 downwards.
CTCGGTCGAGCCGACCGCTCGACCGAGAGCGCTCCCGAACGTTCGAGCCGATCATCGAGCCTCGACGAGCCCCCGTCGCGGAGCAATCAGCTTCCACGTCTCATCGAAGAAGTCGGCTGCGACGACCTTCCCCGGGAATCGCGCGTTCGGCTTCGTCTTCACGTCGATCACCGCCCAGTCGGGCAACTTCGGAACTTGTCTCGCATTGTTCAAATAATCATATTCTCGAAATGTGAATCCGCTGTTGAGAACGACGTAGCGATCGGGGGCGTCGGGGTTGGGATGGATCGCGATCAGCACATGGTCGGCCGCGTCCCACCGCTCCGACCCCGCGACGATTCCGTCCGACTTCCAGGCGATCGGCAGCCGGTCGGCGAGCTTCGCGAGCACCGTGTTCGATGAGGGATCCCCCCAGAGCACCAGGTTTGCACTCTTCATATCTTCACTGGTCACGTCCACGTCTTTCTTGACGATCGCCTCGCCTCGAAAGTGCCGTCGCCAGTGCTCGATCGCCCGGGCCGACTCGGCCTCGACCCACGCCGCGATCTGCGGGTGGGGGCACCGACCGGTGGGCAGGACGAAGATGAACCGCGACAGGAATGCGTCGTCGATCGGTCCCTGCAGTCCATGCCTCTTGACCAGGCCCGCGGGTGCGGCCTCGCCCGTCTTCCATCCGTTCGCGCCGCGGCTGAGTTGCATCCGCCAACTCTGATCCGACCTGACCGCGGGACCCGCGACCTCGACCCCGTCGATCTTCACCCGAGGACGCGGCCCACCGGCCCGAAACGGAGCACGGCCCGGACCGAAGTCGAGGGTCAGGGCCTCGACTCCTTTGGTCTCGACCCCGAGTTCGACTCCTCCGTCGGCGGTTTCCACGATCCGCGCCGAGACCCGAGCCTCGGACCAATGCTCGGTCATTGCATCGACCTGCACCCATGCGTTGCGATTGTACCGCAGCGTGTAGGTGATGAAATCGACCGCGCGAGGGTTCGACTCCCGCCCGCGCGCGGCGAGCGCTGCGAGCTTCGACTCGACGACGATCTTCGACTCGGGATGGTAGGCGTGCTTGGTCTGGGGACCGATCACGTGCGTCAACTCGATGCCTTGCGGACCGAGTGCCTCGGCCATCACGTCCGCCGCCTGCTTCTGGTTGTCGAGTTCTCCGCTGTAGGCCACGACCGGCAGCCCCCGCAGATTCATTGCCCACTTGTCGCAATCATACAAGTTCCAGAGCTTTTGTTCATACCACGTCGGAGTCAGCGTCTCGCGTTGAAAGACCTTCAGGAACCGCGGCGTCTCCGAGAACCCCGCGCCGGGGTTGGCCGCGAACCAGAGGTCGGGGTAGTGCACCGCAAACTGCCAGGCCGATGCGCCGCCCATCGAGAAGCCGCGGACCGACACGCGATCGTCGTCGACTCGGTACATCCGCTTGGCCGCCGCGAGAGCCTCGAGCGCGTCGACCTCGCCCGCGAGCTTCGCCGCATTGCAATAGCGTCCATAGGGATGAAGAACCAACGTATCCGCAGGCGTGAATGTCCCGGGATTCGTCCGGCGGTCGTGAAGGAAGTTCACTTCGCTGAGCGTCTCGCCTCGGCCGTGGAACCAGAGGTCGAGCCGATACCGCCCCGCGGTTCGCGGGTTGTAGCTCGGCGGAACCACGATCCCAAACGGCTGGACCGAATCATCGATCTTGGAAACATATCCACGAACCACCAACCCCGTCTGCTCGGTCCAGGGCGCTTCGCCCTTTTCGAGCCGTGTCGCGCGTTCGCGACCCTCGACGAGGAGCGTCTTCGCCTTCTTGACGTCTCCCGCCGCGAAGAACTCTCGGAACCTGAGCGCATCATTCACGGCTTTGTGAAAGATGATCACATCGGGAAGCAGCTCTTGGATGCGGGCGTCCTTGCTCGTGCGAAGTCGGCGGATCGCCTTCTCCAGTTCGTCCAGCCGGATGGTGATCTCTTCGCGATCATCGGGACTCGGCTCGATCCCGATCGCCGGGATCCGCCGCACATTCTCCGGCAGGTTGTCCGCCGGGCCGTCGCCTCGCGCGGCGGAGACCATCAACATCAACGCAATACCGATCGCTTGGAGTCGCGGCATCGTGAGCACCTCGGGAGAGCGGGGTCGACCATGTCGAGCGACGAGATTACCAGATGCGAACCGTCGTCGTCAGGCTCGACCCGCCGCCGATCACGCGATCAATTCGCGAACGACTCGCCCGGAGACATCGGTCAACCGGTAGTCGCGTCCACTATGGAAGTACGTGAGCAATCGATGATCGATTCCGAGCAGGTGGAGGATCGTCGCGTGGAGGTCATGAATATGGACGACGTCCTCCACGGCCGCGTACCCGAAGTCGTCCGTCCTGCCGAACGCCTGGCCTCCCTTCACGCCGCCGCCGGCGAGCCACCCCGAGAACCCTCGAGGACTGTGGTCGCGCCCCTTGCCGTTCTGCCCCGTCGGGGTCCGGCCGAATTCGCCCGTCCAGACGATCAGCGTTTCGTCGAGCAGCCCACGGCTCTCGAGGTCGGCCAGCAGCCCGGCGATCGGGCGATCGGTCTCACCGCAATGCAACTCATGATTGCGATTGACGTCCCCATGCGCATCCCAATTCTCATCATTGTGGCCGCCGCCGGAGTAGACCTGGACGATGCGGACCCCGCGTTCGACGAGCCTCCTCGCGATCAACAGCCTTCTACCGAAGGGCTCGGTGCGAGGGTCGTCGAGTCCATAGAGACTCCGAGTCGCCGGCGTCTCCCGAGAGAGATCGACCGCTTCGGGCGCGCTCGACTGCATCCGAAACGCCAATTCGTAGGATGCGATCCGTGCCCCCAAAGCCCCATCCCGATCGTCACGACTCAGGCTCCGAAGCAGTTCGATCTGATTGCGCTGCTGCTCGACCGACACATCGGCGGGCGGGGTGAGATGGAGGATCGGATCACCGCTCGATCGCAGCGGAGTGCCCTGATATGTTGCGGGCATGAAGCCGTTGCCCCAATTCGGCGGCCCCGAGATCGGACCTCCTCGCTGATCGAGCATCACGACGTAGCCGGGGAGATTCCGATTCTCGCTCCCCAATCCATAAGCGACCCACGACCCCAGGGATGGGAACCCTTGACGCACGAATCCCGTGTTCATCTGCAACAATCCCGAGCCGTGCGCGAAGCTGTCGGCGCGAAGGCTGCGGATCACGGCGAGATCGTCGGCTCGCTTGGCGAGATGGGGGAAGAGTTCGCTGATCTCGACGCCCGACTTCCCATGTTTCCGGAAAGCATACTTGGAGCCGAGCAGAGTCCCCGGATTGCGCGCCTGCAACCCCTTGTCGAGGACCGAGGCCGGCATCGCTTGCCCCGATCTCTTTTGCAACTCGGGTTTCGGGTCGAAGAGATCGACCTGACTCGGACCTCCATACATGAATAGGATGATGATCGACTTGGCTTTGGCCGGATGATGCGAGGCCTTGGGCTCGAGCGTCGGATCCTCCGCGCGAGCGGGCGAGTCGAAGAAGCCGTCGCCCGAGAGCAGCGCCGTGAGCGCGGTCCCGAGGAATCCGCCGGCGAGACGACCGAGGCATTCGCGACGCGAGGATCCCCAGCTCGTGTCGATCGAGTCCGCGGGCTCGATTCGTGGATCCATGACTCGACTCCTTCTCTACTCAACGCATCATCACGAAGTCGTTCAAATTGAAGAGCACCAGACAGAACGATGCGAGGGCCGCCTCTCCGGCATCGTCCCGACGACTCTCGGCGGCGATCAGGCGCGCCTGCCGCTCGAGGAAGCGAACCGATTCGGTCGTTTCATGCGGAGTCGGAGGCCGTCCGAGTGCGAGTTCGAACGCGCGAGCGACCCGTTCCGAGGGGGAGCCGCCGGGAATCTCCCGGCGCAACCGATCGGCGAAGGCCTTCGCCCTCGCAGTGATGAACTCGCCGTTCAGGAAGGTGAGCGCTCCGGGGGCGGTGACCGAGCGTGGTCGCCGCTCGCAGCTCGAGGTGGTGTCGAACGTGTCGAGTTCCGGAAGCGTGATCGACCGTTTCGAGAAGATGTAGATGCTCCTGAGTGCGGCATCCGCGGGGGTCGAACGGCCCCAGCCCTCGCCAGGGCGGGACTGGCCCTCGAGGACGGCCCGCGGCATCTCGGGATAGACGCTCGGCCCAGGCCTCCGGAATCGAAGTTCGCCCGTCACGGCGAGCATGGCGTCTCGGACCGCCTCGGCCTCGAGTTTTCGGATGGGGAAAGCGGCGAGCGCTCCGTCATCCGCAGTGCTCCCAAGGCGTCGATAAGCAGAAGACGTGACGATGAGTCGATGGATTGCCTTCCAGCCGCGTCCGCGCTCGAGATACTCGCGTGCCAGCCAGTCGAGGAGTTCGGGATGCGTCGGTGCGTCGCCCATGACCCCGAGGTCGTTCGAGGTCGCCACGAGCCCGGTCCCGAAGTGCCATTGCCAGAGCCGGTTGACGATGACCCGCGGCGTGAGCGGGTTGGCGGCGTCGGCGATCCAACGTGCGAGTCGGAGTCGTCGTCCGGACGATCGGCTCGGCATCGACCGGCGTTCGGGGATCGAGAGTCCGAGCGCAGCGGGCACTCCCGGTTCGACGGTCTCGAGCGGTTGGGTGGGATCGCCGCGTCGGAAGATCCGAGTCGGAGCGGGAGTTCCTCCGTCCTCGCGCCAGATGTAGGCCGAGTCGGGGGGCGGTGGGATCAGGGGCAGCGAGGCGGATGCACCCGAGCCGAAGGCTCCCGAATTCCCGGCGGCTCGAACGACCTCGCTCCGATACGTGTTCCACTCATCAGGCGAACATACGAACCACTGGTGCTCGATACGGTCGGTCTGCGGGCGCACCAAGGGCTCGAAGACCGCGAGCATTCGGTAGTACTCGGCCTGAGAGAACGGCTCGAATTTGTGGTCGTGGCAGCGTGCACACCTCAGCGTGATCCCGAGGAAGGCGGTGGCGGTCGTACCGACGACGTCATCGAGTTGGTCGTAGCGATCGACGAGAGGATCCGCGGGTTCGTCGTCCCAGGTCCCCAAGCGGAGAAAGGTGGTCGAGATCCGCGTCTCGGGGCGAGCATCCTCGAGTTCGTCGCCGGCGATCTGTTCGACGACGAATTGATCGAACGGCATATCACGATTCAGTACGTCGATGACTCGATCACGGTACTTCCAGGCGCCGGGCTTGGCTCCGTCGCGTTCGTAGCCGTTCGTCTCGGCGTAGCGCACGACGTCGAGCCAGTGGCGTGCCCAGCGCTCGCCGTATTCCGGCCGGGCGAGGAGCCGATCGACGAGTCGTTCATACGCGTCCGGCGCGGTGTCGACGAGGAACGCGGTGATCTCGTCGGTGCTGGGCGGGAGTCCGATGATGTCGAAGAAGAGACGACGAATCAGCGTGCGTCGATCGGCGTCGGCCGCGACCGGCCCCGCCGCGGGATCGCGCTCAGCGTCGAGGAATGCGTCGATGGGATGTCCGGGAGCGCGGCCCTTGGCGACTGGAGGAGTCGGTCGGCCGAGCGGGCGAAACGACCAGTGCGTCGACGCGACGCCGATCCGAGAGGCTCCGAGATCGGCGGGGGCGGGCGTCGTTGCGGTGGACTTGGGCTTCGACTCGTCCTTCGGCTTGGGATCGGTCTTCGGCGCCGGTGGAGTAGGTTTGAATGTCAAGAACGCATCATACAAGGGCCGATCGATGGTTCCGATCTTGGTCGAGGCGCGACGGGTCCGGCCTTTGGCGTCGCGTGCCTCGACTCGCACCGTCGTCGACGAGGGCAGCTTCGACTCGAAGACGAGTTCGACCTTCTTGGAGTTGGGCCCTTTTCCGGCCGATTTCACTGTCGGTGCCGTGATCGATTCGGGAAGTCCGACCGCGCGGATTTCGAGGTCGCCTTCGAATCCGTCGCGACGATCGATCTCCAGCGCGAGCTTGGCGGGCTTGCCGGCTTCCGCGACGACCTGGTGCGCTCCGAGCTTGACGGAGAAGTCGGGGTCGATCCGTTCGAGATCCACGAGGTAGAGGGAGCGCGGGCCCGACCGACGATGGAGGTCGGCGATTTCGAGGCGGAAGTCGCCGTCCCGACCTGCCGTCACGACGGTTTCGAGGTCGCGGTCGTTGCGGTCCGAGTCGTCGACGTCGGCGACGACCTTGCCGTCGGGATCCCGGATCACGAGCGTGGGGTCGACAGGTGATCCGAATCGATGCGCACTCACGCGTACGCGCACTCGGTCGTTCTTGATCAGCCGCATCGTGAAGCGATCGACCTCTCCGGGAGTCGCGATTCTCCCGGTGAGCGAAGAAGGAACCGGGAGCGGCTGCGACGCGGCGGATTCATCGACGACGCGCGCTGCGTCGCGAGGAACACGAATCACGCGCGCGGCGGAGGGATGGGCGACGATCGCGAAGCCCTCGTCGGTCGGGTCGGTGCGAGGAACGATTCGGCGGGATTCCGTCGTGAGATTCCAACCGAGGAGCTCGACCGGCGCGAAGTCGGGGGTGATTCGCGCGGGGATCGCCTGATCGAGGCAGGGGCCGTCGGTGACGGTGAGTCGGTAGAGCATCGACTCGCCGCCGGCGAAGCGGATGGAGCTGTCCGCCGTCGACGGGAAGCCGAAGATCCTGACGAGGAACGTCCCCGAGGTCTTCGGCTCGAGAACGACGAGCGGGTCGAAACCGCCGTGGTCGTCGTTCTGCGCGAGGACGAAGCCCTCCGGGGAGACGATCTGGAGCACGGCATCGAGTGGTGAACCCAGATGCGAATAGGCGTCGATGGAAGCGACCAGGGTGCGACCCGGCTCGACCCGCACCGCGAACACGTCGACATCTCCGGATTTCTCGAGCTTGCCGTTGACGAGCGCGGGGAGCCGGTCGATCGGATCGGCCTTGGCGACCTCGTCGTTGGGCTCGTTCTCGGTTCGCTCGGGCAGGGATCCGACGATGAACGGCCGAGGTTCGGAAGCTCCGTCCTCATCGTAGACGCGCACCCATCGCGACCCAGGGAGTGCGTCCGGTGCGACGGTGATTCGTGCTTCGCCCTTCGCGCCCCGGGGTTCGATCGTGACGCCGGCGCCCTCGACCGCGACGCGGAATGGGGTGGTCTTGAACGTGCCGATGAACTTGGCGTCGATCGACGACCCCGCGGCAGCCCCGGGCGGCTCGATGCGGCTCAAGGCCGGCGCAGCGGCTCGGGCGGCGGTCGGGTCGAGCGCCGCGACGAGGAAGGCGAGCGACGCGAGGTAGCGAGCCGGCATCGATGCGGCCTCCCTGTGGGTGTGACTACGACGGATGAGCGCGGGTCAGCCCATGAGCTCGGCGATCGGGGTGGGGTCGCTCACGATATGCGCGGGTCGACCCATCGGGGTATGGAGAACCTTGTTCGGATCGATCCCGAGCTTGCGGTAGACGGTGGAGGCGAAATTCTCGGGCGAGAGAATTCGATCGACGGCGGTGTAGCCTCGCACGTCGGTGGCGCCGACGACTTGTCCGCCAGGGGTTCCGCAGCCCGCGAAGAGGACGGACATGGCGTTCGACCAATGGTCGCGGCCGCCGCGTTCGTTGACCTTCGGGGTCCGTCCGAACTCACCGAGGACGACGACGAGGGTCGAGTCGAGCAATCCGCGCGTCTCGAGGTCTTCGATGAGCGTGGCGATCACGGCCTCGAACTTGGGCATTCGCTTGTCGAACGCCGAGAAGATGTTCTCATGATGATCCCAACCGCCTTCGTTGAGGGTGACGAACGGCACTCCGGCTTCGACGAGTCGTCTTGCGAGGAGGGCGCGCTGGCCGAAGGCGTCGCGTCCGTAGGCGTCGCGGACCTTCTCCGGTTCGGCATGGATGTCGAAGGCGCGCTGGGCTTCCTTGGAGGCCATGAGGTCGTAGCCTTGGCGGTAGTATTCGTCGAGCGCGTTGACGGGATCGCCGGCGGCTTCGTCGGTGATGCGTCGGAGCCTGTCGATCTTGCCGCGGAGGTCGCGACGCGTCTCGACGCGGAGGTCGACCAGGCCCCGGGGGGGAACGACGTCGCGGACCCGAAAATCCTTCGAGGAGGGGTTGTCGGGAACGACGAAGGGGGCGTACTTGGCTCCGAGAAAGTTGGGGCCGCCGGATCGGGTCATGCTCGGCATCGAGAAATAAGGCGGCATGCCGCCTTGGACGCCGCGTTCGTGTGCGGTGACGGCGCCGAGGCTGGGGTGGAAACTGACGAACGCTCCGCAGCCGACGGGGATCCGCGTCGGCGCGCCGGTCATCATATAGTGGTTGCCCGCTCCGTGGTTGCCTTGGTCGTGGCGGATCGAGCGGACGATCGCGAGCTTGTCGGCGATCCGCGCGAGTCGCTTCATATGTTGGGAGAAGAAGATGCCGGGAACCTTGGTCTCGATCGGGTCGAACTTGCCGCGGATCTCGGAGGGGGCCTTGGGCTTGGGGTCGAAGGTCTCGTAGTGGCTGGGTCCGCCGTCGAGCCAGATGAGGATGCAGCTCGTGGGTCGCGTCCGGGCCGGGTCGGCGGCGACGGCGCGGAGGCGGAGCGCTTCGACGAGTCCGCCGCCGATCAGCGTGGTGAGGCCGACCTGGAGGAAGTCTCGTCGGGTCGTCGATTCGCAGTTGCGATGGATGGTCATCGATCGGCGCTCCGGCGGGTACGGGTGACGTCCGCGGCGCACCGGCCGCGGCATCGCATCAATTCTTGAAGACAAATTCAGCCGAATTGAGGAGGGCCCAGAGCAGGTCCTCGATCGCCGCGCGGCGATCGACTCGCGGATCTCGAAAGATCTCGAGAGCGACCGAGCGCTCGTCGGCCTCGGGGTAGCGGGAATAGCAGGCGAGATAGAGTTCCTCGATGATCTCGTCGGGGCTCGCCCCCGACTTGGCGAGCCGGGCGACGCGGCCGACGTCGCTCGCGAGCTTCTGCTGGATCACCGGGGCGTTCATCAGGTGGAGGACCTGGACGACGGAGGTGTCGGTCGTGCGTTCGCAGGGCGGGTCCTGGTTCGGGTCGGGACGGCCGAAGGTATCGAGGAAGAGCGAGGGGGTGCGATGCGTCCAGATCGCGGAAGAGCGCGTGCCGGGCGGCGCGGCGTCGAATCGGTCGGGAACCTCGGTGACGTCGGCGACCGCGTCGAGCAGGACCTCCGCGCGGAGCCTTCGCCGGTAGCCGCGGGAGTGGTTGCGGGTATCGGCGGCGTTGGTCTCGTCGGGAAGGCTCGAGAGCGCGTAGGCTCGAGAAGCGAGGATGGTCCGGATCAGGTGGGGAAGGTCGTGGCCGTGGTCCCGGAAGTCGTCGGCGAGGGCGTCGAGCAGCGGTGCGTTGGTCGGCGGGTTGGTGGCTCGGAGGTCGTCGACCGGTTCCACGATCCCGCGACCCATCAAGTCGGCCCACACGCGGTTGACGATCACGCGAGTGAAGTAGCGATTCTCCTTCGATGTGATCCAGTCGGCGAGCGCGATCCGCGGGTCGGCAATTCCCTCGGGCGCGGGCGCTTTGCCGAAGAGCGGCTTGGGCTCCATGGTCGCGCCGGTGAGCGGATGGCTGACCGATCCCTTGCGACCGGCGAATACGATCTCCTCGCTGCCGGAGATCGGGGGCGAGAGTCCGGTCCCTTTGCGACCGACTTTGGCGAAGTAGGCCGCGAAGCCGTAGAAGTCGTCCTGGCTCCAGACCTCGAACGGATGATGGTGGCACTTGGCGCATTCGAGGCGGATGCCGAGGAAGAGCTGGCTGACGATCGTGGTGGTTTCCTCGGGTTCGCGGCGATCGCGCCAGATGGTGGCGGGCCCGGCTTCGAAGGTCGATCCGCTCGCGGTGAGGATCTCGCGGACGAATCGATCGTAGGGCAAGTTGTCTCGGAAAGCCGAACGGATCCAAGCGTCGAGATTGAAGACAGCCTTGATTCCGACGCGGTAGGGATTGGGCCGGAGGAGGTCGACCCATTTGTTGGCCCAGAAGTCGGCATACTCGGGACGTTGCAGGAGCCGATCGACGAGCGCCGCGCGTTTGTTCGGATTCTTGTCGCCGAGGAACGCACGCACTTCGTCCGGCGTGGGGAGGCGACCGATGACGTCGACGTGGGCTCTGCGCAGAAATGCGGCGTCGTCGATGGGCGGCGAGACGGTGAGCTCGAGCTTGGCGAGCTTCTTCCAGATCAGGTCGTCGATGAAGTTGCCGCGCGGGAGCGACTGGTAATAGGAATCGGGAACATCGTCGGGTCGAGGAATGACGACGTCGAGAGTGGCGAAGAATCCCTCGTAGCGGGCGCTGATGCCGGCCTCGCCGGGGATCGGCCCCGCCTTGACGTTGCCCTGCGGATCGACCGCGACCACGGTGCTCTCACTCGACTGAAAGGCCGAGAGTTCGGTGACGTCGCGACGCGACCCATCGGAGTAGAGCGCCTGGACGCGGACCGGAAAGGTCTCGCCGAATCGGAGTCTGCGCTCGCTCGGGCTGATCTCGAGACCGACCACGCGGGGTGCGGACGCCGGGGTGCGGGGCGTTCCGGCGCGGATCCAGTCGAGGATCGTCTTCTCGAATGTGCCGCCCGGCTCGAGCCGACGGCCCCCTCCGTGCGGAATCCGTGCCGTCGCCTTCGAGAGCAGCAGGCTCTGCTCGGGAGCCGCCGGAAAGAGGCGACGGCCGCGCGCCTCGCGGACGAGCGCGTCGTAGTCGAAGTTGGGATCGAACGCGAGCAGCGAGAGTGCGAAGCCGTTCTGCCCGCGAGCCTTTCCGTGGCAAGGTCCCGAATTGCATCCCGCCCGCGTCAGAATCGGCTGGATGTCGGCCTCGAAAGTGGGCACGACGCGCGGTTCCGGCTCGGTAGCCGCGGACGTCGCCGACAGCCAGCCGCAGAGGCAGGCGGCGATCAAGCTCGAGCGAGTTCGACTTCCAAGCATGGCCGGCCCCGAACGCAAGGATGCATCCGGGCCTCCAGCGACCCGACGCCTCTCTATCGACTATACCAGCCCGCCCGACGGATTCAACATTCTTTCAACGCACGCTCGGGGCGTTCGCGTGATGCTCCGGGTCAACATCCACCGTTCCGACGCACCGGGGAGCTTGCGGTTCGACGACGCGCTTTCGATGATGCGGCAACGCGGACATACGAACGAGGGGGACTCGAGACATTGCTGGGGAGGGATCGAAGATGGAATCCGGAGTCGTTCGCGTGAGTTGGCCGAACCTGCGGAAGGCGCGTTGGGCCGCGGCGACGGTCGCTGTGGGTTCGATCATCGCGTCGTCGGCCGGGGCGGGGACGATGCTCTACTGCCCGGACAAGTTCGATTCACTGGGGACGTTCGGCGTCCGGGGCCACGACAAGTACATCTTCGACATCAAGGACGAGAAGCCGGTGCTCCGCGCCGGCGATCCGATGAAGACCGTGCTGCATACGGGAGTGTTCGTGGGTCGTGGTCCGTTGGGCGGCGGCGTGGCGATCTTCGACTTCGACTCGATCGACCTGGCGGCGGGGCAGATGATCGAGGCGCGCGACTCGATCAGCGACAACAATGCGTTGACGCCGCTCGTGCTCTTGTCGCGTGGAGACGTGAAGATCAGCGGGTCGATCGATGCACGCGGTCGGAACGGAGGTCCCGGCGGGACGGTCGGGGCGTTTCCGAACAATAATCCCCCATCGAACCATGCTCAGGGCGGAGCCGGCAGTTCGGGCGGGTCGCCTGGCGGGCAGGGCGGCCCTCTCGCGGCGGACGGGATGACCGGTCAAGGAGCCGGCGGCGGCAAGGGCGGCGCCTCGATCGGCGGCGGCGGAGGCGGGGGCGGTTTCGGTGCGGCCGGCGGAGGAGGTCAGTCGAACGGCGGAGGAGACGGCGGCGCGGGCGGTGCGGAATACGGCAACATCGAGCGCAAGCTCGAGGGCGGCAGCGGCGGCGGTGGCGGAGGCGGAGGCGGAGGCGGCATGGTCAATGCCGGATCGGGCGCGGGCGGCGGAGGAGGAGGCGGTGCGGTCGCGATCATCTCCTTGAAGACGATCGAGGTCGCGGGCTCGATCGACGTCCGCGGCGGCGAGGGCGGTCCGGGCGACGCACCTGGTCTGCTCGCCGGTTTCGGTGGAGGCGGCGGCGGCTCCGGCGGATCGATCTATCTCTATGGAACGAAGGTCTCGCTCGCAATGGCGGCGATTCTCGAAGCGAGCGGCGGCAAGGGAGGCGCGGCCGGTTCGGCGGCGAGCGCGGGTGCGGGAGGTGGTGGAGGAGCCGGGCGGGTCCTGATCACGACCATGAAGGACGGCTTCATGGGGATCGAGGGGAACGCGAACATCAAGCTCGCAGGCGGCGAGGCCGGAGGCACGGGAGCCTCGGCGGGAAGTTCCGGCACTGCCGAGTTTCGCACCGACTACGCCTGTCCCGAACCCGCAACCTGGATCGCCTGCGTCGTGGGCGCGGGGGGACTCGCGGCGACCAAACGGCGGCGCACCTCGGCGCCTCGAGCAAGCGGTAGGGAGCGCGGCCGCCGAGGCGAACTCGGCGGCTCGCGACGAATCGAGGTCAGACGCCTCGCACGAGAAGACCGCGAAGGTAGCCGAGACTCTCGGCGGTGCCCGGGATCGGGTCGTTGAGATTCTTCTCGAATTCGATGCCGACGTGATACTTGAAGTCGATGTCGAAGAGCGCCTTCAGGATCGACGGGATGTCGAGGACGCCGCGACCGATCTCGGTCGGGCGGGACTTGGCCTGCGTCCCGTCGATGTCCTTGATGTGGAGGTCGTAGAGCCGCGCGGAGCACTTGCGGATCGCCTCGGCGGGGTCGACTCCTCCTCGCTTGGTGTGGCCGACGTCGATGCAGAGCCCGATGCGCGGGTCGAACGATTGGATCGCTTCCCACGGTTCGTAGGGGGTCGGCCAGACCTTGTCCTCGGGTCCGTGGTTGTGGATCGCGAGCTTGATGTCGAATTCCTTGACGAGTTTGTCGAGGGTGGGGAGCGAGGCCTTCGTCGGCTTGCAGACGATCACGGGGATGCCGGCGTCGCGGGCGTATTCGAAGGCGTTGCGGAGGTCGGCTTCGTTGTCGTTCATGCCGACGTTGCCGCAACTGAGCGGGGTGACGCCGGCGGCCTTGAACTTGGCTGCGACTTCCTTGCGCTGGGCGGCGGAGCTGCGGAGCGGGAGGTGGGACTCCTTGATGGAGCAGTAGTGGACGTCGAGACGCTTCAGGGCTTCGAGCGCCTTGTCGAGCGGGAGGCGGTTGAGGGTGTAGGTGGCGACGCCGACCTTGAGTCCGCGCCAGGGATCGGCGGCGGCGGCGGGAGCGGCGGCGGCTTGGGCGAGTCGGTGCGAGACGGCGGCGGGTGCGATCGCGGCGGCCGCGATGCCCGCTCGGAGGAGATCTCTGCGTGAGGAGGGGCGGGAGCGTGTCATGTCGGTCGATCCTCGCATGAGGAGAGAGCGGTCCGGGCCCCGGGCGGTCTCCGAAAGGAGTTTCCGCCCGACTGGGCCGATTCTATGACCTCGCTCCGCGCGGAGGAAGGGAGCGGGTCGATGACGCGTCGCTCTCAGAGCTTGCTGGGCGGTTGGAAGGCTTCCTCGGCGGTGAGGATCATATGAGCGACTTCGACGAGTTTGCGGTTGCGATCGGAGGCGAGCTTCTGGAGCCGACGGAAGGCGTCGGCCTCATCGAGCCCGGTCTTCCGCATGAGGACGCCCTTGGCGCGCTCGATGATCTTGCGATCCTCGAGGGCCTGCCGGAGGTCGGCCGCCTCCTTGCGAAGCGCCTGGAATTGTTCGAATCGGCGGCAGGCGATGGCGATTGCGGGTTCGAGGTCGGCCTGTTTGATCGGCTTGACGAGGTAGGCCATGATGTGGTCGGCCTCGGCGCGATGGATCAAGCCGTCGGTGTGATAGGCCGAGACGAGGATGACGGGGATCGCCTGTTCCTGATAGATCTCGACGGCGGCGTCGATGCCGTCCATCTCGGGCATCTTGATGTCGGTGATGACGAGGTCGGGCTTGTGTTCCTTGCAGGCGAGCACGAGTTCACGTCCGTTCTCGGCGGCCGAGACGACGTGATGGCCGAGAAGGGGTAGGATCTTGCGGAAGTAATCCCGCATATCCTGCTCATCATCGGCGACGACGATACGCAGCGAGCGACTCATGGAAGTCCTTTCGGGAGAGTGACGATGATCTCGGCGCCCGTGGGACCGAGACGGGCCCCCTCGCCGAGCGCGATGGTTCCGCCGTGGGCTTCGACGATCCGTTTCGAGATCGGCATTCCGAGGCCGGTGCCCTTGGTCTTGGTGGTATAGAACGTCTCGAAGATCTTGCCGCGTTGTTCGGTTCCGAGGCCGGGACCGTCGTCGAGGATACGGATCTCGACGGCGTCGAACGAGTCGAGCCTGACGTCTCGGGCCTCGATCACGACGCGGACGTCGCCGCGCCCGGCGGCGAGCGCGTTGTCGAAGATGTTGCGAAAGACCTGCTCGAGGCGAAAGGCGTCGGCCACGAGCGACGGTGTTTCGGCGGTGTGGATCCGCTCCTCGAGTTCGACTCGTCCGGGATGGCTCCGCGGCTCGAGTTGGCTCCAGGCTTCGCGCCAGATCGCGGAGAGGTCGCACACCGCGCATTCGAGCTTGATCGGCGCCGCGTAGGATCGCACATCCTCATAGAGGCGCGCGAGGTCGTCTTGTGCCTTCTGGATCCGCGAGATGTAGTCGACGGCCGCGGGCAGGTCGCCGACGACGAGTCCGAGCATCTCCAGGCAGGCCTGGCTGCGCTGGAGTGCGTTGCGGCTCTCGTGCGCGAGGCCGGTCATCATCTGGCCGATGGCGGCGAGTCGCTCGGCGCGGAGGGCTTGTTCCTGGGCTCGCTCGAGTTCGGTGATGTCCTGACCCACCAGGAGGATGACGGGGTCGTCGTCGTAATCGTCGACCCTTCGAAGATTCCAGAGCACGGCGCGCGTCGATCCATTCGCGCATCGGATGTTGGTCTTTCGGCCTCGAATCGATCGGCCGGCTCGAACGGTCCGCAGGAGCTCTCGAAACGAGCCGACGTCGAAGGGCTGGAGAAAGAGCTCCCCGAAGTCGTGTCCGTGGTGATCCTCTCCCGAGCGGCCGGTGATCCGCTCGCCGTACGGGCTGAGATAGATGAGCCGACCCTCGAGCGAGAGCAGGAGGATCAGGCACTCGGCCGCCTCGACGACGTGGCGAAACGCGGCCTCGCTCCGTTCCTTCTCGCGCGAGAGTCGGCGCTGTTCGAGGAGTCGGGCGAGGCTGGTGCGGAGCGCCTCGGGATTCAGCGGCTTGAGGATGTAATCGTCGGCTCCTTGGCGGAGAGCGGCGATCGCTCCGTTGATGTCGGCATAGCCGGTCACGACGATGAACGAAGCGCCCGGCGCCCGCTCCTTGAGCGCGGGGAGGAGTTCATCGAGCCGGACGTCGGGCAATCGACGATCGACGATCACGGCGAAGTAGCTCCCGATCTCGATCCGCTCGAGTGCTTCCGCCGAGGAACCGGCCGAGCAGACCTCGAAGTCGTCGAGCTCGAGGATGTCGATCATGTTCGCGCGCGCATCGGGATCGTCTTCGACCACGAGGATCCGATGTTTGGGCTCATCGGGCATGCGGGACCTCGCGTCAGCGCGTCGCACTCAGGTCCTCGAGGAGTGCGAGGAGGGAATGAACGTCGAAAGGTTTGAGGCAGACGGCATCGGCGCCCTCGCGGCGTGCTTCGTGGATCAGTCCATCGAGTTCCCTCGGGAATCCCGTGACGACGATCGTTCGCGCATCGGGATTGATCGACCGCACATGCCTGAGAACGCTCACGCCGTCGCCGTCGGGAAGGCGGATGTCGATGACGATCACGCGAGGATCGTTCGCGGAGAGCTCGGCCTCGGCTTGTTGGACGCTGTGCACGAGCGAGACGCGATAGCCGTTCTCTCGGAGGATGTCCCAGAGATTGGAACAGAGCGGGCGGTCGTCGTCGACGATGAGCACGAGCGGGCGATCCATCGCCTCGTCGAAGAGCTTCAGGAGCCTCGGCATCTCGATCGGTTTGGAGACGACGCGCCACGCGCCGGAATCGCCGTATTGTTCCGGGGTCGCATGCCCGGCGTAGGCGGTGACCACGATCGGTACGACCGGGCTGCCCAGGTCGCGAATATGGCGGATGAGCGAGAGTCCGTCCATGCCGGGTATCCTGAGGTCGACGAGCGCCACGTCGATCGGACGACGAGCGAGCACCTCGAGCGCGGACGGACCGTCGAAGGCGATATCGACCTCGAAACCCATGTCCCCGAGGATGTCTCGGAGATTCTCGCGAATATCGGGGTCGTCGTCCACGACGAGCACGCGCCGCCCGATCGAGGACCGTGCGGCGGTCGATCCCGTCATCGTCTTGCTCATTTCGTCACTCCCGGCTCAGCGGCCGACCCTGTGTTGGTCCCCGGCGCCGCCGGAAGGAGCAACGTGAAGCGGCTGCCGCGGCCGAGTTCGCTCTCGACCTCGAGCTTGCCGCGATGCTTGTCGACGATTGCACGAGCGATCGCCAGACCGAGGCCGAGTCCTCGCGCTTTGGTCGAGAAGAGCGGCTCCATGATCCGCGTCAGGTTCTCGGACGAGATTCCGCCGCCGGTATCGCCGACCGCGACGCTCACGCGATTCGAGTCGGGCTCTTCGGCCACGTGCAGGCTCAGCGTCCCCGACTCGCCCATCGCCTCGAGCGCGTTGCGGATCAGATTCGAGAGTACGATCCGAATCTGATCGCGGTCGATCCAGGCCGGAGGAGGATCGCCGATGGTCGAGAATTCGACGGTGATCCCCTTCGCCGGCGTCTCATCGAGCATCAGCTCGCGGATCAGGTCGGGAAGGGAGACCGGCTTCGCGGTCGGGACGGGCGTCCGCGCGAAGTTCGAGAGCGCCTGGATCACGGTGTCCGCGAGGTTCACCTGCCGCTCGATCCGTTGGAGATGTTCGGCCGTCTTCTCCGGCGTCGGCGACTTCGCATTCAATAGGTAGTAGACCGAGGTCTTGACGACGTTGAGCGGGTTGCGGAGTTCGTGAGCGACACCGCCGGTGACCTGGCCGATCGTCGCCATTCGTTCGCTCGCCTGCAATCGGGCGCGATGCTCGGTCTGGTAGGCATCTTCGATGAGGGCGAGGTCGAGATCGAGTCGCGTATTCAAGGAGCAGAGGATCTCGATCCGATGCTCGTCGGGCAGAGTCGCTTCATCGACGATCATCGAGCAGAGCCCGCGTCTGAGCCGCGAGAGCGCGAGGTGGACCAGCGGCGCGTCGAGCCCGATGTCGGCATGACGCCAGCCGACGCGCCATCTTCGATCGACGTAGTCGGCGTCGACCGGCCCGGCCATCATCTCCTCGATCCATGCGAGGAGGCTCCGCTTCAACCGCGCGACCTGCGCCGGTCCGCCGGTGATGACGGCGCGGGCGTGGAGATTCCTCTCGATCGCGTCGTAGAAGTCGTCGATCAGCGACGACAGACGACCCTGGAGGATCCGTCGCGCGACGGCGATGCGTTCGTCGTCGGCGGGCGTCCAGCCGACGTACGACTCGAACTCCCGATAGCGCCGAAGCCGCTCATCGTTCGCCATGCATCGCCTCGAGAAGAACTCGGGACCTTCCGCGCAACGAAAAACCTCGCGCATCCCCCCCATGTGTAAGGGATGCCGAGGGCGCGTCTCGACCCGGAACGATCACCGGCCCGCCATGAGCCGGAATCGGAACTCCAGAGATCCTACACCACTCGATTCGACAGGAAAAGCCGACCGATCCGAATTCGGTCGATCGGGGTTCCATTCGGATTCGGACTCGCAGCGTCGTTTCCCGACGATGCTGATCCGATCGAGTCGTTTCGAATCACGACCAACTCTTGACGAATCCGACGCCGTGCCATACCGTGCATCATAGAGATGCTCGTGATGGGCATCTCGATCTCGGGCAGCGAATGCTCCGCCGTCGACGTTGATGCGTCGGCGAGACGGAGTTTTTTCATGCCCTCAACTCCTGCCGGGTTGGCGATCCTCGACGGTCACTCTCCATCCTCCGTCGCGCATCACTCGGTGAGCCCTATGAATGAGCACACGTCTTGCGCCGACGCAGGCGCAGTCATCTTCGGTTTCGGTTCGGAAGGGACGTCCGAGATCGCCGAGCGCGCCCGAGTCCGGCTGCGTTCCAGCCCCTATCTCTCCGTGCGCTCGGTCGCGTGCGTCGCGGATGAGGCCGGCGTCCGGTTGACCGGACGACTCCCCTCCTACTACCTGAAGCAGATCGCGCAGGAAGCGGCGTTCTCCGTGGCGGGAGAAACGCCGGTGTTCAACGAAGTCGTCGTGGAGCGTGTCCACCGACCCCTCGGCGCGGCACTCGTTTGGGACGACGCGGGACGGGATCTTCCGCTCCCCGATCTCGCGCTTCGCGCCGATCGACGCCGGAGAGAACTCACCACGGCGTACGATCGATGAGTCGTCGAGCCTCCGATTCGATTCGGAGGCGCTGCGAATCCGTATCTCTCGATGATTCGATCCCAAGGGACGACGAGGCCGTTCCGCGCCCGCGGTCCCAATCGACGGCGATGGGATCGGTCGACCCCTCGAGTCGTGTTGATTTCAGGCAACATCCTCGGGTCGCGGCTCGTCGGCGATCGGACCGATGACGAATCGCTCGCTCATTCTCGAGCGAGGAACATCTCGCGCGACCGTTGCCTCGCTCCGAGCCCGCGCGCGAGAAGCGCTTCGTGGAGCGCCTCGAACGCCTGGTAGGCCTGGATCGCAGTCGGGTAGTTCATCCAACCGATGAATCGACCGTCGGTCACTCGCGAGAGTTCGCCCGTGGCGCGGGTCTTCTTCGGCATCGTCGAGAAGACCTTGGTGAGGATCTTCAAGGTCATCTGCGCTTCCTTCGAGTCGACGTCGAAGTCGGCGAGTTCAGGGCTGGGCCAGGTCGCGGTGAGGCAACAGCTCAGGTTGCGATTCTGGGGCGACTCGAGGAAGTCGAGCGGGCTCGCCAGTTCGAATCGCAGCGTGAACAGTTCGATGTCGACGATCTTGCTGCTCGCGACTTGCGAATCCTCGACGCCGGGGCGCACCCATTCCTCGGCCATCCCGTCGGGTCCGCGCGCGGCGCGGTGAGTTCCCGACCCGCTCGAAGCGGTCGCGGCCTTCGCGCGAGGTTGTTCACGCGCCGAGGGCTCGGGCCGCGTCGGCCTGGTCGGCGGCATGTCGTCGTGGTCGAGCTTCACGCGCCGCATCACGCGCTGGCTGCTGAGGATCTCGTACGATCGCGTCACCACGCGAAAGGCCCACTCGTCTCCGCCGACGTCGGGATGGTGTTTCTTCGACTTCGTGCGAAAGGCCTCGTGGATCTCGGCGAGGCTGGACTCGCTGTTCACGCCGAGCACGTCGCGGGGATCGATCTCGAATCCGTAGTCCATGAGACGGGCTTCTCGTGAGGAGGGTGACCATCGACTGGGAACAGCTTAAGCAGCGAGGCGTCGACAGGCAATTCCTCGCGTCGTCCGCTCGACCACGCGACCTCTCGAACGATCGTTCGCGACGACTATACTCGGACGCGCGGGCACATCTCGCGCCGCCGTTTCGATACCTCGTCGAGGAGCCGCGACCATGCGACGATCGTTCCGAACCTCGAGCCTCATCTGGAGCATAGGACCTCTCTTGCTCTTCGTCGCGCACGGAACCGCTGAAGGCGAGGACGCGCTCGATCGCATGTTGACCGAGGCGACGGCGCCCGGGCTCGCTGCGAAGAAGTGGCCGGGACTGGTCGTCGGCGTGTGCGAGGGCGACACCGGGCGCACGCGGATCGTCGGCTTTGGACGCATCTCCGAAGACGATCCGCGCCGACCCGACGGCTCGACGATCTTCGAGATCGGCTCGATCACCAAGGTCTTCACCGCGATCGCGCTCGCCGATCTCGTCGAGGAAGGCCGCGTCGCGCTCGCGGATCCGCTCGCGAAGTCGTTGCCCGACGGTATCGAGTTGCCCGAGCCCGCGGGACGACCGATCACGCTCGAAGACCTCGCGACGCACACGTCGGGATTGCCGGCGATCCCGCCGCTCGTGGGCATTCGCGCGGCGATGGGTCTCGATCCCTATGCGACGACCGACGAGAAACAGGTGCTCGACTTCCTCGCGACCCACCGCCCGAAGGTCGTCGCCGAGCCGAAGCACCGCTACTCGAATCTCGGCTACGGCCTGCTGGGGATGGCGCTCGCGAAACGCGCGGGCGTCTCGTATCCGGAGTTGGTGGAAGGGCGAATCGCTCGGCCGCTGGGGCTGATCGACACGCGATTCGAGCTCGACGAGGCGCGTGCGAAACGACTCGCTCCGCCGCATCGATCGGGCGGGAGCCGCGCGATCTCGTGGCGATTCGATGCACTCGCGGGCTGCGGCGGATTGAAGTCGACGGTCGATGACCTGATGCGATTCGCGCGAGCGAATCTCGACGCCGACCGTGGCGCGACGCGGCTCGATCGCGCGATGCGCCTCGCTCACTCGCCTCGACGAGAGACCGAATCGAAGACGACCCGCATCGGTCTCGGATGGCTGAGCACGAGCGGTCTCGGAGGCGAGGATGATCTCGTTTGGCACAACGGCGGTACCGGCGGATATCGCAGTTTCTGCGGTTTTCAGCGGAAAACAAGGCATTTCGTGGTGGTCCTCGCGAACTCCGACGCGAGCGTGGATGCGATTTCTCTTGATGTGATTCGGTTTCTCAACGATCCCTCGAAGCGCCGGGCGCTCGAGGAAATCCCGAAAAAATAAGAGAAATCGTGTCGTTGTTGCATCGACTCGTCTTGAAGGGCGAGTGCGTGAGGAGTATGCTCCAAGTCGTCGGAGGAGCGCCGGCCTCCGATATCGCTTGAATGATCACGAGCCAATCATCGGCGCTCGCCCCGCAACGACGGCTAGGTGAACACCTCGGCTCTCTTCAACACCGAACAATTGAGCATAATCGGTGAAAAGTCGGTGAGTCGCACCTTGCCAAGTATGATGTTATTCGCTAATAACTCTTACGGGATCGGCGATTGATGCCGATCGTGCGGTTCCTCGAGGACAAGGATTCGACGCGATGGCCATGAAGAAGACGATGAAGAAGAAGGAAGCGTCGGCGGCTCCGGCCAAGGCCGCGGCGAAGGACGCCGTGACGAAGGCCCCGAAGAAGGCGCCGAAGAAGAAGGTCGCCGCCGCCTCGGCAGCGCTCGCTCCGGTGACCGCCGAGCCCGCCGCCAAGCCCGCCGCGAAGAAGGCCGCGCCCAAGAAGGTCGCAGCCGCAGCGCCCGCCGCCGCGGCGCCGGTCGCCAAGCCCAAGGCCGCTGCTCCCAAGCTCAGCAAGAGCCAGGATGAGATCCTCGTCAAGATCTCCGCCGCGGGCGAAGCGGGCTACAAGCTCGAGAAGAAGACCGAGCAGAAGTCGCTCGACTCGCTCCTCGAGAAGAAGCTGATCAAGGCGGGCAAGAAGGACAAGGTCGACGGCAAGACCCCCTACATGCTCTCCATGGCGGGCAAGAAGCACCTCGAAGCCGCCAAGGCCTGATCGCCCGCGCTTCGCCTCATCTCATCGCTCGGCTGATCGATCCCGCATCCCTCGAATCGCAACAACGCTCGGTCGTATCGACCACACCCGCCTCGGGCTCACTGGCCCCTCGGCGGGTTTTTTTGCGCTCCATCTCCGAGAGCTCATCGATCCCGGGCTCGTCGTTCGGACGCCCCGCGACCGAGAGCGCGCAGACGCCACTCGAGCGAGCATCCATCGATGTCCCCTCTGATCTTCCTGCTCTCGCTGATGTTCACGCCGGCAGGCGACCCCGTGCGACCCGCGGACCGCACTCCGCGCAAGTTGATCGAGTTCGGGTGGGATGAGCCCGACACCTCGCTCCTGCTCGCATGGGCGAAGCAAATCGAGGCGGCGCCGTTCGACGGCTGCGTCTTCCACGTCGATGCGCGCGACGCCGACGGCAAGCCGAACGGCAGCCTCACCTGGAAGTTCTGGAGCGAGCGAGCGTTCACGCAGCTCGAACTCGCCGCTGCGCGCAAAGACCTCGAAGCAATCGCCGAACGCGGGTCGAAGACCGCGCGCCCGATGTCGCACTTCCTCCGGATCAACATCACCCCGGGCACGGTCGACTGGTTCGGAGACCACGCCCCGATCATCGAGAACGCGCGGCGAGCCGCCGCGCTCGCTCGCGCGGGGCGATTCGCGGGGATCCTCCTCGACACCGAACCCTACGAGACTCCACTCTTCGACTTCTCCAAGCAGCCGAACGCGGCGACTCGGAGCTTCGAAGAGCATGCCGAACGCGCGCGAGAAGTCGGCCGCGCGATCATGTCGGCATTTCAGGACGAGTTCCCGGACCTCCACGTCCTCCTCACGTTCGGGCACTCGTACCCGTGGACCCAGATGCAGCGAGCGCGGCCGCCGAAGCAGCTCGCGCAGGTCGCCGATGGTCTGCTCGCGCCGTTCCTCGACGGCATGATCGCGGCGTCTCGGGGTCGCTCCAAGATCATCGACGGCTACGAGCTGTCCTACGGATATCGCGAGCGAGCGCGGTTCACGTCCGCGCGCGAGCTGATCACGCGCGGTCTCGACTCGATCACGTCCGATCCCGCGAAGTATCGCGAGCGAGTGAGCGTCGGCTTCGGTCTCTGGCTCGATTACGACTGGCGCCGGCTCGGATGGAACGTGACCGACCTCGAGCGGAATCACTTCACTCCCGACGGATTCGCCGCGAGTCTCCGCGCGGCGCTCGACGAGACCGACGAGTACGTTTGGATCTACACCGAGCAGCCTCGATGGTGGACCGCGGGCGGCAAGGTGGAGAAGCTGCCGCGAGCCTACATCGATCGGATCCGCGAGATCGCCGCCGGACGTTGAGAGTCGCGTCCGGCGGAGATCGCCTCGGATTTCAGGCCTCGGAGACGAGGATGATCATCGACCGCGATTCGACGCGGTACGGCTCGAGGATCTCGATCGGCGGGCCTTGATCGAGTCCGACGGCGTCATGCGGCGAGGGGAGGGCGGTGTCGACCGCGCGACGCCACGGCCGTCCCGAGGGCGAGGCCGGGATCATGAAGACATGCGGCTCCCAGTGGGCGTTCATGGCGACGTAGATGTCGCGATCGACGAGATGACGGTCGCTTCGTCTGCCGTCGAGGGCGAAGGCGATGACTCGGCTGTCGTGCGTGAAGTCGGGCAAGCCCGGCTCGAGCCCGTGCCAGACGATGTCGGGCGTCGGACCCAGCCCGGTGTTCAGGAACGTCTTTCGTCGCAGGACGTGGTGCCGCCGACGCAGCGCGATCATTTGCCGAGTGAACCGAAGGAAGTCGGCATTGGTCTCGGCGAGCGACCAGTCGACCCAACTGATGTCGTTGTCCTGACACCAGGCATTGTTGTTGCCTCGCTGGGTTCGGAGGATCTCGTCGCCGCCGAGGATCATCGGCACGCCTTGCGACACGAGCAGGGTCGCCATGAGATTGCGGACCTGCCGACGTCTCAGAGCGTTGACCTCGGGGTCGTCGGTGGGGCCTTCGTGTCCGCAGTTCCAGCTCCAGTTCGCATCCGAGCCGTCGCGGTTGCCTTCGCCGTTCATCACGTTGTGCTTGTCGTTGTAGGAGACGAGATCCCACAGGGTGAAGCCGTCGTGACAGGTGATGAAGTTGATGGAGTGGAGCGGACTCCTGCCGTGGTAGAGGTCGTCGCTGCCGCAGAGTCGAGTGGCGAGCGGCGAGGTCATGCCGGGATCACCCCGCCAGAACCGGCGCACGTCGTCGCGATACTGTCCGTTCCAGACCGACCAGCGTCGTCCTCCGGGGAAGGAACCGACCTGGTAGAGCCCGCCGGCGTCCCAGGGTTCGGCGATGAGCTTGGTGTCGGCGAGCAGGGCGTCCTCCGAGATCTGCTCGATGACGGGCGGCTGGACGAGAACGTTGCCGTTGCTGTCGCGACCGAGGACCGACGCGAGGTCGAACCGAATGCCGTCGACGCCGGTCTCCGCAACGGTGTTGCGCAAGCATGAGAGCAAGAGGTTGCGCACGATCGGGTGGTTGCTGTTGACGGTGTTGCCGCAGCCCGAGTAGTTCCGGTAGCGTCCCCGCTCATCGATCATATAGTAGAGGCTGTTGTCGAGACCGCGGAAGCTGTAGGTCCGGCCGCGATCGTCGCCCTCGGCGGTGTGATTGAAGACGACGTCGAGCACGACCTCCAGGCCGCGTTCGTGGAACGCCTTCACCATCCTGCAGAACTCGTGGTACGGCTCGGCGCGTTCCCAGTTGCTCGCGTAGGCGGCCTTCGGCGCCGCGAAGGCGATGGTGTTGTAGCCCCAGAAGTTGCGCAGGCGTTCGCCGGTGAGGGGATTGACGAAGGGGCAGTCGTTCTCGTCGAACTCATCGATCGGGAGCAGTTCGATCGCGGTGACTCCGAGTTGATCGAGGTAGTTGATCTTCTCGGCGAGCCCGGAATAGGTCCCCGGGTGCTTGACGCCCGAAGTCGGATGGACCGTGAATCCTCGGACATGGAGTTCGTAGAGGATCGTATCCTCGCGCGGAATGCGGGGATTGATGTCGTCCTGCCGATCGTTGAACGAACCGGTGAGGAGGCTCCTCCGCGGCAAGCCGTCGGCGTGTCCCCAGGGGCGTCCGCAGGAGAGGGCGCGCGAGGTCGGATCGATCAGGATGTTCTCGGGGTCGTAGCGATTGCCGTTTCCCGAAGGCCCCTCGACTCGGTAGCCGTAGCAGAACTCGTCGGGCAGTCCCTCGACTCGGACGTGCCAATGATCTCCCGTCCGGAAGAAGTCGGGGTCGAGCGGGATCTCGGCGTAGATCTTGTCGGCGCACGGTTCGCTGAGGACGAGCCAGACCCGGGTCCCGCTGCGGCTGATGAGCACGAAGTTCACCGCGTCGCCCGTGCGACTGGCGCCCAGGGGCAGTGGGTGCCCGCGGGTGATGTAGAGCGGGTGCTTGCGGAAGTGATGCATGACGGGAAACGTCTCGTCTCTCATGAGGGAAGTCGAGCGACTCGACATCGATGGCGATCTCCCGGACCAGGGTGGGGCTCGATGGGCGGTAGGGTCCGGGCGTCGGGATGAGGCCCGGCGACGCGAACTCGAATCGAACCCGAGCGCGTTTCCGTCGTTCCTATTCTGCTCCATCGACCGCGCAGAGGCGACTCCTCGCGAGAAAATCGACCGGACTCGCGTTCCTTCGCGCGAGCGACTAGAGTTGTTTGCGGAGTTCGCCGAGCGTCACCCCGGGAGATCCGCGACATGCTCTGCTCGCTGGTATTCTGGACGATCCTGATCGCGCAAGCGCCCGAACGAGGCGAAACGCTTGCGACCGCGCGAACAGTCGAGGTCCGCGGAGTCTACGGCGGCTCGCCGCGGCAGATCCTCGACCGCGGTCGCACCCTCGCCGACTTCGGCATCAACGCCGTCTGGATCGGCTCGGGCGGCCTCTCTCAGCCAGAGATCGACAAGCTCCACGCCCTCGGCGCCAAGGTCTACGCCGAATTCAACTCGATGCACGACGCCGGCTTCCTGAAGTCTCATCCCGACGCCGCACCGATCGGCGAGGACGGCGAGGTCTGCCCCGCACCCGATGGATGGCAGGGCATCTGCCCGACGCACCCGGAATACCGCCGCGCCCGCATGGACGCCTTCCGCAAAGCCCTCGCCGACTTCACCATCGACGGAATCTGGCTCGACTACCACCACGCGCACGCGAGCTGGGAGCAGGCCGAGCCGAACATGCCGAACACCTGCTTCTGCGGCCGTTGCCTCACGAAGTTCCAGGTCGACACCAAGACCCCGCTCCCCAAGCTGCCGACGCCGCTGCTCGCGAAGCGTCTCCTGGGACCGCTGAAGGAGAAGTGGGTCGCATGGCGGCTCGGAATCTTCACCGATTGGGTCCGAGAGTATCGAGCGATCCTCGACGAGGTTCGACCCAAGGCGCTGCTCGGGACGTTCCACTGCCCGTGGGCACCCGGCGACTTCGATGGTGCGATCCGCGAGAAGCTCGCGATCGACCTGGTCGCGCAGGCGAAATACGTCGACGTCTTCAGCATCATGCCCTATCACGCTCGATTCGGCCACGCGAGCGACCCCGCCTGGATCTCGCGCTCCACGGCCGAGCTCGGCAAGCTCCTCGGAGTCGAAGGGAAGCCGGGTGAACGCGTGAAGATCTGGCCGATCGTTCAACTCGCCGACTGGGGCGAGCCCGTACCTGTCGAACAGGTCCCGCTCGTGCTCGACCACGGAACCCGACCGCCCGCGACCGGAGTCATGATCTTCCACTGGGGCGGCGTCGCCCAACGATGGGAGCGCGCGGAAGCAATGGGTGAATTCTATCGGAGAGCGATGAGCAAGGCCCCATGACGAATCGAACTCTGCCGCGGCTCGCCTCCTCGATCCTCGACGTGATCGGCGGCACCCCCTTGATGGAACTCCGAAGGATCCAAGAAGCGCTCGGGCTCGAGGGTCGACTGCTCGCCAAACTCGAGCATCTCAATCCCGGTTCGAGCAAGAAGGACCGCGTCGCGCTCGAGATCGTGCGCAGGGCGAAGGCCGACGGCTCCCTCCGCGAGGGTCAGCCCGTCGTCGAGATGACCAGCGGCAACACCGGCACCGGTCTCGCGATCGTCTGCCGAGCGCTCGGGCATCCGTTCATCGCCGTGATGTCGCGCGGCAATTCGATGGAGCGCGCGCATCAGATGAGCGCTTTGGGCGCGGAGGTGATCCTCATCGACCAGTGCCCCGGGGCTTGCCCTGGGCAGGTCTCGGGCGACGACCTGATGATCGTGCAGGAAGCGACCGAGAAGATCGTCGAGGAGCGAGGCGCATTTCGCGCCCACCAGTTCGAACGCGAAGGCAGCGTGCTCGCCCACGAACTCGGCACCGGCCCCGAGATCTGGGAACAGGCCGAAGGGGCGATCGACGTCTTCGTCGACATCCCCGGCACCTGCGGGTCGTTCACGGGCGTCGCTCGCGCACTGAAGGCGCGCAAGTCGAGCGTCCGCGCCTATCTCGTCGAGCCCGATTGCGCGCCCGTTCTGGCAGGCCGCGCGATGACTCGGACGAGCCACAAGATCCAAGGGGCGGGGTATGCTCGTACGAATCTCGCACTCTTCGAACCCGAACTGGTCGACGGGTATCTGCAGGTGACGGACGACGACGCGATCCGCCACGCGCGGATGCTCTCGGAGGTCGAGGGCATCTTCGGCGGATTCAGCTCCGGCGCGCACCTCAGCGCGGCGGTCGACCTGCTCCGCGGTCCCGAACGCGGCGCGACGGTCGTCTTCCTCGTTTGCGACAGCGGTCTGAAATACCTCAGCACCGATCTGTTCGCCTGATCCGCCCGCTCGAACATTCTCGGAATCCAAAGCATGTCGATACGCGTCTATGTCGTCGACGCCTTCGCCGATCGACCGTTCGAGGGCAATCCCGCGGCCGTCTGCCTCCTCCCCCGAGCAGCCGACGAAACTTGGATGAAGCACCTCGCTCGGGAGATGAATCTCTCCGAGACGGCATTCCTCCATCCCGAGGGCGACGGCTTCAGGCTCCGCTGGCTGACCCCCGAGGTCGAGGTCGACCTCTGCGGGCACGCCACCCTCGCGAGCGCCCACATCCTTCGCGAACAAGGGCTCGCGTCCAGCGACGCGACCATCGTGTTCCACACGCGGAGCGGGCGACTGACCGCCGCCGGCGAGGGGGATGCAATCGTGCTCGACTTCCCGGCCAAGCCGGTCGAGCGTCCCGCCGATCCGAGCCTCGTCGCCGCGGCGCTCGGAGCTTCGCCCGTTTCGGCCTGGTGGAACGCATTCGACCTGCTCGTCGAACTCGATTCGGAAGCGACCGTGCGTGCGCTTCGACCCGACTTCGGCGGACTCGCCCGAGTCGAGGCGCGCGGGATCATCGTCACCGCGCGGGCGACCGACCCGGCTCTCGACTTCGTCTCGCGCTTCTTCGCGCCCGCGTCGGGAATCGACGAAGACCCGGTCACCGGCTCGGCGCACTGCTGCCTCGGGCCGTATTGGGGTGCTCGTCTCGGACGAGATGAACTCGTCGGTCGCCAGGTCTCGGCTCGCGGCGGAACCGTTCGGGTCCGACTGCGAGGCGACCGCGTCGACCTGATCGGCCGCGCGGTCACCATCTCCGAGGTCACCCTCATCGGAGCCGCGGCGCGAGCATTCTGAGCCCGCGCCGGGGGAACTCCGAAGCTCGATCAGCGAGCCGCGGTCTTCCGCGCGCCCGACATCCACCGCTCGATCACCGGATAGACCTGCGCCTTCGAATTGTTGCCGACGACGGAGTCGTTGTGGCCCGAATCGACGGCGAATCCGCTCTGCCGGCCGAAGATCACGACCGTCTTGTCGGTCGATCCGATGTTGTTGTAGAGGAACTGCTGCACCGTCGGCGGCGCGAGCTGATCGACGGCGCCGCAGGTGATCAACACCGGGATCGTGATCTTCCCCAACGACTTCGCATAGTTGAACTGCCGACGCGAGTCGATCAGTTCACCCGTCTCCGCGAGCGACATGTACTGCTTCATCAGGCCCGCCGACGGAACATCCTTCGCCCAGCTCGAGAGCGCGGTGTAGACGTCGGGCGGAGAGTTGCGCTCGTTGAAGAACAGATTGTCGACGCTCGTCTTGCTCGCGTCG
The DNA here is from genome assembly GCA_033763215.1 of Isosphaeraceae bacterium. GTDB lineage: Bacteria > Planctomycetota > Planctomycetia > Isosphaerales > Isosphaeraceae > JANRKW01. The sequence continues at coordinate 74,901 of JANRKW010000016.1, read as the reverse complement.
GCGAGTTGTTTCCCCGTGATTCCTCCGGCCACCTGGAGTTCGCGCACCTTGAGCATCTCGCGAGCGAACTGGACGATGATCTGGCCGTCGGGCATGGTGACTTGCGAACCGATCGTCACGAGTCGGCCGATGCCGGGATTCGGGAACCGTCCGAGGTGCCCGAGCGCGACGATCCCGCCCATCGAGTGACCGATCCAGGTCACATTCTGGGCTCCCGTCTTGCGCTTGACGAGATTGACGAAGGCGGGGACGTCGAAGTAGATGTGATGATCGAGCGACCAGTTTGCATATTTGGGGTCGATCGTGGCGTAGCCGGTGGGTGCGACCTTGCCCCCGCTGAGGTTGCGGATCGCGCTGCCGACGATCAACGACGGCGTATCGTCGAGCTTCCAGACCCACTTCTGGCTCGAGCCGCAGCCGCGTAAGTCGACCACCCAGACGTCGTATCCGTTCGACGTCAGATAGTCGGGCAGACTGCAAGCCGGGTTCAGGTTCCAGAAGAGCGCGTTGTAGCCGAGCCCGTGGCAGAGGATCACCGGATCGGCGCCGGGCTTGGGAGCACCTTTGGGACGGAAACGATGGGCGACGAGCGTCCACCCGTCCTGCGTCTTCACCGGGTGCGTCTCACCCAGATTGTGCTGCGCCGAGAGCCGGTCGAGGTGTTGCGGCGAGAGCTGATCCTTCAGCATCTCCTTCTTGGCGCGGTCGAGGAATTTGCCGAAATCGTCGGCCGCGGCGGGTGCGGCGAGGAACGTGATCGCGACCAGCGTCGTACCGAGCGCGATCCGGACCGAATGTCGTGCAGGCGCGAGGAGCGTCATCCGAAACGACTCCGAAGGACGGAAACGAGTGACCGAATGCGGCCGGTCTTCTAGCAGAAAGCGGGGAAAAGCGGTAGGCGAGCTCGAGCCCGCCGGCTCGAACCCGCCTCGAGATCCGTTCCCGTGGAGACGCGACCTCACCAACCCTTGCCCTTGGTCGTCAGCTTCACCCGGCCGAGATACATGTCGGCCGTGATGTAGAGCGTCGAGCCGTCGTCGCCCCAGCCGCAATTGGCGGTCGCCTCGCCGGTTGCGAAAGTGCCGAGATGCGTTCCGTCGGGCGCGAAGACCAGAACGCCTCCCGGACCGGTCGCGAACAGGTTTCCCTTCGCGTCGACCTTGAGGCCGTCGGGCAGTCCTTTCTTGCCGGCGCCGACCATCGAGGTGGCATCGAAGAAGACCTTGCCCTCGCCGATCGTCCCGTCTTCGCGAAGCGGAAAGGCCATCCAGATCGCCTTCTTCGGGTCGGAGTTGGCGACGTAGAGGGTTTTCTCGTCGGGCGAGAGACCGATCCCGTTCGGGAAGGTCATCTCCTTGGTCAACAGCGTCAGCTTGCCGTCGCGCGAGAGGCGATAGACTCCGTTGAACGGCAATTCCTTCGACGGATCGTCGTTGAGCTTCAGGAGACCGTAGGGCGGGTCGGTGAAGAAGAGGTCGCCCTTCGAGGAGAAGACGCCGTCGTTGGGGCTGTTGAAGCGCTTGCCTTGGTAGTCGGCGACGAGCGTCGCGAACTTCTTGCCTTCCTCGAGCCTCGCGACGCGGCGGTCGCCGTGCTGCATGAGAACGAGCCGGCCTTCCCCGTCGATCAGGAGGCCGTTCGACCCCGGCTCGCCCCCGCGCGACTTCTCGCCGGTGTACCCGCTCGGCTCGAGATGGATCTCGGGCTTCTTCATCCCTTCGGCCCACTTGTAGACCCGGTTGGGCGGGATGTCGGAGAACAGGAGGAAGTTGCCCTTCTTGTCCCAGACGGGCCCTTCGGTCCAGTCGAACCCCTCGGCGAGCCGCTCGACCTTGGCGTCCTTGGGAACCAGTTCGTCGAAACGAGGGTCGAGCCGCTCGATCGTTCCGAGCGTGGGCACGGCGTCGAGCGTGCCCTTGTCGGGTGCTGCGGCATGCGCCGAGGGGAGAGCCAATACGACGAGGAGACCGACGACGCGCGTGGCGGTGTTCATGGTGATCGCAACTCTTGGATGGGTTCGTCGCGCGGACCATGACCCCCTTTGGCCGCCCGCGCCCAACCCACACTAGCGGGCCGGAAGCCCTCGGGCAACGCCGGACCGGGCCCGCTCCGCGAGGTCGAGCAGACGATCGACCACGCGCACCGGCTCGACGTGTCGCTCGGCCGCCGCGCGTGCCTCGGTCATCACTCGTTCGGGCTCGGATCGGACGCGCTCGCGCATCATCTCCATCGCGCGGGTCAACGCGTCGACGTCATAAGCATCCATGACGATCGACGACTCGCTCACGTAGTCGCGCGTGCCGTTCGTCGGTCCCACGATCACCGGTCGTCCGCACGCCAACCCTTCGATCACCGCCGACCCCAGATTCTCCATTTCGCTCGGTTGAACCACGACGTCCACCTCCGAGAGCAGATCCGGCACCAAGGCACGGTCGATCGACGGACGATACTCGATTCCCGAGTCGGGACCGAGCCCGCCCAGCAACGACTCGAACCCCGCCGCATACGCGAAGCGGCCGATGATGATCAACTTGGTGTCCGGCTGTTTCGCATGAAGCTGTCGGAACGCCTCGATGAGTAGGTCGATCCGCTTCCGAGGAACGATCCGACCGAGCGCGAGATAGGTCGTCTGGCGGCCTCGCCCTGGCGGCCGCACGGGACGGAACCGTTCGAGGTCGTACGGATAGGGCAACGGCACGACCGCTTCCGGCCGTGCGCCGAACTCGACCCAAACCCCGCGCGACCATTCGCTGCCGCAGAGCACCAAGTCGTTCGCCGGGAGCTGGAGCCGATTCAGGATTCGCTTGTGCACATATCCGGCGCGCAGCATGGCGAAATGCGCGCGGCCCGCCAATTCGATCACGCGTTTTCGCTGCGAGCGGATCGCGTCCCACTCCCCGTTGGGCGGCCCTTGCGGCCAACCGATGTTGAGCAGGCCCGGCGTCGCGAAAGGCGAGAGCCCGCCCATCGTCAGGAAGAAGTCGAACGGGTCGTCGCCGTGGTCGCGATTCACTCGGTCGCCGATCGCCTGCTCATAGATCAGATTCGAGACCTGGCTGAATGCCGACGAGGCGACTCCTCGGAGTCGAGCGGGAAAGTCGTTCTCCAGAAATCTCCAGATGCGTTTGACCGGCGGAACTTCGACGGGGACGTAGCGGAATCCGGACCTTCCGATCAGTTCGCGCGGCTCGATGAAGCCGGCGATCGCATAGAAGTCGACCTCGATCCCACGGCGCAGGAATTCCTCGAGAATGAGGAAATTCGCGGAGGCCACGCTCCCGGCGTCGCGATCGACGAATCCGTATGCGGCGATCCTCGGCTTCGATGCGTTCGTCATGCGAATCTCGTCGTCCCCTCCCGCGCCGGCACTCATTCCACGGAGGAAGTCTACTCCGGCGCGGCGATTTCCGCGACGGGTCGGCGAAGTCGAAGCCTCCTTGCAAACCTCTCGTCAAGGTTCGACAATCGTTGAACCATGAGCCGAACCGATGCCCCAGAAATCGTTGCTTCGTCGCCGGAACCCGTCGGCCTGATCGGCCTCGGGCTCCTCGGCGGCGCCATGGCCGAGCGGTTGTCGGCCGCGGGCACGCGACTCGTGGGGTTCGATATCGACGCCGCGGCGTGTGGGCGCTTGGTTGGCCTCGGCGGCATGGTCGCACGCCATCCCGCTGAAGTCGCCGCGTCATGTGCTCGCGTGATGCTCTGTTTGCCTGATGATCGCATCGCCGCGCACGTGGTCGACGACCTCCACCCCGAGGCCGGCCGGCTCGTCATCGACTTCACCACGGGCGACCCTCGCGCGGCCGAAGCCTCGGCGGTTCGGCTCGCCGCGGTCGGGGTCGACTTCATCGACGCAACCGTGCTCGGAAGCAGCGAGCAGATGCGTCGCGGCGAAGCCACGCTCTTCGTCGCCGGCGCGGAAACGGCTCTCGACCGAGCACGCGACATCTTCGGTCGGCTCGGCGCGAAGGTGTACGACGCGGGAGTTGCGGGAGACGCCTCGAGGGCCAAGCTCGTCGTGAACCTGGTGCTCGGGCTCAATCGCGCGGGGCTCGCCGAAGGGCTCGCATTCGCCGAGTCGCTCGGGCTCCCCGCCGACTCGGTGCTCACCTGGCTGCGCGAAGGGCCCGCCGCGTCGAGGATCATGGACGCCAAGGGACCGATGATGCTCGAACGCGACTATCGACCCCGTGCCCGGCTCTCGCAGCATCACAAGGATGTCCGTCTCATGATCGCCGCCGCCGAGCAGGCGGGCATCGAACTGCCGCTGACGGAGGCACATGCACGAATCCTCGCGCGTGCTGAGCAACTCGGTCTCGGCGATCTCGACAATGCGGCGATCATCGAGGCGTGGCGTCGTTGCGATCGCTTGGAGCCCCCGCGATGACCGCTCACACGCTCGACCGCCGAGGAAAGTTGGTCGTCCTCTTCGCCGCCTTTGCGGGCTTGCTCTTCGACGGCATGGAGTTGGGGATCATGCCGATCGCCTCGCTCTCCGTGACCAAGAGCCTGCTCGGATCGGCGTTCGACGACCGCATCGCCGGCCTGTGGTTCGCCCGCTTCACTGCCGCCTTGATGCTCGGCGCGGCGGTCGGCGGCATCGGCTTCGGAGCGTTGGGAGACCGGATCGGACGAACCAAGGCAATGGGCGCAAGCATCCTGATCTATTCGATATTTGCAGGCATGGGCGCTTTCGTCGACTCGCTCGAACAGATGTTCGTACTCCGGTTTCTCGTGGGTCTCGGAGTCGGCGGGATGTGGCCCAACGGCGTCGCGCTCGTCGCCGAGTGCTGGCCCGAGGCGTCGCGACCGACCGTCGCGGGCATCGTCGGCGCGGGGATCAACGTCGGCATCCTGGGGCTCTCACAGGTGGCTCGTGTCGTGCCGATCACTCCCGATTCGTGGCGGTTGCTCTTCGGATGGAGCGCCGCGCCCGCATTGCTGGGGATCTTGACGCTGCGCTTCGTGCCGGAATCTCCCCGCTGGCTCGCGAGTCGGCGAGAGTCGCTCGAGGCCGAGAGGCTCCCTACGCCGCCGATCGCCGAGCTCTTCCGCCCACCCTTGCTGGGAACGACGCTCCTGGGAATTCTCCTGGGTGCGATCCCGCTGATCGGCGCGTGGGCTTCGAGCAAGTGGATGATCCCTTGGGCCGACGCGGTCGCCGGGCCGAGCGATCCCGGTTACAAGGCGGCCGCCCAAGGTTGGTGGGCGGCGGGTGCCGCGCTCGGAGCATTCTTCGGCGCACGCCTCGCCGGCGCGCTGGGGCGAAGACCATCGTATGCGCTGATCAGCATTGGCTCGGCGGTCGCCACCTGCGGGCTCTTCCTTCTCGATCGTCCGCTCTCGGCCACGTTTCTCGCCGCGGTCTTCGCGCAGGGGTTCGTGACCACTCTCTTCTTCGGATGGCTGCCGCTCTATCTCCCCGAGCTCTTCCCCACGCATGCAAGAGCCACAGGCACCGGGACGGCGTACAACGCGGGCCGCTTCGCCACGGCCTTCGGCGTATTCTTCTCGGGATCTCTCGTGAACATCTTCGGCGGCGACTATGCGTCGATCGGCGCGGCGACCGGCACGATCTACGCGTTGGGCGCCGTCGTCATCGCGTTCGTGGGGCCGACTCGGCCGAAGTCGCTCGATTGACCTCCGCGGCCGCCGCTCGATTCTCGAACTCCGAATCGTCTCGATCGTAGGTTCTCGAACCCTTGGGAGGCTCCATGACGAGCACTCGACGTGTCTTCCTCCAGTCGACGGGATTGATCGCGCTCGGTTCGCAGGCGGCCGCACGGACCTCCGCGAACGACCGAGTGGTCGTTGCGGTGATCGGCGTGGGCGGGCAGGGGAGGTCGCATCTCTCGGCCTGGAAGTCGCTGCCGAACGTCGAACTGGCGGCCTACTGCGACGTCGAGGCCGATCGGCGATCCGCCGCCGCCAAGGTCGCACCCGGCGCACGCGCGGAGACCGACCTGCGCAAGATCCTCGACGATCGCTCGATCGATGCCGTCTCGATCGCCACGCCCGACCACTGGCACACGCCCGCCGCGCTTCTCGCCATGGCCGCCGGCAAACATGTCTACGTCGAGAAGCCCTGCTCGCACAACCTCCGTGAAGGCAGGCTGCTCGTGGAAGCGGCCAAGCGCCATGGGAAGGTCGTCCAGCACGGCACGCAGAGCCGCTCGAGCCGATTCGTGCGCGACGCCGTCGCTCTGGCACGCTCGGGAGCGATCGGCGAGATCCTCGTCGCGCGAGCCTGGAACGTGCAGTATCGACCTTCGATCGGGCACGACAAGCCGTCGACGCCGCCTGCCGGGCTCGATTACGAGAATTGGGTCGGCCCCGCGCCGATGGTTCCCTACCAGGCGAACCGGCTTCATTACGGCTGGCACTGGTTCCGGAACTTCGGCACGGGCGACGCCGGAAACGACGGCGTCCACGAGCTCGACATCGCTCGCTGGGGCCTCGGCGTCGAGACCTTGCCCACGACCGTCGCCGCCATCGGAGGGAAATATCATCATGACGACGATCAAGAGTTCCCCGACACGATGACCTCGATCTTCGAGTTCCCGGGGACCGGCGGGGTCGGCAAGCGGAAGCAGTTGATCTTCGAGATGCGGCTCTGGAGCCGCTACCACCCCGAAACGACCGACAACGGCAACGAGTTCTTGGGAACGGAAGGTCGGATCTATATCGCCAAGCGCGGAGATCTGAAGGTATTCGACCGCGAGGGCCGACCCAAGCAGGTCGAGATCACGGCCGATCGGACGAATTCGGTGGCCGACCACATGGCGAACTTCCTCGACGCGATCCGCGGCGACTCCGCGGCTCACGCCGACGCGACCACCGCGCACCTCTCCTCCTCGCTGCCGCATCTCGCGAATCTCTCCGCGAGGCTGGGCCGGAGTCTCACGCTCGACCCGTCGGCGGAGCGGATCCCCGGCGACTCCGAGGCCGACGCCGGGCTCGGTCGATCCTATCGCACCGAGCACTGGGCGGCACCGCGGAAGTCGTGATCGGCCGCCGCCGCGGGCTCAGGGCTTGGGCGTCACGGCCGCGACGAATCGACGCAGGATCTGATTCTGTCGCGAGTCGACTTTTCCCGGTTCGAGTTCTCCCCAGTTCGCCTCGGCCGCGACGAGCACGGCCCGGGCACTGGGGAGGATCGCCGAGGAATTGCCGCGAACGCCGAGCGTCATCACCAGATCATCCGGGGCGTCGGGCCAGGTCTTGGCGTTCGGGTGCTCGCGTCCGCGGGCATTGAACCACCAATTGAATCCGTAGATCCCCGGGCCGGCCTCAGTGAAGTGGTCCGAGCCCCCGCCGTAGGTGCCGATGCCGAGGACGTCGTTGGTCGCGCCGGGTGCAGACCGGCGCAAATCGCGCGGGACCTGAGGTCGAAAGTGGTCGTCGAAGACTTCGGCGGGAAGGACCCGTCGCCCGTCCCAGACCCCGCGATTCAGCCAGAACCATCCGATCCGAGCGAAGTCGCGCACCGAGGCGCTCATTCGACGATTCGTCGGCCGGAAGGCGAGTCCGTCTTCCAGCCCCAGCGCTCCAAACCTCTGGGGAGCGTTCGCGACCTCGCCGGGATCGCCCCGGAACACTCGTTCGAAGAGCGTCTTCTGGTAGAGATTGATCGCGAAGTCATTATATGCCCAGGCTTCGCCGGGAGCGTCGGGGCGTGCGTAGCCGCTCGTCATGGCGCCCAGATGTCGGAACGTGATTCCGCGGTCCTTGCCGAGGAGTTCCCAGCCGAAGTCGGCGATCGGTTGATCGACCGAGCGCACTCGCCCCTCGGCGAGGGCGAAGAAGAGCAAGGTACTCAGAACGGGCTTGGCCGAGGATGCCCAGTCGCGACGGACCGCCTGATCGCCCCACGACTTCACGATCCACCCATCCTTGACGACGCAACCTCGGCCGCCGAGTTCTCGTGCGAGGGCGTCGAGCTCTGCGGGGTCGAGTCCGAGCGCCCTGGGTTCGCGAGATTCCCAGTGCTCGCGGGGGAAGACGACTTCGGCCGCTCCGTCCTCGAGGGGCGACGATCCGAAGGCCGGGGTCGCCACGGCGATCCCCAGGACCGAGAGCACGACCAACGCACGCACGCAGTCACGCATGGGAATCTCCCGCTTCCGCTCGCCATCGATTCGTCCGAGACTATGCGGGGAGTCGACGGATTTCGCAACGCCCCCGAGGCCGAGTTTCGCGTCGAACTCAAGGAATCCGCTCGAGGAGCGAACACTCCGGAAACCGCCCTGGGCGCACGGCGTCGAACTCCCCGCGTTCGTCGGACGCCCCGACCTTTCCTCTTTTCTCCGGGAGTCCCATGCCCGCCGTAGAGATCCACGAGGTCACCAAGACCTTCGGTTCGCACACCGCCGTCGACGACTTGAGTCTGGAGGTTCCGGAAGGAACGATCTACGGCTTCATCGGCCCGAACGGTTCGGGCAAGACGACGACCTTGCGCATGATCATGCGAATCTTCCATCCCGACCGCGGCCGGATCCGCGTGCTCGATCAGGACGCCACCGACACGGGCGCGGCGGACGACGCCGTCGCTTATCTCCCCGAGGAGCGCGGGCTCTATCGGCAAATGAAGGTCCGGGACGTCCTGCGCTTTTACGCCCGCATCAAGGGGATGACCGATCCCGATCCCGAGATCGATCGCTGGCTCGGCCGAATGGGGCTCGAGGCGTGGGCCGACAAGAAGGTCCAGGCTCTCTCGAAAGGGATGTCGCAGAAGGTCCAATTCATCGCGACCGTCATCACCCGCCCCAAGCTGGTGTTGCTCGACGAGCCGTTCAGCGGCCTCGACCCGGTCAACGGCGAAGTGCTCCGCGAGGCGGTGCTCAGCCTTCGCCAAGAAGGCACGACCGTGATCTTCTCGACGCACGACATGTCGGTCGCCGAGAAGATGTGCGACGCGATCTTCATGATCTACAAAGGCAAGAAGGTGTTGAACGGAACACTCGAACAGATCCAGGATTCCTACGGTGAGGATACCGTACGCGTTCGTCTCGCGGGAGAGTCCGCCTCGTCGTTGAACGGACTTCCCGGCGTGAATCGGGTCTCCGATTTCGGCCGATACCAGGAGCTCCAACTCGACCGCGGAACCGACTCGCAGGCGGTGCTCGCGGCGCTCATGGAGCGAGGAGAAGTCCGTCACTTCGAGCTCTCGCGGCCGTCGCTGCTCGACATCTTCGTCCGGATCGCCGGAGCCGACTCGTACGAGAATCAACCGGAGGACTCGCATGCGTAAGATCTGGGTCGTGGCCGCGCGCGAGTTCAACGTCGCGGTTCGGAGCAAGGCGTTCTTGATCAGTCTCGTGAGCATGCCGATCTTCATGGTCGGCAGTCTCGTGGTCCAGATGCTCATCAAGCAGAACGAAGACAAGTCGGACCAGAAGTACGCCGTGATCGACCGATCGAGCAGTGGTGCGTATGCGAAGGTGCTCGAGAGCGCGGCGGCCCGCCGCAACGAGTCGCAACTGGTCGACCCCAAGACCGGGAACCCCGTGCAATCGGCCTATCGGATCGAGATCGTGCCGCCCGCGAGCGGCGACGCGGCGACCGATGAACAGCGGCTCGCGCTCTCGGACCGGGTACGCAAGGGAGAGCTCGAGGGCTTCCTCGAGATCGGTCCCGATCTCGCCAAGGCAAGCGAGGGAAGCCTGCCCGTGCTCGACGGTCGTCGTCGGCCGATCAACGTCGAGAACGACCGAGCGGCGGTGAAATTCCAGACCGACACTCCGCTCAAGGACGAGTTCCCGAATTGGGCAGTGTCGGTGCTCCACGCCGTCGTGATGCAGCAGAAGTCGAGCGCGGCGGGGATCACTCCGCAACTGATCGAGGACGCGCTGAGGCCCGTTCCCCTGGTGGTCACCCGGCTCACCAAGCGCGACCCGCAGACCGGAGCGATCCAGGCGGCGAAATCCGAGAACCGCGCCTTGAGCCTCCTGCTGCCGATGGGGCTCTCGCTGCTGATGTTCATGATGATCCTCGTGAGCACGACGCCGCTGCTCAACAGCGTTCTGGAGGAGAAGACTGCGCGGATCGCCGAGGTGCTGCTCGGGTCGGTCACGCCGTTTCAGCTCATGATGGGCAAGCTGCTGGGTATGCTCGGCGTCTCGCTGATCAGCGTGGCTCTCTACCTCGGCGGCGTCTACTTCGCGGCGGTGCGCTACGGCTTCGCCGACTCGATCCCGACGAGCCTGATCGTTTGGTTCCTCGTGTTCCAATCGCTGGGGGTGCTCATGTTCGGGTCGTTGTTCATCGCGATCGGCGCCGCGAGCAACGACGCCAAGGACTCGCAGTCGTTGATCACTCCCGTGATGCTCCTCGCAACGATTCCGTTCTTCGTCATGGTCTCGGTGATCGAGAAGCCCAACGGAGGCTTGGCGACCGGGATGTCGTTCTTCCCGTTCGCGTCGCCGTCGATCATGGTGATGCGGTTGGCGGTTCCGCCGGGAATCCCGACATGGCAGCCCTGGGCCGCCACCGCCCTGGTCGTCGCGACGTCGATCGCCTGCGTGTGGGCGGGTAGCCGAGTCTTCCGCGTTGGTCTGCTGATGCAGGGCAAGAGCGCGAATTTTGCGCAGATGCTCAAGTGGGTCATCAACGGTTGATGGTCGGTCCGACGCCGCTTCTCGCTCGGCCCCGAGGTCGAGCGAGAAGTGGAGGCCGGGTCAGACGAGGCGAGCGTCGAACCAATCGAACGCCTCGCGCTGCATCGCGAGGTCGAACTTGTGCGGACCGGGGTAGAACGCTCCTCGATAGCGGTCGGGGGCTCCCGCCTTGGCGTAGATCTCGGCGATCATCCGGTCGGCCCGCTTCATCTCGGGGAGAGTGAAGAGCGAGTCTTCCTCGTCGTACTGGACGAGGAGCGGCAGGGGCGCACGCATCGCGGCGATCTCGGGATAGTCGAGCTCGAGCGGCAGACCCGGCGGATAGATCATCCAGGTGTGCGTGTACGTTTTATTGAGCAAATAGTCGCGCCATGTGGTCATCATCCCCACGCAGCAAGCGGCTTTGATGCGATCGTCGACTCCCGCGAGATAGGCCGTGCGGAGGCCGCCGCCGGAGAGTCCCGCGCATCCGATCCGTCGGGGATCGACGTTGGCCCGAGCCGCCAGGATATCGAGCGCAGCGCGATCTTCCGAGAGGAACACGCCGGGCCAGGTGGTCCCCGCGCAGAAGAGGCTCTTGGCGACGATGCTCTCGTGGTCGGACGCCCATTTGTTGTAGGCGCGGATCTCGTCGGGAGATTCGGGATCGACTTCGACCAGATCTCGCGCGATCGACTTGGGCACGTCGGCTGCCCGAACGCGGCGGCTGCCGAAGAGGAACGCGTCGTGGACGAGGACGACGTAGCCGCGTCGGGCGATCTCATTCGCCCAGGCGACGCCGCCGTAGTAATGGTCCTGGTGCTCCACCATCAGCGGATGTCGCTCCGGCCCCATCCGCGTGATCTTGCGGAGACCGAAGTACTTGTTTCCGCCGTGGTCGTGGAGAGCCAGGATGGCGGGAAGCCGCCCCTTGGCCCCTTTCGGCTGGAGGATGAGGGCCTCGGTCGGAGGACCGTAGGGGAGTTTCCAGGAGAGGTGTTCGATCTCGAGTCCGTCGTACTCGAACCGATGAGCGACCTCGACGCTCGGCGCTGCTCCGCGAGCCGGGGCGAGCAGCGCTCGGTCGACCGCGGCACGCGCGCGCGGGCGCCATGTCGCAACGTCGTTGAACTCGGGCCGACGAAACGAGAGACGCGCGGGGGCATCGCCGACGATCGCGGCCGCCCAGGGGCCGTAGGCACCCAGCATGTTCGGTTCGATGTTCATGGTACAAGAGAGATGATCACAGGCGCGGGCTCGATGCAAGCGGCCGGTCCGCCCTTCACACGCGTCGGGAACGCTCTCCCTCGGATCTCTCCCATGCCTCGAAACGATTCACCCGGTCTCTTCGATGATGCCGATGATCTCGACGAACTCGCCGCGGCCGCGGCGTTCGACCCCACCGCGCCGTTGGCCGAACGAATGCGACCGACCTCACTCGAGGAGTTCGTCGGCCAGGATGGCGTGGTCGGCCCGGGAACCGCGCTCAGGCGCATCATCGACGGTTCCAAGATCCTGCCTTCCTTGATCTTGTGGGGTCCCCCAGGATCCGGCAAGACGACGCTCGCGCGTCTGCTCGCCCTGCGGTGCGGAGCGCGGTTCCTTCCGCTCTCGGCCGTGTTCTCGGGCGTCAAGGAAGTTCGCGCGGCGTTGGTCGAAGCGCGTCGACCGCGGCGCGACCGGCCTCGGCCGGTCCTGTTCATCGATGAGATCCACCGCTTCAACAAGGCTCAGCAAGACGCCCTGCTGCCGGCGGTCGAATCGGGAACGGTCACCCTGATCGGGGCGACGACCGAGAACCCGTCGTTCGAGGTGAATTCGGCCTTGCTCTCCCGCGCACGCGTCGTGATCCTACGCGCGCTCGAAGCGGAGGATCTCACTCGGATCATCGAGCAGGCGCTGACCGACCGCGTTCGCGGCCTGGGCGATCTTCGTCCCCGTCTCACCCCCGAGTGTCTGTCGCGTCTCGTCGGGGCGTCGGGTGGTGACGCTCGCGTCGCGCTGACTGCTCTGGAGTCGGCGGTGCTCGCGGTCGGTCCCGATGAGATGGGCGAGCGCATCGTCGACGAGGCGACTCTCATCGAGTCGCTCGGGCGAGCCCGTTACTCCTACGACCGACAGGGCGAGGATCACTACAATCTCGCATCCGCGCTCATCAAGTCGCTTCGGAACTCGGACGCCGACGCCGGGCTCTACTGGCTCGCGCGGCTGATCGAGGGCGGGGCCGACCCGATCTTCATCGCGCGGAGACTCTGCATCCTTGCATCCGAAGACATCGGCCTCGCCGACCCCGGCGCAATGGTGCAAGCCGCGGCCGCGGCTCAGATCGTGCAGCTCATCGGTCTGCCGGAGGGGCTCTTCCCCCTCTCGCAAGCGGTCATCCATCTGGCTCGGGCGCCGAAGTCGAATCTCGTGAAGACCGCGTATGCCGCCGCCGCGGCCGACGCGGCAGCCACCGCCTCGGAGCCCGTCCCGCTCCATCTCCGCAACGCGGTCACGCCGTTGATGAAGTCCGCCGGATATTCCGACGGCTATCGCTATGTTCATGACGACCCATCGGCGCGCGACGAGATGATCTGCATGCCCGAGAGCCTCGCGGGAAGGCGCTACCTCCCCGAGCCGCCGAGGGAGTCCTGATCCTTCGTCGCCGATCTCAGACCTGTGCCGGGAGCTGCCGAAGCACCTCGTTCAACTCCGAGGCCCATTTCCCGGCCGTCCGAGGTCGGCGCTTCGGATCCTTCGACATCGCACGCACGATCAGCTTTTCGAGCGAGGCCGGCACCTCGGTTCGCAACTTCGACGGCGGGCACGCGTCGCAGTAGCGAATCGCATTGATGATCATTTCCACCGAGCCCTGAAACGGTTGCTGTCGCGTCAGCATCTCGTAGAGGATCACGCCGAGCGAGTAGACGTCGCTTCTCGCGTCGTACGCCTCGGTGCCTCCATGGAGTTGCTCGGGAGACATATATGCAAGCGTACCCACGGGACCGCCGACCTCGCCGAACGTCCCCGAGATCCCACCGTCGCGCTGGGCGAGGCCGAAGTCGGTGACCAGGAGCTCGCCGTTCGAACCGATCAGGAGATTCGAGGGCTTGAGGTCGCGGTGCATGATGCCGTTGCGGTGCGCGTGCTCGATCGCCTCGGCGATCCCCACCGACTCCCGAACCGCCTCCGCGACCGAGAATCGCCGGCCGAGTTGCATCTGCCGCTCGAGGTTGGTCGGCGAGAAGAGCGGATAGACCAGGAAACAGCGATCGGTGGCGGGATCCACCCCCGCGTCGAGGACTTCGACGATGCGAGGATGACGGAGTCGCTCGGAGTACCGCCACTCGCGGAAGAACGACTTCCGCTCGTACTCGGAGTTCACGTCGCCGAGGTAGGGGATCTTGATCGCGACCGATCGGCCGTCGTCCGAGCGTCCGCGGTACACGACCCCGAAGGACCCCGATCCAATCGACGATTCGAGACGATAGCACGAGATCCGCGCGGGAGTCTGGATCGGAAACGGCTGCTCATGTCCGCGATTTCGATAGCCGTTCAATCGGCTCCAACTCAGACGCGGCGCCAGGGTCGGGAACCGCTTCGCATAGTGGTCGACCCAGTCCATGAACTCGCGCTGTGCGAGACGCCCCAAGAACTCGACTCGCACCAGCTCCAGGAGTTCGTTCTCCTTGGGAGCGAAGGCGTTGGAGTAGAGCACTCGGTAGTCTTCGATGCGTGCAGGCTCGCCGACCGAGAGCCGGAGCTCGAGCTCGGCGCCGCAGATCGTGACCAGCGCGTGTTCGTTGCCGAGGAGTCGATGCTCGCGGAGCAGTTCGAGGAGATCGGGTCTTCGACCGCGACGCCACTCGTCCTCCAACCGGGAGATCGAGCGACTCAGAGAATCGAGAACGGCAACGTCGGAAATCGACACGGCTCCCCCGTCGGTGGTCCATTTCGAGAACGATCGACTCCGCGCTTCCACTACCATCGTGGAATCGACTGGGAAGCGGGACGGCTCAACATCGTCCGAGAGCATCGATCGCACGCGGATCGATCGGATCGCTCATCGCCCGAGAGCATCCGCGGTTTCCGGGAGTTCGAGAAGTTCCGGGAGTTCGAGCGTCCGCGCCATCTCGCGACGAAGTCGCTCGCGCACCGTCGTGATCCCGAAGTGCGTCCGTCCCAAAGTGTCCTTGATCGAGTGAAGGGGCATGCCGGAGAGGAGGCACTCGGCGACTTCGCGATCTTCGGAGGGCATCCTGGAAAGAAGCCGATCGATCAAGTCGGCGTGCTCGATGTCGGACGTCTCGGACTCACGTCGATGGAAAACTCCGGCGAGGCACTCGTCGATCGCGTCGGGGTCCGACACGAAGATCGACGCGCGCCTCATCGCCTTCATGCACTTGCGAATCGCGACCGTCGCCAACCATGAGAACAAGTCGGCGTCTTCCTCGAATTCGAGAGACGACTGCCGATAGTGCACGTTGCGAAGAAAGCTCTTGCAGACCGACTGGACGATATCCTCCGGACCGATGTAGGAGGTCCGGCGCATCGGCGCCAACTTTCGCTTCGCGAGTGCATGAAGTCTCTTCGAGAAACTCTCGACGAGGAGCCGGGCCGCAGCCTCATCCCCCGACTTGAGCCGCGAGACGAGAGTCTCGACCTCGGCATCGGTCAACTTTTGCATCGGAAACGCCGGCCTCTCGCTTCTGAGGGACACAGTGGAGGAGAGGATCTCCATTATCGATCGGCACTTCGGTGATCGCAAGCGTGATTCGAGGCACCCTCTTCGGATCAGGCCCTCCGCGAAAATTGCCGGAGGAACTCCCGGAGCGGGGAGCTCCGACGCAAGCCGTTTTCAACACGGAGCTTAGATCGATTCGCCGACGGCGGAGGGCCGATCGAGACCAAAAAAATCGAATCAATTTGGAAAAAAGACCGCACGGTCGCGGGCTCTTTCGCCATTCCTTGGATAGAGCAAGTGACACTCTCGACGTCGACGACGGTCGACCGCTCACCCCCCCGGCGGAACCGAGTCGACCCGAGCCTCTCCCTCGAACACGTTGCTTGTCCGAGCCGCGGTCTCGTCGGCTGCCGAGCGATGTCGATCGCTCGAGGAGCGGGTGCAGGAGTTGCGAGGGAACCCCCCCACTTCGCCGCCCCCCCTCCTCGGACGCACCCCCATCCACATCGCTCGGCAGGTTGGGGCGACCCACCAGCCCTGCGGTGGCGGTACTGTTGCGGTCTTGTGCGGAACCTGTGCGGTCGAAGTCGCGGTGGATCGCACCGGGGCGCACTCGATCGACGATGATCTCGGATCCCGAAGCCGTTCCCCCCCGACGGTCCTCTGCTCGTCCTCCACGCTTCCCCCCCCGTCCCCCCGGGAGCGCTGGAAGCGAGCACCTCCGATGGCGAGAAGGCACTCCGGCACGCCCTCGAGCTATGCCGGAGTGCCTCTCGTCGTCGTCGGACGACCTCACTTCTTCTCGACGGGAAACTGGCGAATCTGCGTCGAGAGATGGAAGGGTTGCCCCTCGATCTCGAAGGTGAGATCGCCGAAGTACGCGATGTTCGCGCCTGCGACGTCCGCGGGCGTCGCTTCGATCTTGGCGCTCGGTTCCAGGTCTCGACTGGTCCACTCGCTCTTGCGGAAGTCCTTCGTGGCCGACGTCGCCGTCCACAGCTTCACGGCCTTCGGTGCGGGCGACGACTCGATCGTGAGTCGGAACTTGCCCGAAGCGTCGCGGTCGTGCTTCCAACTCAGTTCCGGAAGCGCCTTGCCGCCGATCGCGTTGTGGAACTGGGCTCCCACGGCTTGGAGCGCATACTCCCGGTGCTTGTCGAGACCATGCCCCGCGTTGGGCAGGTACACGACCCGACTCGGCCCCTCGAGTTCATCCCAGTAGATGTTCAAGGAGTCGACCGTCCAGTAGGGATCGTTCGTTCCGTTGATCTGCAGCTTCGGCATCCGGAGTCGGTCGCGGAAGGAGAGCGGGTCGACCATTCTCCAGAGCACCTCGCCCTCGGGTTCCTTGATGCGCTCCATCAAGCCGCGGCTGGTGTAGTCGTCGATCTGCTCGGAGTACTTGCCGAAGCTCGCGATCTGGTGCTCGTTCTGCGCCTTGAAGTTGAGTGTGGGGATCACCATGGGGCAGATCGCGGCCACGCGCGGATCGCTCGCTCCGGTGAGCCAGGTCGTCCACCCGCGCTTCGATGCGCCGGTCACGACGAACCGCCGGACGGGCTTGCCTTCGGCTTCGCCCCAAGCCTGGAGCACGTCCATCGCCTTGACCGCGCTCTTCACCATCGGAAAGAGCAGGGGCCAGTTCGCGTCCTTCGTCTCCAGGTAGCGGACGAACGTCTCGGCGATCAGCGAATCCTCCTTGCGATCGCCGAGCAGCGGCTGGTTCGGCACCTGGGGCAACACCGCCACCCGGGCCCCGCAGGACTTGGCCAGCGAGAAGGCGAGCCCGAGGTCGCCGTCGCGGAGCTCGCCGCCGATCGCTCCTCCGGTGATGAAGAGGAGCATCGCGTCGGGATACTTCTCCTCCTTCGGGATCACCACGCCGAGAGCGTGCTTCCAAGGGATCTCCTGCCAGGTCTGCGAGGTGAACTGGAACCGCACGACGCGACCGAGAGGCGTCTCGGAAGTCGAGATCACGCGGTTCGACGTCGAGGAGTCGGGTTTGCGGACGTAGGCGTCGAGCGCGGCGGTCGGCGGTTCCGCCGCATCGACGCCGAACGAGACGAAGGCCGAGACCAGCGCGCAGAGGCTCACGATTCGCACCGACATCGATGAATCTCCTCGAACGATTGACCGCCAACGCGGGGCCCCGGCGGTTCTCGACCGCCGAACCCCGTGACCCAGCCCGGCATTGAACCACGCCCGCCGGGAGACGCCAAGTCCGCCGAGCTTCGATCGCTCGGAGATCCTCAGAGTCGAATCACCCCGCCCTCTCGCTCGAGATGCCGGGCGAACCGGTACACGACCGTAAATGCCGCGACGAAGGAGATCGCGACGAACCACTCGGGTGCGTCCTTCGGCGTGTAGCTCTTGAACACTCGAAAGACCATGCCGTGGACGAGGTAGGTCGCCAGAGCGGTGGTTCCGAACGTGCGGAAGATCCCCAGCGTCCAGCCCGCCGAGTCGGCGAGGGCCGTGAAGAGTCGATGGACCGCGAGCGCGAACCCCGCCGCGAAGAGTTGATACGAGATGCTCCCGGTCCGCTGACTCATCATCCAGAGGTCGAGCGGGCGGTCGGGCGGGAAGAAGGGGGGCGGAGTCGGCCCGCCGATCCGAGACAGCGCGACACCCAGGCTCATCATCGCGATCGCCGCCACGATCGACCACACCCACGCCCGCGCCCCTTCGCGACGCGTCGCGTCGAAGGTCAGACTCCCGAGCAACACCGGGATCGACCAACTCAGGAACCCGAGAGCGCCGCCGTCGATCACCGGCCGGCCCGAAGCGACCGCAAACCAACCGCTCGCCGAGAGTCCCAGGTGCAGCAACGCCGAGATCGCCAGAAAACACCAGCGCACCCACGACTCCGCGCCGATCACCGGCAGACACCAGAACGACGACAGCGCAATGTGAGTGAGCGTCTGAAACGGCTCGCGGCGGAACGCCTGCTCGACCACTCCCCAAGGCCCGAGCGCCGTGAGTTCGGCCCAGGTCTGCACCCGGCCGTCGACTCCATGGAAGACGATCCCAAGCGCCAGCAGCCCGAGGTTCCTCCAGGCGGCGTGCGACCAGGCGGCCGACGCGCCGTCGCGCTCGAGCCGCCGCAGATAGGTCATCCGGAAGGCGAAGCCGACCGCAAAGAAGAACTGCGGCATGATCGTGTCCGCATAACTACAATAGGTGTTATGATGCTTCAGGATCGCCGGGACCGCGGCATAGCCCCCGACGAAGTTCACGAGGAGCATCCCCGCGACGGTGTATCCGCGAAACTGATCGAGCGAGGCGCTTCGGCGCGAAGCGTCGGGAGACGTCGCGAGTCTCGATTCCATGATCGGCTGTCCTGGAGCGATCTCGAGGTTAGGATGATGCACGATGAGTCTACGCGTCGGTCGTCGCCAACCCAAGACGAGTCGATCGCGCGACCCCGACCGCCGGCCCACCCCTCGGAGATACGCCGATGACCCTCGAATCGCTCTTCGACTCCTTGGGACTCTCGGCAGTGAACCTCGGCTGCCGCGCGGGGGATCGCAACGACGACTCCCGCGGACCCGACCTGATCTCGATCAATCCCGCGAACGACCGCGAGCTCGGACGCGTCCGCGCGGGCGATCTCGGCGACCTGGAACGCGTCGCTCGGATCTCGACGGAGACCTTCACCGCATGGAGAAATGTCCCCGCACCGATCCGAGGCGCCTTCGTGCGTCGGCTCGGCGAGGCGCTCCGCGAGAAGAAGCGCGAGCTCGGCCGACTGGTCTCGCTCGAGGCGGGCAAGATCCTCTCCGAAGGCGAAGGCGAGGTCCAAGAGATGATCGACATGGCCGACTTCGCGGTCGGTCTGTCCCGACAACTCCACGGGCTCACCATCGCCAGCGAACGGCCGGCTCACCGCATGATCGAGCAATGGCACCCGCTCGGACCGGTCGGCGTCATCACCGCGTTCAACTTCCCCGTCGCCGTCTGGGCCTGGAACGCCTTCATCGCCGCGGTCTGCGGCGACACCGTCGTCTGGAAGCCCTCGCCGCTGACGCCGCTCACCGCCGTCGCCGTGCAGAATCTCGTCGATCGCGTCGCGCGGGAATTCGACGCGTCGGGTGTGTTCTCGCTCTGCTGCGGGGAGGCGGAGATCGGCGAACGCTTGGCGGCCGACGGGCGCTTTCCTCTGATCTCCGCTACCGGTTCGACGCGTATGGGTCGAGCGGTTGCGACGACCGTCGCGGGACGCCTCGGCCGATCTCTCCTCGAACTCGGCGGCAACAACGCCCTGATCGTCACCCCCTCCGCGGATCTCGACCTCGCCCGCCGAGCCGTGCTCTTCGCCGCGGTCGGAACCGCCGGTCAGCGCTGCACCACGCTTCGTCGCTTGATCATTCATGAGTCCGTCGTCGACGAATTCACCGACGAGCTGGCTCGGCTCTACGGCCGAGTCCGCATCGGAGACCCGCTCGACCCGCGGACGCTCATGGGCCCGCTGATCCGAGAGCAAGCGGTCGTCGCGATGCAGGCCGCGCTGACGCAGGCCCAAGGACAAGGCGGAACGCTCGTCGCCGGCGGCGAGTCGCTCGACAGGCCGGGCTTCTTCGTCCGGCCCGCACTCGTCCGCGCGACGCCCGAGATGCCGGTCGTGGGCGTCGAGACCTTCGCCCCCATCCTCTACATCCTCACCTACCGCGAACTCGACGAGGCGATCGAGATCCAGAACCGCGTCGAACAGGGGCTTTCCTCCGCGATCTTCACCGACCGCCTCGCCGAAGCCGAACGGTTCCTCGCCGCCGACGGATCCGATTGCGGCATCGCCAATGTCAACATAGGAACATCCGGCGCCGAGATCGGCGGCGCGTTCGGCGGCGAGAAGGCCACCGGCGGCGGACGAGAAGCCGGCTCCGACTCGTGGCGCGCCTACATGCGACGACAGACCTGCACGATCAACGGCGGCGGCGCCTTGCCCCTCGCCCAAGGCGTCCGATTCGAGATCGACGCCGACGACCCCGAATGACTGAGTAGCGGAGCAAGTGCCCGCGAGCGGTCAGCCCCGGCCGCCCTCGCAGCACGTCTCGCAGATCGTCCGGCATCGGGCGCAGAGCAACTTGGCGCGGATCTCCACGAGCGGCCCTCCGCAGACCGGGCAGGCGGGCCGCTCGGCCGCGCAGTGGGCGGCCGATTCCGGAACGACGGATTTGTGCGGATCGGACTTCGGGTCATCCTTCATGGGATCGGCTCGTCGTGGGACGTCGATTCACCGTGTGAGCACATAGACATCGAGATGCTCGAGCATGTCGAGAACCCAGGGATGAGTCCAGGGCGACCGCATGCCGTACCCGACCGAGAAGACCGAGAGCGCGAACAACGCATAGACCCCGAGGCGAAGCCCGCGCCGCGCCCGCGCCGCGTCGAGAGCGGGGGGCAGCAACATCAGCCAGAACGGATAGATCCAGAAGAGCCAACGCAAGCCCTGCGTCGACCCGCCGTAGTTGTTCGTCTTGTAGACGTAGAATCCGATCACCAGGGCGGATAGGCCGATCGTCAGGCGGGCGAGCGAACGGATCGCGCCCGGCTTGCCGAACGCGACTCCGAACATCGCGATCAGCGAGCAGAGGAAGATCGGGGTCAGCGAGAACATGCCGTGATGCCCGAGCATCATATGAAAGAGATAGAGCGCTTTCGGTTCAGGATGCTTGTCGAACCAATCCATCTCGAGCGGAGTGTTCCAGTAGCTCCACTCGTAGCCGGTGTAGCTCGCGGTGCCGAATTCGGAATAGACCGGGATCCACCCGCCGGTCGCCTGATACTGAGTGATGAAGAAGGCGGTGAGGGGCACGACCGCCGCGGGGACGAAGTACAAGAGCGTGCGCCGGGGGTCGCTCGCGACACAGCAGAAGAAGAGCAACGCCCCGAACGCGGCCGCCGGCAGTTCGTTGCATGCGCAGAACGCTCCGAAGAATCCCGCGGCGGCGAACGTCGCCCCGCCCGCGGGATGGTCGCTCGTCCGCGAGTTCGCCCAGATCTTCATCAGCGCTTCGGCGGCGAAGTATGCACTCCACGCGGCGACGATGTGGTTGTTCAAGGTCGTGAGGAACACCGTCAGCGGCGTCGCGAAGGCGGCGGCGGAGAGTGCGATGAACCAGGTCCAGTCGTGCTCGGTCGTGCGGTCGAGGTAGCGTGCGAAGCGGATCAGGAGAATCGCGAACGGAACGATGTTCAAGAGGATGATGATCGGTTTGAAATAGAAGACGTACACGGACCAGCGAGCATCGGGCGGCGTCTCGGTCACGAGTTCATACTTTCCGAGCTCTATCGGATCTTCCTTGAGATACGTCCTCTCGACTCGCTTCTGGAGCACGTGGGCGTCGAGCGGCACCCCGGTCGCAACGCGGAACGGATAGAGGATCCCCGCGATGATCGTCGGCAAGAGCGGCGGCTTGCTCGAATAGAAGTGCTTGGCGTCGTCGCCGGGAGCGGCGTTGGGCAAGGCCTTGAAGACCTTGTCCTGGGTCTTGTTCTGCCAGGGGCAGTCGTCGATCCGATACGTCCCGCGCTCGAGCAACGACCAGACTGTACACCACCGAGAGATGTCGTTCGCTTCGAGCTGAGACGGCATCCGCATCGTCAACCCGAGCATCTGACCGACGGCGACCAGGATCACGAGCGTCGCGAACCAGCGGCGATACTCGCGGCTCGAAGCGCCTGCGTTCTCGAGGGCGGGATCAAGCATCGGAGTTTCCTCGATCAGGGGGGCGACTCGATCGGTCTCGACCCTCGACCGAATCGACCGACGGAGAGACCCGGCTCCATCCGACTCGATCAGCGACGCTGTATGTCTTCACGTCACGAATATGATACGACGTGAGCAACTCGGCCAACACCCCGAAGCAGATCAGTTGAGTCCCGAGGCCCACCAAGAGTGCGGAGTAGGGGAGCAGCGGACGGGTGCCGATCGGCCCGCGATCGAGCAACCAGAGGCCCGCGAGAAAGAGCAGACCGACCACGCCGACCGCGATGAACACCAGGCCGATGCCGCCGAGAAGGTGAAGCGGCCGCTGCCCGAATCGCGAGAGGAATTGCACGGTCATGATGTCCAAGAAACCCTTGATGAAACGGCTGAAGCCGTATTTCGACCGGCCATGGACCCGCGACCGATGATTGACCACGACCTCCGAGACCCGGAACCCCCGCGCATGCGCCAGGACGGGTACGAACCGATGGAGCTCGCCGTAGAGCTCGACCTCGTCGAGGACCTCGCGACGATAGGCCTTGAATCCGCAGTTGTGGTCGTGGAGGCGGCACCCGCTGACCCAGCTCACCATCCGGTTGAAGATCCGGCTGGGCCCGACCTTGTGCCAGGGATCGTGCCGGCGACGTTTCCATCCGCTGACGACGTCGAACCCCTCGTCGAGCTTGGCGAGAAAGTTGGGGATTTCCGCGGGATCGTCCTGGAGGTCGGCGTCGAGCGTGAACACGACATCACCCGTCGCCGCGCCGAAGCCCGCCGAGAGAGCCGCCGCCTTGCCGAAGTTGCGTCGGAATCGAATCGCCTTCACGAGCGGATCGCGCAGGGAGAGCTGCTGGATCTTCGCCCAGGTCCCGTCTCGGCTGCCGTCGTCGACGAAGAGGATCTCCGCGATCTCGAGCCCCGCGCCCTGCGTCGCCGCGTGGAGCTCGGCGTGCAGTTGATCCAAGCTCTCTTCTTCGTTGTACGAAGGAATGACGAAACTGATCCGACGTCCGCTCATATGTCACTCGGCCTCGGATCGATGGAGATGGGGGGTCCGCCTTGGGGGCGGACCGGCGCGAGCGCGGCTGCCGCTGCGAGCTCCGCCGCAAACCAAACCAAGCGCAACGCCAGGGCGGCGACCACGGCGAGGTCGCGGTCGATCGACGATCCGAGCGCGGTCCAGAGAACCCACTCGCGCACTCCGAGACCGCCTGGAGAGATCGGCACGGCAAACCCCGCCACCGTCGCGAGCGCCACGCTCGCGATCACGCGAGGGATGGTTCCGACCGAGAGATCAACGCCCATGGATGAGAGCACGAGTACCTGGCTGAGCCCGAGCAGCAGCCAGGCGATCGACATCAGAGCCAGTCCCTCGAACAGGAGGCGGAAGTCGATCCTCGGGAATTCGTCCATGCTCGCCGATTTCACCGTCGAAGCGAGTCGACGACCGACCAAAGGAAACAGTCGCGGATCGACGACGACGAGGAAGACGATCGTCGCCCCGAGGCCGAGCAACCAGAGAGGCGCCTCGAACGAATACCCGGCGAACTCGACGGGGAAGACGTCCGACGCTCCGAAGGTGAAGCCGATGGTGGCGATCAGGCCCCCAGCGGCCATCATCACGAACGTCTCGTAGAAGGTCGCCGTCACGCTCGAGAGCATTCCCGCGCCCCAGGGAGCCGCGAGCCCCGCACGCATGACCACGACGAGCGCCTTGCCCGGGACGTACTTTCCGAGATGGCTGATGAAGTAGGCACGGACGGCGCCGATGAGCGGAATCGGTCGACCGCTGGCCGCGAGGACGCGGGCGAAGAAGATCGCGCACGCTCCCAGACCCGCCGCATAGACGACCGCCGCTCCCGCGAGCCGCCAGGGTTCGAAAGCCACCGCGCGACCGCCCTCGCGCAACTGATCCCAGGTGTTGCTCACATGACGACCCGCCGCCGCGAGCACGATCAGGGTGAGGATCACCTTGACGGCCGGCTTCCAGAGACCTCGCCGCTTCCGATTCGCCGGTGCGGCGGGCGGGCTGTGTTTCGTGGAAGACGACACGACGCACGCTGGGTTCGAGGGATCGATGAGGGATGGCCGACGGCCCACAGGTTAGCCGAAGCCCCGCCCCCCGGCAAGTCCGGCGGATCGCCCGCTGCGCCTAGCCTCGAGCGATGAGTTCGCGGACGACGTTGCCGAACACGTCGGTGAGGCGGTAGTCGCGACCGCCGAAGCGATAGGTCAACTTCGTATGGTCGAGACCCATCAGGTGAAGGATCGTCGCATGCAGGTCGTGAACGTGGACCTTGTTCTCCACGGCGTGCCAGCCGAATTCATCGGTGGCTCCGTGGACGAGGCCGCCCTGGACTCCGCCCCCGGCCAGCCACATCGAGAACCCGAACGGATGATGCTCGCGACCGTTCTTCCCCTCGGCGGTCGGCGTTCGCCCGAACTCGCCGCCCCAGACGACGAGCGTATCCTCGAGCAATCCCCGCGCGGCGAGATCCGACAAGAGTGCGGCGATCGGTCGATCGGTCGCCGCGCAATTCGCCGGCAGCTCTTCCTTCAAGCCCCCGTGCTGATCCCAGAGCTGACAACTCTTGCGCTTGGATGTCTCGGTGTGATACACCTGAATGAATCGAACTCCGCGCTCGGCGAGTCGGCGCGCCATGAGACATTGCGTGCCGAAGATCTTCGTGATCGGGTCGTCGAGGCCGTAGAGCTTCTTGGTCGCGGGGGATTCTCGGTCGACGTCGAACGCCTCCGGGGCGCGGGTCTGCATGCGGAACGCCAGCTCGAACGACTCGATCCGCGCGGAGAGCCGCGAGTCGTCCTCGCGCGAGGCACGGTGCGCGGCGTTGATCCTCGCGAGCGCGTCGAGCTGCTTCCTCTGGAGATCGCGTCCGAATCTGGGATTCTCGATGTTCGCCAACGGTTTCGCGAGATCGTTGATCAACGTACCCTGATATGCCGCGGGCAGGAAGCTCGACGACCAGAGAGGCGCCCCCTGGGCGGGTTGGCTCGGACTGATCACGACGAACCCGGGCAGGTCGCGATTCTCCGACCCGAGCCCGTAGGTCAGCCACGAGCCGATGCTCGGCCGCGAAAAGGTCTGCTCGCCTGTATTCATCTGCAGGCATGCGCCGTTGTGGTTGATGTTGTCGGCGACCATCGAGCGGACGACGCAGAGCCGATCGGCGTGTTTGGCGAGTTCGGGGAAGAGCTCGCTCACCGGAATACCCGACTCGCCGTGCTTCGAGAAGCGGAAAGGCGAGGCGAGCAGATTCCCGGTGCGCGTGCGCTCGAGATGCGGCATCGCGAAGGGGAGCGGCTTGCCGTCGTCGCTCTGGAGCCTCGGCTTGGGGTCGAACAGGTCGACGTGCGACGGCCCGCCCGACATGAAGAGGAAGATCACGCGCTTGGCGCGGGCGGCGTGATGCGGCGGGCGGACCGCGAGCGGATCGCCCGACGCGTCGGCCGCGCTCGACTCGTCTTCGGCCAGCAATCCGCGGAGCCCGAGAAGACCGAAGCCGGTGCCGGCGAGCCGGAGCATCCGTCGTCGATCGATCGCCCGGTCGTGGCTGGACATCGCGAACTCCTTGAAATCAGTCGACGAACATAAACTCATTCGCACAGATCAAAGTCTGCGCCAGCAACGTCCAGGCGGCCTGGGGCTCGAGGTCGCGTGCCGAGTCGAGGAGCAATTCGGCCGCGGCTCTCTCCTCGGTGCCGGCGCTTCGCCCGAAGACGATCTCGTGGAGCCGGTCGATCCTCGCCGAGCGATCGCCGGACGGTGCGTCGAGCACCCGACGCGCCGTCTCTCCGGCACGCGCGACGACGAACGGATGGTTCAGGAGAAAGAGCGCCTGAGGCGCGACGGTCGAATCGATGCGCTTCTCGATCAGCGCGGCGGGGTCGGCCGCGTCGAAGAGCGGCCCGAAGCTCGATCGATCGGAACGAATGCAGATCTGATAGAGCGTGCGCCGGGGAGTCTCGAAGTCGCGGTCGGCGGGTCCTCCGGCCGTCGTCTCGAGTCGGCCCGCGATCGTCAAGAGTGCATCCCGCAGTTCTTCCGAGGTCAAGCGACGGCGGCGGAACCGCGACAAGAGCCGGTTCTCGGGATCGCGAGCCGTCGCGTCGCTCGAGGGCCTCGACGAGCGGCGATAGGCCGCCGAAGCCATGATCTCGCGATGGAGGCTCTTGATCGACCAGCCGCTCTCGATGAGACGAGAGGCGAGGTGGTCGAGGAGTTCCGGGTGCGATGGAGGCTCGCCGAGCTTCCCGAAGTTCCCCGCGGTCCTCACCAGGCCCTCGCCGAAATGGTGCTGCCAGACTCGATTCGCCATGACTCGGGCGGTGAGCGGATTCGAGGGATCGGCGATCCACTCGGAGAGTTCGCGGCGACCGCTCGAGTCGGCCGGGAGAGCGGGACGATCCTCTCCCGCGATCACGACCGGGAAGTGCCTGGGAACCACGGCGCCGAGGCGTGTATACTCTCCTCGGATATGGATGCGGCTGTCATGAATCCCTGCATGCGGACTGCGAGGAACCCCGCCCTCCCTCGCGACCAGACCGACCGCGGGTGTCGGGGGAAGGCTCTTCCTGAGAGCCTCGATCTCGGCGTCGAGGGCGACGAACGGCCGCGCGAGTTCCTCGGGCAATTCCGCGGCCTCGACCACGAATGGTCCGCCGGGCTTGACGAGTTCGTCCGAAGTCGCCGCCGCTCCAGGTTGGGCGAGTTCTTCGGCGATCGACTTGGCGGCCGCGGCGACGGCGACCCGCTCGGCCCCGTCGACGGCGGCGCGCCAGCGTGCAAACGACGCGAGACGATCGAGGTTCTTCGCGGGCGCCGCGGTCGCGAGTTCGACCGCAGTCCAGACCTCGGGCCGACCCGCGTGATCGACGTGCGGATTGCCTCGACCGCCCGCGATCAGATCGGTCACCAGTTCCGCGACGTCCCAAGTCTCCTTCTCGCTCGCGATCTTCCAGGTGACGGCGGTCGTATCGCAGGCGTGGCCCGACTTCGGGAGTACCACGAGGCGGAGGCGGTCGCCCTCGGCGATCTCGACGCGCTCGAGTCGCGCGGCGGCTTGCCGCGTCACGTCGACTCGCCCGCCGTTCTCCACCGCGCCCTCGGCGAGCGTCGTCCATGTGCGCCCGCGCCGGTGCTCGATTCGCCATCCGAATCCGTCGCCGCAGGCGGCGTCGGCGTCGGCGAGGGTCGCCTCGATGCGATGGGTTCCCGCCGCCGGGGCTCGCCAAACGAGGGCGACCGGTCGGTCGGGCGCGGGGTGGAGATTGACGGAACGGGGAGGAAGCGTGAACGTGAGAATCTGTTGTGATGTGGAATTGGCGTTGACGGTGATCGATGGAGTGTCGGCGGGTCCGGCCCAGGCGTCGACGCCCGCGACGTCGCGAACTCTGCGGAGCGGGCGGAGCAGGGGAGTCCCCAGATCACCGAGCCCGAGCGCGACGACCCAGCGACGAAGAATTCCCGCGACGAGTCCGCGTTCGCGCGCCGAGTCGTCGATCGCCGATCCCGACTTCGAGCCCGACGCAGATTCCCAGGCCGCGAGGAGATAATCTGCCGTCTTGCCTCGCTCGCGAACGGCCAGTTCGGCGATCGCGGCGGCGGTCTTCGTCTTTCGCTCGGTCTCGAGGCGTTCGATGCGTTCGCGTTGCTTGCGGGCGGCCTCGATCGCGGCGGGAGCCGCGAGCGGGGTTCGGAGCATCGGCGAGCCGTTCGTCTTCGGGCCCGGGTCGGGCAGGATGTGCGTCGAGAAGAAGATCCCGGCCAACCCGTAGTAATCGGCTTGCGGGATCGGGTCGAACTTGTGGTCGTGGCACCGAGCGCAGCCGATGGTGAGACCGAGGAACGCTCGGCTCACGACGTCGATCTGGTCGGCGACGATGTCGGTCATCATCTTCTCTTTGTCGGCGTCGCCCGTGCCCCATTCGCCGATGGTGAGCAGGCCGGTCGCAACCAGCGCATCGACGTCGACGGCGGCGGGATCGCTCGGTTGCAGGAGGTCGCCCGCGATCTGCTCACGGATGAAGCGATCGTAAGGCAGGTCGCGGTTGAAGGCGGAGACGACGTAGTCTCGATAGTGCCAGGCCTCGAGGATGTCGGTGTCCGAACCCACTCCGCGCGAGTCGCGCGAGTCGGCGTAGCGCACGAGGTCGAGCCAGTGCCGCCCCCATTTCTCGCCGTAGCGCGGGCTCGCGAGCAAGCGGTCGACGACGCGGATGAAGGCGCGATCGTCGGAGTCGGCGTCGGCGACGAAGCGTTCGATCTCGTCGAGCGAGGGAGGCAGGCCGGTGAGGTCGAACGTCGCGCGTCGAATCAAGGTTCGCCGGTCGGTTGCGGGCGCGGGCTCGATCGCCGCACGCTCCAATCCAGCCTGCAGGAACCGGTCGATCGGCGTCGGCGCAAGTTCGGGATGCCTGACGCTCGGAGGCGCGACGCGGCGAATCGGCTGGAACGACCAAAATGATCGCTCGCGCGGTCCAATCGTCATCGACTTGCGCGCGGATGATGGATCGCCCGTCGCGGCGGCGGTCGAGTCGCCCGCGGGCCATGGCATGCCGCGCCGAATCCACTCCTCGATCGCCGAGCGCTCGGCCTCCGGCAGCCGCGCAGCGGGCGGCATTCTGGGCTCGTCGACGTAGGAGAGGACCTGAACGAGCAGGCTCTCCTCGGGCTTGCCGGGCACGGCCGCCGCGCCGCTGTCTCCACCCGCGAGAATCGCCTCGCGCGAGGTGAGTCGAAGACCGCCCTTGATCTTGGCGGCCGACCCGTGACACTCCCCGCAGCGATTCGCGAGGATCGGCCGAATCTTCGTCTCGAAGAACTCCCCCCCGTCGTCGCCGCGCACCGGCTCGGGCCATGCCGACGCTGCCGCCGTCAGGATCATGAGGCATCGTGCCGTGTGCCGGAAGACTCCGAGAAAACGAGCGGCTCGTGACATGGGAGATCCTCGACCCCGCGCGACTCGCGCCTCGCGATTGTTGACCCGTTGTTGAATATGCCGACGACTCCGGTTCCACGCAACCCCGCGACGAAGAAAGCCGACGCAGCCGGTGGTTCCTCGCGGCGTGGTTGCAACGCCGTCGCGTCGCGGCCAGAATGTGTCGCGATCGAGGTCCGAGGTCGGGGGGGTCGACCGAGGACTCGCGGTGACGAGGATGACGAGGTCCCGCTCGATACGCTTGGGCTCGGTCGCCCGCGAGCGATCCGGCGAGCGCGCCGCACGAGGAACCGAGGGGCGATGATGACGAGCGATAAGCATGTGAGCGAGCTCTCACCCGAGCTCCATTCCCGGCTGGCGCATCTGGTGATGCGCCGGCAGGCGGGGCTGAGTCTGAGGGTCGCGTCGGTCTTCGTCGTGCTCTTGCTGGGGCTGCCGCTCCTGAATCGATTCGCGCCGGCGATCGCAGGGGCCGAGGTCCTGGGGATGTCGGCTTCGTGGCTGTTCCTCGGCGTGCTGATCTATCCGATCACGGTCCTGCTCTCCTTCTATTTCGTGAAGCAGTCGGATCGGATCGAGGCCGAGTGCACGGATTGGCGGGCGGTCTTGGGCGAGGAGGCGGGCGAGCCGCTCGAACCCAAGGGCGTCGACGACGTCCGACCCGCGTTCATCGAAGAGGACCTGGGCGGGGAGGAATCTCGATGAACGACGTCTCTTGGATCGCCGTGGGTTTCGTCGTCGCGATGACGCTCGTCACCATCGGCTTGGGAATCTACGCCACCCGCATGGCGCGCTCGGCGTCCGACTTCTTCGTCGCGGGCCGCTCGGTGAGCGTCTTCTGGAACGCGTCGGCGATCTCGGGCGAGTATCTCTCCGCCGCCTCCTTCATGGGCATCGCCGGCCTGCTCATGAAGAACGGCTACGATGCGCTCTGGTACCCCGTCTGTTATGCGACCGGGTATCTCTTTCTGCTCCTCTTCATTGCGGGTCCGCTTCGCCGGTTCGGAGCCTACACGATCCCCGACTTCGCCGAGGGACGCTTCGACAGTCCCACGTTCCGCAAGATCGCGGTGACGTTCGTGCTCTTCATCGGCTTCTTCTACACGATGCCTCAGATGAAGGGCGCGGGAGTCGTCCTGGGGGCGATCCTCGGTTGGCCGTATTGGGCCGGCATCGTCGTGGTCGGCGCGGTGATCACCTTCAACGTCGCGCTCGGCGGGATGAAGGGGATCACATTCGTTCAGGCGTTTCAGTATTGGGCGAAGCTGTTCGCGATCGCGCTTCCGATCTTCGTGATCCAGGCGACGACCGGAGGATACGCCGAACGGCTCGAGGCGGAGCGCTCGCGACCGAGCGAGCTGCCGACCATTGCCGAATCGCGGACGGTCTCGATCAAGGGAGCGAAGAGCTTCCCGGCGAACGTGATGGTCGTTCCCGAGACCGGCTCGACCAGGATCACCTTCCCCGATGGCGCCAAACTCGCTCGGATCTCGCCCGCGAGTCCCGCGGGGTCGACCGATCCCAACGCCCCGCTCGTCATGATCGGGAGCGCCCCTGGTTCATCGCGCGGCCTGGGCGCTGCTTCCGACGTCGTGATCGAGGCGGGGGCGACATTGGTCTCGACGGGTCGCGCGACTCGGCTCGAATTCGCCGAGCCCGCCCGAGCGGAGTTCGCCGCCGGATCGCCCGCGCCCAACGCACCCGCCAACGTGAAGTGGAGCGAGCCGTTCGGCCCGCTCACGAGCAAACATGGTTATCCTCTGCTCTATACCTACTCGTTGATCGTCGCCTTGATCTGCGGGACCGCGGGACTGCCGCACATCCTCGTGCGGTTCTACACCAATCCCGACGGCCGCGCGGCGAAGCGGACGACCCTCTGGGTGATGGCGATGCTCGGCGCCTTCTACGTCTTCCCGCCGATCTGGGGAACCATCGGACGCGGAGCGATGCCGTGGCTCTATGCCGACAACTCGACCGACTCGGTCGTGATCCGCCTGCCGGCGATCCTCGAATCGAAGCTCCTCGGCGAGATCGCGAGCGGCATCACGAGCGCGGGAGCGTTCGCGGCGTTCATGTCGACCTTCTCGGGCCTGCTCGTCAGCATGTCGGGCGCACTCGCCCACGACATCTACGGCAAGATCCTCCGCCCGAGCGCGAGCCCCGAATCGCGCATGCTCGCCTTCAAGATCGCCGCCGTCGTCATCGGCGCGGTCTCGATGGCGCTCGGGTTGCTCGTCGAGTCGTTCGACATCGCGATGATGGTCGGCTGGGCGTTCGCCATCGCCGCCGCGTCGTACTTTCCGCTCTTGCTCCTCGGGTCGTGGTGGCGCGGTCTGACAAAGCAGGGGGCGGGGGCGGGCATGCTCATCGGCGGCTTGCTCTCGCTCTCCGCGATCATCGTCTCGATGCTCCTCGACAAGAAGATCCTCGACGCTCAGCCCTCGCCGCTGGTGCGCTCGCTCCTCGAACAACCCGCGATCTGGGGGGTTCCGCTGGCGATCGGGGTGATGGTCCTCGTCTCGAAGCTGACGCCCTCGGGCCTACCGGCCGACGTCGCTCTCAAGATGCTCCGTCTCCACGCACCCGAGGAACTCGGGCTCTCCAAGAACTACATCGAGCATTGAGAATCGAGCTCCCGGGCAACGTCCCGCCTCCTGCGCGTCTGTATCGATCGCGCGGGCGTTGAGCGGGTGCTTCCCGAAGAATCGTGCACGAATCGTTCTCGAATCGACCGATCTCACCGATACGTCGCCATTCGGACCGCCTCGGGGAGATCTGCTCGTGGACCGGCTTCGCCGCCTCTCGATGTTGAGCTGGGGACTCGTCGTCGCGTCGATGGGGGTCGGTCTCGAGCCCGTCGATGCGTATGCTCGGGCTTCGTCGACCGTCGAACCGATCTGTTCGGTGGACGACCTGATCGGGCTCGATCCGAGCCGATTGGAGGCGCTCTATGCCGCGGGCATCGCGCGCCCGCTGCCGCCCGGGCCGATTCGCGGGCGTGCGCTGCCGCTGCCGGGAACCCGCGTCGCGCGCTCCGCATCGCGGGTTGCGGGTCTGCTCTGGCAGGGAAAGGTGATCGACGAGTCGGGCGAGTCGGCGGTGAACCGATTCTTCGGAATGAAGATCGTCCGCGGAAATCTCGCGATGGGTACGAGCGTCCGCGACGGCGGACCCGCCTTGATCCTCGACTACGGCGAGACCTCGCTGATCTATCGCAGATATCGCGATGAGATTCGCGAGGTCGCGCCGGGGGTCTATCTCGGACTGATGTTCGCGGATGTCGAGACGAATCCGCGGCTCACGACCTACTTCGCGCTCCAGGCCGGACGCTGAGGTCGGGTCAGGCTCCCCGATTCGTCTGAGGTTCGGCCGAGTCGGTCCTCGATCCGCTGGTCATCAGACCGTACTTGTACAGCTTCTTGTAGAGCGTCATCCGGCTGATTCCGAGCTCCGAAGCAGCTCGAAGGCGATTGTTCGAGTGCTTGCGAAGAGCTTCGGAGATCCTGGCGAGCTCGGCGTCGCGCTTGATCTGGGCGAGAGTCGACCGCGAGAATGCCTCGGCATCGGCCGAGCCGTCGGAGTGGATAGACGCGCCGTCTTCCCGCTCGGGCCGGTCGACGGAGGTCCAGAGAGGCCTTCGCCGAATCGCATCGGGGAGGTCGTCGGGAGCGATCTCGGCTCCTCCTCGGAGCACGACCGCGCGCTCGACGACGTTTCGGAGTTCGCGGAGATTTCCCGGCCAGTGGTACGACTCGAGGAGTCTCAGCGCCGCGGCCGAGATCACCGGCGGCTCCTGGCCGTTGCGTCGTGCAACGGCTTCGACGAATCTTCGCGCTGCGGGAGCGATCGAAGCCCGGTGGTCGCGAAGGGGCGGAAGGCGGAAATTGACGACGTTGAGTCGATAGAAGAGATCGGAGCGAAAGCGACCCGCGGCAACCTCATCCTCGAGCGATCGGTTGCTCGCGGCGATGAGGCGGGCTCGCATCGGCTGGGTCCGATTCGAGCCGATGACCTCGTACTCGCGATCTTCGACGACCCGCAGGAGCTTCGCCTGCATCGCGGCGGGGAGCGTGTCGATCTCGTCGAGGAACAAGGTGCCCCGGCCGACTTCGGAGAATCGTCCGAGGCGGTCGCTCTCGGCTCCCGGGTAGGATCCGCGCAGGTGACCGAAGAGTTCCGATTCGATCGACTGCGAGGGAAGTCCGCCGCACTTCACGAGAAGGAACGGCTCGTCGCGGCGATGCGATAGATCGTGGATGATCCGTGCCAGCCGGGTCTTGCCCGTTCCGGTCTCGCCGCTGAGCAGCACCGTGGCGTCCTGGGGAGCGACGCGACGAACTTGAACCGAGAGGCGCTCGCCGGCGAGGAGGATCGGGTCGTCGTCGGCGTAGTCGACCTGGAGGGAACGATCCGGGGGGGAAATCTCGCCGCGCGGAGCTTCGGCGACTTCCCGCCCGGCATCGGTCGAGCCGTAGCGCGAGCGGAGCGTGAGCGAATCCATCAGATATCGAAGGCGGTCGAGGTCGAGCGGCGACGGCAGATAATCGGCGATCCCCAACTGGAGCAGGGTCACGGAATCGCTCGAATCGACGTATTCCCCGACGACGAGAACGGCCACCGGCCGTTTGGTCGCCTGGAGCATCCGAACGAAGCGAATGATCTCCGCGACCATGCCGGGGCGGTCGAGGTGGAGGATGGTCAGCGCGACGCGGTCCCAATCCGGGTACTGGTACGCGGAATCGACCTCGGCCACGGTCGTCACGTTCAAGTCGTCGATCACTCGCGCGGCCGACCGGACCTGTTCGGTCACGACCGGCTCGGAGCAGACCAACAACACGGTGGGGCGTCGCATCGATGCACTCTCCCTAATTCTCTCACTCCCGCGACGGCGGCTCTCCGCATTCCTGGGAAGCGGGCGAACCGTCTCGGTCCATCGCCGGGATGTCGACGAGCAGCAGAGGATTCCTCGGACCGTCCGATCTACGGCGGTTATCGCCGAGAACAGGTTGGGCCGGGGGATGGAATCATTCGGCTGTTGTAGCAATCAATCAAGCAAGAATCGGAAGAAAGCGCCGCCGTGATCGATTTCGATCCGCGAGGCAGAGGAGGTCGAAGGAACGGTCCCGAGGTCGGCTCATGCGGTCGGCACGGCCCGTTCCTCGGCTCGAATCGTCCGATTCTTCTCAGTCATCGGATCGGTCGCAAATCGATCGGGTCGACACAGGGATGGTCGACCGAGAGGGGGTGGGAGACGAGGGCGGTACTCGTCCCCACAGCCGCTACGAGCTCGCGCCGAAATCGTGACTCCGCCGATTTCGAATTCTCGCGACGTTGCGAAAAACGATCACGATCGGGCCGATTCCCGCTGTTTTCGTGCACGCCGGCCCACATCTCGCCAACCCGACATGCTTGCACACCGCCGTGGAAGCGACGATGACTTCAATCCACGAAAACCCAAGTCTTCACAATTCGGCATGAGTCGAACACTTCGATATCGATAACTTCCGACATCCGTCGTCCCGCTCGAAGCGTCCGCAAGAGCGATGCGAACGATGCCTCGGGCGAATCATCTCGATGACCGACCCGGCAAGAAACAACCCGCCGGCCCACGGTTCGACGCGTGCACGGCGGGCGTTACCAGCTTCGAGAGATCCGGCTCAACGCGACGCGGCAGCCTCGAGAGTCTCGGCCGCGGGGCGAGACGGAGCGGGCGACAGAGCGCGAGCCGAGGGGTCGGCTCGGTGCTCGAGCAGAGTGGAGAGTTGGAACGCGTGGTACGGTTGCTCGGCGGCGGGCCGGCCGTCCGACGAGGCGTTCGCGACCCAGAACCGCGTGGTCGTGGTCTCGAAGAGGACCGAGTGCAGGTTCGACTTCATCGCAACCGGACGATCCATCAACCGCAGCGCGGAGGCGGCATCGAATCGACCGTGGCCCTCGCGCACTCGTCGCACCAGTTCTTGGTACCGATCACCGCCCGAGAGGCAGACGGCATCCTCGATCGCCGCGGGCAGCTTCGGGTGCGACTCGCCCATCGCGACGACCGAGAACACGCCCGCCGAGGCTTCCATCCCCACCCCTTTGCCCGACTTGCCGTCGGCGATCACATAATAGTATTCGCAGGTTCTCGGATGATCGCGGAAGACCGCGATCGCCTCGTCGAGCGTATTCGCCTCTTCGAGCGCCCAGCGCACCAGGAAGGCCATCGGCACCCCTTCCCAGAGCCCGAGCCCCTTGCCCCCCATCTCGCCGATCGAGATCTTGCGGGCGTTCATCCCGGTGACCGAGCCGACGAAGCCGGCGTAGGTCACGTTGACGAACGGGATCTTGCCGTCGGGCTCGGCGACCGTGAGGATCGCATGATCCTGGAGCCGCCAGTCGCAACCGTAGTCGAGGATCCGGCCGTGGTAGAGCGAACCGTCGGCGGTCGCCTTCCCGCTGATCGCAAAGCCCGAGCAGTGAAAGAGTTCAGGAATGAAATTCGCGGTGACGATATCCTCGACCGGCAGGCCCGCACCGTCGGCCACTCCGCGCATCTCTTCGTAGAATCGCGCGGGGGTGTATTTTCGCTGTCGCTCCGAGATTCCGGCGATGATCTTCTTGGGGTCGACCGGGACGGCGACGCCGCCGATCTTGGGCGGTTCGAATTCCTTGGCCTTCACGTTGAACAGGAAGTCGACATTGGCCCGGATCGAGTCGCGGAGCAGGGCCCCTTGCTGGTAGCCCATCTCGTAGGGCGACCCCTTGACGTGGAGGACCCGATAGCCGTCGACCTCCTCGAGGAAGCCGCGGCCGCACCGTGCGATCGTCTTGGTCTCGGCGTGAGCCGAGCCCGCGAGCACGAAGCAGATCGCCGGGAACAATCCAAGAATCCAGAGCGGCCTGAGCCCGTTTCCGATCGATCTCGCCATCGGTCGACCCTCCATCTTCTTCGTGTGATCGGATCCGGCCGACGACTCGGCGAATTCATTCACCGCTTCGATCGTCCAGCCTCGAGCCAACTCTAACACGAACGCCGAATCGGCTCGATCGCGATCCGGGGCGCGACCATCGGGAAGAATCCGAGATCCCGAAACGGCGAAGAGGATCGGAGGACGAACGGCGTTCGTCCCCGATCCTCTTCATGCTTCGCGGTCCGCGGCCTCAGGCGCCTTGGCCGACCTGCTCGAACAGGGTCGCCCAGCGCTTGAGTTCACGTCCCTTCCAGGAACCCTTGTGGTAGGCGTAGCCGACGATCAGAGGAAGCGCGAGCGTGGCTTCCGAATAGACCATCTGCTCGTAGGTGGTGTCGACCTTGCCCCAGCTCGAGGCCTCCTTGAGGGTCGAACCCGAGAGGGCGCCGTCGCGCACGTCGGCGACGGTGATCTGGACGGCGTACTTGTGCATCGGAGCGT
Source organism: Isosphaeraceae bacterium (assembly GCA_033763215.1). Lineage (GTDB taxonomy): Bacteria > Planctomycetota > Planctomycetia > Isosphaerales > Isosphaeraceae > JANRKW01. The sequence continues at coordinate 38,581 of JANRKW010000016.1, read as the reverse complement.
CGTTGCCGATGACCTCGGCCGCGACGACGATGTCCTGCGCGAAGTTCTTGGGCACGCCGCCGCCGATCATGAAGAGCCCGGTCGTCGGATTCTTGATCTTGAGCTGCGTGAGCTCGTAGAAGTCCTTGGCGCTGTCGATCGAGACCTTGGGGGAGTCGCCGCGTTCGTGCTGGTGAGCGACGAGGCCGAAGCCGGCCGAGCAATCGCTGAAGGCGGGGCAGAAGATCGGCACGTCGGCCTTGAAGGCCTCGTAAACGATGCTGTCCGCCGTCTTGCAGCCGTTGCGGTCGAGGAACGCTCCCATCTCGCGGATGAATTCGCGCGAGGAGTGAGGGCGAGGGTCGAGCGAGTCGGCGATCTGCTTGGTGGTCTCGTCGCAGATCCGCAACTCGTCTTCGTCGATCAGGGTGTCGTAGATCCGGTCGATGTGGAGGTCGCGGAGCACGGCGTCGTCGAGACCGCCCTTGAGACGATCCTCGGCGATGTAGTGGCGGAACCCGAGCGCCTCGAAGAAGTCTTGATCGACGATGTTCGCGCCGGTGCTCACGATCGCGTCGACCATGCCGCAACGGATCATGTCGACGAAGACCTTCTTGAGCCCCGCACTGATGAGGGAGCCCGCGAGACAGAGGATCACGCCGCAATCGCGGTCGACGATCATCATGTCGAGGATCTCGGCCGCGCGGGCGAGATCGCGAGCCGAGAACGCCATTTGGCGCATCGACTCCACGAGGGGGACCACGTCGTGCTGCGTCACGTCGACGTGCTCGACGGTCGCGCTGAGGAATTCCGACTTCGTCGTCATGGCTGGACTCCGATCTCCCAAACGCCGACGATCGCGCCGGAGGTCGATCCGGGCGCGATCGTCGAGGGGCCGTCGATGTATTGGACGGAACGGGACGGATTATTCAGCCGATCGCCCCCGGAATCAATCCCCGGAATTCGAGGAACGCGCGAGAGGACGCAGACGCGCGATCCGACGCATCCACGGATCCGCGGATCCGACTCATCTACGCATGCATTCCGATCTGGGCGCGCAAGGCGATCATGCGGCGGGGTGCGGACCCCGCGCGATCGCTTCTCACTCGCTGTGCTTCTTGAAACGTCGTATTGATCGCCTTGTCGACAGCATCGTATAAATGAGCCATTGGAGCGGCGACGGTCGCGGGCAGCCCTTGGTTGGACGAAATCGGCCGGCTGATCTCTCCCTCGGTCGAGCGCGACGCCGACGATTTCTCCGAATTGGTCGAGGTCGACCACCTCCCTCCCCTGGATCTCGCCCGATTTCCCCCGCCCCGGCGGTTTGGCCGGCCGACGCGGCCGGATCCGTCGCTGATGAAGTCAAGTGATCGTGCCTCGTTTTCTCGAGGGCGATGCGACCGAAACGGTTCAGCGCCTTCCACCCGACCCCAATCTCATGGAGACACCGCCCATGCGTCGCTTCCTTCTCATGTCGGCGCTCGCGACCCTGGTCGTCGCGACGCAAGCCTCGGCCCAGGGCCGAGGCGGCAACCGTGACCAAGGCGGAGCCGGCGGCGGACCCGGCGGCCGCGGTGGAATGATGTTCATGGGCGGCGGATTCGGCGGACCCGGCGGCGGATTCGGCGGACCCGGCGGCGGCGGACCCGTCGCGCTCCTCCAGATCGAAGCCGTTCAGAAGGAGCTCGCGCTCACCGACAAGCAGATCGACCAGATCAAGGCGATCAACGAAGCGGCCAACGACAAGCGTCGTGAGCTCACCGAACAGATGCGCGGCGACAACGGCGGCCGCGGCCGAGGCCAGGACAACAACGCCCAAGGACGCGGCGGTCGAGGTCAAGGCGGACAAGACGCCGCTCCCGGCGGTCAGGGCGGTCGCACTCGCGGCGGACAAGATGCCGCCGCGACCGGCGCTCCCGGCGGACGCGGTCAGGGTGGTCCCGGCGCTCCGGGCGGACGCGGTCAGGGTGGTCCCGGTGGATTCGGCGGCGGACCCGGTGGTCCCGGTGGATTCGGCGGCGGACCCGGCGGTCCCGGTGGATTCGGCGGTGGTCCCGGCGGTCCCGGTGGATTCGGCGGCGGTCCCGGCGGTCCCGGTGGTCCTGGCGGCTTTGGAGGTCGCGGCGGCTTCGACCCGAACGATCCGGCCAATCAGGAGCGCATGGCTCGCTTCCAGTCGATGCGCGAGTCGATGGACAAGATCACCAAGGATGTCGAGACCGCGATCGGCAAGATCCTCGACTCCAAGCAGAAGACCCGCCTCCTTCAGATCGACCTCCAGCGCAAGGGCCCCCAAGCCTTCGCCGAGGCCGATCTCGCCAAGAAGCTGAACATCGACGACGCCAAGTTCCGCGAGATCCAGGGGATCCTCACCGGCTCAAACGAGTCGACCCGCGAGGCCATGCGGGCCAACTTCGCCGAGATGGGCAAGCTCTTGCCGCAGGGCGCCGACGGACGGCCCGACTTCGCCAAGATGCGGGAACTGCGCGACGATGAGAACTTCCAGGCCCAGATGAACAAGCTTCGCGATTCGGCGACCTCGAAGACTCAAGAGCTTCGTGAGGAGACCATCAAGAAGGTCCTCAAGGTCCTCACCAAGAAGCAGCAGACCGCGTACCTCAAGATGCGCGGCGAGGACTTCGACCTCGCGCTGCTGAACCGCGGAGGTTTCGGCGGACGTGGACCCGGCGGCCCCGCCCCCGGAACCGCCGCCCCGACCGCCGGCGCGACTACCGCCGCTCCCAAGGCTGCAACCGGTTCGACTCCCGCCGCCGGCACCGGCAGCTCGGGTTCGCCCGCACGCAAGAGCCTTCGCGAGCGCCGAGGCGTCGGAAGCGGCGGAAACTGATTCGATTCGAACGATCGGCGGCAAGCAGACTCGACCCCTGATCGATCTCGAGACCGCGGGCGGCGGAGGACCGAGCTTCCTCTTCCGCTCGCGGTCGTTTTTTCGTATCCAACCCATACGCGGGCCGGGGATCGGCACGCGACCAGCTTCGCGACTCGGCAAGGGAGTGCCCGATGGAGAATCGCCGGATCGGACTCGTCGGGACGGGACTCTGTCTCTTCTTTGCAATCGTGGCCGGTCGCCCAATCCACGCCGGCTCGTGGGTCCTTCCGGATCGTCAGATGGGCCGCCATACCGCGCCTCTGCTCGTGCTGAGTCGTCCCGAGGTCCAAGCCGATCTCCAGCTCGACGCGGCCAAGGCGGCCTCGCTCGACCAAGTCATCGTCGAGATCTACGCGAAGGCGCGCGATCTTCGGGGTCGGCGCGACGCCGACGCCGTGAATGGTCGCCGGGCGATCGATGAGATGCAGCAAGCCTGGCTCGACGAGAATCTCACCGAACCCCAGCGCTCGAGGCTGGTTCAGCTCGATCTGCAATGGGAAGGTCCCGCCGCCCTCCACACTCGGAATCAGGTGGCCGATACGCTCCGACTCACCGACACCCAGAAAGCCGCCGTCGCCAAAGCCGTGAAGGAGCGCGAGTCGCTCCGAGCCCAGCCCGAACGCGACTCGCGGGCGGACGACGTTGCACTCGCCACCGCCGTGCTCGCCGCGCTCGACGGCGAGCAGCGAGAGCGTTGGAAGTCGATGCTGGGGCGACCCTGTGCCTTCAAGGCGCTCGAGGTCGCCGCGGCACGCTGATCGTTCCCCACGAGCGGGCCGATCAGATCCCTCGTGTCGGCGAGTCCATCAGGCGGACGAACGCCGGCTCGGCTCGGATGCCGTCGAAATCGGCTTCCGACTCGACCGCGGCACGAAATCGCGCGTCGAGCCGGATCGCGGTCGAGAGATAGGCCACTGCCTTGGGCACATCGCCCACGAGGCTCCAGTAGCAGGCCAGGTTGTAGTGGAGGATCGACGAACTCGGGTGGGCTCGCAGCGCCGGCAGCAGAGCGTCGATCGCCTGGGCGAGTTGATTCGTCCGTTTGTAGCACCAACCGAGCATGACGGCGACCGACTCGTCGTTCGGCCGGATCCGAGCGGCTTCCTCGAGCGCTTGGAGAGCTTCGCGAAACCGGCCGGTCATTCTGAGCGCATCGCCCCGAAGTACTCCCGCCTCGAAGCGCATCGTGGCCCAGTCGTCCCGGGAGTCGAGGATCCGAAGCGCATGCTCGGGCATCTCGAGCATGAGGTAACCCTCGGCCTCGTTGAGCTTTCGGGCGATTCTCGAAAGGCCCGCGCTTGCCATCGGAGCTATTCCTCGACTTCGGAGGTCACGCTGGAGGGTCGTCCAGCCATAACGGGACGACTTCGACCCGCCGGTTTCCCGAGCGACCGCCTCAGTTGCCCAAGATCTCGGCGGACCGAGACTCGGGCCCGGCGGGTTCGACGACGGGACCCAGCGTGAACTGCTGCGCGTCCGTCGCGAGCACGAACGAGAGATGATCCGCCGACCGAACTCCGCGAGCGCTCAGGATCCGTCGACGACCATTCGATGAGAATGCACTCATGTATACCCTACCGTCCGCCGAGACCGCAATCGAGGTGGGACCGCGCTCGGTCGAGATCGTGTCGGGACGGGATCCGTCGCGATCGAGCCGAACGACCGATCCGACATCCGTCAGGCAGACGAGGAGATCCCCATTCGGCATCACAGCCAGACCGCGCTTGCTCGACATGTAGCGAAAACGCTCGATCACGGTCGGAGTCGACGAGAGTTGAGTGCACTCCAGGATCGCGTGGTAAGTCCCGACGAAGAGCGAGCCGCGATCGCAGGCAAGCGACCAAGGATGCGCAAGATTGGTCATGAAAGGCGGTTGCGCCATCGATCGATCCGAGACCGAGTAGCGTCCCACGCGACCCGAAGTGAACCTCGTGCCGGTCTCGCCGACGAACAGCGACCCGCGACCGTCGGTACAGATCGCCGTGGGGGCGGTCAGACCGGTCACGTGCTCATCGTCGAGGATGGCACCGGTCCCCCCGTCGATCGCAATCACGGCACCGCGGTCGACGTCCGTGACGAACACTCGATTCGTCTTGGAGTCCCAGGCGATCCCGCCCGCACGGGCCGTCGACAATCGCGTGAAGGGGTCGCAAAGCGGCACACCGGCGGTGGTTGCCAGGGCGACGCGGTCTTCATGGAGCAGGTAGAGCTTTCGCTCCGGGTCCTGCTCTCGGTGATCGCGTGAGGCCCTGCGATCCCGAGCGGGCGCGCGGTGATCGGGCGTTCTGAACGCGACACCCGCGGGCAGGAGATCCACGTCCGAATGTCCCCACATGTCGGCCGAAGACCCCTACCCGCGGATGTCGGTGACCGATCGTCGCTCGTCGAGAAACGAGAAACGAACGGAGTTCCCTGAAACTGGGAGGGTGGGGGGGGGACGGAGTTGGTTGGTGATCTGGAGAGGGGAAACGGCCGATCCGCCGGGTGCATTCCCCGACGGCTCGATCGATCCGAGAGTGATTGGTTGCCTTGCTCGTGAAGTTAGCATCCGACTCGAGTTTTTTTTCTCCCCCCCCCCCAACAGGTCGGACTTGTGGAATCGACGGTTCACTCCGTTGTTCGACGGTTCTTGGCGCAATTCGCCCGATTCATGAGAATGGTGCATCCTCCCCGCCGCGACCGAAGGCTCGAGAGACTTGGGCCGAGATCGCTCGTGGACCGCGTTCGACGATTCGACGACCGTCGAACTGGAAACCGGATCCAACTCGCCTCGAGACCCACGATGAAACTCATCGCCGAATCCACGAGCGTCTCGCTCCTGGCGCGCCTGTCGGCGGGCGTCGACGATCAGGACGCGTGGGCTCGATTCATCTGCATCTACGGCCCGCCGGTTCTCGACTGGTGCCGTCGCCACGGCTTGCAGGATGCCGATGCGCGAGATGTCGCACAGGATGTGATGACGGAGATCTCGAAGGAGATCGCGCGTGACCGCTACGACCCGTCGCGATCGTTTCGCGGCTGGCTTCGCGCCATCGCCCACGCCGCGTGGTGCAATTGGACGGAGCGGCGGAAGCCGTGGCACATCGGGTCGGGCGATACGGGGACCTTGGCGATCATGGAGGGACGCCCGGCTCACGACGAGTTGCTCGTGCGGATCGAGGCCGAATACGATCTCGAGTTGCTCCAGACGGCCTCGCGACGGGTCCGGGAGCGTGTCGAAACGCATACTTGGGAAGCATTTCGGTTGTTGGCCGTCGAAGGATTGAGCGGGCGAGAGGCCGCCGAGCGATTGGGAATGAAGCTCGGATCGGTCTTCGCGGCTCGAAGCAAGGTGCAGCGGATGCTGCGCGAGGAGGTCGAGTCGCTCGACATCGCCCCGTGAGCGCGGTACCGATCGAATCCCACAATTGTCCGACCCCGGATCGATGGTCGATGCTGATGCGGGACGAGCTCGATCGCGCCGAGCAACTCGTGCTCGAGGAGCATCTCGAGAATTGCATCGCGTGCGCCGAGGATCTCTCGAACCACCCGGACGAGTGGATCGTTGCGCCCGGTCGCGAGCGAGGTGAGCCGAGGCGAGTCGGATCGCCGACCTGGGGAATGTTCGGACGCCTGATCAAAGATCTCCACCAGGGTCCGAGCCTTCGGGCATCGGCCGATGCCGCGTCCGGCTTCGCGGCAGCCCCCCCGATCGAGGGATTCCGTGACCTCGTCGAGATCGGTCGCGGCGGGATGGGGGTCGTCTATCGCGCGATCGAGATCGAGCTCGATCGCGTCGTGGCCATCAAGGTCCTCCGGTCGAGGGCGGGCGGCAGCGACACCTCGCGGCGGAGGTTTCTCCGCGAGGCGCGTTCGATGGCGCGGCTGCGGCATCCCCACATCGTCGCGATCCATGGGTGGGGGGAATACGAGGAGACGCCGTACATCGTGATGGAGTGGGTCGCGGGAGGGACGCTGCAATCCCGCCTGGAGCGAGATCGTTTCGACCCGAAGCACACCGCCTGGATGCTCCGCGACCTTGCGCGCGGGCTCGCCGAAGCGCATTCGCGCGGGATCATCCACCGCGACCTCAAACCTGCGAATATCTTGATCGAATCGAACGAGGAGCCGGCTGCGCGACCGGTTGCGAAGATCGCCGACTTCGGACTGGCGCGCGACTGGGAGAGCGACGATCGCGTGACCGAGACGGGGCTGATCCTCGGCACCCCCGAGTTCATGGCGCCCGAGCAGACGGGGCTGTTCCCCGACTTCATCGAGGTCGGTCCGCCCTGCGACATCCACTCCTTGGGCGCGATCGGCTACGCGATGCTCTCGGGCCGAGCGCCCTATTCGGGCGAATCGAAGTGGGCCACGCTCGTCCAGATCGCGCGGGGCGAACCCGATCCGTTGCGGCGGATCGTGGCAGGGCTCCCCCGCGATCTCGAGACGATCATCGAGCGATGCCTCCAGCGTGATCCCGCTCGTCGTTACCGATCGGCGGGCGAACTCGCAGACGACCTCGACCGTTTTCTCGAGGGCCGTCCCGTCGCCGCGCGCCCGCCTGGACGAGCGGAGCGGCTGCTGATGTTCGCTCGCAGACGCCCCGCCGCCGCGGCCGCGGCGGCGGCGGCCGTAGTGCTCGTCGCCCTGGGAATCGCGGGCGCCGGCTACCACGTGAAGCAGCTCGAACTCGCCAACACTCGGCTCCAAAACGAGCGAAATCGGGCCCGAGACGAGAGCCTCCGGGCCGACCAGGAGCGCAGCCGTGCCGAGAAGGCACTGCGCGCCGTCGAAGGCGAAGCCGCCCGTGCTGCGCGGGCCCGCGACCACGCACGTAACGCACTCGACAACCTCACCGGCGACACCGTTCAGAGGCTCCTCGAACGGGGACGACCGTCCGATCTCAACGATGTTCACTTTCTCGAACGGGTGTCGAAGCTCTTCACGGAATTCCCCGACCACGAACCGACTCCCGAGAACGCTCAATTTCGCGTCCAGGGTCTGCTCCGCGTCGCCCGTGCATGTTTCGCGTTCCAGCTCATGGGGCTCGGTTTGACGCAGCTCGACCAGGCACGGCAGATCCTCGACGAAGCGATTCTTCGCCATCCCGACGATTTCCCGCTCCATTCCGCGAGGCTCGGGCTCCTCAAGTTGCGATTCACCGAACTCTCCGATTTCGGGGATGTCGAAGGTGCGGCTCGCGTCGCGAGAGATGCCCTAGGGCTGGCGCGGAAGCTTCCCGCGATCTCGAACCAGGAGCGGGATCTGATCCTCTCCGACGCTCTCGAACGGCTCGGGATCGCCTTGAGCAATCGGTCACCCGGGGGCGAAGGCGAAGCTCTTCTCGTCGAGGCGGTCGAGCGGATCGAAGCCGCCGCAGCGGCGTCGCCCGACCCGGCGGGCCTCGCACCGAGCCTTCACCGGCTCCACTTCAACCTCGCACTCGCCCGTCTCACCGGCGGCAAACGCGATGAGGCCCTTGCGGGCTTCGAAAAGGTCGACGCGTGGCTTCGAGATCCTCGCAACAGCGGCGACGACGGTGGGAGCATGGCCGAACTCCGGGTTCTCACCAAGCAGAAGCTCGTCGAACTCCGCCATCCCGGCGCCACCGAAGAGTCTCGTTTTCGCGACCTGCTCGAGCTCGAGGCCCTGGCTCGCCATGCGGCGGAGTCGAGCAGTTTCCAGCGCGGGCAGTCTCAACGCTGGTTTCAGGTGATGGAGAGCGTCGCCGCCTCCGCGCGCAGACTCGGACGGATCGGTGAAGGCGAGGCTGTGCTTCGCCGAGGGCTCGAGCGGTATCGGACGCTATCCATCGGAGCGCCGGCGAACTTTTCATACATCGAAACCGAGGCTCGGATCAGCATCCTCCTGATCCGATTCCTGGAAGACCAACCCTCACCCCTCGAAGCGATTCAAGTCGGAATCAACGCCCTGAACCGGCTCTACTACTGGGTTGCCCAGGATCGGACACTCGCGACGGCTCGATCACTCTTCGCCGACCTCGCGGGACTCACGGCGCGATTGGAAGGCGAACGGCTGGGAAACTACAAGGACGCCGTCGCCCATTTGGCGACCGCGATCGGCACGCTCCATGGTCCACCGGTCCAGAATCTCGTCGAGCTCCGGCGAGAGTACCAATTCCGGATTCGCCACGCGGCCGGCGACCCGGAGGCGATCCTCGAGTATGTGGATCGAATCCGGAGCACTGCGAAGACGTCCGCCGCACGCTGAGCCCGATCGAGCGAATCGGAGCGACTTCTCCGCGCCGAGAACTCAGACCTCAGGCTGCGACATCAGGAATCCTCGGCAGGCTTCTTCCTGTGCTGAGAGCGCTTGCTCGGTGGCGACGAAGTCGGGGATCTCGAGGCCCGTGGCGTCGCGCCGGGCGAGAGCTTGGGCCCGAAGATCGATTCCGTCGCGATTCTGGAGCGCGAGCAGCAGCCGTTCGGGGATTGCCTCGAGTCCGAAATGCGCTCCCGACATGGCGCCGAGGATCGCTCCTGTGGAGTCGGCGTCGCCGCCGAGATTCACGAGATCGATGATCGACTCTTCGAAATTCTCCGACGTGAGCAAATGATAGATACATGCGGGTATGCAGGCGGGCGGAAAGCCCATCGTCGGCTTTCGGCAGATCGGTTCCGCGCCGTGGCGATTCGCCTGCTCGGCGATGGCGCAGAGCGCCTTGTCGCGCGAGAGGTCGAGCAGCGACTCGACGTGCGCGATCGAGCACGACATGCTGCGCTTGTGAGTCGATGCGAAGTCGACGAGGCCGTCGTACTCGTTGACGATCCGATCCTCGGCCTTGGCGACGTCGGCCGCGAGGCGGAGAGCGAAGCTGGGGTCGCGCGGCTCGCCCAACAGCATCCGCCTCACGCCGAGAGCCACGGCGCACGCGCCGGCGAGGCTGCGGATGTCTCGGTGCGTCATCAATCCCGCGGCCATGACCGCCTCGAAGAGGCCGTCGAGGTCATCGACGAAGTAGAGGCCCACCGGTGCGATCCGCATCGCCGCGCCGATTCCGGCGGAGTCTTGACCGGCGCGCAGCGGCGGGACATTCTTCTTGAGTTCGCCGAGAACCGCCTTGAAGCTCCGACCGACCCCGCGATGGGCGCCGGCGTAGCCGTGGTCGGGTGTCGCGAGTTCGACATAGATCGCGGCGAGACGGTCGACATCGACCCGGCCCGTCTCGACCAACACCTCGCAGATCGCGAGGGCCTGTTGGGTGTCGTCGGTGTAGAGCCCGGGCATTCGCCAGCGATAGGGCTTTCGCCTCCACGCCTTGGCTCCGTCCACGTAGTCCGTCACGAGCTGATAGTGGACACGGATCTGTTGGGCGCTGAGGCCCTCGAGCGGTGCCCCCAAGGCGTCGCCGACCGCCAGCCCGAGCATTGCGCCGCGGATTCGGTCGGAACGGTTCAGTTGCGGCATCGTGGCAAGGCTCCTTCAGATCGCGGGCCGACTCGGCTCGGCTCATTCGAGACGCGCCGGCGGCTCCCGTCTCATCGGGACGGACGAAGATTACCTGGCGGACTCGGGCCACGCCAAGGGTCTTCCCCCCTCGGCAGCCCCGGGATCATCCTCGACGACGATCCCTTTCGATTGCGACACGAAGCCCCGTATTCACTTAGGGCAACTCCAGCAACTCGCTCTTTTTTTGAAGATCTCGTGTGATGCCGACTCTGAATCGCCCTCGAATTCGCTTCCCCGGCCCCATTTGCCCGTTACGCTCGCGTTTCACCGAGGCTCCTCCGCTCGCCGAGTCTCCCGAGCCGGCCCGATCGGGCCGTCTCGCCGCGGTGTTCGGGGAGGTTTATCGACCGGCCGACCGCGGAGGTCGATCGACGACCCCGACATTTCCCCGGAGAATCCCGGCAACACCTCGCGCAATCGATTCCCGAGGAGCCCCGGGCTCGACCGGCGCGGCGATTCGATCAACCGACCCGCGCGGAGGGTTGACGACGAGCCGCTTGCCGGTTGAGATGATCGTCGTTCGATCGACTCTCCCGCGAGGATCACTCTCCATGCGTGCCCGACTCGCTCTCCTGCTCGTCTTCGCAGGCCTCGCGGTCCCCGCCGGATTCGCGGCCGACGCACCTTACGGCGACATCTCCGCGCTGGCGGTCGCCAAGGCCGACGACAAGGTGGACGCGCCGTCCACCCCGGCGCCCGAAGGAGCCGTCGTACTCTTCGACGGCTCGTCGCTCGGAGAGTGGGTCCAGCTCGACGGTAAGACCGAGCCGGCGTGGAAGCTCGTCGACGGCAAAGCGATGCAGGTCGGCAAGGGCGGCATCAAGACCAAGCGCACCTTCGCGGGCCCGACGCACCTCCACGTCGAGTTCCGCGTGCCATACATGCCCAAAGCCAAGGGGCAGGCCCGCGGCAACAGCGGCGTCTATCTCCAGGGGCGATACGAAGTCCAAGTGCTCGACTCGTACGGGCTCGACAGCAAGGACAACGACTGCGGCGGGATCTACGAGGTCGCCAAGCCGCTCGTCAACGCTTGCAAAGCCCCGACCGTCTGGCAGAGCTACGACATCGACTTCATCCCGCCGAAGTACGAGGGCGGAAAGAAGGTCGCGAACGCCCGGATCACGGTTCAGCACAACGGCGTGACGATCCACCGCGACCTCGAGATCCCCGTCGAGAACACGCGAGCCGGCCTCGGCGGCGACCCGAGCACCCCGGGCCCGCTCCATCTCCAAGATCACGGCAACCCGGTTCAGTTCCGAAACATCTGGATCGTCGAGAAGCGTTGAACGAACGTGGGGGCTCGACGACCGCGTCGAGCCTCGAGGATCGAACGGGGCCGCTCTCAGGCGTTGCGGTTCAACCAGAGCCATCCGCCGAGCACCACCGCGGCCGCGGCTCCGATGACCCGGACGACGTTCTTGTAGAGGGCATGCCTTCGAGCCGCGTTTCGGCGAACGCGTTCGTCGTCGATCCGCTCGAGCGACCACCTGCGAAGATCCGACAGACTGTGTTGTCCGACGAGGTAGACCAGGAAGAGCAAGAGGAAGCCGAAACCCTGTTCGAACCACGTCCTCCACGGCAGCGCGGGTAGCGGGAGTTCCCAGCGGCTGGGAAGGCTCAAGGGCCGATCGCTTCGGAAGACGACGATCGAGGCGGTCGAACTCGCCGAGCCCGACTCGTCGCGGACTCGGATCGTGACCGGGATCGCGGCGGGAGTTCCCTCGGTGGGCGTGCCGGTGATCGTGCCGGACTCGGGATCGAACGAGAGACCCGGGGGGAGTTCGCCGTCGAGCGACCACGACCTCGACCCCGCGCCGCCTTCCGCGGCGAGGGCGAGTTGGTACGGCCGTCCCACGATCGCCTCGGGGAGTCGCGAGGGCGACTTGATGGCGAGCTTGGGCGGCTGGGGATCGTCGCCGTCGCGCTTCGACGCCTGGTCGATCGCTTTCGGCAACAGCGCCATGATGACCATCGTCAGGAGCAGGATGAAGAGCAGGGCCCCGGTGAGTTTCGTCACGACGACCGCGACGAACGAGTCCTCGCCCGATCCGCCGAACTCTCTGCCCGAGTGCCCACCGCGCCGCGAGCGCCGCATTTCGACCGCCCTCTCGTAGGGGACGTGGATGGTTCTTCAGGGAATTCGCGAAACGAGGCGCGGTCCGATCGCCCCTCGTTCCGCGGCCGGCCGGAGCCGACCGTGTCGGATCAAGCTGCCCGCGAGGCGCCTTCGGCGTCGCGATCGAACATCTTCTTGACGATGTTGCGGTAGAGCGCGTTGCCTTGCTCCATGCTGACGTTCAAGAGGTCGAGAGCGTCTTTCAGACTGCTCAAGGTCCTTGCGAGCTGCTCCTGGCTCGAACGGCTGCTGCGCTCGAACGAGGCCGCCCACGACGATGCGAGCGATTCGATCGAGACGCACGCCCTATCGAGCCCGCGCTTGATCTCTTCGAGACGCTCGGTCGAGGCGTCGCCGTTCTGAAGCGTCGACTCGATACGGGCGATCGAGAGGACGCCCTTGCGGATCGTCTCCTGCACCGCTCCCATCTCCGTGAGGCCGTCGCCCAAGCGTCCCACGGCGTCCGCCCCCTTCTGGAAGGCCTGGAGCGATCCGGGGAGCCGGTCGACGCTCTGGGCGAACCGCTCGACGTGCGGGCCGATCCCGGCCCCCATACGTGCGCCCGCTTCGTGGAGCGCTGCGGTGACGGCGTCGAGGCGAACCGCGATCGTCTGGGCGATCATCACGGCCGTCGGGTCGAGCGATTCCGTGCTCAAGGCGAGCTTCGGCAACGCCATCTCCATCACCCAGCGGTCGAGCCGGGCCAACTGGTCGTCGGCGAGCTTCTGAACGAGCGTCGACACCAGCATCAACCAGGCACTCAGGAACAGCGCGAGCAAGGTGCTGTCGAAGGCCACCTGGAGCGCTCCGGTGACGTCGCCGAGCTTGCCGATGAATCCCGAGAGGTCGGAGATCTGCGGGAGCACGTCGCTCATGCTCTTCAGCGCGTGCGAGATCCCCTCGACCGTGCCGATGAAGCCGATGACCGGCAGGAGGTAGAGGATGTAGCGAGGCAACGTGAAGCGACCGGAGGATTCCTCCTGGTCGAGCCCGGACGCCTCGCGGTTGACCTCCATGAGGTGCATCGACCCGAGCGCGGCGTGGGCCCGGAGCTGGCGGACCCGGAGGGCCACGGGGCCTTGCGCGGTCTCGGGGATCTCGCCGTCGAGAAGCGTGTCGGCCGTGGCCATCTCGCGCTCGCCCCGGCCCAACCGCCAGGTCTCGAGGGCGAGCGTCATGATCGCCCAGAAGAAGATCGACGTGCCCGCATATTGTTCCCAACCCCTTTTGAACATGAGGGTTGGGTCGAAGATCATCAGGCCGATGGGGAACGCCGTCGCCAGGGCGATGATCGCCCAGGAACCTGCGTAGGCGAACCTCGACGGGCCGAATGTGGCTCGAGACATGACGAAGATCCCTTGCGACGCGAGGTTCCGCACCGATCCGCGAATCGCGCGGCGCGGAGAAATCGCTATAGTCGTTGGGATCGGTTTCCTCGCGAACCCGACTTGAACCAATCCCTCGAGGCCGCCCCATCGCCGTCTCGAGGATCTCCCCGAACAATCCGATGGTTCGTGCGAATGGAGTGGAGGGAAGACGATCGGCCGGGCTGCCCGCGAGTCGATCCTTCCGGAAAGGGGTCTCGATGAATCGCCTCTCTTGGAACATCGGTCGGATCGAGGGGATCGACCTCTACGTCCATCCGACCTTTCTCATCCTCCTGGCCTGGACTTTCCTCTTTCAGGGCGGCGCGTTCGCCGTCCTGCTCACCATCGCGCTCTTCGGCTGTGTGCTGCTGCATGAACTGGGCCACGCACTCGCGGCGCGGATGTATGGAATCCGGACCGAGGACATCACGCTCTATCCGATCGGCGGCGTAGCTCGCCTCGAGCGGATGCCGCGCTCGGCGGGCCCGGAGCTGGTGATCGCAATCGCCGGTCCGGTCGTGAACTTCGTGATCGCCGCGGGGCTCTACGTCGGCCTGACGCTCGCCGGGCCACGCGCCTCGGCCGGTTTCTTCGGGCTCTTCCTTACGCAGCTGATGATCTACAACCTGGGGCTCGGCCTCTTCAACCTCGTACCTGCCTTCCCGATGGACGGCGGCCGGATCCTCCGGGCCTTGCTCTCGAGCTGGGTCGGCCGGTTGCGGGCGACCGAGTTCGCGGCGTCGCTCGGGCAATTCCTCGCGTTGGTCGCCGGCGGTCTGGGACTGCTCCAGGGACAATTCCTGTTCGTGATCCTGGCGCTCTTCATCTTCTTCGCAGGGCGGTCGGAACTGCTCAGCGTCCGCTTCGAGGAGATGCGACGACGCGGCCCCGCCGAGACGTTCCTCTCGCCGCCGCCGCCCGGATTCCGCTGGGTCTCCCGAGGCAACGGCATCTGGGTCCTCGATCGGCTCGACTATCGAGGCGGATTCCATGGAAGGATCTGAGGATCTGCCGCGGTTGACTCCGATCGTCCAACTCGGCACCGAAGAGGCCTACCTGGTTCTCGTCGAGCGGCTCGGAGTCGTCGACCTCCCGCCGCTCGACGCCATCGAGAACGAGGATTGGGGTCGCGACCTGCTCCTGAGCCGCTTCGAGACGATCGAGGCCGATCGCCTCTCGGCGCTCGGCCTCGTCTTCGAACGGTTCTGATCGCCTCAGAGCTCGCGGATCCGGAGGTCGCGGAACTCGACTCGGCCGTTGTGGCTCTGGAGACCGATTCTGCCTGTCGCCCGCTTGAGCCCGGTGTGCTCCTTCTCGAGCTCGGGATGGCCGTCGAGGCGGTCGTCGACGATCACCCCGCCGTTGAGCTCGATCACGATGAGCGGGCCTTTCGCCGTGATCTTCATGCGATTCCACTCCCCCGTCGGCTTCAGTCGATCGGCCTTCGGAGCGGCGACGTGGTAGATCGCGCCCGTACGTTGCCATGCCTTGATCTCGGCATATCTTGGATGCTTCTCGTCGAGCAGTTGAATCTCGAGCCCGGTCCGAGAGATGTGCGACACGTCGGCGGGCGCACGGAGGTAGACTCCCGAATTGCTCTCGGGCGTCATACGGAACTCCAGCGTGAGCTCGAAGTCGGCGTATTCCTTGGTCGTTCCGACCCAGCCGCCGCCCTCGCCCTTGCTGACGAGCAGGCCCGACTCGACCGCCCAGGCCTCGGCCTTGCCGCCGAAGCGCTGCCAGCCGTCGAGAGTGCGGCCGTCGAAGAGCAGGCGGTCGGAGTCGGCCGGGGCCGCGAGGCCGACCCAGGCGGCGATCCAGAAGAGTCGGGGCATGGCGATCGCCGGAGAATCCGGCCTCCGCTCGAGGTACGGTTCATCTGTGTCGGGATGTTGGGATGAGACTCGGCCGGCCGGGCGAAGTCAACCGTCGCGCGCAGTCGGCCTCGACGCTCAACCACCCCAGGGCCGGATCACGCCCGAAACCTTCAATCCGGGCCATTCCCAAGCCGAGAGCCGGATCCGCAGACCTGGCTCGACCGGCACCGGCAAGACGAGCTTCAGACTCAAGAAGAGGCACTCCCGCTCGCTCGTCAGCCCCAGCGGCTTCCGCGCGACGAGTTCGGCCGAGACGTCGGCCGTGCGGATGTGCGCGGTCCAGAGCGAGCCCGGAACCGCGTACTCCAGGAACTGATCGACGAGGCCCGGATCATCCACGACTGCGAGCACTTCGATTCGTTCGACCTCGCGAGCATCGGGCTGGGAGCGAGACGTCGACACGTTCCACCTCCTCGGGAGCCGGGCGATCCGCGCAGGGCTCACTCCCACTCGATCGTGCCCGGCGGCTTGCTCGTGATGTCGTAGACAACTCGGTTCACGCCCTTGACGGTGTTGATGATCCGCGTCGACACGCGGGCGAGCAACTCATGCGGGATCCGCGACCAGTCGGCCGTCATGAAGTCGTCGGTCTCGACCGCCCGCAGCGCGATCGCATTCTCATAGGTTCGACCGTCGCCCATGACGCCGACCGACCTCACCGGCAGGAGCACCGCGAACGCCTGCCCGATCCTTCGCTCGAGCTCGGCGGCGCGAAGCTCCTCGAGGAAGATCGCGTCGGCCTTGCGCAGGACCTCGAGCTTGTCGCCCGTGACCTCGCCGAGACAGCGCACGGCGAGCCCGGGACCGGGAAACGGGTGCCGCCAGACGAGCGACTCGGGTAGCCCGAGCTCGAGACCGAGGCGGCGGACCTCGTCCTTGAAGAGGTCGCGCAGCGGTTCGATCAACTCGAATCCGAGCTCGGCCGGCAGCCCGCCGACATTGTGATGGTGCTTGATCGTCGCCGCCGGACCGTCGATTCCGCCGCCGCTCTCGATCACGTCGGGGTAGAGCGTCCCCTGGGCGAGGAAGCGGGCGTTGGGGATCGATTTCGCCTCGTCGCGAAAAACATCGATGAACGTGTGCCCGATACGGATGCGTTTCTCCTGGGGATCGGTCACTCCGCAGAGCGCGGAGAGGAAACGGTCGGAGGCGTCGACCACGCGGAGTTCGGCCGTGGAGTGCTCTCCGAACGCCCGCTCGACCGACTCGCGCTCGCCCGCTCGCAGGAGACCGTTGTCGACGAAGACGCAGACGACCCTCGAGCCGAGCGCCCGGGCCAGCAAAGCGGCGGCGACCGCGGAATCGACCCCGCCGGAGAGTCCGCAGACCACGCGTTCCTCGGGCCCGACGCGCTCGCGAATGCGGGCCGCCGCGTCGTCGAGGAACCGATCCATCGTCCAGGTTCGGCTCGATCCGCAGACGCGATCGAGGAAGTTGCCGATGATCAGCGTGCCGAAGGGCGTGTGCGCGACCTCGGGATGGAACTGGAGGCCATAGATCGGAAGTTCGCGATGCTTGACGGCGGCGATCGCGCACGTCGGCGTCGCCGCGAGCGGCAGGAAGGCTCCTCCCGGGTCGTGGACCTGGTCGCCGTGGCTCATCCAGACCGTCATCGAGCGCGGAACGTCGTGAAAGATCGGGTCATCCGGCGCGGTGAGAGTGCACTCGGCCCGGCCGAATTCGCGCGATTCCGAAGGCTCGACCCGACCACCCACCGCCTCGCAGGCGAGCTGCATGCCGTAACAGATCGCGAGCACGGGGATGCCCAGCTCGAAGAGCCGCGGGTCGCAATGCGGGGCCCCCGGCTCGTAGACGCTCGCGGGCCCACCCGAGAGGATCAAGGCGAGCGGGTCGAGCTCGCGCACGCGCTCGAGCGAGATGTCGTGGCGGACGATCTTGGCGAAGGCGTGCCGTTCGCGGACCCGTCGCGCAATGAGTTGGACGAACTGCGAGCCGAAATCGAGCACCAGGACGGGACGATCGGCGGGGCCGCGGCGTTCCATGAACGACCGAACCTCCCTCAGGCGGAGAATGCTGGGAAGTCAAAAGACCACCGTATCATCCCAAGCCCTCGCCGCCAAGTGAGGCTCGAGAGCTCGCTGCGCCGGCTCGGGCCGGCCTTGGACCTTGCGATCGGTGTATAATGCCCAAGACGTGCGAGATCCCGCCCTGCATGAGCCGAAGCCGATGCGTTCCACCTTCCTCATCATCCTCGCTCTCTCGATGGGTGTGCTCGTTTTCCTCGTCGATCGCGCGAAGCGCCGTGCCGCGGATCCGGCCGAACTCGCCGCGGGCTGGCTCCGCGAGCCCGAGGAACACAAGGTCACCCCGGAGATGGTCGCCGGGACCGAGGCGCTGGTCGCGACCGAAGCCCGCGGCTTCGCGATGCTCGCTTCCGACGGCAAGACCTACGACTTCGATCAGCTCGTCGCCGAGAAGCCGATCGTGCTGCTCTTCATCAAGGAAGACTGCCCCTGCAGCGTCGAGGCTCAACCCTATTTCAACAGCCTCGCGGCGCTCCATGGCGACCGCGTCGGCTTCTTGGGAGTGATCGACGGCGGCGAGGCCGTCGCCCGCGAGTGGGCCCGTCGTCGCAAGGCGACCTTCCCCTTGCTCTGCGACCCCGAACTCCGCACCGTCAAGGATTATCGAGCGTCGAATTCGGTCTATGTCGCACTCGTCTCCAAGGGCGGCAAGCTCGAGGCCTATTGGCCGGGATTCTCGGCTCCGATGCTCGAGGATCTCAACCGCCGGCTCGCCGCCGCGACCGGAGTCGAGCCCCGGCCGATTGACACGACCGACGCACCTGCTGAAATGGTTTCGGGTTGCCCCTATCCGGAATGACCCGGACGCGCCCGCCGCCCTCGCAACGAATCGTCCACCCCTCGGCTTTGCGTCCAACGTCTCTCCGTCTCAATCCCCTGGAGCACCTGCCACGATGAGCGACCTCTTCTCGCGCCGAACCGCCCTCCTCGGCGGCGGCGGACTGCTCGGTTCCCTGGGCTTCTCGGCCCTCGCCCAGGCTCAACAGCACGGCGCCGGCAACGGCGGCCCCATCGAGGCCTCGATCGCCGCGGCCGTCGACAAGGCCGGGATGTACACCCTCCCCGCGCTGCCCTACGGCTACGACGCCCTCGAGCCGTCGATCGACGCCGAGACGATGAAGCTCCACCACGACAAGCACCACGCCGCCTACGTCAAGGGCGCCAACGACGCCCTCGCGAAACTCGCCGAGATCCGAGACGGCAAGGCCGACGCCGGACTCGTGACCGACACCACCGAGAAGCTCTCCTTCAACCTCGCCGGGCACGTCCTCCACTCCGTCTTCTGGGCCAACCTCGGGCCCAAGTCGGGCGCCCCCGAAGGCGGCCTCCTCGCCGCGCTCGACAAGAACTTCGGTTCCGTCGACAAGTTCAAGGCCCACTTCTCCGCCACCGCCGTCCAGGTCCAAGGCAACGGCTGGGCCGTGCTCGCCTTCGAGCCCGTCAGCCGCAAGCTCATGGTCTTCCAAGCTCGCAACCACCAGATCAACGCCGCTTGGGCGGGCATCCCGCTCCTCGTCATCGACGTCTGGGAGCATGCCTACTATCTCAAGTACCGCAACGTCCGTGCCGACTACGTCAAGGCGTTCTGGAACGTCGTGAACTGGTCGGCCGTCGGTCAGTGGTACGACGCCATCGCCAAGATGCACGGCGCCGCCTGATCCCTCGAGGCGCGCGACCCTCGAGATCGAGGCCGATTCCGCTCGACCCTCGCCGCTTCGGTTGCGTGCTCCCTCTCGAGGAGCACGGACCGAAGTCGCGAGGGTCGTTCCGCGCCCGGAGCCGTCACTTCGAATCTTGGTCCGGCGCCTCGCGGCGTCCGCGCCTTGCTCGGAGGGCGGATCCGCCGAGGAACTTCGCGCCGAAGTCGAAGTCCTCGAGGTCCATCGCGTTCATCGTCGCACCGTAAGCCTCCGCTCGAGCTTCTTGGACCGGGGACGGCGGCGCCTGGGCGAGCACCTGCTTCCAGAGATCGAGATCCTGACGCGCCCCGGAGATGTCGCGCTCGCGGAGTTTCCGGCTCACGTTCTCCTGAATCAACACCAAGCGATGCGTCACCACGTCGTCCTCGACCTCGAGGTCGACGGGCACCGCCTCCCACTCGGCGTGCGCGACCGCCGGCAGAGCGCGGAGCGACGACTTCAGCAATCCCTTCGCGCTCGTTTCGGGATCGACCCATTGGAGTTCGATGTCGAGGAGCGAGCCGGGTTCGGTGGGCGGCGGGATCTCGAGCACGACCAGCAACCGAATCGGCGTCTCCGCCATCAGGTCGGGCAGTCGGTAGGCGCCGTCGATCGTTTGGTTGAAGGAGTGCGGGAATTCGACGACCTTCGAGCCGCGAGGCAGGAAGCGAAGGGTCACTTCCTGGCCGGTCGTCGCCATCAGCCCCTGGAGCTCGGTTTGAAAGATGTCGACGAGTTGAACCGTGTCGCCGACGAAGTAGTACTGCCCCTCGCCCTCGACCGCCATCCGTTCCATCAAAACTTCGTTGTAGTCGCGGCCGACGCCGATCGTCGTGGTCTGGATCCCTCGGGAAGCCTTTTCCTTGACGGCGGACGCAATCGCCTCGAGATCGGTCACGCCCTGGTTGGCTTGGCCGTCGGAGAGCAGGATGACCCGATTGACTCCGACCTCGAATCGCTCGCCCAACACCTGCCCCGCGCCCGCGAGCCAGCCTGCGTGAAGGTCGGTCCCGCCGCGGGGGTGGATGCCTTCGATGCTGCCGAGAATCCGATGCTTCGCCTCGACCCGCGTGCTCGGCACCGCGAGTTCGGCGACGTCGTCGAACGCGACGACGCTGATGCGATCCCTCGCGGTGAGATTCTCGACGACCATCGCAGCCGCCTTCTTGGCGAACGGCATTTTCTTGTCTCCCGCCATCGAGCCCGACCGATCCAACACGATCGAGAGATTCAGGGGCGGCCGCTCCTTCCCGACATGGCGGCTCGGCGGGGTGATCACGATCGACACCGGCATCCGGATCGTCTGCTCGAGCGACGAAACGGGCTTCGCGGGAATCATCTCGATCCGGGGGGAATCCATGGATTCATCCTTTCAGGAACGCGCTCCGAACTCGATCGCTCGATGAGCGATCGCATGAACAGACTCTCGAAACACCGACTCGATCCGGGCCGCCGCTCACTTCGCGGCCGCGGCGATCCGGGCGGCCAGGTAATTCACGAGATCGCCCGAGGCCCGCGCGGCGTCGGCCAGGCGGTCGGGCTTGCCGAGTTCGACCGCGAGGCTCGGCACGCCGGGACAACTCAGCATCGATTCGGGATATCCTGCGAGGTGCTCGACCGCCGTCTCGAGCGCCTCGGCGCGGCGGCCGACGCGGTGGAGCAAACGCACCAAGACCTGTGCGACCTCGGCCCGCCCGCGCTCGTCGAGCCCCTCGAGCTTCGCTCGGAAATGCGCGACGGCCTCGTCGACGTGACGACCGAGCAGGGCCCTCAGATAGAACGCGTGATCCTCGTAGACGTTCTCGAACGGCGGCTCGCCCTCGTAGCGATGACGGTCGGAGAGCCGGCGGCCGTAGTCGGTGAGCCCGACCGCGGCGGCGATCGTCTCGGGATCCGTCAGCAGCGGCGAGTAACGCACGACCGACATCAAGTGCGAGACGTCGATATGATAGGCGTCGTCCTGGAAGAGCCAGTCGCGGCCCGCGAGATGGTCGGCGATCGACGCCGTCTCGGGCGGCATCGGCTGCCCTCTCCGCTCGATATCGGCGCGAATGTTCTCGAGCAGATTCGCGTGGAGATGACGCGTGAGCAAGTCGGCACAGGTCGACCTGACCGACTCCTCGGGAGGCAGGCCCTCGAACGCCGTGATCGAAGAGCAGGCGCCGTAGTGCTCGAGGATCAGCCGGAACCCGGCGATCGGATTGACGCCCTGGTTGAATGCGACCTCGACGATCGAGCCGAGGCGCTCGTCGCCCTCGGGGGCCGGGCGATAGGCTTCGATCGCCGCGGCGACGGGTTCCTTCTCCGAGATCGCGCGGAAGTAGGGCCAGGCCCCGGCGATGTCGCCCTCGGCGAGGAGCTTGCCTCCGACGACCCGAATCGCCTCGACATATCGTTCTTCATACTTCGATCGCAGCGGCTCGTCGATCGAGAGGAGCGAGGCGGGGGCGACCGGCGGGAGCCCGAGTTCATGACGTGCCTGCAGGAGCAGCGCGTCGAGCAACGGGCGATGCGCTCCCCGAGTCGAGAGCTCGGCGCCGAGCTTCGCGATCGCCGCGGCGGCGCCCGAATCGCGAAGTACCTCGTCGAGGGCGTCGAACGTCGCATCGTCCACCGGGGATTCCATCGATCGATCGCTCCAGCATCATCGAGTCATGTCATTGTGCGTCGGACTTCGCGGGGTCGACCGCGGAAGCGGGCGCTCCCGGCGGATCGGCATCGAGCTTCGCCCCTTCCGACTTCTTCCACGATGTCCAACACCGCGTATTGTAGCAGTCAACCACGACGTCGCGTGCCTCGTCAATCGAATCGGTGACCACGAGGAGGTTGAGATCCTCGGGCGAGATCGCTCCCGAGTCGAGCTGGGTCTTCTCCACCCAGTCGAGCAGTCCTCGCCAATACTCCGACCCGAAGAGCACGATCGGGAAACGCTTGATCTTGCGGGTCTGCACGAGCGTGAGCGCTTCGAAGAGCTCGTCGAGAGTCCCGAATCCGCCGGGGAAGATGATGAACCCGTTCGCATATTTGACGAACATCGTCTTGCGGACGAAGAAGTAGCGGAACGTGATCGCGAGGTCGACATACGGATTCTGATGCTGCTCGAACGGCAACTCGATGTTGAGCCCGACCGAGGTCCCGCCGGCTTCGCGCGCCCCTTTGTTCGCGGCCTGCATGATGCCCGGGCCGCCGCCGGTGATCACGGCGAAACCGGCCTTCACGAGCGCGGAACCCATCTGCTCGGCGAGCAGCGACCACTTGTGGTCGGGAGCGAATCGAGCCGAACCGAACACCGCGATCGCAGCGCCGATCTCCGCGAGCGCGTCGATGCCGTAGACGAACTCCGACTGGATCCGGAGGACGCGCCAAGGATCGGTATGCGTGAATGCCGCCAATTCGGGCATCCGCGCATTGGGCGACGACGGCAAGGTGCGATTGAGGAGCATCTCGTCCTCGGTCTGCTGACCCGAGAGCCGGCGATGCCCGGTGTTCTCCGAATTCGTCCGCGACGAGGGAAGGACGATTCCGCCGTTCACGCGGGCGATGCGGGCGGAATCGTCGTCGCGAAGGTCCGTGTCGACGCGGTCGAGCGACATGATATTGAGATCCAGCACACGAGGACGGGCGAAATCGGCAGGCGCCGACTCAGGGATTGTAGGGACGCGACGCGCTTCGGGAATCGTCCCGCCTCACCGAGCGGGCCGGCCGAGTTCGCGGGCTCGTTCGGTCGCGGCCTGGACCGCGTCCATCAGCGCCGCGCGGAGTCCGCCGCGTTCGAGAGCATGGAGCCCGGCGATCGTGGTCCCGCCCGGACTGGTGACCTGGTCCTTGAGCACTCCCGGATGCAACCCGGTCTCGAGCACCATCTTCGCGGCGCCGAGCACGGTCTGAGCCGCGAGCGCGGTGGCGACGTCGCGCGGCAGGCCGACTCGGACGCCGCCGTCGGAGAGTGCCTCGATCATGAGGTAGACGAACGCCGGACCGCTCCCCGAGAGCCCCGTGACCGCGTCCATGAGCGGCTCGGGCACCCGATGAGCGATCCCCACGGCGTCGAGGCAGAGTCGAACCAGGCGCTCGTCGTCGGGACGGGCGGCGCGGCCGAGACAGTAGCCCGAAGCTCCGACACCCAGGAGAGCCGGCGTGTTCGGCATGACCCGCACGATCCGCCGATCGCTTCCGAGTCCGTTCTCGAGCGCCTCGATCGTCGACCCGGCGGCGATCGAGATCACGAGATGCTCGGGAGTCAGCAACGGCCGGATCTCCGTCATCAAGCCGGCCATCGACTGCGGCTTCACCGCGATCACGACGACGCCGCAACTCGCGATCACACCGGCATTGGAGCCCTCGGCGCGGACGCCCAGTTCCTTCGCGAGCGCGTCGCGCGCCGCCGCGATCGGGTCGCTCGTGGAGATCTCGTGGGGCTCGATCACCCCCGAGGCCACCATGCCCCGCGCAAGCGCCGCCGCCATCTTTCCCGAACCGAGGAACCCCCACCTCGGACCCGCCGTCGCCTCACCCATCGTCGATCCCCTCTAGAGCCTCGCTTCGCTTCCTCGTCTCGCGCGACCGACGAGCGGCGGTCATCATACCCCAATCGCGACCCCGATCCCGTCCATGTTCGGGAAAACGTCGGCCGATCGAAACAACTCGGCTTGCCAAGCGGGGGGTTCGTGTGGATAATTGGTTTCTTTTCCGGCATCAGTCACCGAAGCGGTTTTCGGACGGGAGTGCGTCGTGGCGGTACCCAAACGGCGGAAGTCGAAATCCAAGAAGGGCATGCGTCGGAGCCACGATGCGCTGGTCGCTCCCGCTCTCAACATCTGCCCGCAGTGCAAGCTCGCAGTGCCGCCCCACAAGGTGTGCCACCTGATCGAGCAATGCGGCAACGTCCAGCGCAGCAAGCCGCATGATCCCAGCCTCGTTCGGACGAAGGAAAAGGACTGATCGCGATGGGCGGACCGGCCGTGGCCGAGCTTCGCCCCGATCTCCTTCCCGTTCTCCGCGTCCATCGATCTCGATCGATCCTCCACGCGTCGAATCGAGCCGAAGCCTCCGATTGGTCCCGGCTCGTCGACGTCCCCGCATGAGCAGATAGATCGCGAAGGAGCCTCGTCCCATGGGACGCCAGTGCGAAGTCAGCGGCAAGAAGACGAGCTTCGGCAATCAGATCACCACCCGCGGTAAGGCCAAGTACCTCGGCGGCGTCGGTACGAAGTGCACCGGCATCAGCCGCCGGACCTTCAAGCCGAATTTGCAGCGGATCCACGTCTGGCTGCCGAACGGCACCACGACGCACGTGCTCGTCGCCACCTCGGTCATCCGCTCCGGCAAGCTCACGCTCGAGGTCGACGGCAAGGTCCAGACCTTCCCGCTGATCAAGGCGAGCAAGGGATCGGCCGCCGCCCGCGAAAAGCTCAAGAACCTCTATCCGATCTGACGTCCCGCGGCCGGTTTTCCGGCCTCGAACGCGGATCGACTCGACGAACACACCAGCGACCACGCACTTCTCGATCCCGAGAGCGTGGTCGCTTTTCGTGCGCGCCAGTCTCGAACCGGTCGCCGCCCTCCGCACCGATTCGGGCGGAGGCGACGACCGACTTCGGCGGGCCGATCAGTTCTCGTCTTCCTCGCGCAGACGCGCGAGGACGCTGAGATCTTCGAGCGTCGAGGTGTCGCCCTGGCTCTCTCGACCCGCGGCGATGTCTCTGAGCAGACGCCTCATGATCTTGCCCGAGCGCGTCTTGGGCAGGGCGTCGGTGAAGCGGATCTCGTCGGGCCGAGCGAGCGCGCCGATCTCCTTGACGACGTGGGCTCGAAGCTCCTGCTCGAGTTCCTTGCTCGGGACCTGTCCCGACTCGAGCGTGACGAACGCGGCGATGGCTTGACCGCGGAGCTCGTCGGGCTTGCCGACCACCGCCGCCTCGGCGACCTTGGGATGGCTCACGAGCGCCGATTCGACTTCCATCGTCGAGAGCCGGTGGCCCGAGACGTTCAAGACGTCGTCGACGCGGCCCATGATCCAGAAATTGCCGTTCTCATCCTTGCGGGCTCCGTCGCCGGTGAAGTAGCAGCCGGGGACCTCGCTCCAGTAGGTGTCGCGATAGCGCTGGTCGTCGCCCCAGAGGGTGCGGAGCATCGAGGGCCAGGGTTGACGCACGACGAGGAATCCGCCCTTGCCGGTCTCGACCTCGACGCCGTCCTTGGTGACGATCGCGGGGACGATCCCGGGAAGCGGACGCGTCGCGGAGCCGGGCACCGTCGGCGTCGCGCCGGGGAGGGGAGCGATCATGATCGCGCCCGTCTCCGTTTGCCACCACGTATCGACGATCGGGCATCGTTCACCGCCGATCACGCGGTGATACCACATCCATGCCTCGGGATTGATCGGCTCGCCGACCGAGCCGAGCAGCCTGAGGCTCGAGAGGTCGTACTTCCGCGGCCACTCCTCGCCCCACTTCATGAACGCGCGGATCGCCGTGGGAGCGGTGTAGAGGATGGTGACGCGGTAGTCCTCGATGATCTTCCAGAAGCGGCCCTCATCGGGCCAGTTCGGGGCGCCTTCGTACATCACGACCGTCGCGCCGTTGGAGAGCGGGCCGTAGACGAGGTACGAATGCCCGGTGACCCAACCGATGTCGGCCGTGCAGAAGTAAGTATCTTCCTCCTTCAAGTCGAACACCCAGCGCGAGGTGGCTGTAGTGCCGACCATGTAGCCGCCGGTGGTGTGGAGGATGCCCTTGGGCTTCCCGGTCGATCCCGACGTGTAGAGGATGTAGAGCGGGTGTTCGCTGTCGACCGGCTCCGGCGGGCAGACCGAGGAGACGCCCTTCTCGAGGTCGTGCCACCAATGGTCGCGACCCTCCTTCATGGCGACGGCATGACCGGTGCGGCGATGAACGACGACGTGTTCGATCGTCGGGCAGAGGTCGGCCGCGCCGTCGGCATTTTCCTTGAGGGGGACGATCTTGCCGCGACGGTAGCCTCCGTCGGCCGTGACGAGGACCTTGGCTCGGCAATCCTGGATCCGTCCGGCGAGCGCCTCGGCGGAGAACCCGCCGAAGACGACCGTATGGGGCGCCCCGATCCGAGCACACGCCAGCACGGCGATCGCGAGTTCGGGGATCATCGGCATGTAGAGCGCGACGACGTCGCCCTTGGCGACGCCCAGGCCGCGGAGCACGTTCGCGAACCGTGCGACCTCGCGCTGAAGGTCTTGGTATCTGAGTACGCGTCGATCGCCCGGCTCGCCCTCGAAGATGATCGCGGCCTTGTTCTTGGAAGCCCCTTCGCAGTGGCGATCGACGCAGTTCGCGGAGGCGTTGAGTTTGCCGCCGACGAACCACTTGGCGTGCGGCGGGTTCCACTCGAGCACGGTCTGGAACGGCTCGATCCAGTCGATCGCCTTGGCGGTCTCGGCCCAGAACTCCTCGGGTCGATCCTTGGCCCAATTCCAGAGGCGATCATATTCCTCGATACTGGGGACGTGGGCGACGCGGCTGAATTCGGCCGGGGGCGGGAAGACCCGGCTCTCGGTCAAGACGCTCGTGATCGATCCGCCGGATTCCGCCGTCATGTTCGCGCGCTCCGCCGATGCCTGAAGAATGAATACCGACCCCATCGAATGCCGGGAGGAAGCGTCGATCTTAGATCGGCGGGAGCGAGTGGTCAATCGAGTGCCCGGCGAGGACGCGACGCCGCGAACCTCCGTCGCTCTGATGCACACGCAATGATGCGATCATCAAAGATCATCTGAGCGGAGTCACACGTTCATCGACCTGGGCCGAGGGCTGCGACACGAGGGCCAAGATCGCATCGGCCGACTCGCGCGCCGCGCGGATGCAGTCGGGGATGCCGACGCCGTCGAAGGCGATCCCCGCGAGGCCGAGCCCGCGGTGCTTCGCAACGTGCCGGCGGATCACGCCGACTCGATCGAGGTGCCCCAGGGTGTATTGCGGCATGGCTCGGGGGTGCCGGCCGATCTCGATGTAGGTCGGCTCGCCGCGTGCTCCCAGCAGGGAGGCGAGTTCGCCCAAGACGAGCCGCTTCATCTCGGCATCGTCGAGGTCGAAGAGTTCGGGCTGAGTCGCACCTCCGACGAAGACCCGCATCGCGACCTGGCCGCTCGGAGCCCGCATCGGAAACTTGACGCTGAGGAACGAGACCGCGAGGATCCCGCGCTTCTCGATCGCGGGGACGACGAGCCCGAAACCGTCGAGAGGGTGAGCGACGCGATAGCGATCGAAGCCGACGTTGACGATCGCCGAGGACGCATAAGGGATCGATCGGAGATGGAGCGCCAAGGTCGGGTCGTGGCCGTCGAGCAGCCGCGCGGCGGCGTGGGCCTCGCAGGCGACGATCACGCCGTCGGCCTCGAGCGGCGGGCCGTCGAGGAGTTCGACGCGCCAGCGACCGCTCGCGTCGTCGCGAGTCAGCCGGCGCACGGCGGTTCGGAGCCGGATCGAGCCGCGCGGGAGCTTGCGGGCGAGGGTCTTGGGCAGAGTGTCCATCCCGTCGAGCAGGCTCATGAACAATCCATACCGAGCGCCCGATGCGTTCTTCTCGTCGGCGCGCGCGCGACGGGCGTTTCGGACGGCGGCTCGGATGAGACTGCCGTGTTCCCGCTCCATCGCGGGAAACTGAGGAGCCGCGGCGGCGAGGCTGAGCTCGTTGGGGTCGGCCGTGTAGATGCCGCCCACGAGCGGCTGCACCAGGCGATCGAGCGCCTCGCGGCCAAGCCGGCGCTTGACGAAGGAGGCGAGGCTCTCGTCGGAGTCGTCGCGCTTGCGCGGTCGGACGAGGTCGAGCAGCATTCGCAACTTGCCGCGAAACGAGAGGATCGGCGTGGTCAGCAGCGGCCCGATCTTCGAGGGAGCCATGAGCACGAAGCCGTCGGGCACCGGGTGGAGACGGCCCTCTCGGACCACGAACGAGCGGCGATGGCGTTCGTCGGTGGCGATGAGCTGATCGCCGAGACCGATCTCTCGGCAGAGATCGGCGGCCCAGGGCTTATTCGTGATGAACGAGTCGGGTCCGTTCTCGAAGGTGAATCCGTCGCGGCGATCGGCCCAGATCACCCCGCCGACGCGGTCCTTTGCCTCGACGAGCACGACCTCGATCGGCAACCGGAGCGCCTCCGCGCGGGTGACGAGCCGGTGCGCGGCGGCTAGCCCCGAGAGACCGCCGCCGATAACGACGACTCGGCGCCGGGGAGTCGAAGCGATGTCGACGCCCGCGATTCCCTCGGTGCCGTTCGTGTCGATATTCGAGGGCCTGTTCATGAGTTTGGATTCGTGAGATTCGAGCCTCATGCGCTTACCGATGTGAGGGCGGACCCGCGGCCGGCATGCTCGCGGACGAGAGCGGCGAGCGCCTCGATGAATCGGGGGTGATCGTTGACCGTGCTCGCTCGGCTCATCGCGATGCCGAGGTCGCGGCAGGTCTGCGCCGCCTCGAGGTCGAGGTCGTACATCACTTCGACGTGGTCGGAGATGAAGCCGATCGGGCAGAGGACCACCGCGGTTCCGCCTTGCTCCTTGAGCTCGGCGAGGGCGGCGTTGACGTCGGGCTCGAGCCAAGGGGTGCGGGGATTGCCGCTGCGGCTCTGCCAGACCAACCGCCAGCTCCGCCCCAACCGCTCGCCCACCGCTGCGCAGGCGTGCTCGATCTGCTGGACGTAGGGGCAGCGCGCGGCGACGGCCGTCGGAATGCTGTGCGCTGTGAAGAGCAGGGCGGCGCCGGCCCGCTCGGCCTCGGGGAGCCGGTCGTAGGCCTTTTGGACCTCGTCGGCCTGGGCGTCGGCGAAGAGCGGCTGATCGAACCAGGGCTCGACGAATTCGACCGTGAGCGAACCCTCGGGCGCCGCGGCGAGGACTTCCTGGACCGCCTCGACGTACTTCTCGAAGCTCGGCTCGCTGCGATAGGGAGCGAGGATGATCGCGATCGCGCGCCGGCGGCCGTCCTTCAGCATGTCGCGGATCGCCGTGAAGATATAAGGCTTTGCAAAGCGCATGCCGACGTAGATCGGCAGCTCGCCGCCGAGAACGCCCCGCAGCCCCTCGGCTTGCTTCGCCGTGAGTTCATTGAGCGGGCTCTTGCCGCCGAGCAGCTCGTAGTGGTGGACCACCGCCTCGTAGCGCTCCTTGGGCACGGGCAGGCCGCGGAGCACGTTGTCGAGGAAGGGACGAACGTCTTCCATTCGCTCGGGAGCGCCGTAGGCCAGGAGCAGGACGCAGTCGTGTGGTTGCGGCATGGGGTGGATCGACCGGTTCGAGCGTAGGGGAATCGGGCGGATTCTCGTGACGGAAAGGGGCGGAGGCGCTTGTCATTATAGCCGCGGGACGGGGCGGCGACGACTCGCCGCGGTGCGGGTCTCAGGCGAGCGACGCGGCCGGGCGGTACTCGTGGACGAAGTCGACCAATCCGCGGACGTGGTCGACGGGGGTTCTCGGCAGGATCCCGTGTCCGAGGTTGAAGATGTGGCCGGGCCGTCCGGCGGCCTGGTCGAGGATCGACGCCGCGCGTCCGCGCCACTCGTCGGCCGGTGCGCAGAGGGTGATGGGGTCGAGATTGCCCTGAACGGCGACGCCCGCGCCGAGCCGGTCCCATGCGGCGTCGAGTCGGACGCGCCAGTCGAGTCCGATCACGTGGCCGCCCGCGTCGCGCTGGAGCTCGAGGAGGCTGTTCGTGTCGGTGCCGAAGTGGATCACGGGGACGTCGCCGGGGAGCGCGGCGATGAGCCGACGCATGTGCGGCTGCACGTAGCGGGCGTAGTCGTCGGGCGAGAGGATCCCGACCCAACTGTCGAAGAGCTGAAGCACCTGCGCCCCCGCCTCGGCCTGGGCGGAGAGGTAGATCACGGTCGAATCGACGAGACGAGACATGAGTGAATTCCATGCCCCTTCATCTCGATACATGAAGACCTTGGCTTCATCGTAATGTCTCGATCCTCCCCCCTCGATCGCGTAGCAGGCCAGGGTGAACGGCGCGCCCGCGAAGCCGATGAGCGGCAGGTCGCGCGGCAGCTCCTCGCGGATCATCTCGACTGCGCGCACCACGTAGGCCAGGGGGTCGATCGAATCGAGCGGCGTCACGCGGTCGACGTCGGCCAGCTCGCGGACCGGATTGTGGATCACCGGACCTTCGCCCTTCGCGAACTCGAGGTCGAATCCGAGCGGCTCGAGGATCAGCAGGATGTCGGCGAAGAGGATCGCGGCGTCGACGCCGAGACGGGCCGCGGCGGTGACGGTCACCTCGGTCGCGAGTTCGGGAGATCGGCAGAGATCGAGGAAGGAGACCTTCGACCGCACCTGGCGGTACTCGGCCATGTATCGACCCGCCTGACGCATCAACCAGATCGGAGTGACGTCGGTCGGTTCACGAAAGCAGGCCCGGACGAACGGGCTGCGTCGGAGTCGATCATTCATCATGGGTCGGTCGTCCGGGCGGGGTCGGTGCATCGGGGGAGTCGACCGATGCGGAAGGTCGTCATCGAGTATAGGAAGCGTGACCGCCAAGGGTCAACGAGCGGGGAACGACCCGAGCTCGATCGCGGAATCCGGCGACGCTCCTCATGGGTTGCGAGCACTTCGAAAGCAAAGAAGCCGCGACGGGTGGGTACCCGACGCGGCGTTCCTCGCATACCAAGGGCTCGCGGTTCATCGCTCGAGCCGATCGCGTACGATGATCAATGCTGGGCCGAGGCCGGGCTCTGCGCCGAGGCGGGGCTCTGGGCCGAAGCGGGGGCGGCGACGAGCGACTCGGCGGGCACCATGACGCAGTGGGTCACGGCGACCTGACGGGGAACCTGGCGGGGAACGCAGTTCATGACCGTCACGGGAACTTGCTCGGGAACGCAGACCGGAACCTGGCGGGTGCACATCTGGGTCACGATCCGGGGGCGGCAGACGGTGACTTGATGGTTCGACTGAACCGGCTTCATCACGCAGCGGGTGACCTGGATCGTCTCCTGGATCGCACGCTTGACCATGACGGTCGTCGGCACTTCGACCTCGCGGAACTTCGTCGTGCAGATCACGCGCGGGGTGACGACTTCTTCAAAGGTCGTCTTGCACTCGGCGACCTGGATCGTCTCCTGAACCGGGACGCTGATCGTCTTGCAGACGGTCTGGTAGGTCGTTTCGGGGACGTTGCGGACGACCGGGCGCGAGACGTAGACCGTCTGGCAGACCGGCGCGGCGCCGCAGCCGGCCGTCGCGGCGCAACCGCCGCAGAGTCCCTTGAGCAGACCATGTCCGCAGTGGCCGGTCGTCGGCGCGACCATGACGGTCTGCCAGCAGCCCTGCTCCTCGACGACCTGTCGGCAGGTCGTGACGGGGACCTGCTCCGTGATCATCTGGGGAACGTACCGAGTGACGACGCGGGGAACCATGACCGTCTCGGTCCTGGGGACGTACGTCTTGACCTGGATGGTCTCCTGCTCGGTGTAGGGCTGCGAGATCTTGACGATCCGCTGCTGGGGCTCGCAGACGAACCGGGTGATCACCTGCGGCACGACTTCCTGAGTCGGAACGAAGGTCGTCACGACGCGGTTCTCGACGGCCGTCTCCATCACCGTGCGATTGACCGGGAAGGTCTCGGTCTTCATCTCGGTGCGGTAGCGGGTCTGCATCTTGGTGACGGGGACCTGGTCGTAGACGGTGTCGAAGACCGTCTGGTAGGTCGTCTCCATCTTCGGCACCATCACCGGCGCGGGAGCGCACTCGACCGCCGCGGGAGCGGGAGCCGCCGCGACGCAGCCGCCGCAGCCCGACACCACCGTGCGATGACCGCGACCGCACAGGTGCGTCGCTTCCGCACTCGACGCGAACGACAGCACGATCGCCGCGACCGACAGACCCAAGAATCCGAAACTGTTCCGACCGCTCATGAGATGCGCTCCCAAACGATGTCGACTCCGGACAGCTTCCCTAGTTGGGGGAGGATCCCTCCTGGACCGAGTCCTCGTCGATCACGGTCGACGAGCCCGGGACTCCCCTTCGTCATAGCACTCGAAGTTCGATCTCTCGGCCTCGGAGGAGACGACGGCACACCCCGAACCCCGAGAGATGCGCTCGACCCTTAGGATACCCCATTTTTCCCAATCGGAAAACCAAATGCAGTCGATCCCGCCGGTTTTTCACAACTCCTTCTCCCAGATTCGCCCGTCTTCCATTCCGGCCGAGCTCGGGGCGCCGCTCACCTTGCCGCACGCCGACCGAATGCGTAGGCTGAACCAATTGGACGGGCCGACGCGACCCGCCGTTCGTCGACGATTCTGCAAAGGGCGGTCATGATGCTGGGATCTCGCTTCCGCGCGCGGCTCGCCGCCATCCTCCTCGCGACGTGCACCCTCCCCTCGGCGATCGAGGCCGCGGATGAGATCCGCTGGGCGGACTACTTCGGATTCCTCCCGCTCGAGATCTACAAGCTCGAGTCGCGGATCGGCAACCTCCTCGCAGCCGACCTCGACGGCGACGGCATCGACGACGTGATCGTGGCCGACAACGCGCGTTCCCGGATCGACGTGCTCCACACCAAGCCGAGCATCGCGGCCGCCGACGAGCCGGTCGAGAAGAACGAGCCCAATTTCCTGCCCAACGACCGCCGTCTCCGCGAGCGGAACATCACCGTGAACCGCGAGATCGTGAGCCTTCAAGCGGGCGACTTCAACGCCGACGGCAAGGTCGACCTCGTCTACTACGGCAACCCGGCCGAGCTCGTCGTCCTGCTCAACAAGGGCGACCTCGAGTTCACCGAGGGCCGCAAGTTCCAGACCGGCGAAGCGATCGAAACCGCGGGCGCGGTGACCGTCGGCGACTTCGACCGCGACGGCCTCGCCGACATCGCCCTGGTCACCAACGCCGAAGTCCTCACGATCTATCAGCGTCCCGGCGGCCGGCTCTCCGATCCGGTTCGACTCGCCCACAGCTCGACGAACCCCCGGATGATCCGCGCGATCGACATGGACGGCGACGGCGGCGACGACCTCGTCATGCTCGACGGCGGCGAGGATCATCCCGTCCGCATCCGCTTCTCCACGGCCGCCAAGACTCTTGGACCCGAAGAGCGGTTCGCGGTCGAGCCGCTCCGAGCCTACGCCTTCGGCAATCTCGACGGCAAGCCCGGCAGCGAGTTCCTCTCGATCGAGGCGCAATCGGGAAGAGCCCGCGTCGCAGCGCTCGCCGAGGCCGACGACAAGGCGACCGACACCGATGCCGACGCCCGGCGCGGCCGGCTCCTCGTCTACCCGCTGCCCCGCGAGAGCTCGCGGAACCGCTCGATCGACATCGGAGACATCGACGGCGACGGCAAGCTCGACGTCGTCGCGGCCGACCCCGGCAACGCGCAGTTCTTCGTTTATCTCCAGGAAGCCAAGCTCGGGCTGGGAGCGCCCCGCGCGTTCCCGAACCTCAACGGCGGCCGATCGGTTCGAGTGGCCGACCTCGACGGCGACAAACGCTCCGAGGTCTACGTCATCTCGCAGCCCGAGAAGCAGATCGGCCGGAGCGTCTTCAGCGACGGGCGGCTCAGCTTCCCCGCCCCCTTGCCGATCACGGGCGAGCCGATCTCCATGACGATCGCCGACCTCGACGGCAAGCCGGGATCCGAAGTGATCTACGTCACGCGGGACGACGTCCCCGGATCGACCGCCGACGCCCTCTCGCTCCGAGCCCTCACCCGCGGAACCGACGGAGCCCTCGTCCCCTTGAAGTGGGGCGATTCGGCCGTCGTTCCGCTCCCCGAGCTCAACGACACGCCGATCATCCAGGTCCTCGACGTCGATCGCGACGGACGACCCGACATCATCTTCTCCAGCGACTACGGCCCCAAGGCGATCCGACTCGGACGAGGCGACGAACCGCCCGCGCCCCTGGCCGGCGGCGTCGGCCCCCTCACCGACGTCCCCCCTTCCGCCATCGCCGAACTCCTCCTCGGCGGCAAGCGTCGCCTCGTCATCGGCCAGAAGACCTACGCTCGCGACCTCTCGGTCGACCGGTCGGGTCTCTGGATCGTCCACGACCAGTTCAACACCAACCGCAACAACGCCCAGATCCAAGGACTCGCCGCGCTCGATACCGACGGCGACGGCAAGGCCGAACTCGCCCTGTACGATCGGACGTCGAAGTCGGTCCTCTACCTCGAACCCGACGGAGCGGTCTATCGCCCCGCCGGCTCGCTCTCGATCGGCGCGATCGACTTCCAGGGGCTCCGGACCGGCGACCTCGACGGCGACGGCCGCGACGACCTCGTCATCACGGGAGCCGAACGATTCGGCGTCGTCTACACCGGCCGCAAGGGTCGCCGACTCGAGGTCGTCGCCAGCTACGAGACCAACCGCAAGGATGCTCGGCTCGGCGACCTCGCCCAAGGCGACCTCAACGCCGACGGCCGACCCGACATCGCCTTCACCGACCCGGGCGACCACTTCCTCGAGATCGCCACCAACGAAGGCAAGCCCCGCCTCGCCCGGGCGCTCGCGTTCCGGATCTTCGAGCGCAAGTCGTTCCGACGCGTCTCCGACCTCCTCGAACCCCGTGAGATCGTGGTGGCCGACGTCGACGGCGACAAGCGCGACGACATCGTCCTCATCGTCCACGACCGTGTCCTGATCTACCGACAAGACTCCGGAGACCCGCCCAAGAAGGTCGCCGGCGCCAAACCCTGACTTCCCCGAGGGCTCAATCGATCGGCACGTCGAGATACTCGAGAGACCACTCCTTCATGAACCGGACCCGAACCGGTCGGATCCGGTAGATCACCAACGCGGGGTTGTCGACCGTTCCGAGATAGCCCCGCAACAGAGGATTCTCATCCCAGATCGCCTGGATCAACTCCCGATCGTGGAGCACCTCGGCGATGCCGGTGATCCGCACCTGGTCGTGATGATCGTCGAGATACCCGAGTTCGACCTTCGGGTTGAGAGCGATCTGACCGGTCTTCTGGTACATCCGAAGGTTGGCGATGTAGACGGTGAAGCCGTCGGTCCGGACCGGGGAGACCGGGCGGAGCCGCGGCTGGTCGCCGTCGACCGTCGCCAGGAACGGAAACCGTGCCGACTTCATCACCGCCTGAGCCGACTCGACGACTCGCTCGGGCGCGACCGACTCGGGAACGGGACGAGAACTCATGGACGCGACCTCGTGAGACCATGCGGGGACTTGGTATCTTATCGTCCGTCGAGCCGCCCTCGGCAACCGCCCACCGCCCCATGATCGAGTCCGCCATGAACGCCGAAGACCTTCGCGCTCTGCAGGCCCCGCTCAAGGCTCGCTATCGCGCCGAGCCCGACAGCGCCCGGCTCACGCTCCATGCCCGCGGGACGATCGCCCCCGAGGGGATCACCTGTCGCGTGGAGAGCGCGCACTCCGCCGCCATCGAGGCGGGTCTCCACCCCTCGGCGGGCGGCGACGGATCCGAAGCCTGCGCCGGCGAGATGCTGCTCCAGGCTCTCGTCGCCTGTGCGGGCGTCACTCTGCGAGCCGTCGCCACCGCGCTCGAGATCCCGATCCGAGGCGGGACGATCCGCGCCGAGGGCGACTTCGACGTTTCGGGAACCCTCGGGATCCGCAAGGACGTCCCCGTCGGGTTCTCCGCCGTCCGACTCGCCTTCGACCTCGACGCCGACGCTTCCGACGATCGCCTCGCCGACCTGCTGCGACTCACCGAGCGCTACTGCGTCGTCTATCGGACGCTCGCCGACCCGCCTCGTCTCTCGTCGACGCTCGCCCGGATCTCGGGCGACGCCTGATCGGGTCGCGGCTCGATCGGATCAAATCGTCGGCATCGACGAATCGCTCACGAGCGACGATCGCATGCTCTTCGCCGCACCCGCCCACCACCGATCGGCCGCGTCCGCATCCCACTCCGCAGCGCTCGAGCAAGCCGCCAACGCCCGGCCGAGCGCCTTGACGTCGAGGAATCGATCGTCGGGAGCCTTCGACAAGCAGCGCATCACGGCCGCCTCGAGGTCGGCGGGGATCTCGGGACACCGGCTCGAGAGCGGCTCGACCACGTCGCGCACATGCGCCACCATGACCTCGAACGCCGAACTCTGATTGAACGGCGGTCGACCCGACAGCGAGTAGTACATCACGCATCCCAGCGCGTAGATATCCACGCGGGCGTCGAGGTCGCGCTTGCCGGTCGCCTGCTCGGGGGCCATGAACTGCGGCGTGCCGCTCACCGACTGATCCGCCGTCAACTGCGGCCCGATCGCGCTTCGGGAGTCCTTCACGAGTCCGAAGTCGAGCACCTTGGCGACGTCGGTCTCGCCGCCGCGCACCGCCACGAAGATGTTCGCGGGCTTGAGGTCGCGATGGATCAGGCCCATCGCGTGCGCCTCGGCCAGCCCCGCGCAGATCTGCCGAAAGAGATAGATCACCCGACCCGCAGGCATCGGGCCGAAACGCGTCACCAACTGACCCAGCGTCATCCCCTTGAGATATTCCATCACGTAATAGAACGTGCCGTCGTCGTCGTGACCGTAGTCGTAGATCTCGATCGTGTTGGGATGCGAGAGCCGAGCGGCCGATTGGACCTCGAGCTCGAACCGAGCCTTCGCGACGGGATTGTCCAACACATCCGAACGAATCAACTTGAGAGCGCATGGACGCTTGAGGAACTCGTGCTCGGCCAGGTACACCTCGCCCATCCCGCCCGAGCCGATCTTCGCCCCCAAGCGGTAGCGACCGAGCTTCTTCGCCTCGTGGAGCTCGCGTCGAAGGCGATTCACCATCCAGGCCGAGTAGATCGAAACCCCCGCGCCGATGACGAGGAACAGGATGTTCGACCCGATCTGCTCGGTCGTCTTCAAGCTGTCGTAGAACTCCTCGCACTCCGGCGAGACCATCACCATCACCAGGGCCGCCGCCGGCAAGAGCGCCATCGGCACGATCACCGCCGCGGCCTGCCGGGGACGATTCGGCACCAACGCCCCGTGGAGAAGCATCAGCGTGAACATCTGGAGCACGCCGTTCTTCTCGAACGCCACCAGCATCACTTCATCGCTGAGGAGGAGCAGTCGACGACTCGCAACGTATTGACTCGCCGACAAGATCAGCGTCAGTCCCCCGAAAAGGAGCAGTTCGACCCACTTCACATGCTTCGGCGTCAACGGCACAGGACTGATCAACATCAAGCCCAGCAACACAACGAACGCCAGCCGCAACGCCATCGTCGCCCAAACGAGTTGCAGCGAATGCTCGAGCGTCATCAAGTTCCATAGGAACAAGGTCGCATAGATGAGTGTGAGCACGACGCAGATGTGGCCCAGACGCTCGCGTCTGAGGTCGTTCGTCTGCAGGCTGAGGCTGCGTCCGCGACGGTCGGCTCGGTCGAATCCGAGATCGGCCTTCGACCGCGGGCCGCTGCCCGGCGGGTCGAAGACCATCGTGCCCTCGAGCCCGTCACTCTCACCGATCGAACTCTCGGAGCCTTCGAATCTCGCCATCGCGCTCTCGTCTCTCCCGACCGAGTCGCCCGCCGGCCGTCTCGGCTCGGCCGCCCGTGGTCGGATCGGTTCAGTAGGCCACCACCACCACTCCAAAGATCAGCAGCACCCAGAAGAACGAGGTCTCCTCGAACTTCACCATCAACCAGAAGTAGAGCGACGAGATCAGGAACGTCTGCCCCACCCACGATTGCCAAGGAGTCACGCCGATTCGCTCCGCAATCGCCACCTGCCACGAAGGCCACTGCTTCTGCTGCCAACCGAAGATGAAGATCCAGCTCAACAGCGCCACCGCCGCCGTGTAGAACCCCGAGAGCAGCAGCAGGTACTTGTGCAGGAAGTCGAACTGGGAGAGCGACTTGACGATCCCGAAGAACAGGACGATCTTCAGAAAGAAATAATAGATCACGGTCATGATCATCGACCCGGACTCCACATCGATTCCGAGATGGACCGAGCCTCGACGCGACCACCGGCGAGCCGCGAATCTCGAGAGTTCAGGCCGAATCGCTCGTCGATCAGGCGCATACGGTAACCCGACCGTCGGCGGCGAGTCCAGCACCCCCCGCGCGCACCGCGAGCGGACGCCCCTTGCGGGCGTTCGCTTTCGTTCCGATCGGGTGAACCAACCCGAACGCGTCGACCGGCGTCAGGACCCCGCCGGCACTCTCGGATCAGCGAACACCAGCACGTCCGGCCCGTCCGAGACCCCTCCGACAAGCGTCGAGACCATC
>JANRKW010000015.1:0-35487 GCA_033763215.1 Isosphaeraceae bacterium | reverse complement strand
CCATCCCGGCGGCTCCGAGGTGTTCTTCAACCTCGAGTCGCTGCTCACCGCGACCCTCGGCCCCCTGCGTGCGCCGAACGAACCGAAGTCAAACCCGGCGGGTCGGGGCGATCGTATCGATCTTCCGATCGGACCCGTCCCGCCGCCGATCGCCCGACCCAACACCACCCCCGCGCCGGACCGTCTCAAACCCCGCGAATGACCCGTTTCGCGGACGAGAATCGCTCCCAAATCCAAGCGGCGAAGCGCCGGAGCGTTCGCGGTGCGCGCGGAGGGGCTGGGCTTCAGGGATTGTCGGGACGCAACGGAGGGACAGGTTGGGATGGGGGGAATGTCGCTGAGTTGGTTTGGTCGTCGCAAGCGGGCGTGGATCGACGCGATCGTGGGACTTGGGAACGAGGCGCGCTGTCTCGAGGCGACGCGGAGTGGAGCTTTCGCCTCGTCGCTCACAGCTTCGGGAACCGAGAGCTAAGAGACACTCGTTTGGTCTCTCGAGTCACCTGGGTCTCTTCCACACGTCCGGAGTCGAAAACGAAATGCAAAGAATCCACGCGCTCTTGGTTTCGGCACTCTTGTTCTCGGTCGGCCTTTCCCAGGCGCACGCCGGGCCGGTCCTCTGGATCGGCGACTCCACCGGCAGGCTCGGCAAGGTCGATGTCGGCACCAACACCGTCTCGGTGGTGGGAGGGATGGGCGTCGTGATGACCGACCTGGCGTTCTCTCCGACGGGCGACCTCTACGGGATGTCGTTCACGAATCTCTACAAGATCGACAAGTCGACGGGTGCTTCGACGCTGATCGGAGCCCACGGCATCTCCGGCGGCAACGCGCTCGTGTTCGGCGCCGACGGAACTCTCTACGGTGCCGGCGGGGCCCTGCTCTATTCGATCAACACCGGGACGGGTGCCGGCTCGTTGCTGGGGAACATGGGATACTCGTCGGGCGGCGACCTCGCCTTCCAGGGCGGGAATCTCTTCCTCGCCACGTCGTCGAACCTGGTCCAGATCTCGTTGCCTTCCGCCTCGGGAACGCTCGTCGGCGCTTTCGGCGGCGGCCGCAACCTCGTGTACGGCATGGCGACCGCCGGCGGCATCCTCTACGGCGTCAACAACACCAGCATCTTCTCGATCGACTCCGCGACCGGCGCCGGGACGGCGTTGATCAACTACGGCGGCCAAGGTCTGGGCAACGCCTACGGCACGACCTTCTTCGCGGAAGCCGCCTCCGTGCCCGAGCCGTCGACCCTCGCAGGCTTCGCCGTCGCGACCTGCTTCACGATCGGCCTCGTGCGCCGAAAGGGACGGTCGATGACGTCGTGATGATCGGATCTTGGTCCCTCGGTACCCACGATCTCCACGTCGTTCGCGTCGAACGGGGAGATTCTCGGCCCGCTCTGCAAGCGAGGGGCCCAACGGCGATGCGGCGTCCGCGGCATCGCCGTCGAGGTCGATCCGAAGGAATCCGAAGCGAGTCGACCGAGATCGATGATCGCTTTGGAGGGACGTTGAATTCTTGATCGGATCGGTCCGCCCGGGGAGTCGATCGCCGCGGGCGGACCGATCATTTGCATCAGAGCGAGGGACGTCCCGCCCGACCGCGACGCGCGACCAAGGCGACGAAGACCGCGAAGACGCCGGAGACGAGAGTGGCCGGCTCGGGCACGGCGGCGGCCGGGATCCTGTCGTAGCCGATCACGTCGAGAGCGCGCAGGTCGTTGTCGCTGAACGCGAGCAGTTCGCCGCGCGCGGCGGACGGGTCCAGGAGCCCGAGCCCTCGGTCGTCCTTCCAGTGGCTCGCCTGTTGTCCGTCGCCCTCCCAGTAACCAGTGGAGAACGAGGCGATCTTGGTGACGCCGTTGTCGATCGAGAAATACTTGTCGATCGTTCCGGCCCTCCAGTCGATGGCCCCGTTGGCGGAGGAGAGTCTCGAGTATCGGAAGAGGTCGAGCGGCGTGACGTAGGGAAGTTCATCGTCGGAGTATCCGAATCCGAAGACCGCGTCGAGGACGTCGACGCCGCTGAGGAATCCGAGCGTGTGACCGATCTCGTGCGCGGCGAGCCCGATGAAGTCGTAGGAATCGGCCGCGATCCCGTCGGACCGGTCGAAGTCGAATCCGAAGTCGCTGTTGAATGTGATCGTGCCGTCCCGGATCCCCGAGTGGGCCGACCAGAGGCCCAGCGCCTTCAGGTTGGCCGAGCCCACGTGCATGTAGTTGTTGTTGTCGTTGCCGTTGTCGTCGAGGTAGGACGCGAACGGCGTATCGAAGAGTCCGTTGATGACCATCTTCGCCTGCCCAACGTGGATGCCCGACGAGGAGATGATGTCGTCGTCGGAGATCGCATCCGCGATCAGCGAGTTGCGGACGGTCTCGTATTCGAAGAAGAACCTGGTGGTGTTCGCGT
Organism: Isosphaeraceae bacterium; assembly: GCA_033763215.1. GTDB lineage: Bacteria > Planctomycetota > Planctomycetia > Isosphaerales > Isosphaeraceae > JANRKW01. Next base: position 33,085 of record JANRKW010000015.1, on the reverse strand, counting down.
TGGCCAGAACGCCCGGGCTCAGAGGCGCGAAGCCGATGTCGATGTTGACGGTGATGTCGTCGGCGAAGCGGCTCGACCACATGGCGCCCGCGGCGACGAATCCGTCGATCGCGAGTTGGGAGGTTCCCGGGGCCGGGTTGAAGTTGAACGTCAGTCCGGCGGAAGTCGGCCCGGCCATCAGGGCCGAGATGACGAGGGCGGCCGGCGCGAAGAGGGGAAGGCGGATCCTGTTGCGCATCGCGTCCGTGATCCTTTCGATCGATCACCGCGGATCCGAGCCGCGCGACGCGCAGAGGCTTCGGATCGCAGTGAAGGGAGCCTCCGGCCGCGCCGGCGACTCGTCCTCGAGGGTCGGTGAATTCGCCGAACAACTCGACCGACTCCGCGGGCGACCCATCGATCGCGGTCGACGCCGTGGAAAGGACCGTTCGAGATGCCGGAGAATTCCCAGGGATGTGACCAGAGCGAGGCGCTCGCGTCAAGCAGATGTCCCCGAAACACAACGTCCTCGTGGTTCACTCCCTTGCGACGATGCGATGCAGACCGCGGTCCAAGCCTCAGGCTTCCGAAGCTCCAGCGTCCGTTTCATCTCGGCTCCCCAGGGCGGTTCGGAGACGACGGCTTCCCCGACTCGCCTCGAATTCTCGCAGATCCCGGTCTTTCTTTGCCGCATGGCCCGGAGAAAGATGTCATAATGAACTCAATCCCTCTGGGTACATCGTCCAACGCCGCTTCGAGTTCGACTGTTCTCCCGACGGGACGGTCACGCCGCCGATCGTCGGCACTGGGACCTTGACGCTGAACGCCGACCCCGGGATCGGGATCTTCGCTCTCGCGCCCTTCACGCCCACGATGTCGTTCAACTTCCTCAGCGGCTCTTCGTTCACCCAGGCCGACTTGTTTACTCCCTTGGCCAACATCCAGATCAGAATCGTCGATCTCGGCGGCGGGCTCCGCGGAATCAACTTCAGCGGGTTTGGCGGTCCCTTCGGCGGCTCGATGGACTTCATCAACGCGTCGAGCCTCTCCTTCCAACCCGGCTTCGGTCCGCTCTACTTCGCCGATAACGGAGCCAGTTTCGGTAGCTACACGGGCATTGCGGGTGCGACGGCAGTGCCCGAACCCGCCACGCCGGCTCTGAGCGGCACTTTCGGGTTGGTGGGTCTGGCGGCCCTCGCTCGTCGTCGCAAGGCGATCGCGGCCTGACCTCGGCCGAGTCGGCGACCGGGGTCGATCGACCCCGGTCACACGGGCCGCCTCGCCCTCGCGACTCCGGCCCTCCGCCGATTCGACCGCCCGATCGGCAGACGACAACGCGAGCAAAGTCGGGAACCGCAAGGAGATCGCACGCGGCGGAGAGACCTTCGAGAGAGCCGAGGCCCCTGGTGTTTCGTTCGGCCTCGTTCCCTTGCCGAGCGACTCGCGACGTTCCTTGTCAAGGTGGACGCCGAGACGCAGTCGGAGGCTCGGCCGGCGGTGGAATCGGGAGGATTGGTAGGACCGTCAGATCCGGACGTTTTTTTCCAGACGTTCCATTCTCGCTAGACGGTCTGCTTTCCCACGCGTGTTATGTTCTCGGTACACCCGTGACGCGTGCACCGAGACGAACAGGCGGTTGAAGCATGAATACCACTCTCGAGCAGACGGCTCCCCCGGAACTCGTTCGGCTTCGCAGACGCATCGAAGCTCTGCCGAAGGAGTTGCGCGACGAACTCGAACCGATGGCCGACCAGGCGATCGAAGATGCGATCTATCGAGGTCGCGTGTTGGGTCTGGCGAAGGAAGCGATCGCTCAGTTTCGCTTGGATGTGGCGGCGATGAAGTTCGACCTCGAAGCGACGCGCCGCGAGCGCGACGCACTGAAGCGCTGGGTTTGATCGACCGGGATCAGCGGCGGAGCTTGGGCCGGTTGAGCCAGGCGGTGACGACGCGTCCGACGGCTTCGAGGCTCTCGGCCGAGCATTTGTCGGGGGTATCGCCGGCGGTGTGCCAGTGCGGGTAGGTGAAGTCGATGATGTCGAGGGTGGGGATGCCCGCGTCGTTCATCGGGAGATGGTCGTCGAGCACGGCGACATCGCCCACGGCGTCTCGGAACTGCTTGACGCCGAGCGACTTGGCGACGCCCCAGACGTCGCGGACGAAGCGCGGGACGAGTTCGACGCTGTGGGGTTCCTTGGGAAGGTCGAGGTCGCGGTCGGCGATCATGTCGAGCACGAAGCCGTGGAGATATCTCGGCGTGGTTCGCGTGCGGTTCTTGTAGGCTCGAGCATATTCGCGGGAGAAGAATCGCGAGCCGAGGAAGTATTCGCCGGTCTGGTTGCGTCCGCCGCCGTAGACGAGTTCCTCGCCGTCGAAGAGGACGAGGTCGACGCCCCAAGGGGTGGGGCTCTTTGACAAGTGATGCGCGATCTCCATGAGCATCGCCACGCCCGATGCGCCGTCGTTGGCGCCGATGAAGGGGGTTCGGCGGGCGACGGGATCGGGATCTTCGTCGGGGAAGGGTCGGGTGTCGTAGTGCACGCCGATGACGACCCGCTCGAGTCGGTCGGGGAACCAGGAGCCGATCAGGTTCGCCATCTCGACCTTGGCGCCGGTGAGCGGGTCGACGGCCGTGAACGGTTGTTCGCGAACGACCCCGCCGTGGAGCTCGAAGTGCTTGGCGACCATGGCCCGCTGACGGGCGTTGGCGGCCGACCCGGCGGGCCGGGGGCCGATCTTGCAGATCTCCTGAAGATATCGATACGCCCGTTTGCCGTCGATCGGCGAGGGTTCGAGCGCGGCATCGGCTTGGGTCACGTTCGACTTCCTCGCTGTCTGAGCGATCGCCCAGCCGACGCCGGAGAGGATCACGATCGCCGCGATGACGATCCCGGGCGGAGGGAGTCGGCGTGCTCGGTCGCTGCGGGCGGGATCTTGGACGTGCATCGCTCCCTCCGATTCGTCGAGGCGAGCCGACCATCGGATCGGCTCGGTCCTGGTCGAGGATACCCGATCAGAGCCCGTGCGTCAGCCTGGGGTAGGCGAGGAGGAGAGCCTCGAGGCGTTCCATGGGCAGCCCGACGACGTTCGACCAACTCCCGCGCGTGACGGTCACGTAGGGGTCGGAGTCCTGCACGCCGTACGCTCCCGCCTTGCCCGACCAACGGACTTCGTCGTCGAGATGGGCGTTGCGTTCGACGTCGGTGAGCGGGCGGATGTGGACGAGGCTCGACTCGACGGCGGCGACCCACTCCCGCCACTCCGCTCGCATGATGCAGAGACCGGTGACGACCTCGGTGTCTCGCCCTTCTTGAAGCCGGATCATGCGTTCGGCGTCGCGGCGATCGACCGGCTTGTTGAGGATCTCGCCCTCGACGGCGCAGGCGGTGTCGGCGGCGAGGATCAGGCCGGAGCCGAGCCGCTCGGCGACGGCGATCGCCTTGCGGAAGGCCAGATCGGCGACGTAGGGGACGACGGGCGTGCCCATCGCGGGCTCGGGCTCGTCGACGTGCGAGGGTTCGATGCGGATCTCGTAGCCGGCGGCGACGAGGAGGTCGCGTCGTCGCGGCGAGGTACTCGCGAGGATCAATCGGGGCCGCACGCAGGGTCTCCGGCAGGGACGGAGCCGCGGAATCGAAGTCGGATCCCGGGCTGGTCCTCGCAGGGTACCCGGTCGCGAGCCGGCCGGCGAGGGGGCGGGCCGACCCGTCGGGATCTTGCCGACCGCGGACTCCCTGGATAGTATGGAATCGAGAATGCGACGCACGCGCCGAGGGTTGAATCGGCGGGTCCACGCTTCGAAGCCGAAGGATGTTCGACCGATGCGAGAGGTCCTCGACAGTCTCACCCGAGCTCTGCGCGACGGAGAGCCTCGAGTCCTGTGCCAGGTCGTGGAGACGAAGGGATCGACTCCCCAGAAGGCGGGAGCGCTGATGCTGGTCGCTCCCGACGGCCGCCAGTGGGGAACGCTGGGCGGCGGCTGCGTCGAGAACGAGGTCAAGATGAAGGCGGTCCGCCGGTTCGACCAAGCCGGCGCGGCGGTCGACGTCTTCGTGCTCGATCACGACTACGCCTGGGCCGACGGCCTGATCTGCGGCGGCAAGATGGTGATCCTCAGCGAGTTGGTCGCGGGCCCGGAGGCGGCGGATTATTTCGAGGCCGAGCTCGAGCAGCTGATCCAGGGTCGCGGCTTCTCGGAGTCGATCGTCGTCGACCCCGAACGGGCCGGGTTCGGTCGCCTCGGGTCGCGGCTGTTGCTGGATCACTCGGCGGTGCCCGCGGCGCGTTTCGGCCTCGACGAAGTCCCTCGAGCTCTGATCGAGTCGTTGGAGACGATCGACGATCGGCCGCGTCCCCATGTGCGTTCGGGCGTGGCGGTCCTGCCGCATCCGGGGCGGGTCGATCTCGTGATCGTGGGCGCGGGGCACGTCGGTCAGGCGGTGGCGGAACTCGCGGCTCGGGCCGATTTCGACGTGCGCGTCGTCGACGACCGGGCCCAGTACGCGAATCGCGATCGATTCCCCGCCGCCAAGGAACTGATCGTGGGGCCGATCGAGCAGGTCCTCGCCGATCTCGAGGTGACTCCTTCGACCTACTGCCTGATCGTGACGCGCGGTCATGGTCACGATGAGGAGGCTCTCCTTCACCTCGCCCCTACGGCGGCATCATATGTGGGTTTGATCGGATCCAAGCGCAAGATCAAGATGATCTTCGAGAGTCTCCGCGAGCAAGGGATCTCCGGCGAGGCGCTCGATCGGGTCTCGGCTCCCGTAGGGTACGACATCGGCTCGCAGACGGTCTTCGAGATCGCGGTGAGCATCGTGGCCGAGTTGATCGCCAGGCGCAACCTGGGCAGGCCCTCGCTCGCGTCGAAGCTCGACGAGCGCAGGTCGATCGCGGCCGAATGAGGGGGCTCGACGGCGGCGCGGTCTCCGCGTTGATCCCCGCCGCGGGCTTCAGTTCCCGCATGGGAACGCCGAAGGCGCTCTTGCCCGTCGCGGGGCGTCCCATGCTCGAGCACGTCGGCCGTGCATTCGTCGATGGAGGCGCGTGGCCGCTGGTGGTGGTGATCCCGCCCGAGTCGCGTCCCGAATCCCGCCCGATCCGCGAACTCGTCGAGCGTCTGGGCGGGGTCGTCGTGATGCCGGTCACGACTCCTCCCGACATGACGGGGTCGATCGTCGCGGGACTCGCGGAACTGCCGCCCGGGCCGTTTCTCCTGGCGCCGGGCGACATCCCATCGATCCACGCGGGAGTCGTCGCGAAGCTGATCGAGATCGGTCGCCTTCGCCCCGACCGGATCGCGATCGCCGCTCACGGCGGCCGGCGGGCGCATCCGCTCCTGATCCCGGGCGACCTCGCCGACGAGCTGAGGCGCGATCCGCCGGCGTCCGGGCTCGATCGCTGGATCCGAGCGCGGCTCGACCGCGTCCTCGAGGTCGAGTTCGACGAGTCCGGACTCCTCGAGGATATCGACACCCCGGAGGAGTATAGGCGACACGCATAGCGGGCAAGGAATCGGCCGGATCCCCCGTGTTTCCAGGGATCTCCGGGAGGCGAGAGGATCTCTCCGTCAGATGTCCGAGGCAGGCACTTCCTTCCACCCGTTCGGGCGACTAGACTAGATCCTTCAGACTCGGGAGTCGCCCACGAGTCGATCCCGTCCGGGACCAGCCTGATGAAGCTCAACAGATGGAAGTTCTCGGGAGTTCGTTTCGGACTCCTCCTGCTGTGTTCCCTTCTCGCGCCGACCTCGGCGCTGCGTGCACAAGAGAACCTCAACGACCAGTTGCGGAAGGTGTTGACCGATCCGGATGCGAGGAAGGCGCTCGAGAAGGCCCAAAATCTGGCCCCGATCGAGTTGTTCCGGACGCAGATCCTTCCGAATGATGTGTTGACGTATGTGAAGCCGAATCAATGGGCGATCGCCGCGTTCGAGATCCGTTCGAATCTGGTCGACTACGTAGGCAGCCTGGAAACCGCTCCGCTGCCGATGGAGGGGATGCCGCAGGAAGTCGTGCTCCATCGCGAGGCACGGCTGACGAAGGGACGGCGGACGCGTCTCACGCTGCCGGTCATCCTGCCTCGGATTCCCAAGGAAGTCGGGATCATCCTGCGACGTCCCGAATCGCTCCGGGAGGATGAGGTCTTCAACATGCCGCTCAGGCTGTTGGAACCTCATCAGATGTTGATCCCGGTACTCACTCGCGGGGCGAACGACGGCTACAATCGCCTGAACGCGATGAAGGTGATGGCGCCGCTCTCGGCCGCGCATCGCGACCCAGTGATGGTGGATCGGCAACGATACCATCGGTTCGTGCTGCCCGCCGATCCGGAGCTGCCCCTCCTGCCGAACCATCCCTTGGCCTGGACCGCGATCAGCCACGTGATCTGGGACGGAATGGAGCCCGAGAAGCTGAGCATCGGTCAGCAGGAATCGCTGATCGATTGGATCCACTGGGGCGGGCAGTTGGTCCTCGTCGGCGGTGCGGGGCCGTCGTTCAATCCGCTGCTCGAGAGCTTCCTGGCTCCCTACCTCCCGGCGCGGCCGAATGGTCGCAGCGCATCGGCGGCCGGAGCGGACCTCGTCGACCTCTCGCGGCGGTACTATCCGCTCGCCAAGGTCCAGGACCCCGAGGAGCTCCTCGAGGGAACTCAGTCGTATGTCGATGCTTGGAAGAAGTTCGGGCATCGCTACGAGCTCGAGCCGGCCCCGATCCGCGTCTAACGCGACAAGCCGCTCTTTCTCCAGGGTCTCGAGCCGCTCGAAGGGTCGAAGACGATCTCGCTGGGGAATCCCGACCTTCCTCCGCTGGCCGTCGAGCGACGAGTCGGCCGCGGACGGATCATCATGACTTCATTCAGTTTGATCGACCCGATCCTGATGGCTTGGCCGGGCTACGAGACTTTGGTCCGCCGGGTGGTGCTGCGTCGGCCCGAGGAGAGGATGGTCGAACCGCTCCGATACCATCCCAGCGGAGGCGGTTTCGATGCTCCTCGATACGACTTCTGGAGCGGTCCCGACCTGACCTGGACGCGCATCCTGGCGCGGGATCTCGGCGCTCCGACTCGCCGTGTCGACGAGGAAGAGGACCGCTCGATGGGGCGGATCTCGAATCGAGCCGAGGGCACGTCGGCCGTGGCGTTCAATCCGATCGACTTCTACCAAGTGCCTGTCGCCGAATGGATCGAGAATTCCGCGATGCCGAACCTGGCGCGAGCGGCTCTCCAGGAAGCGTCGGGGATCGAGATCCCCAACGCGCGGTTCGTGCTCAAGGTGATCCTGGCCTACGTGATCTGCCTGGTTCCTCTGAACTGGCTGATCTGTCGGTATGGACTGGGCCGGCGCGAATGGGCCTGGGTGCTGGCGCCGTTGTTCGCGTTCGGCTTCGCGATCGTCGTCGAGCGTGCCGCGGCCTACGACGTCGGATTCGACTCGACTTGCGACGAGATCGATCTGCTCGAGACGCATGGGGACCATCCGCGTGGGCATATCAGTCGATTCGCATCTCTGTATACTACGGGGAGAGCGGCCTACTCGATCTCGTTCCCTGAGGATCCCACGGCGCTCGTGCTGCCGATGAGCACGGGACGCTCGATCCGCGGAGAAGAGTCGCAGAAGGCGCGGTTCCAGATCCTGCCCCATCCCGCGCTCACCGAGTACCAGCTCCAGCCGCGGAGCTTGTCGATGTATCGAGCCGAACAATTGGCGACGCTCGACGGCGTCCCGGCGCAGTCGGCGGGAGTGGGGCCGTCGGGCCGGGCGTCGATCCGAAACACCGGTCCCGTCGAGCTGAGAGACGCCGTGCTCGTCGAGCTGAAGCGGTCGGGCAGCATCTGCCGAGAACTCGGCTCGATCGCCCCCGGTGCTACCGTCGAGGCCGGAGAAGCGTCGATTCCCATCGAAGAATATGTCCCTGGTTCGAGCATCCCGTCGCTGGGCGATCGAGCCACGCTTCGCCCCGCCGACTTCCTGGAGACGCTCGTCCGCTCGTCGACCGCCGCTCGGCCGGAAGACGAAGGAGAACTCCGCTTGATCGCCTGGACCGATCGGATCCTGCCGGGGCAGGTGATCGAGCCGCCCGTCGACCGCCACCGCGGCTTCACGCTGGTGGTCGCGCATCTCCGAGGCGGCGACCTGCCCGATCCCGACTCACCCGACTACGACGCTCGCGGCGATCGGTCGGAGAGACTTCCTGAACGGATTCCGACGGCCCCCGTGTTGAACGTTCCCACCCCCTTCGGTTTTCGCGGCGCCGGGATGCCGGGGCTTCCGCCCGGCATTCAGATCCCGCGCGGAGCGATGCCGGCGGCCCCTGGGCGAGGGCGATCGAAGGGCGAAGCCGGAGAGAACGAGGCCGACGATCTCTCCCCAGAAGATTTTTCCTCGGAGAAGCCGCAGCGATGATCGAAGTCAGCCACTTCACGAAGCATTACGGCGACTTCGTCGCGGTCGACGATCTCAGCCTGTCGATCGGCAAGGGAGAGGTCTTCGGCTTCATCGGCCCCAACGGCGCCGGGAAGAGCACGACGATCCGATTCTTGGCGACGCTGCTGAGGCCGACGTCGGGCGAGGGCCGCGTCGCCGGGCACTCGGTGACCGAGGATCCGATGGCCGTGCGCAGGGTCATCGGCTTCATGCCCGACGACTTCGGCGTCTATGACGGCATGAAGGTCTGGGAATTCCTCGATTTCTTCGCCGTCGCCTACGAGATCCCCCGGTCGTCGCGCAGGACGATCATCGCGCAGGTGCTCGAGCTGCTCGACCTGGCTCACAAGCGGAACGACTACGTCAACGGTCTCTCGAAAGGGATGAAGCAGCGCCTCTGTCTCGCGAAGACGCTCGTGCACGACCCGCCCGTCTTGATCCTGGACGAGCCGGCATCGGGGCTCGACCCGCGTGCGCGCTTGGAAATGAAAGCGCTCTTGAATGAGCTGCGCGGGATGGGCAAGACGATCCTCGTCTCGAGCCACATCCTGTCGGAACTCGCCGACTTCTGCACTTCGATCGGGATCATCGAACGCGGTCGACTGCTCGCGGCGGGCTCGATCCAGGAGATCCAGCGCAAGCTGCGATCGCACCGCGTCATCAAGGTCGGCGTTCTGGGCGACGCCAAGCAGCAGGCGGCGGCGCTGCTCCGTGAGGAAGACTCGATGGAGTCGGTCACGATCTTCGAGCATTGGATCACTGCCGAATTCCACGGAGAGGATCAGCAGCTCGCCAACGTGCTGGCCAAGCTGATCAGCCGAGGCGTGGTGATCCATTCCTTCGCCGAAGAAGAATTGTCGCTCGAGGAAGTGTTCATGATGATCACCAAGGGGATCGTGAACTGATCGGCCGACGGCGATGCGTTGCGTCCGTCCCGACGTCGACGCTCAGTGGAGACTCCTCGATGATCCTGCGCGACAATCCCGTGCTCGGGCGTGAGCTGCTCGTCAATCTGCGGTCGAATCGCGCCTTTGTGATTCAAGCCGTCTATGTGCTGTTCCTCGGGGTGATGGTCTACTTTGCCTGGCCCGCCGACGAGCGCGGCAGCGCCGGTGCGGCGCAGCGGCTCTTCGACCTGTTCTTCCTCGGCCAGTTCTTCCTCGTCGCGCTCGTCGCACCGACGTTCGCGGCGGGGAGCATCGCGGGGGAAAAGGAGCGCAAGACCTACGAGATGCTCCTGGCCTCGCCGCTCGAGCCGAGTCGCATCCTCGTCGGTAAGCTGCTCAGTTCGCTGACATATCTCGTGATCTTGATCCTCTCGAGTCTGCCGCTCATCATCCTCTGCTTCCTGCTCGGAGGGATCCTGCTCTCCGAGATCGTCCGAGCGTACCTCATCCTGATCCTCGCCGCGGGAACGTTCGGTCTTCTCAGTCTGGCATGTTCGAACTTCTTCAATCGAACGAGTTCGGCCCTGGTCGTCAGCTATCTCGCGATCCTGCCGATCGCGGTGATCTGCGTCGTGCTCACTCGGACGAACGACGTCGTCCTGCGCGACTTCGTGTCGATCGCCATCCTGCCTCCCTGGTGCATCGCGATCTGGGTCATCGTCGTCATCCTCTTGAATCGACGCTTGCTCCGACCGCCCGACGTCGGGAGCGAAGGCAAGGACGTCGTGGATGAACAGCAGGAGATGCGCTACGCGATCGGCGTCGTGATCGATCGCGACGAGTACCCCGACAAGCTCTTCGCTCCGGCGAAGCGCACCGACCTGATGCCCGACGGCACGAATCCCGTGCTCGACAAGGAGCTCCGCAGCGAGATCTTCGCGCAGGGGACCTTGATGCTCCGGGTCGTGATTCAAGTGAGCATGTTCCTCTCTCTGCCCTTGATGGCGTTCCTGCTCTTCCTCTGGCCCGAGCAGGCCGGATACTACGTGTCGTACGTCTTGACGTTCAACCTCCTGGTCGGCCCGGTCTTCTCGGCGGGCAGCATCACCCAGGAGCGCGAGCGTCAGACGCTGAACCTGCTGCTCACGACGCTGCTCCAGCCGGGCAAGATCCTGATGGCGAAGCTCCTCGCCGCGCTCCGGGTCTCGACGGTGCTGACCTTCCTGCTCACCGAGCAACTCTTGCTGGCATATATCCTGATCCCCGAGCTCCGCTACCGGGCCTGGACTCTGCTGGTCTATCTCGCCATCATCGCGACGACCTGTCTGGCGTCGTCGACGATCGGTCTGCTCTGCTCATCGTTGGCGAGGAAGACCTCCGTCGCGATGGTGATGACCTACCTCGTCCTGCTGCTGCTCTTCATCGGCCCGGTCGGGCTGCGTTGGTACCTCCAAGGATTCGCCGGCGGGATCAGCGAGGAGCGGATCGCGGCCTACACCGTCACCAGCCCCTTCTCCGCCGCGCTCAGCGTGCCGATGGCGAAGAGTGCGTTCTCGGTCTCGTCGACGCCGACCTCGCTGACCCCCCTGCTCATCCCGGGGATCGGTCTGCCGGTCTGGGCGGTCTTCCTGATGATCTATCCGCTTCTCTGCGGGATCCTCTACGGTGCGACGTACGTCGCGTTTCGATATCGATGGTGGAAGGCGGGTGGTAACTGATATGAGCATCGATTCGCCGGGAGTCGCCCGAGGCGAGGATCGCTCGTGAAGGATCTTCGAATCGCCGATCTGATGGAGTGGGTCGCCGTGCTCGCGCTCGGCGTGGTCGCGGCGCGACTCCAGATCGTCGCGGACCATCCCCGCCTGCGTCTGGGACTGCCGAGCGACCTGATTCGGATCGTCGGCGGTTCCGCGCTCTCGGGGATCGCCTTCGGGGCGGGCGTCGGGCTGCTCGTCGAGTCGATTCGAGGCCGGACGGAGCCGCGAGCCTGGGGATACGGCCGTTGGGTCCTGGCGATCTCCGCCATCCGCGTGGTGCTCGTTCCGGCGATCGAGCTCGGGCTGTTCTCGCTCGGGGCGATCGGGGAAGGCTCGACGGCCGCGCTGGGACGATTGTTGCCCGACCGCGCGGTGGGATTGGTTGCGATCGCGCTGGGGCGTGACCATGCGTGGTCGCTGATCGCTTTCGCCACGGCGGCGTGGCTGTCGGGTCGCTTGCAGGATCCCCGGCCCGACTCCCGAGAATGGGTCGGGCGCGTGTTTGCGAGCCTGGTCGTGGCGACGACGGTCGCGTCGGAGACGCTCCACCAACTGCGGCACTGAGCTCCGAGATCAGCCCGGCGGGAGACGTCCCGACTCGAGGTACCACATCCGGTCGGTTCCGCGGGCCAACTCGACGTCGCCCCGCACCTCGAAGAGCGTCGTCCGAGGTCGCGTCGACTCGACCCGAACCGTGCCCGTTCCACGGATCCGGGAGAGGCCGGTGCTCTTCCCTTCCGTGCGGAAGTCGTGAAGTGCGATCGTGAGCCCCGAGCTGCCGGCTTTCGTCGCCTTGGTCCGCCACTCGCGCCGTTTCGCATCCCAGTAGGCTCGAAACTCGGCGAAGTCGGCGAAGTCGGAGCGTCCGCGATCGCTCAAGAGCAGCCACATGCGACGGTAGTGCGGGAAGAGATGGTCGAGCGCGGCGAGGTAGTCCTTCCAGGCGTGTTCCGGAGTCACGCGAACCGGGCGTTCGAGCGTGATCAGGATCGGATAGAGCGGCACGATGCACCCGATCGCGATGCCGAGCGCGGGCCAGAGCCACTCTCCGGCGACGGCGAACGTCGCCCAGATCATTCCGGCCAAGACGCAGAGGGCCAACCCCAAGCGAAGGAGGTCGGGGCCCCACTCGGCCCATCGGCTCCACCCGGGCCCGACGTCGACGGTCTCGGGGATGGTCCGGCCGGCCGCGTCGGTGGCGGGGCGGGGTCGCGCGCCGGCGGTCGCCTGCGGGCCGCCGGCGACGAATGGATCGTTGAGGACTCGTCGCTTCGTCGGCGCCGAGTCGTCGGCGGGAGTCTCCAACTCGTATCCATCGCCCCCGGTCGAACTGGGAATTCGACCGGAGACGGGGTTCGAGGGGCTCGGGGAGGAAGGAACCGAGCCGAAAAGTTCCGCGGCGTCGGCGATGTCGGAGCGCGGGTCGTCTTTGGGTTGCTCGGGCATCGCGCCGACCTCAGAAACGGACCCGACCGCGATCGAAGTAGTGCACCGATCCATCGTCGGAGCCGACCAGGAGGTCGATGCGACCGGTGCCGGTCGCGTCGACGCCGTTGGGGCTGCACCCTTCCGAGCCGATGATCAGCGGAGTTCCGTCCTCGAGGAGCACGGGATGGGGAACGACCACGTTGTTCCCGAGGTTCCTGAGGAGGATCACGGTCGGCAGAGAGTCGAGGACTGCGAGTCCGCGTCCGAGCAGCGGCGGAACGAGGTAGCGAGCGTCCCTGGGGATCCCGACGAGGATGTCGTCGAGACCGGAGCCGGTGAAGTCGCCCGCCCAGAGCGAGCAACGCCCCCCTTGTCCGAAGCCTCCGTCGAGACGGATCAGCCGTCCGAGTCGATCGACGATCGGCTCGGGCGGCCCGACTTCCTGGGGCCCGACGCGCGGGAAGACCGCGAGGAAGCCTTGAAGGTCGAGAGTGAGGAGATCGAGCGTCGACTCACCCGACCAGCGCGACAGGGCGGGCCGAACCCGCGGCGGAGTGATCAGCGCGGCTCCGGAGCACTTCAGGGGAACCGGATAGGCGAAGCGCGGTTGGGTGCGAGAGCCGTCGTTCGCGAAGATCAGCACCTCGCCCCCGGCGGTTCCCACGACGAGGTCGAGTCGGTCGTGGTCGAGCCAATCCCCGACCGCGGGAGCGGCGAATCCGAGCTTGGGGGCGACGGGACCGAGCAGTCTTCCATCGGGGCCCGGGTCGACCTGATAGGGTTCGCCGGCGGCTTCGATCGGCTCGGGGCGAGCGTATCGGTGCTCGGGCCCTTGGCCGAGGTCGCGGAGGCGATGGAGTCGTCCGGGGCCGTCGCCGTAGATGAGGTCGATTCCGCCGTCGGAGTCGAGGTCGGCCGCGGCGAGAACCGCGCGACCGCCGAGCCGAAGAGCGCCGGGGACCTGCATCAAGGGAGCGGGCGTCGAGGCCGAGTCGCGGATCGGACCGGAATGAACGGCGAAGATCGCTCCGTCGCGCGTTCCGTAGACGAGTTCCACGCGCCGGTCGCCGTCGATGTCGGCGGCGACGACTCGGGTTCGGTCCTCGGGGATCGTCAGCAACGCTCCGCCGCAGGTCAGGCTCCGCGGCTCCATGAGGACGGGCGGACGTTGTCCGCCGAAGTTGCGGTAGATCTTCGCGAGACCGCGTTCGTCGACGGCGAGCAGTTCGAGCCCGGCGCCTCCGCCCCATGCGACGGCCAACGGGGCGGGATGCATCCCGAGTTCGAGCGACTCGAGGTCGGAAGCGATCTCCGGGCGCGGCTCGAATTGGGGAGCGCCCAGGGTCCCGACGTTCTGGAGCCAGTGGAGCCGGCCGATCGGAGTGGTTCCTCGCCAGAGGCCCCGTCGATCGTATCCGGGATGACCTCCGCGCTGGTTGAGGCCGATGCGCTGCTCGGGCGGTACGGCGGCATCGGGCCAGTACCCTTCCATGGCGTTGAAGCCGACGAGGAGGTCGAACTTGCCGTCGCCGTCCCAGTCGACCGAGACGATCTGCGCGACCTGTCCCTCGCCGAAACCGAGGTCCGGGCCGAGGCCGAGGCTGGTTCGCGGTCCGAAAGCGGGCCGGCCGGCTTCCCCGATGTTCTGAAGGAAGATCAGGCCCTCGGGCGCAAGAGCGACGAGGTCGAATCGGGTCGGGCTCGCGTTGGGGATGACGCAGACCCCGCGGAGGCCGTCGAGCCCGGGAACGTGACTCCCGTCCTCGAACGTCGGGAACCGCTCGCCCGCGAGTTTGCCCGCGGCGCGGAGGAGCGTGGTTCGCCGACCCGCGGAACCTCCGCCGTGCGAGACCAGCAAGTCGGCCGAGCCGGTTCCGAACCAGTCGACGACGGTCGGCTCGGCATCCCACCCCAGGCTGATCGGGACGACCGCGACGTCGGTCGACCAGGCGAAGTCGGCGACTCGGAGCGATTCCGCCGATTCGTCGAGATCCGCGGCGACCTCGTCCGCCGGCTCGATCGGATCTTCCGGACCGGCGAGAGGCGGCGGATCGGTCGGGAGCGGATCCTCATCGATCTCGCGAGGTGCGAGTTCCGCCGAATCGGCCACGATCGCGGTCTGCGAGTGATTCTCGACCGCGTTCGACTCAGCCGCTCCGGAAGTGAGCTCTTGCTCGCCCCCGGGCTCGTCTACCTCGTCCACCGTCGACATGCCGATGATCTCCCTGGAGGATGCGGTTCGCACCCAGTTGAGAAACGAAGATCCTAGCAGAATCGGTTGCGGGGCGACAGACCGCCGCGTGAGTTCCGGTCGACCGGGCGACCGCGCAGCGGCTCGAGGGTTCGTCGGCCGCCGCGGTCGCCTCGACGTCGAGGCGATCCGCGACCAAGCCTTCGAATCACTTGGCCGCGCCGGCGGCCGTCTTTTGCGCGCCGGCCTTGGGGCGGGCTCCCTTGGGGTCGAGGTTCTTCTCGAGATCCGCCTCGGTCACCTTGCTCGGGAATCCATCGGAGGGGACTTCCATCTTCGCGGTCCAGAGGATCGAGTTGATGATGAACTTCCGGAACTCGTCGTTCCCCCAGTTGCGGTGCGAGTGGCCGCCGGTGAAGCCGATGCCGCGACCGCCGTCGGGGCGTTCGACCGCCCAGGCGAGGATCTCATCGCGACCCTTGGCCGCGACGATGTGCGGGTAGGGTCCTCGGGGAGACGACGAGGTTCCCTGCCGCGTCGCGTCGTCGGGCTTTGCGATCAGGAGCGGGGTCACACCCTTCATCTCCGGGCGAAAACGCATGTTGAAATACCACTCGTCGCGCACGCCGAACGGCTTGACGCCGCGGGTCGTGGGATGTTCGGGCAGTCGGGCGATCTCCGCGACCCAGTGCGGGTTGGTCGAGAATGCGGTCTCGTAGTAGCCGCCGATCCATTCGAGGAAGGCGTCGCCGGGACGTCCCTTGGGCACCTCGACGGCGTAGTGCATGCACACGAGACCCGTGCCCTTGGCCATCAGCGCTTCGAGCTTGGAGAGCCGATCTCCCTGGATCATCGGGTGGCCGGACCCGCCGTCCATGAAGAAGACGAGCGTATCGGCGCCGTCGAAGACCGACTCATCGGCGGGCCAGCCGCCGGGGACGAAGACCGGCTCGACGCCGGGGATCTCCGCGAGGCATTTTTGGAGGAGCTTGCAGCCGGCGTTGAACTCATGGTCGCCGGGGCCGTGGCTCGGGCGACCCGCGACCAGGACGACCTTCTTCGCGGCCTCGGCGGGAGCCGCCAGGCCGAAGAGGCAAGCCGCGAGGGCCCAAAGAATCGGGAAGCGTTTCATGTGGATGACCTCTCGAGAGTCGGGTGTGACGATGAGACCGATCGGCTCGCAACGATCGGCTCACAAGGCATTGAACTCATACTAACCACTTCCACGGCGAACGACAGTCCCCGCCGCGTCGCGCGACCGCTCCGGGATCGGGCGACGCGCCGACGGCCGCCGCCGCGGATATGATGGGGAGTTCGACTCACTTCGTCACTCGAGATCCGACACTCCATGATCCCGCTTCCGATCGATGCCGCGATTCCGGAGATCATCGAATCGATCGCACGCAGCAGGGCTCTGGTGCTCGCGGCCGAGCCGGGTGCGGGCAAGACCACGCGCGTCCCCCCTGCTCTGCTCGAATCCGGCCTGCTCCATCGCGATCATCCGGCGGTCGCACTCCTGCAGCCTCGCCGTGTCGCCGCGCGGACGGTCGCGGCGCGAATCGCGGAAGAACGAGGTTGGGTGCTCGGTCGCGAGGTCGGACACCAGGTCCGATTCGAACGGCGGGTCGGAAAAGATACGCGTCTTCATGTGATCACCGAAGGGATCCTGACCCGTCGCCTCATCTCCGACCCGTTCCTCGAGGGGTTCGGGGCCGTGATCCTCGACGAATTCCACGAACGAAGCATCCACACCGATCTCGCGATCGCGCTCGTGCGCGAAGCGCGTGACTCGGTCCGCGAGGATCTGATCCTCGTGGTGATGTCGGCCACGCTCGACGCCGAGCCGATCGCCGAGTATCTCGGTGGAGCCCCGATCATCCGAGTTCCAGGGCGGACCCATCCCGTGACGGTCGTTCACCGCGACCGCGCGGAGGGTTCGCTGCCGGAACGCGTGGCCTCCGCGGTGTCGGAACTCGTCGATCCTCAGTCGGCGGGGCGCGACCCGCGTCACGGGGACATCCTCGTCTTCCTGCCGGGCGTCGAGGAGATTCGGCGAAGCTCGAAGGCCCTGGAGCCGATCGCCTCGAGGCACGGGCTGTCTGTCTTGCCGCTCCATGGTTCGCTCCCCGCCGAGCAGCAGGATCGCGCCCTGGCGCCGTCGAAGTCTCGCAAGGTGATCCTGTCGACCAACATCGCCGAGACGAGTCTGACGATCGAGAGCGTGACGGCGGTCGTCGACAGCGGTCTCGCGCGTGTCGCGACGCACGACGCCGCGCGGGGACTCGATCGCTTGGACCTCCGACGGATCAGCCTCGCCTCGGCGATCCAGCGCGCGGGGCGGGCGGGTCGAACCGGCCCGGGGATCTGCATTCGTCTCTGGTCCGAGGGGGAGACGCGGGGGCTCGAGCAGCGCGAGACGCCGGAGATCGCGCGGATCGATCTCGCGTCGACGATGCTCTCGATGCACGCGTGGGGTCACGGCGACGCCTCGAGCTTCGGATGGTTCGAGCCGCCTCCCCCCGAGCGCGCGACGGCCGCCGAGACGCTGCTGGCTCGACTCGAGGCGCTCGACGAGGCGACCGGCCGGCTCACCGACCTCGGGCGGAGAATTCTCGAGATCCCGGCTCATCCCAGGCTCGCCAGGATGCTCCTGACGGCACGCGATTGGGGGATGGAAGACGAAGGCGCGATGCTCGCCGCTCTGCTGTCGGAAAAGGATATCTGTGCGCGAGAGTGGGTGGGGCGAGCCCGCGCGGACTCCGACCTCCTGGTTCGACTCGATCTGATGGCGCAACTCGAGCGCGATCGTTTCTCGGGGCATCGTCGCGGCGACGGGGTCGACCCCGTGACGGCGTCGCGCGTGGCGCGTCTTCGCGATCAGTTTCGGAAGGGCGGAGGCCGCCGCGAGTCCGACGATCGAGTCTCCGATGCCGACGAGGATCGCGAGCGGCGGCTGCTCCAGCTCATCCTCCTCGCCTATCCGGATCGCGTGGTGCGTCGCCGCGGAGCGGATCGATCGGGAGTGATGGTCGGAGGGCGCGGCGTTCGTCTGGAACAGGGTTCGATGATCGGAGACCCGGAATTCTACGTCGCGATCGACCCGACCGAGAACCGAAGACGAGGGGTACCCGAGGCGTCGGTGCGGATCGCCTCTCGGATCGAACGCGCCTGGCTCGACGAGTTCTTCCCGTCGGCGCTGGTCCGGACGAGGCTGGTCGAGTTCGACTCCGAGCGCGAGGCGGTCGTCGGCGCTGTCGTGACGCGATACCACGATCTCGTGCTCGAGCATCATCCCCATGCATCCGTCGATCCTGAAGAAGCGGCGCGGGTCCTCGCGGAAGCCGCGATCGACCGCTTCGACGACTTGCTCGATGAAGACGCCAAGAACTGGCTGGCGCGCCACCAACTCCTCGCTGGTGCGATGCCGGAGCTCGGCTTCTCGCCGCTCGATTCCGAGAGCCTCGAGGAACTCCTTCGCGACGCGGCTCGCGGTCGGCGAACGATCGCCGAGTTGAAGCAGGCGCCTTGGAGTTCTCTGCTCGACGCTCGCCTCGACCACGCCGGCAAGCGTCATATGCGCGAGCACGCCCCGGAGGCGCTCCTCGTTCCCTCCGGCAACCGGATTCGGCTGCAGTATGGAGTCGGGCGGCCTCCAGTGCTGGCGGCGAGGCTCCAGGAGCTGTTCGGCTGGACCGACACGCCGAGAGTCGCCGGCGGCCGAGTCCGGGTGGTCCTGCAACTCTTGGGTCCGAACTACCGACCTGTGCAGATCACCGAGGATCTTCGGAGCTTCTGGTCCAACACCTACTTCCAGGTCCGCAAGGATCTTCGCGGACGGTACCCCAAACATTCGTGGCCCGAGGATCCGCTGACGGCGAAGCCCGAGGCGAAGGGCGGGCGCCGGTCGAGCTGAGCGTGATCTCGCGAATCCCGAGACCCGAACGGCGAACTCATCCGTAGAAGATAGTGCGGATGCCGATTCGAGGGCGACGCTCGACCGAGTGTGACCTAGATTCCTCACGGAACGTTGCGTTGTTGCACCGGTCCGTCGCGGATCGGCATCGAGCACTTCCCATCAGCCCGACCATTCGGTCGATCGCGGAGTGTCGAGTCGTCCGAATCTCCGGACCATCGACGGAGGCTCTTCACATGAAGAAGCTCATGAGCATTCTCGTCGATCCCTACCTTCACTTGGTGGGGATTGGATTCTTGATCCTCGCGGCCAGCGCCCTCCTGAGCGAGGCCGAGCAACGAACGGCGAACGCGCACACGGTGAAATGCACGATGTGCGGCGACACGCACGAGGGGGCGTTCAGTTGCGTCCACGTGGTGAGCGCGGAGGAGCCGAGATCACCGCTCGAACCCTGAACCGGCTGCGGGACCGGGACGACGCGAGTCTCGGTCCCCGGTTCACCTCGGCGGGTTCATTGACCTTCCCACCCATCCGGCTCGCGGATACGATCCCCGGCGAACGGTGGTCGATCCGCGAGCCGACGCATTGAGGAATCGGCCGCGGATCCCCCGCCGATGCGGGCAGGGAGGTCCGAGGCCATGGATTCGAGCCGCACGCGTCGTTCGGTCTTTGCGGGGGCGATGCTCCTGAGCGTGGGGACTGCCGTTTTCGCCGTTGGACGTGACGGCGAGATGCTTCGCGACGGGTTCGAAGGGCCGCGAACCGCCTGGCGGCAGGAAAAGACCGACGCCGTCGTCCGGCTCCTCGCACATTCCCGCACCAAGGAAGCCGTCCGCGAGGGCGGCTTCTCGGAGGGCTTTCAGTTCAAGGCCGAGCTGGGAAGCGGGTTCTTCTACAGCTACGCCCTGCCGAAGATCGAGGTCGACTCCGAGACGCAGGTGTCGCTCGCGATCCGTTCGGACCGGTCGGGGCCGCAACTCCTGGCTCGCGTGATCTTCCCGGAGGATCTCGACCCCGAGACCGGTCAACCGTCGTTCGTCACGATCCCGGGCACTGTGCTGGAGTCGTCCGATCGGTGGCAACGACTCGAAATCCTGGACATCGCCCTCGCAGCCGAGCGGCAAGCTCGGTTGCTGCGCGTCTCCACGAAGCGAAAGGTCGACACCCGAGGCGCATATCTCGACCGCTTGATCGTGAATCTCTACGGTGGTCCCGGCGAGACGACCGTTTATCTCGACGACCTCCAGATCGGTCCCGTCTTGCCCGCGGTCGCCGCGGAACACCGACGGATGATCGAGAACGCGGACTCCCCGGAAGCCAAGCCCTCCGAGGTTCCGCGACCCGCCGAGGTCGCCGAGGCTCCGCGGCCGACCGTCGAGTCGCCGATCCGATTCGACCGCAACGGCTTGACGCGACAAGGTTTGCCGTGGGTATTCACGGCCGTCCGAGCTCCCGGCGCCGATCCCGAGCAGATCCGCCGCGCGGGTTTCGACGTGCTCGCCGTCTCCGCCGACTCCGACGCGGAAGAGCTGAAGGCGGCGACCGCGACCGGGCTGCTCCTCATGCCGGAACTCGACGGCGCCTCCAGCCGGATGCTCGACCCGACCGCGGCGGTCGAGCGGGCGAAGTCGTTTCCCGCCCGAGACGCGGTGGCGTTCTGGTCGCTGGGCCGACGGCTCGGACTGCCCAAGGATCTGCCCTCGCGCGAGCGCGAACGAGACAGTGTCCGTCTCGCGGCTTCGGGACTTCGACGGATGGCGAAGGAGGAAGGCGGCTCCGGCTGGAGCACGGGCACCGTGTTCGGGCTCCTCGACGACTACGCACGCGCCCCGGAGAACCTGAACGCGTTGGGCGTCGCCCCGTTCGGGTGGGGGACGATGCAGGATTCGCAGGAGATGCTCGAATTCCTCGACTCGCGTCGCAACCTCGTGACTCCCGTCAATCCCGATGGGTTGCTGGTCGCCTGGCTTCGAGCCACGGCGCCCGCGGTCTACTCGCGCGCGATCTGGGGCGTCGATCGCGTCCCGAGCTGGGGAGTGCCGCGGGTGCAGCCCGAGCAGGTCAGGAACATGGTGTACGCGGCGATCTCGGCCGGTACGCGGGCGATCGGATTCGACGGCGACGCGGAGCTGACGAGCGGGGCGGGGCGAGCGATGCTCATCGAGATGGCTCTGCTCAATGAGGAGCTCGACCTGTTCGAGTGGCTGATCGGCGATCCTTCGAAGTCGATCCGGATCCTGCCCACCTTCAATCCCGAGACTCTCGAGCCGCCCCCTCCGCAGAAGATCGGAATCGGCGTCAAGCGCTCGGAGTCCTACAAGAAGGAGCGGGGCGCGCACCCCACGATTCGAGCCGCGGCGCTGGGCAGCAAGGATCGCCGCGGGATGCTGCTCCTGGTGAACGACTACCAGCCGGGGGTGCAATTCCAGCCGTCGCAACTGGCGCAGAACAATGTGGTGATCGACGTGCCGGCCCCGGCCGATGCTCAGGCCTACGAGTTCAGTCCCGGCGACGTGAGAGTCCTGGATCGCGAACGGGTGCCGGGCGGCATTCGCGTGCGGCTCGAGGAATTCGGGCCGACCGCATTGATCTTCGTGACCACCGACACCGCGCGCGTGGCGGAACTCCAGCGCGCCGTGCTCGCGGTTCGTCCCCTCGCGATCAACCTGGCGATCGAACAGGCCCAGCTCCAACTCGCCCACACCGCCGAGATCCATCAGATGCTGGCCGATCTGGGGCACGACGTCCGAGATTCGGAGGATCTTCTCTCACTCGCGCGGGCGGGAGTGAAGTCGGCGATCGAGGCGAGGAACCGAGAAGACTACCGGCTGGCCTGGAGCGAAGCGCGCCGGTCGACCCGCCCTCTCCGATTCCTCATGCGTTCACACTTCGACGCGGCGCAGAACGCGTTCTTCGGTGCGCTTGGGGATGAGAAGCTGCGTTCGGGGCCGGTGACCCCGACGGGCGACCTCACTCGACGAGCGCGTCGACTCTCCGCCGTCTCCTGCCCTCCGCTGACCTCCTTCGAGACGCTCCCCAAGTTCTGGACCTGGCTGGACTGGATCCGTCGCGGTCGTCTCTCGGCGAATCTCGTGCCGACCGGCAACTTCGAGTCTCCCGAGGCACTCAGCTCGGGGGGGTGGGTCGACGAGAGCTACCAGACGCGCGACATCGAGGGCCTGATGAAGATCACGCCCGACGGCTTGGGGCGAACGAGCCGACGCGGTTGCCTGACGATGTCGGTCGGCCCCGTCGATCCCGCCGGCCTGGATCGGCTCCCGGCGTTCCTCGATCATCCGGCGGCCGCGATCCGCACGCCGCCGATCCGGGTGAAGGCCGCGGAGATCGTGCGGGTCTCGGTTTCGGTGTTGATGCCGATCCAGACGGCCCGCGGTGCGGGCGGTCTGATCGTGCGCGATTCGATCGGAGGCGAGTCGCTCCAGTATCGAACGACCGATGCCGTTCCGGAGTGGCAGGACGTGGTCTTCTATCGCCGTGCGCCAAGCGACGGCGAGTTCACGGTGACGCTGGGACTCGCCGGATACGGCACCGCTCGATTCGACGATCTCCAGATCCAGAAGATCGAGGCACTGGTCGGTCGGCCCCCCGAGACGGCACGCGGTCCCGCGGCGCCTGCGCGTTGAACCGAAACGATCGGGCGGAGTGTTCGAGCGAGTCGATTTCGCTCGGCGGCGCCGGTCGGCGCGTGTGATAGATTTGTCGGGGCGATCGGACCTCGACCATTCTCGTGGACATGCGTCTCGCGCGATCGAGATCGAGCGTGGGCGTCGGAACTTTCGAGGCGGGGCGAACGTCCTAATCGTAGTGGACCTCGTTGGTGCGTCGGCCAGTCGGCCGGCTCCACCGGCGGCGACACCTCCACGAGTCGACGAGATCGGTGTTGGGCACGTGAGATGAGTCGGCTGCCTGCTCCTCCTAGACCCCGTATTTCCTCGAGTTCAGTCAGCCCGGCTCGTTGACGATCGCCGATCACCTGTGCTAGCGTGAAATTCTTCACAGGTGCGTCGTGCGGTGCTCCACGAGCGGGTTTCCCCGAACTCGTTCACGCGCTCGACCCCGCTTCCCTCTCGACACTCACGAACTCCAAGCAGCGCATTCTTTCGCCTCATCCCGAGGTTAGGCTCCGACGTTTGTCGGCTCCGGGTTTCGGCCCGCTAGGAGATTGATCGCATGGCGAAGATCCAGCCCGTCTGGGCGCTCGACATCGGCCAGGCCGCCTTGAAGGCGCTGAAGCTGGTTCCCGGCGAAACGCCCGACCAGGTCGTTGCGGAAGCGTTCGACTACATCGAGCATCCCAAGATCCTGAGTCAGCCCGATGCCGACGCCGACTCCCTCATTCGCGAAGCGCTCGCGACCTTCATGGATCGCAACGATCTGAAGGGTTGCAAGGTCGCGATCGCCGTCCCCGGCCAGGCGGGTCTCGTCAAGTTCATCAAGCTGCCGCCGGTCGAGAAGAAGCGGATCCCGGACATCGTCAAGTTCGAGGCGAAGCAGCAGATCCCGTTCGATCTGAACGAGGTCATCTGGGCCTATCAGCAGATCGGCGACGAAGACGAGGAGGAAGGCGGCGACGACGACTTCACGATGGCGGAGGTCGGCCTCTTCGCCATGAAGCGCGATCAGATCAACCGCGCGATCCTGCCCTACAAGATCGCCGGCATCGAGATCGACGTCGTCCAGATGTCTCCCATCGCCCTGTACAACTTCATCGCTTGGGACCAGATCAAGGGTTCCGACGTGAAGGGTTCGGTGGTGCTGATCGACATGGGTGCCGATCACACCGACCTGATCATCACCGACGGGACGCGGATCTGGCAGCGCAACGTACCGATCGGCGGCAATCACTTCACGCGGGCGCTCACGAAGGAGCTCAAGCTCACCTTCGCCAAGGCCGAGCACCTCAAGAAGAACGCGACCAAGGCTCCCGATCCCAAGGCCGTCTTCACCGCGATGCGCGGCGTGTTCAACGACTTTGCGAGCGAGATCAACCGCTCGATCGGATTCTACTCGAGCGTGAACCGGATGGCGAAGATCGCCAAGATCATCGGCCTGGGCAACGCGTTCAAGATGCCGGGACTTCAGAAGTTCCTGCAGCAGAACGTCACGGGCATCGAGGTCGAGAAGCTCTCGTCCTACCAGCGGATGGTCGGCGACGAGGTCACGGCGTCGCCGCAGTTCGCCGAGAACATGCTCTCGTTCGGCGTCGCGTACGGCTTGGCCCTCCAAGGCCTGGGCAAGAGCCCGCTTCGGACGAACCTGTTGCCGCCCGAGATCGAACAGGTCCGCATGATCCGCGCCAAGAAGCCGTGGATCCTCGCGGCGTGTGCGCTGCTGATGCTGGGGTTCACGGCGCTCTTCTACGGCGACTACAAGGCCTTGGCGAAGGTCGATACCGAGCCGTTCAAGAAGGCGGTCGCGTCGGCCAAGTCGGCCAGCACTAGAGGCGCGGGCTTCAAGTCCGAGTTCGACGCGGCGAAGGCGGCCTGGCAGGCGAAGTTCGACGAAGGCAAGTCGCTCGTCCTGCCCGACGGCGACCGCGCCAAGTGGCCGACCTTCCTGATGACCCTGAACAAGTATCTGCCTGATCCGGTCAAGCGTTGGGGACTCGACCCGCGCGTGCCCAAGAATCAGCCGATCATCGACAAGCTGCGTGTCCACGTCGACCGCATCGCGCCCGTGTACCGCGCCGACGTGGCGACCGAGTGGTTCGACTCGATCCCCTCGAACTTCAAGAATCTGATGCACCCCTACGACCGCGACAATCCTCCGTCGGGTCCGGGATGGATCATCCAGGTCGTGGGTCACCACTACAACCCGCTGCCCAAGCCGATCGACCTCAAGCTCCCGCCCGACAGGCGCACCGCGTTCGGTCCGGTGGACTACCTCCAGCAGATCGTGCTCCCCGGGCTCCAGGTTCCCAGCTTCCGCCAGTTCGGGGCTCATCACGTGGCTCTCGCGTGGATGACGACCGACAAGCAATGGTCCAAGGAGAAGGGCTCCGCCGGGAATCAGGCCAGCAACCCCGCGCCTCTGCTTGCTCGCGCCAGTGCTCCGGCCGGCGGCGGCGGCGAAGGCGGTGAAGGCGGAGACATGGCATCGATGTACATGTCGGGCGGCGCCGGGATGATGGGCGGCATGGGCGGCGGCTTCGGCGGCGGCAAGAGCGGATACGGCGGCGCGATGGACATGGAGGAGATGATGGGCGGCGGCATGATGCCGGGCGGCATGCGAGGCGGCTTCGGCGGCATGATGGGCGATCCCAACGCCGCGGCCAAGAACATGACCTACCTCACGCGCACCGACTTCTTGATCCAATTCGTCTGGCAGCCGCCGACCCCGGACGCTCCCGCTCCGACCTACGAGGAGATCGTCAAGGCGCTCCGCGAGGCCGAGACCAGCGAGAAGAACAAGGGAGCCGTCAAGATCCCGACCGAGGCGGAGCTCGAGGCCGAGTCGATCAAGCGATCGAAGGAGGTCATCGAGGACGTCAAGAAGGTCGGCGAGGCGATGACCAAGGCGATGCAGGAAGCGCAGAAGAACGCTCCCGCAGCGCCCGCCGCTCCCGCGACTCCCGGCGCGGCCGCACCGGCGGCTCCCGCGACTCCCGCAGCACCCGCGGCGCCCGGCAATCCTTGATCCCGGATCCGTGCAGTCGATCCGAGCGGCACGACGCGATCGGCCCGCTCGGCTCGACCCTCCAACCCATGCGTCTCGCATCGTCCGAACACTCGACCATCCTCGATCCGAAGGGTGAGAATCGGCCATGGACCAAGTCAAGGATTTCCTCAAGCTCGCGGTGAAGTACCGCTTCTGGATCGCGGCCGTGATCGCGTTCCTGCTTCCGATGATCGGCTACTTCGTCGGTTCCGGACCGGTCAAGGCGAAGGCCAAGACCCAGGCCGACGCGATCATCGCCGCCGACAAGGACGTGGCGAACTACACGTCCCCGGGACTCCCGAACGCTCAGTACAAGCCGCTCGTCGACGAGAAGACGACCGTCGTCACCGCCGACGTCGACAAGGCCTGGGAGAAGCTCTACTCGAACCAGGCTCCCCTGCTCACCTGGCCCGACGCCCCCGACGGCACCAAGGCTCCGTTCAAGGAGTGGGGCCGCGTGCTCCCCGAGAACGTCGACAAGGGCGCCATCCAGAAGGCGATCACCGACTACGTGCAAGTGTATGAAGAAGAAGTCACGCGCACGTACAAGAAGGTGAACCCCTGGATGCCGATGGAGGGGACCGGGATCGTGGTCGTTCCCGACGAGAAGTCGTTCCTTCGTCCCTCGGTCTTCGACGCCACCAACCCGCCCAAGCTCGGCAAGGTCTGGGCCGCACAGGAGCGTCTCTGGGTCCAAGGCAGCGTTCTTGACGCCGTCGCGAAGATCAACGGCGACGCCAAGGACTGGGACGGCGCGGTCGTCAAGCAGATCGATCTTCTCGACATCGGCAGCCCCACGGCCCAAGACCAGAAGTCGATGGCCGACGGTGAGGCCGTCGAGAAGGCGCCGGCGGTGGATCCCGAAGAGGAAACCCCCGCGGAGGGAGGCGAGGGCGCTCAGGAGGGCTACGGCGCTCCCGGCGGCGGCGCGATGAGCCGCGGGATGATGGCCGGCGGCATGGGGATGGGCATGGGTTCCGGCGGCGGAATGGCCGGCGCGGTCGAGGACATGTACTACGTCGCCGGGACGAGCACTCAGTTCAAGGTCGTGCCCGTCATGATGACCGCTCTGGTCGACCAGAACCGTCTCCAGGACTTCTTCATCGGCCTCGAGAACTCGCCCCTGGCCATCCAGGTCATGGAGTTCGACCTGGTCAAGCCGCCCGTTCCCGTGAGCAAGCCGGTCAAGGGTGAGATGATCGGCGGCGGAATGATGGGGATGATGGGCATGATGGGCGGCTACGGCGGCATGCCCGGCGGTCGCGCCATGATGATGGACGGCGGCGCCTACGGCTCGATGATGGGCGGCATGCCGGGCGGCTACGGCGGCATGATGGGCCGCGGAATGGGCGGCATGATGGACGAGGAAGGCGGCTACGGCGGCATGATGGGGCCGGGCATGCCCGGCGGCGCCGCCAAGAAGGGAACCGACATCCGCCAGAAGGACATGCGCAAGGAACGCGAGGAGAAGGACAAGGCCCGCAAGAAGATGACGCGAGCCGCCGTCGACCAGTACTACGACATCGTCCAGGTCACGATCTACGGTCGCGCACGATTCTACAACCCGCCCGGAGCCCCTCAGGCTTCGCTCGGCGCCTCCGATGCGTCGTCGAGCGCTCCGGCGGCACCGGCTGCGGCCAGCGTGCCGGATCCGGGCGCTCCCGCCGCTCCAGGAGCTCCGGGCGTTCCTCCGAGTGCCGAAGATATGTGATCGCGTGTTCCTCTCGAGTCGTCGCCGTCGCCGAGCGGGGCACTGTTCCTCGCTCGGCGTGCGAGATCGATTCTCCTCGGCCGAACCTCACTGCGGGACTCCCATCCGGATCGAGATCGTCGGAGCCGATTCGCTCGCATCCCACGCATTCTCGATCGACCAATTCACGAATCCAAGCTTCGATGACCCTTCATCGGGGGAACGGCGAACATGGCCAACGCGGCAGTCGAGAAAATCAAGGCGATCGGGCTCAAACACGGCGAGAAGGCCGTGATCAGCCTGTCGGTCCTATTGTTCCTGCTCTTCGTCGTCCTGGCGCTGACCTCGAAGACGATCGACCTCGAGCCGGAGGCTCTCGCCAAGAAGGCGGAGCAGGCCGAATCGAATCTCTCCGCACAGCAGAAGGTGGAGGACATCCTCGCCAAGCTCGAGTCGGCGGGGATCACCAAGTCGGATTTCCAGACGGCGGTCGACAAGCAGGTCGCCTCGAGTCTCAACCCGAACGACTTCAAGGTCGCGAGCAAGTGGGTGACTCCGGAGCCGGGCGCGGGCCTGATCCGAGACCAGCCCGAGATCATCGCTCCCGAGGAGTTGTACGTCTTCCCGGGACGCGGCGGTCTCTTGATGTTCGCTCTCAATGAGAAGGGCGAGCGGATTCCCGACACGGGGCCGGATGCCAAGGATACCGCCAAGCGGGGTGCGGGCCGTCGCAATCGCGGCGGATACGGCAGCGGCTACGGCGGCATGGACGGCGAGATGTCGGGCATGCCGGGCATGGGCGGCGGCGGTCCGATGACCCCCCGTCAGAAGGAAGAGGCCGAGAAGGCACGGAAGGCTGAAGAGGCTCGCCTCAAGCGGGTCCTGTCCGGTTCCGCCGACAAGGCCAAGGAGAAGCCCAAGACGAAGGAAGAACTCGATCGCGAGAAGGCGGAGGCGGAGGCCGCGAAGGCACAGGTCGTCTACAAGGAGGAGACCAAGGGTCACCGTTGGGTCGTGATCTCCGGAACTCTCGACAACAAGAAGATGAAGGAGAACTGGCTCGCGGCGCTCAAGGATCCGTCGATCGCCTACCCGAATTACGCACGACTCGAGGCCGAACGGCAGACGCGCGGTCCCGAGGGTGCGTGGGGTCCCTGGGAACCCGTGGACGCCGACAAGAATCTCGACGTTCTCGACAACCTCCCCGAGATCGACGAGGAACTCGCGCCGGAAGACGTTCGCCTGTCGGCACTCGTCGACCCGTTGCCGTTCCTTCGCGCCGGCTACTGGAGCGGCGTGCACGTCGCCCATCTGGTTCCCAAGGAGAAGCGCGAAGTTCCCAAGGATGCCGCCGGCGGCGGGTTCGCGGGTGGAGCCTTCATGGGGCCCGGCATGGGCGAGGGCGGCATGTCCGCGATGATGAAGGCCGGCGGAAGTATGGGAGGCATGTCCGGCGGGAAGGGTGGAATGGGCATGGCGATGGGGATGGGGTTCGGCGACGGCGGCGAGGAGATGTCGGGCGGTTTCGGCTCTCTCGGCATGGGCGGAGGTTCGACCGGTCCCACCGACGACATGAACTTCGAGAAGTCCGAGCAGCCCGAGGTCATGGTTCGCTCACTCGACTTCACCGTTCAGCCCGATACCACCTACCGCTACCGAGTGCGCATCGTCTGCTACAATCCGAACTACCTCCGCTCCGACGTCAGCGCGGGTACCGATACCGAGAGCAACGAGCTCAAGGGCCCTTGGAGCAAGCCGACCGAAGAGGTCACCGTTCCCGCCGACATCGCCGCCTACGCGATGAATGTCGCGGGCGACGCCAAGCGTCCGGACCTCGTGAACTATCAGGTCATTCGGTGGGATCCCGATACGGGGCACACCGTCGTCCGCAACGACATGGCGGCCCCGGGCGAGATCGTCGGGGAGTACGCCACCGCGGAACTGCCTTCCTCGGACGGTGCGGGGACCACGAAGAACAAGGCGGTCGACTTCAACAGCCGCAACGTCGTCCTCGACACGCTGGGCGGGTTGCGGCCGGTCACGCCCGCTCTCGGCGGCGGCAGCTTCGAGGTTCCCATCGTTTCGATGCTGGTGCGGCCGGACGGGACCGTGACCGTTCGGAGCCAGGCCTTCGACGTCTCCGATGAGGTTCGCGCCGACATGGATGCGAACTATCGTCAGGCGCTGAAGGATTCGTCGAAGCGTCGCCAGCCCGGGATGATGGACGGTTCCGGCTACGGCGGCATGATGATGGGCGGGCCAGGCGGCCTCGGCGGCATGGGCGGCATGGGAGCCGGTCTTCGTTGATCCCGACGCGGATCGCCGCGTTTCGACCTCACTTCGACGCCGGCCGCTCGAACAGAGCGGCCGGCGTCGTTTTCATGCGCGAAGGGCGCGAAGAGTGCGGTGGCGAGGATCGCTCCGATTGGAGAGGCCGGCGCGGTCGCGGTGGGTTCGCCGGTACGAGTCTGACGGTCCTGCGGATCATCTGGGGCATGCCCGCGAAACCGAGCGAGGCGTGATTATCGGCGAATTCGAGGGTTCGACTTGAACTTCCGAGGATTTCTCCGCAAAGCGGCTTCTTTTTTGAGAGTCACTATCGTCACAGGCGGAAAAGTCCGAAAAATCGAATGAGCCTCGCTTGACCGCCGGGTGGGAGTGGGATATGACTCCCCCCGTCTCCTCATCGCTCCCGGTTGCGCCGTATCTACACCTGTCGATTCATCTCCGAACCATGGCGAACGAGGAGCCTCGCCTCACCCCCTTGGGGCGACGGCCGAGCGAAGCACCGGAATCACGTCTCGCAGCGCGAGGGCAGTCCCATACCGTCGTCAGGGAAGTCGGCGGTTGTCCTCGTCAGCAGCGAAAGGAGGTCGCGTTGGGAACGCATAGAACGCTCACGATCCTCTTGACAGTCGGCGCCTGGTGCGCTGCCACGGAAGGCGCGCCGCAGCAAGGCGCGGCGCCGGCCGGCGCGGTCGGTCGCGCTCAGCCGCCGGTGGCTCCGTCCAAGTATGTCGAGGCGGGCATCAAGCTCTACAACCTCGGCGACATGGAGCGCGCGGCCAAGTACTTCAAGGCCGCGTCCGACTATCGCGACATGCTCACGGCCGACGATGCGTCGAAGCTCGACGCATACGTGGCCCAGATCAACGCAGCCTCGCCCCGGCCGACCCCGGCCCCCACGGGCGACGCACCCCGCGGAACGTCGGACGGCAAGCAGCAAGCCCGCTGGATGCTCCAGCAGGCTCGCGAGCAGATCCGCATGGGCAACTACGCCGAGGCGGGCGAGCTGATCACTCGAGTTCAGTCGATGAACGTCAAGTGGTCGCTCTTCGACGACACCCCGGCGAAGGTCCAGGAGACTCTCGACAAGGCTCGGCCCAAGGCCGAGGGTGTCGCCTCGGCGGCCCGCGACCGCGAGTCGGCCAAGCGACTCATCAAGGACGGCCGCCAGGCACTCGCCGCGGGCGAGTACGAAAAGGCCGAAGCGATCGCACTCGAGGTCAACGGCTGGGGCTTGAACTTCAGCGTTCTCGAGGACAATCCCTCGAAGCTCGCCTCCGCGGCTCGGGCGCTGCGTCGTCGCGACGCGCTCCGCAACGCTCCGGCGAAGGCCCAGCCGAGCCAGGGCGTGTACGAGGCGCTCGTGCAGGAAGCTCGCACCCTCGCTTCGCAGGGCAAGCTCGAGGAGGCCGAGGCGAAGGCCCGCCGTGCCCAGGGGATGAACGTCGTTCCGGCGCTCTCGACCGAGCGTGCCGAAGAAGTGCTCCACGACATCGCGATGGCCAAGGCCCGCGGTGCTCAGCCGGGCATGGTGGCTCAGGCTCCGGTCGATGCCGCGGTGCTTCCCGCCGGGAACGAGCCGCCCGCGATCGTCGCCGAACGCGAAGGCAATCGCCTGCTCGCGCAGGGTGATCAAGCTGCGGCGGAGACCAAGTTCCGCGAAGCCGCTCAGCTCGAGACGGCGCCCGCGCCGGCTCTTGCTCCTCCCGGCGACACCGCCGTTCAGCCGACCGACGCGAATGCTCCTCCGGTGCTCGCGGCTCCGACGGCGACCCCGCCGGCCCTCGACGCCGCCCCGCTCGCGACCGAGCCCGCTCCGGTGTTGGCTCTCGAAGCCGCTCCGGCCGCGAACAAGGGTGAAGAGATGCTGACGCAAGCTCGCGCTCTCTTCAGCCAGGGCAACTTCCCGGCCGCTCGCCAACTCGCCGAGGAAGCCAAGAAGGGCGGATTCGGCGTCGAAGCCAAGGCGGAAGAGCTGATCGCCTCGATCTCGCTCTCGCAACAAGGCGGTGCGCTTCAGGTCTACGAAGCCGCACTCGACTCGATGCGAAAGGGCGACGTCGCTCGGGCGAAGGCTCTCCTCAGCGAAGTGTCGGCCTCGGGTGCCGAACTCGACGAGGGAATGCGTCAGAAGATCGACGACCTCCTCGCGAAGCTGCCCGCGGACGGCAAGGCCGCCGAAGGGGCCGGCCGAGCGGTTGCGACCGACGCGCTCAACGACGCCCAAGCCCTCGAGGCTCAGCGGGTCAATGCCGAGGTCGGCACCAAGGTCGCCGAGGCTCGCCGCTGGCTCGAGACCGACCCGGACAAGTCGATCCAGATCTTGACCGAGTCGCTCGCATCGGTGAAGGCGAAGGATCTGCCCCCGACCGTCGCCCGCACGATGACCCGTCGCCTCGAAGTCGCCATCGAACTCGCCAAGAAGGACAAGGCGACCTTCGACGTCAAGATGAAGGACAAGACGGCCCGCGCCGAGATCGAGAACAAGAAGCTCCGGATCCTCGAGGCCGACAAGGCCAAGAAGGAGCAGGTCGCGGCGCTGATGTCGAAGGCTGAAGCGGCACAGGCCGCCGGCGACTGGGCCCTCGCGGAAACGCTGGCGGTCCGCGTCACCGAGATCGATCCCAACGAGGTCGCCGGTGCGATGCTCGCCTACAAGGCTCGGCTGCAACGGCACTACGAGACGGGCGTCAAGAACAAGAAGGCCAAGGAAGAAGGCTTCCTCGCCGCTCTCGACGCCGTCGACGAAGCCGCGATCGTCAACCCCGACGTGGTCCGCGACAGCATCTCGATGCCGAAGGACTTCAAGGATCTGACGAACCGTCGGCGCGAGCTGAACAAGCGACTCGACAACTCCGCGACGGTCGCGTCGCTGGCGATCCAGCGCAAGATGGAAGAGCCGGTTTCCTTGAACTTCAAGGATCAGACCCTGGACGAGGCGATCACCTTCCTCCAGAACTACACCGGCCTGAACATCGTCCCGGACAACAAGGCGTTCCTCGAGGAGGGGATCACCCGTGAGACGAAGGTGAACCTGTCGGTCAACGGCATGAAGCTGAAGACCGCGCTGAAGTTCCTGCTTCGTCCGCTCGGCCTGACCTTCCGTCTCGAAGACGACGCCCTGCTGATCACGAGCCCGCAGTCGTCGACGGCGAACACCTTCAGCCGGACCTACCCGGTCGGCGACCTGGTGATCGGCCCCAACCGGACGCCGGCCAAGCCGACCGCCGGTCCGACGACGCCCGTCGATCCTCAGCTCACGCAGACCGGCGGCGTCGTCGACGCCACGCAGATCAACAACAGCGCCGTGAGCGTTCTGGGCAACGGCGGCGGCGGCGTGCAGGTCATGAAGGGTGCTCGCCCGACCTACGACATGATGCCGCTGATCCAGCTCATCACGACCTCGGTCGCGCCGGGAACCTGGCAGATCCACGACGAGAACGGCAAGCCGTTCGACGGTGCCTACGGTATGGGCGGCGGCTTCGGCGACGGACTCGGCGCCGATACCCAGCCGATCGGCTCGATCATCCCGTACAACCTCTCGATCAGCTTGATCATCCGTCACACGGCCGAGGTTCATGAAGAGATCGCGGATCTCTTGAAGCAGCTCCGCAAGCTGCAGGACCTCCAGGTCTCGATCGAAGTGCGGTTCATCACGCTCGCCGACGACTTCTTCGAGATGATCGGCGTGAACTTCGACATGCAGCTCAACTCGAACGTCCTCGGACCTAAGGCGACGTTCGCGGCTCCGAACCCCGGCGTGGCGCTGTTCCCGACGAACTCGATCGGCGGCGGCGGCGGCGGTGTGGGCGGCGGCGGCGGCGGTGTGGGCGGCGGCGGCCTCGGCG
>JANRKW010000014.1:0-155202 GCA_033763215.1 Isosphaeraceae bacterium | reverse complement strand
CCCCCACCCACTCCGACTCCGACTCCGATTCCAACGCCAACCTGAACCAAACCACCGACCAAGACCTCGACCTCCTCGCGGAAATGCTGATGGCGGAGAGCAGAATGCGTCGCTCCTGATCGAAGTCGATTGCATTCGAGGGCAGGGGGAAAGCGACGGCCCGACCGAGGAGTACTCCTCGGTCGGGCCGGGGTCTTTTGGCAAAAGGGGGTGGGAATTCGAACGAGAAAAGCCCCTCCGAGGAGGGGCCTAGCGTGAAACGTGAAGTGGGCAGAGCCGGGATCGAACCGGCGACACCAGGATTTTCAGTCCTGTGCTCTACCAGCTGAGCTATCTGCCCAACGGATATAAGAGTAGTGGGGGTAGGCGGATTTGTCAACCGACCGGCGCGAGACAATCGGGAACGCTCGTGTCAGGCCACGGTGAAGTTCTCCCATTCTTTGGAAATGTCTTAGCTTGGACTCGGTACCTGGTTGGTTCGGACCTCGAGGGAGGTTCGGCGGCGAGAGACGGCTTGGTCGACGTCGTCCAGGGATCGGACCAGGGAAGTTCGAGTCCATCGATGCCTAGAACGACGGCCGATCGATCACCGCTTCGAAGGTTACTGCGCCTGCTTTTGCTGCTGCAGTCGAATCGCTACCTCAACAGCAGGCGGCTTTCGGAAGAGCTGGGGGTGGGTCGGAGGACGATCTTCCGTGACTTCGTGATCCTTGAAGAAGCCGGCCTCGCGATCGACTACTATCCTGATCGGATGGGTTACGGCCTGAGCCGCGAGGGGGAAGGATGCTCCGGAAGCAGTACTCCCGAGGAGATCGAGGTTGCCTCTCTGATCGTCCTCGCGGAGCTCTGGGGCGGACGTGATGGACTCGACCTGATCCGGCGGGCTCGGGAAGGTCTGGTCAAGGTCGTTGGAAGCCGCTCGATCGAGAGCCGAGATCGCTTGAACTCGATCTGGGTGCCTCTCGAACGCCCGATCTTGGAGCGCCCCAAGGAGCGTCGACCAATCTACGATGGTCTGCTCGACGCACTCGGTCGTCGATACCAGGTCCGCCTGGAGTATCAAGATCCAGGCGATGCCGCGCGGTTCGATACAAAAGTGAGCCCTTATCGGATTGTGCTCTCGCAGACGATGTGGTGCGTGATCGGACGATCATCGCACCATCGAGGAGTCGGTCTGTTCCGCGTCCCTTACATCCAGCGGCTGTGCACGACGAAGGAACCATACTCCATTCCCCCGAGGTTCGACATGACGCCCTATCTCGCCGGAGTTTGGGTGACCGATCCGCATGAAGCGAGCGTCGAACAAGAGGTGTTTCTGAGGTTCTCGAGCCTCGTCGCACCGGAAGTCCTCGACTCGACTTGGCACTTCGATCAGCGCGCCGAACTGCTCGAGGATGGGCGCGTGGAGCTGCGGTTTCCCGCGTGCACGGGCGAGGATCTCGTCCGTTGGCTTCTCGGTTTCGGCGACCAAGTCGAGATCTTGACGCCGTCCGCGCTACGAGCCCGCGTTCGTGAGATTGCGCAGCGCATGTGGAAACGCCATTCACAGGCGGCGGTGTCGGAAGGCCCTAGCGAGAGTCCGCGAATCGAAACTACGCTACTCGCGCGACGTCGTCACACGTCGCGAAGGTCCGGGATTCGCCGTTTCGGCGAGGACTGATCGGGAATCCCGATCCGGAGAATCCCGAAGCGGCTTCGGTTTCTCGTTGCGGGGAGTTGACGTACGCCGAACTGCGTTTAGAATGTTGTCCATCGCAAAGTCGCTGGCGATGAGGGGCGCATAGCTCAGTTGGCTAGAGCACACCGCTGATAACGGTGAGGTCTCAGGTTCGAATCCTGATGCGCCCATTAACGAAAAAGACCGGCCTTTCGGCCGGTCTTTTTCTGTTTCGAATGGTGGTCGAGGAATCCGAGGGCCCGGACAACGCTCACTCGTCTTCGTCCTCGTCGTCGCCGTAGTCGGGTTCGGACTCGTCATCGTCCTCGCTCTCCTCTTCATCCTCGACGGACGCAGGAGCCGCGGATTCCTTCACCGCTGCGGGGGCGGCGGCAGCGACGGGTCTGGGGATGACGGCTCCAAGCCCTGGAGCGTCGTCGGGCATGGCTTCCTTCTGTTTGTGGACGAAGTGGGTGCCCTTGCCCTTTTCGGTGAGTTCCTTCGCGCGCGCCTCGGCGGCTTCCTTTTGCGAGAACTCGAATGTGGCGACGGGCTTGAACGCGTCGTTCATCACCACCCAGACGATCCGCATGCGAGCGGCAGGCTTGGGAGCCTTGGTCGCCTTGGTCTTCGCCTTCGCGGGTGCTTTGGCCTTCTTCTTGGGTTTTCGTTCGGAGCTATCGTCATCATCGTCGCCATCGACGAGGTCGTCGGCTTCTTCCTCCATGGGATCGAGCGGCTCGGCGGCCTCGTACTGGCGGCGGAGCTCCCTGCGGTTCTGCGGCTTTCCAGCCATGCGTCGGCCGTCCTTCCGGCGAAGTCCAAGTGAGGAGATCATCATTCGAGGCAACCCAGTTGATCGAGGACGGCCTCGATCGACGTTCAAACCGTATTTTAATGAAGCGAGCGACGCAACGCCAGTCGATCGAACCGACCTGCGCTCCGGATCCGGATTCCTCGACGGCATTCGCGACCTCTGTCCGCCTTGACCTTTGGAAGATCTTGAATTACGCTCCGCGCGAACGGGTCGTCGGCCTTCGCGACGCATCCGACCATCGACACTCGTAGCCCGGCACGGGCGGCTCAAGGAGGAGCGGCGGCGATGAGAGACCACACCAAGGCGTTCTGCAGCCTGGCGGCCGAGCATTTCGAGTGCCCGGGCCCGATCTTCGAGTTCGGCTCCTACCAGGTCGAAGGCCAACTCGACTACGCGGACTTGCGACGGCTGTTTCCCGGAAAGGACTACGTCGGCTGCGACATGCGTTCCGGCCCAGGCGTCGATCGGGTCGAGGACGTCAGCGCGATGACCCTTCGCGACGGCGAAGCCGGCACGATTCTCTGCATCGAGACCTTTGAGCATGTCTTCGAGGTTCGACGCGCCTACGACGAGGTCTTTCGCGCCTTGAAGCCGGGCGGGATGTTCATCTTCACCTCACCGCTCAACTTCCGGATCCACGGTTATCCCGACGACTACTGGCGGATGACGCCGAGTTGCGTGCGTCGGATGCTCGAGCCCTACGGCGCTCGGCTGACCGGTTATCAGGGATATGAGAAGTTTCCGCACACCGTCATGGCCGTCGCCGTGAAAACGCCGGTTCCTACCGACTTCGCGGCCCGCGCGGAACGATTCTCTCGAGCGTTCCAACTCCAGCAGGATCACGCCAAGCGCAGCCGTTCGATCGGCACGAAGTTGCGCGAGGCGGTCGGCTTGCTCTATCGCTCGAAGGGCGAGCGGTACCAGGTCTCGTCGTACTTCGACTCGCACCTCGTGCTCGACCAGGGAAGCCTCGCGCTCGCCCGAGCGAGCTGAGCGCTCCAGAGTCGGACCGGAAGGCGTGGGTGATCGAGCGACCGAAGCTACGAGTCGAGAGGACGGAACCGATGCCGATGAACGAGCGACTGCTCATCCTTGGACTCGACGGCGCAACGTGGTCGGTTCTCGACCCGATGCGCGAACGCGGATTCATGCCGAATCTCGACGCTTTGCTGCGCCGGTCGGCATCGGGGACGCTCCGCTCGACGATTCCACCGATGACATCCGCGGCGTGGACGACACTCATGACGGGGTGCGGCCCGGCGCGGCACGGCGTGTTCGACCATCGCTATTTCGACATGGCGGCGAACCGTATGAAGGTCAACCACGCGGGTCGCATCCGCGTGCCGACCTTCTGGAAGCTCCTTTCGGACTCCGGTCGGACGGTCGTCAGCCTCAACGTCCCCGTGACCTACCCGCCGACCCCGGTTCGAGGGATCATGGTCTCGGGAATCGACGCGCCACATCTCGAAGGGGCGATCTCGGGATGTCCCGAGTTCGGCAAGCGACTTCGGAGCGAGGTGCCGAATTATCATATCCGGGCGCTTTGGAAGCGTCCGCCGCGCGACGCGGCCGAGATGGCCGAGAATGTGCGGTTGACCGTCGAGTTGCATCAAGCCCGAGCCGACGCGGCGAATCTCGCCGATGAGATGGCGTCGGACTGGTCGGTGCTGATGGTCCAATTCCAGAATCTCGACCCGTTCCAGCATCGGGCTTGGCGCTACTTGAACGTCGACGAGACCGGCATCGAGCACCCGGAGATGAACCGGCTCGCGGGCGAGGCGATGCGCGGGCTCGACACGGCGATCGGCCGACTCTGCGAACTCGCGGACAAACGGAACGCGGGCATTCTCGTCGCGAGCGACCACGGCTTCGGTTCCTGTCTTGGACGAGTGCACGTCAATCGCATCCTGGCCGACGCTGGAGTCGCTCGGTTTCCGGGAGTGGTCGGGCGGTTGCGTCGACGGGTTCGACAGGGGATCGATCATCTCAGGACCTATCTCGCCAAGCGCAAGGATCCCGAAGCCCGCTCCGCCGTCTTCGAGCATTCGATCCGTGCACAATACCCGTTCGACTGGAAGCGGACCCTGGCGTTCGCTCCCCATCAAGACACTGCGGCGATGGTCTATCTGAATTCATCGATGCGACGCAAGGGAGCGCCCCTCGAGACGCCGCGACAGGTCGAGGAAGCCCGCGAGGCGGCGATCGCAGCGTTGAGCGAGGCGATGCATCCCGAGAAGGGAACCCGCCTCTTCCCGAAGATCGTCTCGGTCGCCGAGAGCTACGGAGTCGATCCCGCTCGTGAGGGCTACCCCGACCTGGTCGCGCTTCCCGACGAGGAGTATTGGGTTCGCACCAAGCTCGCTCCCGGGACTGCGTGGGTCGAGGCCGACGACAATCTCCCGGGGACGCATCGTCCGGAAGGAATCGTCGTGGTTGCGGGAAACGGCGTCGAACCCGGACGACGCATCGAGGCGCATCTCAACGACATCTGCCCGACGGTGTTGAACTGGATGGGGATGCCGATCCCAGGCCATGTCGAGGGATCCCCGCTCGACTGCCTCGACGTCTCGAAGAGATACCGACGCGACGAACCGTCGGCTCAGCCGTCGGGGCCCCACGACGCCGGGTTCGAGTATTCGGCGGAGGAGCAGGCAATCATCGAGCAGAGGTTGGCCGACCTCGGCTATCTCGAATGACCTCTTCGCGCCGTCGCCCACTCAGATCAAGTCGAGTTGGCGACGGCGACTCCGCGCCCGCGAGCACTCCGAGCAGGTACCGGTGATCACGAAGCGGTGACCCGATGCGCGAAATCCATGCGTCAGACTGATCGATTCGCGGAGTTTACGAATCTCCTCGTTGCTGAACTCGAAGACCTTGTCGCACGTCGCACAGTGGAGATGGTCGTGCGACGGATAGCCGTAGTCGTGTTCGTAGGCTGTCCGATTCGTGAGTCGCAATTCGCGGAGGAGCCCAGCTCCCACGAGGAGGCGAAGGGTCCGATAAACGGTGGCTCGGCTGACCTTTCGTCCAGCCTGGTGAAGGTCGGCCACGAGCTCGTCGGCGTCGAAGTGCTTATGTGAATCGAAGATATGGCGCACGAGCAAACGCCGGGGATCAGTGAGTTTCTCCCCGCGGATCTCGAGATATTCCCGGAACTTCTCCTCCGGGCTCTCCGAGATGCTGACCGGGGGCAAGGAGACGGGGTCGGTCACAGGGGAGTTCCCGAGAATTCCGATTCTCGTCGACGACGGGCGCGGATACGTCGGATTCGTCGATCCAATCGAGAATCGTTCTCGGAATTCTATCAGGTCGGAGATCGAGTGCCAAGAACCGGGGGAGCGTCCGAACGACGGCCCGGTATCGACGGCTATCGAGAAAGCGCTGGATGAACCAACCACGTCCTTCTCGGTCGCGGCGAGACCGCGACCGAGGGGACGAGGCGATCATTGGAACTCAGCGAACGGGCGTGAGACCAAGGACGGGAGCATTGCTTGAGACGGCGGGTGCGGCGGCGGCCGGCCCACTCGCGACGGCGGGGCTCGGTTGACCAACCAGGCGCGCCTGGAGGTTGTCGAGTGCGGCGTGGAGATGTTTGATCGACGGGTCGCACCCGTGCGTGTTCCCCGAGTAAGTGAAGGCCGTTGCGCGGAGCTTCCCGAGATTCCTGTCGTAGACGACGATGTGGATCTGTTCGATGAAGTCGGTGGGCGGACCTCCGCAATGGCCCTTCTGCCGATAGAGTTCACCCATCCGCAGAGCCTTGAGCACGGGCTCGAGGGCATCTTGGCTCACGCGATGCACGCCTTCGGTGTCGACCAAGGTACCGTCGGCGTACAGATGCATGAACATTCCGAAACGCGTTCCGTTGTCTGAGCGTCCGATCGAGATTCGGGTCACGAGCGGGTCGGACTCGGTCGGAGGCTTCGAGTTCCGGGGTTGGGGAGCGATTCGAGGAGCGGCGCTCGGTCCCTCGGAGAATGTCGGGGTCGCGGGGGCGGGGGTCGCCGGCATCGGCATCACGGCGGTCGTTCGCGGAGCGACCGGCGCGGCGTGGTCATGGTCGTGCGGAGTGACCGGTCCGAGGACCGGATTTCGCGCGGCAGGCGGCGCCGGACGTGGTGCGGGGGCGGGCTTTGGTTGCGAAGGCGAGGATCCGCCTCCGAATCGGAAGATGCGGCCCAGGCGAGAGGGCTCGTCGGCGCGAACATCCGCCGTGATCGCGGCGAGAGTGAGGATCACGGCGGTCCAGGGTCCGAAGACCCGCTGAGTCAGACGCATCGCCGACCTCCCTGTCGGGTAGCGAGTGATCGAAGAGCGAGCGACTCGATGCGTCGGATTCCTTCCGACCTCGACTCGAGTCGCTTCCCTGGGAAATCGATCCCCAGGCTCAGTTCATGGCGACGACGCGGTAGATCTCCTCCACCGTCGAGACGCCCCTGAGTACCTTATCGACCGCGCTCTGTCTCAACGTTTGCATTCCCATGTCGATCGCAACCTTGCGGAGTACGTCCTTGGAGATCTGCTGGAAGATGAGTTCCCGAAGGACCTCGCCGATCTCCATGATCTCGAAGACGCCGGTTCGCGAGAGGTATCCGGTCTTGAAGCAGGCGGGGCAGCCTCGTCCCTTGGCGAAGACGGCGTCGGGGAATTCTCCGGGCTCGACTCCGAGGAGGGAGAAGGTCGACTCGTCCGGTTCGAACTCGATTCGGCAATAGGGGCAGACCTTGCGGATCAAGCGTTGGGAGACGACGCCGAGCAGAGTGTTGGAGAGAAGATATCCGGGGATCTTGAAGTCGTAGAGGTTTCCGATCGTGCTGGGTGCGTCGGCCGCGTGGAGCGTACTGAAGACGAGTACGCCCGTCATCGCCGCGCGAATTCCGATATGTGCCGTCTCCTCGTCACGGATCTCACCGATCATGATGACGTCGGGATCTTGGCGGAGCATCGCCTTGAGCCCCTCGCTGAAACCGAGCTCGACCTTGTTGTCGATCTGAAACTGATTGACCCCGGGGATTCGATGCTCGATCGGATCCTCGATGGTCATCAGGTTGCGCGTCGGCCGATTGACTCGGCTCATGCAGGTATAGAGCGTGGTGGTCTTGCCCGCGCCGACCGGCCCGGCGACGAGGACCGCACCGTACGGCTTCGAGCAGAGGCGGTCGAGCGCATCGGCTTCCTTCGGCTCGAGCCCGAGCTTGTCGAAGGAGTAGGAGTCGACCATGGCCTCGTGGATGCGGACGACGACCTTCTCACCTTGAACGGTGGGGAACGTCGCGATCCGGAGGTCGCGATTCTCCTCTCGGACCCGGATCGTGATGCGACCATCCTGCGCATGGCGACGCTCGACGATATTGAGGTTCGCCATCACCTTGAGCCGACTGACGACGGCCG
Source organism: Isosphaeraceae bacterium (assembly GCA_033763215.1). GTDB lineage: Bacteria > Planctomycetota > Planctomycetia > Isosphaerales > Isosphaeraceae > JANRKW01. Next base: position 147,337 of record JANRKW010000014.1, on the reverse strand, counting down.
TGGCGAGCCCGAACTCCATCTCGAGGACGTCGTGGAGTTGTCCGTCGATTCGATAGCGAACCCGATATTGATTCTCTTGCGCGTCGAAATGGATATCGGTCGCACGCGACTCGCACGCTCGGACGAAGATCTCCGTGACGAGATCGATCGGTCCGGCGGTCGCGGCGATCTCCTTGAGATCATTTCGGATATCGCGTTCGCGTTGAACGAGGTCGGGAGGCGGATTCGCCCCGGACAGGAGCATCGCAGAACTCTCGGAGAGCACAACGCTCTCGGTGACCTGCGCGACTCGACCCTCGGGTGCGTCCTGGGCGACCGTCTTGACGCCGAGTTCCTGGATCAGCGCACTGAGTCGATCCGCCGCGATGAGTTTGAGACGCAGCAACGCCTGGCGGAGATCGAGGTTGTGCTGCCTTGCGAAATGGAAGACGGCATCGAGTTGCGCGGCGGAGATCAGATTCTCGCGGACGAGGATCGAACCCAGCGATTGCTCGGCGGCGGCGTCGAGGCGGTCGGTAACCGTGGACAAGGCGAGACCCTCCGCGATTTGAGCCGGCCCTCGACCGAGCCTCATCGATCGCCCCGCGCGGGGCAAGTCACCGGCTCATGGCGAGCGAGTGATCGACGGGCAGGGGCCGAACCCACCAGATTGTGTCGAACGAGGGTGAGGAACGCCAGAGGTTGTCCGGCGGACCGGAGTCATCGTGAACGGATCGTTCGAAACGTGAAGGAGCCCGCGTCCGTTCCGTCGCTGTTGGAGGCGAGGGGACGGACTCGGGCTCTCGATCCACGGCTGCGGAACGGTTCGTCACGTCCGCGATGCGTCTCACCAACCCGAGAGTTCGTCGATCATCCGATCGAGAGCCAGCTCGAGCTTCGCGGGCGTCTCATAGACGCCGGAGGCGATCTGTCTGCGGATCTCCTCCACCTTCTCGTGGCGGATCTCAGGGAGCCGGCTGATTCCGTCGAGCATCCTCCCCAACGGAGAGATCTCGACTTGATCGCGGGGCGTCCCCGCTTGGACGGAGTGACCGGCGTCGACGCCGAACGTCGCCAATCGCGGATAGATGGGTTGGGGGCCTTGAGCTCCCCCCGCGCCGTGAACTTCCATGTGTGCCTCCCCTTCTGGTGTCGTCGCCGCAGGGCCTTCCCCGCCCCGCGGCACTCTCAGGTTCTCGATCGTGTAGGAATCTTCGCGAGAGATCGCCGAGGGTCCGGCAATCGGCTCACCGCCGCGCCTCGTGCCCTCGATTCGATGAATCGCATCGCTCGACGACTTCGGTCTCGAGCGTTCCTACCCAACGTATCGGCGCGGAAGCTGTGAGGAATTGAACAGAAGTCGCGAAAATCGGGCCGGTTTTTTCTCGATTTCGTCGGAAGTCGAGATGCGGACGTGAGTACCGACGGTTCGTCCGTTCACTGGGTCCCTGGATTCTCGAAATCATCATCGTGTGACTCGGCGGGGCTGGGGTTTCAGGGCCTCCGCGAGTTGTTGAGAGGTTGCGCCGAGTCGGCTGGTGACGTCGACGATGCGGCGCTCGATGGCGTCGAGTTCTTCTCTCTGGGTGGGTGTCTGCGGGCGGGCACGCATCGCCTCGAGCGTCGAGACGGCGTCGTTCAGCTCCTTCGCACCCTTCGAGAAGACCTGCGCCGTGTCGTAGACCGCCTGGACCCGGACGTCTTCCGGAGTCGGCTTGTAGAAGGGACTGAGAACGAACGGGTTGGCGAAGATCTTCTGGACGAGTTTGTCGGCCCAGTCGGTGGCGTCGCGAACGTTGGAGACGGTCCGCTCGATGTCCGCCTTGTTCTTGGTGAGGATCTGGATCCCTTGGTCGGCGATCAGGTCGGCCTGATACAGCACACGGTCGGCCCGTGCCCGCGTGCCGTCGAGTCCGTCGAGCAATCGCTCGACCTTCACGCGATCCTTGACGGCGATGTCGGTCACCGTCGCCGAGAGCTCGCGCAACGACTGGAGCGTGGCGGTCAGAGCAGGTCGGTTCTCGGCGAGGAGTCCCTCGGCGTTCCGCATCAGCGACTCGACGCGAGTGATCGTCGATTCGATCCGAGGCGCCGAGGCGCCGATACGACGTGCGATCTCCTCGACGTGGCCCGCGGTCGCCTCGATCGACGGGCGGACAGTCTCGGCCGCGTCCTTGATCTGCCCAGTCGTTTCTTGGAGATGCGCCGCCATTTGTCGAAGCCTGGGCGCGATGTTGTCGACGGTTTCGCGGACCTCGCCGATCGTATGGCTGAGGTGGCTGCGCTCCACGGGTCCCAGTCCGACCTGCTCCAAGATCGGGTCGAAGAACGTCGTCTCGACCCCTTGGACGACTTGGCCCGGGACCAACGTCACCGACGACCGCCCGGAGGACACGATGTTGACGCGGCTCTGTCCGGTCAAGCTCGCCTGAATGGTGATCTTGACGTCCTGCTTCAGCCGCTGGGCGAGGTCGACGGGAACCGCGATCGCAACCCGAGCCTTGAGACGACCGTCGATCTCGGCAAGCGTCACATCGACGACGCGGCCGCCGTCGATCCCCGCGACGCGGACCGGGCTCCCTGAGCGAATACCTTGGCCGTCGTTGAAGTCGACTTCGATGATCTGCCGCGCCGTCAGAAAGCTCGGCCCGCCGCCTGCGAGGCCGAGCAGTGCGAACAGACCGACGAGCGCGGCGACGACGAAGAGACCGACTCGGATTTCCACGCCTGCGGATCGTGCCGACACGGGGTTCCCTCCCCTCTCTCGTGAATCACCACCCGGTCTCGCGACCACGTTCGCGATGCCGAAACGAGCAAGTCGCGGTTGAGCAGGATCGGACGCCGATCCGCCCTTCCGGGGCGACTCACTGATTCGGAGGCGCGAGGATCGTCGGACCGAACGCCGGTCCGGCATGGTAGAAGATCAAGAACCAGCCGCTGTTGATGACGAGGATCGCCACGCAGGCGAGGCACGCCGCGCGAATCGCCGGCGAGTAGTCGTGATAGTCGAGGCCGTCGTTCGCTCGTAATCCCTCGAAGCAGGGGAAGATCGCTCCGGCAGCTCCGAACAGCATCCCCTTGCACACCAGGCCCACGACGTCCCGAACCCAGAGCATCTCCATGAAGAGGTCGAAGAAGCCTGGTGTCGAGACTCCGAGCATCGAACCTCCGACGGCCCAACCCACGACGATCCCGATCGCGGCGGACCAGAGCGCGAGGATCGGCCCGGCGATCGCCGCTGCGAGGATCCTGGCGGCGACCAACCTCGGAGCCTCGGTCCGACTGCGTCGCTCCGAGATGCTCCCGCGATCCGGGGTCCAGTCGGGTTCGTCGATCAGGAAGAGTCGCGTGCGAGCCCGCAACTCCCCAGTCAGGTAGGGGGCGAGCAGTCCCGCGAGGATGAATCCGGAGATCAATGGGGCCAGATTCCGAACCAAGCCCACTCCGACGACGGGACCGATTCCATCGACGAAAGTTGCGCCGAAGTAAGCCTGCATCGCAAGGAAAGAGCCGAGACCGACATGCACGAGCGCGGTGATCGGGAGGCTGAGGAAGACGAATCGATCGAGGTTCCGGATCGTGGCTCGCGCGAAAGACAGGGGCTCTCCTGTCGGCAAGATCGCCGCGCGGATCGCCGACCCGATCATGAGGGCGACCCCGCCGCAGTACTCCACGACCCCGAGAATCGAGGAGCCGATCCAAGCGATCGGACGCACCGCCGGCGACAGCACCCCGCGGTCGGCGATCGAGACGGATGACATGCCTGCGGATCGAGTCATGCGCGGCCCTCCCTGGCCGGTCGCTCGGAATGAGAACCTCAGTCTACGGCTTCCGGCGGGTCTTGCCTAGTGCGTCCGGACGCAGCTTGTAGGCACCGACGCGACTTCCTTCCCACCAGGTGCGCCACTTCGCCGCCGACTCCGCGCGTTCTGCTTCATCGGCCCAAGGGATGTAGCCGAAGTCCTTGCCGGTCCGCTCCTTGAGCGCCTCGTGGGCCGTGAGCCGCACGACGGGATCGCGATCGTCGAGTCGCTCGATCAGCGTCGGCACGGCGATGTGGTCGGGCTCCGATCCATTCAAGCCGGCCGCCCTGGCTCGAACGATCGGCTCCGGGTGGAGCATCGCCCGAAAATTGCGCGGTCGTGTACTGCCGCACCCGGCCGAGAAACCCGCGATCAACGAGAGGCTCACGATCCATCGCAAGCGTCGCAAGGTCGCCATCCTTCCCCATCGAGGGAGTCGCTTCATCCTTGAAGCGGATCGTTCCGGCAACCTAACCCGACTCGGCAATTTCGACAAGATCGATCATGCTTGAGGATTGCGACCCGGATCGCAGCCTGATTCGATGGGATCCATATCGGCGCGCGACTCTCGGCGCAGCCGATTCACGAACTCGTGGGCAGCGATCGCGGGCGAGGGCAGCCGCCGTCGCCCCGTCAACGACATCACGACGTCCACACCCGTCTCGAGGTCGCATCGGTGCCCGACGGAGAGGTAGAGAGGATTCGCTCGAGGCTTGGTGCGCACCACAGTCCCGAGAAGCCGACCATCGTGGAGCAGGGGGGAGCGGTCGCCGCGGTTCGGGCCCGGCTCGGCCGCATGGCCGAAGAGTCGAGACTTCGCGACGCCGAATGTCGGCAGGTCGAGCATCAACCCAACGTGGCAGGCGACCCCGAGTCCCCTCGGGTGTGCGAGGCCCTGTCCATCGCAGAGCAACAGATCGACTCGACTCTTCAGGAGTCGAAACGCAGCGAGGATCGCAGGAGTCTCGCGGAACGAGAGCAACCCAGGGACATAGGGAAAGGTGACGGGCTTCTCGACTCCGACGGATTCCACGATTCGTCCGGAGGCCCGTTCCATGACCACGACGGCGGCAAACAAGTTCTTTGCGCCGCGATCATGCGAAACGTCGGCCGCGGCAACGAAGTCGCAACTCGGAAGCGCCGAGGCCGTCACCAACGAAGCGAGCTCGGCCTGAAGGGCTCGCGCAGCGCTTGGAGCCAAGTCCCAGTCGTGTTCGAGCGGAGACGCCATGATCTCTCAACCCCGAGCCGCCTCGCGGATGACCTTTGCGGCGGCCTCGACTCGAGATCGATCCACGTTCAAGTGTGTGCAGGCTCGCAGCACCGTTGGTCCGAGCGCGGAGACGAGAACTCCGCGGGAACGAAGACGCGCGGAGACATCGGCCGCCGTGCCGAGTGCGGGGTCGACCGAGATCCAGACGAGATTCGTCTCGACAGGCCCGCTCTCGAGCGAGAGTCCCGGCGTCGATTCGACGGCATCGGCAAGGATCTTGGCATGTTCATGATCAAGTGCGAGGCGTTCGACATGATGCTCCAAGGCATGGATCGCCCCCGCGGCGATGATCCCCGCCTGGCGCATTCCTCCTCCAAGGAGCTTCCGCAGGCGATGCGCCGCGCGAATCGCCGAGTCGGAGCCGGCGAGTGCGGAGCCGACCGGCGCGCCGAGGCCCTTCGAGAAGCAGATCGAGACCGTGTCGAACGGCCGCGCGAGCGTCGAGGCGGGCAGCCCGAGCGCGACCGCGGCATTCATGAGTCGTGCGCCGTCGAGATGGAGCGCCAAGCCGTGCGCACGCGTCCATTCATGGATCGCCTCGACTTCCGCGGGCGACTGCACCTTGCCGCCGGCGCGGTTGTGCGTGTTTTCCAGCGATACGACGCGTGAGCGAACATAGTGGCAGTCGTCGGGGCGGATCTTGCCCTCGAGATCGGCGCGTGAGAGGATGCCGTCGGCGGTGGCGAGCGGGCGTGGCGTCGCACCCCAGAGACGCGCGATCGCGCCCGCTTCCCAGACGTAGACATGCGACGTCGCCGAACAGATCACTTCGTCGCCAGGCGAGGCGTGCACGCCGAGGGCGATTTGGTTGGCCATCGTTCCCGAGGGAACGAACAACGCGCGCTCCTTGCCCAGGATCTCGGCGGTGAGTTCCTCGAGTCTTCGAACGGTGGGGTCCTCGCCGTAGACGTCGTCGCCCACTTCGGCTTCCGCCATCGCTCTCCGCATCTCCGTGGTGGGGCGGGTCACTGTGTCGGAGCGAAGGTCGATCGGTTCGATGGCGGACATGTCGAGGTCCTGAGGCGGCGGCGGGACGACCGAGCCGTCGGTCGATCGGGTGATGATACACTCGACGCCGGGTTCGGGCAAAGCACGGAGGAAGCGCGAGCGCCTTCGGCTTGCCGTCGCGACTAGAATGGAGAATCGTTCGCATTCGCCGGAGCCGTGAGCATCGATGACCAAATCGCTTCAGATCAGTCGAATCGACACTTCACGCGGCGACGCCGTGACCGCGATTCGCTCTTTGCGTGAGAGATTGAGTCCGAAGGGCGATGTCGTCAGCCCCCGAGGTCGAGCCCGGACGATCGCTGCATTCGGCGAACCGCTCACGCCTCGCGAGGTCGTCGAGAGGATCTGCGCCGATGTGAGGACGGGCGGCCTTGCGAAGCTTCTCGACTACACGCGACTGCTCGACGACGCGGAACTCACTCCGGAATCGATGCGCGTCTCGGCTGCCGAACTCGCCGAGGCGCATGCCGCCGCGGATCCGGAGTATCTTCGCACGATCAAGCGGATTCGACGCAACGTCTGGGAGTTCCAGACAGGGATCCTCAATCGCGACGCCGTCCTCCGACGCAGCCCGAACTGCGAACTACGCCTGCGCTACCTGCCGCTTGCGAGGGTCGGCGTCTGCATCCCGGGCGGTGCCGCCGCTTACCCGTCGTCGCTGCTCATGACCGTCGTGCCCGCCCAGGCTGCGGGCGTCGGCGAGATCGCCGTCGTCGTCCCTCCGACCAAGTTCGGCGGCTACAACACCGACCTTCTCGCCGCATGCCACGCGCTCGGAGTCACCGAGGTCTATCGGATCGGCGGAGCCCAGGCAGTCGCGGCGCTCGCCTACGGAGTCGAGGGAATCCCTCGAGTCGACAAGATCGTCGGACCCGGCAATCTCTTCGTCGCCCTCGCCAAGCAACATGTCTACGGCGAGGTCGACATCGACAGCATCGCCGGTCCGAGCGAAGTCGTCCTCATCGCCGATTGGACCGTCGACCCGAGATATGCCGCTTCCGACCTGATCAGCCAGGCCGAACACTCTCCAGGCGCCGGCATCCTGATCACTTGGGAGCCCGGGGTCATCGAACGTGTCGTCGACGCCCTGGAGGATCAACTCTCCCGACTCAGTCGCGGCGAACTCGCGCGGGACAGCCTCGAACGATTCGGTGCGCTCATTCTCGTCAAGGACGAGGACGAAGCGGTCGAACTCACGAACGCCATCGCCCCCGAGCACCTCCACGTCTCGACCGCCGACCCCGAACGACTCGCCGCTCGACTCACCAACGCGGGGGCGATCTTCCTCGGCCACGATACACCGGTCGCCGTGGGCGACTACGCCGCGGGGCCGTCGCACGTCCTCCCGACCGGCGGAACCGCTCGATGGGCGTCGGGGCTCTGCTCAAACGACTTCCTCAAGCGCACCAGCATGATCTACGTCAATCGCGAGGGGCTCGAGGAACTCGCCCCCGACATTTGTCGACTGGCCGACACGGAAGGCTTGACCGCCCATCGTCTGAGCGTCGATATTCGTCGGGAGCCCCTCAACGCGACGCCCTCGAGCGGAGAGCTCTCCGATGATCCTTCAAGATGAGACCTCGACACGTCTCCGCGATTTCCTCCAGGCCCGTGAGCGTCGCCGCAGACGAACGCTCGTCCTCGTCGGCGTCGTTGCTCTCGCCCTCGTCGTGGTTCTCGGGGTCGTGATCCGTCGAACGGCCCGCCACATCGCGGCCGCTTCCCGACTCGAGGCCCTCGGCTTCCATGTCGACTGGTACTATGGCGATACGCCGATCTGGGAGGGCGGCGAGACGACCCTCGCGTTCCGCCGGCCGCTCTACATGCCCATGCAAACCAGTCGACCGACTCCGCAGGATTGGGCCTTGCTTGCGCAACTGAGGAATCTTCGGTCGATCGAGCTCTCGGGCTATCCCTATATCGACGACGCGATGATCCGCGCTCTCGGCCCCCAACCCGAGCTGACAACGTTGCGGCTGTCGAGCGAACCCGACGGCTACGAGGCGAAGTCGCCCACGGGACGACTCACCGACGCCTCGCTCGTCGCCATCGGCAAGATGTCCCGACTCGTCACCCTCCACCTCAGCGGTCAACCGATCACCGACCAAGGAATCGCCTCGCTCATGGGACTGGCCGACCTCGTCGAGATCGACCTCGACGGCACGAGCATCACCGACGCCGGTCTCGCCCAACTCGCGAACCTTCCAAGCCTCCATTCGATCCGTGTCTCCGGGTCGAAGATCACCTCGGAAGGAGTTGCGGCGATCGGGCATCGCCCCGACCTCACGGTTCTTCGCGTCGACGAGCCTTGAACCATTCACCGCCCCAACCGGTCGGTCGCTCTCCCTCGAGTTCTCCATCAGACGAGCCGATACCGATGAGATCGACGAACGAACCGCCCTCCCGCCGGCACCGAATCCGAGTCGCGAAGCCGACCGACTGCGCGGCGATCGCCGGCTTGATCCGCGAACTGGCGGTTTATGAGAAGCTGGAGAGTGAGGTCGAGGCGACTGCCGGCGCCCTGGAGCGACATCTGTTCGGTTCCCGCCCCGTCGCCGAGGCTCTGATCGCCGAACTCGACGGATCAGCGGTCGGTTTCGCGCTCTTCTTCCACTCCTTCTCGACGTTTCGTTGCAAGCCGAGCCTCTACCTCGAGGATCTCTTCGTCCGTCCGGAGTATCGCGGACGCGGCATCGGGCGCGACCTATTCACCTCATGCGCTCGGCTTGCGGTCGAACGCGACTGCGGCCGCTTCGAATGGGCCGTTCTCGATTGGAATGAACCCGCAATCGGCTTCTATCGATCGATGGGAGCGCGGGCGATGACCGACTGGACGGTGAATCGGCTCGACGACGATCTGCTCCACGCCGCGGCCGCGGGCGCACCCCTCCTCGAGCGAGAAACGATCGACGGATGAGCGAACACGAATCGATGTTTCGTCCGCACCTCGACCGCATGGCGGGTTACGTCCCCGGCGAGCAACCACGCGAGGCCGGATTCACGAAGCTGAACACGAACGAGAATCCGTATCCTCCCTCGCCCCGCGTGTTCGAGGCGATCCGCTCGGCGCTCGACGGTCGACTCCGGCTCTATCCCGACCCGGTCGGCAACCGGTTCCGACGCATCGCCGCGGAGCTCCACGGCGTCGATCCCGAGATGATCCTCGTCGGAAATGGATCCGACGACATCCTCACGATCATCACACGTTCATTCGTGGGGCCGGGCGACGTCGTCGCCTACCCGACTCCGAGCTACATTCTCTATCGCACATTGGCCGAGCTCCAGGATGCGCGAGCCGTCGAGATCCCCTTCGAGGACGACTGGAATTGGGATCCCGACCGAGTCGCCGCCGCCCGACCCCGTCTGGTCTTCCTCGCAAACCCCAACAGTCCTTCAGGCACGGTGATCGCCTCCGATCGCCTGGTCGCACTGTCGGAACGGCTCGACTGCCCGCTCGTCGTGGATGAGGCCTACGTCGACTTCGCGAACGAACATGCGGTCGGACTCGTCTCACGGCGGCCCAACGTCATCGTCACTCGCTCTCTGAGCAAGGGATACGGACTCGCGGGTTTGCGAGTCGGTTACGCCATCGCCCCGCGACCGATCATCGAGGGCCTTCTGAAGGTCAAGGACTCCTACAACTGCGACGCGCTCAGCCTCGCGGGAGGAGCGGCGGCTCTCGAGGACCGCGCGTACCTCGCGGAGACTCGGGCGAGAATCGTCGCGACTCGCGAGCGTCTCACGGCCGCGGCTCGCTCGCTCGGCTATCGTACGACCGAGAGCAGCGCCAATTTCGTTTGGTGCACCGGGCGACCCGATGCGGTCGGCGTCTATGAACGACTGAAGGAACGGAAGATCCTCGTGCGCCTGATGCGTTACCCCGGCATCGAACCCGGACTCCGGATCACCGTGGGCACCGACGGCGAGATCGACCGATTGCTCGAGGTCTGGCGGAGCGTCGTATGAATCGGTTCATCAATCGATCTCTTCATCCTCATCGAGGCTCATCATGAATCGTCGCTCATGCAGCTGTCTTCGACTGATCGCATTCATCGCCTGCACCGTCTTGTCGTTCTCGACCGCTTCGGCGCATTTCTTGTTCGTGAGGGTCGGCCCGTTGGGAGAGGGCGGCCGTCGCGCGGAGGTGTTCTTCAGCGAGAAGGCCGACGCGGGCGATCCGATGTTCATCGGGAAACTCACCGGCACTCGACTCTGGCGCCAGTCGCAGCCGGGGTCGTTCGTGGAGATTCCCGTCCGACCCGCGAGCGACCGTCTCGTGGCGCCGTTGCCGGGTTCGGGATCGGTCGGCGTGGTCGGCATCTGCGAGTATGGCGTGAGAGCCGTCGCGGGACGGACGCCGTTCCTGCTCCGCTACTACCCCAAGGCGGTCGCAGGCACGGCCGCCGAAGTCAACGCCCTGAAGCCGCGGACCGAGATCCCCTTCGAGATCACCGCTCGATTCGGGAACGACCATGTCGAATTCACGGTGTTCGCCGAAGGAAAGCCGGTTCCGGGAGCCAAGCTCACGACCGTGGACCTCGACCTCGTCAACGAAACCCTGATCACCGACGCCGAGGGACGAGTTCGCTGGAAGCCGAGCCGCGGCGAATATTCGGTCTATACCGACAGAACGGTGAAGACGCCCGGGGAGTCCAACGGATCCAAATACGCAGAGATCCGTGAGTTCGCGACGATTGCGTTTCGCTTCCCGCTCGAGCGCGAGGGCGTCGACGCCGAGGCGGTCTCCGCGTTCGAGACCGCCGTCGCCGCCCGTGCCCAATGGGTCGACTTCCCCGGATTTCGAGCCTCGATCTCGGGAGTGATCGATGGCCGCGACTTCTCGGGCAAGGTCGATGTTCCCGCCGAGGGCAAGGCGAAGTTGGAGATCGACGACTCCGCGCATGCTTCCTGGATCATCGACCAACTCTCGTCGATCGTGCTCCATCGTCGCGCGGAGTCGAGCCGATCGGCTCAGGGTCGCCCCACTCTCCGTTACGCCGACGAGGACGAGATTCACCCCCTTGGTCGACTCTTGGAATTCGAGGGCGGGCGATTCGCCTCGACCTACCGGATCCTCGACGGTCGAATCTCGACGGTGAACCGCGACCTCGGCGGATCGGCGATGACGATCCTGACGCTCGAGACTTCGAAGAATGCCGAGGGGAAGGATCTGCCCAAGAACTACATCGTCCAGTACTGGAACGGCGAGACGGGAGATCTGACGAAGAGCGAGACGGTCGTCGACGCCTGGGTCCGAGTCGGAGCATTCGACCTCCCGGCATCGCATGTCGTGACGACGGCGACGCGGAACGGTCTGAGCGTCCGCTCGATCCGCCTCGACGACATCGCCTTGAAGGAGTCCGCTCGCTGATCATCACGGCCTCGGAGCTGTGATCGCCCCGGCGAACCGATCCGCGGCCTGGGCTGTCGGTCCATCGCCGTGCAGGCTCGTATTCGTTTCCTCGTGAGGCCGACGATGCAACTCGATTCCCCGGTTTTCGATCTCTTCGTTCAAGGACCGCGACTGCTTCGCGAGGCAGTCGCGGGGATGTCGATCGAGCAACTTCGAGCTCGGCCCGTGGCGGGGCGATGGAGCACGCTCGAGGTCATTGCTCACCTCGTCGACTCCGAACAGTGCTACTGCCACCGGATGAAGCGCGTGATTGCAGAGGATCGCCCGCTGCTCGTCGCGTACGACGAGACTCGCTTCACCGAACGACTCGGCTATCAGACGCGCGACCCCGAGCGAGAGCTCGACCTCTTTCAGGCGACTCGCGAGCAGATGATCCTGGTCCTCCGCGGGCTGAATCCGGAGGATTGGACTCGTCTCGGGGTCCATACCTTTGAGGGTCTGCTCGACCTGGCGACGATGGTCCGATACGAGGCTGAGCATGTCACGAACCACATCGTCCACGTGGTCGAGAAGCGCAGGGCCCTGGGAATTTGAGATCGCGGCTTTCGAGAGAGGGGTCGAACGATGATCTGCGTCGCCGTGACCTACCGGCTGAAGCCGGGGACCGAACGTGAGGCTCTGGCGTTTCTGGAACGGCTGACGGTGGCGACTCGAATGGAGCCCGGCTGCCGGATGTATCTCGCCCACCAATCGGCATCCGACCCGCTCGACCTCTTCCTCTACGAGCAGTACGACGACGAATCGGCACTCGAGGCGCACCGGGCGTCGCCCCATTTTCACGAATGGGCGCTCGGTGGGCTCTTTCCGCTCCTGGAGTCGCGCCGGCCGTCGATCTATCTCCCACTCGAGCCTTCATCTTCAGAGTGATTGCCGATCTCGAGAACTCGCGTGCCGGGTCACGGAAGGCTCGTCTCGCTTCGCGACCAGACCCTTGACTTCCGCACGCGTCGTGTTAGGATGAATCTCGTTCCCCAAAGGGGATGTAGCTCAATTGGTTAGAGCACCGGCCTGTCACGCCGGAGGTTGCGGGTTCGAGCCCCGTCATCCTCGCTTGAGAATATGCCCCGGACTCGCTCCGGGGTTCTTTTTTAGTTGAAGGGCCCCTCGTTCGGCCGATCGACGCTTCGGCGACGAGCGGCCGTTGCGCGGGCCGTCCGCATTGGTTCCTCGACGAAGTCGGAGTCCCGCCGGCGGCTTCGACCCTCGATTCGGAAGCCTCTCGAACAGCCAAATCGACCCTACTCCTGGTCCACCAGGAACATCAGCAGGAGGTGATAGCCAAGCGATGTACGTACCCAAGAAACTCTTCTTCACCAAGGGCGTCGGGGTTCATCGCGAGAAGCTCACGAGCTTCGAGATGGCCTTGCGCGACGCCGACATCGCTTGCTACAACCTCGTCCGCGTCTCGAGCATCTTCCCGCCGCACTGCGAAGAGATCTCGATCGAAGAGGGACTCAAGCACCTCTCGCCCGGGCAGATCGTCCACGTCGTGCTCAGCGAGTGCGCGACCGCGGAGCCGAATCGGCTCGTCGCCGCGAGTGTGGGCGTCGCGATTCCTCGCGACCGAAGCACGTTCGGATACCTCTCCGAGCATCACGCCTACGGCCAGACCGCGAAGAGCTCGGCCGACTACGCCGAGGATCTGGCCGCCGAGATGCTCGCCACCGTTCTCGGCGTCGAGTTCAATCCCGACAGCTCCTGGGATGAGAAGCGCGAGATCTGGCGGATCGCCGACGTGATCTACCAGACCAAGGAAGTGACCCAATCGGCCGTGGGAAACAAGGACGGTCTCTGGACGACGGTGATCGCCGGTGCGATCCTTCTTCCCTGAGCGATCGCTCGGTTCATGACGGCCGGGTGATCGCACGGGATCTCTCGAGGTTCCGGCGATGACCCGACTCGTCGACGTCGATCCGCTCGATCCAGACCCACGCATTCTCGAGGATGCCGCACGGGTCCTCCGGGCGGGCGGGCTCGTAGCGATCCCCACCGAGACCGTCTACGGCCTCGCTGCGATCGCCACGTCGAGTAGCGCGACGGCACGGATCTTCGAGGCCAAGGGGCGACCTGCCGGCAATCCCCTGATCGTCCATGCCTCCGATCTCGATCACGCCCGACGCTACGCAGCGACGTGGCCCATCACAGCCGACCGCCTCGCACGACGCTGGTGGCCCGGTCCGCTCACGCTCGTCATCCCCAAGCGCGACGAGATCCCCGACGTCGTGACCGCGGGACGGGGCTCCGTGGCCCTCAGGGTGCCGGCGGCGGCAATTGCACGGCGGTTGATCGAAGTCTGCGGGTCGCCGATCGCAGCACCCAGCGCGAATCGGTCGATGGGCGTATCGCCCACCGACGCCCGCCACGTCCTCGAAGACCTCGACGGCCGAGTCGACCTCATTCTCGATGCAGGCCCGTGCATCATCGGGCTGGAGTCGACCGTCATCGACCTCACGACCGACCCGCCGCGCCTCCTGCGCCCAGGGGCGATCACGCTCGCCCAACTCGAGGCGACGCTGGGGCGGAGAGTCGCCGACGCAACCGTGAAGAGCGAGCCCGATGAGGGGAAATCCCTGGCTTCACCCGGGCGGATGTCGGTCCACTATGCGCCGCGCACTCCAACCTGGCGCGCCGAGGCCGGCGATTCGTGCCTGATCGACGAGTCTCCAGCTCGCTGGGGAATGCTCGTGTTGGGACCGTTGGAGTCGTTCGTAGCGAGGGCCTCCGCCGCGCCTTGCGAGGAGATCCGGCTCGGCTCCCCGGACTTGGCCGCGAGAGAACTCTACCGTTCCCTGCGGGATCTCGATGCCCGAGGCCTCGACGACTTGCTGATCATTGCCCCTCCGCGAACTCCGGAGTGGGCTGCGGTGCGCGATCGGATCGAACGCGCCTCGCGCCCGCTCAGCGAGCGGCGACCCCGCCGCCCGGTTTCTCCACTTGAAGCATGATCGGTGCAGAGCAGTACGAGGTCTTCACGACGAAGTTGATCGAGACATGCCCCATGACGGCAATCGGGACCGGATCGCATGGCGCAACGTCGTTCGCGGCCTTCAAGACGATCTTGCCCTTGGTCTCCTTGGGGCCGAGCAGAGTCTTGCTCTTCGATTCGTCGAGCGTGACGCCTTTCGGAAGGGGCGATGCATAATTCGATCCGAGGTGCTTCAGCTCCACGGCGAGGTTGACCGGCTTGTCGAATGTCCCCAAGCGTCGGACGTCGACCTCGATCTCGACGCTGCCTCCCGGAGCGAGTCGCACCATCCCCGGCTTCGCCTCGACGGCGATGTCGGATTGCCTCATCACCGCCGCCGCGATCGTGGCGACCTTCCAGAGACCTCGACCTCCGCCCGGAAGATAGATCTCCTGCATCGAGTCGGCCGCGCGGCTGATCGAGTTTTCTCCGACCGAGGCCTTGCCGAGGACCTGGACCAGCTTGCCGTCGGGCTTGGCGTCCGGAGCGACCTCGACCACGAAGACGCCCTGGGTCATGTTGGGAAGGATCTCGATCTTCGACGCGCTCATTCCGCTCGGCAAGCCCGCGAGCTCGACCGCGATCGGTCCGTCGAAACCGCCGCGCCTCTCGACCTTGACGAAGACGGGAGTCCTCGTGCCCGGCCCGGCGTTGATCTTGTCGGGATCGACGCTCATGGTGAAGTCGGGTGCCGCAGCGCGAGCAATCAGAGCGTAGCCGAACGAGCGTCCGCCGCGAGCATGGAGATCGGAGATCTCGACGCTGAGCGAGCCGTCGAAGGTCGAGGTCCACTCGACGCGGGCGTCCTTACCGAGCGAAGGGGAGTCGTCGACCTCCGCGAGCGTCTTCCCCGCCGGGTCGAGAAGCCGCATCGTCGGATCGAGTTCGGATCCGATCCTTCGGGCAACCACCTCGAAGTCGTATCGCCGGCCCTTCTGGACCGCCACGGTGAATCGATCGATGTCGCCCGCCTCCAGGAGCCTGCCCGAGAACGCAACCGGAGTCTCGAGTTCGAGACCGCCCGCCTGGGAAGGCGCGTCTCCCTGCTCGACCACGATCGGATGGTCGGTGACGAACATCGGCACCGGCCACGTGATCGCGTCCGAGAGCTTCAGCGGAAAAGCTCCGGGACCAACCGGCACCGAGGGATCGAGACGAAGTCGAACTCGCCCCGACGCTTCCGGTCTAGCGACGATCGGTTCGACCTCCACCTCGCTCCCCCGAGGCACTGCACTCGGGAAGATCGCGAACGGCGACGGCCGACGCGCCGCGAGTAGGACATAGCTCCAGTTGACGTTTCCCGCATAGCCCGCGTCGCGGATCTCGACCCGGTAGTCGCCCGTTTCGGGGATTTCGAACTCGAGAGCCGGATCCGCAAACCTCGCGTTGTCGTTGGAAGCCAACTCGCGACCGCGAGCATCGGTCAAGACGAGGATGGGATCGAGATGCGTCTGAAGGTCGTGAATCTTGTCCTCGAGTCGGTTCGCCCAGACCTCGAACGACAGCGTCTCGCCCCGATTCGCCCGAACGATGAACCGATCGACGTCTTCCTCGACGCCGATCTTTCCCGAAACGGCGCACGGGAGAGCGATCCGCGGCGCAGTCTCGGGCTTGCCGTTCGCCTTGTCGTCCCCTTCATCGACCACGGGATCCGCCGTGATCACGGCCATGCCGATCGACGAGACCCCTTGGGGAGTCACCACGCGCACCTCGACCGGTCCGAGCGGCGCGTCGGGACGGACCACGATCTCGGCGGTCGTCGACGTCTTGCTCGTCGCCTTCATCGCAGGGCCCGACTTCGAATCGGCGGCGCCGGCCTCGTGCCCAACGATCGACCCTTCGATGCCTGGAGCCGAGAAGAGCAGACGCGATGCTCCCGAGAAGTCTCCGACGCCGCTGATCGACACCCTCCGACTCTCACCGCGACACCATGCGGCTGGTTCGACTCGCGTGATCATCGGATACGATGTTTGCGCAGTCGCACTCGCACATGCGGTCACGAAGAACACGAAGAGACCGAGAGCGACCATGCGATGGATCATTTCACTCGCCTTTCAGTCGTGGTTCGACGTCCGTCCCGCCCTCGACGCGCCGGATCGTCGGGATCAGAACGGCGGAGGCGCGGGCGCGACCGTCGGCAGCGACCGACAGCCAATCGGGCTTGGAGGGGTCGAGTGTGGGCTGGACCAACGTTGCCGCCAGGCGCTGCTTCTTGCCGTCGAGCTTCCAGACGCGGGTCAGTCCGTCCCAGCCGCCCAACGCCAACGTCTTGCCGTCCGCGTCGAGTGCGGCGGCGTATTGCCACTCTCCGAGGTTGGGAATCGTCGCCTCGGGGGCCCAAGAGTCGCCTCGAAAGAGTCGAGCCGAACCGTCGCCCGAGGCCGTCGCGGTCAGCCCCGCCGACCTCGACGACGCGAGCTGATGGATCGGCCCCGAATGACCGCTCAATCGCTTCGTCGATTTCTCCGAGTCGACCGACCAGATCCGGAGTTGCGAGTCGATCCCGCCCGACACGAACTCCTTGCCGTCGGTCCGGAGAGCCAGGCTCAGGACGTCGGAGTCGTGACCGCTGTAGGTCATCGTTTCCTTCAACGATTCGACATCGATGCGTTTGATCGATCGATCCTTTGAACACGACAGAACCGATCGGCCGTCGGGCATCCAGACGACGTCGTGGACGAAATCCGAATGCCCTCGAAAGACCTTGGGAGCGGTGGCCGCATCCGTGAGATCCCAGAATCGCACGGTCTGGTCGAACGATGCCGTCGCGAGGGCGCGGCCGTCGGGCCTCAGCGCGACCGCCGCCACGACGTCGTCGTGACCCGTCAGCCGACGCTCGAGCTTGCCCGAGGAAAGCCTGCGAATCTCGACCACGCCCTCGATCGCCGGTCGGCCGCCTCCGATCACGAGGCGATCGCCGTCGGGAAAGAGCAGCGACCCGACCATCCCCGGGAAGTCGTCGACGAAGTGAGCAGGCTCGAGCTTTGGGAGATCCCAGACCACGACCCGTCCGTGCGACCCGACGGCGAGTCGGCCGCCGTCGGGACTGAAGGCCAGGGCGGTGACCGGCGGCATCGGGGCGGCGACGAGCCGAATCGTGCCCGAGACCGGCTTCGACTCATTCTTTTCGAGCGGGCGGTCGTACGAGATCGAAACAGTGCCCGTGCGAGCGGGGCGACTCGAGCGACCGACCTCGACCGACTCGTCCGACGGCGTTCCCCCGACCCCTCCCGCGGGCAGGCCGGCCTCGACCCAGCGCCTCAGCAACTCGCGCTCGGCTTCCGCTAAAGGATCGGCGTCGCGCGGCATGCGGAGGTCTTCGTCCGTTTCGCTGAGCCGTGTGATCAGCGAACTCTTACCTGGATCCCCCGGCTTCACGACCGCCTTGCCGCCGACCCCTCGACGGATCCCCTCGATCGAGTCGAGCACGAGGCCGCCGGAGATCTCGACCTTCGAGCGATTCTTCTCAGAGTGACACACCGTGCATCGTGCTCGAAGGAGCGGACGGACATCGGAGCCGTAGTCGGGGGAATCGTCGGCCGCGGCGGCGGCGGCGAGCGAGACCCAACCAACCAATGTCGCAAGTACGAGTTTCGTGTGCATCGCAGCCATCGACCATCCTTTGATTTCAGTGGTTGAACAGAAACTCTTTCGAGTTCAGCAACCCCCAGAGGAGGTCCTGCGCGCCTTGGGCCCGATCGGGAGCGGCTCGGATCGCCTTGGTTGCGACTTCGATCTCTTCGGGGTCGGGCGGTCGCGAGAAAGTGAGGAGGTAGAGTGTCCGGATCAATTGCTGATCGTCGATCGTTCGATCACCCGCGAGACGGGCGACCCGTCCTTTCGGAGCCGCGAGCTTCGCGTTGATCTCTTCGCTGTTCATCAGAGCGAGAGCTTGTGCGAGGTTCGGCTCGGTGCCACGCTCGCACTCGCATGCGATCGCACGCACCGGTCGACCGAAGGTGTCGAGGAAGGTCGACTTGTACTCGGGATCGGGAAGGGAGATCGCTCGCGTGCCGTCGGGGCGGAGCTTGAAATCCTCGGTCGAGTCGGTCGCCGCATTGACCGCATCCAGCAGCACCTCCGCACCCAGTCGACGCGGCAGGTAGTGTGTGAACCAACGCCGATCGAGCCGGTTCTCGGGCGTCGGAATCGAGGACAACTGATAGACTCGGCTGCTCATGATCAAGCGCATGAGCGCTTTGAGGTCGAATCCGCTCGCGATGAACGAGTCCGCGAGTGCGTCGAGAAGTGCGGGGTTCGACGGCGGATTCGTCTCTCGGAGATCGTCGATCGGATTGACCAGTCCGCTCGAGAAGAACGCCCCCCAGTACCGATTGGCGACGCTCCGTGCAGTCCACGGGTTCTTGGGATCGGTCAACCATCGTGCGAGTGCGCGGCGGCGATCGACCGGGTCGTCGCTCGGCTCGGCGGAGAGCGGCTTGGGCGCCATCACCTTGCCGCTCCGGGGCTGCCGGACCTCGCCGGTCTTCGCGGTATAGATCACTTGCTCGCGGCCGAAGAGCCCGAACTCCTGGCTGTTCTTCGTCCGGATTCGCGCGAAGTAGGCGGCGAGGCCGTAGTAGTCGTCTTGACCGTACGACTCGAACGGATGGTGATGACACTTCGCGCACTGCAAACGCACGCCCATGAACACCTGGGCCGTCGTTTCCGCAAGGTCGTCGGGCGACGACGCGACTCGGAAGTAATTCGCGGGCCCTCGGCTGTAGATCGACCCTTGCGCGGTCACGAGTTCTTCGATCATCCGGTCGAACCGGCGATTGTCGCGAAACGACTCTCGGAGCCAGAGATTGAACGCCAGCATCCCCGGCATGCCGAGCTTCTGACGCTCGATGCGGAGCAGGTCTCCCCACTTCAGCGTCCAATAATCGACATATTCGGGACGATCGAGGATGGCGTCGACGATCTTCGTGCGTTTGTCGGGCGAGCGATCGGCAAGGAACGCCTCGATCTCTTGCGGAGTCGGCAGCGTACCGATCGCGTCGAGCATCGCTCGCCGCAGGAATTCGGTGTCGGTGCACGGTTCCGAGGGCGCGAGCCCCAATTCGCGCCACTTGGCCGCGGCCAGGCGGTCGATGGGGTTCGAAAGATTCCACTCGAAGCGACGCTCGGGACCGTACGGTACTGTGAACAACGACATCGCCGCGCGACCGCGATGCCGGGCCAGGATGTTGGTTTCGCCCGCGCCGAGAATTCGGACGCGGCCCGCCGAATCGACCGTGGCGACCGCCTCGCCGAGCGTGTCGAACTTCGTCGTGGAAGTCACGTCGCGCGTGGCGCCGTCGGTGAACTCCGCAGTCACGACCAATCGCTGGGTCTCACCAGGTTCGAGGCGGCGCCGAGGGGGATGGACGCTCAGCCGAGTCACCTCGGGCTCGTTCGCCGACGGACCGGGCGCGCCCTGGGCAAGCCAGAGTTCGATCAGCCGATGCTCGTCCGAGTCGGGCTCGAGCTTCTTGCCCCCGCCGTGGCCGACTCGCAGGGTCGGCTTGAGCAGGAGCAAGCTCTCAGCCGGCGCAAAAGGCGTCACTCGCCGTCCCTCCGCGCTCTTCACGATCGCAGCGTGGTCGGGCTCGGGCTCGAAACCCAGCAGCGACAATTTGAAACCGCCCTTGCCGTGTTGACTGCCGTGACACGCCCCCTGGTTGCAGCCCAGCTTGGTCAAAACGGGCTCGATCTCGCGGCGAAACGAGACCACGCGCGGCAGCGACGCTCCTCGAACCTCAACAGACACGCGCGACTCGACTCCGTCGATCGACACGATCGCCTCCGCCTTCCCGTCTCCTCGAGGAGCGAGTCGGCCTGTCGCATCCACGACGAAGATCGCCGGGTTGCTCGATCGGATTCGGGCCGAGTCGGTCGCGTCGCGCGATCGGCCCGCGGCGTCGACCGAGACGACGACCAAGCCGTGAGACGCCTCGGGCCCCTCCAGGCGGACTGCACTCGGAAAGACCTGGAGCTCTTGCGGCTTCTCCGCCGCCGAGCAGAGAGCAGGGGAGAGCGCCAGAGACGAGATCGCGAGGATTCGACCGACCGACTCACGCATCGGAGTCCCCCCCAACAATACGCGGAAACACGAACTTGCCGACGAGACGACCGCGCGAGCGCTCCGCCTGGGCCTTTGTTAAACAATGTATGGATTCGCCGCCGAAATGCAAGCGATCGCCGCACCCCGCAGTCAAATCGCGTCGAGATCGAGTTGGACCGGCTGGGAAGTGCCGAAGATCGAGGCCGAAGCGGCAAAGCTCGCGTCTTCGTGAATCCCCATCCACGAGCCGATGGGAGAGCGGGCTCAGGGGCGGATTATAGAATTCTCGGTCGGGGAGGCGGCGAGTCCCGAGGGAGCTGAGCGGGGGCGGCTCTCGGGAGTCGTCAGCGGCGAAGCCGTCCCGCGGCGCTTCGCACTGCGAACTCGGATTCGTGGAGCGTCTCATAGGGGGGATCGCCCCAGTCGACCTCGGGCGCCGAGACCCGAACGAGACCGGTCCGCGTCGGATCGGCGAGGATCGCCGCCGCCGCCTTCGTGAGTCGAAGCGCCCCGCGGCCGCTCGTGTGGATCGGGTCGACGAAGCAGTCGGACGGGAGGCCGGATTCGCGTGCGTCGATCACGGTGAGCCCGGGGAATCGCCCTAGGAATCCCTCGACGAACGCCGTTTCCTTCGATTCGGAGCCCGATGCGACCCTGACCTCTCTGAGAGCCGGGGTGACTGGGCAGAGCAGCCAGTAGACACGGATCCCTCGATCGGTCGCGAGCCGGATCGTGCGTTCGATCGCCTTCATGTTCAAGCGATTGCACCAGAAGCGGCGAGCGGAGAGACGTTCGATGTCGGCCTCGGAGACCTCTCCGCGGTATTCCGGTCGTTCGGGCGTGAATTGCGCTCCTCGATTGAGGCTCCAATTCCGGAGGAGCATCGAGGCGGTGACCTCGCGGTCGCGTTCCCGCTTTGGGTCGAGTACCGTCGACGCGATCATCGCGCGCAGCTCGAACCTTGCTCTGACGCTGGGAAGAAGGCTGCCGATGATCGCCTCGGTGCCGAAGTCGCGATCTCGCGCTTCGCGGGCGAGGTCGATCAGTTCGAGCGGCCCGAGGATCTCTGGGTAGTTGCGAACCGATGCCGAGGGGCCGCCGAGGAGCATGTCGGGCGAGTAACCGATCACGATCGCCGATGGCCGGGCTCCGCGATCGAGAGCATGACGGAGCATCGCCTCGGTCGTCGGCGGCTGCGCTGCGCTGACTGCGAGGTTGAATGAAGGCTTGCCGATGAGTCTTTCGATCTCGAGCGGAAGCAGTCCGTGCTTGATCAAGCTGTCGCCGAGGCAGAGCACATCGATCGGCCCAAGCCCCGAGCGCGTCGCATCGTCGCTCGCGATCCACGAGAGGGTCGGCGGCGGGGCGATCTCGAGACGCATCCCGCCAAGCGCTGATTCGACGAGCGCGATCAAAACCAGAGTGCCCAAGAATCCGAGCGGGAGACGACCGAGTACGGCGCGGAGGCGCGGAAACCAACGACTCGGCATACTCGCGACTGATTCGATGCTCATGAAGCTCTCCGACCGATCGTGTCGCCCCAACCACCGGAAACACGGCGACCGCGAGATTCGACGAGGCGGCGGGTGTGGGCCAGGATCGAATCGAAGCGATCGTCCCAGTCGAAGCCCTTCTCGACGTGACGCCGACCTTCCTCGCCGATTCGTCGACGCTCGGTTGGGTCGTCGATCCACCGCTCGAACGCAGCCCTCAGCGCCTCGACGTCGCCGAAGGGCACGAGCCGACCGGTTCGACCGTCGTCGACGACCTCGGGAACACCGCCGGCGTCTGCCGCGACGACGGGCAAGCCGTTGGCCCACGCCTCGAGAAAGACGATGCCGAACGAGTCTGTCCGCGAGGGCATCGAGAAGATGTCGAGAGCCGCATAGAACGAAGGGACCTCCGAGACTGGCAGAGGCCCGGTGAGGCGGAGCCAAGGTCGCTCGCGCGGATGCTCTTCGAGGAACCGGCGGAATTCGCGCGTGGGGTTGCCCGCGAGCACGAGTTCGACCGCGCGGCCGCGGTCGTGGATTCGGTCGCACGCGAGGATCAGGTCGCAAGAGCCCTTGTTCGGGTCGAGTGCTCCGAGTTGGCCGATGACGGGCCCGGTCGGTGAGAGTGACTGCTCGTGTCGGAATCGATCGCGATCACCGCCGATGACGTCGCGGCGATCGATCGCCATCGAGATCGTGGCAACTCTGTCGGAAGAAATGCCCCAGGATATGACGGTCTCTGAAGCGCGTTGAGTCGGATTGATCACGAGGTCGGCTGCACGAAGCAGAGAGATCTGGTGCGGCCGGGTGTAGGTCCGGTGGACGGGGTCGCCGGGCGTGGCGAGATGGAGGAACGGCGTCAGGATCAACGGAGCCCCGGCCGCGCGTGCGGTCCGGAGCGCGGCATGGGAGAAGTTGGTGAAGGGGAAGCCGACACCGAAGACGGCGTCGTAGTCGCCTCGGATCGAACCCAAGCCCGGGATCCACGGCATGTATGACGCGAATCGACACTGAGTCGGCCGATGCGGTACGAGGCTGAGGGCCTTCCCGACGTAGCGTTGGAGCGGATAGTGACGCACTGGAAGCCGGCGTACGTTCGCTCCGTCGACGACCGATCGCTCGGGCGCGTCGACCTTGCGGCAATTGCGATCCGTATAGTAGGCGAGCTCGTGAGCATCCGACGTGAAGACATCGACCTCATGCCCCGCGCGTACGAACCGCTTGACCACTGCACGGCCGTATGTCTCCGCGCCTCCGATGCAGGGATGATATCGATGCGTGAACCAGGCGATCTTCATGGGTGAGCTTCCGCACGAGGGATGATCAGCGGACCGCATCGGGTCGAGCGGCGACCGACGCCTCGGGGCGGTCGAGCCGGAACACGAGCACCTTCGCCTGCCCCTTCGAGATTTGTTCGGGGAAGGTCGCCACCGGCAAGCGATCGCCGACGATCTCGCGGATCCGCTCGCAATAGGGCCAATCCCCGCGAAGGTGGGCCTCGCGAACGACGACCCAGCGCGTCCGAGGATCGCCGGGTGCGGCATGGAGGTCGGCGAACGTATACCCTTCGCGGCCTCCGTAGAAAAGCGAGAGACCGACGAGGTCGACGGTTCGGTCCTCGGCCGTCGCGTGCTCCGCAAGATACGCTCCCGCGCCTCGGTAGCCGGCCTTCTCGCGGTTGATCGACGAGAAGATCTCGCCTGCATTCCAGAGGGCCAATCCGCCCAAGACCGCAACCCAAACGATCGGACCGGGCTGGTAACGTCCCTCGCCCAGACCGACGAAGCGCCCCGGAATCGTGACCCGTGAGAGGATCGACTCGAGCCCGAACGCCGCCAGGCAGACGAGCGGGTAGATGATGATCATCGCATGCCTCGGCTCGCAGTAACCCGCGGTCGCATGGAGGCGGATCAACGCGAGCACCGAAGCGCCGAGGATCATGCCGATGAGAATCCAGGCCCGCCGGCGTTCGCTTGGCGGCCAGGCAAACGCCAGGCCCGCGAGCAAGAAGGGGACGAGCGGCACGGTCAGACCGTCGCGGATCGCGAAGACCACTTCACGCGAGGCATCGGAATAGGTCTTGGCGATCGACTGGTCGGGGTCGAGCGGGCGTTTGCGCTCGACGGCCGTGGGCGACGACTTCGGGGCAGTGCCCAGGATCCGAGCGACGGCGGGCTTCGTGCCCAGGCCGCCCTCCAGCATGACGTATGGACCGACGATCAGCGCCGGCCCGATGACGAGGAACCCGACCGCGGCCCACCATCTCGGCCAGTTCAAATGCACCGACCGAAACAATGGGATCACCATCAGGGTCGCGACCAGTGCGATCGGAAGGAGCAGGCCCTCGGGTCTGGTGAGGTAGGCAAGGCCGGAGAAGGCGATCGCGGCGGGGATCCAGGCGAAATGCCCCTGGCGGAGGAAGCGCGTCGCGCACCAGACGCCCCAGCACCAGAAGAGCTGAAATGTCGATTCGGAGAGGACGTCCGCGAACACCCTGCCGGTCACCGGTAGGATCAACGCGATGGCGACCGCGATCCACGCACTCGCTCCACCGTAGAATTCGAGAGCGATCAAATAGAGCGGAATGCACCAGAGCACGCCGGCAAAGACCGAGGCGAAATGCCCCGCTCGTTCCCAGTCGGCCGGGGAATCTCCACCGAGAACTCGATGCCACGCCGCGATCGAGAGGGGATACATGGGATGGTCGACCGCCTTCAGGAGCCCCTCACCCCAAGCGCCGGCGTCGATGCTCCGAGCCTGTCGGATGTAGCGCGTTCCGTCGTCGAACATCACCGACGACTGCGAGGCCGATCGCCCGAAGAGCATGGCGGCGGCGATCACGAGCAGGGCGACTCTCGCCACATGTCGTTCATTGGTCACGGCTTGTATCCTTCCAAGCATGAGCGACCCCCGCCTTGGGGTCGTTTGCGAGCGGGTGCATCCCGCGCGAAGGTTCGCGCGCTGTTCGAGAATCAGTCGGAGTTCGAGCCGGGCGGGCGACCGGACTCGGGTTCGAGCCCGATTTTCTCCCAATCCTCGAGGGTCGGCCCGGAGAGAGCCAGCCGCTCCCCGACGTCGCGCACCACCGATCCGGGGACGACCCGCCCCGACGCCATCAATCGCGTCAACTGAGAGATCGCCCGCCAAGAACGCGCCTCGATTTCGTGGCCGAGGAGCGCCGCGATCGGGCCGCGGAGACGCGCCTCGAGGCCGATCCCGAAACGAAGCCAATCGAATTCGCGACGAGGAAGATGCTTGAGGAAGTAGAGCAGCTTGCTGTGCCGCGTCACGAGACGCATCTTCGGTGAGATCGAGCGATTCTGAAGAGGCCGAAGATGGACGACCGACACGGCGGGGTCGTATTCGACCGCCCAGCCGGCGTCCGTCATCGCTTTGCAGAGCGCGACTTCTTCGTGGTAGAGGAAGAAATCCTCATCCATGCCGCCGACGGAATCGAAGGCGGCGACGTTCACCAGCAGACACGCTCCGGTGACCCAGGGAACGGGTCCGGGACGCACGAGCCGATCGGGCTGGTATTTCCGGCGAGATCGGGGTATCAACTGCTCGCGCAGGGTCCGAAGCAGGCTCGGGAACGAGCCGACCGAGGGCTGAGCCGATCCGTCCGGATTCTCGAGCGCGTAGCCGACCAGCCCGGGAGGACGTCCCGGTCGAGCTTCGTAGTCGTCGATCCTGTCGATGACTCGGTCGAGGAGTTCGGGCTCGACCTCGACATCGGGGTTGAGCACGAGCAGCCAAGGACTTTGGGATGCCTTGCGACCTTCGTTGACCCCGACCGCGAATCCGCCGTTGTCGGCCCGGAAGATCAGCCTCGATCTCCCCGGCATCTGCGGGAAATCGGTAGGGATCGGGTCGGGTGAGGCGTTGTCGATCAAGAGGATCTCGGCGAGGCCCGATGCGACCAGCGACGAACGTCCGAGGGAGAGGATCAATCGAGCGACGTCGTCCCAGCCGTTGTAGTTGACGATGACGACCGAGAGACGCGTCGGAGCGAGACGATCGTTCCGAGAACGATCCGTGGAATCAGATTCGGCGGGATTCGAAGTCGTCACGCCACTCATTCATGGGCTCGGGACTCGGCGCCTTCGGACCGTCCGAACGTCACGCGAGGAAATACTGGAATAATCGGTCGGGACGGCCGATGGAAGACCACGAGGGAATTCAACAGGGGGATCGCCAAGGATGGTGAGACCGCTCGTTCGAGTCGACGGTGCCGAACCGGCCCCTGTGCCGAGGTTTCGGTCGCGATCCCGACTCACGCCGATGGAACGGTGGACGACCATGGAAAAGCCCCTCGGAGATCGCGCCTCGACCTGGGCGGTCCTTGGAGCGAGCAACTCGGAGCGGGGCGAGCCTCTCGCAACGGGCATCGACGCCCCCTCGTCGAGGGCCCTGATCGTCGGTGAACATCGCGACAGTCGACGCGTGGCGCGCTCTCTGCGACGCGGTCCCGCGCTCGACCTACCTGTCGTCGGCTTCGTCGACGCAGGACACGCCGGCTACGTCGGTCCGCTCGCTCGCGGACGACAACTGGCGATCCATCCCCAATCCGAGCCGGTTCCGGTGCTGGGTCGCATCGATCGACTCGCGGAACTCGTCGACCAAGCCAAGGCGACCCACCTGGTGATCACTCTCACCGGAAAGTCGCGACACCGGATCCGTCGACAGCTCGAGATCGTCTCCAAGTCGAATCTCCATGTGCTCTGGCTTGCCGAGGACCCCTCGCCCGGAAGCGCGGGAATCGCGCCGGCCGCCTGGACCATCGCCCAGCCGAGCTTCGGGAGGCGACGCCATCGGATCGCGAAGCGTGCGATCGACATCCTGGGGGCACTCTTCGGGCTGACCGTTCTCTCGCCCCTGTTTGCCGTGATCGCCTTGGCGATCTTGATCACATCGGGACGCCCCATCCTCTACACGCAGGAACGAGTCGGTCGGGGAGGTAGACTCTTCCGAATGCACAAGTTCCGGAGCATGAGACCCGACGCCGAGGGCTCGACCGGACCGATCTGGGCATCGAACCGCGACGATCGTTGTACGCGTATCGGTGCCTGGCTCCGCCGGACGAACATCGATGAACTCCCGCAGCTCTTCAACGTCCTCCGCGGCGAGATGAGTCTCGTCGGCCCTCGGCCCGAGCGACCCGTGTTCGTCGAGAAGTTCCGCGAGACCGTCCCCGACTACGACCTCCGCCACGCGATGCCCGGCGGAATGACCGGCTGGGCCCAGGTTCACGGCTGGCGGGGCCGGACGTCGCTCCGCAAGCGAGTTCAGTACGATCTCGACTACATCCAACGCTGGTCGTTCTGGATCGATTTCCGAGTACTGCTCATGACCTTCGAGCACGTCGTATTCGGTCGAACTTCGTGGAACGACGGAGGTCGTACCCCTCGGAGACCTCCCGCGTGACCAGCGCACCCGGCCGACGCCCCGACTGCTCCGTCGTGATCCCGACCTACAACGGCCGACACCTGCTCGAAGTTTGCCTCGCAAGCGTCTTCGAGCATCTCCCGGAGGATCTCGACGTCGAAGTGATCGTCGTCGACGACGCGTCGACCGACGACACTCGCAGTTGGGTCTCCCAGCGATATCCCAAGGTGCGTCTCGTCGTGCTCGAGCGGAACGGCGGATTCGTCGCGGCGGCGAATGCGGGCTTGAGCCTCGCCGGCGGACGATTCATCCAACTCCTCAACAACGATACGGAAGTGACCGCCGGCTGGATCGAGACCGGACTCGCACCTTTCGAGGATCCGCGGGTCGGTTCGGTCGCCCCGTTGGTGCTCGTTCGGTCGGATCCGTCGCGCGTCGACTCCGCGGGTGATGGATACGCGTTGATCGGATGGCCCTTCAAGCGTGGACACGGCGAGGCGGCCGCAGAGTGGACCGACCGCCCGACCGACGTCGTCTTCGGCGCTTCAGGCTCCAGTGCGTTCTACCGCGCCTCGGCGATCGAGCGAGTCGGCGGCTACGACCCCGCCTTCGGTTCCTACTACGAAGACGTCGATCTCGCGTTCCGACTGCGATGGGCGGGATACTCCTGCGTTCACCAGCCTCGTTCGGTGATCCTCCACGAAGTCTCGGCCTCATACGACCATTCCCGCCCCGAACTCCAGCGCAGAATGGCGCGGAACTCCGAACTCCTCTTCTGGACGAATCTCCCGCCTCTCTGGATGTTCGTCGCGTTCTGGCCGCACCTGGCCTTCACGCTCGCCCAGTGCATCGCCCGTCTGATCCGTGGACGCCTACGTCCATTCCTCCTCGGGAAGCTCGACGCGGTCCGTTCGATTCGGATGCTCGCGACTCGACGTGCCCTCCGGTTCGACATCGCTCGTCGAGGCGTCGCTCGGCCTCACTTCCCGCTCCGGGTCAACCCGATGCGCGAAGTCCGGAATCATCGTCGAAGACCACTCGAGGCCTCGCGACTCCGGACCGAGACTCCTTTCAGATCCAGCGACCGGTGAGGCTGCGTTCGACCTCTCGAATCGCTTCCGGCGGCCCCGAGGCGATGAGCTCGCCGCCTTCTTCTCCCCCGCCGGGCCCGAGATCGATCACCCAATCGGCGCGACGGATGACCTCGAGAGCGTGTTCGATCACCAAGACGGTGTTCCCGAGATCGACCAATCGATCGAGGAGCGCCAGCAATCGCTCGGTATCGGCAAAGTGGAGTCCGGTGGTCGGTTCGTCGAGGATGTAGAGCGTGTTCCCGGTCGCTGCCTTACCGAGTTCCGCCGCGAGCTTGACTCGCTGAGACTCGCCACCCGAGAGCGTCGTGCTCGATTGGCCGAGCGCGACGTATCCCAGCCCGGCCTCACGCAACGACTCGAGTCCACGCTTGACGCGAGGAACGTTCTCGAAGATCTCGAGAGCTTCGTCGACTCGCATCCCGAGTACCTCGCCGATCGACTTGCCGCGGAACTTCACTTCGAGTGTCGAGGGATTGAAGCGGAGTCCATTGCACGACTCGCAGCGGATCTCGATCGCCGGCAGGAATCCCATTTCGATGCGTCGTACCCCGAGACCCGCGCAACGCTCGCACCTACCAGGCTTGGCATTGAAGCTGAACCTGCCGGCACCGAAGCCTCGAATCTTCGACTCGCGCATTCGAGCATAGACGCGGCGGATCTCGTCGAAGAGACCGGTGTAGGTGGCGGGGGTCGAGCGCGATCCCTTCCCCAGCGGAGCTTGATCGACCTCGATCACCTTGTCGATGCGTTCGAGCCCGATCACCCCACCATGATCGGTCGAACCGGGGTCAGACCCTGCGAGCACACGCCTGCAGGCTCGGGCGAGGATCTCGTGCACGAGCGTGCTCTTTCCCGAGCCGCTCACGCCCGTCACGCAGATCAACCGCCCGAGCGGAAAGTCCACGTCGATCCCTCGAAGATTGTTCGCGCGTGCATCCTTGATCGAGATCCAATGCGTTGGCATCGAGCGATGTCTCGGAACGATCGATCCAGGCTCGCGGCCAAGATACTGGGCGGTGAGAGTCTCCCCGCGAGCGACCACGTCGGCCGGAAATCCGCGCTCCACGACTCGACCGCCCTCGATCCCCGCGCCGGGACCGAGATCGATGAGCCAATCGGCGCGACGGATCGTCAGTTCATCGTGCTCGACGACGACGAGACTGTTTCCTCGGTCGCGCAGCTCGACGAGGGTGGAGAGCAATCGCTCGGTATCCGAGGGGTGCAGGCCGGCGGTCGGCTCGTCGAGGACGTAACAGACACCGACCAGTCCCGAACCCACTTGACTGCCGAGACGCACTCTCTGGAGCTCGCCGCCCGAGAGAGTGTCGGCGGAGCGATCGAGCGTCAAGTAGCCGAGACCCACTTGCTCGAGAAAGCCGAGCCGCCGCTCGACCTCGGCCAGGATCGGCCGGGCGATCGCGGAGGCCTCCAGGGAGGGCGTCCACTGCGCGAGAAAGCCCCGAGCGCTTCGGATCGACAGCCCGCAAAGCCGATCGATCGACGTCGATTCGATCAGTACGGCTCGGGCCTCGGGTCTCAAGCGGGCCCCTCCGCACGACGCACAGGGGCGAACGACTCGAAACGACTCGAGCGTCGCCCGCTCCGAGTCGGTCGTTGCCTCGTAGAGTTCGGCGAGGCGTCGGAGAACGCCTGCGTACTCGTTCGTTCCGCGGAGGAATCCATCGCGGGCTTTCGAGCTCCAGGCCCGAAAAGGCTTGCTCCGGCTGATCTTGAACGCACTCAGAAACGCTTCGAGACCGGGATCGGTCGACTCACGCTGTCGGGACCGCGGCCCGAGCGCCTCCCAGGCTGCGACGAGACCACTGTCGAGCGATCGACCAGGGTCGCGCAACACCGCGTCCGGCTCGAACGAGGCGATGCTCCCAAGGCCGTCGCAACTCGGACACGCACCATACGGACTGTTGAAGCTGAAGGTCCGCGGCTCCAACTCTTCCAGGCTCGTCCCGCAACTGGGGCAAGCGTAATGGATGCTCGAAGGTCGGTCGATCCATTCGGCCCCTTCTTGGACTGAGACCACGATCGCGCCGTCTCCGAGTCGTAGAGCGGCGTCGACGCTCTCGGCGAGACGGGGGCGGATGCCCTCGCGAACCACGAGGCGATCCACCACCGCCTCGATCCGGTGCGCCTTGGTCTTCGCGAGCTTCGGATCCTCTTGAATCTCGATCGTTTCTCCGTCGACCCTCGCTCGGAGCAGACCGGCGCGGCGGATTGCATCGAACGCCTCGCGATGCTCGCCCTTGCGGCCCCGAACCAGCGGGGCCAGGAGAATCAGTTTCGTCCCGTCAGGGAGCGACAGGATCGACGACACGACCTGCTCGGGCGACTGCCGTCGAATCTCCCCGCCGCACCCCGCACAGTGCGGCGTCCCGACGCGAGCGTAGAGCAATCGGAGATGATCGTGGATCTCCGTCAACGTCGCGACCGTGCTCCTCGGGTTCGCCGATCCGGACCTCTGATCGATCGCAACGGTCGGCGGCAACCCCTCGATCTCGTCGACGTCGGGCCGCTCGAGTTGATCGAGAAACCTCCGGGCATGGCTGGAGAGCCCATCGACGTATCGTCGACGTCCCTCCGCGTGGATCGTGTCGAAGGCCAAGGTCGATTTCCCCGACCCGCTCACCCCCGTCAAGACCACGAACCGATTGCGCGGGATGTCGACGTCGACATCACGGAGATTGTGCACTCGTGCTCCGCGAATCCGGATCCACTCTCCTTCGGTCTCCGTCTTCATCGAGGGCGAATCCCCAAAACGCGGGAGCGATCATGGCCGACTGGTCCGATCGCGAACGATCGACGCGGGACGCATTCATGTTACACTCGTTCCTCGAGAGATGGGTCGAGCACCCCTCGGGTCGCGACCATCGTCCGTTCCGACTCCACCACCGAGACGCACTCGACCGATGCGGATCCGACTCCGACTCTTCGCCATCGCCAAGGAACGCGCCGGACGGCCGACGATCGAACTCGAGGTTCCCGACCACGGCACGATCTCGGACCTGAAGCGGGCTCTCTCGGAAGCGGTGCCGGGCCTCGACCCCGTGATCGACCGAATCCGGTTCGCCATCGGAACCGACTACGCGGACGACGACACCCCGATCCCGCCGAATGCCGACGTCGCAGCGATCCCTCCCGTCAGCGGCGGATGACGTCGCCCCGCCGCGACCACGATACGGATACACCGTCACCGTTCACCTCGAGCCGACGCCATGGTCGAACTCACCGAATCTCCGATCGATTACGCCGCGGTGGTCGAGCGTGTCCGATCACCCCTTGCTGGGGCGGTTTGTGCGTTTCTCGGCACCGTTCGTGAAATGACGGGCGAGCGTCGAACGTCTTCGCTCGAGTACGAAGCCTACCCCGAGATGGCGGCGGGCAAGCTCGCGGAACTCGAAGCGGAAGCTCGCTCGCGCTGGCCGATCATCGAGGCGGCGATCGTGCATCGCCTCGGGAAGCACGACCTGGGCGAGATCTCCGTGGTCGTCGCCGTCTCGACCCCTCATCGCGCCGCGGCCTTCGAGTCCTGTCGTTGGATCATGGACACGCTCAAGGAGATCGTTCCGATCTGGAAGAAGGAGGTCTGGGCCGACGGGACCGAGGAGTGGGTCCATCCCGGGACTTGAATCTCCGAACCCTTCGGAATCGCCGGCCAGCCGTCGCGCCTGCAGCGAGCCGATCGGTTAAGATGGATAGCGTATCGAACGTCGAACTCGTCCGACCGGCGAATCCCCATGAACTCGACTGCACGCCTCATCGACGGATTCGGACGCATCCACAACAACTTGCGGATCAGCGTCACCGATCGCTGCAACATCCGCTGCGTCTACTGCATGCCGGAGACGGTGCAATTCCTGCCGAAGTCGAGCCTTCTCTCCTACGAAGAGATCTCTCGGGTCGTACGAGTCGCCTCGACCCTCGGGGTCGACAAGATCCGATTGACCGGCGGTGAGCCCCTCGTTCGGCGCGACCTGCCGGTCCTCGTACGAAGCCTTCGAGAGATCCCCGGCATCGCCGATATCGGACTGACCACCAACGGAATCACGCTCGCGCCGGTCGCGAGAGAACTCTGGGATGCCGGACTTCGTCGAATCAACGTCAGCCTCGACACGATGGATCCCGGTCGCTTTCTCGAGATCACCCGACGCACCGGATTCGAGCAGGTGATCGAGGGAATCCTCGCCGCCAAGGCTGCGGGCTTCGATCCGGTCAAGATCAATGCGGTCGCCATCAAAGGCACGACCGAGCCGGACATAGTGCCGCTCGCAGAGTTCTGTCGAGAACATCGACTCGAGCTCCGGTTCATCGAGTACATGCCGCTCGACGCCGACAATCTCTGGGAGCGAGAGAAGGTGCTCTTCGCCTCGGAGATCCTCGAGACGATCTCTGCACAGGTCGGGCCGCTCGACCCCGTCTCCGACCCCGATCCGCGTGCCCCGGCTCTCGACTACGACTATCGCGACGGCGGGGGCCGGGTCGGATTCATCGCGTCGGTCAGTCGACCCTTCTGCATGAGCTGCAACCGCCTCCGACTCACCGCCGAAGGCAAGCTCCGCAACTGTCTCTTCTCGCTCGAGGAGACCGATCTCCGCCCGCTGCTCCGAGGAGACGGAACCGACGAACAGATCGCAAAAGCCCTTCGCGAGAGCGTGGCCTCGAAGTGGGAAGGACACGAGATCAACACCGCTCGCTTCATCAAGCCGACGCGGCTGATGCACTCGATCGGCGGCTGAAGGCATACTGCGGCAGCGTGCGGTTCACCTTCTCGAGTCGAGACGAATGAGGTATAGCAAGGCCCTTGGAACCGAGGGCCCGCGCGCCCTCGTACGACCGATGGTCGATCGAGAGGAGTGCGTAGGCATGGATCGCCGCAAAAGACGATTCGTTCCCGGCTGCGACGGCCTGGAACGACGGGAAGTCCTCTCCACGGCCGCCGCCCCCGCGGCGCTCATCGCGAGACGTACCCCCGTGCCCGCCGCCGACGGCGATTCCACCGCCGCCGAGACGATCCAGCAGCGCCTCCAGCGCGTTCAGAACCTGCCGTTCTTCCTCGCGAGCTTTCAGCCCGGGCGGTTCATTCCCGCCGATTCGATGAAGCAGGTCCAGGAAAACCTCGTCCTGCTGATCACGAGGCTCACCGCGCCGCCGACGTCCGCGCTCTCGAACTACAATCTTCAGATCCGCCGGATCCAGTCGGGTGCGTCGCTCTCGCAAAGCGATGCGAACGCGCTCAACTTCTCCTTCGGCCGAGTCCTCCAGGCCGCCAAGGCGGAGCCGTCGGTCGTTGCCGGTCTGCAGGAAGGAATGCGCGGTCTCGCAAGAGCCGACGCAGACAGTCTCAATCCCGTCACACTCGCCATCAACGACTACAGTCTCGTCCTCCAAACCGCGCTCGGGATCGGCCGCCCGCTTCGCCCGCCCGGTGCGCCCACGCTTCAGCGATCCGATCAGGCGGCGAAGTCGGCGAGTACCTCGAAGACGGCGACTCCCACGTTCGTCGGCACCTACGAACCGAACTCGACGATGCAGATCATCGACGATCGAGGCAATGTCGTGGCGAGTTCCGTGGCTCTCTCGAACGGTCAATACACCATCAAGATCACGACCCCTCTGCCCAACGGCAGTTATCGATTTCGGCTCCAAGCGCTCGACACCGGCTTCGTCAGCAGACCGAGCAGGGTCTTCCGCCTGACGGTCAAGGTTCCAACGACCAAGGGAGCTCCCGCGAGCTCGGCTCGATTCTGAACCGACCCCGAAGCCGACCCGGCTCTTCGCACACGGGCCCGTCCCTCATTGGGCGGGCCCTGCTTGCGCGCCTATGATCTTCGAGTCGATGCCGCGCTGATCACGGCCGCCGCCGTCGATTCGCACGCTCGCCTCGAGGTCCCGCCATGCTCGAATCTACGCTCCCGCCCCGGCTCCTCGAACGCGCGAGACTGGTCGCCGGGACCGAATTCTCGGCCTCGGGACGCTTCGTTCTCTACTGGGTCCACCACGCGCTCCGGGCTCACGAAAACCCTGCGCTCGACACCGCTCTCGTCTTCGCGAGCAGGCTCGGCTTGCCCTTGCTCGTCGTGCAGGAACTCCTCGAGTCGGACGCTTACGCTTGCGACCGATTCCACACGTTTCAACTCCAGGCGGCGCCGGAGTTCCATGCGGAACTGGCGAGACGGCGGATCGCCTCGGTTCTCCATGTCGAACGCAGGACCGCCCGCGGCTCGTTGGTCCGATCTCTGTCGTCAGATGCCGCTCTCGTCGTGACGGACGACCTACCGACTCCGCCGATCGATCTCGCGGTCGAGCGGCTTGCCGAGTCGACGCATGCTCCGATCATCCGCATCGACACTTCGTGCATCGTCCCGATGAGGCTCGTCGGCAAGGCCCATGATCGAGCGTTTGCTTATCGGACCGCGACGCGTCGCCTCCTCGAGGCACGCATCGATCTCCCTTGGGAAGAACAGCCCGACCCCGAGGTGTCCTCGGGCATCCCGGAGATGCCCGTCGATCCGCTCGATCCGGCTGCGCTCGTGATCGGCGAACTCCTCGCCGAATGCGACATCGATCACTCGATCGCACCGGTTCCTCACACGCTCGGAGGCTCCGCGGCCGGGTACGCACGCTGGAGTGAATTCAAGGACGAGCGAATCAGACGGTATGCGGACGACCGCAACGACGCACTCCGAGACGGAGTCAGTCGCATGTCCGCATATCTTCACTATGGAATGGTCTCGCCCTTCCGGATCGCTCGTGAAGCATCGAGGATTCGAGGAGCGGGAGCCGAGAAGTACCTCGATGAACTCCTCATCTGGCGTGAACTCGCCCACGCATTCTGCTTCCATCGCCCCGATCACGAGTCGATCGGAGCGATCCCCGCTTGGGCGAAGGACTCGCTCGACCGCCGCGTCGACGACCCCCGCCCCATGCTCATCGACGATGAAACACTTGCACGCGGACGAAGCGGCGACCCGCTCTGGGACGCAGCCCAGCTCTCGCTTCTCATCCAAGGCGAGCTCCACAACAATGTCCGGATGACTTGGGGCAAGGCCGTGCTCCACTGGAAGCCGGACGCGGAGCGGGCCCTCCGGTCGATCATCGATCTCAATCACCGCTACGCCCTCGATGGCCGCGACCCGTCCTCCTCCGGCGGATTGCTCTGGTGCCTCGGTCAGTTCGATCGCCCTCATTCTCCGCCCCAGCCGATCCTCGGTACGGTGCGAAGTCGCCCGACGCGGGTCCATGCTCAACGCCTCGACACCGCTCGCTATCTCGCGTGGACCACTCGGCCGCTACGCGACCCGATGCCTAGCGTCGCGATCATCGGCGCCGGTATCGCCGGGATCACCGCCGCGCGGACTCTCTCCGATCACGGCTTCGACGTGTCCGTCTTCGACAAAGGACGCGGCACGGGGGGCAGGATCGCAACGCGTCGAGTCGACGCTGACCTGACCTTCGACCACGGAGCACAGTACTTCACGGCGCGACATCCGACCTTCCGACGTGCCGTCGAGGCCTGGGTGGAGCAGGGGGTTGTCGCCGATTGGGCTGGTCGCATCGTGCGACTCGACCGAGGCACTGCGACCGACTGCTCGCCGCAGAGGCGATTCGTCGGCGTCCCGGGCATGTCGGCCTTGCCGGGAAGGCTTGCGATCGATTTGGCGATTCGTCGCGAGACCCGCGTCGCTCGCCTCGAACGCTTGGGGTCCGACTGGGAACTCTTCGACTTGGAGGGCGGATCGCTCGGGCGATTCGACCGACTGATCATCGCCGTTCCGGGCCCTCAGGCGAGCGAACTGCTCGCGGATCATCCGCTCGCACGAGAGTGTGGGCGTACTTCGATGACTCCCTGCTGGGCGGTGATGGTGGCCTTTGAAGAGCGATTCGACGTCGCCTGGGACGGAGCCTTCGTTCAAGACTCTTCGATCGCGTGGGCCGCGCGGGATTCATCCAAACCCGGCAGACCGAGTCGGATCGATCGATGGGTCCTTCATGCGTCGCCCGAG
The DNA here is from genome assembly GCA_033763215.1 of Isosphaeraceae bacterium. Lineage (GTDB taxonomy): Bacteria > Planctomycetota > Planctomycetia > Isosphaerales > Isosphaeraceae > JANRKW01. The sequence goes on along the minus strand of JANRKW010000014.1, from coordinate 110,863 downwards.
TGGTCGACGAAGCACCTCGAGTCGACACAGGAGCAAGTCGCTCTCGACCTGCTCGAGTCGCTCGAAGCGGCATGCGACCGAGTCCTACCTCGCCCAGCCATGCAGGCGGCACACCGCTGGCGATTCAGCCAAGGGGCCGACGCCTCGGACCGACGAACGCTGTTCGACTCGGAATCGGGACTCGTGGTCTGCGGCGACTGGCTCGCCCAGGGCCGCATCGAGGGTGCATTCCTCTCAGGGAACGCAGCGGCTGGTCATCTCTTGCGAGAAGTTGGTATCCCGCGAGGCTGAGGAGTGACTCTTGGGAGCACTCGAAAGATCGAGGGTTAGGGATTACCCGGCCAGGATTCGAACCTGGAAAATCAGGACCAAAACCTGATGTGTTACCGTTACACCACCGGGTAGAAGATCGGAGAGAGCCTCACCGACCTCGGCATTCTAGCTCGAGGGATGGCGAGCGAAAAGACTAACCGGAGTAGGAAATCCCCCCCGGAGAGTTTTGGACCTTGTATGTCAAGTGCTCCAGTTGAATGCTGAGATCCACACCGACGACACTGACGTGCGGCGGGAGGTTCAGCGGCATCGGCGCGAAATTCAGGATCCCGGTGACGCCGCAACCGACCAAGAGGTCGGCTGTCGACTGTGCAACGTCGGCCGGCACGGAGAGCACCGCGAGCTGAATTCGACGCTCGCCGACGATTCTCGCGAGTTCCGTGATCGGTTGAACGAGGAGGCCGTCGAACTACAGGCCGATCTTCGCCGGATCGTTGTCGAAGATCGCGACGATGTGAAACCCTCGCGATCGAAAGCCGCGGTAACGCAGGAGAGCTCTTCCGAGATTCCCGAGCCCGATCAAGGCAAGCGGCCAATCCCGATCGATTCCCAGGACCCGACGGAGTTCTTCGCTGAGTTCATCGATCCGATACCCGATTCCGGGGTGGCCGAATTGTCCGAAGAACGCAAGGTCCTTTCGGACCTGTGCGTCGCTGATGGAAAGTGCAGCGCCGAGTTGGCTGCTGGAGACGGTCGTCTCGCCCTGACTCTCGATCGCCTCGAGACGGCGGAGATAGAGACAGACACGGCCGATCACCGCCTTGGGCGCGACTTTCTCCCCGGAAGAGTCACGTCGCGGGTCCCCCACGTGTCAGACGCTCCAAGAACCCGGAATCGCGAATTCATTCCCAATTCATTGTATTGCTTATGGTTGCATGACGTCAAGTCGGGCGGGGTCCGACGGCCGCTCGTACCGTTCGCCCCTGGATCCTGACGTCGTCGCCGAGCAGGGTCACGACCCGGTCCTCGAGTCTCCTCGCAAGTCGGGGCGATTCGATCCCGATCCCCGCGACTGGGCCCGGAGCAGTCCCACCTCCAAAGATCTTCGGCGCGACGAAGACATCGACTTCGTCGACCTCGTTCGCGTCGAAGAACGCCCCCAAGACTCCCGCCCCGCCCTCGATCAGCAGATTGGTCACCCCGAGTTCACCGAGCGACCGGAGCAGGGGATCGAGAAGCGGACGACCGTGAACGTCGCCGGGTAGGCGAAGGATCCTACAGCCGGCGACTTCTCGCGTGGAGATCGCGTCCCCGGTCGCGTCGGGTCCGACCGCGAGCCATGTGGGGATGTCACGAGCCGTCCGGACCAACCGAGAGTCGAGTGGGATCCGGGCTCGGGCATCGAGCACGACTCGCGCCGCAGTGCGCGGGCCGGGCGGGCGTGCATCCAGCATCGGGTCATCCGCGATCACCGTCCCGATGCCGACCAGGATCGCGTCGACGACCCCGCGAGTCTCGTGGACCCGCGACCGCGACTCCGGACCGCTGATCCAGCGGGACTCCCCGGCGACCGTGGCAATCCGTCCATCGAGAGTCATCGCCCACTTCGCGATCACGTAGGGCTTCCCAGTCTCGACGCGCTTGACGAACGGAGCGATCAGCCGACGCGCCGCCGCCTCTTCGACTCCGACAGTCACTTCGATCCCAGCGGATCGGAGTCGCTCGAAACCACGACCTGCGACTTCCGGAAATGGGTCCGCTGTCGCCGCCACGACGCGAGCGATCCCGGAGGAGAGGATCGCCTCGGTACACGGCGGGGTCTTGCCGTAGTGGCGACAAGGCTCGAGCGTGACATGGAGCGTCGACCCGCGTGCGGCCGTTCCCGCCGCGGTGAGCGCGTGGACCTCGGCATGCGGCCCGCCGAATCGTTCGTGACGCCCGATCGCAATCAACTCGCCGTCGCGAGAGACGACGGCCCCGACCATCGGGTTCGGCTCCACCCACCCGCGCGATCGCTCGGCCTCCGCCAGCGCCAGGCGCATCAACGCTCGATCCCGGTCGGTCGTGGAGAGGGCCGTCACCTGGTTCATCGCTCGATCCGCATCAGAAAGGCTGGGGCGGCTTCTCGGCACCGGGCGGTCTCCCCGGCGACGGGGGTGCAGGAACCTCGGTTTGCTTCGTCGGCTTCGGCATCTCCTGCGGATGCGGGTAGATCTCTCGATAAAGAATCGTCAATCGGCGTCGTGCTTCCTCCGCGGGAAGCGGGTCGATCGAGTCCTTGACCCAGCTCGGCAGCGCCGCGGCGAATCTCGCGAGATTGCTCGGTTCGACGCGAATCGGCGGATGCTGGACGAAGTAGTGCGACTCGACGAGATGATTCAGCGGATTCGCGAGGACCTGTGGACGATTCTCCAGCTTCTTCTTCAGAAGCCCGCCGACCTTGGAATCGAGCTTCGACTTGTCCTGTCGGCCGCGAATGTTGGCCAGGAGCGACTTGTAGAGCGGAAGCTCCTCGAGCTCTTTTCGGGCCGCGAATTGGTCGGCCTCGGGGAGCCGCCGAACCTCGATCCGACGTTGGAATCCGATCGCAGATAGTTCCGCGATCCGGCGGACCACCGGAAAGGACTCGATCCTCGCCCGCTCGCGGTCATCGAGTGCGAACCAGACTCGAATCAGGTTGCCCAATTCGATCGGAGCGATCGACCCGATGTCGCCGATGGGAACCCCGAGTTGGCCGGGGGTGCGAACGAGCGAGGACGTACTCGGCGTCGTCTTGCGGAGCTTCTCGACGATCGCGAATCGTGCGGCATCATCGGGAGCGTCGGCAATCTTTGCGCGATCCGCGGCACTCAATCTCGAGAGCCACAGATGATAGCGCCTGAGCGTGTTCAGATAATTCGATCGAGCGGTGGGGTCGAGAGCCTGGATCTGCCGGTCGATCTTCTCGATCGCTGCACGATCTTCGGGGCCGAGCTTCTCGAATTCGTCGAGCGCCCGCGCGAGCAGGATTCGTTCCTCGTGAGGCATCGATCTCAGTCGCTCGAGATTTCGATCGAGCGCCGTCGGTGTCGAAGCGGCCGCGACGATGGCTACGGCCACGCCGGCGAGAACCAGGAACCTGACCTGCTGGGACGACATCGACTTTCAGACCTCGGTGACCATGGGTTCCGCCGGGGATGATCGTGAAATCGCCCTCGCCTCGGGCGACCCTTCCGGTTCGAACATTCAGAACGGCGGCGCGTGTTCGAGGATCTCCAGAAACTCGAACGAACCAACCGACCGATACTCCTCGAGATGCTCGGCGATCGAGAGATTCCTCGCGAGTTCAGCGGTCGGATTCGGCCACACATGTCGCATCAGGATGAAGCCGGCCGCGAAGGCCCCGACGAAGGCGAGCACGAGGACCGACGCACGCTTGATGCGTCGGACCCAGAGCCCGGCGGTACCGGCGATCCGATCCTCGTGCGTCACGAGCTGCAGGGCTTCCGTGATCGTCCGGGTTCCGAGTTCTTCGGATGCTTCGATGCGCGGGAGATGATCGAGCATCTCCCAGGTCCGCTTGAGAGCGTCGAGTTCGCGGCGAGCCGTGGCACTGTGAGCCAACTTCGTGGCGATCGCACTGCGACCGGGCTCCTCCAGTTCGCCGTCCAGATAGGCGACCAGATCGGCGCGCTCATCCGGGCTCAGTCTCTGGTTTTCGAGAGCCATGGTGACGACGATCCAACGGTAGAAGAGCGGCGACGATCACGACTCGCGAGGAATCCGTGGCGACTCGCCCGAGATGAGCCGTGGTCGATCCATCTTATGGAACACCAACGGCAAGAGCGAGTGTCGACCGCGCAACGCGGACGAGACTCGCTCTCGAAGGCTGAATCCAGGGCCCGCAAATTGGGGGCGGGTTCAACGTGGGCCGGGAACGCCGCCGCCGACGTTCGGACGTGCCACGGGTACCCCGCCGCCGAAACCGCCGCCCGGACGAGGATTCGACAATCCCACATTCCGATTCGGCGAGACTCCCTGGCGAAGGCCGGGATAGTAGCGGGCGGTCCTCGCGTAATAGAGACCGGGCCCGGTGCCGCCGATGTTGCCCGACGGGAATCGACCCGACTGGAGATAAGGGGCACGCGCGTCTTGCCGACGCGAGCCGCCGCCGGGATTCTCGAAGTCCTCCAGCGGCGCGAAGTTGCCGTTGGGATCGTAGAGATTGGCTCGGTTCGTCGACGCGTTCCCTTGTCGAGCCGCGGTCACGGCATTGATCGTGTCGGTCACGGTCGGCGTCGCGGCCATTGCCTGCTGGCGCGGCAGGAAATAACCGTAGTACAAGAAGAACGGGTCGCTGAAGTTTTGTGCACGGGCCTCGCCGGCGAAGATCGCCAGGCCGGCCAAGAGCCCCATCCCCCAGATCGCTCGTCGCATCTCGTCAAACCTCCCGCGGGCCGATCGCGACGTACCGCCGAGGCGAACCGGATCCGCGCCGACGGGTTGCCACGTTTTCCAGCCACGACTACCATCAACCATATCCCACGGATCATCGTCTCGACAAGGTCCGAAACCGCATCCATTTCGTCACATTGATCGATTGCTCCGCCGACTGGGAGAATTGGGCAAGATGAGCGGCCTCGAGCCCATTCATTATCAGGTTTTCGTCGGATTGCTGGTCGCGACCTTCATCGTGGGTTGCGTCGTCGCGGTCCGACTCTCGAGAGAGGTCGAAGAGGACGGCTGTCCCACGACCGAGGACGACCTTCTCCGCGAGATCGAGCGGGGCTTTTTCTCCGGCACGATGACGAGGGAAGAGTTCGAAAGGGCCAAGGCCCTCATCCCCACGAAATTGGCACCCGAGGGACCAAGACGGCACGCGTCGCCTCGGCTCGGCGAAGGAGTCGACTCGTCCGGGCCCCCGAGATCGGGGGAGACGCCGGATTCGGCCGATCCCGATCCCGTTTCATCGAGTGCTTGAGCTGTCCTTCGAAGACGCAGCATCCCCGGTGCGGACCGACACTCGTTTGCAGAGGTTGGAAATGTTCGTTGAACGTCCAGTGACCACCGCCCCGACCGTCGACCCGGCATGGCAGGCTCGCGAGATCACTTGGAGGCGCAAGTTGCGTCGACTCCGATTCAATGCCGAGCCGTTGGCGGAACAAGTCGAGAAGTATCGACGCGCGACCGTCGTGCTGACGGTCGTCCCGGCATTGATCGCAGTCTTCTTCGTCGCGATCTTCGCAGCGTTCGGTCGGCCGGATATCGGGTTGATCGGGGTCGCCGTGCTCTTCATTCCGATGTTGGCGTGGGCGTGGGCCGATTTCTTGACGCTTCGGCGACGGTATCGAGCCTACGAGAGGGAACGAATCGCCGCCCAAGGCCTCACTTCGTCCGATCCTGCGTCTCACTGAGTTCGGCCTCGAACTCGATCACCTGACCCGGCAAGATCTGGTCCGACGTGATCTGAAGACGTGGGGATTCTCCGCCGGACATGATCCGATACGTTCGCGTTTCCCCCGGCTCGAGTCCGACGAGCGACTCGACCGCTCGCTTTCCGTCGACAGTCGGATATGCGTCGCGATAGATGGGAGCAACCCCCACGTTCCGAATCGCGACCTCGGTGACATGCGAGTTCGACGCGAATCGCACGACGCGGAATCGATACCCACAGGCCCGGCCCGCCTCGGCGACCCGCTCGAGCGACTGGTGCCGCGGCTGTGAGTCTCCGATGATGAATGAGAGGTGGAACCGAGCCGCCTCGCTCTCGAACGACCGACCATGCGGTCCCATTGGGTCGAGCGCGTGTGTCTGATCCCGCCGAGTATAGAAGGAGAACTCTCCGCCCATCGGAGCGCGCTTCCATCGATCGGCCCCGAGCGCCCGCCACATCTTGCCGTTGTAGCTTGCGTGATCTGCGTGGTTGAAGGAGTCGTCGAAGAGGCCGAAATCGAGCGCGAGCAGCTCGCGTGAAGCGACGATCGGCGAGCGGCTCGCTTCGCCCGCGTCGATCGAGATCATCCAAGGCGTACGCTTGAAGAGCCCGTCGATGCGGCGGAGGAAGCGGTCCTGGAACTCGAGCGACGGAAACGTCGCGCCGAGCTTCATCGGGCCTTCGTAGATGTGATATTCCGACCAGAGCCCGAAGCCGGTCTGGAGAAAGGCCAGGCGCGGGTCGCCGTCGTACTTCGCGGCGAGTTTCCCGTAGAAGTCGACGACGAGATCACGCCAGGCCGCGCAGGACCAGTCGGGGAAGACGGTCCGCTTGCCCTCGGACGTCCCCACCGTCTCACGATAGTCCGTTCGAGACTTGATCGAAGCGGGGACGCGGGTCTCGCGGCCGACGTAGGTGTCGTGGAATCGAAGGATCGCCTGATGCTCTCGGCTCGCAACCCCATCGAGGATCTTCTCGACCCGCGACCAGTCGTAGCTGCCGTCTGCTCCGACGACGTCGTCGTAACCGACATACGCGAACTCGAGTTGGATCGCGTCGACTGCGTTCTTGGGGTTCGTGGTCCACAGGGCGATCCCGGTCATCGGCTGGACGCGGGTGATCTTGGATCGAAGGGGCCGGTCGACGAGATCATCGTTCGACCCGACCGCCAGAATAGATGCAAGGACGCAAGCCGCGATCGGCATCGAGGTCTCTCCACTCGGTTCACTGTCCGCGGGGTTGAACGGGCGGCATGAGGCCTCGAGATTCCAGGAGCATTCGAAGGTACGAGCGGGGCTCGACGACCGCCAGCCCCAACTCGGCCGCGATCGCGACGACTCCCTCTCGCGCATTCGGGAGGTCGTCTTCGCCGTGAGCGATCGTCTCGACCTCGGCGAACGTGCCGAGCCCGTCGGCTTCATCGAGGGCGACGTGGAGTATTCGGCCTTGGTGTGCGAGCGAGTACTCCGTTCTCGTCTTGGCGACCACGGCGACCGGGCGGAATCCGAGTCGCTCGAACAGGCAGCCCATCGCTTCCAACCCTTCGGGTCCAGACTCGAAACCGACCTCGATCTCCTCTCGGGTCTTCACCTCGGAAGCGAGCTTCACGCCCTTGTAGGTGATGCGATTGGCGTCTCGGTCGCTCCGGAGCCGGAGGGCTTCGCCGGTGGCGGCGAAGTCGCGTGCGGGGTGAGCGAGGTAACGGTCCTCTTGCCGTCGAGAGGGCTCGGATCGAGCGCCGCGGGCGGCCAAGGCCGCTCGGAGGGCTTGATGATCGGAAACCCGAAACTTGAGCTCGACTTCGTAGGTGATCATGGGGAGTGGTTCCGATTCGAGGGTTCCGCGTCGGCAACGAGGATCGACCGGTTGCCGGCCGAGGCCCGACGGAGTAGCGTCCCTTTTCGTGTGAGACGAAGTCCCGCTTCGATCATCGAGGAGATTCGACAGGATGGCTCGCAATCAGTCCTTGGGGCGTCGTCTCGCCCCCGTGTCGGCGGCGGTGCTCTGGATGTTCGCCGCGCTCGGATCGATTTCGTCCCAGGCCCAGATCGTCACGGTCTCGGGACGACCCGTGGAGGCCTGGATCGTCGAGGCCCGTGCTCTGACTCGGGCGGTCATGCCCCCCGCACTCGCCGACCAGATCCTGCCGGTCGTCGAAGCGGCGACCGCCGCCGACAAGCTCGAGGGGCTCGATCGCACGCGTCCCTGGGGCGGCTTCGCCGATCTTCCGGCCGCAGGAGAGGCGCCGCTCGTCGCCGTCGCCTTTCCGGTCACCGATGCGGCCCGCTTTCTGGAAACGCTGAAGGGTCTCGGTCTGGGCGTCGACCCTCAGCCCGCGCGACCGGGCTTTCGGAGCTTCACCCACGTCGTCACCCTACCCGACGGCGCAACGCGGTTCTACGTCTTCCCAACTGAAGGGAAGTATCTCTTCTTCTCGATGTTCCCGGGACGTCCCGAACGGTTCGAGAAGCTCGACCTGGCCCAACTCGACCGCGCTCGACCGAAGTCGAGCAGCCTGACGGTCTCCGCCCGACTCGACCGGGTCCCCGTCGAACTCCGCAACCAGTTCCTCTCGTCGTTCGATGAGGCGGTCAAGCGGATGAGCGAGCGAAATCCTGGAGAAAACGACGCCGCGTTCCTCGGCAGGAAAGTCGGGCAGGATCTCACTGCTTCTCTCTTCCGAACGCTCGCCCGCGAGGGGAGGGAGGTTGCGGTCGATTTCGAGCTCGATTCCGCAAACGGTCCGATCGCGCTCGAGGTCCGAGTCAGCGGAACGGAGGGTTCGGGGCTCGACGCCGCGATCACCGGAATCGAGAAGCAACGGTCTCGGTTCTCGGACGCGAGCGGTGAGTCGATCTTCGAATCGCACTTTGCGGCGCGGCTCCCCAAGTCGCTGCGCGACGCGATGGTCGAACTCGCCAGGATGTCCGAAGCGGGAGTCGAGAAGGAGGCGAAGAACGACGAGGAACGACGGATCGCCAAGGCGATCGCCAATTGGACGATCAAGACTCTCGCGGCCGATTCCACCGAAATGCTCCTCGCACTCAGGGGACCGTTCGCTGTCGAAGGCGAACCAAAGCGGGATCGTCACGCGCTCGTCGCCGCGATGCATATCGAAGACCCAGCCGTTCTCGAAGCGTTGATCCGCGACTCAGCGGGGAAGCAAGGTGCGATTCTCGACATCGCCAAGGGGCCCGACGGGCGAGGCTCGATCCACAAACTCGGATCCTCCACGGGCGACGCGGCGGCGGAGGGCCTCTTCGGCCGCCTCGACGTCTTCCTCGCAATCCGCGACGACCTCGCTTGGATGGCCGTGGGAGAGCCGGGGATCGCGGCACTCCGCAAGGCGATGGAAGAAAGCGCGGCGCCCGCGCCGGCATCGGGGTCTCCGGTCGCGGTCACACTCGAGATCGGCCGTCTCATGCGTGCGATTCCTGCTCAGGGAGGGGATCCCAACATCGCCCGTGCCGCTCGTGCCGTCTTCGAAGAGGCGACTCTCGCGAAGAATCGTCTCCAGCTCACGATGCAGGCGAAGGAAAAGGTCTTGCGAATTCGCCTGGCGAGCGATGTCGTGCTTCTCCGATCGATCATGGCGCTCGGCATGGCGATCCAGGGACCCGCTCGGCCTTGATCGGAGCGGCGTTGAACGCGACTCCGGCCGACCGAAAGGTCGGATTCGGAGTCGCGGACGCGAGTTCTTTGAAATAATCGGGCCGATCGGCGAATACTCTCCCATGACCCGCCCCGGGCTCGGCTCGGCCGACATCGCGAGGAACGGGTCGAATGCGCCGAGTGAGTCTCGAGCCCTCGTGGACCGACTCGCTCGGCCTCATTGGGAGGCGATTCACGTGGACATGTCGATGGGCCTGGGAGTCGATGCACTCCTCGCCGCGACGGTCGAGCCGGCCACGGGCTGGCTGATGGGGTTGTTCGGGATCGTGATCGTCGGCGTCGTGGCCGTCGAGGCGATGGGCTTGAGGTTCATCGCGAACAATCGAGTCGGACTCGTCGAGAAGCTCTGGTCGCCCAAGGGTTCCGTGCCCGAGGGCCGAATCATGGCACTCGGGGGAGAGGCCGGCTATCAGACCGAGGTGCTCCGCGGCGGACTCCATTTCGGACTCTGGCGATGGCAGTACCGCATCCATCGCGTTCCGCTCGTGACCGTGCCGCAAGGCAAGATCGGCTATGTCTACGCCCGCGACGGCGAATCGCTCGAGCCGAGTCAGACGCTCGGTCGCGTGATCGACTGCAACCACTTCCAAGACGCCCGGAGCTTTCTCCTCGGCAAGGACGGCGGTCCCGATTCTTCGCCGATCATCGGCCAACGCGGCCGGCAGCGCATCGTACTCCGCGAAGGTGTCTATGCGATCAATCTCGCGCTCTTCGTCGTGATCACCGAGGATGCCGTCTACCGCCTCGACATGCAGGGTCGCAACGAGATCAAGACCCTCGTCGATTGGCAGAATCAACTTCAGGCCGTGGACGGATTTCGGCCGGTCGTCATCGGTGCCCCGACCACCGCGCCCGACCCTCTCATGCCCGATCGCTCGATCTTGGTCGACACGATCGGAATCGTGACCGTGCACGACGGACCGTCGCTCGAACCGGGCGAGATCATCGCCCCGGCCGTCGGCAACGATCGCGACGGCAAGCACTTCCACAACAACTTCCAGGATCCCGAGGCATTCCTGCGGGCGGGCGGCCGCCGAGGGCGGCAGTACGTTCCGCTCACCGACGGTACCTACTTCATCAACCGGTGGTTCGCCTCGATCGAGATCATCCCCAAGACCGTGGTCCCGATCGGCTACGTCGGCGTCGTCGTGAGCTACTACGGCCGCGCAGGGCAGGACGTCTCGGGAGAGGGGTTCCGCCACGGCGAACGAGTCGCCGAGGGCGAACGCGGCGTGCTCGAACGGCCGTTCGGACCGGGCAAGTATCCCTTCAATACCTATGCGGGCAACATCATCCTGGTGCCCACGACGAACTTCGTGCTCCACTGGGTCACGGGTCGCTCCGAGACTCACCGATATGACGAGAGCCTCCGATCGATCGACCTCGTCACCCGCGACGCCTACGAACCGAGTCTCCCGCTCTCCGTGGTCGTCCACATCGACTACCAGCGGGCGCCGAGCGTCATCCAACGCTTCGGCGACGTGAAGAAGCTGATCACCCAGACGCTCGACCCGATGTTGAGCGCCTATTTCCGCGACGTCGCCCACAAGAAGACGATGCTCCAGTTGCTCCACGAGCGCGACGCCATCCAACTCGAGGCACGAGACGAACTCCGCAGAAAGTTCCACGACTTCGACATCGAGTGCGTCGATGTCCTGATCGGCAAGCCCGACACGTCGGAGAACCAAGGCTCGAACAAGATCGAAACGCTCCTCGAGCAACTGCGACTCCGTCAGCTCTCGATCGAACAGATCGAGACTTACGAACGACAGCGCGCGGCATCGGAGAAGCTCAAGAGCCTCAACGAAGCGCAGGCCGTCGCGGCGATGCAGGAGCAACTCACCAACTCGCGTGTTCAAGTGCAGATCGCCGAGAATCAGGGCGACGCCGCGCTCGCTCGTGCCCGCAAGGAGGCCGAGCAACTCGTGGTCACGGCTGAGGCCGAGAGCCGCCGTCAGGTCCTCGCGGGCCGAGGCGAGGGTTCGAAGCTGATGCAGATCGGTCTCTCGGAGGCGGCCGTCCTGCTCCGGAAGATCCAGTCGTTCACCGACCCTCGGCTCTACGCGTTGTCGAAGGTCGCCGAGGAACTCTCGCAGAGCAAACAGCCGCTCGTTCCCGAGCGAGTCTTCGTGGCTGGAGGCTCGGGGACCCCTGGAGAAACCGCGGGCGCCGGCGCGACGCAGGGACTCCTCGGGACATTGCTCGCACTCCTCGTCGCCGAGAAGTCGGGATTCGACGTCACGGGGACCGAGACCGGAGCGATGCTGGAACAGGCCGACGAGATGGTCCGCCGAATCATGGATGAGTCCGAGCGGTTCGCCGCTCCGACCGCATCCGTCGCGGACGACTCGCCCGCTCCCCAAAACGGGGCTCCGATCGCAGCGACCTCGCATTGATCGGCGAGAGTCGCACAGCGCTCCCGAAGTCGAACCTCGACGCCGAGGCAAGACTGCTCCTCGAGGCGGGCGACCATGCGAAGCGGCATGGTTCGCCCGCCTCCCTTCGTTTCCGTCCGTTTCGCTTCCTTGCTCGATCGAGAATCGCCGCGTCTCGACCTTGCCGTCCCCGGCGGTTTCGGCTACCCTGCCCGCCGTTTCGGAGTTCCACACTGCAACGGCCGAGACGGCAATCGCACCGGAACTCCCCCTGAAACCACGTCCGCCGGAGTGGTTCCCTTCCACGCCGACGAGAGTTCTGAGGAGCGGCGGATGGCCGGGATCGGAATCGTCGGGATCGGCTTCATGGGCATGATCCACTATCTCGCCGCCCGGAAACTCCAGGGCGGTGAGGTGGTCGCGGTCTGCAGCCGCGACCCGAAAAAGCTCGCGGGCGACTGGACGAGCATCCAAGGCAACTTCGGGCCGCGAGGCGAGCAGATGGACCTCTCGGGGCTCGGGCGTTACGCCGATGTCGCCGACCTCCTCGCCGATCCCAAGGTCGACCTCGTCGATCTCTGCGTACCCAACGACGAGCACGCCCAGCTCGCGATTCGCGCTCTCGAAGCAGGCAAGCACGTCTTGGTCGAGAAGCCGATCGCGTTGACCACTGAGGACGCCGACGCGATGGTCGCGGCGGCAAAGGCGAACGGCCGTCTTCTCATGGTCGCTCACGTGCTCCCGTTCTTCCCCGAGTTCGCCTATGCCGCGGAAGCGGTGAAATCGGGCCGCTACGGCCGCCTGCTCGCGGCGCATTTCGATCGAGTCATCTCCAAGCCCGACTGGTCGGCGGGTATTGCCGACGCCGACCGATCCGGCGGCCCCGCGATCGATCTGCACATCCACGACACGCACTTCGTGGGGTTGGTCTGCGGCGTCCCTCGCGCCGTGAGATCGCGTGGACTGCAGCAGGGGACCGCCGTGGTTCACCTCGCAACCCAATACATCTACGACGATCCGAGTCTCGTCGTCACCGCGACCTCGGGGGCTTCGAGCCAGTCGGGGCGTCCGTTCAAGCACGGATTCGAGATCTACCTCGAACGCGCGACGCTGGCGTTCGAGTTCGCGAATCTCGCGGGAAACGGGCATGTCGCGACGCCGCTCTCGGTCATCCTTCCCGACGGAACGGTCGAGCGACCCGAACTCGGGTCGGGCGACCCGATCGATGCCTTCACGGCCGAGCTGGCTCTCGCCGTCGCCGCAGCCGACTCGGGGGTCGAGGCCCCGGCGCTCGCGGGCGGACTCGCGCGACAGGCGCTCGTCCTTTGCCACGCCGAAGTCGAGAGCGTGCGGACCGGCCGCGAAGTCGCGGTCTCCTGAGCCCGACGCCGCTCGCTTTCCCCCCGGCTCGCCGGGGGAATCCCTCAAGATCGTCCGCCGCGGAGTCCGATGGCAAGGGAAGAGCGGACAGGAGGTCCGCCCGCCGAGCCGATTCAGGGAGGAATGGGTGATGTCGCTCACCATGTCGGACTTGATCCACCCGACCGCCGTCATCGGCTCCGAGGTCGACCTCGCACCGGACGTTCAGGTGGGTCCTTACACCATCCTCGAGGGGCCGATCACGATCGGCGCCGGCACGGTGATCGAGGGCCACGCCTGCCTCACCGGTCCCATGATCATGGGTCGAGAGAACTTCGTCGGTCATGGCGCGGTCCTCGGCAAGAGCCCGCAGCACAAGGGCTACCGAGGCGAAGACACCCGGCTTCGCGTCGGAAACGGAAACGTCTTCCGTGAACATGTCACCGTACATCGCGGAACAGTTCAGGGCGGCGGCGAGACCGTCATCGGCGACCGCAATCTCCTCATGATCGGCAGCCATCTCGGTCACGATGTCCGAATGGGAAACGACTGCACGCTCGTGAACGGAGCACTCGTCGCCGGGCATGTCGAACTGCACGACGGCTGTATTCTCTCAGGCCACGCCGCGATCCAACAGAGAGTCAGGATCGGCCGCTTGGCCATGCTCAGCGGGCTCGGCTCGACGTCGAAGGACATCCCGCCCTTCGTACTCCAGCAAGGCTACAACTGCGTGACCGGGCTCAATGTCGTCGGCCTGCGTCGCGCGGGCTTCCCCTCGGAGGCGATCAACGCACTGCGCGAGACCTTCCGCATTCTGTACAAGGAGGGCAGAACACTCTCGAACGCCCTCGAGCGGATCTCGACCGATCTGGGCCACGTCGAACAGGTCGCCGAATTCGTCGACTTCGTCAAAGCGTCGACTCTCGGAATCAACCCCGCTCGCGACGGCTCCCGAATGAGGCGCACCTTCTGATCGCGTCGCGAGTATCAACGACGCTCAACCCGCCGTCTCTTTGAGGCGGCGGATCAGGTCGAGAGCTTCTTCCGCACCGAGATTCTCCGTGTCGACCTCACGCAACTCCTCGAGGATCGGTTCGGGCAATCGCGCGAAGAGACTTCCTTGCAGCGCTCGAGCAGCCTTGACCCGCGGCATCCGTGGCGGCACGATCTCGCCCGATCCCGTCCCCTCGGCAGGGCGGTGTTGCTTCTCCAAGAACGCGAGGATCTCGCGAGAGCGATCGAGCACGGGGCCGGGAACACCCGCGATCCGAGCGACGTGGATGCCGTAGCTCTGGTCGGCCCCGCCCGGGACGATCCGATGGAGGAAGACGACGTCTCCGTCCTGCTCGCGCACCGCGACGTTCGCGTTGCGGAGTCGGGCCTTCGTCTTCTCGAGATCGACGAGTTCATGGTAGTGCGTCGCGAAGAGCGTGCGGGCGCCGACTGCATCGTGGAGATGCTCGGTGATCGCCCACGCGAGCGAGACACCATCGAAAGTGCTGGTCCCTCGGCCGATCTCGTCCAGGATGACGAGGCTCCGCTCGGTCGCATTGTTGAGGATGTTCGCCGTCTCGGTCATTTCGACCATGAATGTGCTCTGGCCTCGGCTCAGTTCGTCCGTCGCTCCGACTCGGGCGAACAGCCGGTCGACGACGCCGATCCGCGCCTTCGACGCGGGCACGAAACTGCCGATCTGCGCCATGAGCACGATGTGGGCGACCTGGCGGATGTAGGTGCTCTTTCCCGCCATGTTCGGCCCGGTGAGGATGATGATCCGGCCGTCTTCGCCGTCGCCGAGGCGTAGATCGTTGGGCACGAACTCACCGGCGGCGAGCACGACGTCGAGGACGGGGTGTCGACCGCCCTCGATCAGCAGCTCGAGCCCAGGAGTGATCTCGGGGCGGCAATAGCCCTGACGGGCGGCCAACTCCGCAAGGGCTGCGAGCACATCGATCTGCGCGAGAACCTGTCCCGACTGGACGAGCCGGGGCGCTTCGGCCGCGACACGATCCCTCAACGACGCGAACAGCTCGTATTCCAATTCGTGGGCGCGGTCCTCCGCTCGAAGAACGCGGTCCTCGTGCTCCTTGAGTTCGGGCGTGATGTAACGTTCGGCGTTCTTGACGGTCTGCTTGCGGATGTACTCAGGCGGCACGCCGCGTGCGCCTTGGACATGAGTGATCTCGATGTAATAGCCGAAGACCTTGTTGAATCCGACTTTGAGCCCGGGGATTCCGGTCTTGCGGACTTCCTCGGCTTGGAACCGCGCGATCCAGCTCTTGCCGCCGCGGGCGGTCTCGCGAAGCTCGTCGAGTTCGGTGGAGTAACCGTCGCGGATCAACCCGCCTTCCTTGAGCGCGAGCGGAGGATCGTCGACGAGAGCGAGTTGAATGTCGTTGCGGATCTCGGGGCAAAGGTCGAGAGCCTCCTCGAGTTCCTGGAATCGTCGAGTCGACCGACCGGCGAGTCTTGCCTTCACGCGAGGCAACAGCGAGAGAGTCCGAGCAAGGCCGACGAGGTCTCGAGGACCCGCTCGACCGGTTCCGACCCTCGCGGCGAGTCGTTCGAGATCGAATGCGCCCTCGAGAGCACCGCGAAGTTCCGATCGAAGCGCAGAGTCATGAACCAGTTCGGCGACGGCGTCTTGCCGCTCGCGGATCGATCCGGGATCGACGAGCGGCGAGGTCAGCCACTCGGAGAGCAACCGTGCCCCCATCGGTGTCGCAGTCCGATCGATCACCTGGAGGAGCGAGCCTTCTCGTTTGTTGTCGCGTAGGGTCCTGGTGAGCTCGAGACTTCGACGCGTCATCTCGTCGAGACCGAGCACCTGCCCTCGGCGATGGGGCGTCATCCGTGTGAGGTGCCCGAGGGTCGATCGCTGGGTCTCGCGCAGGTAGGCGATCAATGCACCCGCGGCCTGGACTTCGACGGCCTCGTCGTCGATTCCGAATCCGCCGAGCGTCGTCACGCGAAAGTGATCGTAGAGAGCCCGGCGTGCCTGGTCGGGTTGGAAATCCCAGGAAGGCCGAGTCGTCACGGGCATCCGGGTCAGACCTCGCAAGGTGCGAACCCAGGGCGCATCGAGACTCATCTCCGAGACGAGCGCCTCCGCGGGATTCAGTCGCGCGATCTCGTCGAGCAACTCGGTCCGAGAGACGCCGGTCAGCGAGAATCGGCCGGTCGAGAGCTCGGCCCAGGCGAGCCCGAGCTTTCCTCGCGATTCGACGATCGCGGCGAGGTGATTCGCGGCCTTGGGGTCGAGCAACGCTTCGTCGGTGAGGGTTCCGGGGGTCACCACGCGGATGACGTCGCGCTTGACGATCCCCTTCGCGAAGCGGGGATCCTCCATTTGCTCGCACACCGCCGCACGCCGACCCGCCTGCACGATCTTCGCCAGATACGACTCCAGCGCGGGATGAGGAAAGCCGGCCATCGGCACGGCATTCGGCCCCTTGTCTCGGCTCGTCAGAGTCAGACCGAGCAAGTTCGAGGCCTCGATCGCGTCGTCGCCGAAGAGTTCGTAGAAGTCGCCCATGCGGAAGAGCAACAGGGCGTCCGGATCGCGAGACTTCATCTCGCGATACTGCTGCATCATCGGTGTCGCAGGCGCGGAGGGATCGATTTCCATGACGCGTCAAAAAAGAAAAGACACGCTCACCCGTTCAACCGAGCAAGCGTGCCGTTCGAGAATGGCCGTGAACGCCGAGGATCGAAGCATGCGAGAACGGCGATCAGAACTTGTCGAGCGCCGTCTGCTCTTCCGGATAGATCTCGAAGACCTGATCGAGACGTGTGATTCGGAAGACTTCGAGCAGTTCCGGGTGGATGCAGCAGAGCTTCAACTTGCCCTTCACCGCTCCGACCTTCTTCTTCAGGTTGATGAGCTTGCCCAGCGCGGCCGAGGAGAGGTACTGGACGTTCCCGAAGTTCAGCAACATCTGCTTATGACCTTCGTCCTCGACAAGACTGTAGAGCTGATCGCCGACCTCCTGGATATTCTCCTCGGTCACGATCTTGCTATCGACGAAGCTGACGACGGTGACGCCGTCGATCGTTTCGAGGCGGAGGTGTCGACGAGGGGCTTGCGACATCGGGCAGACTCCTGTCCTGAATCAGTTCCGCGAGGCGGGCGAGGGTCGGAAGAAGCGGCAATCAGCTCCGGGGCCGTCCCGGCATCCAACCCTCGGCGCCCGAGCCGCTCAGACGGCCTTCGGTGTTTCCGAGGAATCTTCTAAAGAGTTACCAGAATGACCGACGGAATCAAGAGGATACCGTCCGTCCCGTTCCACAACCGGCCGCGTTGCTGCGGTTGACATTCGTGACGGCCGGCACCTACACTCATTTTTCATCGGAACCGTTCCCCATCGTTCCGCAGGCTCGACCGATCCTCTCTCGGACTCGGCGGGCACGCCCCTCGCAAAGGGCACTCCTCGACTGCTTCGCGACGCCCCGCCCGTCGTCGCCGGCCTCGTCGAAGATCGCCGCCGATCCACCTCGGCGGTTCGTCGCCGAAACTGTCGCACCAATAGAGATCGAGGTTCGCCGAAAATGCGCCCGAGGATTGCACTTTCCGTCGCCGTCATCTCCGTTTTCAGCATTGTGGCGACTCTGCGCGCCGAGGACGCTTCCAAGACCGTCCAGTCCGCCGCAACACCGGCGCCGATCGTCGTCGACCTCGCGATCAAGGGCTCGCTCAGCGAAGCGCCACTTTCGATCGGGTTCGACGGCAAGACGATCGGCGAGAATCTCCAGGGACTCGTCGAGCGGCTCTCGAAGGCGAAGGCCGACCCCGCGGTCAAGGGGCTCGTTCTCCGAATTCGCTCGCTCTCCGCCGGCCGTGCCAAGATCGAGGATCTTCGAAGAGCCGTACTGGACTTTCGTTCGTCCGGTAAGCCGGTTCACGCTCTCCTCGAAGCGCCGGGCAACGCCGAATATCTCCTCGCCGCCGCCGCCGACGAGATCGTCATGGCCGAGAGCGACACGTTGATGCTCAAGGGGCTCGCCGCCGAGGTCACCTTCTACAAGGGACTCTTCGACAAGCTCGGCATCGTCGCCGACTGGATGCAGGTCGGCAAATTCAAGTCATATGGTGAACCGTACACGCGGACCTCGATGTCGCCCGCCTTCCGTCAGGAGATGACCGAACTCCTCTCCGATTCCTATGCCCAGATGGCCGAGATGATCGCCGCGCGACAGGGGATCGACGTCGATGCGGCCAAGACGCTCATCGACGGCGGACCCTACACGGCCGCCTCCGCGAAGGCCGCCGGACTGATCTCCCGAATTGCTTATGCAGACCAGGTCGAGGCCGAGTTGAAGCGGTCGCTCGGACTTCCCAAACTCGTGCTCGAGAAGAAATACGGCAAGTCGACCGAGAAGGTCGACTATTCGGGCTTCGCAGGCTTCATGCGCATGATGTCGGCCCTCTCGGGAGACGCCCCCAAGAAGGCGGCGTCCAAGGCTCCCAAGGTCGCATTGATCCACGCTTCCGGGTCGATCATGACCGGAAAATCCTCGGGAGCCGGGCTGCTCGGCGAGGCGACGATGGGTTCCGACACGATCATCGAGGCTCTCCGCAAGGCCGAGGCCGATGCAACGGTCAAGGCGATCGTACTTCGCGTCGACTCTCCGGGCGGCTCGGCGCTCGCTTCCGACCTCATCTGGCGTGAGGTCGTCCGAATCGAGAAACCGATCGTCGCGAGCATGTCCGACGTCGCCGCATCCGGTGGTTACTATATCAGCATGGGTTGCGACAAAGTCTACGCTCAGTCGAGCACGATCACCGGGTCGATCGGCGTCACCGGCGGGAAGATCGTGGTCGGCGGCTTGCTCGAGAAGGCGGGAGTCACCACCGACACGATCCACGTCGGCAAGAACGGCACTCTGCTCTCGCCGTTCTCACGCTTCTCGGAAGCCGAGAAGTCGGCGATGCAGAAGATGATGGACGAGACCTATCGTCAGTTCGTCACGAAGGCAGCGGCCGGTCGCAAGCGATCGTTCGATGATGTCGAAAAGCATGCTGGTGGACGAGTCTACACCGGCCGCCAAGCCAAGGCGCTCGGACTCGTCGACGAGGTCGGAAGCCTTGCCGACGCTCTCGCCTCGGCTCGTGAGCTCGGCGGAATCTCCTCGGAGAAGGAGAGCGAAATCCTGGTCCTCCCCGAGCCGCAAGGGCTGCTCGAGTCGTTGCTCGGTCCGCTCGAAGGCCTGGACGGCCTCGGCGCGGAGTTGGGCATCGTCGCCCCCGATGCGGCGATCGCTGCACTCCGAAGGGTTCGACTCATCCAGAGCCTCCTCGAACGTGAACCCGTGCTCGTGATCATGCCGTTCGACATCCGAATCGAGTGATCCTCGAGGCCGGCGAAGGGAGCGGAGTCCGCGATGCTCGTGATCCTGTTCTCGATCTACCTCGTGCTCCAGGATCAATCGCTCTCGGGGCGGGTCGCTCGGCTCGACCCCGAGCTGTCGACCCGCCTAAGGGCGACGGTGGGCCGTCTGGCCGACGCGCAACTCCGAAGAGACCGGATCGAGGTCGAGAAGATCGCAAGGGAAGCGATCGCCCTACTGGGGGATCAGGCGGGCTTGCCGGAGACGGCGGATCGGCCTCTCGAGATCCCACGCGACTCGCAACCGCTGGAGACCCTCGAACTTCGTCGCTCGTTTCGGCCCTATCTCGATCGCCTCGAGCGAGAGAAGTGGTGGCGAAAGGGACTGGATCCGACGAAGACCAATCACGCCGCGAGGGAAGCGGCTGCGGTCATCGAGGGGTGCCTGGGGGCCGCCGAAGTCGACGACGAGATTCGCGACCGCTGCCTCGCGCTCGCCCGCGACGCCGCCGACTACTTGATCTGGACTCAGGATCGAGCCGGCTCCGGCGTCTTTCCCTTTCCCGCCGTTCGTCGGGGCCGCGGCCGACCGTTCGAGGTGGCCGAGCGCTTCCTCGAGCGGGCCGAATCCGAGGGGAGGATCCACGAAATGGTCCGAAACGGCTGGATCTTCGAGGATCTCGGCGACGGCGGTCTGAAGTTCGATAACGGCCGCGCGGGGGTCGCACTGTTCCATCTCCACGCACGGAGCCGCGACCCCGAGCTGCTTCGAGCCGCGAGACGATCGGCCGACTGGGCCGTCGAGCGTCCCTGCGTCCCGAATTGGAACTACAACGCCTTCTCGACCGAGTTGCTCGCCGAAGCCTTTTCCGCAACCCAAGACCCGCGCTACCTCGCAGCCGCCAAGCGCGAGCTCAGGTTGGGCCTGCTTCCGGGACGTCTCGAGGTCGGGCCCCGACGCGGACGATGGGCGGATCCTCACAACGCTCGTCCCGCATATCACTACATCATGGTTCGCGCACTCGTCGTGCTCCTCCGCGTTCTCCCCGCGAACGATCCCGATCGTGGAGCGGTCATCGAAGCGATTCGCGACGCCCTCAACGCTCGCAATCTCGACGTCGCGCGGTCGCTCGTCGCCGTCGACCCGGCGATCGAGGCGTTCGTCGCGATCGAGTCGCTCGACGCCGCGGACCGCTCGCGATTCGCGGGAACGTCGATCGACGAGGCGCTCGAGTCGCTCGAACGCTATGCATCCTCCGGAATTCGAAGCGGCCGCCCTCGAGTCGGACCTGGGGCATGGGGAGCCTGGATCGGCCGACGCGGATCGCCGCTCAGATCGCCATCGGAATGATCGCGATCCCGGCCATCAGTCGTTCGATCGAGATCGGCCCCCGCGCCGGAAAGAGACAGTAGGCGGGGTAGGGGTCGGTTCCGTCGATGATCACCTGGCGATGATTCGCCTGCCGGAATCCTTCCTCACAGGGCTGATGACCGGTGACGAACAGATCGGCATCGACCACGCCGGCGAAGCGATCGGCCGTCTCCGGCGCGGTGTCGCGTCCCCAGGTCACGGCGTAGAGGCTTCCACCGCGCATCATCGTCTCGGGCGGCCAGGTCTCGGCCTGGAAGATCGCCGGATCGAATCGCTCGTAATCGCGTTCCTCGGGGATCGTGTGGCAAACGAAGACTCGGTTCTCGGTCCGGACGGCGATCGGCAAAGCGGCGAAGAGATCGAGATAGGCCCGATAGACCGAGTCGGCGAAGGCTCCGTAGGCGGTGACCACTCCTTGCTTGAACAGAGCATTGAGTGCGACACCGTTCTTGGAGATCGAGCGACCCGTCAGTTCCGAGAGCTCGTGATTGCCGAGGATGAGGTGCACCCGGTCGGGAGTCTGGCACTTGAGTGCGCAGACGAGGTCGACGAGTTGGTGCGACTTCTCGCCCGCGTCGTTGGGATAGAACCGATTGCCGTGCACGAGTTCCTGGAGGACGAGATGCCTGCGCGGATGCTTGGAGAGCGCTGCGATCTCGAGGACTTGCCGGAAGGCGGGTGTGTTGCCGTGGAGGTCGCCGACGACCAAGACCTCGTCGGCATCGACCAGGTCGATCAGACCGCCCGACCTCCCCGGCGTCGCGCGAAACAACTCCTTGGCACGGCGAACGGTGGCGAGGATCTTGGCGGGATCGGGCATGGCGTCGACCGTTGCTTTCTCGAGGATCGATGGAGGACCGGAAACTCGGTCGCTCGGGGCAGGGGACCGTCTCCCACGTCGGACGACGCCGCCGGACTCAGGCGTTGAGCTCGAGAGCTTCTTCCCAGTGCTCGTAGAGCGCGGCGAGCGACTTCTTTCGTTCGTCGTGGCGAAGCTGGAGGTCGCGGGCCTTGACCGGATCCTTCCAGGTCGCGGGCTGACCGAGACGATCCTCGAGTTCGGCGACTTCGGCCTCGACCGCGCCGATCTCGCGCTCGATATCGCCCGCCTTTCGGTAGGGATACTTCCGTTTCCTCTTCTCGGCCTTGCCCGTCGACTTCGTCGAATCGTCGAGTTTGGCGGCAGTCGCCTGCTTCGCCGCGGCCGCCTCGTTCTCTTGTTGGATCAATCGTTGATAGGTCTCGTAGTCGCCCTCGATCACGCGGGCTCGGCCGTTCGCCACGGAGATGATCCGGTCTGCGACACGATTGAGGAAGTACCGGTCGTGGCTGACGACGAGCACGGTCCCTTCGAATTCGAGGATCGAGCGTTCGAGTGCGTCGCACGACCAGATATCGAGGTGGTTCGTCGGCTCGTCCATGACCAGGAGGTTCGCCGAGGTCGCGGCGAGGCGTGCCAGAGCCGCCTTCGCTTTTTCACCTCCGGAGAGGACGCCGACGGTCCGGAACGCCTGCTCGCCGGTCAGGCCGAAGCGCGCGAGCAAGTTGCGGACGTCGCCCTCACCCCAGTCGGGTTCGTCCTCGGGCCAAACCGCACGGACGACGGTCGTCTCTGGACTGAGAGAGTGCAGCCCTTGGTCGTGGTAGCCGACGAGCACCTTGTGCCCGAGCTTGACCTCGCCCGAGTCGGGCTTCTCTCGACCGATCAACGACTTGATCAGCGTGGTCTTGCCGGCTCCGTTGGGTCCGAGCACGCCGACGCACTGCCCGCGCAGCAGGCTGAGGTCGAAGTCCTTGAACAGCGACTTGTCGAACGCCTTGGTGAGCTTGCGGGCCTCGACGACGATGTCGCCCGAGCGGTCGACCTCGCCGAAGCCCATCACGGGCCCTTCGACGTCGCGCATCGTCTCGACGCGTTCGATCCGCGCCAGCTTCTTCTCGCGGTCGTGGGCCTGTTTGGCCCGCTGACCCGCGCCGTACTTGCGGATGTAGGCTTCGAGGTCGGCGATCTGTTCCTGTTGCTTCTCGGCTTGCTTCTGAAGCACTTTGGCCCGCTCGCCGCGCAGCCTCCAATACTGAGTGTAGTTGCCGGGATAAGCCTCGATCCGACCGTCGAAGAGTTCCCAGATCTTGGTGACGACCTTGTCGAGGAAGTAGCGGTCGTGACTGACGATCACCATCGCAACCGCCTGCCTCGCGAGATAGCTCTCGAGCCAGCTCGTCGTCTCGATGTCGAGGTGGTTCGACGGCTCGTCGAGCAGCATCAGGTCGGGGCTCTGAAGCAGCAGCTTCGCGAGCATCAGTCGGGACTGCTGACCACCCGAGAACGTCCCCGCTCTGCGACCGAAATCGCTCTTGGCGAAACCGAGACCGCCGAGGATCTCCTCCACGCGGTGCTCGACCGAGTAGGCGTCCTGATGGACGAGCCGTTCGTTGATCTCATCGTATCGGCGACCGGCACGACGGCGATCTTCTTCGTCATCGGCTTCGGCCATCTCGGCGGCCGCTTCCTCGAGCTCGCGCTGAAGTTCCACGAGCGACGCCAGCCCCGAGCGCGCCACGCTCATCAACGTGTCGTCGGGGCCGAAGTCGGGCTGCTGACGCAACAGGGACACTCGAATCCCCGAGCGCACATGGATATCGCCGTACTCCGGGGCATCGAGACCGGCGATGACGCGCATCAGCGTCGTCTTGCCGGCGCCGTTGGGCCCGACCAGGCCGATCCGCTCCCCGGTCCGGATCTCGAACTGGAGGTCGGTGAAGATCGGGTCGCCGGAATACTGCCGGCCCAACCCGCGGGCGGAGACGAGGATCATGGTCGGTGCGTCGAATCTCGGATCGCGACCGTTCGATGAGAGCTCAGGTCTCGTCGAACGTCCGCTTGGTCCGCAACATGTGGTGATAGTGTTGCGCGAAGCGGTGGGCCTCGTCGCGCACATATTGTAACAGACGGAGAGCGAACGACCGACGACTCAGCACGATCGGGTCCGAACGGCCGGGGACGTAGATCTCTTCCTCGCGTTTGGCGAGCGAGATGAGGGTCGGCGGACGAACCCCCGCCGACTCGAACGCCGAGAGCGCGGCGTTGAGCTGCCCCTTGCCCCCATCGATCAAGAAGATGTCGGGGAACGGTTCTTCGCGTTCCTGGAGTCCCTCGATTCGCCGCGCGACGACCTCGCGGATCGACGCAAAGTCGTCGACACCCTTCACGGTCTTGATGCGGTAACGTCGATACCCCGGCTTGAAGGGCAGGCCGTCGATGAAGCAGACGAGCGAACCGACCGTTTCCGTCCCGCCGAGATGTGCGATGTCCACTCCGTCGATCCTGCGAGGCGTCGTCTCGAGCTCGAGGACCTTGCGCAAGCCCGTCAACCCGCGCTTGGGGTCGACGTAGAACACCTCGGGCTGGGCGTGCTTGGCGAGATCGCCGCGGAGATCGATGTTCCGAAGCGCTTGGAGTTCGTCTCGCAGCCGAGCAGCCTTCTCGAAGAGGAGTGCCTTCGATGCCTCCTTCATCTCGGCTTCGATCTCGGCGACGACCACCGCCTTCTTGCCGTCGAGGAAGAGCTTGAGTCGGCGAATATCCCTCTTGTATGCCTCTTTGTCGATCTTGAGGTTGCAAGGCGCCGTACACTGATCGATCGAATGCAGGAGACAGGGCCGGAACCACCGCCAACGTGGGTCGCCTTCCTCGATCTCGAGCGAACAAGTGCGAAACTTGAAGACCTTCTGGAGCACTTGGATCGCGCCTCGGAGCCCGCGGGCCCGAGGAAACGGCCCGTAGAGCTTCACTCCCCGCGCTTTCGGTTCGCGCGTGAAGTTGACGCGAGGAAAGTCTTCGTTGGTCGTGATCTGAAGATACGGGAACGACTTGTCGTCCTTGAGATCGGCGTTGTGCCGCGGCTGGATATCCTTGATCAGTCGAGCCTCGAGCAGGAGAGCGTCGACCTCGCTGTCCGCCGCGAGGTAGTCGACCTCGACCACCTCGCCGATCCAGTCCTTGATCCGGCGGTCATCCGCCGCGGTCTTCTGGAAGTACGACGCCGCGCGAGCGCGAAGGTTCTTCGCCTTGCCGATGTAGATCACGCGACCCTGGGCGTCCTTCATGAGGTAGACGCCCGGAGTCGTGGGGAATTTTCGGACACTCGTCATCGGCGTCGCGCGCGGAGGATGAGATTCGCGGCTCGCGGAGTCATCCGTGGTCGGAGGGAGAGCAGGGGAGGGCGATCCGTCTTCCGTCATGGTTCCTCGTTCCGCGACGCGACCCGTGATGCGTTTGGAGTGCTCAAGAACTCTGGGGATTCAACACGGCCGCGATATAGGCCTCGAGATCCGCAGCCATCCGATCGAGCCGTTCCCGAGTCGCGTGCTTGCGTTCTTCGAGCCGGCCGGAATCGGCCAGGTCGCTCGTATCGGTCCGCGCGAAGAGATAGAACTTGATCTTCGGCTCGGTTCCCGACGGCCGAGCGGCGAATCGAACGCCTTCGGCGTCGAGCTCGAAGATCAACAAGTCGCCCGAAGGCTGGGGCAGGGGGGTGACGTCGCCCGTTCGCGGGTCGCGTGTCTCATGGAGCTTGTAGTCGTGGATCGCCGCGACGGCCAGGCCGCCGATCTCTCTCGGAGGTGCCTGGCGAAACGCCGCCATCAGCGTCTTGATCTGCGTGGCGCCCTCGCGACCCTCGAGGGTCTTGTTGATCAAACGCTCGGCGTAATGCCCCACGCGAAGGTAGAGCTCATCGAGATAGCGGAGAACCGTGCTTCCGCGGGCCTTCACCGTTGCGGCGAGTTCGGCGAAGAGCATTGCGGCGACCGCGGCATCCTTGTCGCGAACATGAGTCCCTTTTTGGTATCCGTGCGACTCTTCGAACCCAAACAGAAACCCGCTCGGTCCCGCCTGGTCGATCCTTTGCGCGATCCACTTGAAGCCGACGAGCAGGTCGTCCTCGACGCGGACGCCCAAACGCTCCGCGATCGCTCGACTCATCCGGCTGGTGACGAGCGTGGTCACAAGATAATGCTCGGGACGCAACAACGCCGCAGCCTTCGTCTGCTCGAGCACGAACGCCGACAGCACGACGCCGATCTGATTACCGTCGAGCGTGGTCCAGGATCCCGCCGGATCACCCGTGACGGGAACCGCGACGCCGATCCGATCGGCGTCGGGATCGCTGGCGAGCACCAAGTCGGCACCGGTCGCACGCGCCTCGGCGACGGCGGCGTCGAGAGTCTTCGGAATCTCGGGGTTGGAGACATGCCCCGGGACGTTCGGGAAGTCGCCGTCGGGTGTGCGCTGCGAAGCGAGGATGTTGACGCGGTCGAACCCGTCGGCGACCAAGGCCGCGGCGACCGAGGTCTCTCCGACGCCGTGCATCGGCGTGTAGACGATCGAGAGATCGCGATCACGCGCGACCGACTGGGCGACCACCGCCGCGATGTAGGCGTCGTCGACCTCCTTGCCGACCAGGCGGATCGAACCGTCGGCGATCGCCTGGTCGAAGTCCTTCTCGGGGATCTCGCGGTCTGAGCACTCGGCGACCATCTCGATGATCCCGGCATCGTCGGGCGGAATCACCTGCCCGCCGGTCGCCGAGTAGCACTTGAAGCCGTTGTCCGAAGGGGGATTGTGAGAAGCGGTGATCATGATTCCGCAGTCGCAACCGAGATGCCTGACCGCGAACGAGAGCAGGGGGGTCGATCGCTGCTCCGGAAAGAGGTAGACCTGGAACCCGGCCGCGGCGAGGACTCGGGCACAGAGCGCGGCGAACTCGGGCGACTGATGCCGCGTGTCGCGAGCGACGGCCACCGAGCGCGGCTCGCCTGGAGCCTTGCGCTTGCCGATGTAGTCGGCGAGCCCGCGGGCGCTCTCCGCGATCGTGCGATCGTTCAGCACGTTCGTCCCGACCGGATACATCTTTCCGCGACGTCCACCCGTGCCGAACTCGATCACTGCGTAGAAGGCGTCGTCGAGAGCCTTCCAGCGTCCTGCCTCGATGTCGCGGACCAATCGCTCGCGGTACCGTGCGAACGGGGTCTCCGTCAGCCACCGCTTGATGTTCGCGGCCGCGGAGGCGGTGAGCTCGCCCTGGGTCTCGGCCTTCGCCACACGGTTCAACACATCTTCGGCCATGACCTCGAATCCCCTCGAACCTCGGAGCAAGCGCGACGACGACCGATCGCTCCGGGATTCTGCCGCGCCCCGGGCGAGACTCGCAACCCGAAGCCGGACGACCCACACGATCGTCAGCCCCCGTTCGGTCGACACAAACCGAAACTTGATCGAAAGTTCTGTCCCGATCGCACCGATTGCGAGGCTTGTAAAAACCGCCGGTTTGTAAGTTCGGCGTCACAGGAGAGTCACAAGGAGAATTGGGCTTGACACGCGTTTTTCTCGGCGGCCGACCTCGCTTCTCCGACTGTCGCGTCCCTAACCCTTGCTCGATAACGACTTGGCGAGTCTTCGGGAGATCCTCCGCTCGATTTCGGACGATTTGGCACGTCAATTGCTCCTTGTACCTTTCGACAAGACCGATCGACGAGAGGCCTCCGAGGATCTTTTCCTCAAGTCGAACGGCTCTGAAGACGAGACCTCTTCCAGAGTGGTCGAGGTCGCGAACGATAGAATCACCGACGCCAGGACGGCGATCGCATAGCAAGGGAGGGCGTATGACCCGGCCTATCCACCGTCAGTCCCCGACGCTCGAGTCGCTCGAAAAGCGTGAAGTCCTCTCGGGACCCAGCGCCGACGCCCAATACATGCTCGAGCTCGTCAACCTGGCGCGGACCAGCCCCTCGACCATCGCCCAGCACATCAACTCCTCGATCGACGCCGACGACAACGCGACTCTGGCCCACTACCGGGTCAACCTGCAACGCGAACTCGCCGAGATCTCCGGCTCGACCCCGCGTCAGCCCGTCGCCTGGAGCAACACCCTCGCCGCCGCCGCGACGCAACAGAGCCTCGACCAAGCCAACACCGGCATCCAGTCCCACATCGGAGCCGACGGCTCGGATCTCGATACCCGTCTCCGTCGCGTCGGTCTCGGGCCGACGTCTGCAACCGCCGAGAACGCCTTCGCCTACTCCAACTCCGTCGACCAGGCGATGAAGGCCTTCCTCATCGACTGGGGCGTCGACTCCAAGGGCCACCGCAAGACGATCCTCCAGCCCGAGGCCGCCGGCGACACCAGCTTCAACGAGCTCGGCGTCGGAATCGTCCGCACCGGCAACAAGGGTCTCGGACCGCTCGTCGTCACCCAGAACTTCGCCCGCAGGACCAGCGTCAAGCCGTACCTGCTCGGCGTCGCTTACGGCGATGCCGACGGCAACCGACTCTACGGGCCCGGCGAAGGCCGCGGCGGCATCACCGTCGAGGCCCGAAACCTCGCCGACGGCCGCGTGACCTCAACTCAGACCTGGGACGCCGGCGGCTACCAGATGAACCTCGACCCGGGCGACTACCAGGTTACCGCGTCGCAAGGCGACCGCACGATTCGCAGCCGTCGCGTCTCCATCGGCTCCGAGAACGTCAAGGTCGACTTCAACCTCAACGACCCGTGGGAGCAGTCGACCCCGCCGGCCGCCCCGGCCCCGATCGCCGTCGCGGCTCCCGCGCCTCCGGTCGAAGTCCGCATCCCGGTCCAGGCTCCGCGCCAGATCGTCACGCCGGTCGTCGCGACCCAGTCGTCCAACGAGACGGTCTCGACCGGCGTCTCCCGCACGAGCTCCAAGCTCAACAGCTCGCTCTTCAACCCTCTCGGCTGGATCACCTCCTGGTCCTCGTGGAAGGCCACGAACAAGACCAACGCCTGATTCCGAGTTCGATCCCGAATTCCGCCGGATCATCTCCCATGATCCGGCCCTCCGAGGCTCCCGAGACCTCGCGGCAACTCCGCGAAGCCTCGGGAGCCTCGAGTCGTTGCCTTGCGAATTGCTCTCGACGCCCCGGGCTTCCCTTCCAATACGGCCTATGATCGCTCATGCTGGATCTGACGAGATCGAGAGCTCGAGGAAGCGTAAGCTCGGAGGGTCGAATGGAAGCCGTCGCGGACCATGACGCCATGACTCGGCTGGCGGAACTCCTCGATCGCGTCGCCCGAGGCGAGGAGATCCGCATCACGAAACAAGGTCGAGCGATCGCCCGATTGGTGCCCGAACCCTCGGCATCGCCGATGAGCGTCTCGGACGCCATCGCGGCGATTCGGGAACTCCGCCGCGGCAACGAGCTCGGTCCCGATTCGACGCTCCGTCAACTGATCGACGAAGGACGTCGTTGATGTTGTCGATCAGCCGACTTCGAAAGGACTTGGATGCGTCGTTCGTCCTCGATGGTTCCATCGCCCTGTCGTGGACATTCGAGGACGAGTCCAACCAATATGCGGAGAGCGTTCTCGACTCGCTCGCCGAACATCGAGCAATCGTAACGCCGATTTGGCGGTTGGAAGTATCCAACGCTCTGATCGTGGGAGAACGTCGGAAGAGGATGACCGAGTCGCGGTCAACTCGATGGGTCGAGGTTCTCTCCGCGCTTCCGATTTACGTCGAACTCGACGACGACGATCGGATCTGCAAGGACATCCTGCAGACGGCGAGATTCCATGGATTGACGGCATACGATGCCTCCTATCTCGAGCTCGCGATCCGCCGCGGATTGCCGATCGCAACTCTCGACCACGACTTGAAAAGGGCGGCAATCGCTGCGGGCATCGCGGCATTCGGTCATGAGTGATGAATCCTGCGGCGAACGTTTCCGGCTCGAGCCGAATTCGACATAACTCCCATTATCAGACGTTGGAGTCGGGCCCGATTCGGAAGTTCGCTCACTCACCCGACGTGTCGGACGAGGATTGGCGAGGCGGACCGCTCTCGGCTACGATCGTCGACTCCGGCGTCGAGCCCGCGCCGGGATCTCGCGGAGCATCTCGATCGTGAACTCGATCCTCATTCTTGCCGGCGTGTTGCTGGTCGCTCAGTCGGCTCCGAGTCGCTCGAACGACGACGACGGACCGGCGCCGGTGGTGGTCGTCGTGCCGCTCGGCGAGGATCGCAAGATCGAACTCGGCGCATTCGCCGCAGCGATCGCCAAGACAGCGGGCGTCGAGATTCCGAAGGCGGATGGAATCCTCGCGCTTCCCACCGATGGACTCGGAGGAGCGTTGACCCGAACGCTGCTCCAAGAGGCCCTCGGCGTCGGGCCGACGATCACGTTCGAGCCCGCAAGCGCGCGGATCACCATCCCGAGAGACCGTCTCGGCCCCGATTCGCGACCGGCGTGGGAACGCGGATTGAAGCGGCTGATCGAGCGGGTCGAGCGCGAGAAGGGTCGACGCAACTTCTACGGGCTCTGGCCCCGCGAGTCGTACCGGCCGAACGACCCCTCACGGCCGACGGTCTGCCTGATTCACGGCATGAACTCGACCTCGAGCGTCTTCCTGCACATGGTCGAGCCGATCGAACGCGCGGGATACGGCGTCGTGGTCTACGACTATCCGTACAATCGCGACGTTGAGGAGACCGTCGCCGAGTTCCGACGAGACTGGGATCGATTTCGAACCGCGAACCGCGAGAAGCGCCCCTGGGCCCTGGTGTCGCACTCGATGGGGGCCCTGCTCGCCCGAGAACTCGTCGAGGGCGAGCCCGATCGCTCGGGCGAGGTCGCGAGCTCGATCATGATCGCCCCGGTGAACGGCGGCTCGTATCTCGCCCAGGCGCAGACCGCGCTCCAGTTCCTCCAGGGTGTGCAGGCGGTGAACGGCAAGACGCGCGCCGACGCCCTTGCCTTTCTCGGAGACGGGCTGGGGGCGGCCGCCGAGGATCTCACTCCAGGTTCGCGTCTGCTGAGGCGTCTCGACTCCTACCGCAGACGGCCCAGCGTCGGCTACCACATCATCGCCGGGGACGTCGGACTGATCCGAGCCCCCGTCAGCAAACAGATCATCGGTCGACTGGGCATCGCCGCGCGGCTTGCCGGCCCCGCCCTGCTCGGTCAATTCGAGGAGTTGACCGACGGCACGGGCGACGGCTGCGTCGCGGTCGAGCGGAGCAAGCTCGCCGGAGTCGCCGACCACGAGGTCGTCCACGCCGATCATCTCGAATTGATCCGCGCTCCGCTGATCTATCCGGACCCGGGGCCGGTGGTCGCGATGCCGTTCATCCTCGATCGACTGGCGACCGACCTGCCGGTCTCGGGGAACCGCGGACTTGGGAACGGCCGAGCGATCGATTAGGATCCTTGTCCGCCTCTCCTCCTCACTTCGTCGCACCACGATCCGCCTGCTGGGCTTCCGGCCGGCCGCCCGGATCCCCGATCGACTTGGAGACCAGCCGCCGATGAATCCGCCGAACACCTCCGAGTCGACGACGGGCGCCCCGCGCTCCGCCGAGTCCGGCTTCCTCGGTCATCCCCGAGGGCTGTTCACGCTCTTCTTCACGGAGATGTGGGAACGATTCAGCTTCTATTTGATGATCGCGCTCTTGACTCTCTATATGACCGACTATCTCGGATTCGCCAACGCTCGCGCTTCCGACATCGCCACTTGGTACATCGCTCTCGTCTACTTCACGCCTTTTCTGGGCGGCCTGATCGCAGACAAGATCACAGGGCCTTCGACCGCGATCCTGATCGGCGGCGTCCTGATGATGGCCGGGCACATCACTCTCGCCTTCGACTCGAAGGCGTCGAGCGATCACATCTTCCTGTTCGCAGCTCTCGGTCTCTTGATCGCAGGAAACGGATTGTTCAAGCCGAACGTCTCGTCGATCGTGGGCGACCTCTACGCGAGCGACGACCCCCGCCGCGACCAGGGGTACACGATCTTCTACATGGGCATCAACGTCGGCGCGACGCTCGCCCCCCTGGCGGCGAACTACATCCGCAAGAACGGAGTCGGGATCGTCAACGACCTCTTCGGCACGTCGCTCCCGGCCGAGGCCGGCTGGCACCTCGCATTCGGCTCGGCGGGCTTCGGCATGCTCCTCAGCCTCCTCATCTTCGTGTTGAACAAGGGCAAGTTCAGCGCCAAGGCCGGCAACGCACGAGCGGCGGAGACCTTGGCGTTGACGAGCGCTCCGTTGACCGCGAGCGACCGCGGAATCGCGTTCGCACAGACGTTCAACATGGTCGCGGTCGGAATCGCTCTGGCTTGGCTGCTGCTGGGGCCGCTCGTCCCCTGGCCCGAGTCGATCGCCGCGGTGGGACTCTGGCCGACCGACGTCGTCCATTTCGGGATCATCTGGCTGGCGATCGAGACGATCACCGTCGCGATGTTCCTCGCGGTCGGCGACCGCGTCGCTGCCGACGCCGCGCGACTCAAGGCGGTCTTCGTCGTGGTGGCGATCTTCTGGATGGCGTTCCATCAGAATTCGGTCACGCTCACCTTCTTCGCCCGCGACAATACCCAGTCCGACTGGGACCCCGAGACCTTTCAGTCGGTGAATCCGTTCCTGATCCTCGTGCTCAGCCCCGTCATGGTCTGGCTCTGGTCGAGCCTGGCTCGGGCGCGTCGCGAGCCGTCGACGACGACCAAGATGATCTTGGGGATGATCGTCACCGGCCTCGCCTATGTTGTGATGATGGCCGCCGGATTCGCCGGGGCCGACACCGGGAAGGTCGGGCCCGGATGGCTCGTCGGATGCTACGCGCTCTTGACCGTCGCCGAACTCTGGATCAGCCCGATCGGTCTCTCACTGACCTCGAAGCTCGCTCCGCCCCGCTACCGCGGCCTCTGGATGGGCTTCTGGTTCCTGGCAACGGCCGTCGGCAACAAGCTCGTGCACGTCACCGGTCAGTTCTGGGGCAAGTATCCGCCGAGCAAGTTGTTCCTCATCCTCGTGATCACCTCGTTCGCCGCCGCGCTCAGCCTGGTCGTGATCCTGCGGATCCTGAGGCTCTTCGAGAGGAAGACCCCCATGAACAACTCGGGAATCGCCGCCGTATTGCTCGCGCTCGTGGTTTGGGGCGGGCTCGATTCGACGGCGTCGGCGGCCGGACGTCCGATGAAGGTCGACGACCTCCTCGGAGTCAAGTCGGTGAGCGACCCGCAGGTCTCTCCCGACGGCAAGCTCGTCGTCTACGTCGTGTCGGAGTACGACCCCGCCGCCGGCAAGAGCAACGCCGACCTCTGGATCGTACAGGTTGAAGGCGGCGAGCCGCGCAGGTTGACGGCGACCCCCGGCCCCGACACCCATCCGCGATGGAGGCCCGACGGTCGCGAGATCGCGTTCACGTCGTCGCGAGGCGGCTCGAGCCAGGTCTGGCTGATCCCTCCGGACGGCGGCGAGGCTCGCCCGCTCACCAAGTTGCCGATCGACGTCTCCGGACCGATCTGGTCGCCCAAGGGCGACAAGCTCGTGGTCGCCGCCGAAGTCTACCCCGGCACGACCCCCGAGGAGACCGCCGCCCGCGACAAGGCTCGCGCCGCCTCGAAGAGCAAGGTTCGCGTCTATGACTCTTTGATGATCCGTCACTGGGATCGATGGGACGATGGCAAGCGGTCCCATCTGCTCGTGATCGACGCGACGACGGGTGCGGCGATCGACGTGACTCCTGAACTCCGCGTCAACACCCCGCCCGCCCCGTTCGGCGGGTCGAGCGATTACGCCTTCTCCCCCGACGGACTCGAGGTCGTGTTCACGGCCGAGCCGGTCGAGAACATGGCATGGTCGACGAACACCGACCTCTGGAGCGTACCCTCAAGCGGCGGCAAGCTCCGCAACCTGACCTCGGGCAACCCCGCGGCCGACGCTCAACCCGCCTTCTCTCCGGACGGAGCCTTCCTCGCCTTCGTCTCCCAGGACACTCCGGGATATGAGTCGGATCAGTGGGTCTTGACGGTGAAGAGCCGTGAAACGAGTCAGTTCGTCGAATTGACTCGAACCCTCGACCGACCAGTTCTCGGATT
This sequence comes from Isosphaeraceae bacterium, assembly GCA_033763215.1. GTDB lineage: Bacteria > Planctomycetota > Planctomycetia > Isosphaerales > Isosphaeraceae > JANRKW01. The sequence goes on along the minus strand of JANRKW010000014.1, from coordinate 77,177 downwards.
CTCTTGGGGGCCGCCGTCGAAGGTCGATGCCGGAACTCTCTACGAACTGATCGCCGTCGTCGACCACGAGGGCACGGAGCCGTTGGTGCGGATCGGCTTCATCGAAGACGAAGCGGGACGCCTGCTCGTCGCGGCTCCCGAGATTCTCACCAAGGGCGGGGTCTCGACGGCGGCGACGAGCACTGGAAAAAACCTGATACATCTCCACGCGAACTCGGTCTCCCCCGCCGAGATCCACCGGACCTCGTCCGACGGATCGAAGTCGGTCGCGCTCACCAAGCACAACGCGGCGAAGTTCGCCGAGCTCGACCTCCATCGCGCCGAGGAGTTTCGCTTCAAGGGAGCCGACGGCGACGAGGTCGCGGGATGGTTGATCAAACCGCCCGGATTCGACCCCAAGAAGAAGTACCCCGTGCTCTTCTTGATCCACGGCGGCCCCCAAGGTGCCTGGCACGACGAATGGTCGGCACGCTGGAACTACGCGATGTTCACCAGCCCGGGCTACGTGGGTGTCGCGATCAACCCTCGCGGATCGACCGGCTACGGCCAGAAGTTCACGCTCCAGATCAGCAAGGATTGGACTGGTCGCGTCTACACCGACCTCATGCTCGGGCTCGATCATGCCTTGAAGACGTATTCCTTCCTCGACGAGTCGCGCATGGCGGCGGCGGGCGGGTCGTACGGCGGGTTCATGGTCAACTGGATCCTGGGCCACACCGACCGCTTCAAGGCCTTGATCAGCCACGCGGGCGTGTTCGACCTGACGAGCAAGTACGGAACAACAGAGGAACTCTGGTTTCCCGAATTCGAGTTCGGCGGACCTCCTTGGGATGCCCCTGATCTCTACAAGAGCCAGACGCCGAGCGCGTTCGTGAAGAACTTCAAGACGCCGACGCTCGTGATCCACGGAGCTCTCGATTTCCGAGTGCCCGAGGCCCAAGGCATCGGCCTCTTCACGGCGCTGCAACGTCGCGGGGTTCCGAGCCGATTGGTGCTCTTCCCCGATGAGGGGCACTGGATCCTCCAGCCCGCGAATCGGATCGAATGGTGGAAGGCGATGCACGGATGGCTCGCGGAGCACCTCGGTAAACCCTGACATCGACGATCCGGAGTCGGTTCGACCGGCTCCGTGCGTCCAACCTCCCTTGTTCACTTCATCTCTCGAGAGAGTTCGCATGTCCTTTCCGATTCTCGACCTGGCCGCCGATCTCGGCATCGCTCCGGAACACGTGGAACCGTATGGACGCGACAAGGCCAAGGTTCGCCTCGATGCGATCGCGGCATCGAAACGGCCGCCGGGCAAGCTGATCCTCGTCTCGGCGATCACTCCGACCCCTGCCGGCGAAGGGAAGACCACCGTTTCGATCGGCTTGGCGCAGGGATTGCGGGTGATCGGAGAGCGGTCGTGTTTGGCCCTCCGGCAACCGTCGATGGGCCCGGTCTTCGGTCGCAAAGGGGGGGCCACCGGCGGGGGCGCGAGCCGATTGATCCCCTCCGATGAGATCAATCTCCAGTTCACGGGCGACTTCCACGCTATCACCGCGGCGCACAATCTGCTCGCCGCTGCGATCGACAACCGGCTCCACTTCGGGGACACGCGTCTCTCGCCGCTGCACGTCCTCTGGAAGCGCGCGCTCGACATGAACGACCGAGCGCTTCGGAGGATCGTGATCGGCCTCGGCGGGCCCAGCCAAGGGGTCCCCCGAGAGTCCGGCTTCGACATCACCGCGGCGAGCGAGGTGATGGCGATCCTCTGCCTCGCCGATTCGCCGAGCGACCTCCGATCGCGGCTCGACCGGATCCTCGTCGGCTACGACGACGCCGGCAAACCGGTGCTCGCCCAGGAGATCGGCATCACGGGCGCGATGGCCGCGATCCTCAAGGAGGCGATCCACCCGAACCTCGTCCGCTCGCGCGAGGGGACTCCCGCATTCGTCCACGGCGGCCCGTTCGCGAATATCGCCCACGGCTGCAACTCGGTTCTCGCGACTCGAATGGCGCTCGCCCACGCCGATTACGCCGTCACCGAGGCCGGCTTCGCCTTCGACCTCGGCGCCGAGAAGTTCTTCGACATCAAGTGCCGCGTCGGCGGATTCAATCCTGCGGCGATCGTGATCGTCGCCACGATCCGGGCTCTCAAGATGCACGGCGGCGTCGCACTCGATTCGCTCACCGAGTCGGACCCCGCGGCGGTGGAGCGCGGGCTGGAGAATCTCGCGGCGCACCTCGACGCCGCGACCAACTTCGGCAAGCCGATCGTCGTCGCCATCAATCGATTCGCGAGCGACACCGACGCTGAGCTCGACGTGGTTCACCGATATTGTGCGGGGCGTGGCGTGGCGTCGTCCACGGCCGACGTCTTTGGTCAGGGCGGCCCCGGCGCCGCCGAACTCGCACGCAAGGTCGTCGAGGCGGCTGCGGGCCCCGAGACCCCGTATCAGCCGCTCTATCCTCTCGACTGGCCGATCGAGGCCAAGATCGAACGGATCGCCAAGGTCATGTACGGTGCCGCCGGAGTCTCGATTCTGCCCGCAGCGGAAGCCAAGATCCGCAAACTCCGCAAGCTCGGCCACGATGCTCTCCCCATCTGCATGGCCAAGACCCAGGACTCGTTGTCCGACGACCCGAAGCGTCGCGGTCGCCCGCGCGACTTCACCCTCACCGTCCGCGATCTCGAGATCGCGGCGGGCGCGGGATTCGTGGTCGCTCTCACTGGAGAGATCGTCCGCATGCCCGGCCTGCCCGAACGGCCGGCCGGCGAGAGGATCGATCTCGACGCCCAGGGACAGATCATCGGTCTCAAGTGATCATTCCGATCGAGGTTCGGCGCCGGCCTGCTCTCGGCGTCTCCCGTCATGGGAGTCGCCGAGAGCCGCAGGCTCGCGCCTGGCCGCGATCTCCTTTGAGGGGAGAAGCATGGAGCACCTCACGCTCGCCCAGTTCCTCGGAATCCTCATCGCCATGCTGGGATCGGCCCGGCTTTGCGGTTGGCTCGCTCGCAAGCTCGGGCAACCCGCGGTGCTCGGAGAGTTGATCGCCGGGGTCATCGTCGGAAAATCGGTGCTCGGCCTCGTCGACCCCAAGGTCGAAGTCATCCATCTGATGGCCGAACTCGGGGTCATCCTCCTGCTCTTCACGATCGGGCTCGAGACCGACCTGCGTCAACTCCTGCGCGTGGGGCCGACTTCGGCGGTCGTCGCTGTGGCGGGCGTCGCTCTCCCCTTCGTTCTCGGCTTCCTCGTGATGAAGGCATTCGGCTCGAGCAACATCATCGCAATCTTTGCCGGTGCGGCGCTGACGGCAACCAGTGTGGGAATCACCGCGCGTGTGCTCAGCGACCTCGGGCAACTCCACGCCGACGAGAGTCAGGTGATCCTCGGCGCCGCGGTCATCGACGACGTGATCGGCCTGATCATCCTGTCGCTCGTGTCGGGCTTGGCCCAGGGTCAGGAGCTCTCGTTCCTCGGTGTCGGCAAGACGGCCGGCCTCGCGATCGGGTTCCTTGTCGTCGTGATCCTCGTCGGTCGGATCGTCGTTCCGCCGATCACCCGCAGGCTCGCAAGGCTGACCATGGAAGAGGGTACGGCCATCGTCCCCGCTCTGCTGCTCGCTCTCGGCCTCGCCTGGTTGGCGGATCTACTCGGCTCGGCCGTGATCCTGGGAGCGTTTGCCGGCGGAATGCTGCTCGTCGGAACGCCGCAACATCACGACATCGAGACCAGCGTGATTCGTCTGGGGGCGTTCTTCGTCCCGCTCTTCTTCGTCAGCGTGGGTGCGGCGCTCGACGTCACCACCCTCAATCCGCTCGACAGCCGCAATCACGGCACACTCTTGATCGCCGCTTGCCTCACGCTGGCCGCAGTCGCAGGCAAGTACGTCTGCGGCTATGCGGCTTGGTGGTTCAAGGGGAACAAGCAACTCATCGGCGTCGGGATGATCCCGCGCGGCGAGGTCGGTCTCATCTTCGCTCAGATCGGCCTCTCCTCGAAGCTGCTCGACGAAGGGCAGTTCGCCGCGATCGCAATCGTCGTGATGGCGACCACCTTCATCGCCCCACCCTGGCTGAAGGCACTCATGCCCGACATCCACAAGGAGGGGGCTCCCGAGGAACTCGTCGCGATCGCCGAGCTGACCTCGCACGAGTGACTCGCGCGGCGAAGCTGAGGTCCGTCGTGCGAGGGGCTCAATGCCCGGCTCAGCGACGGACCGAATCGCCGACTCCCGCCGCCGACGCGGCGAGCACTCGGTCGAGCCGCGCCAAGGTCGGCGGCGCTGCACCCTGCTCGCGCCAAACGACCTTGCCGGAGCGGTCGACCAAGATCATCGTGGGAAAGCCCTGGATCTTCAGCGCGTCCAGGACCGGGCTGAACTCCTCCGCGGAACTCACGAGCACCGTGTAGTTCACGCCAAGCTTCGTCGCGGTTTCGCGAGCCTTGGCCGCGCGCTCCTCGAATCCGCCTTTCTCGCATGCGATTCCGACGATCTTGATCCGCGGACCGAATCGATTCTGGAGCTCGACGAGGTGCGGGATCGACTGGACGCAGGGACGACACCAGCTTCCCCAGAAGTCGAGGAGCACGTAGTCGGCGTCGATCTCTCGAAACGACACGACCCGACCGTCGGCATCAGGGAGACGCAGCTCGTCGAGCTTCTGCCGCGACGCATCATAGCGACAGAGCTCGAGTCTTGCGGGCGTGGTGTCGCCGGGAGTGGATCGCCGAAAGACGTCGAGGAGACGCGACGGGGCACGCGTCGTGGACGCAGAGGCCGTCGCCGGAGCGGTCGCGGCATCCGGCGCGACGGAAGGCTCGCGGCGTGAAGCGGTTCGAGGCCCGGCCTCCGCCGCGAGGAGTTCATCCCATGTCGTGGCCCGAGCGGGGCTCTCCGGGAGCTCCGTCGGCGCGTTTCGTCCGCTGGGCGTGTCCTCAGTCGCGAGCGACGACGGTTGTTGCGAAACCGCCCCCTGCCCCTTGGTGCCGTCCCAGTCGACCGGCGGCCGAGGCGATGCGTCCCGCTCCGCCAACCTGATCCCGCCGGCATTCGCTTCAGCGGCGAGCAGCGCCGCCGCGTCGAACTCCCCAGCGCCGCGCGTGGGTCGAGAGGAGGGCGTGCCGCGACTGCCGAGTTCCCGGCTCGAAGGTCGCGACGCAGAAGGATCGATCGCGGGAGGAAGCGGATTCTCCCCGTCGTCCTCGGAGAGCCTCGACCCCGGCTCGTCCAACGACTCGACCTCGCTTGCGGGCGGTGGATCGAGGGTGCGAGCGGCTGCCTTGGCATCGAGATCCGTCGTGCGTGAGATTCCCGCACTCGGAATCGTCGCACGGCCGATCGGCTCATCTCCGACCCCGCGCCAGCCCGATGTTCCGGGTCGCGGCGTAGCATCCCGCGCTGGAGCGAAGTCGACCGTCGGCTCGGGGGAGTTTCTCGCCTCGATCTCCTCGCTCGTTGGAATGTCGTCCAGATTCACCTCGACTGCGGCACGCGAGCGTCGAGAAGCCGGAGCATCGATCTCGTCGAGGTCATCGATCGGAGTCCGATTCGACACCGAACGCGCACGGGCCCCCTCCCCTGCCCCGAGCCTCGGCGCGTCGGGCATTTCGTCGCCGCTCAGCGCGATCTCGAGACCACTCTCCGAGGCGAGCGCATCGATCCGGCCCGACTCCAGGCCGTCGTCGGTCTCAAACTCGGCGATGAGCGTGTATCGCGAGCCCGGACGGAGTCCGTGGAGCGTGAAGCCGCCCGACGAATCGGTCGTCGTCTCGGCGACGCGGCCCGCGGTCGTTGCGCCGAGCGCGGTTCGCACCAGCGCATTGGGCACCGGCCGGCCTCGCCGGTCGACGACGCGGCCCGAGATTCGGCTCGAGGCCGTTCGTCGCGAGGGAGGCGCGGTTTCCGCGGCGACGACCGAAGCCCCGGGTTCGCCCGTGACCGCGGGCAATGGACGATCGCCGACCGAGGCGATCGTCTTCAACTCCGAGCGTCCCCCGGTTCGAGGCGCACCGGGAGACGTCATCGAGCAGCCGATCGTCGACGAGAGGATCAGGAGCATCGGCGGCAGCAAGGCGCAAGGGTGTCGTCGCAACATGACCGGCATCCCCTCCTGTATTTGATCCCGAGCGCGTCGATCCCACTTCGTGGTCGGGCTCCGCCCTCACGAATCCGGGCCGGCGATCGGGTCGAGAATCGTCGAGATCGATGTCGAACTCTGGGTGTTGGATCTACTGCGTGAAATCTCGCCAATCTCACATCCTCGTTCTTCGGAACGGCTCCATGAGCGACTTGAGGAAATCCTCGCAGGATCGAGGGGAATTGCTCAGGCGGGCGGCCACCACAAATGTCCGAGGCCAAGCGAGACCGATCTTCCGGTTCGACCCGCTCGCGATCCATCTCCGACTCGATCAGTTTCGCTCGGCTTGCCGGCGCCTGGCGATCCGAGCCAGTCGGGCGAGTTCCTCGCGCTCCTCGCCCTGCGCCAATTCCGCGCAACGCAGGAGCGGGGTCACGGCTTCCCCCGGATGATCGGCCTGGAGCGCAACGACGCCCCAGTCGCGCGTGGAACGGAAGTCGTCGGGCTCGAGTGCGGCGAGTCGCCGAACGACGGGAAGCGCTGCGACGAAGTTGCCCTCGGCGAGGTGGATCTCCCGGAGATTTCTGAGCATCCGGGCCACGATCTCCTCCAGGCGACACGGAGCCAGGACGCCGGGCGACAACTTGGTCGGTGCGCCGATGATCTCCTCGAGCCGCCGTTCGCACATCGGGAGATCGAGGAGCTTTCCCTCATCGAAGGCGTCGAGGAAGAGCGGAATCGGCTGGTCCATGACTCGAAGCATGAAGTGCGAGGGCAGGCTCACCCCGGCGAGCGGAAGCTCGAGACGTTCGGCGAGGCAGAGATAGACGAGACAGAGGCTGATCGGGATCCCCCTCCGCCTCTCCACGACTTCGTTGAGATAGCTGTTCGAGGCGTCGTAGTACTGCTCTCTGTCTCCTTGGAAACCCTCCTCGACGTGGAGGACCCAGCGAACCTGGGCAAGCATCGCCCGAGTGCCGGCGTTCTTGGGGGTTCGGTCGCGAACCCGCGCGGCGAGTTCATCGAGTCGGGCCGAGGTCTCGGACGCGTCGAGGTCGGGAAAGGCGTCACGCGCGATCTCGAGGGCGATGCGCTCGAGCGAGATCACACGCTCGCCGCGGAGCATGCGTGCAAATTCGGAAGTCGCGGGAAAATGAGAGGGCACGCTCGACGATCTCCAGGTCCGACGGTTCGACCTCACTCGTTTTATCAGATCGGCCGGCCCGAAGCGCCCGCGTGCGAGGGGAGACCCGAGTTCGGCCCAAGCACATTGCAGCGGGATCGGCTCTCGCCGTCGCGTCTTGTCGCTCCGGCGGGCGGACGTTAGGCTCCCTGGATCACTGGATCGATCGATCCCCCGCAACCGCACCGCCCCGGAAGAGCTCGACGATGCCCGCGAATCTTCCACCGCAGTACAGCAAAGCCGAGGACGAGTTTCGAAAGGCAACCACGCCCGCCGAGCGCCTCGAGAAGTTGCGGGAGATGTTCCGGCTACTCCCCAAGCACAAGGGCACGGAAAAGCTCCAGTCCGACCTCAAGCAGAAGATCAGTCGGGCCAAGGACGACCTCGAGGGCGGGAAGACGACGGGAAAGCCGACCGGCGTCAGTCGTCGCGTTCCGCGCGAGGGTGCGGGCCAGATCGTGCTCGTCGGCGCCCCGAATGTCGGGAAGTCGGCCCTGTTGGCCTCCCTGACGAACGCCAAGCCCGAGATCGCCCCCTACCCCTTCACCACCCGGGCCCCCTACCCCGGGATCATGATGTTCGAGGACGTGAGGATCCAACTCGTCGACCTGCCGCCGATCTCCGCCGATCTGATGGAACCCTGGGTCCCCAACATCATCCGCTCCGCCGACGCGGCGCTCTTCGTCGTCGACCTCGAGTCCGACGACGTCGTCGACGACGCGACAACCGTCCTCGAGCGACTCGAACAGGTCCACACCGAACTCGTCGGCACGTTGCCGCACGACTCCGAAGACGAATTGATCCGCCACGTTCCCACGATCCTCCTCGCCCAAAAGGCCGACGCCGAGGGCGCGGAGGACCGGCTCGCCATCGTCCGCGAATGGTTCGACGCCCGGTTTCCGATCCTCGCCGCGGCGTCCGAAACCGGTCGCGGGATGGACGACGTCCGCCGGTTCTCCTACGATCTACTAGGCGTCATCCGGATTTACACCAAGGTTCCCGGGAAGCCGGTCGATCGCACCAGTCCTTTCACCTTGCCGATCGGCTCGACGGTGCTCGATCTCGCTCGCGAAGTTCATCGCGATCTCGAACACTCGTTGAAGTTCGCCAAGGTCTGGGGCGTCGGAGTCTTCGACGGCCAAACGGTCAAACGGGATCACGAACTGCATGAGGGCGACGTCGTCGAACTCCATGCCTGAACGCTGGAGAACGAACGCGAACCGCGGCGAACCCACCTCACCGGTCGGTCGTCTCGGCGAGCAGTGGGGGGAGGGTCGCGCGATGTCGAGAGCCCTGATCGTCGAGGATGATGCCGACCAAGCATCGATGGTTGCGCGACTGTTGCGTCACCATTCGATCGAGCCCGAGATCGCATCCGACGGAGCCACCGCGCTCCGTCTCGTCAGTTCTCAGGTCTTCGACGTCGTCCTCCTCGATGTGATGCTCCCGGACGTCAACGGCTTCGAGATCTGTCGCCGAGTTCGATCCGACGCTCGGACCATGCTCACTCCGATCGTCATGCTCACTGCGTTGGGCGATCTCGACCATCGGATCGGCGGCTTCCGAGTCGGGGCCAACGCATACGTCACCAAGCCCTACGGCATGGAAGAGCTCCTCAGCGCCATCGAGACGGCGCGGGATTGGCGGGCCGAGCTCGAGCGCGGCAAGATCTGCGGCGAGATCCACGTCGAGCTCAACAGCACCATCCCGTTCCTCCAGGAAGTCAATGAGTTCCTGATGAGCGTGAGCCACGCCTTCCCCTTCTCCTCCGAACAGGTCATGCAACTCCGTCAGTCGGTGATGGAGATGGGGCAGAACGCGATCGAGTGGGGCAACAAGCACAATTCGGACCGCTTGGTCGATATCGTCTATCGGATCCATGAAGACCGAGTCGAGATCACGGTCCGCGACCAGGGGCCCGGTTTCGACCGCTCCAATCTTCCCCACGCCGCAAATGCCGACGACCCGATCGCCCACATGGACGTCCGCGAGAAACTCGGGCTGCGCGAGGGCGGTTTCGGCCTGATGATCACGCGCGGGATGGTCGACGAACTTCGATACAACGACGTCGGCAACGAAGTCACGCTCATCAAGCACTTCGACTCCGTGCGCGATCCCGCCGAGCCGCCAGGCGACTCGGCGTGCGAAGGGCCACTCTGATGCCCGGTCGACCGACGCTCATCGTGGTCGACGACGAGCCCGATCTGCTCCAATCGTTCCACGACCTGTTCCGTCGCCAGTATCGGATCCACACATTCGAGCGACCCGAAGCGGCGCTCGAAGCTCTCGCCGACCTTCCCGTGGTGCACTGCGTCGTCACCGACCAACAGATGCCCGGGATGACCGGAGTCGAACTCCTCACTCGCTGTCGAAAGCTCCGACCCGACACGATGCGGCTGATGATGACGGGCTACGCCGACCTCGACGCCGTCGTCGCCGCAATCAACACCGGTCATGTCTTCCGATACATCGCCAAGCCCTGGCATGAAAACGAGATGGCCTCGATCCTCCGCCAGGCCGTCGAGCACTACGAACTCGTCGCCGAGCGAAATCGCCTCGTCGACCAACTCCGGGCGTCCAACGACCGGCTCCGCGAAGCCGATCGACTCAAGAACAAGTTCATCGAGGTCGCCAGCCACGAACTCAACACGCCGGTCACCATCGTACTCGGCCTCGCCGAACTCTGGCGCATCATGGAAGGTCCCAACGCCACGGTCCAGGAACGCCTCTGGCTCGATCGCATCTACTCCGCCGGCAAGCGGCTCGCGGGCACGATCGAGAAGATGTTCACATTGATCAAGACCGATCAGCTCGTCCACACCCTCGACCCGGTCGAGACCGACCTCGCCCAACTCATCCGTCGGGTCGCGGGCGACCTCCAGCCCTTCCTGAGCGCCCGCAGGCAGACGATCGACGTCGAGACCGAACCCGACCTCGGCACCGCGGAACTCGACCCCGCCAAGATCGCCGACGCCCTCGCAAACCTGCTCGTGAACGCGATCAAATTCACACCCGACGAAGGCGTCATCACCGTTCGAGCACGTGCAAGAGGTACCGACGAAGTCGAGATCGAGGTCGTGGACCGCGGCGTCGGTATCGCCGACGACGACTCGCGGCATCTCTTTCAGCCCTTCTTCACCGGGCTCGACACCATGCACCACTCCTCGGGCGATTTTCAGTTCGGTAAGCGCGGAATCGGTCTCGGACTCTGCGTCGTCAAGACCTTCGTCGAACTCCACGGCGGCCGAGTCGAGGCCCGCAGCAAGCCCGGCGACGGCTCCACCTTCCGAGTCACCCTGCCTCGGACCCGTCCGACCGACCACGGCGAGTCCTCGATCTGATCCCAGGTCCTGGGTCGACTCGCTCGACGATCCTCGGCGATCCCGAATCCCCCTTCGCCCGGACGGTCTCACCACGATACACTCCGCCTTGCGGCTCGACCATCGATCGAAAGCGGGCGGGAACCGTCGACATGACACGCATACTTGCGTCGGCACTTCTTGTGTTCATTGCATTGCTCGGCTCGTCTCGGTCGTCGGTGGGCCTCGAAGCCCCGTCCGGCGACGGACTCGTCGTCTATTCCGATGTGCCCGGGCTCCAGCCCTCGTCGCACTACCGAGTGCGCGTGCGGCCCGCGATCGAAGACGCGCTGTGGCGATCCTCGTTCACCTGGGAGACCGAGTGCAAGGCGATCGAGAAGAAGACCGAAGCGTACTTCGACACTCTCGCGGGTTGGACGCATGCTTACGTGAACTTCGAGACCGCGGGTCCCGTCGAGGTCGAGATCACACGCGTCGACGGCCGCCCGATCCGCTCCGCGGCGGTCCATCCGCGACGCAAGGCGTCGGCATGTTCCGTCGAACAGGGCAAGGCGATCGTCAGGCTCCCCGGTCCCGGCCTGGTCGCCGTCGATATCGACGGACAAATGGACGATCAGGACACCGGCAAGGGATACAAAGGACCGCCGATTCACACCGTCTCGATCTTCGCCAACCCGCCGGTCCTCTCCAAACCGAGGCCCGGAGACCCGGGGGTCTTGGCCGTCGAGCCCGGTCGGATGCCGCCGTCCGAAGGCCCTTGGAGCACGCTCTACTTCCTACCCGGCGTCCACGACGTCGGCAGAGCCTTCCCGGTCCGGGGAGGTCGACGCTACTACATTCCCGGCGATGCGATCGTCTACGGGACGCTCTCGAATCGAGATTGGGACAAGGGCCGCGACATCCGGATCTTCGGTCTCGGTACGCTCTCGGGTGCACGGATGAAGCACCCCCTCTACGCCGAACCGAAGCTCTCCGAGCGGGACCACGGACTCCATCGTCCGATCGAGATCACGGGCGCTTCCGACACGCGGGTCGAGGGCATCACGATCGCCGACTCGGCAACCCATTCGCTCATGCTGATTGGACCCTACCGGCCCGGGCATCCCAACACGGTCGCTTGGACCAAGATCATCACCTGGCGCGCCAACGGCGACGGCATCAACCCCTTCGGCAACACGCTCGTCGAGGATTGCTTCCTCCGCACACAGGACGACTCGCTCTACGTCAACGGTCTCGGCATCCGGCGAACCGTGATCTGGAACGACGCCAACGGGTCCGCCTTCGTCTTGAGCGCGGTCTCGAACCTCGAAGGCCGCCCGCTGGTCGTCGAGGACTGCGACGTGATCTACTCCCGCGCCAAGTGGCACCACTGGAGCGGCGGCCGCGTCTTCAACATGCGCGGGGAAGGCCGAGGAGCGGGAGGGGCCGGCGTCGTCTTCCGCAACATCAACATCGAGGACCCGCGACCGACGTTGCAGCAATTCTTCATCTGCATGAATGTCCCCGATCCCTACTCGAAGGACGGCCGCAGGCGAGGACCGGGCGACCTCTCGGGAATCCGATTCGAGAACGTCTCGATCGCCGCACCCAGCGTGATCGGCGAACCCCAACTCCTCCGGGGACAGGCCGATGCCCGCATCCGCGGCCTGATCTTCGACAACCTCACCATCGGCGGACGCACGGTTCCGGCGAATGAGCTCTTCAAGATCAATGAGTTCGTCGACGGATTGAACTTCCGACCCGAGCCCACTCCCGCTTCCTCCAAGAACTGAGCCGACGACCATGAGAATCCCTCTTCTTCTCGTCGGACTGATCCTCGCACGAGCCGATTGCGCCGGGGCGGGAGGCTTCGAACTGAGGGTCGACGCGGCGACGGGAGCCCCCGGCCGCTTCGCCGAAGCGGAGATCCGCCGCGAGGCCGATGCGCTCGCGCGCCGAACGAACGTCGCCGCGCACACGACCCGGATCGAAGTCACGGTCGACCCGACGCGTCGTGCCTCGCCGCAGTCGTACGCGATCCGCGTCGAACGCCGAGACGATCGACGCATCATCATCGTCCGAGGCGCAGATCCCGCAGGCGCGATGTACGGCGGGCTCGACGTCGCCGAGGCGATGCGTGTCGACGCTCTCGATTCACTCCAAGACGGCGACCACTCCCCCCACATCGCTCAACGCGGCATCAAGTTCAACATCCCGCTCGATCTGCGCACGCCGAGCTACACCGACACGAGCGACGCCGCGCAGGCCAATATCCCCGTCGTCTGGGAGATCGACTTCTGGCGCGACTTCCTGGACGACATGGCGCGCCACCGGTTCAATGTGCTCTCGCTCTGGTCGCTCCATCCCTTCCCCAGCCTCGTTCGGGTCCCGGAGTTCCCCGACGTCGCGCTCGACGACGTCCTCCGAACCCGAGCGAAACTCGACGCGAACTTCAGCAATCTCGGCGACGGCTTCATTCGCCCCGAGATGCTCGCCGACCACGAGGTCGTCAAAAAGATGACCATCGAAGACAAGATCCGCTTCTGGCGCGAGGTGATGCAGCTCGCCAAGGATCGCGGAATCGATGTCTACCTGTTCACATGGAACATCTTCCTCTACGGCGCCGAGGGGAAGAACGGGATCACCGGCGACAAGACCGATCCGCGGACCATCGCCTACTTCCGCGCGTCGGTGCGTGAGACCATCCGAACCTATCCCTTGCTCGCGGGGATCGGGATCACCGCGGGTGAGTCGATGAGCGAACGCGACATGCACGGCATGGACAAGGAGGAGTGGCTCTGGAATACCTACGGCGAGGGGATCCGCGACGGACTCGAGGGAACTCCCGGCCGACCCTTTCGGCTGATCCATCGATTCCACATGACCGGCTTGACCGAGATTCGCAAGCGATTCGCCGAACTGCCCTGCACGCTCGACCTCAGCTTCAAATATGCGATCGCGCACATGTACTCGGTTCCCGCGCCGAGCATGATCCGGCCTTTGCTCCCATTGCTCTCGCCGAAGCTGCGGACCTGGCTCACGATCCGCAACGACGACATCTACAGTTTTCGCTGGGCCGACGTCGACTACGCCCGCGCCTTCATCGAAGCGATCCCGCCCGAGGAGAAGGTCGCCGGATTCTACATGGGGCCCGACGGCTACACCTGGGGCCGCGACTTCCTGACGAAGGATCCGGGCGGCCCGCGTGAAACGGTCATGCGAAAGCAGTGGCTCTCATTCTCGCTCTGGGGACGCCTCGCCTACGACCCAAAGCTCCCCGACGCAGTCTTCGCCCGCCAAGTCGCCGCACGGTTCCCCGGGGCCGACGTGCCCCGCCTCACCGCAGCCTGGGCCGACGCTTCGCGGACCTTTCCCAACATCACCAGGTTCTTCTGGGGCGCGATCGACATCCTCTGGTTCCCCGAAGCGTGTCGCCGCAAGCAAGGATACTATGATGTTCGCCATTTCATCGAAGGCGGCACGATGCCCGGCGCAGGGGTGCTGAACATCCTCCAGTGGCGGGCGGGTCTCGCCGGCGGGAAGATGCCGCCGGGCGTGACCCCGCTCGAGGTCGCCTCGAAACTCGAGACCGACGCCTCGAGAGCCCTCGCGGCCCTCCCCGACCTACGACGCGCTCGCGTGGAGCCCGGCGCGGCCGCGCGGGAGTACGAGGCGACGCTCGACGACATCGAGGCGATGGCGCTCCTTGGTCGGTTCTACGCCGCCAAGGTCAGAGGCGCCTGCGAACTCGCGATCTTCGACCGATCGGGCGATGCTCGTCGACAGTCGGCCGCCGTGACGCATCTCGAAGCGTCGCTCGGTCATTGGAAGAGCTATGCCGACGTCTACGCGCGTCGCTACGTGCAACCCGTGCTCTACAACCGCGCGGGCGTCGTCGACATCCCCGGGCAGACGGCGGACGTGGCCCGCGACGTCGAAATCGCGCGGGCCTGGAAGCCCGGCACGATCGACGAGACCGCCGTCAAGCGATCGGGCACCGAGGCTGGATTCAAGCCCTGACGCGTCGAATGGAGTCGGCAACGCGATCTTCCGGGCGACGTCGGTCGGGGGATTGATCCCGATCGGCGTTGCCCGGTACTCTCTGGGAACCCGAGCTCGAGTCGAGCCGGCGATCGACCAGGAGTACTCCCCAGGAGGCGCGCGTGCGGATCAGCAAGGCGGTGATCACCGCGGCGGGCCGCGGAGCCCGACAGTACCCCGCGTTCGACACCGTGCAGAAGGCGATGCTGCCGTTCGTCGACCGCGATGGGCTGACCAAGCCGGTTCTCCAGATCATTGCCGAGGAAGCCCTCGACAGCGGGATCGAGGAGATCTGCATCGTGAGCGCTCCGGGCGACGAACCCTACTATCGCCGCCACTTCCAATCGTACGCCGAGAACCTCCGCGCGAGCTGCCGGAGCTTTCCCTGGGCCGAGGAACAGCTCGGTCGACTCGCCGACCTGGAGCAGCGGCTCCACTTCGCCGTGCAGGATGAGCCGGAGGGCTACGGCCATGCGATCTGGTCGGCTCGCGAGTTCGTGGGCGACCAGCCCTGCCTCGTGCTCCTGGGCGACCATGTCTACGTCTCCGGCGAGACCCGCCGCTGCGCTGCGCAACTCATCGATCTCGCCTCATCCGAAGAATGCACCGTTTCCGCGGTCCAGGCAACGCGTGAGCATTTGATCCATCAGTACGGCACGATCACGGGCAAGCGCGGACATGACCGATCCGACGTCTACACGGTCGAGTCGGTGATCGAGAAGCCCGACCCGACGACCGCCGAGTTGTTGCTCAACGTTCCCGGACTGCGGGTCGGTCACTATCTCTGTTTCTTCGGCATGCACGTCCTGACGCCGAGCGTCTTCGCCATCCTCGACGAACTCGTCCGCAACGACGTTCGCGAGTCGGGCTCGATCCAGCTCACGACAGCCCTGAATCGGTTGATCGAGCGCGAGCCCTACCTCGCCCTCGAGACGAGAGGCGCTCGATATCACCTCGGCGTCAAGTTCGGCACGATCGAGGGCCAGATCGCCCTGGCACTCGCGGGCGTCGATCGCGAACGGCTGCTCGCCGTGCTGCTCGAATCCGTCGCCCGGATCCCTCGCCCCGACGCGGGCGAGTCCGGGCTTCGGGCCGGTGATCGCTGATGGAAAACACCTCGAACCGCCGAACTTCGCCCCGTCGATCTCCGATCGACACCATTCGCTTCTCCTCGCGCACTGCACGTCGTTGGAACCCTCGAGGAAGCCGCCCGTGGCCCTGAACTCGCGATTGGGTGCCGCCCTCATCGAGACGATCACCTCTCACGAGGCGTCGCTCCGCGACCGCTCCGTGCTCGAGTTGATCGCCGACGCCTCCGCGGTCGAACTGCTCCAGGCTCGCGACGAGCTCGAGATCTTTCGTCACGCCTCCACCAACCTCTACGAACGCGTCCGCGCATTGCTCTTCCTCCAGACCATCGCCCGAGCGCGACTCCAGGAGTCGCCCGAGATCCGCTCGACCGGCTGGATACCCTTCCGCGGCTTCACCGACCTCATGGCGCGTCGCTTCGAGCAAGCGATCACCGAGTTTCGAGCCGGCGAGGCGGCCGATGGACCGAATGGAGCCATCGAAGGCGCTCTCGCGCAAGCATACGAGAGCCTCGCCTATCAGACGCTCGCCGACCAGGTCCGGCGCTCGGTCCGCGGCTCGACCGGCACGCGATGGATGTTCCGCGTGGGACAAGCCGATCAGCATCCGCTGCGGATCGATCCTCGGCTCCTCGAGCGCGAGGGCGTCGACGGTCGATTCCCGATCCTCACGGAACGCACGCCCGTCCGCCTCGATCTCTCTCACAGCGCCTGGTCCGACATCTTCTTCCTTGGGATGGACTACCCCGAGGGTGCGCGCGTCCTGAACATCTCGGTCGACCTCGGAGTCCACGGTCGCGACGCCGAACCCTCGCCGCCGATCGAGACCTTCGCCCGAGTCATCACCGAGCCGATCCTGAGACTCACCTCGATCGACCTGTCCGCTTGCAAAGACATCGACTCGCTCGAAGAGTTGTTCAACTTTGGAAACGACTACCTCGGACTCGTCAAGGCGGGCGTGATCGCTTCGGGTCTGATCCCGCCCTCCTTCGAGGGCACGGGGACTCCGCTCGCCGAGATCCTGGGTCAGGTGATCCGCCCCGGCTGGGGATTGGAAGTCGTCAGCAAGGTCAACGACATCCCGAAGGGATCGCGGCTGGCGGTCTCCACCAACCTCCTCGCCTCGCTGATCAGCCTCTTGATGCGAGCGACGGGTCAGGCGCGAAACCTCACCGGCCGGCTCGACGCGACGGCCGCGCCCGTGGTCGTCGCGCGGGCCATCCTGGGCGAGTGGCTCGGGGGATCGGGAGGCGGCTGGCAGGATTCGGGAGGCGTCTTCCCGGGAGTCAAGGTGATCCGAGGCGTCCCCGCGCGGGAGACCGACCCCGAGTGGGGCGTGAGCCGAGGCAGGCTCCTCCCGGCGCACGAATTGATCGACGATCCGTCCGAGGCCCCTCGGTTCCACCAAGAACTGGCTCGCTCGCTCGTGCTCGTCCATGGAGGCATGGCGCAGAACGTCGGGCCGATCCTCAACATGGTCACCGAGAAGTATCTCACGCGCGGCGCTCGGGAATGGAAACAACGCGGCGAGGCGCTCGCGATCTTCGATCGAATCGTCGACGCCGTCCGCCGCGCCGATATCCGTGAGCTCGGAGCGCTCACCACCGCCAACTGGGAAGGGCCGCTCAAGGGGATCATCCCCTGGGTCAGCAACCACTTCACCGAGTCGATCATCGCACGAGCCAAGGAGCGGCTCGGCGGCGACTTCTGGGGCTTCCTGATGCTCGGCGGCATGTCGGGCGGCGGGATGGGTTTCTTCGTCGCGCCTCATCGCCGCGACGCATTTCGCGACGAACTCGGCCAGATCATGCGCGAGGTGAAGTCGAAGCTCGACGACGCCCTCCCCTTCGCGATGGAGCCGGTCGTCTACGACTTCCGCATCAATCCCGAGGGCACCTTCGCCGAACTCCAGCGCGGGTCCTCCGCGATGATGCCCGCGCGATACTACACTCTCCAAGTCCCCCGGATGATCGCTCTGGGCAACGACCAGGTCGACCTCGGACGCAAGGCCGACCTCGACCACTTCGCCTCGGCGTGCGGCGACGAACGCGAGTTGATCCGCGTCTTTCGGACGACGATCAACAACCTCTTCCCCGTTGCGACATCGTCGAGCGAGGCGGGCCGCGCGCAGTGGGACGAAGAAGCGAAACGCATCAAGGAACGCAACGGCTTCGATTCGGTGCAGCACGAGAGCCTCCGTGAGGATCTGATCCGCGGCCGGATCGGCCTGGCGAGGAACCGATTGCCGGTCGACACCGAGATCCGCGACGTCGACGACCGCGACCTGATCGACGCATCGGGCTCGGCATCGACCGCCGAGCGATCCGCCGGCCGCGCGGCGATCGAGGAGGGTCGGACGGCGGTCGTCTCGCTCGCGGCGGGAGTCGGCAGCCGCTGGACCACGGGCGCGGGCGTCGTGAAGGCGCTCAATCCGTTCGTCTTCCTCGAGGGCCGCCACCGCTCGTTCCTCGAGCTCCATCTCGCCAAGACCGCTCTCGCGATGGAACGCTACGGCTGCGAGATCCCTCATGTGATCACGACTTCGTTCCTCACCCACGACGCCGTCGGACGCCGGCTCGCTCGATCGGCCAACCACGGTCACCCCGGCCCCGTATTGCTCTCGCGCGGCCAGTCGATCGCGCAGCGGCTCATTCCCCATTCCCGAGACCTCGCCTTCCTCTGGGAAGAAGGCAGTCACGAGACCCTCGACGAGAACAAGCAGAAGGTCCGAGAAGCCTCTCGCCGGGCGATCATCGCCTGGGCCAAGTCGCGCGGAGAAGGGTCCGACTACGTCGACAACGTCCCCATCCAACGCTTCAATCCGCCGGGGCACTTCTACGAGGTCCCCAACCTGTTGCGCAACGGGGTCCTCGCCGAACTCCTCGAACGCTTCCCCAAGCTCGAGTGGCTGCTCGTCCACAACATCGACACCCTCGGAGCGGGCATCGATCCCGACATCCTTGGACGAGTCATCGCAGCCGACGCGGCGCTCGCGTTCGAGGTCATCCCGCGACGGATCGACGATCGCGGCGGCGGTCTCGCCAGGGTCAACGGCCGACTCCGACTCCTCGAAGGCCTCGCACAACCGCGTGAAGATGTCGAATTCCGCCTGCGCTACTACAATACGCTGACGACATGGGTGAAGATCGACAGACTCCTCGATGCATTCGGTCTCTCGAGGAGTGACCTCGGGTCGACCGAAGTCGTCGCCGCCGCGATCCGCCGGGTCGCGGCCAGGATCCCGACCTACGTCACGATCAAGGACGTCAAGCGGCGCTGGGGGCATGCGCAGGAAGACGTCTTCCCGGTCGCGCAGTTCGAGAAGCTCTGGGGCGACATGACGTCGCTGCCCGACCTGCCCTGTGCCTATCTCGGCGTCTCGCGGATGCGCGGTCGGCAGCTCAAGGATCCCGCACAACTCGACGGTTGGGTCCAGGACGGTTCTTGCGAATATGTACGCTCGCTCTGCCGATTCACGCATTGATCGGTCGCCGATCATCCCAGTCGCGATCAGAGCGAACAGGCTTCGGCGAGGTCGCGAATCGCGGCGTGAGCGATCGGGGTCGGGCACGACCAGACCAGGAAGAAGAGCGCTTGGCGCGCCCAGCGTTGCGCGGGATCGCTCAGGAGCAGGCCCCGTCCGCGTCGGGCGCTGAGATGGGCCTGCGTCGCCCGCATCACGAGTCCGTTGGCGACGCCGCGGACCGCCGCCGAGCTCGGCGCACCTTCGCCTCCGCGCGCGGCGGCGACCAAACGATCCCAGGCCTCGTCGGCCGCGGAGCGAAGCAGTCGAGCCGGGGCGACCAACTCCGTCTGCTCGTCCGCCTCGAGCTCGAGCGCCGAAATCGCCGCATAGGCCTGACCGATGGCGAGAGCGGACGTCTCGAGACCTCCGGTTCCGGCCGCATTGATGTGTGCCATGACGTCGATCGCGGGGCCTCCGAGGAGATCCTCGGGCTCGACGAACACTTCGCGGCAGACGACCTCCGTCGTGCGCGACGCGGCCAGAGCGGCGAGCGGCAAGGGCGGTCGGACATCGAGCCCCGCGCGATCGCTCGGCAGAGCCGCGAGAATCTGCCGCCCATCGTCGAGAACGGCGCCGGTCACGAACAGATCGGCTCGGTCGGCGGCGGTGACCCAGGGCATGGCTCCGTCGAGGAGGTAGCGACCGCCCCCGGCCTCGCGAGCTCGAAGTGCGGCCGACCCGAGCCGCCTCGAGGTCGTGAGCTGCGAGACGCCGATCGTGCAGAACTCGGTTCCGGCAGCGATCCGAGGTAGTCGGATCCGTGCGGCGGGACGTTCGCTCACCGCGACGAGTCGGCGCGCCGCGGCGTCGTGTTGCGAGAGGATGAACGCCGCCGCGAGACTTCCCTCGGCGACCGCCCGGTATCGATCGAGGAGTTCCAGCCGATCGAGTTCTTCGCCGCCGACACTCTTCGGCAACGACCACTTCGGTGCACCGGCCTCGACCAACGCGGACCAAAGCGCCTCGGGAAAGACATCCGCCAGGTCTGCAGGCCCATCCTCGGCCGCGAGCCGACGCACCGTTCCGTCGAGTTCCGCGCGGCACGTGATCCCAGATGTCATCGGTGTTATTCTCGAGAGCGTGGATGATGGACGAGCGATGCGAACCGGAGCCGTGTCGATGCCTTCGAAGCCGCGCTACACCTACGATTATCCGCGACCCGCGCTCACCGTCGATACCGCAGTATTCACTACGGTGGAGGGCCGCCTCCACTTGCTGGTGATCGAGAGGGCGGCCGACCCCTTCGCCGGGTGTTGGGCACTCCCGGGCGGTTTCGTCGAAGAGGGCGAGGCACCCGCGGCTGCCGCCGCGCGCGAACTCGAGGAGGAGACCGAGGTCCGGCTCTCGGCGCCCCCTGCCCCTCTGGGGGTTTACTATGCGAAAGGGCGCGACCCAAGGGGTTGGACCGTGAGCCTAGCCCACATCGCCGTCGTTCGGGCGGATCGCCACCGTCCCAGCGGCGGGGACGACGCTGCGGCCGCGACATGGCTGCCGATCGAGGAGCTCGCGGGTCGGCTGGCCTTCGACCATGCCGAGATCGTCGCCGATGCTCGGGCCAGACTCCTGGCGGACGTCGAGTCGGGTCGAGTCGGCGGTGAATTGCTCCCCGACTCCGCCAAACGCGCCCACGTCGCCTGCATGCTCGAAGCGGTCGGTTCGAGCCTGAGCCCCGAAGCCTGGCGAGCTCGATCGAGGCGAGCCCGCTGACTCGACGGCGGGCCGGATCCTCAGAGTCGGAGATCGGCTTCGGAGAGGATCTCGAAGCCCTTGTCGTGGAGCATCGACCCAGCCGCTTCGTTGTTGTCGACGTGGATCGCCACTGCCGACCGTCCATGGGGATGAACGATCAACGCATAAGAATAATGAATATTGATCTCGGCTTGGAGCAGACCGACGCAGAGCTCGACGAGCGACTGAGAGCCCGCCGGCAGTTCGACGACGATCAACTCGTTCTCGGCGAAGGCGAGCTCGCGTTGCTCGAGGATCTCGCGGCCTTGCTCGGGATGGCTCAGCATGAGGCGGACGATGCAGCAATCGGCCGAATCGCTGATCGAGATCGCGACGATGCGGACCTTCGTGCCGTGAAATGCCCGAACGACCTCGAGGAGCTGTCCGACCTTGTTCTCGAGGAAGACCGAGAACTGGGTCACGGTCGGCCAGTGGCGACCGTGCATGGTCTCGAACGCCAACTCGTTTCCGCTACCCTCTCCCAGGCTCATCGGATCCTCGCAATCGGCGGCTGTGCTCGGAGTCGTCATGTCTCGTGAGGAGCGGCCGAGACCGAATCCTCGGCCGTCGCAACAGCGTCGAGCGAATCATCTTAGACCCCCCGGCGGCGGCGGTCAATGATCGTGACGCATCGGCTCTGCTCGATCGGGCGAGAACATGCCATCCTCGGCGAGATCATACGACTCGAAGCCGTCCCCGATCTTCGCGGGCAACCGCCTCGAGCCGGGCTTCGAGGAGCTCCGGGGTCGAGAGCGCGAAGACGACGCGTCCCGAGAGCTCCTTCGGACGCCGCGACGCCAGCCAGGCGACCATCTCGGCGGCGACCTCGGGGCCCACCTCCTTCCCCTCGCCGAGCGCCTCGGTGTACTCCGGCAAGAAAGTGCGCCCTGCCGTGCTCTCGACCAGATGCACGGTCCGGCCGACAGGCGTGAGACCGGGGAAGACGGCGTAGATCGGGATCGGCACCGCGCGGAGCTCGAGATCGAGACATTCGACCAGGCGGACCAATCCGGCCTGTGCCGAGGTGGAAGCGGACGCGTGGCGATCGCCCTTGTGATGTCCCGGTCCGACGAGGACGGAGATGCTCGCCGCGTTCGACCGCCGCAAGGCAGGAAGCGCCGCGCGAATGGCGTTCGAGGCCCCGAGCAACGACGTCTCGAGATCGAGCCGCCACTCTTCGGGAGCGACCAACTCGATCGGGCCGATTGCGCGGAACCGTCCCGCGGCGAAGATGACCGCGTCGATCCCGCCGAACCGCGCTTCCGCGGCGGTGATCGCCTTGGACAGGCCGAGCGGGTCGAGAACGTCGGCCGCAAAGCCCCACGACCGTGCTCCGAGCGATTCGACCATTCGCGAGATCCGTGCCTCTTCGCGTGCGATCAGACCGACCGAGCATCCTCGCCGCGCGAGTTCCGAGGCGATCGCGCCGCCCAAGCCTCCAGTGCCGCCGACCACGAGCGCATTGATCACCTTGTTCGCTCTCCCGAATTTCGATTGGAATCAAAAGGCAGTCTAGGCGAACATCAAGGGCGGGGGGAGCCCTCGACGTGACGACGGAGCCGGAAGTCGTTCGTCGACCCGGGTCCGAACCCCGACGTCCGTCGTTGGCGATCGGTACACGACATCGAGACGTGGAGGATGGGGCCATGCGTCGACTCGCGGTCGGAATATGCATCTGGGCCGCCTTGATCGCGGCCCCGATCGGCGAAGCCCAGACTGCGGCTCGAACACGGACCGGTCCGCCGCCTGTCATCTCGGGGGTCTTTCCTCCCGGAGCGGAACGAGGGGCCTCGACGCAATGGCGCATCTCCGGCCGTGGACTCGCGCGAGTCGCCCGACTGATCGGGCTCGGACCGGGCATCGACTTCGTCGCATTCGAACCCGAAGGCGACACGCAGGCTCGAGTCACGATCCGAGTCTCCCCCGACGCGCCTCTCGGTTTCCGCGAGCTTCGGGTCGAGGGTCCCGACGGCATCTCGAATCTCGCGTTGATTCGAATCGACGACGTCCCCCAAACCGTCGAGCAGGAGCCGAACGACCAGCCCAACTCCGCGACCCCCATGAATGCGCCCGGCGCGTTCGTCGCCACGTTGGTCTCGACCGACGTCGATCACGTCCGGATCGCGGCCATCCCGGGGACCAAGCTCACGCTCGACCTCGAGGCGCGACGCCTCGGAACCGCCTTTGCGCCGATCGTCACGGTGATGACGAGCACAGGCGCATCGCTCGCTCAGGCGCGCGAATCGCCTGGAGGCGACCTCGAGCCGAGGCTCGGCGTCGAGGTCCCCCGCGATGGAGTCGTCGTCGTCTCGATTCGCGACAACCTCTACGGTGGAGCCGCCTCCGCGCACTACCGGTTGCGGGTGAGCAAGACTCCCTACGCATCCGGACAGTTTCCGCTCGGAGGCCCGCGCGGCCGCGAGATCGCGGTGCGACTCGACGGCGGTACGCTCGCCGGCCCCATCGAGAAACGGTTGACGTTGCCCGCGGCGTCGGGCCCCTCCTTCGATCTCGGCAGCTTCCCGGTTCCCGATGGTGCGATCGCTGCGCCGATGCAATTCGTCGTCGGCGAGCCCGACGAGATGATGGAACCTGACCCTCGTCCTCAGGATCGCCCACCCGCGATCGCCGTGGGCCGCACGATGAACGGGCGGCTCGGGCGTCCCGACGAGATCGATCGGTACCGGCTCCCCGTCAAGAAGGGCGACAAGGTCCGGGTCGAGGTCCAGGCCGCGTCGCTCGGCTCGTGGCTCGACTCGGTGCTCACCGTGCGCGACGGGCGAGCCGGAAACATCGTCGGTCAGAACGACGACAACTCCCCCAACGGAGGCGTTGCGGCGGGCGGACGTCGGATCAACGCCTTCGGTCTGGTCGAAGGATCGCAGGACAGCATGCTCGACCTCACCGCGACCGACGATGACGAGTGGGTGGTGGAGGTCGCCGACCGATTCGGAGGCGGCGGGCCCGAGTATCCCTATCGACTCTCGGTCGGCCTCGACCGGCCCGAGTTCCAAGTCTCGCTCATGTTGGGGAATCCGAATGCAAACGCCGCGAGCCAGGTCGCTCAGCCGGGAGCCGGGCGGCTGGTGCCCGGCGCGCTGGGCGTGTTCAACCTGGCGCCGGGAACAGTGACTCCGGTCAATTTCGTGGTTCAAGCGACCGGAGCTCCCGGCCCTGTGACGATCGCGGCCGTCGGCCTGCCTCCAGGCGTTCACATCGAGCCGGTGCGGGTCGATCTTCCTCGGGAACTCAGAGCGAACACGCCCAAGAGCCGGACCTCGGCCGGCGGGATGGTGATTCGGGTCGATCCCTATGCCGATCCCGCAGCGAGCTACGTCGAGTTCGTCGCGACCTCCGAGCCCGCGACCGGCCCCGCGCTCGTGCGCAAGGCGCGAGCGAACATCGGGGTGCAACTCGCCGGCGTCGGCGGTCGCGTCACCCCGATCACACGCACGCTCGACTCATTTCCGCTTCGTGTATTGGGAGATCTGAGAGAACGATTCGTCGGCCCTCCGCCCCCGCCGGTTCTTCGCGAGATCCGCACGCCCGGCACGTTGCTCCAGGGAGATCGGCTCGATCTCGAGCTCGTCTTCGAGCCTTCACCCGCAGGCGACCCCGAGTTCGATTTCGAGGTCGATCTCGATGAGTCGGGCTCGAAGGCAGGATTGGCCGGCCAGGCGGTCATCGCGGCGGGTGGGTCCGATTCCGAGAACGATGCCACCCTCCAGATCGCGCGGATCCTGAGCTCGCCGACGACTCCTCCGGGCGTCTACCCGGTTCGGATCTCCGCACGATTCGCGGGCGGTCGCACGATCGAGGCACGGGCGAACGTCGTGGTACGGCGTCCGCTCGAGCCGCTCGTTCGGGCCGAGACCTTGCGGATCGCCCCGGGCGGTTCGGCAGTGCTGCGCGTCGCGGTGCTCCGAGAGCCGGGATGCATCGGCGAAGTCGAGATCCGCGTCGGAGATGTGCCCGCGGGAGTCTCCATCTCCTCGCCCACCACCCTCTCCGAGGGAGAGTCCGAGATCGTGCTCCGCCTCGAGATGGCGAAGGACGCACCCGAGATCGCGACCGAGCGGGAACTGAGTATTGTCGCGGTTGCGAGGATGCCTCGGGGCGCGGTTGCGACCGAAACCGTGAATCGTCCAAGGATCGTCTCGGCCCGTGCCGAAGAATAAGAGGAAGCCCGATCGAATATCCGGTAAACTAGGGCGTCTGCTCTAATTGAGGTGGTTTGCGCTGACCTTTTGGTTTTGCGAACCCCCAGAGACGGTGAGCCGGCGAATCGGGCGCTCAGTCACCCAAGGCCGAGTCGAGTCGAGGGACGTCGCCGATCGCGTTCGTCCCGCCAAGAAAGGTCCAATCACGATGCTTTGGCGATCCCTCAGCCTGGTCCGGGCCTGGTCGGCCGCGGGCATGATGACGTTGGTCGGCTTCGGCCTGGCCGTCGCGGGCGACACGCCCGACCCGGTTCCGGGACGCGAAGTCCAGGGCGAGACCGTTCGGGTTCTCGACGGCATGAAGTCGGGCGAGCTGACGGTCGAAGCGACTGGTCGCGGCCAGAGCCGCGTCCACCTCGCGGTCAAGAACAACAGCG
Organism: Isosphaeraceae bacterium; assembly: GCA_033763215.1. Taxonomy (GTDB): domain Bacteria; phylum Planctomycetota; class Planctomycetia; order Isosphaerales; family Isosphaeraceae; genus JANRKW01. The sequence goes on along the minus strand of JANRKW010000014.1, from coordinate 51,648 downwards.
GCAAGCGTCTCAACGTGATCCTGCCGCCGGGCTTGGTCGCGTCGACCGCCGTCGGTCAGGGCGGTCTCCAGAACATGGGCCTCGGCGCACCGGGCAACAACGTCGGCGCGTTCGGCCAGTTCCGCAACGGCGGCGGCGTCGGTTTCCGCTCCGTCGACGTCGCGGGTCCGACCGGCGCCCTGCCGGTCGCTGCCGGACAGACCGTCGAGATCGACTTGCCCGCCGTCTGCCTCAACTTCGGCCTCACTCCGCCGAGCGCCAAGGACAAGCTGACCTTGGTCGATGTCGAGGAATACTCGCGCGACGCTCGCGTCCGCTCGGCCCTTCGCTCGCTGGCACTGCTCGGCACCAGCCAGGGAACCGCTCAGGCGGTGATGTGGAACGTCGCGAACAACGTCTCGTTCGAGATGATGCTCCAGAAGGGTGAAAAGGTCGTCAATCGTCATGAGGTCGCTCTCGCCGCCCGCTTCGTCGACGCTCTCGACGCTGCGAGCACCGGAGCTCCCATCGACGCCGCCTACCTCACCGAAGCTCGGATCTTCGTCTCGGTCGTGGGACGCGGCGCACTCGAGAAGGACGCTCGTCGCCTCGCCGCCGATCTCGAGGGACTGCGAGTCATGGGCCTCCCCGTCCGCGTCGCTTCGACCACCGACCTCCCGAAGACCGCCGCACCGGCGCTTCACCTGATCCTCGAGATCACCGACTCCAAGGTCGGCAAGACCTCGGCCAAGCTCGAGGTTCGCGGCATGCTCGCCGCCGCGTCGAACTGGACCACGCTCGGCCGGACCACCCTCGAGGAAGCCGCGACCCTCGACGTCCTCCCGGGAGCCGACCTCGCCCGCGCCCTCGACAAGACCCTCGCCGTCAACTTCGTCAGCGTCAAGCCGACCAAGCGGACCGCCGGCTCGACCACCTTCAAGGTCGAGAACCGTCTTCCCTTCACGCTCGCCGGCGTGACTCTCGCTGCGGGCAACTCGGCGGGTGCCCCGTCGGTCACCGTCTCGGGCGTCGGCATCGGCCCCGCTCGTTCCGGGACCGTCTCGCTCCCCGCCGCGACCGCCTCGGTCGAACGCGTCGAACTCAACGGCCTTTGATCCGACGCTCGATCTCCCGAGAGATCTCGTCTTCATGCGAGGGGTCGCCGACTCGTTCCGGCGGCCCCTCGCCTCTTTGCGCGAAACACTGATCCTCCCGCATCGCCGTACTCCTCCGATCTCGATCGCATCTCCGCAAATCTCCCATCTCGCCGGCTTGGCGAGGGGTGCTTGCGAAGCCGCCCGTCGAGGCGATACACTATCCGAATCGAGTGAACCAAATCGCCCCCTCGGACGTAGGACCGGCGCCTCGGGCGTTCCGGATCGTGTCATGCCGATCGAGGCGCGAAAGATCCACTATTCGGGTCGCGTTCAAGGGGTCGGGTTCCGCGTGACCGCCCAGCGAGTCGCACGTCCTTTCGGGATCGGCGGTTACGTCCGCAATCTCCCCGACGGCCGCGTCGAGATGCTGGCACAAGGTGAGCTCGATGCCTTGAATCTGTTCCTCGATGCCTTGTATCGCGAGATGCGGCCCAATATCGCCTCCGTCGACATAGCGGCGGCCGATGCCGAGCCGGATCTCGCGGGTGATCTCGTCATTCGTTCGTGATCCCGCGCGACCCGTCGACCCTTCGGAACGTCCGATCCCCGAGCGCCTTCATCCTTCATCCTCCGTCCGAGCCGCCACCATCATGAAATCGCTCACGATCGCCCTCGCCACCGCCAAAGAGGTGGTTCGCCAGCCTTCCTTCTACGTCATCTGGTTCATCGCCGGCTTCATGCTGCTCTTCACGATCTTCGTCTCGTACTTCACGTTCGGCGAAGACATCAAGATGTACAAGGACACGGGCCTGACGACGATCTCGTTCGCCTGCCTGCTCCTGGCGCTTCTCTCCGCGAGCTCGACCGTCGCCGACGAGATCGAAGGCAAGACCGCGATCACCCTTCTCTCCAAGCCGATCAACCGCCGTCAGTTCATCATCGGGAAGTTCCTCGGGATCGAACTCGGCGTTCTCGCTCTTTTCATCCTCCTCGGTGCCATGTTCTGCCTCGGCGTGGGCTATAAATACAGTTATGACCTCAAGGAGTCGGCCGGCGGCGCCACCGAGTGGGCCAAGCAGATCGGCCACGTGAAGCAGGTCCTCCCCGGTCTGCTCCTCGGGTTCTTCGAGGTGACGGTGCTCACGGCGGTCAGCGTGGCGATCTCCACGCGTCTGCCGATGCTCGTCAACTTGATCGTCTGCATCTCGGTCTACTTCCTCGGCCACCTCACCCCGGTTCTGGTCCAATCGACGAGCGGAACCGACTCGAACGAGTTGATCTCGTTCATGGCGCAGCTCTTCGGTTTCGTCCTGCCGGAGCTCGAATTCTTCAACGCCGGCCCGGCGATCTCGACCGGGGCGGTCATCCCGCTGGGCGAATACGTCCTGCCCGCGCTGGGATACAGCCTTCTCTACAGTGCGGCGGCTCTCTTGTTCGCGTTCCTCCTGTTCGAGGATCGCGACCTGGCCTGATGGCTCTGCTCGCCGCAGGGGGGCCGAGCTCGCCTCGAAAGGGACAAGACGTCGGGAAACCTCGCATGCAAGCGACCGCTTTCGATCGTGCCCGCGGCCTGATGGGAACCCAATCCGGCGCGGTGCTCCGCGCCCGGGTTCTCGGCGTCGTCGAGTCGTTGCTCTGCCTCCTGCTCTTCCTGATCCATGGACTCCTGTTGGTCTTGCTGACGACGCGGGGCGAAGGCGTGATCTCGAGGCGGATCGCCGCCGAGTTCCCGTCTTGGGTCGAGAGTCGCGTCGTCGAGGCCACCCCGATCGCGCTCAGCGTCGAGGACGCCGGCCTGTCTCCCTTCGTCGCCGCGAATCTCGACTCCGACAACGCCGCCCACCGACTCGCGGCTCGGGGCGTCCTCTTCCTGCTCGCCCACATCCCGACGCTTCAGAACGACCTCGGCTGCCTCGCGACACTCCTCGCGAGCGGACTCGGGGTCTTCATCCTGATCCTGGGAGTTCGATCGCTTCGACTTGGAGCCGTCGCTTCGGCCGCGACCGAGGCGGCTTCGAGCCTCAGGCGTCAGCTCCATCGGCAGATGTATCGTCTCGGACAATCCGCACTTCCCACCGAAGGCACCGGGCCGGTCGCCAACATCTTCTCACGAGAAGTGAACGACGTCCGCGACGCCCTCCAGGCCGAGCTCGATTCGCGCTGGACGGTCCCTGTGCTGCTCTCGGGACTCTTGCTCACCTGCTTGCTCACGTCTTGGATCCCCACCATCTTCATCGCCGCGCTCGGCGGGCTCGCCTGGATCGCGGCCCGAGCGCTCGACAACGCGAGCAAAGCCAGATCCACCGGCGCCGCCCACGACCTCGCGCTCTCGTACACGATGCTCCAGGAGGATCTCTCCCTCCTGCGGACCGTCCGCGTGCACGGCGTCGAGAACGTCGACCGAGACCGCTTCGACGAACACGTTCATCGCCACCGAGCGGCCGACCGACGCCGACTCGTCATCGACGGGCAGTCGACCAATCGACTCGCCCTCCTCCTCGGCATCGCGGCGACTCTCGGTCTCGGCATCCTCGTGCATTCGGTCGTGGTCCGCGGCGACGCCCCCGCCTCGGCGCTGCTGATCATGTCGGCGATCCGCGTCGCCATGCCGGCGGTCTCCAACTGGATTCGATCGCTCGGCATCCTCCGGCAGGGTTCACGATCCGCTTCCGGGATCTCCGAATACCTGGAGAAGGCACCCGAACTCCAGCAAGCGGTCGGCGCCCAGTTCGTACCGCCGATGAAGCAGAGGATCTCGTTCGAGAACGTCACGCTCCACAACGCCCGCGGCCGGGCGATCCTCGAGGGCTTCTCTGCCGAGATCCCTTCGGGCTCGCGGACCGCCGTGATGAGCCTCGATGAGGAGGCGATGCACGCAGTCGCCTGCCTGATCCCGCGCCTGATCGACCCCCGCACAGGTCGCGTTCGGATCGACGGGCTCGACCTCCGCGAGGTCACCCTCGAGTCGCTTCGCGCCCAGGTCGGTCTCGTACTCCAAGCCGACCTCGTCTTCAGCGACTCGGTCTTCGCCAACATCGCGTTGGGCGATCCCGCGCACGACCTCCCCCGCGTCATCGAGGCGGCGAAGATCGCTCACGCCCACCAATTCATCCAGGATCTGCCCCACGGCTACGACACGCAGATCGGACCGATGGGTGAATACCTCAGCATCGACATGCAGTATCGGATCGGCCTGGCGCGCGCGATCCTCCACGATCCGTCGATCGTCATCCTCGAAGAGCCGACCTCGACGCTCGACGATGAGATCAAGCCCCTGCTCGACGACACGGTCGACCGACTCGCGGCGCACCGAACCCTCGTGATCCTGCCGCACCGGCTCTCGACGATCCGGCGTTGCGACCAGGTCCTCGTGATCCACAACGGGCGTCTCGAGGTTTCCGGTCCACCGCGCGACCTTCATGCTTCGAGCAAGCTGTTCCGTCACCTCGAATACGTCGAGTTCAATCAGTTCGCGACGGGTGAGATCGAGGCGGGCCAGATGAACGGCTGAGCCCGACGTCGAGACGGTCTCGCGGCGATTCGATTCGACCGCCGCGAGTCCGCCCCGGCCTTCGCCGCTCAGAAGAAGTCGTCGACCGTCGGCTTGATCACCAATTCGGGAACGCTCGCCCGCGCATCGAGCTCCACAAGGAATCGCACGGCCGCGGCGACATCTTCCGGCTGGAGGATCTGTTGCCGCCGCTCCTGGCCGACGGGAACCGGTCTCGCATCGAGGATCGGCGTGTTGACTTCGCCCGGGTAGATCACGGTCGACCGGATCCCCTTCATCCCTTCCTCGCGTCCGATGCAGAGCCCCAAGGCCGACTGCCCGAACTTCGACGCCGAGTAACCCGCACCTCCGAGCACGCTGGCTCGAATCCCCGAGACGGAACAGATCTGGACGATCAGGCCGTCTCCCCGTTCGCGCATGCCGGGGAGGAAGGCGTGGACGAGGTTGAACGCGCCGGTGAGGTTCGTCGCGATCATCTTGTCCCAGTCTTCGTGGCTGAGCTTCTCCAGACTCCGCTCGCGGACGTTCGTCCCGGCGTTGCAGACCAGGACATCGACCGGTGCGCCGAGCCCGGCGACGACCTCGGCAATCCTCGAGACGTCGGCACGCGATGCGACGTCGCCCTCGGCCGCGACCACTTGTGCGGACGGCGTCGCTGCGGCGATGAGATCGGCCGTCGCCCGGAGTTTCGAGGGATCACGGCCGACGAGAACGACGGCACGCCCCGTCTCGGCGAGCGTCAACGCGATCGCGCGGCCGATGCCGCTGCCCGCGCCCGTGACGACCGCGACGCGTGAAATGGTTGTCGACATCGATGCCTCCTCAATTGTTGAAAACGAGCGATCCCGGACCCTGCTCGACGAGCGGGATCCGGGACGCTCGAGGTTCGGCGAACTCGGCCCCGAGGAGGGTCGCCGCGGCGTGGGCCACGAGCGACGACCTCGGAGGACCGAGATCGATCGGCACGATCTTACCGACCGCGTCCGCGCTGTTGAAGCGATTTGCGAACGCTGAGACGACCCGTCGGCAGAGCCGAAGCGGAGCCGACATTCCATTTCCGGAGCTTGGTCGCTCCGTCGAGGACCGACTTCGACTCGGTCGGCTTCGCGGTTCCGACTCGACTGCCCCAGATGCGAACCGTCTTGACCTGGCCCTTGAAGAGCGACTGGAGCAGGTCGGACATCGCACGGCCCTTGTCGGCCGCATTGACCGGAGCGCCGTTGTAGAAGACGTTGGTTCCGACGATCGCGGTCGCGGCGACGGTCTCGGTGGCCGACGGTGCGGCCGGAGCTGCCGGCGCGGGGAGTGCGGGGGTCGGGGCAGGCTCGCCCACCGGCCGGCTCGGCGGGGTGGGGGCCGCGGGGATCAGACCGGCCGAAGAGGCGAGATCGAGGCGGCCGATCTCGATCCCGGTCGCCGCGTCGCGGATCATGTCGGCGCCCGACTGGATCCACGACTCGAGCTGATCGACGCTCGGGAGCTTGCCGAAGCGTGCCTTGTAGATCTGTTGGAGCAGCACGATGCCGCCCGAGACGATCGGAGCGGAGAAGCTCGTGCCGTCGCCCGCCGCAAATCCGCTGGTGCCCGTGGGGGCGACGACTCCGGCGCCCGGCGCGGCGACGTCGGTCGCATGCGCGCCGCCGACCGACTTGCCGAGACGCTGAGCGTTGCCGACCAACTTGTCCGAGGAGTCGGTCGCGGTCACGCTGATCGACTCGGCGATGATCGACGTGAAGCCTTGACCCTGCTGCCCGTTGAAGCTGTTGCCGGTCGCGGTCACCACCGGGATCGAGAGACCCTCGAGTTCGCGGATCAACCGGGTGATCCGCTGACCGACGCCGCCGTCGTTCGCGAACCAGTTCAACGAGTAGTTGTTCCCGTCGGACAATGAGATGTTCACGACGGTGATGTCGTATCTCTGGTGGTTGTCGACGACCCATTGGAGCGCATCGGCGATTCGGTTGAAGTCGCCTCGATTCGCGTCGTCGAACACTCGGAGAGCGACGATGTCGGCCCCGGGCGCGATGCCGAGATGGGCGGGGTCGGTGCTCGCGATCAGGCCTGCGACCGCCGTTCCGTGTTGCCAGGTCGGCTTGGGATCGGCGTCCTTCTGGCCGAAATCCCACCCCGCGACGACCTTGTGGTCGCCGCCGAATCCGCCTCCGAGCGCGGGATGATCATAGTCGACCCCGGTGTCGATCACCGCGACGGCGTGTCCCTTGCCGTCGACGCCGTAGGCGTTGCGGAGATTGGTCGCGCCCGTGATCGATTGATAGTCGGTCCCGGTCGTCGAGCCCCCACCGCCGCCGGCGGGAATGGGCGACGCGAGAGCCGGCGCGGAATGAGTCGAGGGGTCGACCGTCGACAGGAGTCGGCGATCTTCGAGCGCTTCGACGCGGAATCGGCGTCGACGGCCCTGACTCCGCCCGGTTTCGTGTGTCCACCCCATGAAGTTCACCTCCCCAGACGGCCGCCATGCCATTGGCCAAGGCCGCCCCGCGATTCAGTAGTGAACGCCCCCCTTCCCTGGCGCATCGCCCGAACGGGGATCTCTCCCCGACCCGAGCGCCGCGGCGACAGCCGCCGGTCTCCCGGCGACTCTCCGTCAGAGCGTGTGCATATGGTGATTCGGGTTCACGTCGTGGAGCGGGCGGGATCCGTCCCCATCATGGGGTCGGGCCCGTCAACGCGAACGTGGTCCCTGCGGCGGGGGGAATGTCGCCGCCATCGAGTCGATGAGGGGCCTGGGGCCGCCCACTCCGCTCGATCGGCAACCGACAATCCCGAGGCGTGCATCCTGCGCGGAGAGTCATTCCAGGTGCGGCACGGAGGGCGAAGGATCTCCGATCCCTCGCGGTTTGGAGGAGGTCCATCCAGAGTGGACGCTCCACCGGGCGATCGCGAGTCGCGCCGTCGTCCGACGCGCAAGCCCTCGATCGCCGAGCCGGAACGGCTCGCCTTCTCAGCGAACACGCCCTCGGCTAGAGTGAGCGGGCGATCGCGACGGTCGGGCCGCCGGCTCGTACGCTCGACGCCCTTTGTATCGGCCCGTGGATCGCGGGAGTTCTCTCGGAAACATGTCGATTGTCGGCATCATCCCGGCCCGGTACGCTTCGACCCGACTTCCCGGAAAGCCCCTCCTTTCCGACACGGGCCGACCAATGATCCAACACGTCGTGGACGCGGCGAGACGCTCGACCCGTCTGACCCGGATCATCGTCGCGACCGACGACGAACGCATCGCGGAGGCCGTACGCGGCTTCGGAGGCGAGGTCGCCATGACACGCGCCGATCACCCCAGCGGAACCGACCGGATCGCGGAGGTCGCCGAAACGCTCGCCGATGCGTCGATCATCGTCAATCTCCAAGGCGATGAGCCCGAGATCTCGGGTGCGACGCTCGACCTCGTCGCCTCGCTGCTCGAGCGCGACCTCGAGGCCCAGATGGCCACGCTCGCGACTCCGATCCTCGAGGAATCCGTCTTCCGCGACCCTTCGTGCGTCAAGGTCGTCTGCTCTTCTCGAAATCGCGCGCTCTACTTCTCGAGGAGCCCGATCCCTCACGATCGCGACGGCCGGCCCGACCACGAGCCCCCCACGCGCGACCGACCCCTCGGCTACCTCCACCTCGGCCTCTACGCCTACCGCCGAGACTTCCTCCTCCAGTACGCCAAGATGCCGCAGTCGCGCCTCGAACAGCTCGAAAAGCTCGAGCAACTCCGCGTGCTCGAAGCGGGCTACTCGATCGCGATCGACTTCGTGGAGGAGCGCGGCATCGGCATCGACACCCCCGAGGATTACCGCCGCTTCGTCGAGCGACAACGGGCCGCCGGCCTCGCGTGATGCGGTCAATCGCTCCAAGAACCCTGGCGGCGCGACGAGCGAGTCGTCACAATGTGCATCGGTCTGGGCAGTAACGAATTCGAGGCGTCCGATCTCCGAAGGACGAGTGGAACGTGAGCAGCAACGACATCGCCGTCACCGAGCGACCCGTTCCCGGAACCCGGGTCGTCGAGCCCGACCCCCGACGCAATCCCTCCTACCCCCAGAGGATCCACTGGGGCGAGCGCGACCATTGGCGCGGCGTGCTCGAACACTGGACCGCGCGGGTCGTGGAAGCCAAGTCGCGTCTCGACGCACTCCAAGGCTCGGGGGAGTTCGAGGCCCGCTCCTATCTCTTCGCACAGATGCGCGGAGGCCTCGACCAAGTCGCCGACTGCGTTCGTCGACTCCCCGGCGAGGCGGGCGCTCTCTACGAAGAGGACCGCCACCGCATCGAGCAAGCCGTCGAGGCCCTCGAACGCACCTTCCGGAAATGGGACCGCGCCTGACGCGGTTCGATCGCGCATCTCTCGACTCTCCGCTAGGGAGTTTCGCCCTTGAATCGCTTCAACACGGCTCTGCGCGTCTTCTGGGCGGTCCTCACCGGAAAGCTCCAGACCGACCGGGTCGAGTCGCTCTTCTCGACCGTGCCCAAGGGCCCCGACCTCAGGATCCTCACCGTTCTCCAACGTGACGGACGCCTCATCGACTTCCTCCAGGAGGATCTCGATTCCTACGGCGACGCCCAAGTCGGCGCCGCCGTGCGCGATATCCATCGAGGGTGCCGCAAGTCGTTGCGTGATTACTTGACGATCGAGCCGGTTCTGAGCGAACCCGAGGAATCGGCCGTCACGATCGACGCCGCGTTCGACCCGAGCGAGATCCGCCTCACCGGGAACGTCCCGAGCGCACCGCCCTTTCGCGGGGTGCTCAGGCATCGCGGCTGGAAGGTCGTCGACGTCCATCTCCCCGTCATCCCCGGTTCGCGGACCGAGTCGGCGATCCTCGCCCCCGCCGAGGTCGAGATCCCCTGATCACTGGCGTCGCCTGCTCGCCTATGAGAGGCTCACGATCGGTCTCGAAGAGATCGACCGGTCTCTCGCCGGAATCTCCCTTGCCCGAGTCCCATGTCTCGCTTATTCTGGCGACACCGAACGAGATGACCGGCTAACTTATTCTCATTCGATCGATTCGAGAATCGGCCGGTCGGGAAGAGGTCGGAGAAGCCGGGTCGGGTTGGTCCTCACGGCGGGGCCCATTGCACCCCTTCGGCGATTCGATCGATCACTCGTTCGACGCCCTCTCACACGAGTCTCCCGCAGATTTCTCGACCGATCTCACGACCAGGGATCGAAACCGGAACGAGATTCGATGGCTCTCGAAGACCACCTCCTGACCGAGGCCCTCAATCCTGCGTCGGAAGCGATCGATCGACTCACTGCGATCGAGATCGTTCTTCTGATGAACCGTGAGGATGAGCGGGCGGTGTCGGCCGTCGCCGCCGAGGCGGAATCGATCGCGCTGGCGGTCGAGGCGGCGGCCCGGGCGTTTCGATCCGGCGGCAGGCTGATCTATACCGGCGCGGGGACCTCGGGCCGCCTCGGAGTGCTCGACGCCTCGGAGTGCCCGCCGACTTTCAACTCGCCTCCGGAGATGGTCGTCGGCGTGATCGCCGGCGGGCCTCGCGCTCTCACGAGAGCGGTCGAGAACGCCGAAGACTCGCCCGAGACGGGAGCGGCCGACCTCGTCGCTCTGGGCGTGAGCGACCGCGACGTCGTCGTCGGGATCGCGACATCGGGCCGCACCCCCTACGTCCTCGGCGCGATCGACGAGGCGAATCGCGTCGGCGCCGAGACCGTGGGGATCGCGTGCAACCGCCCGAGTCTCCTCGGCGAGCGCGTGCGGATCGAGATCGCCCCGCTCGTCGGCCCCGAGGTGATCGCGGGATCGACGCGGCTCAAGGCGGGCACCGCGACCAAGCTGATCCTGAACACGATCACGACCGGGGCGATGGTCTTGATCGGCAAGACTTACGGCAACCGCATGATCGACCTCCAGCCCACGAACCACAAACTCCGGCTCCGCACCCGGCGAACCCTGCGCGAACTCGCCGGGATCGACGACGCGGCGGCGGGAGCACTGCTCGAACAAAGCGGCGGCAGGCTCAAGCCCGCGCTCGTCGCCGCCTTGTCCGGTACCTCGATCGAGAAGGCCGACGAGTCGCTGGCTGCCCATGGCGGGCAGGTGCGCGCGGCCGTGAAGGCGATCACGGGAGGCGATCCCCGATGAGCACGAGACCCAAACCGGTTCTCCTCGGCATGGACGGTGGCGGTACGGTGACCACCACCTGGATCGCCGACGCAGAGGGCCGGATCCTCGGACGCGGGCACTCCGGCCCGTCCAACATCAAGGCCGTCGGCGCCAAGTCGGCCATGACCGAACTCGACTTCTCCGTGCTCTCCGCATTTCGCGACGCCAATCTCGAACCCTGCCCGATCGAGGTCTCCTGTCTCGGACTCGCCGGATTCGATCGCCCTCGAGACAAGGACTGGCTCCAGCACTGGGCCTCCGAAACGGTCTGGGCGCGTCGGCTCCTCTTGGTGAACGACGGCGACCTCGTCGTCGCGGCGGGAACTCCCGACGGTTGGGGGGTCGGTGTGATCGCGGGAACCGGGTCGATTGCGGTCGCCCGCGGACGCGACGGATCCAAGGGCCGTGCCGGGGGGTGGGGATACCTCTTCGGCGACGAGGGCAGCGGCTATGCCGTCGCGATCGCCGGCCTCCGAAGAGTCGCTCGACTCGCCGACGGCCGCGACCCGCGCCGGTCCCCCGATTCCGACCCCCTCACGCGCCTGATCTGCAACGCGCTGGGTATCGCGACCACCGACGAGTTGATCGCCGTCATCTATGAAGAACGCTTCAATCGAGCCAAGATCGCTCGCTTGGCGATCCAGGTCGTCGCCGCCCATGCCGAGGATCCCTCGCTCTTCGCAGACATCCTCGAACCCGCCGGGGCCGACCTCGCCCGAACGGTCCATGCCGCCGCCCGCAGCGTCGACATCCCGCCCGGTCCGCTCCCTCTCGCCATCGCCGGGAGCTTCCTCCTCTCCTGCGCACCGGTTTCGAACGTCATGATCAATCGACTGAACGAACTCGGCTACAACGTCCAGCCGACCCCCGTACCAAACCCGGTCGAGGGCGCCCTCGTGCTCGCGCGGCACGAGTTGGAGATCTCATGACGCCTCGAGTCGCATTCGGAATCGACCGCCTCGTCGACGACCGCTTCGCCCGTCTCCGAGGCAGGCGCATCGGCCTGATCGCCAACCAGACGACCGTCGACCGCCGAATGCGGCACCTGGCCGACCTCCTTCACGCAGAGCCCGGTGTCGAGCTCGTCGCCCTCTTCGGACCCGAGCACGGAATCCGCGGTGACGCCCAGGACATGATCGGCGTCGACCGATCGATCGACGCTCGTACGGGAGTCGTCAGCCATAGCCTCTACGGCGACTCGTTCGAGAGCCTCACCCCGTCCGCCGAGCAGCTCGATGGAATCGACATGCTCATCTTCGACGTCCAGGACGTCGGCAGCCGCTACTACACCTTCGCTGCGACCATGGCCTACGCCATGCGGGCCGCCGCCGAGCGCGGCATCGCGTTCTTGGTGCTCGACCGACCCAACCCGATCGGAGGCGCCGCGATCGAGGGGCCCAGCATCACCGCGGGACATGCTTCGTTCGTCGGATTCCACCCCATGCCGATCCGACACGGTCTCACCGTCGGCGAGATCGCCCGACTCTACGCTTCCGAGCCCGCGCTCGACCTCGACCTCGAAGTCGTCCCCTGCACCGGCTGGCGCAGAACGATGCTCTGGGACGATCTCGACCGCCCCTGGATCAATCCCTCGCCCAACATGCCCTCGCCCGACACCGCCCTCGTCTACCCGGGCGGCTGCATCGTCGAAGGAACGAGCCTCTCGGAGGGACGCGGCACGACTCGCCCGTTCGAGTTCTGGGGCGGACCCGACCTCGACCCCGACCGCATCCTCGAAATCGCACTCGAACTCCTCGGCGAGCTCGCCGCCGGGGCGATCCCCCGCGTCCACGGCTTTCGCCCCACCTTCCACAAACACCGCGACCGACTCTGCCTCGGCGTCCAACCAATGATCGTCGACGCCGAACGATTCCGCCCGGTCGCTTGGTACACCGCCATGCTCGCCGCCGCGAGGATCTCGACGCCTCACGCGTTCGTCTGGAGGACCGAGCCCTACGAGTTCGTCGCCGACCCGATCGCCGTCGACCTCCTGTACGGCTCCCCGCGCGAGCGGATCGCCATCGACGAAGGACTCGACGCCGACCGATTCCGGAGCCTCGTCGAGGTCGAATGGAGGCGCGACGAGCACGACTTCCGCGAACGCCGCTTGCCCCACTTGCTCTACTTCGAAGCCGACTGGTGATCCGTCGCCCTTGTCTCCGAGGTTCCCATGTCCAGCTCGCCGCCGGTACTCCGCATCGACGGTCTCGTCGACCAAGCCCTCGACCTCACCCCGGCCGACCTCGAGGCGCTTCCCGCCGATCATCAGGTCCCCGACGTCTCGCGCCTCGTTCCGGGACGCAAGGGCGACGGCGTCCGTCTCCGCCCCGTCCTCGAGCGCGCGGGGATCGCTCCCTCGGCAAACTACCTCACCCTCCATGCCGACCGAGACGACTTCCACGTCTCGGTTCCCCTCGAATCGGTGATCGATCAGGCCATTCTGATCTATCGCCACGAGGGCAAGCCGCTCGAAGTCTCTGCGGGCGGGCCGATCCGCATGATCATCCAGGATCCCACCGCCTGCCGCGCCGGCGAGCTCGACGACTGCGCCAACGTCAAGTACCTCAGCCGACTCGAACTCGAAGAGCGCAAGGGCCGCGACACCCGACCGCACGACGACGCCGAACATGAAGCGCTCCACGCTCGGCAGGCCGCCGAAGCCGCGCGCGGCGGCGACTCGCACGCCTGATCTCTCCCGATCTCGCCGCTTCGAAACGTCGCGAGGTCGACCCTCGGCTCCTGTCGGAGCGGGATCGACCTCGCGTCGAACGTCTGTCCACGGCCGGCTTCAGCCGATCACTGCGGGAAGTGCAAGGTCGCCACGACTTCGATCGGCGCCTCTCCGGCGAGGTCGGTCGTGATCCGGAAGGTGCGCTGGAGGTCGCCGCGCAGGGGAGACTTCTCGGGATCGAAGACGACGTTCAGCAGATGCAGCGGCTTCGCGTTGTCGTCGGTCTTGGCGACCGTGAATCCGTCGCCCTCGCCCTCGATCTTCACGATCTTGAACGGCTTCGAAGCCCGCACGATGTAGCGGCCGCGAACCCCGCCCGCCGACTCGACCGACCCGAGATTGAGCACGCTCGGAGTCGCCGAGAGCTCGCCGCGAATCGCCGCCGTCACCAACACGGGGAAGCTGGGCGCGTTCGGGTCGTTCGTATGGATCACGATCTCGTCGCGCACGGGTCCGGCGACCGCATCGGGCTTGATCGAGACCCGCAGCAGATAGCTGACCGAGTCGCCCCCGCGTTGAGTCTCCTGGAGCGTCGCGCCGAGGACCTTCGACGCCGAAACCATCTTGACCGCGCGCCAGTTGACGTTGCCGATCCGGTCGATCGTGAGTTGGAGCTCGGGCGTCTGACCCCGCACGACCGCCCCGAAATCGAGCTGACCCGGGTTGAGGACGATGTCGGACAAGATGTTCGACTGAACGCCGAGCCCGATCTCGACGGTCTCGTTGCCCGCCGCGAGGGTCACGAACAGCGTCGTGGCCTTCAGCCCGACGAAGTTCCTCGTGTCCATCTGAGCTTCGATTATCGCGGTGCCGCCCGGCTCGACGACCGACGCGCTCGCCTTGCCGCTGGTGCACCCGCAGGAAACACGCAGGTTCAGGATCTGGATCGGGACATTGGTCCGATTCGTGATGACGAACGGATGGCGCACCGTCGCCCCTCGGGGGACCGGGCCGAAGTCGTGAGCGCGTTCGCTGAAGACGGTGTCGGCCCAGCTCTGTTGGGCCGCCGCTCGATTCGTTGCGAGACCGCCGGTGACCAAGGTCGAGAGGGCCAAGACGACGAAACCCAAACGTGAACTCATGCCGAACATCATGCTCCTCCTTGCGATTCGCTCCGGCTCACCCGGCCGCCTCCCGCGGTCGAGGGTGATCCACGCATGAGGAATCGACCGCCCCGCGAACTCCGCTCCAGCCCAACCGCCCACCCCTCCCCGCCCGCTCCCTCACCTCCGCCACGACGCGGTTCTCCGGGAAATCGCACAGATCCCCCACGACCCGCGCAACCGGACCCTCGACCCTTCTCGATGCTCTCGGTTGAACGACGATCGTCACCTCGAGTATGGTTTTTTCGAGGACTCCCCCAACCTTCGAGGACGATCCCGATGACCAGTCGAACTGCGCGGCGACTCCATCCGATGTGCCTGAGTCTCGAAAGTCGATCTCTCGCCGGAGGTGTGGCTCCGATCGAGTTGGAGCAACTCATGCTCGAGCGTTTGAATGACGCACGAGCGAACCCCGCGGCTTACGGAATGACGATCGGCGTCGACCTGTCGAACGTACGCGCCGCCGAGCCGCTCGCATTTCACCCGGTGCTGTTGGGATACGCGCGCGGAGTGCTCCCGGCGAAACGAACGCCGTCGTTCTGGCGGATGTCGCTCGATCTCCAGGTGCGACGAGCCGGTTTCCCCGCGACCTACACCGGTCAGTGCTTGACGACCGCCGCCCTCTACCACGGACCGGATGAGGCGTTCAACCGCGAGGAGGCGGACCGGCTCGTGAACGAGACCCTCTCGATGCTCATGCGCTTCCCCAAAGCCGGAAACTACGTCTATCGAAAACAACTCCTCGCGATCACCGATACCGCAGCCAAGCCGAGACGGCAGGCCGGGATCGGGCTCAGTCTCTATGAGACGCAACCCTCAGGCGATGAGGGGAGTTCATGGGAGTATCGCTTCTACGCAGCGAACTTCACGACAGCGGCCGACGCCGACCGGCGGGCATTCGTCACCGGCGTGGTGTATCGCGACGAGAATTCCAACGGCAAGTACGACCTGGGAGAAGGCCTGGGAGGCGTGCGCATCTCCGTGTCGCCGCCCCGCGCAACCACGACCTGGGACACCGGAGGCTACAACCTTCGCCTCAATCCCGGAACCTACACCGTGACCGCCTCGGGCGGCGAACTGAGTGAATCGATGACGGCCACCGTTCGCCTCGGGCGTCGGAACACCCGCCTCGACTTCGCACTGCCCGCGAATCCCCCCGTCGTCTGAGTACCTCGGAAAATCACCCGCCTACCGCCCCCCGACCGGGGGGGGCTTGATCCAGAGAGGATCGCGCCCGGAGCAGGCCAGGCCGTGCTCGATCTTGCCCGGAGCTCGCGATTCGGGGCGGCTAGGCGGAGGCGAGCGGGGGGGGTATCCTCGTCCCATGGAGATGGGAAGCGGAGGAGGCCGACGTGGAACGAAGGTATGCGGGACAGATCTGGCGGTCGACGACCATCCTCTCGGTGCGCCGAGGGGCGATGGTCGCCATGGGCGGCGATGGACAGGTGACGCTCGGCAATTCGATCATGAAGGGCGATGCCGTCAAGGTCCGTAGGCTTGCCAAGGGGCGAGTGCTGGCGGGGTTCGCCGGGAGCGCGGCCGATGGGCTCGCGCTTCTGGAGCGGTTCGAAACGAAGCTCGACGAACATCCCGAGAATCTCACTCGGGCGTCGATCGAACTCGCCAAGGCCTGGCGGACTGATCGCGCGCTGCGACGTCTCGAGGCGATCCTCGTCGTCGCAGATGCTCGTTCGAGCCTGACGATCAGCGGCTCCGGCGACGTGATCCAGCCCAGCGACGGCATCCTCGCCACCGGCTCCGGCGGGCCCTACGCTCTCGCCGCGGCGCGGGCGTTGATCGCCGAGACCGACCTCCCCGCCGACGAGATCGTCCGAAAGGCTCTCCTGATCGCCGGAGAGATCGACATCTACACGAACGACAATCTCACGGTGGAGACCCTCGAGTGCGCGACCTGACCCCTCGAGAGATCGTCGCCGAACTCGATCGCGACATCGTCGGCCAGACCGCGGCCAAGCGTGCTGTCGCCGTGGCGCTGCGCAATCGCTGGCGGAGGAGGCGAATCGCCGATGCCATCCGGCCCCACGTCACTCCCAAGAACATCCTCTTGATCGGCCCCACCGGCGTCGGCAAGACCGAGATCGCCCGGCGTCTGGCCCAGCTCGTGGGCGCACCGTTCGTGAAGGTCGAGGCGACGAAGTACACCGAGGTCGGCTACTACGGTCGCGACGTCGAGAGCCTCGCCCGCGACCTGGTCGAGGCCTCGATCGCGATCGTGAGGAAGCGCGAGCAGGAGAGGGTACGCGACACCGCGGCGGACCGCGTCGAGAGCCGGCTGCTCGACCTCCTTCTCCCCCCTGCTCCGCCGGCACGGTTCGACTTCGACTCGGTCGAGTCGCGTGAGGCGCTCGAGCGCCACGCGCGATCGCGCGACAAGATGCGCGAACGCCTTCGCGCCGGGGAACTCGAGGCGAGCGAGGTCGAGATCTCCATTCCCGGCCGTTCGACCGCGCCCGTCTCGATCCTCGGCGGCGCGAACCTCGAACAGATGGAGATGGAACTCCAGGGGATGTTCGAGAAGATCATGCCCAAGGGATCGACGACGCGCCGGCTCACCGTCGCCGAGGCCCGACCGATCCTGATCGCCCAGGAAACCGAAGCCCTGATCGAGCCCGAGAAGCTCCACGCCGCGGCGATCGAACTCGCCGAGGAATCGGGCATCATCTTCCTCGACGAGATCGACAAGATCGCCGTTCCCGACGATTCCACCGGTCGCGGGCCCGACGTCTCTCGCCAGGGCGTCCAGCGAGACCTGCTGCCGATCGTGGAAGGTACGACGATCACCACCAAATATGGTCCGTTCCGAACCGATCATGTTCTCTTCATCGCCGCGGGTGCGTTTCACGCGTCGAAGCCGTCGGACCTGATGCCCGAGTTGCAGGGTCGATTCCCCATCCGCGTCGAACTCAACGACCTCACGCGCGACGACCTCGCTCGAATCCTCCGCGAGCCTCGATCTTCGCTGCTCCGACAGTATCAAGCGCTCATCGCCGTCGAGGGCGTCGAGCTCGAGTTCACGGACGACGCCGTGGACGCCATGGCAGAGATCGCGCATCACGTCAATCGAACCACGCAGAACATCGGAGCCCGCCGGCTCCACACGATCCTCGAGCGCATCCTCGACGATCTCAGCTTCGACGCGTCCGACCGAGAAGAGAAGCGCGTCGTCGTCGACGCCGCCTTCGTGAGAACCAAACTCGAAACGCTCTCGAAAGATGAAGATCTGAGCCGCTATATTCTTTGAACGTATTCACGGAGAATCTTCGATGAACACGGATGAACCCGTGATGCTGAACGTCTTCGAGGTCGTCGACGAGTCGGGCACACCCAGCCGAATCCTCTGCCTGATCGACGCACTCCGCGCAGGAATCGAGGGGATCGACCCGCGCACGATCATCGGAGCCATTCCGCTCGACGCCTCGATCGATCCCGACGAATTCGAGCCCGAGACGCTCTCGCTCAACCCTGGATTCGTGCAGTCGATCACCCAGTTCCTCAACCACTACGCGCGGAACGAGGGAGCCGACGAACTCGGGATCCAGGCTCGATCGATCAGCACCGGCTGGCTCTATCTCATCGATCCGCGCTACACCGACGAGGCCGACCCCGGCCCCGAGAACATCCTCGGCGCCTATCCGATCGACGAATCCGGTCAGATCGTCCCGAACTCGTTCGTCTACAACGAAAAGCATCGACTCTTCGACAACGACCTCGGCGTCAGCGCTCTGCTGCGCAATCGCATGTTCTTCGACTGGCTCAATCCACCCGCGGAATGATGTCGGTTCGTCGTCATGAGCACCCGTCCCGACTCGCGGCGACCCGGCCCGCGAGGATTCCCATGCTCCATGCGCCTTGGAAGTTGTAGCCGCCGATCCGGCCGTCGAGGTCGAGCACTTCGCCGATGAAGTAGAGTCCGGGTCTTCGGCGGCTCTCGAGCGTCTTGGGGTCGACCTCATCGAGTGCGACGCCGCCGCTGGTCACCTCCGCCTTCGCGTAGCCGAGCGTGCCGGTGATCGGCAGGGCCATCCCCTTGAGCTGCGCGACGAGCCCTCTGCGTTCGTCGCGCGAGAGGTCGGGGCCGAGTCGGCCCTCGGGAATGCCCGCCGCGCGGAGGATCTCGTCGACGAGCCGGCGAGGGATCGAGGGCGGCACCAGCCCTGCGGCGGGCCGCTTCCCCTTGCGGGCTTCGTCGCGGATCGAGGCGTCGAGCTTCTCGGCGTTGGCGTCGGGAAGGAAGTCGAGCACGAGGTCGAGCGGATCGTCGGCGTCCCATCGTGCCACCGATCGGCTGACGTCGAGCACCGCGGGCCCAGTGAGGCCGAAGTGCGCGAAGAGGAGAGCCTCGCGGCGATCGTCGAGCACGAGGCCGCTCCGCGACCGGACGCCGACTCCGGCGTCGGGCAGCGTCAGTCCGCTCAGGCTCTTGACCCACGACGGCCCGAGCGTCAGGGGGACGAGCGAAGGCCGCGTCGGCACGATCGTATGTCCAAAAGCTCGCGCGATCGCGTAGCCGTCGCCCGTGGTTCCCGAACCCGGGAACGAGAGCCCGCCGGTCGCCACCATCACCTTCGCCGCCTCGACCGGCCCGTCGGGCAACGCCACGTTGAAGCCGTCGTCGATCGCGCGGACCTCGCTCGCGGGACAAAGTGTCCGCAGAGTCGCTCCCGATCGCTCGAGACGCGACGTCAGAGCCGACAACACGTCGGTCGCGCGGTCCGAGACCGGGAAGACCTTGCCGTTGCCCTCGACCTTCGTCGGCACGCCCTCCCGTTCGAAGAACGCGACCGACTCCTCGACGCTGAACGCCTTGAGCGCGGGACCGAGGAACTTGCCGTTCTCGCCGAATGCCTGCTGGATACTGCGAGCCCCGCGCGCCTCCCGCGGATCATACGCCGGGTCGATCGGTCCCGAGATCACTCGCAGATCACGGAGCCCACGCGCGTTGGTGAGGTTGCAGCGCGTGCCGCCCGACATCAGGATCTTCACTCCGGGGCGTCGGTTCTTCTCGGCGAGCAGGACCGAGGCCCCCGACTCGGCCGCGGCGATCGCCGCCATCAGGCCCGCGGCCCCCGCGCCGAGGATCACCAGATCGAATCGCTGGGACATCGATCGACGCGCTCCGATCTCTTGACTGACTCGAGTGCCGGCGACGCCCGCCGACCCTCATCGATCATTGGACTCGACCTCGCGAACTCTTCGCAAGGACGCCGAATCCCGGGCGATCGCCGCCTCCACTCGCTCGAGCGTCGCCGCGTCGGGGAGCGTCAGTTCGACGCGGCGCTCGGTGCCCTCGCCCGCTTCGATCCGGATCCGCCAGGAGTCGGCCGGTAAGCGGTCGAGCACTCGATCGGCCCATTCGATCAGACAGACGCCGTCGCCGCGCGACCAATACTCGGCGGGGTCGAGATCGTCGAACTCCTCGACCGACCGAAGTCGATAGGTGTCGAAATGATGAACCGAGAGCTTGCCGACATATTCATGGATGAGTGTGAACGTCGGACTCGAGATCGCGGAGGGGTCGACGCCGAGCGCCTCGGCGATCGCGCGGCTCAACCGCGTCTTGCCTGCACCGAGGGTGCCGATCAGTCCGATCACCTCGCCGCCGCGGAGCGAATCGGCGATCGCACGGCCGAGCCCGACGGTCGCGGCTTCATCGGCGAGATCGAGATGGATCGAACGATTCTCCGTCATGATGGTGTTGGATCCCGATCATCCGAGGAGGTGAGCAAATGATCGAACCCACGTCGATCCCAACGCACCGCCCGGCCTCCCTCGAACCCCTCGAGGATCAACCCCGGCTCGCGAACGATCCGACCGATGCAATGGAGCGATCGCGCGGGCTCGAACCTCGAGCGGTGGTCGATGGGGAGATCGAACGGGATCGAGCCGTCCAGGCGTCGCCCCGCGACCAGTCGTTCGGCGGCGGGCGAACCGAGCGTGAAGCAGAGCTCGAAGTCCTCGCCGTCGGTGAGCGCGTGATCGAGAGGGAGTCGTCCGGTCGTTCGGGAGCGGATCTCGGCGTCGGGATGGATCGGGATCGCGGCGGCATCGAGCACGGCGCCCAGTCCGCCGCTCTCGGTGAGGATGTGACCGAGGTCGGAGGCGAGCCCGTCGGAGATGTCGATCATCGCGGTGATCCCGCAGCGCTCGTGGATCGCGATCGCCTCGCGAATCCGCGGTCGGGGCGAGAGGTGCCTCCCCAGCAGGCTGCCGCCGAGGGGACCGGTCACGAAGATCGCATCGCCCGGCCGAGCTCCCGAACGCCTGACCGGTCCCCGCGGACCAGCCTTGCCGATCAAGGTGACGCCGACGACGAGGGGCCCGTCCCACGCGTTCGTATCGCCGCCGACCAGGTCGACCCCGAATTCCTCAGCCGCCTCGAGCATCCCGTCGTGCAGCCCCGCGGCGATCCGCTCGGCGCGCGCTCGGGGCAAGGCGGTCGCCACGACCGCCGCTACCGGCTCGCCCGCCATCGCCGCGATGTCCGAGAGGTTCACCGCCAAGCACTTGTAGCCGACCCGGCGCGGGGTCGCCTCCCCCAGCAGGAAGTGTCGTCCTTCCATCAAGAGATCGGTGGTGATCAACATCTCCGCCGGGTCGGGCCAAGCGAGCGCCGCGCAATCGTCGCCGATCCCGATCGCAACGCGCGGCGAGCGCGGGGTGCGATCGCGGAGGGCGGCGATCAGGTCGAACTCGCCGAGTCGGCGGATGGACGAACTCGCGGGCTCAGGCGTCGTCACGGTGATCGCTCCCGGCGACGAACAGGCGCATCGCCTGCTCGGCGGCGCGCTCGAGATCGGCCGCGGTCCGGGTGATCGCGTCTTCGAGCGAAGACGGCCCCGGTGCGATCGGAAGAACGGCCGTGACCCCCTCGTCGAGAGCGGCCTCGGCTCCGGGACCGATCGAACCGACGAGTGCGACCACCGCGCAATCCCAGGTCCGCGCCAGCCGGGCGACGGCGATCGCCGTCTTGCCGAAGAGGCTGGAGCCGTCGATCGCACCTTCGCCGGTGAAGCAGACGGCGGCGCCGGCGAGCCTTCGCTCGAGACCGACGGCGTCGATCACGAGCCCCGCGCCTCGGCTGAGCCTGCCGCCGGCGAACGCGACGAGGCCCGCTCCCAGGCCGCCCGCGGCACCGGCGCCGGGGAGGTCGGCGACGTCGCGCCCCAGGTCGCGCGCGGCGACCGACGCAAACCGCGCGAGCGCGGCGTCGAGTTCCAGCACCATCTCGGGATTCGCGCCTTTTTGGGGCCCGTAGATCGCCGACGCCCCGCGTGGGCCGCAAAGCGGATTGTCGACGTCGCACGCCACCTCGACGACGACCTCGCGAACGCGCGGATCGACGCGTTCGGCGTCGATCCGATCGAGCCGTGCCAAGGCCGCGCCGCCCGGCGGGAGTTCGTCGCCGTTCGCGTCGAGCAGGCGATAACCGAGCGCCTGGGCGAGGCCGGCGCCGCCGTCGTTCGTCGCACTGCCGCCGATCCCGAGGATCACACGCGAAACGCCCGCGTCGAGCGCTGCGAGCAGGAGCTCGCCGGTGCCGCGAGTCGAGGCGCGCCGCGGGTCGCGCTGTTGGGCGGGTACGAGTACCAGACCCGATGCGGCCGCCATCTCGAGGACGGCGGTCGAGCCGTCCCCGAGGATCCCCCAGCGAGCCCGCACTGGATCCCCCAGAGGACCGGCGACGTCGGTGAATCGTTCGCGACCGCCCGTCGCGGCGATCAGGGCGTCGACCGTCCCTTCGCCGCCGTCGGCCATCGGCACCTCGTCGATCACGGCGCGCGACGACGCCCGACGTACCCCGCGAGCCATGGCGCGGGCGACGTCGGGCGCCGAGAGGGCCCCTTTGAACTTATCGGGAGCGATCACGACCTTCATGGTGCGGCTCATCGGGCGGGGAGTCGGGGACCGTCTCCGGAAGGCGGCGATCGCGACTTCCTCGCTCGACTCAGCGGACGAGCGTCTCCATCGGGATCTCGGCCAGCGACATCGTCCCCTGGTGGATGTTATTGCTGCGGACGATGTAGAAAGGCAAGCTCTGCGTTTCGGCGAGTTCCGGCTGACGCAGGATGTAGATCACGTTGTCGGGCCGAATCGTCTCGAGGTGACGGTTGCCGACGTTCATCCCCACGAGGATGTCGCCCGGCTTGATCATCGCTCGATCGGCCGCGCTTCCGGGGACCACCGCCTGCACGTAGAGTCCGCCGTGGAGTTGTTCCGAGGCGGCCGTCGTGTACTCCGCCGAGACGGGGACGACCTTCACTCCGATCAGCTTCATCACCGAGTCGGTTGCCGCTTCGGGGGTCACTCGTTGGAAGAGCTTCACCCCGATCGGCAGCTCCTTCGACTTCCCGTCGCGAAACACGACCATCTTCGTCGACTGAGTCGGCCGGAGATCGAGAAGACCGCGCTCGATGTCGAGCGGAGTCGTCACCGACACGTCGCCCACCTTGATCACCTGGTCGCCGGGCAGGAGTCCCGCTTCGGATGCCGGGCTGCCGGTCTGGATGTCGTTGACGATCACCCGACGCACCGCGTCCTGCAACCGCTCGGCCGCGATGATCCCGTGCCACGTCCCGGCCAGCCGCCGCGTGTTGAGCATCTCCATGGCGACGCGCTTGACGTCGTCGATCGGCAGGGCGAAACCGATCCCCTGGGCCCCCGAACGCGTCGCGACGTTGATGCCGATCAGCTCGCCTTCGATGTTGATCAGCGGGCCGCCCGAGTTCCCGGGATTGATGCAGGCGTCGGTCTGGATCAGGTTGCGATAGACCTGGTCGTCGGCGAGCGTGACGTTCCGCTTCAGAGCCGAGATGATGCCGACCGAGACCGTGTTCTCGTAGCCGAAGGCATTGCCGATCGTGATCACCGTCTCGCCGACCATCAGGTCCTCGGACGAACCGATCGCGACCGCCTGAAGCGGACGACCCGCGTCGATCTTGATCATCGCGAGGTCCATCTCCCGGTCGGAGGTGATCACCCGCGCCGGGTAGTTCGACCCGTCGGCGAGATGGACGTCGAGATTCTGTACGCGGTCGACCACGTGATGATTCGTGAGGATGTAGCCGCGCTCGTCGACGATCACGCCGCTGCCCATCCCGTTCACACGCCGCTGGCTCTCCTCGGGAGAGAACGGCCAACGCGCATTCGACCCCGCGCGCTTCTCACTCGTGATGTTGACCACGCAACCCTGAACCTTGCGGACCGCCTTCACCACGGGCGTGACCCGCGACGGATTCGGCTCGGCCGCCGCCGCAGGTCGAGAACTCGACCCCATCCAGAGCGTCATCCATACCGTGACCCCAATTCCGATCCATCGAGCTTTGGGCTGAGGCACGGGTAGCCCCCCTGACGGTTTGCTTTGAGAGTCACTTACGGGTGTTTGCCAGATCCCTTGGCTTGACCCCACCTCGCATCTGACGTGTTTTGAATCGACGCCCCAAACGCCCGCCTTGAACTCAGTCGCCCTTGTTTCGCCCGTCTTACCCAATCTTCCGCACCACCGCTACGACCGGACCTCACGGCACCGAAACGGCCATCGTCGGGAGCGGCGGCGAGCGAGCCTCCCGCCTGCGTTGACAGAGCCGGAACCCGGCCGTTAGGCTGGGCGATCCCGCCTGGGGGTGTGTGCGAAATCACCCCTCGATCGAAACTCACTCGCAGAGGTCGACCCGATGGCCGAGAAGAGCCGCCGACGTGCCATGCTCGAAGAGAGCCTCGCCCTCGACCCCGACGACACCTTCCTCCGTTACGGGCTCGCCATGCAGTGCCTTCGCGAAGGCGACGTCGCCGAGGGACGCGAGCGACTCCTCGCCCTCATCGCCGACCACCCCGAAGACCAGATCGCCGCGTATCAACAGCTCGGTCAGTCGTATCTCGAGACCGACGAACCCGCCGCCGCCGCCCAGGCTCTCCAGACCGGCATCGCCAAGGCCCGCGCGCGCGGCGACTTCCACGCCGCCGCCGAAATGGAGGGATTGCTGCTCACCGTCCGCTCATGACGGCTTCCCCGGGATCGCCCGGCCCGACGCAACCCCTCTCCCGGGATACCTTTGCGATGATCTCGACGTTCACTTTCCCCAACCGCGTCCTCTTCGGCGAAGGCGCGCGTTCCAGCATCCCGGCCGAACTCGCGCGGCTCGGGATCTCCCGACCCCTCGTCGTCACCGATCGAGGACTCCTCACTTCGGGGACGCTCGACGCGCTCCTCCGCGACCTCGGCTCCGACGTCGCCGTCTTCGCCGACGTTCAACCCAATCCCACCGAGGCCGACGTCCTCGGCGCACTCGAGAGCTATCGGGATCGCGGCCGCGACGGAATCCTCGGCATCGGCGGCGGCAGCCCGATCGACGCCGCCAAGGCCGTCCGACTCCTCGCCACGCATCCGGGCAAGCTCGCCGACTACGACCTCACCACCGGCGGGACCGACCGGATCGGCCCCGACCTCCCGCCGATGATCGCCGTGCCCACGACCGCCGGAACCGGAACCGAGGCCGGCCGCGGAACCCTCATCCAGCTCCCCGAGACCGGGCGCAAGACGATCGCCCTCAGCCAGTTCCTCCTCCCGACGCTCGCCGTCTGCGACCCCGAGCTCACCCTCTCGCTCCCGCCCACGCTCACCGCCGGGACCGGAATGGACGCATTCACACACTGCGTCGAGAGTTACCTCTCCACGACATTCCACCCGATCTGCGACGGCATCGCGCTCGAGGGGCTCCGACGCATCGCGAAGGGGCTCGAGACCAGCGTCCACGACGGTCGAAATCTCAAGGCCCGCATCGATTGCATGCTCGGCGCTCTGCTCGGCGGGATCAGCTTTCACAAGGGGCTCGGAGTCGTCCACTCCCTCTCGCACGCCCTCGGATCCGAGGGTCGGGCGCACCACGGCACGCTCAACGCCGTCCTCCTCCCGCACGCGCTCCGATTCAACCGCGAGGCGGCCGAACTCCGCATGATCGGGCTCGCCGGGGCGATCGGACTCGGCCGCAACGGCGACGCCGCGTCGCACCTCATCGTCATGGCCGAGCTGATGCTCCGCAAACTCCCGCTGCCGCGGACGTTGGGAGAGATCGAAGGGCTCGACCGCGCGAGGATCGACCACTACGCCCGGCTGGCGATGATCGACCACTGCCACAAGACGAACCCACGGCCCTGTACGCTGCAGGACATGGAAGACCTCCTCGACCGAGCCTGGTGACGCTGCCGCTCCCTGCCGAGAAAGCGAAACGACCGCCGCCCGATGGTCTCGGACGGCGGTCGCGTCGTTCTTGGTTGGGACTCGGCGAACCGAGGCTCGATCAGCGACCCGCGCCCTGAGGAGCGCGATCGCGCCGGAACCGGGGAGGACCGCCGGGACGACCGCCGCCGCCGCCCCCGCCGCCGCCGCGATAGGGCGGACGACCACCGCGCCTCGGACCGCCGCGGCCGTGGCCGTGACGCTCGGGACGTCGGAAGATCAGGCGTGCGGGAGCCTCGACTCCCTCGACGTAATCGTCTTCGAGCTGACGCGAGATCGTCCGCTCGATCTGATCGAGAAGGCGACTCTGCTCGGGCACCACGAACGAGAAGGCCGCGCCGTCGTTGCCCATTCGTCCCGTCCGACCGATCCGGTGCACGTACTGCGCCGGGTCTTCGGGAAGGTCGAAGTTGATGACGTGCGAGACGCCGCGAACGTCGATCCCGCGGCCGACGACGTCGGTCGCGACCAGGACCGTCAGGCGCCCCGTGCGGAAGCCGGTGAGCACTCGGTTGCGTTGAGCCTGGCTGAGGTTGCCGTGCATCGCATCGGCCTTGACGCCCGCTCCACGCAAGGCGAAGCCGACCTCATCGACGCCGCGCTTGGTGCGGCAGAAGATGATCGCTCGGGTCGGCTGCTCGCGTTCGAGCAGCTTCACGAGCAGGTTGAACTTGTCGTTCGGGTAGACCATGACGTATGCCTGACGGATCGCCGGAATCGTCGCGTCTTCGTTCTCGGAGATGAGACGAACGTCGACCGGGTCGGTCAGGTAGGTCTGCGCCAGCTTCCGAACGCCCGGAGGCATCGTTGCCGAGAGCAGGAGCGTCTGCCGAGGCGCGGGAACGGCTTCGAGGATCGCGTCGATCGCGGGCTGGAAGCCGACGTCGAGCATCTGGTCCGCCTCGTCGAGGACGACGATCCGGATCTTGTCGAGCCGCACGCGGTTGCGGGACATCAGATCCATGAGGCGGCCCGGGGTCGCGATCAGGATGTGGGCGCCGAACTGGAGTTGGCGAATCTGATTCACGATCGACTCACCGCCCACGAGTCCGACGGCTCGAGTCGCTCTGCCTCGGCAGAGCTTGTCGAATTCCATGCCGATCTGGTGGACGAGTTCCCGGGTCGGAGCCAGGATCAGGGCTTGCGGCCGACGGTCCTTCTCGTCGATCTTTTCGAGGATCGGCAGCAGGAACGCCGCGGTCTTGCCGGTGCCCGTCGGTGCGTTGCCGAGGCAGTCTCGGCCTTCGATCGCGGGCGGGATCAATTCAGCTTGGATCGGACTCGGCGTCCGATATTCCATCCGCTCGAGAGCGCTCAGCGTCACGGCCGTCAGGCCCAGGTCGGCGAACGTCAGAGTCGATTCGGTCTCGGTATCGATCTCGGTCGGATCAGGTTCAGACGATTGGTTTTCGATCACGGATTTGGAAAAACTCATCGACAAGCGAAACTCCTTGCTCACCCCGACTCCGGCACGAGGGACGACACGATCGGTCGTCCGGATCAACGGACGCCGCGAAGATCGATTTCCAGTCGGCCGGTCGGCGCGGGAGGAGGTCGGAGAATGGTTCGAGCACGGTCGATGCGAGATCGACGGGACGAACCGGCGCGCGGTGACCAACGGGGAACGGCTGTTCGCGAAAGGCAGTATCGGCCGAGGCGGAGGGTGTGGTCCTTGGGGGATGAAGTCAACGCTAGTAGTATAACGACAGGTCAAGCGGATGCGAACATCAGCTGGGCCGCGTTTCATGGGGAACGCCCCTCGATCCCTCGAGAATCGCCTGATCCCACCTCTTCTTCACGGGATCCTCGAAAAGTCCTGAAGAATCTTCATGAAACTCTGGATCGACGGGCATCGGCTCACCTCGAGACGGACAGGAGTCGGGCGAGTTCTCGAACTCCTGCTCGACGAATGGTCGGCGACGGGCTGGCCGCTGCCCCGGCCGACCTTGGTCACCCAGGAGCCCGTCGAACCGCGTCGTTGGTTCGGGCTCGACGTCGTCTCGCGCGGAAGCCGGCTCCCGGGGGTGATCTGGCGTCACACCGTGCTCGCCCCTCTCGTCCGGCCGGGAGACCTGCTCTTCTGTCCGACGAACCTCCTGCCGCGGACGCTCGCCTCGCGCCGAGTGCTCTTCGTGTTCGACACGCTGCTCGAAACCGTACCGCACACCTTCTCGAACCGTGTCCGCGCTCGATTTCGCGGTCGCTACCGCTCATCGGCCCGCCGCGCGTCGCTCGTTCTGGTCCCCTCCCAAGCCACGCGCCGCGACGTCGTCGACCGCCTCGGCGTCGATCCCGGCCGTATCCGCGTCGCGCCGCTCGCAGTCGACCCGATCTTCGAACCCGACGCCGCTGCGCGGCTCACACCCCGAACCCACGATCCCGTCGCCGTTCCCACGCTCCTGGTCGTCGGCAAGCGATCGAAGCGCCGCGGCTTCGAGTCGACGCTCGCGGCGTTCGCCGCCTTCCGTGAGGAAGCTCCGCGGGCCCGGCTCGTCGTCGTCGGCCCCGGCGACGAACCGATCCCGAGCGTCGAGGGTCTCGTCGCCTTCCCGCACCTCCCCGACCTCGAGCTCGCCCACCTCTACCAATCCGCGTTCGCCCTCATCTACCTCTCCGAGTACGAGGGCTTCGGCCTGCCGATCGTCGAGGCGCAGGCGAGCGGATGCCCGGTCGTCACCTCGCGTGGGGGAGCCCTGACCGAGACCGCGGGCGACGCCGCTCTCTTCGTCGAGCCCCACGATGCCGATGCCCTCGCCCAGGCTCTCCTCCGACTCCTCCGCGAATCCGGCCTTCGCGAGCAGCTCGCCTCATCCGGACTGCAGAACGCGGCGCGGTTTCGCCGCGATCGCTTCGCCGCCGACGTCGCTCGCTTCCTCCGCGACGAGGCCGCGCGTGCGACGACATGAGTCGATCAACCCGAGATACCGCCTCAGGTGCTCCTCCTCCGACCAGACGCCGTGCCGCGCACGATGCCCGTTCTCGCCGAGTTCGTCGCGGAGCCCATCGTCCGAGACGATCCGCTCGACTGCGGCGATCAATTCCTCACGCGTGGCGAACGTCGCCCCGCCGTTCGACTCGGCGACCAATTCGGGCAGAGCCCCGAGGTCGCGCACGATGACCGGGGTCCGCTCTCCGAACGCTTCGAGGACGACGTATCCGAACGTCTCGTAGACCAGCGAGGGCACGACCACCGCTCGCGCCCCGCGGAAGAGAGCCGCAACCGAAGCACCGTCGAGCCGCCCCTCGAAGATCACGTTGGGAAGATGCGCCGCGGCTCGCCGGAGCTCGGTCTCGTATCGGCCCGTCCCCGCGATCCGGAGATCGAGCCCCGGAAAGCGATCCATGATCGCCGTCACATCCTGGAACCCCTTGATCGCTTCGATCCGGCCCGCCATCGCCAGGTAGGGCCGTTCGTGCCGCGGCGATGCGACCTCGGGGAGCCCCGTATAGTCGGCCGGCAGGAAGTAGGGTAGGTGCGTCATCGCGACCTCGATCCCCCTGCGCTGGTGCTCGCGGATCGTCGACCGGCTGGGGGCGATCAAGGCGTCGAGCGCCCTCAGCCCTCGATCGCGCAGATCGCCCTTCCTCCAGAGCTGCGGCGGCTTGCCCGCGCGGAGACAGCACGATACGCATGCCGCCTTCTCGCAGATCCCCCCCTCGGGCCGCCACAGCACATGCTCGGGACAGACGAGCCAATGTTCATGCGCCGTCATGATCTTGACGGCCCCCTGCGCCTCGATCTCGAGCAGACCGGGCCCGCCGATCAGCGAGAGATTGTGGAAATGGAGCACGTCGGGCGAGATCTCGGCGATCAGGCGCTCGATGGCTCTCCGCTTGAACATCGGACGGCCCGTTTGATGCGTCGCCAGCGGCGAGAGAGCGCCGAAGCGGCTCTCGAGGGCGTGGACGACGACGCCCGGAGGCGTTTCGTGCGGCCGCGGCGACTGCCCCCCTCGCGAGAGCTCGAACGCATCGCGACAATAAACGACGTGGACCTCATGACCATGTCGCGCCAGGGCACGCGAGAGCCGATCGACGAACGCCGCATCGCCGCCGAAACTGTGAGGCCCGAAAAAGGTCGTCAACATCCCGAAGATCATGCCGAGAGCCTCCGCGGCTTCCGCTCCCGCAAGACACGCTCGAGGCAATCGAGCAACCCCTCGGCCGCCGCGGTCCAGGTGAACCGCCGAGATCGCTCCAGAGCCGCTCGACCCAGGCGAAACTGTTCACGCGGATCGGCTAGGAGCGACTCCATCGCGTCGCCGATCGCTCGAACGTCGGTCGGGTCGAAGAAGATCCCCCCTTCCCCGACGACTTCCGGCAGCGACCCGGCCGTGCTCGACAGCACCGGCACCCCGCATGCCATCGCCTCCACCGCGGGCAGCCCGAATCCCTCCATCAACGAAGGCAAGATCAACGCATACGCTCGATTGTAGAGATGCACCAGATCTTCGTCGGGCACATATCCCGTGAATCGCACGCGATCCGCCAATCCGTGGCGCTCGACGGCCGCGCGCAGCTCGCCGACGTTGGTATGGAAGACGTCGCCGAAGTCTCCCACGATCACGAGCTTGGCCCGCGAATCGCCCACCCGCGCGAACGCCTCGATCAATCGCGCGAGGTTCTTGTGCGGACTGAGACCTCCCACATAGAGGAAATAGCGTTCGGTGGGGTCGAGACCGCGCGACCGAAGCACGGCGGCCGACTCGGCGGCGGGCCTCGGCTCGAAGATCGCGTCGGGCCCCTCGGTGATCGCCGTCACGCTCTCGGGCCGCAGCCGGAACCACCCGAGCAGGTCGCGCCTCGAGGTCTCCGAGACCGTCACCACATGATCGGCCGTCACCAGGGCGAGCCGCTCCTTCGCCTTCCACGCGAGTCGGCCGAACGTCGACGGAAACACCAGGCCCGGCAGCTTGGGAGCGAGGATGTCGTGCATGGTCACGACCACGCGGCGCACGTTCCAAACCGGGAAGAAGGTATAGGTCGCCGGGAAGTAGATCATGTCCAACTTCTCGGCCGCGACCGCCCTGCCCATCTCGAGCATGTCGACCAGGCGCCGCCGTCCGTCGGCCGAGGCGGCCTCCGCAGGCGCCCGCGACATGTCGACCACGACCGTCCGAAATCCATCGGGGACCTGCACCTGTCCGGCCGACGGACGGTCGACGAAGACCGTGAATCGATGCTCGCGAGGCGCCCGCGCCAGGGCGTTCAAGAGCTCGCGCGTGAAGCGCCCGAACCCTCGACGATTCGCGAGACAGCTTCCGTCGATGCCGATCTTCATCCGCGCGGCCCCTTCTCGTCGACGTCGATCCTCGGCTTCCGCGCCGTGATGAGCGAGCCGTGCCCCCAGGGCAACACGACCCCCCACCGCGCAACCGCCCGCGCCTCGCCCTCGGCGATCCATCCCAACAGTCGAGATCCGCCCCCCCGGGCCGACTCACGAGGCAGCCCCGCCCCCTCGGGACTCCCCACGCCAGCGCCGCGTTGAATCCGACCCAACCATGCGACCAGCTCGCTCGCGGCCCCGGGGATCATGTTCAAGTGCGTCGCCGTCTCGAGCTCGAAGCCGGCCTCCCGGGCACGCGATCTCAGCCCCGCGAGGCCGCCCGAGCGGCGTTCGGCGTTGCCTCGAACCACGGCGATCCCCCCCGCCCTCAACACCCGCGCGAACTCGGCGAACGCTCGCTCCGCACCCCCCGGCGATAGATGCTGGACGACGTCGAGACAGCAGACGACATCGACGCTCGCCTCGCGCAGCGGCAAGTTCAGCGCCGAAGCGCGGATCGCGGAGAATCGCGGGTCGACCCGAGCGACCGCCGTGGGCTCGGGCTCGATACCGAGCACCGCTTCGACTCCCGGAATCGCCGCCAAGCCGCCGAGGAGCCGACCAGTCCCGCAACCGACATCGACCGCGACCACGCCCGAGCGGCCCGCGATCGCCCGTCCGACCAACTCGAGCACGATCTTTCGCATCGCCCGCGGCCACCAGTGGCTCGCCTCGAAGGCGTCGAGCCGCGCGAAGTAGCGCTCGGGGTCGTCGAGCGTGATCGGAGCGAAATCGTCAGGATCCATGCCGCGACGCCTCCGCGATCACACGGCAGGTCGGACGCGCCGGGCGTCGCGAACGAGCGGCGAGCCGCGCGAACCCCGCTCCCGTGACGAACCCCGCCGCGCCTGCGATGGTCGCCGCGGGCGCGGAAGCCCCGATCGTCGCCGCGCAGCCGATCATCAACCCCGCCGCGCCCCCCGCCGGCTCGATCGGAAACGACGACGCATCGATCCCGACGCCGCGCGCGACCAATCGCGACTCGACGACGAACCACGACCCGATCTCCACCAACACCAGAGCCGCCGACGCTCCCGTTGCTCCCGCGATCGCAAAGCCCACCCCCGCGGCGGGTCCGGCCGCGATCACCGCCGCGACCGCGACCCTCGCCACCGTCCTCTCCTCCCCAAGCGCAAACGCGGTCGTTTGCGACAACGCTCCGAACACCGCCGCCGGTATCCGCGCCGCCAACGCGATCATCAGCCAAGCAGGCACATCGAACGCATCCCCGAACGCGAGCGAGATCCAGCGCGACCCGGTCAACGCGAGCCCCAGGGAGGTCGGCACGACGAACCAAGCCAGCAGCCGCGCCGCGTCGTTCCGTCTCCGACGACACTCTTCGACGCCGACCGCGCCTGCCCCGGCGAGCGGCCCCGAAGCGGCCGAGGCGATCGCGAGGGCGATTCCCAGGATCGCCAGGCAAGCACGCCGCGCCGCCGCGAAGGGACCGGTCGCCGCTCCGAAGCTCCCCAAGATCAAGAGATCCACGGACAAGAGCGCCACGCGAGAGAATCGCCAGACCGTCGCCGTCGCCGCCGCGTGCGACCAATCGAACACGCTCGATCCGATCGACCGCGGCTCCCGACCGATCGGCCGCTCCCGCGGCGATCTCGTCGCGAACACGAGCGCCGCCGCCGCCTCGCCCCAAGCGGGGGCCGCCGCGAGCCGGAGATCGTCGATGCCCCAGCCCGCGCAGAGCGCGATCCAGCCGAGGACCGCCGCCCCCTTCGCCGCCGACGCCGCGCCGATCACTCCCGTTTCGCCCAGGGCTCGCGCCTCGAGATCGGGCGCGAGCGTCGCGATCCAAAGACTCGCCCCCATCACCGCGGCGAAGCCGACATCACCGCCGATCGCCCCCAATGCGACCACCGCCGACCATCCGACCAGCGCCCAAGCCGACCGCACCCGCCGCAGCTCGATCCCGAGAGCGCGAAGCTCGTTGGGCGAGATCGCCCCGGCGCGCACGATCGCGGCGTCGACACCGCCCCGAACCAGGATCAACCACCACGCCGCGAGCGCCGTCGCCGTCTCGTAGCGGCCGAATGCCGTCGCACCGCACCCTCGGGCGACCATCAGCGTCGCGGCGAAGCCGAGCAGCGTCGCAACGCCCTCTCCTACCGCGACCTCCCATCCGCGACGGCCGTGCCCTCGCCGGTCGCTCATTGCGATCGAGCCTTCCGTGCATCCAATTCCCAGAGCGGCGCCGCCGGCAAAGCAGCACATTCGATTGCTTTGATTCCGCTCATCCCCCGATAGATTCGAGCGAGCAACCGCTTGTCCTCTTGCGCAAACAAACTCGGCAAACCGACATGCACGTCCGCAAACCCCGCCTCCCGCGCGACGCGCCCCGCACCGGAGGGCCCCAGGCACTTCGGCAACCATGCGCCGCCGCGACGCCGCCGCACATAGAGCTCGGCCCATCCGCGGGGTAGGTAGCCGACGCCCCAGAGACGGACGTGCGGGTCGGTCGTGGCCGTGAATCGATTGGGGGACCAGAGGAGCAGCCGCCCATCCGGTCGGAGCACGCGCAGGCATTCGCCGAGCGCGGTCCGCGGGTCGTCGAGATGCTCGACCAGGCTGTCGGCCACGACCGTATCGAAGCACGCATCGGGCCACGGAAGCGACTCCACCGAAGCGGCGACGAGTTCCGCGCAGCGGCCCGCGTCGTCGAGACGCCTCCGCGCGACGACCAGCCACCGCGCGGCGATGTCGACGCCGTTGATGTCCCAACCGCGCCGCGACCCCGCGAGCAGGAAGCCGCCCGTGCCGCAACCGACCTCGAGCACTCGCCCCGGATCGCCCAACCGCGCCGCCAGCCGCTCGCCGCGTCGCTCGCCCGACAGAATGTGCGCCAGGAACCGACGACACCGCGCGGGGTCGGGATCGGGCGTCATCGCGTAGTATGCCTCGGCGACGCCGCGGAGGTCGGTCGTCGCGGCGATCCGCGCCAACCGCTCGGCCTTCGCCCGCTCGGCGTCGAGCGTCAGATAGCGATCCGACGTCGGCCGGAAATCGATCATCCCGGCAACGACGGGATATCTTCTCGAACAGGCCACGCATGCGAATTCGTCGTCGCTCGCCGTCATCCGCGAACGACACGCCGGACAGCGAAACCGAGACGCACGATCGATCGCCGCCGTCTTTGATTGTTCGATCTCGCAGATCTTCATGCGACTGCGACTCTCCGGAGGAACTCGCGGACCGACCGCATCCGTTGCCGAGACCTCAATCGCGGCGCCGCCGTACCGGAGATCAGGCGATCGAGCAGGCCTTCGTATCTGAGATAATGAGCATCGATCCTCGGCAGATTCGTCGGGTCGTCGGTCGAGCGGACGATGCCCAGGTCGGTTCCGAGCGCGGCATCGTAATGCTCGGCGACCAGTTCGCGAACCGCTCGCGTACTCCGGCCGTAGGGATGTGCGAAGAGACCGCACCTTCGACCGAGACGCGCTTCGATCGCAGCGCGCGACGCGACGAGTTCGCTCTCGACCTCGGCGAGAGGTGAACGCCTCGCATCAACATGCGTCATCGTGTGCGACCCGATCGTGAACCCCCGCGCGGCGAGGTCGGCCAGTTCGTCCCAGTCGAGGAGCCTCGAGCGCGAGACCCACCCGGGCAGGCTCGGCCAATCGTTCCAGCCGCCGACGTGATCGACCACGACGAAGATCGTCGCCCTCGCACCGCGGGCTTCGAGAGCGTCGAGCGCGGGAAGGATCGAGCGGTCGCCGTCGTCGAACGTGACGGCGAATCCGCGCGGATGCTCGAGGCGGTCGACGAGATCGAATGCCTCGAAACCCGCGTCGAGAAGCCGGTCGAGCGTCTCCTCGAATCGGCCGAGCGGATGATCGATCGGCGACGATCGATTGCCGATTCGATGATATGTGAGAATCACGATCGACTCGCGACGCGGGCGCGATCCGCCGAGTTGGACTCGCGGGCGACGACCGGGTCGGGGATCGTCACTTCCTCGCCGATCCGCGCGGCCTGATAGACCGCCTCGATCATCTCGGTGACGTGGACGCCGTCCCAGCCCGTCGCGCCCCGATGCGGGCGGCCCTCGATTCGCGCCACGAGATCGGCGAGCTCGGCGACGTGCGTCGGCTCGCACCCGAATCGGGCCCGATGCAGCCGCGCATGAACTCGCTCGCGAAGATATCCTCGCGTGATTCGTCGTCCTCCGGCGACCACCGCCGCGAGCCGCCAGGGGGCGGTTTCGACGTGGATCCAGCCGTCGTCTCCGCGCACGTCGATCGTGAGGTAGCCTCGCGCCAGGTTCCAGCTCGAATGGAGTTCGGCGATCGCGCGGCCGCGGCCTCGAAAGAGGCCGAACGCCTCGACGTCGCACCTCGGGTCGAGAGCCGGGGTGGTTTGCACATAACCTTTTGCATGGGTCACGTCGCCGATCCAGCGCCGGATCAAGTCGCAGGCGTGCGGGCCGTTGTCGAAGAGCGTGCCTCCGCCCGAGCGTTCGACATCGGTGTGCCAGCTCGCGAGGAATTCCGGCGAGGCCGAATGACCGATCTCGATTCGGACCGACTCGACGCGGCCGATCGCCCATTCATGATGGAGCACGAGCGCGTCGCGCACAGGGGGGAGGAAGCGGTGGTCGAAGCCGGTCGCGAGCTTGAGTCCGGCGGCGTCGGCCCGCCGCGTCAGCGCGAAGCCCGCCTCCGACTCGAGCGTCAGCGGCTTCTCGCAGAGCACGTGCTTGCCCGCAGAGAGCGCGCGTTCGATCGCGGCCTCATGGTCGGCGTGCGGCGTGGAGATCACGACGAGATCGACGCCGGGCAACTCGAGCGCGCGATCGAACGCATCGACCGCGACCGTGCCGAATCGCGCGGCGACCTGCTCGCCTCGAGCGCGGTCGACCTCGTGGATTCCCACCAACCGGGTGTGCGGGCAGGCGATCGCGGCGGCCGCGCGCAGCGTTCCGAGAAAGCCGGCTCCCGAGACCAGCACGCCGAGGGGACGCTCGAGTTCGATCATCGCTGATTCCTCCCCATTCGCGGATTCGACGGATTCACACCGCCTCGGCGAGCCTTGCATTCAAGGTTGCCGACTTCGTCGCATGCGAGCGTCTTCGAATGATCCCGACCGATTCTCCGAGGAGCCAAGCGGCGGTGACGACTCCCCAAGCGATCCAGACGTCGGGACCGAATCCGCGGATCGGTCGCGAGGCGCGCTTCAGGCCGCGTCGAGCTCGAGCGGCCATCGCCGCGGCGGCGAGGGGCGCCGCGAGCACGCGCCACTTGCCCGTGCGGCCGAGCGGGCGAGTCGTTCCGTATCGGACACCGTGAGCGAAGCGCCTCGGGAAGAGCTCGCCCGCCCGGGCGCCGCCGATCGCATGCAGCACCGCCGCCGGATCGACCACGCGCGACGCACCGATCCGCTCGAGGGCCGCGTGGACCTCGGGCTCCCAGAACCCATCGACCCATGACGACGCGACGCGATCGAGATCGCGGCGGAGATAGAGTGCGTTGTCGCCCGCGGGTTCGGCGTCGCGTTCCGGCCGAGCGTAGGCGGCATGCCGCGCCAGGTAGACCGCGCGATCGAGCCGGCCGAGTCCCGAGGCGGGAGTGATCGCGCCGCCGACCGCCGCCGCGTCCGTGCGTTCTTGACACGTGATCAATTGTTCGAGCCAGCCGTCGACCGGCTCCATCGATGTCGTCGAGAACGCAACCCATCGCGTCTCGCTCGCGCGGAGCCCCTCGGCCCAGAGTTCGGGAACGAGCCGGCCGCGCGCGGCGGGGATCCGACGGATCTCGGGCGCGAATTCCGACTCGGGTTCGAGCCCGAAGCGCGTCGCGTCGACCAAGATCAGCTCGCCGCCCACGCTCCGCGTCTCGCGCAGAAAGGCCGAGAGCGCGCGGGTCGACGGGCGTTCGCCGTCGACCGCCGCCAAGATCACCGCGACATCGCCTCGCATGTTCATTGCTCGACCGACTCCCGGGATCGAACCCGATGGGGACCGGACAGAGCCGAACGATCGGCGACCGCCTCCGGGCGACGGCGAACGATCGCGGCGTTCGAGTGCGGCACGCATCGCCTTCGCACCGTCGCGATCGGGTCGCCCACGATCTCGATCGCGTCGAGATCGATCGTGCCCAGCCCGAGCCGGCTCGCCTCGACGAGATGCCCCACTTCCGCCGGGTCGATCCCCATGAGCGCGGCGGCCACGGCGTCGACCGCGAGCGCGTCGGTCCCCGCGACCGCCAAACCGAGCCGGATCGGCGAACCGTGGCGCGGCCCTTCGCGATGCATCGCCTCGAAGCCGTCGAGCACCGTGACGTGCGGCTTGGTCCGCGTCGCCAAGGTCGCGAGGTTGCGGTCGAGCGTCTCGGCGCCCCGGCGAAACGCGCGGTCGGCCGCGCTGAAGCGGGCGACGCCGTCTTCGCGGTCGAGACGCCTCAGTGCATGCTTGAAGCGGCGGGCGCGACCCATCGCGCGAGTCAGCCGGTTGACCAACCACGAGTCGCCCTTGAGGAACTCGACCGCGTGACGCCGCCAGCCGCGGAATCCGTTGCCGCCCGCGGGATTGCCGTGCATCAACGGGCGATCCTCGGGATGGATGCTCGAGAGCATGTTCTTGAGGCCGAACGTCGCGTGCGAGATCACGTGCGTCTTCATCAACGCAAGCGACACTCGACAACCGGCCCGAGCGATCGTCGAGGAGAGCCGCGCGGAGGTCGGCGAACCGTCGGCGCGATGGAGAATCAAGGATTCCCAGTCGTGTTCATCTCGATTGATGTCGAGAAACTGCACCGGTCGGCCGAACGCCTCGCGGCGGAGGCCGAAGCGTTCGAAGCCGGCGGAGGCGTCGGTCGCCCCTTCGGCGACGGTGATCTCGGCCGCTCCCGCCGCGAAGAGCGCGTCGAGAGTCGCGGAGAGGGCGTCTGCATGAGTCGATGCGAGTTGCCGGCGCGAGCTGACGAGGTTCGGCTTGAGGACGACCTCGCCTCGAACGGCGACCCGGAGGTCGTCGGCGATCAGGTGGAGGGCCTCGGCGACCGCGGCTCGTCGACGATCGGCTCGGACGACCGCGACTCTGGGACGATCCCGCGCATCCATGCTGCTCTCCTTCGCTTCCGCCGACCGACTTCGGGCGCGGGGATCGTCGGACGCTCGGCACCGTCGAGCCGAACCCCAGGCGGAGTCGCCCGAGCGATCCGAGACAGCTCGCGGCGCCGGATGGCCGTCGCCAGGATCACCGAGATGCCGCAGCACCAGAAGTAGAGGTAATGACAGGCGAATCCGACCGCCCGGAGTCGCAGACCTCCGCGCTCTTGCAACAGTCCGTGGAATCGCCGGTTGAGCCAAGCGATCACCACGAGGCTCGCGACCCAAACCGACAACGCCGTCGCCGGGGCGATCGGGCTCGCCGTAAGAGCAATCGCACCGAGCGCGGTCGAGGCGACACTCATTCGCTGGTCGAGGCTCACGTTCAGGTCGGTCTCGCTCGACCGCGTCCGCTCGATCAGGAGCATCCAAGGCACGCCGCGGCGGAAGATGTCGGTGAAGAGCACCTGGCGAAGCGTCCAGCGCTTCAAGTGTTTGGCGCGGACCATGCGCGCCAGCAGCGTCTTGCCGCCGTTGCGATGGATCCGATAGCCGAGCTCGATGTCCTCGATCGCCGGCCGCCGGTAGCGCTCGGGGTCGAACCCCCCGAGAGCGAGGAACGCCTCGCGTCGGATCGCGCCGCAGCCGGTCCAAAAGGTATGGACGGGGCGGACGTCGTCGACGAACGCCCCTTGCTGATGGACGAAGTGGTGGAGCAGGTTGCGGTAACGGCTCACGAACGCGGGCGCGGCGGGATCGTCGTCGTACGACCCGAAGAGCGCGGTCAGCTCGGGATCGCGTTCGAAGAATCCGCGTGCCCGTTCGAGCGTGTCGGCATGGACCTCGACGTCGGCGTCGAGGAAGAAGACGACCTCTCCCGAAGCGGCCTTGGCGCCGAGGTTGCGAGCCGCGGCGGGGCCGAGCGGCGACTCGTGACGCAGCACGCGCGCCCCGAACCGCCGAGCGGTCTCGGCAGAGTCGTCGGTCGAGCCGTCGTCGACGACGATCAGCTCGAATCGTTGGTCGGAGGAGTCGCGAAGCCCGCGGAGGCAGCGTTCGAAGTCGGACCCGCCGTTGTGCACGGGGATGACGACCGAGAGCGCGAACCTCCGGGGCTCCGGGCTCGCCGGACCGGCGGGGACATCGTCCATGATCCACCCTCGCCCGTCAGAACCACACGCCCCGGAATGCAGCCCCGTCCTTGGGATCGCCCGAGCGCGCGCTGAGACCTTCTCGGGAAACGCGACTCCCTCGACTCGATTTCGGGGTGGTTCGAAGGTGCGGAGCAAGGCGAGCCGAGAGAGCACGCGCGAACCCGAGACGGCCGCGACGTGCGGCGGGACCATATCCGGATCGATCGCCCGCGTCAACGCGAGCCTCCCCCTTCATTCGGGTTGACGCAATCGCACGAGGCCCCTATCTACCTGCATCGGATGTCGAGCAAGCGGCGGATTCGCGGGGAGTCCGTCGATCGACGTCGGTCGAGGAGGTGGCATGGGCGTGAGTCGGGCGCTGGTGGTCGTCGTCGCGACCTTCGCCGCCACGGCACCGTCGCTCCCGGGAGCGGCGGTCGAGAGCCCCTCCGCGCGCCTCGCCGAGATCGTCCTCCCCGAGGTGGAGGTCCTTGTCGACCCCGAGCCGGGTGCCTACTCGACGAAGACCCTGACGCGAGGCGCTCGGGTACGATTGGTCGACCCTCCGCGCGGGCGGATTCCAAGGGGATGGGTCGCGATCGAACCGCCCGCGGACGCGATCGAGTGGATCGATGAACGGGCGATCCGCGTCGAACCGGGCGGGCGATTCGCGCGGGTCGTCGTGCCCGACGCCGATCTCCGCGCGGGGCGGCTGGGAGCGCGCCTGCCGGGTCCGGTCGTCGGTCGGCTCGAACACGGCTCCGAGGTCGAGCTCCGCGTCGATGTTCCTCGACTTCGGCTCGGCGCTCCCGGCTCGGCGGGAGTCGTCCGCGTCGCCGTCGCTCCCGCGGCGGGCTCGGCGCGATTTGTCGCGGCCGACGCGATTCGACCGCTCCCCGTCGACGACCCCGCTCGCGACTCGACCGTGGCCCGCGTCGCCCTCGACGACGCCCCCGAGACCGACGGACCCACGAACGACGAGCTCGTGAGGATCGACGCCAGCCGACGCTCCATGCTCCGCGAGCCGCTCGAGAACTGGGAGTTCGGTCCGGTGCTCGGACGATATCGAGCCCTCATGGAGTCGGTCGACGACCCGGCGCTTCGGGCCAAGATCGAGCGGCGGATCAAGCTCGTCGAGGCCGATGCCCGGATCGCGGACTCGGCCCGCAAGCTCGCCGCTCTCATCAAGGAGAGCCGCCGGCGCGACGGCGAGGTCGACCGCGTCCGCGAGGAGCTCCATCGCCGCAGGCAAGCCGCGCTCGAGGCGTACACGCTCGTCGGCCTGATCCAGCCCTCCGCGAAAGAGATCGAGGGCCGCCGACTCCACCTCCTGATCGGTGACGACGGCGCGACGACCGCCTATCTCGACATCCCCCCCGGAGTCGACCTCGACGGCCTGCTCACCCGCCGCGTCGGAGTGCGCGGCAAGATCGGCTACGACGATCGCCTCGGCGCGAGGCTGATCGTCGTCCGCGACATCGAGGCGATCGGTCGACGACGCGACTGACCGGCCGAATCGCTCACGGCTTCGGCAGCGGCTTCCCCTCGAGGAGCGCCTCGATCTCCGCGGCGAGCACATCGCGCTCGGTCATTCCGACGTGAACCGCGCGAACGATCCCCTTGCCGTCGAGCAGCACCAACATCGGGATCGCCGTCACGCCGAAGGCCCGCGCGGTCGTGCCCGAGGGGTCGAGCGCGAGCCGCCGATTCTCGGCCTTCTCGATGTCGAACCCGAGGATCGCGATATCGGCCCGCACCTTCTTCTCGAGCTCCGGAAGCTCGATCTCCTCGGGCCGGTCGATGCTCAAGGCGATGAAGACGACCGGCTTGCCCGCCTTCGCCAGGTCGTCGGAGAGCTTGGCGATATCGGGCATCTCCTTGCGGCAAGGACCGCACCACATCGCCCAGAAATCGATCAAGACGATCTTGTCTTGGAACTCGTCGATCCGTGCTCGACGAGTCTTGCCGCCCTTTTCGAGGAGGTTGAGCGTGAAGTCGGGCGCGGGCTTGCCGACGAGCGGGTGCTCGATCGCCTCGACCTTCTGTGCCGCGAGTGCGAGGATCTCCTTGGTCCCCTCGGGCGGCACGGCGGCGAAGCTCGCGGCGAGGTCGGCGGGCGGCGTCGTGTCGATCTTGCCGGCTCGCCAGGTGAACGACTTGAAGACGACCGGCGACCCGGGGATCTCGGAGTCGCCCTTGGCCCCGCGCGTCGGGTCGATCTCCATCGCGACGACCAGCTTCGTCTTGGGGTCGATCCGGAGGATCAGGCCGGGGGCGGTGTCGGAATCGACGACGATCCCCTCGCATTCGACGCCGTCGATCGACTTCGCGGGCACGGTCGAGAAACCGACGGCGTCGCGTGCCAACGACTTCACCGCCTCGGGGTCGAGGAGCAGGGTCGCGAGCACGCGCGTGGGCATGCCGATCGGACCGCCGCGTTCGAATGCGCCGAGCGGCCCTTCGGAGAGGTCGTCGTGCGTGATGCGTTGCGGGGCGGGAGCCTTCGACCAACGCTTCAAAGAGGGCACGACCGTGAGGATGGCGTTGCCGTCGGAGACGATCGAGACCAGGGGCGTCGTGATCGAGAGCAGATTCGGTCGAGCCAGACGGACCGGTACGGCGATCGAGTCCTTGCGAACCTCGCCGGCGACCTCGATCTCGACGGTGATCTCCCCCTTGTCGGCATAGGCGGGAAGCGCGGCATAGGCCGCTGCCGCGGCCTCGATGCGCTTGCGGGCCTCGGCGTCCGCGGCACGCGCCGAGGCGCTCGACCCCGCGATCGCGATCAGGAACGTCGCAACCGACCAGGCGACTCTCGTTCGATATCCCACGGCGCGGCTCCTCGGGTCTGGCGGCTGCGGAGATCCCTCGCGGATCAGACCGGCTCCGTGGCCGCCGCATCGTTCGGCGGCAACAGGTGGCCCATCTTCGACCGCTTCGTCTCCATGTATCTCTGACGGTCCGGTTCGTCGGGCGCGATGATCGGAATCTGGTCGACCACCTCGAGCCCATGCCCATGATAGACGAAGGCGTCGGTTTTCTTCGGGTTGTTCGTCAAGAGCCTGACTTTTTTCAGGCCGAGGTCCTGGAGGATCTGCAACCCCACCCCGTAATCCCGTTGGTCGGCGCGATACCCGAGCGCGAGATTCGCCTCGACCGTGTCGAGCCCCTGGTCTTGGAGCTTGTACGCCTTGATCTTCTCGATCAGACCGATCCCCCGACCCTCCTGCGGTAGGTAGATGAGTGCGCCGACGCCCTCGGACGCGATCTTCTCGAGCGCGAGATGGAGTTGGTCGCCGCAGTCGCACCGGAGCGACGCGAGCAGGTCGCCCGTGAAGCAGGACGAATGGATCCGCACCAACGGGGCTTCCACGCTCGCGAGGTCGCCCATCGCCAGCACGACGGGGTTGTTGTCGGGTTCGTGTTTGACGCCGTAGCCGATGATCGTGCCGCGACCGTAGCGCGTCGGCATCTCGGCCTCGGCGAGCCGCACGACGAGTTTCTCGCGCCTGCGGCGGTAGGAGATCAACTCCTCGATCGAAACGATCGGCAAGCCGAATTCGGCGGCGAGTTGATGGAGCCGCGTCCGACCCGCGACCTGCACGCCGTCGAGGATCTCGCAGATGACTCCCGCCGGAGCCAATCCGGCCAACCGAGCGAGGTCGACCGCCGCCTCGGTGTGCCCCGCGCGACGGAGCACGCCGCCCTCTTTGGCGACGAGCGGAAAGAGATGCCCGGGGCGAACCAGGTCGCTCGGTCGCGTCTCGGGGTCGAGGATCGATCGGACGGTCGTCGCCCGCTCCTTCGCCGAGATCCCCGTCGAACACGACTTGTGATCGACCGGAACCGTGTACGGCGTCTTGTGCGGGGCCGTATTGTCCTCGACCATCGGGTGGAGATGCAGCCGCTGCGCCAGCTCGGGCATGATCGGCATGCAGAGAAGGCCGCGCCCGTGCGTGATCATGAACTCGACGGTCTCGGGCGTGATCCGCTCGGCCGCCGCCACGAAGTCGCCCTCGTTCTCGCGATGTTCGTCGTCGACGACGATGATCACCTTCCCCGCCGCCAGCGCGTCGAGGGCCTCTTCGATCTTGGAGAACGGAATGGACATCGGCCGCGGACCTCGAACCGTCGGGATTCCTCGCAACACCCTCGATTGTACGCCGCAGGCCGGCATCCAAGGAGGGGCCTCCGCTCGCCTCGAGGGACCGACTCCGAAGGAATGCGGAATAATTTCCTTGCCGAGGCGAAACACCCTTGGTCAAGATGAGGTACTACAGACAATCGTCCGAGACCGGCATCGACCGCGGCGCGAGGGAGGATCGACCGTGCAAGCGTCTCCGCTCGGAATCTTATGCGGGATCGTCCTGATCACCGGTCTCGCCGGCGGCCGAGTCGCCGTCGGGGCCGAGACGGGGCTCGTCGTCGAACCCGCCCGCGTGCAGCTTCGCGGCCTCGACAGCCGCGCCCAGGTGATCGTCACCGCCCG
Source organism: Isosphaeraceae bacterium (assembly GCA_033763215.1). Lineage (GTDB taxonomy): Bacteria > Planctomycetota > Planctomycetia > Isosphaerales > Isosphaeraceae > JANRKW01. The sequence goes on along the minus strand of JANRKW010000014.1, from coordinate 7,838 downwards.
AGAAGCCGACGGCCGCGACGTCGACGCCACCGCCGAAGCCGTCTACTCGAGTGAAGACGAACGCATCGCCCGCGCCGCACCCGGAGGCGAGATCGCCCCCGTCGCCGACGGCAAGACCCGCATCCGGATCACGCGAGGCGGGCGGACCGCGACGGTCGATGTCGAGGTCGCCGGCACGGCGGTCGATCGACCCGTCCATTTCGCGAGCGAGGTCGTGCCGATCCTCGGCAAGTTCGGCTGCAACTCGGGCGGATGCCACGGCAAGGCGACCGGTCAAAACGGCTTCCGCCTCAGTCTGCTCGGTTTCGACCCCCGCTTCGATCACGACGCGATCGTTCATGAGAGCCGCGGCCGGCGGATCGTCGTGGGCTCGCCGGGCGCAGGGTTGCTCCTGCTCAAGCCGACCGGTCGACTCCCCCACGGCGGCGGCAAGAAGTTCGAGGTCGGCTCGCCCGAGTATCGCACGATCGAGCGCTGGATCGCGCAGGGGGCGAGGTTCGCGTCGGGTCGCGAGCGAGTGCTCACCAAACTCGAGGTCGCCCCCGCGCGGCGCACGACCGCCTCGGGAGCTCACCACCAGCTTCGCGTCGTCGCGACCTTCGACGACGGCGAGGTCGCCGACGTCACCCGACTCGCGCAGTATCAGTCGAACGCCGAGGACCTCGCCGTCGTCGACGCGGCCGGACGCGTCGAGGCCGGATCGGGAGTCGGCGAGGCCGCGATCATGGCCCGCTTCGGCGACCGCGTCGCCGTCGCCCGCGTCGTCGTGCCCCACGCGCGACCCGACCGCGACTGGGCCGAGCCCGCATCCGACAACCTCATCGATCCCCACGTCTTCCGCAAGCTCCGCGAGCTCGGCCTCCGCCCCAGCGAGCCCTGCACCGACGCCGAATTCATCCGCCGCGCCTCGCTCGACCTCCGCGGCATGCTCCCTACCTCCGCCGAGGTCGCCGCCTTCGAGGCCGACTCCGCCCCCCGCAAACGGGAACGCCTCGTCGACCGCTACCTCGACGGCCCAGAATATGCCGACTACTTCGCGATGAAGTGGTCGGCCATCCTCCGCAACAAGCGCAACTTCGGCGATCAATCGATGAACGGTTCCTTCGCATTTCATGCGTGGATCCGTCAGGCGATCGCCGAGAATCTGCCGTACGACGAGTTCGTCGCCCGGATCGTCGCCGCGCGGGGCGACGCCGCGCACAATCCCGCCGTGGTCTGGTATCGCCAGGTGAACACGCTCGAGAGCCGCGTCGACGACACCGCGCAGCTCTTCCTCGGCATGCGGATCCAGTGCGCCCGCTGCCATCACCATCCCTTCGAACGCTGGAGCCAGGCCGATTATTACGGCTTCGCGTCGCTCTTCTCGAGGATTGGCGTCAAGCCGGGCCTCGACCCCCTGACGCCCCGGATCTACCTCCTCGCCGCGGGGATGTCCAACAACCCGGCGACCGGCCGGACCGAACCGCCCAAGCCCCTCGGCGCCCCCGCCTTCGAGAACCTGCCGCCCGACCGCGACCCCCGCGTCGAGCTCGCCTCCTGGATGCGACGGGCCGACAATCCCTTCTTCGCCCCCGCGCTCGTCAATCGCTACTGGAAGCACTTCTTCGGCCGAGGCCTCGTCGAACCCGAGGACGACATGCGGTCGAGCAACCCTCCGTCCAACCCCGAGCTGCTCGACGCCCTCGCGGCCGACTTCGTCGCGCATCGCTTCGACCTCCGCCGACTCGTCCGCCACATCGCGACCAGCAAGGCCTACGACCGATCGAGCCTTCCCAACGAGTCGAACGCCGAGGATCGCCGCAACTTCGCCCGCTTCTACGCTCGCCGGCTCCCCGCCGAGGTCCTGCTCGACGCCGTCGACGTCGTCGCGGGCACGACCGAGAACTTCCGAGGACTCCCCAAGGGCTTCCGCGCCGTGCAGTTGCCCGACGACGGATTCGACTCGCAGTTCCTCGATACCTTCGGCCGCCCCAAGCGCGAGAGCGTCTGCGAATGCGAACGCTCCGACGAGGCCAACCTCTCCCAGACACTGCTCCTGCTCAATTCGGGCGAGATCCAGTCCAAGCTCGCCAACCGCTCGGGTCGCGCCACGCGGTTCGCCGAGGACACCCGCTCGGACGCCGAGAAGGTCGACGAACTCTACAGGATCGCCTACGGCCGCGAACCGCTCAGCGAGGAACGCGCGATCTGCGTCGAACTCCTCGACAAGCGCCGCGCCGAGGGGCTGCTCCGACAAGGGTATGAAGACCTGATCTGGACCTTGATCAATACCAAGGAATTTCTGTTCAATCGTTGATCATCGCGCGGATCGCGACGATCGATTTCCCGACACCCACTCTTCTCGACCCGAGGCCCGACGAGCCATGTGGACCATCGACGGCGACTCCTACCGTTCGTGCGACGGAATCTCCCGCCGCGGATTCCTCCGCGTCGGCTCGCTCGGTCTCTCGGGCCTCGCCCTGCCCGACCTGCTCCGCCTCCGCGCCCAGGCCGCCGCGCCCAGCCCGGCGGCGAAGTCGACCGCGGTGATCCAGATCGTCCTCAGCGGCGGCCCCACTCAGATCGACACGTTCGACCCCAAGCCCGACGCCCCGCGCGAATTCAAGGGGGAGTTCTCGACGATCGAGACCCGCCTCCCCGGCGTCCGCTTCTCCGAACTCCTCCCTCGCTGCGCAAACGCCCTCGACAAGATGGCCCTCGTCCGGAGCCTCGCGCACCAGACCTCGGACCACCTCGCCGGCACTCACTGGATCATGACCGCGTTCAACTCGACCCAGCAGCAGGCCCGCAAGAACGAGCGACCGAGCGTCGGCGCCGTCGCCGCCAAGATGCGCGGCGCCGGCGCGCCGGGCGTGCCGCCTTATGTCTCCATGGGTAACGGTTTCCTCGGATCGAATTATGTCGGCGGAGCTTATCTCGGGCCGGGCTTCAACCCCTTCACCTTCAACGGCGACCCGTCGGGCAACCTCCGCGCCCGCGACCTCGACCCGCCCTCGGGCCTCTCGCTCGACCGACTCGACGACCGCAAGACCCTCCTCGCCCGGCTCGACCGGATCAACCGCGCCCGCGACGTCTCCGGCACCATGGACGGACTCGACCGCTTCGCCCAACAGGCCTACGAGATGGTCACCGGGCCCGCCGCCCGCGAAGCGCTCGACCTCTCCGACGAGGATCCCCGACTCCGCGACCGCTACGGCCGCAACCGCCTCGGGCAGAGCTGCCTGCTCGCCCGCAGGCTCGTCGAGGCGGGCGTCACCTTCGTGACCCTCTCCGACGGCAATTGGGACCACCACGGACAGATCTTCTCGCTCTGCCGGGCCCAGGTCCCCCCGCTCGACGCCGCCGTCGCGACCTTGGTCGAAGACCTCCACGACCGAGGCCTCGCCGACCGCGTGCTCGTCCTCGTCTGGGGCGAGTTCGGACGCACCCCGCGGATCACGGGCAACGGCCGCGACCACTGGCCCGGCAGCATGTTCGCGCTCCTCGCGGGCGGCGGCTTGAAGATGGGTCAGGTCGTCGGGTCGACCACGCGCAAGGGCGAATCCCCCGCCGAGCGCCCGCTCCGCCCGGAACACGTGATCCGCACCGTGTATCATGTCCTCGGGATCGACCCCAACCACGAGTTCCGCAACGAGTCGGGCCGGCCGATGCCGATTCTCAACCAGGCCGACGTCATCCGCGAACTCATCTGATCCCGCCTCACGAGTTCCCGCCCCGCCCCGCCGAGGTCGACGCCGATGCTCTTTCTCGTCTTGATCGCCGCGGTCGGATCGCAAACCCCGACCGCGGCCCCGAAGGACGCCCCGAAGCCGATCGCGGTCGTCGCCCCGGCCGACCCGTCGAAGGTGAGCTATGCCCGCGAGGTCGCCGACATCCTCGACGCCAAGTGCGTCGGCTGTCACTCCTCCGCGCTCGCCGAGAACGCCTTGAATCTCGAGGATGTCGCCTCGATGAAGAAGGGCGGCAAACGCGGCCCCGCGCTGGTGCCCGGCAAGGCCGACGCGAGCCTGCTCTTTCGGATGGCCGCGCACCGGGTCGAGCCGGTCATGCCGCCGCGGGACAAGAAGTCCTCGAGCCCGCTGACGGGAGCCGAACTCGGCAAGCTGCAAGCCTGGATCGACCGAGGCGCGCCCGACGACTCCGAGGACGAACCCGCTCCCGCGCCGATCGAACTCGCACCGCTGCCGCCGGGGGTCCAACCGATCCTCGGGCTCGACATCGCACCCGACGGTCGACACGTCGCCGTCGCGCGGGGGAATCTCGTCGCGATCCATCGGATCGACGACGGCGTCGAGGTCGCGCGGCTCGCCGGGCACCGCGACCTCGTGCAGTCGGTGCGATTCACGCCCGACGGCTCGCGACTCCTGGCGGGGGGATATGTGGAGGTCATCGTCTGGTCGACCGACCGACCGCTCGCGCGACCGGTCGAGATCGTCGGCCCGCCCGCGCCCGAACCCAAGGCCCTCGTCGGCCCGCCCGCGCCCGAGCCCAAGGCTTCCTGGACCGAGACGGCCAGGTTCGGTCCGCACCGATTCCGCGTCCTGGCGATCGACGTCTCGCCCGACGGCAAACTGCTCGCCACGGCCGGCGGCGAGCCCTCGAAATCGGGCGAGATCCAGATTCGCTCGCTCCCCGACGGCAAGATCGTCCGCAGCCTCGACGGGCTCCACTCCGACTCCGTCTTCGCGCTCCGGTTCAGCCCCGACGGCAAACGCCTGGCGACCGGCGCGGCCGATCGATTCGTGAAGCTCGTCGAGGTCGATTCGGGCAAGGAGCTCGAGGCGTTCGAGGGCCACACGCACCACATCCTCGGCCTCGCCTGGAAAGCCGACGGCAAGGAGATCGCCTCCGCCGGGGCCGACGGAGCGGTCAAGTTCTGGGACCCGGCGACCGGCGAACAGCTCCGCTCGAGCCAGGGGACTTTCAAGGCGTTCACCGCGATCTCCTGGCCCAAGACGGGCAACCGCGTCGTCCTGGCGACGGCCGACGGCTCGATTCGCGAGGCCGGAGCGACCGGCAACGACGCACGGATCAACCGCACCGTCTCGACCGGCGGTTCTCCGCCCGACTATCTCCAGGCGGTCGCCGCGACCGACGACGGCAAGCGGATCGTCGCGGGGGGCGCGGACGGCGTCCTCTCGATCTTCAACGGCGGCGACGGCAAGCTCCTCCAGAAGGTCGAACCACCGCGCTGAGGCCGCGATCGGGCCGAGGGTCTACCCCCTTGCCGCAAGCCCGGCACGGGCGTTAGCCTACGGCATCTTTCTCGACCAGAGACCGCGAAGCTCCCGAGGAGTCGACCGCCCGTGTCCGAGATGATCGAAGCTCTCAACGCGCGTGCGAAGACCATTCGACGCCACATCGTGCGGATGACGACCGAGGCCGGCTCGGGCCACCCCAGCAGCTCGCTCTCGGCGACCGACGTCGTCACGGCGCTCTACTTCGGCGGCTTCCTGAAGCACGACCCGAAGCGGCCCCACGACCCCGACCGCGACCGCTTCATTCTCTCCAAAGGGCACGCCGCCCCCCTGCTCTACGCAGCGCTCGCCGAAGCCGGCTACTTCCCGGTCGACGACCTGATGACCCTCCGCAAGCTCGGAAGCCCGCTCGAGGGGCACCCGAACATGACGCGGCTCGGCGGCGTCGAGGCGTCGACCGGCTCGCTCGGCCAAGGGCTCTCGATCGGCGTCGGTATCGCGCTCGCCGCGCGTGTCGACAAGAGAGATCATCATACGTTCGTGATGACCGGCGACGGCGAGATCGGCGAGGGCCAGATCTGGGAAGCCGCCGCCTCCGCCGCCAAGTACCGGCTCGACAACCTCACCCTGATCGTCGACCGCAACCACTTCCAGCAGACCGGCGCCGCCGAGGAAGTGCTCGACCTCGACCCGATCGACGGCAAGTTCGCCGCCTTCGGCTGGCACACCCAAGCCATCAACGGCAACGACATGTCCGAGGTCGTCACCGCCCTCGAGCGAGCCAAGGCCGTCGAAGGCCGACCGAGCTGCATCCTCTCGCTCACGCGCAAGGGATTCGGCATCCTCGGACTCCTCGAGAAACTCGGCGACCTGAACTTCCACGGCAAGCCGATCCCCGCCAAGAATCTCGACGAAGCGCTCGCCGAGCTCGCCTGACGCGAGACGCGACCCATCGTTCGATCTTCACTCGATCACTCTCACGATCAGCAAAAGGTGTTCACGTCATGGCGGGAGCCTCTTCCTCGGTTCAGTCGAAACGCCCGATCGGCAAGGCCACGCGCGACGCCTTCGGTCGAGCCCTCGAAGCCCTCGGCGAACAGTTCCCCAGCCTCGTCGTCGTCGACGCCGACGTCGGGAACTCGACTCGCACCGAGTGGTTCGGCAAGAAACACCCCGACCGTTTCTTCAACATCGGGATCGCCGAGAGCAACCTCGTCGGCGTCGCCGCCGGGCTCGCGTCGAGCGGCAAGATGTCGCTGATCGCCAGCTTCGCCGCCTTCATCACCTGCAACGGCTACGACCAGCTCCGGATGTCGGTCGCGTATCCGCGGCTCAACGTCAAGGTCGTCGGCAGCCACGCGGGGATCTCGATCGGCGAAGACGGCGCATCGCAGATGGGCATCGAGGACGTCGGCCTGATGTGCTCGCTCCCCGGGTTCGTCGTCGTCGTCCCCGCCGATGAAGAGTCGGCCAAAGCGGCGACCAAGGCGATGCTCGAACACCAAGGGCCCGTCTACATGCGCTGCGGGCGCCCCGACGTGCCCAAGATCTACGACGGCTCGCTCGCCTTCACCCTCGGCAAGGCGAACATCCTCCGCGCCGGCTCCGACCTGACCATCATCGCCAACGGCCTCATGGTCTCCGCAGCGCTCGACGCGGCCGACGCCCTCGCCGCCGACGGCGTCGAGGCCCGCGTGCTCGACATGCACACCGTCAAGCCGATCGATCGCGACGCCCTCCTCGCAGCCGCGAAGGAGACGGGAGCGATCGTCGTCGCCGAGGAACACCTCGCCCACGGCGGTCTCGGCAGCGTCGTCGCCTCGACCCTCGCCGAACTCCACCCCGTGCCGATCCGCTACGTCAACCTCGGCGACCAGTTCGGCGAGTCGGGATCCCCCGAAGCGCTCATCGAGAAGTACGGCATGAACGGACCGACCGTCGTCGCCGCCGCCAAGGCCGTCCTCGCCGCCAAGACCCGCTGACCGATCGACTGATCGACGTCTCCTCACCCGAGCCGCGTGCCTCCCGATCCGGAAGCCCGCGGCTCGATTCATGCGCCGGCGTGCGTTTCGAAACGCAAGACGCCTGCGACCTCGGGCCCGAGGTCGCAGGCGTCGGCGAGAGTGGAGCCCTCGAATCAAGCCGTGCGACGGCGCCGCGCGGCCACCAGCGCGATCGCCGCGCCCGCAGCCATGCCCGCGAGCGTGCTCGGCTCGGGAACGACGTTCGTCGGCACGAACGCCAACGTATGGAAGCGGACGTCGTCGACGACCAAAGTCCCAAGCGTCTCGAGATCGGAGCGGTCGCCCACGTCGATCTCGGTGGGCGAGCCGAAGGTCGCGATTCCGTAGAAGAGCCCGGTGTCGGGGTCGACATCGCCGTGGTGAAGGAGTCGACCCAGGAATCCGACGAAGCTCGCGGCGCCCGTGGATGCGTCGATCTCGTAGGTCCCCGCGTCGCCGTTCATCAAGTAGAGCGTGTTGTCGAGGTCGAAGGCGAGCGAGAGAGCGGCGGTCGAGAGTCCCGCGTCGCCGACGATGCCGTTCACGAGGCCGGTCCCCAGGTCGAGCGAGGCCAGGTCGTCGGTGGATGCTTCCGACCAACCGAAGGCATTGCCGAGCGAGTCGATCGCGAGTTCGG
>JANRKW010000013.1:0-66270 GCA_033763215.1 Isosphaeraceae bacterium | reverse complement strand
TCGATAAGTTCCGACGAATTAAAGACTTCCATCAAACTGAGCCGCGCGTCCATGCGGAGATCTCCTGGTGCTCGCGTGAAAAGCGGCCTTGGAGTAACTCCTTTGCGGTCTTTCGGCTAGGTCAAAATGGAATCGCCCTGGGCCGATTTTCGATCGCAGCGGGCGCCGGTCGAACTCACGACCAGACGACGCGGGCCGCGTCGAAGATCGGTCCTTCGACACAGACACGTCGAAGGTCGGACGAACCGTCATCCTGGAGAATCGGCGCGACGCAGCTGAAGCAGACCCCGAAGCCGCATGCCATGTGGTTCTCGAGCGAGAGTAGACCGGGACAGCCGGCTGCGGCGAGACGGCGGGCAAGCGTTCGGAGCATCGGCGAGGGGCCGCACCCGATCACGAGCGCGGGCGGGATCGAACCGGTCAGCAACGGTTCGAGAAGGTCGGTCGCGAAGCCTTGGTGGCCGGCGGAGCCGTCGTCGGTCGCGACCTGCACGGGAATTCCGGCACGCTCGAAGTCGTCCAGCCCTGCTAGGAGCGACTTGGATCGGACTCCGTACAAGAGTCGGATCGAGCGAGGACCATCGGCTCGATGCCTCTCGATCCCCGCATAGGATTCGTCTCCCTTCCACCAGCGTCCAAGCGACAGAAACGGGGTTTGCCCGATCCCTCCGGCGACGAACACGACGTCGCCTCGAGGAGGGTCGGAGAAGCCGTTTCCGAGCGGCCCCCAGCATGACAACCGATCGCCGACCGAGACGCGAGAGAGTGCTTCGGTACCTCGCCCGAGAACGAGGTAGACGAGGTCGATCGACTTCGGAACTCCTTGGGGATCTCGGTGGACTTCGTACAGCGCGAACGGTCTTCCGAGAAGAGGGTCGAGCGTGCGTCCCGTTCGAACCATCACAAACTGTCCGGGTCGAATCGCGGCCGCCAGTCCGGGACATTCGAGGCGAATTCGAAACGTGCGCTCCGCGATCGAGCGGTTCTCGAGAACCGTCGCCTCGTACTGCCCCGCGGTTCCGGTTCTCACGGCATCGGTCACGGAGAGGTCTCTCGGGAGTAGGTCGGATGGATCGCGATCGGACTCGGTCACTCGTCGGACTTTGGCGGCCGTTTCCGAGTGGGCTTGGGACCTCCGCCGAGTGATCGCTTCGGAGGCTTGGGACGCTTCGACTTGGGCATTGGTCGCGACGCCGAGGGCAGGTCGAGACCGATGATCCGCCGACGAGTCTTCCCGGCCGGAGCATCATCTCCCACGGGTGGGACGACTACGTCTTGTTCGGGAACCGGTCGTCGCGGTGCGGGACCAGGCGGGCGAGACTTGATCGGGGGACGAGGAGGCACGGCCCCTCGAACAGGTCCCGCCTCGTCGCGGTCGCGTTGGGCATGACGCGCCCGCGGAGTTGGAGGAGGTGTCGCGTTGTCGCGACGAATGGGGGGCGCCCCCTCGGCCCGGCCTGCCGATTCGGACGGCCGGGCGGGCCTCGGTCGAGGGCCGACGGCAGGACGGCTCGTCGAAGGACTCCCGGCGGGAGGGCGTCGAGCCGCCGAGGCGGCACCCGGTCCGGAAGGCGCAGGGGGGCGATCGCGACGACCACGCGGATCGCGATCCGGCGCGGGGCTGCGGAATTCGCCCGCCGCCGCACGCTCGAGCATCTCGATCTCCCGCGCGGAGAGCGGGCGGTACTCCCCGGCCTTGAGTCCCTTCACGGAGATCGGACCGACCGCGATCCTCGTCAGGGTCATGACCTTGTGGCCGAGCTTGGCGAGCATTCGGCGGACCTCGCGGTTCTTGCCTTCTGCGAGAACCATCTCCAGGATCGTCGACTCTCCCCGCTTGCCGACGACGCGGACTCGCTTGGCTCGAACCTTGCCCTCGGCGAGCCAGATGCCTTCCGTGAGTTGGTCGAGAACCTCTTTCGAGGGGTTCCCCGCCACGACCACCTTGTAAATCTTCTCGACACCGAACTTCGGATGCGCGAGCTTGTTGGCGAGCTCCCCGTCGTTGGTGAGGAGGATCAGGCCCGTGCTCGCTTCATCGAGTCGTCCAATCGTGTAGACACGTTGAGCGATCTCGGGAAGGAGATCCAGGACGCGAGGTCTGCCGGATGGGTCGTTGTTGGTCGAGACGTAACCCTTGGGCTTGTAGACCGCGAAGTAGACGTGGCGTTCCTTGCGGATGCGTTGGCCGTCGACGGCGATCTCGGCTTTGCGAACCTGGACCTTGGTTCCGAGTTCACGAACGACCTTTCCATCCACGGACACTCGACCTTGGAGGATGAGTTCCTCACACGCTCGTCGTGAGCCGATCCCGGCGTGGGCAAGGATCTTCTGGAGACGTTCCTCGGCCTGGAGGCCGGCGGACTGTTCGCTCTGGTCGCGATCGCGACCGAGCGGGCCGCGACGCTCGCGATCTCCCGCCCCTGAGGATCGATCGGAAGCAGGGGGGCCGTCGGTTGGCCTCGTCCTCGAGGGTCCTCCCGGTCCGGAGGGGCGTCCAGGCCCGCCGGCGCGCCGCGGGCCGCTTCCCGGTTTTCCCCCTTGAGGAGGTCGCCCGCCCGCCGGTCGCTGATGGTTACCGCCGCCGCGCGATCCCGGACCGCCGGGGCCTCCGCGGGATTCCGAGCCCTCGCCCCGTCGGGGTGGACGTCGCGATGCCATATGTACCTGTCTTTCTGCTCACGATCAGAGAGCGATCGGCCCGTGCCGAGTTCGATGGCCGGCGATCAGTGAGTCGACGTGCCGATGGGCGCGGGCTGTTGTTGGGTCATGCAGTGGATCGTGCCCAGGCCCCAGACGAGGTCGACCGCGTGGATCCCGACGACCTGCCGGTCCGGGAAGAGCGTCGACAGAGTGGAGAGGGCCTCGCGATCGGCGGGATCGTTGAAGGTGGGGACCAGGACGAGACCGTTCGCGATGTAGAAGTTGGCGTAGCTCGCCGGAAGCCTCGTGCCTTCGAAGACCACGGGACGCGGCATGGGGAGTGTGACGACTTCGAGCGGCGAACCGTCTTGATCGCGAGCCGCGCGGAGGCGGGCGAGATTGTCGCGGAGGCGCTCGTAGTTGTCGTCATGGGTGTCCGTCTCGACGACGGTCACCACCGTGTTGCGATTGACGAAGCGTGCGAGGTCGTCGACATGCCCGTGCGTGTCGTCGCCCACGATGCCGTCACCCAGCCAAATGACCTGGCGAATGCCGAGTTGATCCGCCAGGACGGACTCGATCCCCTCGCGCGAGAGTCCGGGATTGCGAGCCTGGACGTCGGACAGCAGGCACTCCTCGGTGGTGAGGAGCGTCCCCTGGCCGTTGACGTCGATCGAACCGCCTTCGAGAACGAACCGGCGCGACTCTCCCGAGATCTCGACCGAGGGGACGAATCGCTCGAATCCGAGCCGCTTGGCGAGCCGTTTGGGGAGACGATCGTCCTTCAGATGATCGTCGTACTTCGCCCAACCGTTGAATCTCCAGTCGATCATGGCTACGGAGAGTTCGGTCGCAAAGCTCGGATTGACCACGAACGTCGGTCCGGTATCGCGAGTCCAGACTCGATCGGTCGGGATCCGGTGAAATCCGACGTTCTCGATCACCGCGCCGGCTCTCTCGAGTCGCTCGAGGGCGTGGCGCTGAGCTCGGCGATCCTCGACGAGGATCTCGACCCGCTCGAAACGCGAGAGGTATCGAACGATCTCGGAGTAGACCCATGGAATCGGCGCGAATTTTCCGGGCCAGTCGTTCCGGTTGTGGGGCCACGCGATCCAGGTCGCGACGTGGGGTTCCCACTCGGCGGGCATCCGGAAACCGAGCCGGGCGGGGGCGGAATCAAGGGTGGTCATTGAACCTCGTCGATCAGTCGCTTGGTGATGGCTCCGTAGGCGTCGATGCGTCGGTCTCTGAGGAACGGCCAGTGGCGTCGGGTCTCTTCGACCTTCGCGGCTTCGAAGCCCACGATGAGGACCGTCTCTTCGTCGACCCCGGCCTTGGCGAGGATGCGGCCGAAGGGGTCCGCCGCGAACGTACCGCCCCAGAACTGGAGCCCGCCTTCGGCCGGGCCTTCATGCCCCACTCGATTGACGGCCATCACATAGACGCCGTTGCTGATCGCATGGGCTCGTTGCATCAATTCCCACGCGGAGGCTTGAGCCTCGCCGAACTCCGCCTTCTCGGCGGGATGCCAGCCGATCGCGGTCGGATAGAACAGAATTTGAGCACCCTTGAGCGCCGTGATCCGTGCGGCTTCGGGGTACCATTGATCCCAGCAGACGAGCGTCCCGAGATTCACTCGCGATGTCTCGAACGCCTGGAAACCCAGATCCCCAGGGGTGAAGTAGAACTTTTCATAATAGAGCGGATCGTCCGGAATGTGCATCTTTCGATACTTGCCGCGGATCGACCCGTCGGAGTCGAAGACGACGGCGGTATTGTGGTAGAGACCTGCGGCGCGCCGTTCGAACAGTGAGCCGACGATCACGAGCCCTTTCTCTCGCGCGACCGCGGCCAGAGCGTCCGTCGACGGTCCCGGAATCGGTTCGGCCAGATCGAAGTTCGCGTGGTCCTCGGTCTGGCAGAAGTACTGCGACCGAAAGAGCTCGGGGAGACAGGCCACCTCGGCGCCGCGATCGGCCGCCTCGCGCAACATCGCGCAGGCACGATCGAGATTCGCATCGACATCCGTCGAACAACGCATCTGAATCAGACCGACTCGGGTCGTCTTTCCGCCGGTGCTGGTCAAGGCTCTCTTCCTGGTCGAGTCGCGGCTTTCGGTGAGGGATGAGTCGTATTCTAGCAGATTCGTCAACCAGTCGAGGCGAATTCTCCGCGAATCCGCCTTGTCCCCGGCGCCGAGATCGATTACGCAGGAGTCGTTTCGACGGAGGACTCGCCGCGAGGGATCCGGGCGAGCGCGACGCGACTCGAAGGGAATCGACATCCATGAGCTACGACAAGCATCTCGCGACCGACGAATTCAAGGAATGGTCCAAGAGCTACGACCGCAGCATCCTCCAGTGGCTGATCTTCGGCCCTTCGCATCGAGCGATCATTCGCCGAATCGAACAAGATGCCGGCCGCGATCGTCCGATTCGAATTCTCGACGTCGGCTGCGGTACCGGCGTGTTCGCCGAACGGATTCGTGAGGCCTTCCCCAAGGCGGAAGTCTGGGGGGTCGACCTCGTTTCCGCCATGCTCGAAAAGGGTGCCGAACGGTGGCGGGCGCACCGAGGTCACGTCGTCCCGATCCAGGGCGACAGCGAACGGCTTCCGTTCCAGTCCTCGTCGTTCGACTTCGTCACCTGCGCCAACAGCTTCCACCACTACCCGCACCAAGATCGAGCCGTGGCCGAGATGAAGCGGGTGCTCACACCCGGAGGCCGACTGCTCCTGATCGACGGCTACCGCGACGGCTTGTGGGGTCGGTTCATCTTCGACGTCTGCGTGACGCTGCGCGAGGGCAACGTCCATCACTGTTCGCTCGCGCGGTTCCGCGACCTCTTCGCCGCTGCCGGATTGGTCGATGTCGAGCAGGATGTCCATCGAGGGCCGGCGCCGTTCGTGTTGAACATCGCCCGGCGTCCTCCCGTTGCCTCAGCCCTCCCTGCACCTCACTTCGCCGTCTCTTCGCGCACTGCGCGCGTCTGACCCAGGTCACGAATCCGACGAGGACTCGGCCTGACGCTTCTCGGCGCGGCCGGGCCGAGTCACCTCGACGGCAGGCTCGACCGCTTCCGACTTCTTTCGATACCCGGCGCTTGGTCGATACGTTGCGCCGGGGAGTTCGTTCCAAGGCACGACGCCGACCCGGGACGCCCACGCCGTCCAGCGACGCTCGAGTTCCCTCACGCGGTCCGCCGCGGCAGCCGACAGGTCGTGCGTCTCCGTGCGATCGATCGACAAGTCGTAGAGTTCCCAAGGACCGCGGGCGCGGGCCACCAGTTTCCAATTCCCGACTCGAATCGCACGGTTTCCTTCGTGCTCCCATGCGAGCTCGCGTTCGGTGGTCGGGGCATTCCTCCGAAACTCCTCGGCGAAACTCCGCCCCTCGAGCGGAATCGTGGGGCGACCGGCTCGAACAGCCGGATGGTCCGCTCCCACCAATTCATAGAGCGTCGGCGCGAGGTCGATCACGTGCGCGACGCGGTCGGTCCATCGACCTCGTTCGGCGATCCCGCGCGGCCAATGGACGATCGCGGGCGTCGAGATTCCTCCCTCATGAACCCACATCTTGTGTTCACGAAAGGGAGTATTCGCAGCATTTGCCCAACCCACCTCCAGACAGCGATGCGAGTCGCGCGTGCCCACGATCGAGCCGGGGACGTGGCCTCGAGCCGGATTCGGCCACGAGTCGAGAGCCTCGGCGCTCGCTCCATTGTCGGAGAGAAATATGATCAACGTATTGTCCCACCGCTCGATTCGCTTCAACGTCTCGACCAGTCGGCCGATCCCCTGATCCATCCGATCGACCATTGCGGCATGAACGGCCATCCGCAGATCCCAGGCATCGGGATCATCGACGCGATCCCAAGGCTCCGCGACCGCATCGCGCGGGCTGAGTCTCGCTCGCTCGTCGAACAACCCCGACGCGACCTGCCTGCGGAATCGTTCCGATCGCAGAGTGTCCCAGCCGGTCCGATACCTCCCTCGGTATCTCGCGATCTCCGCCGGGCGAGCATGCAGCGGAAAGTGAGGTGCGGTGAAGCAGAGGTGGAGCAGGAAAGGACGATCCTCGTGGTTCGCGACGTGATCCTCGACGAACTCCACGGCCGCGGCCGTGAAGTCGTCGGTCGAGTAATGATCGGGGCCGGGCGGGATGGTCGATCGGTCTCGCACGAGCGACTTGGGGGCGAAATGATTGCCGCCCCCGATGATCCCGTGAAATCGATCGAATCCCCGGTCGAGCGGATGCGCCGTCGGCCCCTTCCCCTGGAGCGGACCCACGTGCCACTTTCCGACGAGTAGGTTGCGGTAGCCGACGTTCCGGAGCACCTCGGCGAACGTCGGCACACGCTCGTCGAGTGCGGACGAGTAGGCGGGCGGACGCCAGGGCTGCAGCATGTGGCCCACGCCCGCCTGATGCGGATAGACGCCGGTCAGAAGCGCGGCGCGGGTTGGGCAGCATCGCGCGGCATTGTAGAACTGCCGGAATCGAAGCCCACCGGCCGCGAGAGCATCGAGATTCGGCGTCTCGATCTCGCCTCCATACGGAGCGATGTCGGAGAACCCGAGGTCGTCCGCAAGGATGACGACGATGTCCGGAGGGCGGTCGGCAGAGGGACTCGCCGAAGCGGGCGAAGAATTCAGGAGCCACGCAAATCCGAGGAGCACGATCGTCGACCACCGGCCGAGCCGCACACTCAGATGGTTGTGGTCTCGCATCATCATGGCTTCAGCCAATCGACGAACCATTTCAGCATCTCTTTGCGCATCTCGGGGGTGTAGACGTGTCCGGTGTCGGGGTAGAGCACGCTCCGGAACGCATCTCGAGCTCCCAGGGCTTCATAGTGCCGACTGAGAATGCCCTCGAGCGTGCGAATCCCGTCGGCCGGAGATCCCGCGTCGAGTTCGCCGGTGAGCGCCAGATAGGGCCGAGGCGCGATGAGAGACAAGACGCCTTCGATGTCGAAGTGCTCCAGCAGCCCGTTCACGAAGTAGTAGACCCCGTGCGCGCGGAGTTCTCCGTGCCGAATCAAGTCGCGATAGCGTGTGAGGCAGGCGACGCCGACCACGGCTTTGATACGTTCGTCGACCGCCGCGAGCCACCAGGCTCGCGTGCTCCCCATGCTGATGCCCGTGGCGCCGAGGCGATTGCGATCGATCTCGGGACGAGTCACGAGATAGTCGACCGCGACGCGGTCGTCTCGGACGAACATCCCCCAGAGCGTTCGACCGAACCAGAGGTGATACTTGTGAAGGCCGGCCTGCTCGGCGACCCCGGTCTCGAGCGGACCGGAGGGACCGGTTCCGACGCGTTCGCCGTGCCAGTAGGCGTCGGGGGCGAAGACCGCGAATCCGGCCTTCGCGAACTCCACGGCGAGCGGGATATCGCCGCCGTTCGTGCCGGGGACCAGGATCTGATTCTTGTCGGGCGAAGAGGAGTGGAGCCAGAGAATCGCCGGCACCGGCCCGGTCCGCCCGCGCGGTAGGACCAATAGGGCTCCGATGGTCGAGTCGATGCCGTTGTCGATCTCGACCTTCTCGAGGACGAAGTGCGGATGGATCTCCGACGTGATGAACCGAGAGCGTGGCGGGGATTCGCGACTCGGCTGCTTTCCGAGCGAGGCGACCACCTTCTCCAAGACCGACCGCCGCCTTTCCCGCCATTCTTCGGAAGATCGAGCAGGCTCGAAGACCGGAATCTCGGCGTCGCGGAATCGCTCCGGCACCGCAGCGTCGCGTTTCTTCTCGGTCTCCCGGTACTCCGCGGCATCGACCGCCGTCGGCGGTCTGAGATTGCGAAGATCGCGAAGGATCGCACTTCGCCGAGAGATCACGTCGGCGACGGCCGCAGCCAATCGCCGCGAGCCCTCCGAGGTGTAGTGCGTCCCGTCCGCGCCCAGGAGCCGCTCGCCCCCCTCCTTCTCGACGACTCGGTGGAGGTCGTGAACCGGGATCCCCAACTCGGTCATCACCGAGATCGCGCGATCGTTGTACCGCACGACATCGGCCTCGAAGCGGTCGAAGGTCGCCTTCCGAGCGGCATGTCGAGCGTCGATGATGGGAGTGGTCGACGCGAATACGAGATCGATCCGAGGGTGCCGTCGAATCTTGTCGACGATCGCGCGGAGGTTCGACTCGTATCGATCGAGCGAAACCTGATGGGTGCCGTCGGACTTCGACTTCTTCAAGTCATGAAGACCGCAGTTCCAATGGATGATCTCGGGATCGAACTCGTCGATCCATTCGTCGATCTTTGCAAGGATGTTGGCACTGTCGCCCCCGTTCGACTTGGGTGCGAGGATCTTGGCGCGACCTTTGAGTAGCTCGGCCGCCTCGGGCTCGTATCCCAAGCGGATCGAATCCCCCAGGAGCAGGACCCGAGGAGGCGGGATGTCGGTACCTGGATTCCCTGCCTGCGATCGAGCCTCGTCGGCCGCGAAGAGGGCGAAGACCAAGGACGCCCAGAGCGAGGTGGATCGGATCGAGTTCATCTGGCGACCTCGCTGCTCGTCGATCTCGTGCGGAGCCGCGATCGGCCGAAAGATCATTTCGGCCGATCGCGGAACGATTCATTTCGAGATGCTCACTTGCTCAGCGACTTGATCGAGACGTTGCGGAACTGGACCGGGTCGCCGTGGCCGGCGAATCCGAAGTATCCCTCGGTCCGATCCTTGCCCGGGTGGGGAGAATTCGCCATGAACTCCTTCACCTTCGAGAGATCGGCGTCGAGGATCACGTTGCCGTTGAGTTCGACGACGATCGTCGGTCCCTTGACCGTGACCTCCTGGAAGTTCCATTCGCCGACGGGACGCTGGAATCCTCGATGCGCGGCGACTTGGCCGTAGGCCGATCCATGATATTGGCGCTTGTCGAGGCGTCCATACTTGACGGCGGAGTCGTCGAGAACCTGGAGCTCGCACATCCCGACATATGCGGTATCGCCTTCTCCCGGATAGCGAATCGCCAGGCCGTTGTTGCCGCCGGGGGGAACTTTGAATTCGACTCGGGCGACGAAGTCGGCGAGGTTGCGGTCGTGATGGATCGTTCCGCCCTTGCCCGGCTTGCAACGAATCGCACCGTCGACGACTTCATAATTCTCGACCGGACCGCTCCAACCCGAGAGATCCTTGCCGTTGTCGATTCGTGCGAAGCCTTCGCTCTTCTTCGAGGCGAGCATCGCATTCGCCTCGGCCGCAGGAATCTCGCGAATGAACACATCCTTCCAACGGATCTCGCCGCCGTGGGTCTGGAGTTGGATCGGGCCGGACTTGAAGAGCGGGGCCTTTCGATCCCAGAAGTTCTCCATGATCGCATGGTCGACGACGAGCTTGCCGTTGAGATGAACGGTGGTACGCGCTCCGACTTGAATGATCCGAACCGAGTTCCACTCTCCAAACGGCTTGTCGGCGAGTACGAGCGGATCCTTGCCCGGCTTTCCGGGACTGTTGTTCCAGAGCCCTCCGGAGCCCTTGTCGGCTCCGATATCCCACTTGCCCCCCTCCTTGGTGGAGTCCCAGATCTGGACCTGCGGGGTACCGCGGAGGTAGATGCCGCTGTCTGCCTTGGCGACCGTCTTGTAGTCGATCAGGAGTTCGATGTCGCCGAAATCCTTGTCGGTCGTCAGATACGCGCCGTGGCCGTCGTTGACGAGTTCGCCGTTCTCGACCGACCAGTGCTTCTTGGCGTCGGCCGTCCATTCCTCGAGCTTCTTCTTGCGATCGGCCTCGCTCATCTTCGCGAGTTCGCGAGGATCGAAGTGGGGCATGCCGTGCCAGCCCGACAGGTCCTTGCCGTTGAAGAGAGCCGTGAAGCCCTTCGGGGGAGTGTCGCGGCCCTCGACCCGAGTGGCCGCCAAGGCCGCGAACAGCAGGAGTGCCGCTGAAAAGAGAGTGCGCAATCTCATTCGTTCCATCCTCGAAGGGTCCCGGCGATGTTGAACAATCGTCGTGCAGAAGCACTGATTCTAGCGCGTCGCCTCGACGATCGAAAGGGGGAACCTTCCCGATCGCAATGCGTCGGTTTCGTACGCGCTCGCGTATCCCTTGCGGTGGCCCATCCCCGACCTTAGAACTACACGGCAAGCCGCACCCGTCTCGATCCGCCACCAAGCGAGGCCGAATCATGCCGCGTCCCGAGCACTTCCCTCATCTCGCGATGTTCGTCGTCGCAGGCATCGTGGGTCTTCACGGCTCTGCGTCCGCCGCTCCTCGCGGCCAGGCCGCGACGCACAAGTCGCCCAACATCGTCTTCATCTTCTCGGATGACCACGCCTATCAGGCGATCTCGAGCTACGGCGACGCCCGCAAGCTCCTCGAGACTCCGAACATCGACCGAATCGCCAAGCAGGGCATGCGCTTCGACCGCTGTCTCGTCACGAATTCGATCTGCGGGCCGAGCCGAGCAACGATCCTCACCGGCAAGTACAGTCACATGAACGGCTTCTACAACAACACGAACAGCCGGTTCGATGGATCTCAGACGACCTTCCCGAAGTTGCTCCAGAAGGCCGGCTACCAGACCGCGATGGTCGGCAAATGGCACCTCGTCTCCGACCCGACCGGTTTCGACTACTGGCACATCCTCCCCGGCCAGGGCGCCTACTACAACCCACCGATGATTCGCAACGGCGAACGCGTGCAGCATCAGGGATACACGACCGACCTCATCACCGACCTCTCGCTCGACTGGCTCCAGAAACGCGATCGGGACAAGCCGTTCCTCCTGATGTTCCAACACAAGGCACCGCATCGCGAATGGGAACCGGCCCTGCGGCACCTGGGACACGACGGCGATCGCAAGTATCCGGAACCCCCGACGCTCTTCGACGACTACTCGAAGCGCGGCAAGGCGGTATCCGACCAAGATATGACGATCGAGAAGACGATGACCGCGCGCGACATCAAGCTCGTCACGCCCGGCAATCTCACCCCTGAACAACAAGCCGCGTGGGACGCCTATTACGCTCCCCGCAACAAGGCGTTTCTCGAGGCGAAGCTCGAGCGCAAGGATCTCGTTCGATGGAAGTATCAACGATATATGCACGACTACTTGGGTTGCATCAAGGCGGTTGACGAGGGAGTCGGTCGCGTGCTCGACTTTCTCGAGAAGGAAGGCCTCGCCGAAGATACGATCGTCGTCTACGCAGCCGACCAGGGCTTCTACCTCGGCGAGCACGGCTGGTTCGACAAGCGCTGGATCTTCGAGGAATCGCTCCGGACTCCGCTGCTCGTGAAGTGGCCGGGGGTGACCAAGCCGGGCTCCGTCAACGGCGACCTCGTCTCGAACGTCGACTTCGCCGCCACGCTGCTCGACGCCGCGGGCGTCGCCGTTCCGGCGGAGATGCAAGGACGGAGCCTCCGCCCATTGCTCGCCGGACAAACTCCGGCCGACTGGCGCAAGAGCTTCTACTACGAATACTATGAGTATCCGACACCGCATCGCGTCCGCCCCCACTACGGCGTCGTGACCGATCGATACAAGCTCGTTCACTTCTATCTCCCCGACGTCGACGATTGGGAGCTCTACGACCGACGCATCGACCCGCTCGAGCTCGAGAATGTCGCCGGTCGGCCCGAGAATCGTGAAGTCGTCGCCGACCTCCGATCCGAGTTGGACAAGCTCCGCAAGGAGCTCCAAGTGCCCGCTCAGACCCCGCGCGAGGCGTTTGGATCGCTCTATGCCCCGGCGAGACCCGCGGGAAAGAAGGCTGCCGCGAAGAAGGCTGCCGCGAAGGCGTCGCAACCCTGAGACTCGGTCGCCCCCAAGGAGCCTCCCTCGATGCGCTTGCTCACTCTCCTCGCGCCCGTTCTCCTCGCGACGGGCGCGATCGCCGATTCGCCGTCGAGTACCGTTGGTCGTCTCCCCAACATCGTCATCGTCATGCCCGACGACGTCGGCTACGGCGACTTTTCGTTCACCGGGAATCCGGTCGTGCGCACGCCGAACATCGATCGGCTAGCCCGCGGCGGGACACGATTTCGCGACTTCCACGTCAGCCCCACCTGCGCCCCGACGCGTTGCGCGTTGATGACGGGACGACATGAATTCAAATCCGGAGTGACTCACACGATTCTGGAGCGCGAGCGTATGAGCCCGAGAGCTCAGACACTCGCCCAGATGCTTCGTTCGTCGGGCTACACCACCGGCATCTTCGGAAAATGGCACCTCGGCGACGAGCCCGCCTACCAACCCGACAAGCGCGGATTCGATGAAGTGTTCATCCATGGAGCGGGCGGGATCGGGCAGACCTACGTGGGCAGTTGCGGCGACGCCCCGAACAACTCGTACTTCGATCCTCATATCCTGCACAATGGGCGATTCGAGAAGACGAAGGGCTACTGCACCGACGTCTTCTTCGACCAGTCGATCCGTTGGATCGACTCCGTGAGGAAAGCCGACCGCCCCTTCTTCGCCTACATCACGCCCAACGCCGCGCACGCGCCGCTGGATTGTCCGGAGGACTACGCGCGTCGCCACGAGGGACGCGTCGGCCCCGCCGTCTCCAAGTTCCTCGGCATGATCGAGAACATCGACGACAATGTCGGCCGACTCCACACGAAACTCCAAGAGTGGAACCTCGAGCGCGACACGCTGTTCATCTTCCTCACCGACAACGGCGGCACGGCCGGCACCAAACTCTTCAACGCCGGCATGCGCGGCGGGAAGAACACCCCTTATGAAGGAGGAACTCGGGTCCTCTGCGTGTTCAGTCGTCCTGGAACCATCGCCGCCGACGCGGACGTCGACGTCCTCACCGCTCATCTCGACATCTTCCCCACGCTGGCCGAGATCATCGGCGCAAAGCTGAGCGACGAGG
This sequence comes from Isosphaeraceae bacterium, assembly GCA_033763215.1. Taxonomy (GTDB): domain Bacteria; phylum Planctomycetota; class Planctomycetia; order Isosphaerales; family Isosphaeraceae; genus JANRKW01. The sequence continues at coordinate 52,805 of JANRKW010000013.1, read as the reverse complement.
TCCGCAATGGTCTCGAGGGCCGATCACTGCTCCCCCTACTCTCCAATTCCAAGGCGCCATGGCCCGATCGAACCTTCGTCACCCACATCGGACGCTGGCCGCGCGGCGAAGCCTCGGGGGCGAAGCACTCGGGTTGTTCCATTCGGAATGAGCGCTATGCACTCGTGAACGACAAGGAACTCTTCGACCTCCAAGTCGATCCCGGTCAGGAGCGCAACATCATCGAGGAGCATCCGGACGTCGTTGCCCGCCTTCGCGCCGACTACGACTCCTGGTGGGCCGACGCTCTCCCTCGAATGGAGAATGAAGAAGTCTCCATGCCGAAGATGAATCCGTTCAAGGAGCTCTGGTGGCGTCAGTACGGCGGAGGGCCCGACGAGGAACTCCGCGCCCGCATGGATCCCTCGAGCCCGCGGAATCGCCAGTTCCTCCTCCCTCGAGATCGCGGGGATCGCAACGGAGGCAAAGTTCCCCGCCCCGGCGACGCGTCGAAATCGCGCAGCAAAGCGAGCGCTCGGCCATGACCCACGCTTCCGAGATATCGACAAGGGGTCGGGCTTGGTCGCTCCCGCCCGCCGCAGTGCTGATCCTCGTCCTGGCGATGAGTCTCGACGCGCAGGCGCAGACCGACGCGAAGCCGACGCCTGCACGACCCAACTTTCTGTTTCTCTTCGCCGACGATCTCACGCACCGAGCGATCCGAGTCTCCGGGAATCCCGACGTCGAGACGCCTCGGATCGACCGACTCGCCGCACGCGGCTTGCGCTATACTCATGCCCATATCCAGGGCGGATTGAACGGCGCGGTCTGCATCGCCAGCCGCGCCATGTTGATGACCGGTCGAGGTCTCTGGAGGTGCGGACCGGGCGGCAACGGCACGCGACCCGACGGCTCGCTCTACCCCCTCTGGGGACGGACGCTCGGCGACGCCGGCTACAGAACCTACGCCGTCGGCAAGTGGCACAACGGAAAGGTCGCCCTCGCGAATTCGTTCCACACGCATTCCGAGACGATCCTCGGCGGCATGCTCGCGTCGACATCCACCGAAGGCGCGGCCTATCATCGCCCCGCCCCGGGCAATCCTTGGCGACCCGACGATCCGAGTTGGAAGGGACACTGGCGCACCGTCGACGGCAAGGTCGACCACAGCTCGGAGCGGTGGGCCGACGCCGCGATCGGCCACCTCCGCGAGGCCGCCGGCCTAGATCGACCGTTTTTCCTGTCGGTGGCCTTCCACGCGCCTCATGACCCGAGGCAGGCTCCCCGAGCCGACCTCGACCGCTATAGAGAAGACCGCCTCACTCTTCCCAAGAACCTCGCTCCCAAGCACTCCTTCGACTTGGGGGAATTCTCCACGCGAGACGAACTCCTCACTCCGTACCCGAGGACGGAGGAAGCCGTTCGTATGCACTTGCGAGAATACTACGCGATCATCAGTCACCTCGACACTCAGATCGGTAGGATCCTCGACGAGCTCGATCGCCTCGGACTCACCGACGAGACCGTCGTCATCTTCGCGGGCGACAATGGGCTCGCGGTCGGGGAACATGGTCTCATCGGCAAGCAGAGCCTGTACGACCACTCGATCCGAGTCCCCTTGATCCTCGCGGGGCCCGGGATTCCGAGGGGAGCGACGAACGACCGCCTCGTCACGATCGCCTCCCTCTTCTCGACGACCTGCCGGCTCGCGGGAATCCCGACTCCCGAGTCCGTGCAGTTCCCGCCGCTCGACCTCGCTGCTGCATCGGTGGGTGGGAAGGACTCGGACGAGGCGATCCACGCCGCCTACATGAACAAGCAACGCATGATCCGTACCCACCAGTGGAAGCTGATCGAGTCGCCCGTCGCGAGTCGGATCCAACTCTTCGCGATCCGAGATGATCCCTGGGAGATGAACGACCTTGCAGGCGATCCATCGAAGCAATTGCTGATCGATTGGCTCCATGCTCGCCTGAAGGAGTGGTGCCGATCCTCGGACGACCCGATGTCCTCCGACGAGCTCGACGCCACCTTGGCGGAGCACCGACGCGTCCTCGGTCGGCCGATGCGCTGATGCAGCCATCGCGGCCGGCGATCCGAAGTCTCGGGTCGCCGGCCTTCGTCCGACTCAGTCTCGAGGGTTCCACCATCCGTCGAGCTGCTCGCGGAGACGACGCACGACTTCGGGGTGCTTCGATGCAACGTCGCTCTTCTCCTCGGGATCGGCTGCGATCTCGAAGAGTTCGACCGGTGCATCGGTCGCCTCGGGAACGATCAACTTCCACCGGCCGTCGTTCACCCAGCGCTCCAGGAGATTCTTCGCGGGTTGGTCGAGGTCGATCGCGTCGTGCGTGAAGCATTCCCCGAAGATGAGTCCGCGCCGGTCGACAGCCTTCGGGTCGAGCAGGTCGACCCCCTGCAAATCCTTGCCGCGTTCGATCCCAAGTTGATGAAGCACGGTGGGCACGATGTCGATCGAGATCACGGGGCGATCACTCACGCCGGGTTCGACCTTTCCGGGCCGTCGGATCATGATCGGCGTCCGGAGACCGGCGTCGTACGGCGAGCGCTTCGACCTCACGAAGCCGGGAGCGTCGGGATTCTGCGTCCAGCCGTTATCGGCGACGTAGACGATCATCGTGTTCTCGTCGACCCCACGCTTCTTCAAGATCTCCATGAGTTGCCCCACGGACTCGTCGAACCATTCGATCATGGCATGGTATCTGGCGATGTGGATCGACTCGCCCTCTCGGCGATACTTGGCGAGGAGTCTCTCGGGCGGGTTGTGCGGTTGATGAGGCAGCATCGGCGCGTACCAAAGGAAGAACGGCTGGTTGCGCTCGTGCGCGGATGCGATGAAGTCGTCGATCGGCTTCATCGTCTTCCGGCCGATATCGAGACCGTCGTCTCCGTGCCGTCCGCCCTTCGTCATTCCTTCGGAGAATCCTCCCCTCCGGAAGTCGCCCTGCCACCACTTTCCGGTCTGGAGCGAGCAATACCCGTGCTCGGCGAGGAGCTTGGGCAGCGTCCCCGCCGCCTCGAGGTGTCGACTCATGATCTCACGCCCGCGCGTGAACGCCTCGCTCCTCTGAAACGAGCCGGGGGCGACTCCCGCGGGACGCGGCGGATCGTTCGAGGTGACCTTGTGCTGATGAGGGTACTTCCCCGTGATGATCGAGGCCAGGCTGGGACAACACAAGCTCGAGGGAACATGTCCGCGACGATACACGAGCGACTGCGCGGCGAGCGCATCCAGACTCGGAGTGCGAACCGCTCGATTGCCCATGAAGCCGTAGTCTCGCCAGCCGTGGTCATCCGAGATGATGAACACGATATTGGATTTGGAATCTGCCTTCGTCTCCGGTGGGAGTGATTCCCTCGGAGCCGCCCATCCGCCGGCGAGAGCCGCGGTCAACGTCGCGAGAACCGTGGCGAGAGGAAGTCGACGCATCGATCGAATCTCCGGAAGCGGGGACGCGGGCAGGGTGAACGCGGTCGAGGCTGCATCGTGGCGTCGATCGGCCGCCGCGGCAAGAGCCTTCCGAGGAGGTCTCTCGACGCGGCCTGATTGCTGAGGCATGATCTCGCTGGGGTCTGCTTCGAGACGAGATTTCGTGGAGAGAGGGGATCGAGATGCGCATCACGTTCGTTGGGGCGATCCACGCCGCCGTCATCTGGGTATCCGCTTGGGGATTCTCCATGCCGACCGACGCCTGGTCCGACGATCCTCGGCCCGCCGCGGAAGCTCGTCGACCGCACGTCGTCTACTTCCTCGCCGACGATCTCGGCTGGGGCGACGTCGGATGGCACGGCGGCGAGATCGCGACTCCTCACCTCGATGCTCTGGCGAAGGCCGGCGCAAGACTCGAGCAATTCTATGTTCAACCGGTTTGCTCACCGACTCGCGCGGCGTTCATGACCGGTCGCTATCCCATGCGACACGGATTGCAGATCGGCGTCGTGCGTCCCTGGGCCCAATATGGGCTGCCGCTCGACGAACGAACGCTTCCCACAGCGCTCGCCGAGACCGGCTATTCGACCGCGATCGTCGGCAAGTGGCATCTGGGGCATTTCCAGCCCGAGTACCTCCCCACGAAACGCGGCTTCCATCACCAATACGGCCACTACAACGGGGCGATCGACTTTTTCGATCACACTCGAGACGGTGGATTCGATTGGCATCGCGACGATCGCGTCGCGCGCGATCCCGGCTACTCGACCACCCTCATCGGCGACGAAGCCGCGCGAATCGTCCGGGAGCACGACCCAGCCCGACCGCTCTTCCTGTACGTCCCCTTCAATGCGGTGCACACTCCGCTGCAGGTCCCCGAAGCTTACAAGGCCCCCTACATGCACATGAAGGAGCCGAGGAGGACCTACGCGGGGATGCTCGCCGCTCTCGACGAGGCGGTCGGAAAAGTCGTCGCCGAGATCGACCGCAAGGGGCTCCGCGAGCGGACTCTCTTCCTCTTCTCGAGCGACAACGGCGGTCCCAACCCCGGGCGAGTCACGAGCAACGGTCCCCTGCGCGGTCAGAAGTCGCAACTCTATGAGGGAGGCGTCCGCGTTCCCGCATTCGCCAGTTGGAAGGGGACGATCCGCGAGAATTCCGAGGTCCGCGCCCCGATGCATGTCGTCGACCTCTACCCGACTCTGCTCGGGCTCGCGGGCGCGTCGACAGAGCAGACGAAGCCGATCGACGGTCTCGATGTCTGGCCCGTGATCCAGGGGAAGGAAGGACCGAAGGACCGCGTGATCCTTCTCAACACCACGCCCTCGGCAGGCGCGGTGCGTGTCGGCAACTGGAAACTCGTGATCAATGGGGCGAGCGGCGTCCAGGAGGAGGATCCCGTCGCCGCCAAGAAGAAGCAGGCACGCAAGCCGCCGACGGAGCTGTTCGACCTCGCGAATGATCCCTACGAGAAGAACGACCTCGCTCAGGCTCGACCCGAGAAGCGTGCCGAGTTGATGGCGATCTATCGAAAACTCGCGGCCGAGGCGGTCGCTCCCAAGAGCAGGCCGAAGGCCGCCGACTTTCGTTCGCCGGCCGTCTGGGGAGAACGCTGAACGCGGGTCGGGGTCGCGGGCGGGGCTTCCCGCGACCCCGATCGCTCTGCTTCAGGCGAGGATCTCCGAGACGACGCGACCATGCACGTCGGTCAGTCGGAAGTCGCGACCGCTGAATCGATACGTGAGTCGTTCGTGATCGATCCCGAGCAGGTGGAGGATCGTGGCATGGAGGTCGTGCATATGCACGCGGTCGTTCACGGCGAGATGTCCGAATTCGTCGGTCTCGCCGTGTGAGTAGGCCTTCTTCACGCCGCCGCCCGCAAGCCAGACCGTGAAGCCGCCCGGATTGTGGTCGCGACCGGTGCCGTTCTTCTCGGCGTAGGGAGTTCGTCCGAACTCGCTCCCCCACCAGACGAGAGTGTCGTCGAGCAGGCCGCGGGCGGCGAGGTCGGTCAGCAAGCCGGAGATCGGCTTGTCCACGGCGCGGGCATGATCGGCATGCTTTTGAAGGTTCGAGTGTTGATCCCAGGCAGGGTTTGCCGAGCCGTCGCCGTAGGTGACCTGGACGAACCGCACACCCGCCTCGCAGAGCCTACGCGCCATGAGACATTGGCGGCCGAAGCTGTCGGTGGGTTTCTCACCGATGCCGTAGAGATCCTTGACCGCCTTCGACTCGCGTTCGAGATCGAGGATCTCGGGGGCGCGGCCCTGCATTCGCCAAGCGAGTTCATACGACGCGATCACGGCTTCGAGTTCCGCGTCGCCCGGACGCGCGGCACGCTGTTCGGCGCCGAGGGCGAGGATGAGGTCGAGCCGACGCTTCTGGTCGACGAGCCCACGCGTGGTATCGCCGAGGTTCTTGATGCCCGCGCCGGCGAAGTCGGTCCCCGCCCGGCCGATCGCGGTGCCCTGATAGATGGGAGGTAGAAACGCGCTCCCGTAGTTGCGAGGGCCGCCGTTGCCGGACGTCGGGGCGATCGTCACGAAACCGGGTAGGTCGCCGTTCTCAGTGCCCAGGCCGTAGAGCAGCCAAGACCCCATCGACGGACGCACCGTGTTGGTCGAACCGCAGTGGAGGAAGAGCGTTGCCGGACCGTGGGCCACGCCTTCGGTCTGGAGCGAATGGATGAAGCAGAACTCATCCATGTGTTCGTTCATCTTGGGAAAGAGCGTCGACCCCCAATGGCCCGATTCGCCGTGTCTCGAGAACTTCCAAGGGGACTTCATGATCCGCTGATTGGATCCCTTCATCCCCGAGTTCGCGATGATCCGGGCGTCGTCGAACCCGAGCATCTTGCCGTCGTCCTTCTCGAGACGCGGCTTGTGATCGAACGAGTCGACATGGCTCACTCCCCCCTGCATGAACAGGAAGATCACGCGCTTGATCTTGGGGGGGAAGTGAGTGGGGCGCGGGGCGAGCGGGTCGCGGCCGCGACCTGCCGGCGGGATGTCGGCGGCGTTTGCGAGGATCCCCGAGAGGGCGAGCGAGCCGAAACCGCAGGAAGTCTGCTGGAGGAATCGACGACGCGACGGCTGATCGATCATCTGCGAACTCCGCCGGGATGCGCCCGGCCGATCGAGAGGAGGGAGAGGACCGCCCCGTTCAATCGAGGGTCCGGAAATCCGGCGAGGCGAACAGAGCTTGGGCGATCATCGACCAGACCTCGAGCTCCGCGTCGGCGTCGGCGGGTCTCGATGCGTCGATGAATCGGCGCGCCACTGTTCGTTCGCCCGCGGTCGGTAGTCTGCCGACGGAGGCGAGCGACAGTCGTTCGATGCGCCCCTCGAAATCGGGGAGCGCCAGGACGCGCCTCGCCGCGGCTCGAGCCTGAGCCGCCACGAACGGATGATTCAGCAGGAAGAGCGCCTGAGGCGCGACCGTCGCATTGTTCCGGGCACCCACGACCACGCTCGGATCGGCGAAGTCGAAAACCTCGAAGATCTCGGGGAGTGCGTTGCGGAAGACCGGCAGATACACCGATCGAATCGGCCGATCGAGCGTGAATCCATAGTCGGACGCCAACTTCACCGGGAACGCAGGCCCTCCCTGGAACGACTCGATCCCCTGCCCCGCGGCGAGCATTGCGTCGCGGAGCGATTCGGCGTCGAGGCGACGCTTGCGCATGTGCGAGAGCAGACGGTTCTCGGGGTCGAGCTCGGACGCTCGCGGGCCGGGCGTCGACGATCGCCGGTAGGTCCGCGAAGTCACGATCGAGCGAACCAACCGCTTCGTCGACCAACCATCGCGGGCGAATACGACGGCAAGATGGTCGAGGAGTTCCGGATGGCTGGGCGATTCTCCGGTCGTCCCGAAGTTGTCGGGGGTGCGGACCAACCCCTCTCCCATCAGCCAGTGCCAGACCCGATTGACGTAGACTCGGCGCGTGAGCGGGTTGTCGGTCGATGTGAGCCAGTCGGCGAGCTCGCGTCGACCGCTCTCGTGGCTCGGAGGCGCGGGGACCGCGACCCCGGAGACGCATCGAAGGAAGCCTCGAGGTGCAACCTCGCCCAGGGTGTGCACACTCCCACGAACGTGGACTTTCGCGTCCTCGATCGCCTTCTCCTCGAAGACCGAGACCACGCGATCACGAGGCGGGGCGGAGGCACGGAGGCGGGTGAGTTCGTCCTCGAGTCGATCGACCTCGCTCGCGGGCGCGGACGAACCAGATACGGCTCCGCGAGGGTTCGTATCTCGGCCGATCCCAAGGAACTGAACGGCGTCGGCCACGACGTGACCTGTCGCCCCTTCGTTGCTCACGAGAACAAATGCGAGACCGCCCTCCTCGAAACGGTGGCGACCCAGCGACACGAAGCGGCCGGCGATCGGCGGAGTACGCGTCTCGTCGATCTCGACCGACTTCTCTCCCTCCGCGCTCATCACGGTGACCGACACGCGTTTCGACCGATTCGACCCGGGAGCATAGGCGAGTCGAACCTCGTACTCGCCGGGCGGGAGTCGATCGGGTTGGAAGGTGAGCGTTTTCTCACCCTTTCCCGCGTTCTCGTCGTGGAGGTATCCGTCGCCGATGTATGCACCCGAGAATCGCGAGAGCGTCCAGGACCCGACCTTGCGAGCCCGCGAGTCGTCGATCACCACGCCCGGCAGGTCGCTCGGGGCAACCACGCCTTTCGCGACCTTCCCCGCGCGGGTCGCGCTCGCCTTCGCGGCGGCGAGCGACTTCTCGACCGCGGCGATCGCTCGTTCGGAGGCTTCGGCCGCGGATTCGAGCGACGGATCCATCGGCAGCGGTCGATCGAGCCACTTCGACACGTTCGCATGTTCCATGACCCGAGTGCTGCGCAGGATCCCGGCCATGGCGTAATAGTCGCGCGTCGGGATCGGGTCGAACTTGTGGTCGTGGCAGCGGGCGCAGCCGAGGGTCTGAGCGATCAAGCCCTTGCCGATCGTGTCGAGTTGCTCGTCGACGACGTCCATTCGGAGTTGGGCCTTGTCCTGCTCCTCGAGGTTCGAATTCCCGAGAGCCAAGTACGCGACCGCGACCAACTGCCGACGGCGTTCTTCGATCGAATCGGCGTGCATCAGATCGCCCGAGATCTGTTCACGCACGAATCGGTCGAAGGGACGATCGGTCCGAAACGCTTCGATGACGTAGTCGCGATAGCGCCAGGCGTCGGTGTAGATCATGCCGCGCAGCGTGAGCGACTCGGCGAACCGCGCAACGTCGAGCCAGTGACGCCCCCAGCGTTCGCCGAATGCCGGGGAGGCGAGCAGTCGATCGACGAGTCGCTCGTATGCGTCGGGACGAGCGTCGGCCTCGAATGCCCGCACGTCTTCGGGTGTCGGCGGGAGGCCCACCAGGTCGAAAGTGAGGCGACGGATCAACGCCGATCGCGACGCCTCTTCGGCCGGAGGCAGCCCCACGCTCTCGAGCCGAATCGCAACGAAGCGGTCGATCTCGTTCGACCCCGCTTCGTCCACGAGAGGCTTCGGAATCGCCGGCTCGCGAATCGGCTGATAAGCCCAGTGAGTCTTCGCCTTGGCGAGCGGATCGGCCGAGGCGACCTTCGCCGAGGGAGCCTCGCGGGGGTCGGGAGCGCCCATCGCGATCCAGGTCCGAAAGTCGGCGATGACCGATTCAGGGAGCTTCCGCTTCGGGGGCATCCGAAGGGCGTCTCGATATTCGAGGACCTCGAGGAGCAGGCTCTCCTCTGGTTTGCCGGGAACTACCGCGGGACCGCTGTCGCCGCCGGTGCGAACCGCCTCACGATGATCGAGACGCAATCCACCCTTCGGACCCTTCTTGCCGACCGGCGCAGCGTGGCACTCGAGACAGTGCTGTGCGAGAACCGGGCGGATCTTCCGTTCGAAGAACTCCTCGCCCTTCGAATCGTCCCCTCGTGCCGCGGCGACGGTCCACGAGGTGCAGAGGACGGCCATGCCCAACCAAACCGATCCGATACGTCGGTCGACCATCGCCACCTCGCGGATCCGAGTCGCGTAGAACTCTCGAGAATTCATCTTACACCCTGTCTAGCCCAGTGCTCAATCTCCGTCGGCGTCGCGGTTCGCTCCGGTCGTGCCGATCGTCGCGGATCGGTCGACTCGGCCTCACTCGTGAGGACACCCCGTCACCCACGAACAACGTGTTCACGTTTCCCGGAACCGGCGGATCGCATGGGTGCGGCTCGGCCAGGGCTGAGAAGAGCGCGCAACGGCGGAAACTCGTGATGCTGAGAATCGGAAACGTGCGGAATCAAGCGAGCACTCGATCGAATCAGGAGCGAAGCATCGACGGAAATCCGCCGACAACTTCCACGAACACGTCGATTTACGGGCGCGGTCGCCCTACGGTCGGTCCATCAACCTGCCAAAGATCGTCTTCAGATTTCGACTCGTCTCCCGGACGAAGCCGCCCGCCATGGTCCCCAGTGCTACCGGCTCAACCGGACTGATCCCCCCACTGGACGACTTTGGGGTTGCGGCTCATCTTCTCGAGTTCCGGTTCGTCTCGGGACTGGGATCGATATCGCTCGCCCGGCGGACCCAACGGGAACTTGCAGGCTTCCTGGAAGGCCGGATTCCGATCTCGATGACTCGTGGCCGCGTAGGTTCGCGATGACGCCGGTGACTTCTCACCCGGGAATATGACGTGTACACCACTGTAATAGTAAGGGAAGAACGACTCGGCGCTCAGGCCGACCATCGTTCCGTCTTCCAACGTGATGTTGTCGACCGAGCCGTCGATCGATCTCTTTTGATGGGACGATTCTTGGGAATGATGCAGAATCGACTTCACGGCTACGTGCCGACCCAAGATCTCTTCCAATGCGCGATCCTTCGTTCCCATGATCGACACCGACTCGGCCCTGATGCTCACGAGTTGCAGGCGGCCGTCGATTTCCGCTTCCTTTCCGACGATTCGAATCGCTGCATCGAGTCCACCATCTTCACACTCCGCCAAGATCACCTCTCCCTGATCGAGCCTCGCGAAAGACCGTGACGCCGGACTCGAGCCGAGTTCGGCAGGAGAGCAGCCTTGGACCATGAGTACCGAAGTCGCCGCCAGCCACGCCGCCGAGACGTGTGCAAGACGCAACATCATCGTCTCCTCCTGGAACGAATGACTGAAACGCAAAGCTCCTCGGAAGCTCCCCCGCGATCGGCGACCGGCGGCGATGCCGAGCCGGACGCCGATCGCGGGTGCCGCACCGTCATCGTCCGCCGCGGAAGGCGGGATCGTTCTGATCCCCGCGCGACAGGATGTACGCGAGCATGTCGAGCACCTCATTCTCGTTCAAGGTATTGAACAATCCCTTGGGCATGAGCGAGGTATCGAGCGGCTTCTTCTCGTCGATGTCGGTGCGGGCGACTTCGACGACCTTCGTGGAATCCTCGGGGTCGACGAGGATGGTGACGGACTTGTCGTTCTCGCTGACGATGCGTCCGGTGTGGACCTGACCGCCGGTGGTGGCGATGACCGTCGCCTTGTATTGGTCGGAGACGACCTTGCTCGGGTCGATCACGGCCTCGGCGAGATCCTTGAAGGCAAAGCGGCCGGCGGCCTGCGTCAGGTCGGGACCGGTCGCGCCGCCGTCGCCGCCGAAGCGGTGGCACGCGACGCAACGAGCGGCCGCGAATGCTCGCTTGCCGTTCTCGAAATTCCGCTTGGTCATCTTGGTCTGGGAGAGCTCGAGGAGTTCCTCGAGCGACCATTCCTTCCCCGGCCCGATCGGAGCGGGGAGTTGGACCGCCTTGTAGGGCTTGCGTGCGCCCGTGGCCTCGACCGCGAGACGCTCGGCCTCCGAACAATTCTCGAAAGCATCCTTATCGATATTGTTGATGAAGCCTTGATAGCTGGCGCCGCCCGACCAGCCGCGAGCCTTCTGGAGGAACCGGAAGTAGGCCTTGCGCTCCTCCAGGGTCCACCCTTGCTTCAAATTGCGGAGGGAGAACGCGAGAGCGATGTTCTGGCCATCGGGTCGATTGGCCATCACCTGCGCGATCGTGCCGCCGTAGCCCGCGTTGCGGGTGAGCAACTCGGCCGACTCGTCGCCCTTCCGCTCATTGTCCTTTGCGAGCAAGGCGATGGTCTTGGCTGCGACCGTCGGCGATCCGAGGTAGACGAGGAGGTTGCAGAGCTCGCGGGTCTCGTAGTCGTTCGCGGCCGGGTAGAAGCCGTCGAGCTTCTTGGCGAGCGCATCGGCGACGGCCTTGTCGGGCATGCCCATGCGAATGAAGACGAGCTGATACGCGCGGAGCAACTCGAGCCGGAGAGTCTCGGACGCCTTCGCGTAATCGACTCGCCCGAGCGCCGCGAGCAAGGCGCCTCGTGCACTCGGCTCGCCCTGCCGCGCGAGGCCGACCGCAGCGGTCACCAGCGCCTCGGGATTTCGCTCCGCAGTGACTCGATCCTTCCAGGTCGCGACGGGCTGATGCTCGAGAGCGACCCGAGCCGCGTAGCGAATGAAGCGGTCTTCATGCGAGAGGAGCGGCCAGACCGCGGCCACGGCCGCCTCGGGGTCGTCGGTGAGCCGATGGTACTTCTCAGCCGACCGGCGGAGCCGGCGGAGTTCGGCATTCTCGGCGATCGTGGGTTCGGCGGGTGCGGTCGACTCGGTTCCTTCGTAGATCACTCGGTAGAGTTCCGACTGAGTCCCGCGACCGCCGACCGTGAAGTAGAGCGCGCCGTCGGGCCCGACCGCCGTATCGGTGAGCGGCAGCGGCGAGCGCGAGACGAACTCTTCCTTGATTCCCTTGAAGGTCGAGCCGAGCGGTTCGAGGTGGATCGCGTAGATCGTGCCGAAGGTCCAGTCGAGGATGAAGAGGGCCTTCTGATACTTCGCGGGGAACTTCGCTCCTCGGCCGAAGGCGACGCCGACCGGAGATCCGGGGCCGATGTCGACTGCGGGCGGCAGACTGTCGACGTAGTACGCGGGCCACTTGCCCGTGCCGCTCCGCCAGCCGAACTCCGAACCGCTCACGGCGTGATTCACGCGCGTGGGTCGGTACCAAGGCATGCCGAAGTCCCACTCCATGTCGGAGTCGTATGCGAAGATCTCGCCTTCGGCATTGAAGTCGAAGTCGTACGAGTTTCGATATCCGACGCTGACGACCTCCCAGGTCTTGCCGTCGGGATCGGTCTTGGCGATCCAGCCGCCGGGGGCCATGCGGCCACGTGCGTGACCATTTGCGTCCCATTGACGCGGGAGGAGATGATCCTCCGACCAATTCGTGGGAACGAGGGACGAGTCGATCTTGGTCGGAGGGTCGGTGTGATTGCCGCAGACGACGTAGATCGACTTACCGTCGGGAGAGAGCCGCAGCGCGTGGGGCCCGTGCTCGCCGCCGCCGTGGAAGACGGCGAGCTTCTCGACCTTGTCGTACTGGTCGTCGCCGTTCGTGTCGCGTGCGCGGTAGAGTCCGCTGCCGGGTCCGCCGTTCACGGAGAGATAGAGCGCGCCGAACGCGTGAAGCATGCCTTGCGCCGAAGTGATGCCGACGTCGAGCCGCTCGACCTTGGTTACCTCGTCGGTTCCGATCCGCGGGATCGTGATCCGAGAGAGGCCGAGCTTCTCCTGGTCCGAGGCGATCAGTCGCCCCTGGGGGTCGAACGTGATCGAGACCCAGGAACCGAGCTGGTCGCGGGGAACCGTGAACAACTTCTCGACGCGGTATCCCGGCAACGTCTGAAAGACTCCGCGCTTCGCGCTGAAGCCGCCCGCGCCCTTGGCGAGCAGGTCGTCCCAAGGGGCGTCGCCCAGCTTGCCGACGACCTTCACGGGAGCCGCCTTCGCCTTGGCGTCGCCCGCCTTCTCCGCGCGCCAGCTCCGATCGGAGACGACGAACCGATTGCGTCCGCCTTCGGTCACGAGGAGGATCTTGCAGGCGAACCCGGCGATTCCGCCCGCGTTGCGAACCTCGGCGCGGATCTCGCTGCGACCATCGGGGAAGGGTCCCGCGAGATCGACGATCACCGGCTCCTGCCAAGAATCGCTCGCCGCGATCTCCTTGCCGTTGAAGAAGAGCTTCATTTCGTTGTCGGCGGTGGCCCAGACGCGAGCCGATGTGAACCCGGCGGGGATCTCCTTGCGCAGCACGTAGGCGGTGTCGGCATCGGCGCCCCAGATCCAAGAGGGCGCGGGGCCGGGCAGGAGGCTGGCGTGAGCCGCGTCGGGCAAGACCGCGGCGGCGGAGGGGCCGACCTTGGTCTCGGAGGCCGCCGGAGTCGGCTTCTCGGTGTAGAAGCGCGGTCGGTCTTGTCCGAAGGCCTTGCCCGCGCCGGCGAGTCCGACGAGCGAGGAGAGGGCGACCAGGGTCGCTTTGGGGAACGTGAATGTCGGGCGCACGATGTTCGACTCCGCGGTTTGACTCGAGATTCGGCGCGAGATCCGGTCCCCCAACATCATCGCACGACGCGGGGACGGGGCCGAGGGAAGGAGGACGATCGTCGGCGATCCGAGGCCGGGCGGCAAGTCCCGATCGCCGCGAAGATCCACGCGGGGCGGTCCACGTTTCCCCGAGCCTAGCGAATTCTCCGCCATTTCTCAAACACACCGGACGAAGTCCGCCTTCCCGGCGATATTTCCAAATAGAGGGACCTCAATCGCGACGGGGCTCGTCCGCCGAGGCGGCTTGTCCGAAACGCCGAGGAGCCGCCGTCGACACCGTCGGCGCGTCGTGTCAGCGGCTCCATCGCATCGGGGTCCACCCAGGTGAATTGGCTCACACAGCAGATGACTCGCCACGCCGTCCTCGAGTTCTCGCTCGATCTCGCTCGAACCATGGCATGGCCTGCCGCCATGATCGTCGTCACCGCCCTGCTCCGCTCGGAACTGAGAAGCCTCCTCGGCCGACTCGCTCGCCTCGAGTTTCGCGACTTCGAAGCCGAGTTCCGCGCCGAGCTCGACGAGGTCGTCGCCCCCGACGCCCCATCGGGAAGCGAGGCCGAGAAGCGCTCCGACGTTTCCAGAGCCGCCTCTCCGCCCAGCCGACCCGCAACGCAAGCTACCGTCCCCGGACGGGCCAAGTCGTTCCTCCAGTCGAACTTCCTCGGGCGCCGAAAGTTCCTCGAGCTGAATGTTCCAGGATCGGCCGAAGCCACGGACCGGCCCTCCCATAGACTGAGGGCGAGCGCGCGCGATTCGATCCTTCAGTCGTGGCGATCGGTGGAAGCTGCGATCCCGCCGGAGGGGCTCGAAGCCGCGGCGACCACCGGACGGCTCGACCACGGAACGGTCCTCCGCATCGAGCGACTCCGCTCATTGGCGCGTCGCGTCGAGGCTCGGCCCGATTGGATCCCGGAACGCTCCGACGCGGAACTCTACCGGTCGGCAGCAGAAGGAATCGCGGCGCGACTCCGCGAGGTGGCACCCTGACGCCTGGGCATGTTCCACCCTCCTCCGCCGTCACGGCCGCGGCGAATCCTCCCGCCACCGCGGATCTCGGAACCCGCTCAGTCAACCCATCCCGCAACGTCCGGGTCGCCCGCCGCCGTACGGGTCCCGGACGCCTTCTCGATCGGAAGCTCGCAGTCCTGCGCGGTCGAGGTCGTCTCGGAAGTAAGGTCGCAGCGAGTCGACGCGTCGAATCGAGCGGCGGCTGACAAGCGAAACTCGCGCTGCGAGTCGCAGGAAGCCCCGCGGTGTGGACGGCGTTCCTGAGGATCGGCGATCGCGCCGGTCGTCGCGAGAATTCGGGATCGGCCGGATGTCGCGAAAGTCGCCCTCCAACCGTAGTGATCGTGCGTCGCTGCGAACCCCCTCGCACGAGGCCGCCGATCCGAGTCGATCGCGACGAACGACGCACTAGGAGGACCGGCGGACGGGACGCCCCGGAGAGCAATTCGATGGAGCAGCGAGTCGGCAATTCCCCTCGGGCGGGGTTGCCGAGCGCCCAAGATAGCTTGAGAAGCCCGGGAGTCCGCACCGATGAGTCGCCGAATCCTCGTTCTGACATTCTTCTCGCTCGTCGCCCTTGTGGCGTCGTTCGTCGAGCGAAGGGCGTTCGGCGAAATCCCGACGGTCGGTGTGGTCGGCGACAGCTACTCCGACGAGTACCGCTTCTACCCGCCGGACCGGGCCACGACCCGAAACTGGGTCGAACTCCTCGCCGAATCCCGACGGCTCGACTTCGGATCCTACTCGGATGCGTCGAAGGGAGAACCCAGGAACTCGGGATACACCCTCAACTGGGCCCGCAGCGACGCCGAGAGTGGAGACGCGATCTCGAGCGGGCAACACGTTGGGCTCGCGCGGCAGATCACCGAAGACCGAGTGCAGTATGCGGTCGTTTTCATCGGCGGCAATGACTTCATCCACGCGCTCCACTCCCCGTCGGCCGACGAACGACTCGCCGCGGTCGAGGCGGCGACGATCCGCAATCATCGACGGATCGTGCGAACCCTACTCGATTCCTCGCCGAAGGCACGCGTCCTGCTCGTCACCGTCCCCGACATCTTCGAACTCCCCGAGTTCGCGCAGAGCGTCTCGGATGGGCGGATCCCTCGCCGTCGAGTCGCTGCATACCGCGCAGCGCTTGGGCGTTTCAACGCAGAG
This sequence comes from Isosphaeraceae bacterium, assembly GCA_033763215.1. Taxonomy (GTDB): domain Bacteria; phylum Planctomycetota; class Planctomycetia; order Isosphaerales; family Isosphaeraceae; genus JANRKW01. The sequence goes on along the minus strand of JANRKW010000013.1, from coordinate 36,800 downwards.
ATTCGCAATTGGGCGGCGTCGGACCCCCGCGTGGGCCTCGCCGACTTCGATCGGTTCTCCATGCTCTCGATCCGACTCGACTCTCGTCGGACGCTGCTGGCGGGGCATGTCCTCGACCGCGCGGAACCCGCAAACGACTTGCGACACCTCTTCCTCGCGGACGAGCGGCATCTCGGCCCCGTGGGCCAAGCCCTGTTCGCGAAGCTTATCGTCGATGCGTTGATCGCTGAGTTCTCGGCTCCGATTCGTCCGTTGGGCTTCGGAGAGGCCTATCGACTCGCGGAACGGAACTTCCGCCCGAACGGGACGATCGCGGCAAAGGTCGAAGACTCGTCCGCGATCGACGGCACCGCGACACGAAGCTCGGGTCCCTGGACTCCCCTCGTTCCGACGACTCTGCGACGAGCCGGCAGCGACTCGAGCCTGGGCGGACGTTGATCCGAGCTTCGGATCGGTCGGGATCGTGGCGTAGAGGTCCGGCTTGGTTGCGTCGCTCACACGCTTCGCGTAGACTCGAGATCGACATCGAGGACGACCTCGCATTCGATGTCGTCCAACTCCCGATGCAAGACGCCGTCACGAGATCCGCGCCATGGCCGACGATCTCTCCATGCGACCGACCACAACGGTTGCCGGAGCGCCCGACTTCCCCTTGCCTCCGCTGCCCGACACCTGGCGATCGCTCGGCCGCGCGTTTTTCGAGTCCGCTCGGACCTTCAGGACGAAGGAAGCGATCGCGGACAGCACCGGCCAGTCGCTCTCCTACGGCGACCTCCTCACCCGCTCGATCGTGCTCGCTCGCGTCCTGAAGCGTCTCCTCGGCCCAGCGAAGAATGTCGGTCTCTTTCTCCCGTCCACGGTCGCGGGTTGCGTCGCCAACCTCTCGCTCGCGTTGCTGGGCAAGACGGCGGTCAATCTCAACTACACAGCCGGTCAGGCGATCCTCGATTCCTGCGTCGATCAGGCCGGCATCGTTCAGATCCTCACCTCGCCCAAGATCCTTCAGAAGTCGCAGCTCACGCCGCGAGGCGAGTTGATCCACCTCGAGGATCTCAAGGACAAGGTCACGATCGTCGACAAGGTCGTGGGCGCTCTCGCGGCGAGGTTCGCGCCGGCGAGCCTGCTCTCGACGATGCTCCCCGGGCTGGCGGCGATCGACCTCGCTCAACCCGCGACGATCATCTTCACCTCGGGATCGACCGGTGATCCCAAAGGGGTCGTTCTCTCTCATTCGAACATCTTGTCGAACGTTCATCAGATCGATCATCATATCGATCTGCTCGAGAACGAGGTCGTCCTCGGGGTTCTTCCGTTCTTTCACTCCTTCGGCTACACCGTCACGATCTGGACGGTTCTCTGCCTCGGCAAGAAGGTAGTTTTTCACTTCAATCCGCTCGACTCCAGAGTCGTGGCCGACTTGTGCGAGAAGCACGGCGTGACGATGATGGCGAGCACGCCGACCTTCTTTCGGTCGTACCTCCAGCGCGGACGCCCCGAACAGTTCGCAAAACTGGTGCACCTCCTCCTGGGGGCCGAGAAACTCAAGCCCGACCTCGCCCGCGAGATTCAGGATCGCTTGAAGATCGATCCGATGGAGGGATACGGCTGCACGGAGACCGGCCCGGTGGTGTCGGTCAATGTCTGCGAGGAGAAACTGACTCCCGACGGTCGCCCGGTCCACGGCAATCGTCTCGGCTGCGTCGGACTCCTCCTTCCGGGGACATCGGTGAAGACTCTCGACCCCGACTCCGGCGAGGAGCTGCCCCGGGGGACCGAGGGTGTGATCGCCGTCAAGGGTCCTCAGATCATGAGCGGGTATCTCGGACGTCCCGAGGAGACCGCGAAGGTCCTCATCGACGGCTGGTACACGACGGGCGACCTCGGCTACCAGGACGCCGACGGTTTCCTGCGGATCACCGATCGACGCAGCCGCTTCTCGAAGATCGGCGGGGAAATGGTGCCGCACGCAGGCGTCGAAGCGGCGATCGTGGCGCTCGCGGGAGTCTCCGATCACGAGTTGGTCGTGACGAGCGTTCCCGACGCCAAGCGCGGCGAGCGTCTCGCGGTCGTGCACACGACGTTGCCGATCGCCCCGACCGAGATCTATCGACGGCTCAATGCGGGCGAGATGCCCAAGCTCTGGATCCCGTCGGCCGACGATTTCGTCGAGGTCGAGGCGATCCCGGTTCTCGGTACGGGCAAGGTCGACTTGCGCGGCGTCCGCCGAGTCGCGCTGGAACGACTCGGAACCCCGGGCTGATCGGTCTCCGCGCGGGGTCGTTCCCCGCCGTCGAACATTCCGTCGGGAATCGATCGTCCTCGAGTGCGGATTGCTGCGGAGCGGTGGGATGAAGATCGCGCTCGAGGTCACCGCGGGGCCCCATGTCGGCAAGGTCTACACCTTCGACCGCCACGAGACGTTCATCGTCGGCCGATCGTCGCAGGCGCAGTTCTCGGTTCCGAACGACGGCTTCATGTCGCGTGAGCATTTCATCATCGAATTCAATCCGCCCGCCTGCCTCCTGCGCGACCTAGGGAGCACCAACGGCATGCGGGTGAACGGCCTTCGGGTCAATACTCGCCGACTCTACAACGGCGACGTGATCACCGCGGGCGGAAGCTCGTTCGTGCTCCACGTCGAGGAACCGAGCGCGGATACCGGTAAGATCCAGTGCCGAATCTGCGGAGTCCTGGCTCCGCTGGGTACCGCCATCGCCGCCGAACCGGGCGAGGCCGCGATCACCTGGACCTGCCGAGCCTGCGCCGATCAGAGGCGTCTCTATCCCAAGACCCGGCCCGAGTATCACATCGAACGCGCCATCGGTCGCGGCGGGATGGGCGAGGTCTACCTGGCGCGCGACCTCGTCCGCGGCCGGCCCGTGGCCATCAAGATGATGATGCCCGCGGTCGCCGCGAGCGAACGGCTCGTCCTCCGCTTCGAGCGGGAGATGGAGGTGCACCGCAGCCTCCGCCACCCACGAATCGTCGAGTTCTATGATGTTCACGAGATCGACGGCCAATTCCACCTGGTGATGGAGTACGTCGACGGCCCCTCGGCGCTCGCCTGGGTGAACTCCCTCCCCTGCCCCTTGCCCGTCGCCACCGCCGCGAGCATGGGCGTTCAACTCCTCTCGGCCCTCGACCACGCACACACCAAGGGATTCGTCCATCGCGACATCAAGCCCTCGAATCTCCTCGTCATGGGCACCCCGGCGCGTCCCGTCGTCAAGCTCTCCGACTTCGGACTCGCCAAGAGTTTCCGCGACGACCTCGGTTTCGCCGGACTCACCCACCAGGAGGACATCGGCGGCTCGAGCGGATTCATCTCCCCCGATCACATCCGAGGCTTCTTGAACGCCAAGGAACCTGCCGACATCTACAGCGCGGGCGCCACGCTCTACTACCTCCTGACCGGCCAGTACCCCTTCTTCAACTTCGATCCCAATCGCGCCGACGCGTACTGCATGATCCTCGAACACCCGGCCGTTCCGATGCGGGCCCATCGGTCCGACATCCCCGACGCGTTCGATCGAGTCATTCGCAAAGCGCTCGAGAAGGCCCCGGCGGCGCGTTGGAAATCGGCCGAGGCGATGGGTGCGGCGCTCCAGCCGTTCCTGGAGCCGAATGCATGATCTTTCCCCGTGCGCTCTCCGCTCGACGACTCCGGCGGTTCCTGCGCGGCCGCATGAGCGTCTCGCGGCTGCTCCGTCTGCGAACGGCCGATCGGGAGTCTTGCCTCCACCTCGCACACGCGCTGCTTCACCGCGACCGAATCGACGACGCTCGTAGACTCTACGAGCTCGCCAAGGTCCTCTGGCCCGAACGGGTCGAGCCGTATCTCGGACGGGGAGTCTGCCTCCAACTCGCCGGAGAATGGGAAGCCGCCGATCTCGAGTTCACGCGTGCACTCGAGATCGACCCCGACCACCCCCACGCCCTCGCCGATCGCGCCGAGGTTCGCATCCTCATGGGGCGACTCGATTCGGCGCGAACCGATCTGGATAGGATCTCCCCCACCCTCGGTGACGACGGCGATTCTCGACTTCTCGCTGCACGCATCGACGAGCTTCGGAGCGCACTCGACACGCCCGGCGAGTGAACCCGGACGGGTGCGGCGGCGGTTCGAACTCGCCGTCCGCCCGGCTCGACGCTATCATTCAACTTCTCGAACTCGTGCAGGACGTAGGAAAGGGTCGTGCGGGTGGACCATCAAACAGCCGCTCCGGTCGGAGCGACGGCGATCGTGGGTGTCGGACTGATCGGCGGTTCGATCGGGATGGCTCTCCGCGCCGCCGGACACCGAGTCGTCGGCATCGGTCGTGATCCCGCGCGTCTCGACGAAGCGCGACGCCTCGGCGCGATCGACGAGGCCGCCGCCTCCGCCGATCTCCCCGAAGTCCTCCGCGACGTCGCCGTGGCCGTGGTCTGCACCCCGGTCGACCGGATCGCAACCGATGTCGTCGCCCTCGCCGCGGCCGGCCCCGACGATCTCCTCATCACCGACGCCGGGTCGACGAAACGGGCGCTCGTCGAGCGGATCGAGGCCGACCCGATCGCCGTCCGGAGGTTCGTCGCCGCCCATCCGATCGCCGGATCCGAGCGGCAAGGCGTCGCCCACTCACGAGCCGACATGTTCGAGGGGCGCGTCTGTGCACTCACCCCGACCGAGCGGACGCCGCCCGACCGCCTCGAGCGTGCGCGGTGCTTCTGGAAGCTGCTCGGCTGCAGGATCGTCGAGCTCGACCCGGTGGAACACGACCGTCGACTCGCGCTCACGAGCCACCTCCCGCACGCCGTCTCGTCGGCCCTTTCGTCGCTCGTCCCCCCGGATCATCTGCCGCTCGCGGCGGGTGCCCATCGCGACGTCACCCGCGTCGCCGGGGCCGACGCCGCTCTCTGGGCTTCGATCTTCCTCGAGAATCGCACCGACCTGCTCTCCGCGCTGGCGGCATTTCGATCGCGCCTCGAACTCCTCGAACAAGCCCTCTCCGCCGGAGATCGCGATCGAGTCGAGGCCTGGTGGGCCCCCGGCAGAGCCCACCGCATGGCATTCCTCGAGGAAAATTCCGGGAAATCGGTCGCATCGCGGGCCGATGCCGACTAAGATGTCGGCTCTCGGGATCGGGCTCGCCGCAATCTCCCGATCTCCGCCTCGCCGGTCGAAACACCGAACTGCATCGAATCGCCTTGTCCGACGTGTCGTCGTCATCCATTACTTCGAATACCAGTCACTTGGAACGAGTTCTTCTTCGTCATGCTCCGGCACATACGAATTCGTCCCCGTGAGGGAGTCGCGGATCACGTCGGCCGCCGCGTCGAGTCGGAAGCGGCCGAACTGGGAATCCCGGGCCCCTGGCGAGTCTCCGCCTATCGCGGCTTCCTCGTCGAAGGCTCGGTTCCGCTCTCGGAACTCGAGGAGACCGCGGCTCGCTTGCTCGTCGATCCGGTCGTCGAGGAATTCTCGATCCAGCCCAGTTCCGCGCCGGCCGACCCGGGCCGAACCGTCGTCCACGTCCTCCGGAAGCCCGGAGTGACCGATCCCGAGGCCGAGAGCGCCCTCGCGCTCCTCGAGGATCACGGACTCGCGGTCGAGAACGTCCGCGCCGTCAGGAGCTTCGAGATCGTCGGCGACATGGGGCATCTGCCTCGCTTGATCCAACGCGTTCTCGCCAACGACGCCGTCGAACAGGCGATCGTCGGCACGCTTCCCTTCGAAAGACTCGGACAGGGAACCCCTTATCGGTTCGAACGCGTCGAGGTGCCGATCCGCGAGCTCGACGACGCTTCGCTTCAACACCTCAGCAAGTCGGGCCAACTCTATCTGAGCCTCGACGAGATGCGGACGATCCGCGACTTCTTCCGGGCCGAGAATCGCGATCCGAGCGATTGCGAACTCGAGACGATCGCGCAGACCTGGAGCGAGCACTGCTCGCACAAGACGCTCCGCGGTCGGATCGAATTCGAGGGCGAGGTCATCGACAACCTCCTGAAGAACACGATCTTCAAGGCGACCAACGACCTCTCGCTCGACTGGCTGGTCAGCGTCTTCTCGGACAATGCGGGCGTGGTCCGCTTCGACGACGACTTCGACGTCTGCTTCAAGGTCGAGACCCACAATCACCCTTCGGCGATCGACCCTTACGGCGGGGCGAACACCGGACTCGGCGGAGTGATCCGCGACGCACTCGGCACCGGTCTGGGCTCGAAACCGATCTGCAATACCGACGTCTTCTGCGTCGCGCCGCCCGACACGCCCGCCGAGACCCTGCCCACCGGAGTGCTCCACCCCAAGCGCGTGCTCCGAGGCATCGTCGCCGGAGTCCGCGACTACGGCAATCGCATGGGGATCCCGACGATCAACGGCGCCACCGTGATGGATCCTGCGTATCTGGCGAACCCGCTCGTCTTCTGCGGCACCGTCGGGCTCATTCCCCGCGGCATGTCCGAGAAACGCGTCGAACCAGGCGACCGGATCGTGGCGATCGGCGGACGCACGGGTCGCGACGGCATCCACGGAGCCACGTTCAGCTCGGCGGAACTCACCGGCGAGAGCGAGACCCTCTCCGGCGGCGCGGTTCAGATCGGCCACGCGATCATGGAGAAGATGGTCCTCGACGTCATCCTCCGCGCCCGCGACCGCGGCCTCTTCCACGCCATCACCGACTGCGGAGCCGGCGGGTTCAGCTCGGCCGTCGGCGAGATGGGCGCGGAACTCGGTGCGATCGTCGACCTCGAGAACGCCCCGCTCAAGTACGAAGGCTTGTCATATACCGAGGTTTGGATCTCCGAAGCTCAGGAGCGCATGGTCCTCGCGGTTCCGCCGGACCGAATGGACGACTTCCGACGCCTCTGCGCCGAGGAGATGGTCGAAGCGACCGACCTCGGAGAATTCGCGCCCACCGGACGACTCACTCTCCGCTGGCACGGCGCCGTCGTGGGCGACCTCCCCATGGACTTCCTCCATGAAGGGCGCCCCAAGGTGATCCGAAAGGCGGAATTCACGCCGCCCGAGTTCCCCCCGCTCGAGCTCCCCGAGCGAGACGACTTCACCGCCGACCTCCTGGCGGTTCTCGGCGGCTGGGACGTCTGCTCCAAGGAATGGATCGTCCGGCAATACGACCACGAAGTCCAAGGCCGAGCGGTGCTCAACCCGCTCGTCGGCGTCGACGAGAACGGTCCGGGCGACGCCTCGGTGATCGTCCCCGTCCGAGGCAGGTCGCGCGGGCTCGCCGTCTCCTGCGGGATCAACCCGCGCTACGGCAAGCTCGACCCCTACGCCATGGCGGGCTGCGTCATCGACGAGGCGATCCGCAACTGCGTCGCCGTCGGCGCCGATCCGTCTCGGATCGCCTTGCTCGACAACTTCTGCTGGGGCAACACCGAGCGGCCCGAGACCTTGGGATCGCTCGTGCTCGCCGCTCTCGCCTGCCATGACCTCGCCCTCGCGTTCGGTACGCCCTTCATCTCGGGCAAGGACAGCCTGAACAACGAATACAAGCATGAGGGCGTCTCGATCGCGATCCCCCCGACGTTGCTGATCAGCGCCATCGGCCAGGTGCCCGACGTCGCGCGATGCGTGTCGATGGACCTCAAGCGATCGGGTGATCATCTCCTGATCGCCGGACACACGCGTCGCGAACTCGGCGGATCTCAGTGGACGTCGCACCTCGGTCTCGAAGGCGGTACGCCCCCGGCGGTCGAGCCGAGCGTCGCGCTCCGAACCTTTCGAGCGATCCACGCAGCGATCGGCCGCGGCTTGATTCGGGCCTGCCACGACCTCTCCGACGGCGGCCTCGCGGTCGCGCTCGCCGAGTCGACCTTTGCCGGCGGGCTGGGAGCTCGAATCTCGCTCCGAGACATCCCCGCCGCCGAAGATGCGCTCGCCGACGGAATCCTGCTCTTCTCCGAATCCCCCTCGCGTTTCCTGATCGAGGTCGACCCCGAGCATCTCGCCGAGGTCGACCGACTCTTCGACGGCCTCCCCCTGGGTCGGCTCGGGTACGTCGGCGACGACGATCGACTCGTCGTCACCGGCCTCGCGGGCACGACCATCGTCGACGCCTCGCTCTCCGCTCTCGAGTCCGCTTGGAAAGCCCCGCTCCGCTGGTGACCGCCGACTCCGTCCTCGCTCTGGTCCTCGACGCGGTCGTCCGCTCCTTCATTCTTCTCAAACGCTGAACGCCGGATCGCAGCAGCTGCAAAGGAAACTCTCCATGCCTCGTTTCGTCACATTCGTCGACGGCTCGAATCTCGACGGCGTGCTCAAACACCTCAACCTCCGCGTAGACGACTACGGTTCCTTCTACCGCCATGTCTTCGAGCAGAGCGTCCAGTACTGGGGACGGACCTTCGCCGAGGGTTCGCCTTGGCCCTCGGCTCAACATTCCCGGATCTACTGGTACGTCGTCGGGAAGATGGACGAGTGGGATCTCAGCGACCCCAAGGCCGAATCCCGCCTCCGCAGCCGCTTCGAGCTCAATCCCCGACTTCGCGACAGCTACCTCGAGGACGTTGCGCGTCGGCTCCCGGATCTCTCGGCCGAGCGCAAGATCGAGGAAGCTTGGAGCATCTGCTTCGCCGAGACCCGCGAGTGGTACGACGGCAAGCGCCGGGCCCTCGAGCGAAAGAAGCGTTTCTACCACGGAGTGCAGGCCGCGACCGACTTCGTCGAGATCCGCCAGGAAGGGCACTGGAAGGTCGACCTCCTTCATCACACCGTCAATGAGAAGGGGCTCGACACCAGCCTCGCGGTCGACATGGTCGCGCTCCAGGACACATACGACGTCGCGATCCTCATCTCGGGCGACGCCGACGGCATCCCCGGCATCAATTACGTGAAGAGCAAGTCGAAGCACGTCGGCGTCGCCGAGTTCCGTCGCGGGGCGCCTTCCGACTTCCCGGCCAAGGGAGCCTCCTCCCGGCTCAAGATCGCGGCCGACTTCGTCGTCCAGATCTACGAGGCCGACCTCCTGCGGCGCAACCTCGCCTATCGCTCCGAACCCGACTACCCGACCGGCGGCTACAGCCCTCTCGACATCAACTATTGATCCTCTCCCCGCGCGAGTCTCCGCCATGGCCGAAGTTCGAGCCCTCGTCCTCAGAGCCCCCGGCACCAACTGCGACGAAGAAACCGCCGCCGCCTGGACCCGCGCGGGGGCTGTCGCCGAGACGCTCCGACTCACGCAGATCATCGACGATCCCCGACTCCTCGATCGCTTCCAGGTCGTCACCTTCCCCGGCGGCTTCTCCTACGGCGACGACCTCGGCGCGGGGCGAATCTTCGCCTCGCGCATCGGCACCGAACTCTCCGACGGTCTCCGTCGGTTCCACGAGCGCGGCGGGCTCCTCCTCGGCATCTGCAATGGTTTTCAGGTGCTCATGAAGGCCGGACTCCTGCCGGGCGGTCCGGGAGATCCCCCTTCGAGCCTCACGAACAACCTCTCCGCACGGTTCGAGGCCCGGTGGATCCGACTCCTGCCGACCGCCGGCCTCTCGCCCTTCCTCGTCGACGATGAACCGATCACTCTTCCGGTCGCCCACGGCGAGGGACGCTTCGTCACGTCCGACCCCGCCGCCCTCGACCGCTGGATCGCGTCCGGACGCGTCGTGCTCCGCTACATCGACTCCGAGAATCGTCCCACCGAAGAGTTCCCGGCCAACCCGAACGGTTCGATGGCGGGCGTCGCCGGGTTTTGCGATCCCACCGGCCGGATCTTCGGACTCATGCCCCACCCCGAGCGGCACATCGAGCGGCACCACCACCCGCGCTGGACTCGAGGCGAGGGAAAGCCCGAGGGCGACGGTCTCCGCATCTTCCGCAACGCCGTCGCCGCGCTTCGCTGATCAAGCGATCGCGACCTTCGATCCTCTTCGCGCGATCCGGCCGATGACGCCGATGCAAGTGCCGGCGAGGATCGAGATCGCACCGCTCGGTTCTGGAACCGCCGAGATCGAGGGGACGGCACTCGAGGGCTCGATCGTGACCAAGAGATCGCGGATCTCGTGGATGTTGGTCAACGCCCCTGTCGACGCGGTGAATCCGATCCGAAACCACTCGGGCAGCATCGGTTGGACTCCGTGCGCATGCCGGCCGACGACGTTGAAGCGATCGATGAGGGTCACCGGGGCGGCGGTCGTTCCGAAACCGATTGCCACGCTGACCAAGAGTTCGCTCGCGTTCACATGATCGAACGTCACCACGGCCCGCCGCGACCGCTCCGCGTCCGGCCTCGAGGTCGCGTTCGGAAAGTCGATCGCTCCCTCTCCGAGATTGGGCGTTCCCGTCAAATAGGCATATCCCGCGCGGCCGTCCCCGGCGCCTCGGACGGCAATTGCATTGGGGGTACCGCCGGGCCCGCCGAGTCGGCCCTCGGTCGGATTCGAGAAGTTCCCGAGTTCATCGAATCCGACCGCGAGATATCCGCCGGGCATTCCGACGCGGTTCGAGCGCGCTGCGTAACCCAACGACCCTCCGTATCCGCCGACACCACTCCCGCCCCTCGAGGCGTCGACGATGACGAGCGCGATTCCGTCGGCTCCCGTCCCTGCACGGCTCGAGAACTCGAACGAAACCGTGAGACGAGAACCGACGCCGAGAGTCAGAGCAGGCTCATAGAATGCACTGTTCGATTGATTGCGCAAAGAGTCGGTCAGTCTCAACGCCCCGTTCCCCGCGTCGTCTCGACCGGCGGCAGCCGTGAGATACGGCCCCGTACCGGGCTCGGCCCGCGAGAAGATCCAGCCGGGAGCTTTGGTATCCCGAAAGTCCTCCTCGATCACGACGCCGCCCGCAGCGATATCCGTGCCGAGCGACCAAGCGATGAGGATCAAGATCACTGGGGATCTCGGCATGTCCGTCCATCTCGAGCTCGGTGCGTCGATTCCACGCGAAGATTTTTCGGACCGCGGAGGTCACGATCCAGCGATCGCAACCGACCTTCACCGATTTCGTGAAAGCGCTTCCCCTGCTCGTGGTGATCGGGCAGCAGGGTGCTGTCGCGAAACGACACGGGCCGCGCCGCGAGTCGAATCTCGCGGCGGGCCCGTTGTTTGCAGACGGTTCGACGTGTGTCCGGGGAGAGCGACGCGGTCAGACCTCGACGGCCACCTTGCCCTCGGCCGGCTCGGCGAAGGCGAGCGGGTCGATCGCCGACTCGTGCCCGCCCATCAGTTCGCCCACGCCCATGATGTATCCACGCTCGCCGTGCTGAGTGAGGTCGAGCCCGACCTCTTCCTCGTCGGCGGTGACGCGGAGCCCGATCACCGCATCGATGATCTTGAGGAGCACGAAGCTCACGATGAAGCTGTATCCGCCCGCGGCAACGAGGGAGATCGCCTGGTAGACGACCTGCATCGGGTTTCCTTCGATCAGGCCGGAGGTCTCGCCGCTGATTCCCTTGACCGCGAAGATCCCGACCGCGAGTGCTCCGAAGGCTCCGCCGACGCCGTGGACGCCGAAGACGTCGAGCGAGTCGTCGTAGTCGAGCCGCCCCTTGAGGAGAATGGCTCCGTAGCAGGCGAAGGAGACCGCGAGGCCGATCAAGAGCGAACTCATCGGCGTGACGAAGCCCGCGGCGGGAGTGATCGCGACGAGTCCGGCGACCGCGCCCGAGCAGGTGCCGAGCACGGTGATCTTCTTCTTGTGGACGAATTCGATGAGCGACCAGCTCACCGCGGCGGCGGCGGCGGCGGTGTTCGTGTTGACGAACGCGGCGACCGCGGAACGGTTTGCGGCGAGCGCGCTGCCGGCGTTGAACCCGAACCATCCGAACCAGAGCAAGCCGGTGCCGAGCGCGGTCATGGTGAGGTTGTGCGGGTGCATCTCCTCCTCACCGAGCCCCTTGCGACGGCCCATGACCATCACGCAGCAGAGCGCAGCGACTCCGGAGATGACGTGGACGACGAGCCCGCCCGCGAAGTCCAGCGCCCCGAGCTTTGCGGAGATCCAGCCGCCGCCCCAGACCCAGTGAGCCACGGGATCGTAGACAAGGGTCGCCCAGAGAACCGTGAACGCCAGATATGCGGTGAACTTCATCCGCTCGGCGAACGCTCCCGAGATGAGTGCGGGAGTGATCACGGCGAACATGAGCTGATAGACCATGAACAACTGATGCGGAATCGTCGGACCGTAGGTGGAGTGCGGATCGAGCCCGACGCCGTTCAGGCCGGCCCAATCGAGATTGCCGATCAATCCCAGTCCACCGAGGTCGGGCCCGAAGGCCAGGCTGTATCCGAAGAGGACCCATTGCAGCGCGACCACGCCGAGCATGATGAAGCTCTGCTGGAAGGTGGCGAGGACGTTCTTCCTGCGGACCATGCCGCCGTAGAACAGTCCGAGGCCGGGCGTCATCAACATGACGAGCGCCGCGCAGATCATGATGAAGGCGGTATCCGCCGCCTCGATCTTGGGCGGCGCGGGCGAGTCTTGCGCTTGGGCAAGTGCCGGAAGCCAGAGAACGCCGCTCAACACCACGGCCCATCGACTCAACGCGCGCAAGGGAATCCGGATCATCGGTGTCTCCACCGAGGCAACGTCACGTCCGGAACCGCAAACGAGCCGACACGCCGACCACGTCCGCCGAACCTCGACCCGCGGAGAAGACGGTGATCCCGCCCACACCTCGAGGAGGCGCTGTTCCGTGTCCGTTCTCTCGATCTTGGGAAAGAAGAAGGAGTGCTCGAGCTAGGCACGACCCCGCTCGAATGTCCAATAGAGCAAGATCGATACCGTTGGGCGGAAAAACCTCTCGATCTCGGCTGTAATCCGCTTGGAGAACAACGCTTACGTCGATCCGGAGTGATCGAGGGCGACTGAGATCCCTCGCACCTCTGCCTGAATCGCATGCACGACAGCCGCAATCGCATGCAAGGACGAAAGACCGGCGTCGAGTTTGGAACTCGCCTCAACAGGAACCGCGACATCGAGATGCGACACGCGGCACGAGCAAGTCGGTGCATCCGACCGAGGCCGAAGATTCGTCGCCCAGGTGCGTCCCGCGCAGATTCCCCCTATAGTCGATGGGGTAGGGATCGATCGTGATTCGATCTCGGCCGAGCCTCGACGTCCCTCGCTCGGCCTCCGTCGAGCCCAACTCGCCTTCGCCCTCTTCTCTCGAGTCCCGCTCATGACGGAATCCTCCGACGAACGACCGAAGCGTCCCGATCCTCTCGAACCGCGCAACGGCGTCGCGCGATCCGGCAAGCCGACCAGCCGCGGCTCGGGCGATTCCCCCGAGGGTCCGAAGCCGAAGCGAAAGGGCGGTCTGCGACTCGAGCCGCTGGGCGGGATCGACCATGCGCTCTCGCACCCCAAGTGCGTCCGCGAACTCGAGCCCGACTACGCCGAAGGGATGGAACTCTGGCGCGAGGGCGACATCGAGGCCGCTCGCGACGCCCTCCGCTTCGCTCTCCAGGGTTGTGGTGATAATATGTGGGTCCATGTGGCCCTGGGGCGAATCGCCCTCGAGTCGGATCGCGACGCGCGACTCGCTCGCGGCCATTTCGGCTACGCCTTCGAGTTGGCTCAGCGCGCGATCCCGCCGAATTTTCGAGGTCGGATCCCGATGGAGCATCCGTCGAACGAGCCGTTGTATCGAGCGATCGACGGACTCCTGGCCTGCTATGCGTCGATGAAGGAACCCGCGCTCGAGGCCGAGGTTCGCGCGTGCGCCTCGCGGTGGTCGACCGGGGGCGGAGGCGGCGGAGCGCGAGGCGGACGGGGCGGCTGAGGATCCGCGTCGGCGACTTCGACGGTTCTTTGTAAAAAATTCCAGGATTCGCGTCGTTCGTCCATGCGGCATTTCGACTTGAGCGGATTTCGGGTTGCGGAGAAAACGCGTTGGGGCTAAAAGGTGCCACGCGTCGGGACGACCCCGATTCGTGCGTCTCAGCCCTCGTTTCCCGCAGGTTGGATTCCACCTTGGATCGACGTCTCGCCTCGCTCACCCTCTGGAGTCGACCGTACCGGAAGCCGCTCCTCGCGGCCGCGCCCGGGGGTCGAGGACGGATCGAGCCATGAGCGAACATCGACTCGACGGGCGGATCGAGGTCTGGGCACCCGCGAAGCTGAATCTCTTTCTCGAGATCCAGGGTCGACGCGAAGACGGCTATCACGACCTCGAATCGCTGATGCTCACGGTCGACCTCCGCGATCGCCTCGAGATCGCGGACGACCCGTCGGGCCGGCTCACCTTGGAGTGCGACGATCCTCGACTGCCCACCGGCGGCGAGAATCTCGTGGTCAAGGCGGCCCAGCGACTGCGCGAGGCGACGGGTACGTCGCGCGGGGCGTCGATCTCCTTGTACAAATCGATCCCGGCTCAGGCCGGATTGGGTGGTGGATCGAGCGACGCCGCGGCGACGCTGACCGCACTCGACCGGGTCTGGGCGACGGGTTGTTCCCCCGATCGCCTCGATCGGCTCGCCGGCGAGATCGGCAGCGACGTGGCGTTCTTCCGACATGGTCCCGCGGCGGTCTGCCGGGGGCGAGGCGAGCTGGTCGAGGACTGGGCACTGGGAACCCGGCTCTCGTTCGTGCTGGTCTGTCCTCCGACGGGCGTCTCGACGGCCGATGTCTATCGTCGACTGATCCCCCCGGATCGGCCCCGTCCGATCGAACCGTTCCTCGAAGCCCTGCGCTCCGCCGACACCGCGGCGATCGGACGCGAGCTGTTCAATCGGCTGCAACCGGTCGCGGAGTCGATTCACCCGGGTCTGACTCGTGTGCGCGACGCCCTGCGGAGCCTCGTTCCGTCCGAACTCGACGGGACCCTGATGAGTGGGAGCGGCTCGGCCTACTTCGGCCTCGCCCGTTCTCCCGACGCGGCGATCGCCGCCGCGAATCGGCTCGAATCGCTGGGACTAGGACAGGTCCATGTGGTCGCGAGCCTCCCCTGAGCAATGAACGACACGCATCGTAAAGGAGTACGACTGTGGAGATCACGGAAGTCCGCATCAAGCTCATGGAAGACAACTCGGGCAGCAACGAACGGTTGCAAGCCTTTTGCAGCATCACGTTCGACGACATGTTCGTCATTCGCGACCTCAAGATCATCGAGGGCGCGAAGGGCTTCTTCGTCGCGATGCCGTCGCGCAAGCTGACGGACCGCTGCAACCACTGCGGCACCAAGAACCACCTCCGGAGCCGCTTCTGCAATCAATGCGGCAGCCGGCTCGACGAGAACCGCGCGATTCGCGACGCCGACGGGCGGGCGAAGCTCCACGCCGACATCGCTCACCCGATCAACTCGATGTGCCGAGAGAAGATCCAGGGCGCCGTGCTGGCGTCGTACGCCGACGAGCTCGAGCGGGCGAAGTTGCCCGGCTACGTCTCGCGTTACGACGACCTCGACGCCGAATACGATCTGCCGTTCGATGCGGCACCGGCACCGCTGGTGGCCCAAGGCCCGGGCGGAGCAGGCCAGGAACCGCCGCTGCGTCGCGGTCCGCTTCGCGGCCACACTCAGCACAATCGCGCCGGCCAGTCGGTGCTTCGCGGACCGCACACGCCTCCTCGCAAGGAAATGGGCGAGGGCGTCGGGTCCGACGGCCACCATCGCGGCGAATCGGGCGCTTACTGAGCAAGCGAGTCGCTCCGGATCCCCGGATCGACTCGGATCGGAACGAACACGAACTCGACCCGGGTACGTCGCGGCGCGACCCGGGTCGCTTTCGTTTCGAAGCAACGTCGCGCTTCGATTCCCGCGCTCGCAGCCTCGCGCTGTTCTAAGCTCCTCTACGGAACGTTCCCCCTTCCCCCCAGTTCGTTCCGCATCGAGGAGGGTGGCACCATGAAAGCGCCGATTCGTGTGATCTGTGATCGATGTCAGGAGAGCGTCGACATCTCAGGCGACTTCTCCAGGACCGGCGAGGCCGCCTGTCCTCGTTGCGGCTCCGCGATCCAGATCGATCTTCCCCCCAGCGACTCTCCCACCGTCGACTATCGGTCCGACGCCCCGATCTCCCTCGATCGACCGCTCAGCGAGGGGATCCACAGCAGGATCGGATTGGGTCGCATCGGCCACTACGACCTCATCGAACGCATCGGCCGCGGCGGCTACAGCCAGGTGTTTCTCGCCAAGGACCTCAAGGTCGACCGACTGGTCGCGCTCAAGGTCCTCAAGGCGAGCAAGCACGACGAGAAGTCGCTCGAGCGGTTCCGGCGCGAAGCCAAGATCGCCGCGGGGCTCGACCACCCCAACATCGTCCCCGTCTGGGCATTCGGCGAGGACGACGGGCACTATTGGATCTCGTACAAGCTGATCCGCGGCCGCCGCACGCTCGCGGACCGGATCGGCGAGGGTAGGTGCTCGACGGCCGAAGCGGTCGACATCGCAGTCAAGCTCGCCGATGCTCTCCACTACGCACACGAGCGGGGAATCGTTCATCGCGACGTCAAGCCGTCGAACATCATGATCGACTCCCAGGACATCCCGCATCTCACGGACTTCGGTCTCGCGCGACGGCTCAGTTCCAACTCGAACCTCTCGGAGAACGTCGTCCTCGGCACGATGAACTACATGGCGCCCGAGCAGCGCATGGGCCATCCCGAGCTCGCCGACGGCCGTGCGGACGTCTACAGCCTCGGCATCGTGCTCTTCGAGATGCTCGCCGGCGTCGTGCCGCTCGACATGAGATCGCCCCCGAAGAACCGGTCGAGAAAAGAAATCGGCCGGCCGCTGCCCTCGATCCGGAGCGTGGTCCCCGGGGTTCCCCGCGAGCTCGAACGGATCATCGCGCGTGCCGTACAGTTCGACGCGGCCGATCGCTTCGACGATGCCCTTCAGTTCCGCAACGCACTCGTCCGCTGGCGCGACGCCAATCGCGAGACGTCGACGCCCGCCAAGAACGACCTCGCGAAGGGACTCTCCTCCGCCGTGCTCGCCGTGGCGATCCTCGCAGCGCTCTATGTCGCGAGCGTCCGCTTCTTCCCCCCGGCCGGCGATTCGGCGATCCAGGCCTTGCAAGACGCTCCGGGAGACATTCGCCGGCCCGACGACTCGAAGCCCCCGAGCCTCCAGACGATCGCGCCGACGCCGTCGACGAGCGACTCCTTGCCGTTCATCGGCAACCGCTCGTCGCATGTCGTCCATCGCGAAGGCTGCTCCTCCACGAGGGGCATGAAGGAGGACAATCGCCAACTCTTCCACGACCTCGAGGAAGCCGAAGAGTCGGGATACAAGAAGTGCGAGAAGTGTCGGCCTTGAGCCGAGATGACTCGAGCGGCGGGGGAAGATGCAGGCGATTCCCTCGCCGCCACTTGACCGGGGGTCCCCGAGACCGAAATACTCGTGACTCACGAGGTCGTCGGTTGGAGGAGCTTTCCCCGCGATGTTCGGCCGAATCGAGTTCTGGCTGCTGTCGGCCCTGGCCGGGGTCGCCGCTTGGTTCTTCATCGCCTGGCTCCGCCGCGTGCTCAGAACTCTCGACCGACTTCGGATTCGTCTCGACGCCTTCGAAGAGAATCGCACCTCGCGACCGATCGTGGTGCAGACCGGCGGCCCGATTGGTCGGCTCGCCCAGCAGATCGAGGCGATCCTTCCCAAGATCGAAGCGCGGCTGGAGGTCCTCGAGCGGGATCGCGAACAGCTTCGCGTCGTGCTCGGCGGCATGACCGAGGGCGTCATCGCGATCGACAACCGCCGCCGACTCCTCTTCGCCAACGCGAGCGCCGACCAGTTCTTCGGGCTCGACGGCTCCTCGGTCGGCCGGTTTCTCCCGGAACTGATCCGAAGTACGCAGATCCAGCAGGTCGTCGAGGCCACGCTCTCGAGCAGCGAGATCCACAAAGGCGAGATCGCGATGGTCAGCCGCGAAGGCCTTCGAGCCCAGACGCGGACCTTCGCGGTCCACGGAACTCCCCTGCCGGGCGACCCGCCGACGGGCGCGGTCTTCGTCTTCCACGACGTGACCGAACTCCGCCGGCTCGAGCGGATGCGGCAGGATTTCGTCGCCAACGTCTCGCATGAGCTCAAGACCCCGCTCGCATCGATCAAGGCCTACACCGAGACGCTCCTCGACTGGGCTCTCCATGACGAATCCGTGAACGTCAAGTTCCTCCATCGGATCGAGGAGCAGGCCGAGCGGCTCAACCAACTCATCCTCGACCTGCTCAGTCTGGCTCGGCTCGATTCCGGCGAGGGGATCTTCGAGCACGGACCGCTCGAATTGGCCCCCGCGCTCGAAGCCTGCGCGGAGTCGCACCGAGGTCGAGCCGAGACGAAGGGACTCGAGCTCCAGTGCGATCTCGAGGGACTCCACGGGCCGACGCATGTGATGGCCGACGACGAAGCGATCCGTCAGATCTTCGACAACCTGATCGACAATGCGATCAAGTACACTCCCGAAGGCGGTTGGGTCCGTGTGGGAGCGAGCCTCAGCGGAACGAGCGTCGCCGTGGAGGTCGCCGACTCCGGGATCGGGATCCCCCGCGACGACCTGCCTCGAGTGTTCGAGCGGTTCTATCGTGTCGACAAGGCCCGAAGCCGAGAACTGGGCGGAACCGGGCTCGGTCTCGCCATCGTCAAACACCTCGTTCAGTCGATCGGCGGACAGATCACCGTGACCAGTCGTCTCGGCGACGGTACGCGATTCATCGTCCTGCTCCCTCGTCACGACCCACGGGCTTCCGACTCTCCGGAGCCGCGATCCCACTGAGAAAATGGTCGACCCGACGGTCGGATTTTCACACAATCCACATCTCCGCCTGCTAGAGTCTCGGGCGTCCCGCGGTCGTCGATCGTCGTCGGCGAGCGAATCCGATGGGATCCGGTCCCGATTCCCATCGAGCCGAGTCGAATCAGCACCATGGCCGCGATCTCCCTCTGCATCCCGATCCTGCTCACGCTGGTGGTCTCGGCGGACGATCCCGTCGCGCCCCCGCCCGCTCCGATCGCCTCGACTCCCGTGAAGGCTCGCGACCTCGCTCCCGCCGAGGAGTTCGTCCAGGTCGGAACGATCGAGACCCACGTGGTCCGTCGCGGTGAACGCGGCCGAGCGATCGTCTTGATCCACGGATTCGGGTCGAGCACCTACACCTGGCGACGGAACATCGATGCGCTGGCACGCGACTTCCGCGTCTTTGCGATCGACCTCAAGGGTTTCGGTTTGACGGCCAAACCGCGCGACGGCGAATACCATCTCGCGGCGTACGTCGACCACCTCGACGCGACCCTCCGGACCCTCGGCATCGAGAGGCCGATCCTGGTGGGCAATTCGATGGGCGGCGCCGTGGCGGCGCGGTTCGCCCTCCTCCATCCGGATCGCGTCGCCGGGCTGATCCTCGTCGACGCCGCTCCGCCCGATTGGTCGCCGTCGTCGGGTGGCCGCTCTCTGATCGGCCCGCTCCCCGGGGAACCTCGCGACCCCGACTCCAAGAAAACGACCACGACCCGGCCGCCGTCCAAGGATGATGCCGCCGCGGCGAATCCCCTTCCGAATCTCGGCGATCGTCTGCGGATCGCGTTGGCCCGCACTCTGGTGACCCGCAAGATGGTCGCCGCGGGACTCGCATCGGCATACCACGACCCGAAGATCGTCACTCCGGAAATGGTCGAGGTCTACTATCGTCCGTTCCTGATCGACGGCGCCGTCGAAGCGTTGCTGGCAATGAGTCGAGGGCCCCTTCGCGCGGGGACGCGAACGCCTCCGCTCTCGACGCTCGTCCCGCCCGCGATGATCATCTGGGGCCGACACGATCGGATCATCCCCGTCGCCGCCGCGGAACGATTCGCCCAGCAGTTGCCTCGTGCACGCAAGGTGATCTTCGAAGCCTCCGGACATCTTCCTCACGAGGAAGAGCCGGACCGATTCAACGCCCTCGCGGCGGAGTTCGCCGCGAACCCGCGCTGGGTCGAACCCACTAAGGATGACCGCAACCCATGAGTTCCCATTCTTCGATCCGTCTCGCCTCGGCCTCGATGCTCCTCGCGCTCGCCGCCTTCACGGGCTGCGGCGGCGACGAACCCGCCGGCGGCCCTTCGGGCGGACCGGGCGAGTCGTCGGGGGGCCCCTCCACCGGCGGCGGAACGGTCGTTGTCGACGGCTCGAGCACCGTCTTCAAGATCAGCAAGGCCGCTCAAGAGGCGTTCGCCCGCGTCAATCCCGACGTCGAGGTCGTGGTCAACAACTCGGGCACCGGCGGCGGATTCAAGAACTACCTCGACGGCCGCGTCGATATCGTCGACGCGTCGCGCGCCGCCAAGTCCGAGGAAGCGGCCAAGGCCAAGGCGCAAGGGATCGATTGGACCGAGTTCACCGTCGGCTACGACGGCATCGCCGTGGTCGTGAACAAGAAGAACGACTTCGTGAAGTCGATCACCGTCGCCCAGCTCAAAGCGCTCTATGAGCCGAACAGCAAGATCAAGACCTGGAAGGATCTGAATCCGGCCTGGCCCGATCGCAAGGTCGTGCTCTACTCGCCCGACGCGAATTCGGGCACGCACGAATTCTTCAGCGAGGCGATCATCGGCGGATCGGCCAAGACCCACCGGCTCGACCTGCAGGCGAGCGCCGACGACAACATCCTCGTCCGCGGAGTCGGCGGCGACGCCGACGGCATCGGTTACTTCGGCTATGCCTATGCGGTCGAGAACCAGGACAAGCTCCGGATCGTGCCGGTTCAAGTCGACGACAAGGCGCCCGCCGTCGCTCCCGACCTGAAGACGATCCTGGAGAAGACCTACGTCCCGCTCTCCCGCCCGCTCTTCATCTACGTCAAGAACTCGGCGATGAAGCGGTCCGACGTCGGCGGGTTCGTGAAGTACTACCTCGAGAACATCGAGACGCTCGTGAAGCAGGCGGGCTACGTCCCGCCCGACGCGGCGGCGATCGCCGCGAATCAGGCCGCGCTGTCCGGCTCTTCCGCGCCGGCCGCGAAGACCGACGACGCCAAGCCCGCAGCCGCTCCGGCAGCCGCTCCGTCGAAGTGAATCGAGATCGCCCCGGTCGCTCATTCCGCGCCGGGGCGATTCGCTCGAATCGACGATCGCGGCTTGCCCCCTCCACTCACGTCGCACGTGCCTCGCCCCCGGGCACCCATCCACGACCAGGAATCGCCCGATGGCCAAACGCTCGGCTCCACACGAAACCCGATGGGCGGGGCCTTCGCGGTTCACGCGCGCCCAGGAGGTCGCCGTTCGGATCTTCTTCTTCATCTGCGCGGCGATCACCATCCTGACGACGCTGGGCATCCTCTTCGTGCTGGGCTCGGAGACGCTCGCCTTCTTCCGCAAGGACGGCGTCTCCGTCGGCGGATTCCTCCTCGGAACCGAGACCACGCCCGACTCCGACCCGCCCAAATATGGTCTCCTGCCGATGCTCTGGGGCACATTCGTGATCGCCCTCGGATCCTCGGCGATCGCGCTCCCGATCGGGCTCGCCAGTGCGATCTTCCTGAGCGAATACGCTCCCAGGTCGCTCCGAGCCGCCCTCAAGCCGACGCTCGAGCTGCTCGCCGGCGTGCCGTCGATCGTCTACGGCTATCTCGCCTTGTTGCTCGTGACGCCCGTCTTGAAAGCAATCCTGGAGCCGCTCGGGCTCGAGGTCGAGACCTTCAACGTCGTGAGCGCGTGCATCGTGGTCGGGATCATGGTCATCCCGCTGGTCTCATCGCTGAGTGAAGATGTGCTCTCGGCCGTCCCGCGCGGGCTCCGCGAGGCGGCGTACGGCCTGGGCGCGACCAAGTTCGAGGTCTCGGTCGGCGTTGTGCTTCCCGCGGCGCTCTCGGGCGTCGTGGCCTCGTTCCTGCTCGCGATCAGCCGCGCCGTCGGGGAGACGATGGCGGTGGTGCTCGCGGCCGGGTCGCAGCCGCGGATCTCGCTGAACATTCTCGGCTCGGTGCAGACCATGACGGCCTACATCGTTGCGATCATGGGCGGCGAGGCCGAGTCGGGCTCGGCCAAGTATCTCTCGCTCTTCGCCGTCGGTCTCGCACTGTTCACCGTGACGCTCACGATGAACCTGATCAGCCAGGCCGTGCTCCGCCGCTATCGAGAGGTCTACTCATGAGCACGTCGCCCTCGGCCGAGACGTCGAACTTCGCTCCCTTGGGAATCCGCCGACGCGTCCTGGGACCGCTCTTCGCGTCGGCCTGCCTCCTCGCGACCACGACGGGCGTCGTCGTCCTGGTCATCCTCCTCGGCGCTCTGATCGGAGTCATCCTCCGGGGCGACGTCTCCGAGCCGAAGGTGATCGAGCGCGGCGGGCTCGATCTGCTGAGGTTCCTCATGACCAACCTCCAGTCGAGCAACCCCGCGCTCGCCGGCTACAAGGCCGGCATCGCCGGGAGTCTCCGGCTGTTGGGAATCGTGCTCTGCACGGCGATCCCGGTCGGCGTGGGCACGGCGATCTACCTCGAGGAATACGCCGCCGACGGCCCCATGAAGCGGTTGATCCAGACGAACATCGCCAACCTCGCCGCCGTGCCGTCGATCGTCTACGGCATCCTCGGCCTCGCCGTGTTCGTCAGAGCGTTCGGATATGATCGTCTGGCCCTGGGACCGGTCCTCCTCTCCGGCGGGCTCACGCTCAGCCTGCTGGTGCTCCCGGTGCTGGTGATCTCGACCCAGGAAGCCTTGAGGACCGTCCCGGCGTCGCTCCGGCAGGCTGCTCTCGCACTCGGCGCCAGCCGCTGGCAGGTGATTCGCGACCACGTCCTCCCCTCGGCGATGCCCGGCATCCTGACCGGAACGATCCTCGCTCTCTCCCGCGCGATCGGCGAGACCGCCCCGCTGCTGCTCGCGGGCGCCGCCGGATCGATCCTTCGCCTCCCGCGCGGTCTGATGAGCCGCTACACCGCTCTTCCCGTCGAGATCTACAACTACGCGAAGGAAGCCAAGCCGGCGTACCAGCTCGTCACCGTCGGCGGCATCTTGATCCTCGTCGCGCTGCTGCTCTCGATGAATGCACTCGCCATCCTGATCCGAAATCGCTACTCGCGAGGTCCGCGAGCCTGACCTCCGGGCGGACTCGGCGAATGCTCGCACACTGAGATCTCTCATACGATTCCGATCAACGAACCTGGAGCCTCGACGACCATGTCGTCCCCCACCGCCGATCCCATCGTGCTCCGCACGCGCGGACTCAACGTCTGGTACGGCGCCTCGCTCGCCCTACGCGAGATCGACATCGCCATCCCGCGGAACCGGATCACCGCCCTGATCGGCCCCTCGGGGTGCGGCAAGAGCACTTTGCTCCGCTGCTTCAACCGCATGAACGACCTGATCCCCGGCGCCCGGATGGAAGGCTCGATCGAGTTCGACGGCCGCGAACTCACCGGCGGCGACGTCGACGCCGTCTCGCTCCGTCGACGGATCGGCATGGTCTTTCAGAAACCCAACCCCTTCCCCAAGAGCATCTACAACAACATCGCGTGGGGCGCCCGCATCAACGGATACAAGGGCGACATGGACGAACTCGTCGAACGCTCCCTCCAACGCGCCGCGCTCTGGGACGAGGTCAAGGACAAACTCCATCGCTCCGGGCTCGAACTCTCGGGCGGACAGCAGCAGCGCCTCTGCATCGCCCGCACCCTCAGCGTCGAGCCCGAGGTCATCCTCATGGACGAGCCCTGCTCGGCGCTCGACCCGATCTCGACCAAACGCGTCGAGGATCTCATGGACGATCTCAAGTCCGACTATACGATCGTGATCGTCACCCACAACATGCAGCAAGCCCGCCGCAGCAGCGACATGACCGCCTGCATGATGCTCGACGACAAGTCGTCTCCCGGAACCCGCACCGGCGTCGTCGCCGAATTCAGCCCGACCGACGCACTCTTCACCAACCCCAAGGATCCCAGGACCGAGGCGTACATCACCGGCAGGATCGGTTGATCGAACGATCGCGCCCGCGGGCCTCAGATATCCAGGATCGTTTCCGCGAACCAAGAACCGTCGGCCCGCCGCTCCACGATCAAGCCGTGCCGGGTCACGGCCTTGACCTCCGAGCCGAACTCGTGCCGGGCGAGGTCGATCGGCTCTCCCCAAATCCAAGCATGCAACGATCGCTCGTCGGGACGAGCCTCGACCTCGAACTTGCCGTAGAGCTTGCGTCCGACCTCCGCGCGATAGATCAGCTCGGAGAGCCAGTCGGCGAAGAGGTCGAGCGTGGACTCGGCCTGGAGCACGACTTCCTCGACCTCGAGCGGACGGATACGGGATCGGTCGACGGCGATCGCGTCGAAGAGCCCGCCGGCCGCCGTCTCGAGCAAGTCGGCCAGGTCGCGACCCTCGACCCTCATCCCAACGTCGGCCGTGTGATCGAACATCTCGCAACGTCCCATCTCGTTCACCCTCGCGTGTCCTAGATTCGGGCCGACGGCGTATCCTACCTCGATCTCTCGGAGCCGTCGCGAGGTGCGCGGGTTCGCCGGGGTGCGAGGGAGGTCGCCATGGCGATCTCTGCCTCGTCCGATCGACACGCGGTCGTTGAGTCGGTTCGGAGGGTCGAGTACATTCGGACGCTGTGCGGCGTCGTCGCCGCAACCGGGTCGATGCGAGAGAGGGGAGAAATCCATGCCTTTGGATTCGGGCGCTCTGATCAAGAAGCTCAACAAGTCCTGCCTCGACGCGCTCCAAGGCGCGGCGGGCCTCTGTCTCTCGCGGACGAACTACAGCGTCGAGCTCGAGCATTGGCTCACCAAGCTCATGGAAGTGCAAGGGGGCGACCTGGCCCGGATCTTCAAGCAGTTCGAGGTCGACCCCTCGGCGGTGCTCCGCGAACTGACCAAGGCGATCGACGGACTCAAGACCGGCAACGGCCGGACGCCGACCCTCTCCCCGCAGATCGACGCGGCGATCCGGGAAGCCTGGGTGCTCGCGTCGGTCCAGTTCCAAGAGAGCTCGATCCGGTCGGGCGTGCTCCTGCTCGCGATGCTCTCCGACGAGCGCCTGGGCCGGCTCGTCCGCGAGTCGTCGCGCGAACTCGGCAAGATCAACGCCGACGCACTCTCCGCCGGACTCGCGAAGATCGTGGCCGGCTCGATCGAAGAGGAATCGCCCGCGGGATCGGCCGCCGCGCAGGCGGGAACCGGCGATCCGGGTCGACCCGCGGGTGCGAGCAAGACGCCCTCCCTCGACCAATTCACGATCAACCTGACCGAGAAGGCCCAGAAGGGACAGATCGACCCGGTCCTCGGCCGCGATGCCGAGATCCGGCAGATGGTCGACATCCTGATCCGCCGCCGTCAGAACAACCCGATCCTCACCGGCGAGGCGGGCGTGGGCAAGACCGCGGTCGTCGAGGGTTTCGCTCTCCGAGTCGCCCAGGGCGACGTCCCCCCCGTCCTGAAGAATGTTCATGTGCGCACGCTCGATCTCACACTGCTCCAGGCCGGAGCCGGCGTCAAGGGCGAATTCGAGAACCGGCTCAAGAAGGTGATCGAGGAGGTCAAGTCTTCGCCGATTCCGATCATCCTCTTCATCGACGAAGCCCACACCATGATCGGCGCGGGCGGTCAGGCGGGCCAGAACGACGCGGCGAACCTGCTCAAGCCCGCCCTCGCTCGCGGCGAACTCCGCACGATCGCGGCGACGACCTTCGCCGAATACAAGCAGTACTTCGAGAAGGACGCCGCGCTCGCACGCCGTTTCCAAGAGGTGAAGGTCGAGGAACCGAGCGTGACCAGCGCCGTGCGAATGATGCGCGGAGTCGTCGGGATGCTCGAGAAGCACCACGGCGTGCGGATCCTCGACGAAGCGGTCGAGAGCTCGGTGACGATGTCGGCGCGTTACATCCAAGGTCGCCAACTCCCCGATAAGTCGGTCAGCCTGCTCGACACTGCGTGCGCCCGCGTCAAGATCGGTCAGAACTCGACCCCGCCCGCCGTCGAAGACGCGCAGCGTCGGATCCAGAATCTCGAGGTCGAGCTCGGCATCCTCGAACGTGAGTCGGCCGTCGGCGCTCCGCACGGAGATCGGATCGCCGCGGTACGGGCCGACCTCGAGTCGACCCGCGTCGAACTCGCCGAACTCCAGGCCCGCTGGGAAAAGGAAGCGGCGATCGTCAAGGATCTGCAGGCGATCCGCGAGTCGCTCGAACAGCTCCACGCCGCCGACAAGGCGGCCAAGGCCGAGACCCCTTCGCCCGCCATCGCCGAGAAGACCAAGGAACTCGAGGCCAAGACCGCCGAGCTCCGCGCCCTCCAGGGCGAGAAGCCCTTGATGCAGGTCTGCGTCGACGCGCAAACGATCGCCGAGGTGATCTCGGGCTGGACGGGAGTCCCGGTCGGCCGGATGCTCTCCGATGAGATCCACACCGTCTTGAATCTCAAGGCGAAGATGGAAGAGCGGATCGTCGGCCAGGCCGCCGCTCTCGAGGTGCTGACCCAGCGACTCTGGACCGCCCGCGCCGGGTTGACCGACCCGCGCAAGCCGATCGGCGTCTTCATGCTCGTCGGCCCCTCGGGCGTCGGCAAGACCGAGACGGCGCTCGCACTCGCCGACCTGCTCTACGGCGGCGAGAAGAACTTGATCACGATCAACATGTCGGAATACAAGGACAGCTCGTCGATCTCGAACCTCAAGGGGTCGGCCAAGGGACTCGTCGGCTACGGCGAGGGCGGAGTGCTCACCGAGGCGGTCCGCAAGCGACCCTACAGCGTCGTCCTCCTCGACGAATGCGAGAAGGCCCACTACGACGTCATGGAGCTCTTCTTCCAGGTCTTCGACAAGGGGACCCTCGAGGATACCGACGGCCGAGTGATCGACTTCAAGAACACCGTCATCCTCCTGACCTCCAACGCCGGCACCGACCTGATCGCCAAGCTCTGCAGCGACCCCGACACCTGCCCCGACGCCGCCGCGCTCGCCGAGGCTCTTCGGCCCGAGCTGCTCAAGCACTTCAAGCCCGCCTTCCTCGGCCGGCTCAACGTCGTGCCCTACTTCCCGATCAGCGACCCGATCCTCCGCATGATCATCAAACTCCAACTCGGACGCGTCTCCAAGCGGATCCGCGAGACCCACAAGGCCGAATTCACCTATCAAGAAGCGCTCATCGAGGCGATCGCCTCGCGTTGCCGCGAGGTCGAGTCGGGTGCGAGGAACGTCGAGAGCATCATCAACAAGACGATGCTCCCGGAAATCTCCGAGCATGTGCTCACGCGAATGGCCGAAGGGAAGGCGATCTCGGCGATCTCGATCGGCGTGGACGACAAGGGCGAATATACCTACGTGATCGAATGATCCAAGCACCGTCGAACCGGCCCCCCGCGGCGCCCCCCTCGAGGAGGCCGCCGCGGGGGGCGGTCGACGCTCCGCGCCATCGCCGCGAATCAATGATGCTGCCTCAGGCTCTTGCGGCCGGGAAACCGATTGCCGTAGAACGCCGCGATCGAATGCCGACCTCGAAGGTTCACGACCTCTCGGTCGGGTCCGTACGCCTCGACCGAATCCTCGGCATGCCCCGCGCTCTTCTCCTTGGTGATCCATTGATAGTCGCCGCCGTGATGGATCACCGTCTTGCCGACGCGTCCATTCACGATCGATGCGACCCGATGCCACCCGCGTGGGATGACGTCGATCATCGTCTTGGCCGAACCCGCGACCGGAACCGTCTCGCGGACCAATCCCAGGTTCGCGCGAGAGTGTCCGGGGTCGACCACGTCGTAGAGATCGAAGTCGCCATGAATGCACATACCGTTGAACGTCAAGCATCCGAAGCGCGGGCTCGCCGGATCGGAGACGATCGCATAAGGACCCGACGACCGCCCGCGCGACAGGTCGGGCCGCTCCGCGAGCAACTCGTTCCAGAGCGCGACCGCCTTGGCTCGCTTGCCGGGACCGAAGGCGTCGCGATACTCTTCGATCGTGGGGTCGACGACGAGACCGCCGATCTCGCGGCCCGCCGCGTCGTGGTCGGCCGTCTTCGCCTTGATGTCGATCGGCTTGGAGACGAAGTCGAGGCGATGGATGAATCGATACGAGAGTTCGTTGGTCTCCCGCACCAGGATCCAGAGGCGCAGTTCGCCGGCGGTGTCGGAGAAGATCTGCCGATAGCGGAACTTGTTCACACTCATGTCGACCTCCCGAAGCGTATCGAGTCGCCGTTCGAGGATCCCGGACCGAGCCGCCGCGAGGTCGATGCGACGCGACCTCTTTCCGACGTCTGACCGATTGTGTCGTCACCCCCAGCGCCGTAGAGTAGGGCGAGTCGCGACTCGACGGTTCTCGAACCCGCGTCCTTCCCCGGCCAATCGAAGAGTAGAGCATGGCCAACCGACCGGTCCACTGGCAGGAGGGGATGTTTCTCCGGCCGCATCACTTCCAAGCCTCCGCGCGACACTTTGCGTCGCTCACGAATCTCGGTCAGAAGTGGGACTCGCACTACAACTGGGGCCTGCGCTCGATCGAACTGAACGAAGGAGCGCTCGGCAACTCGCGATTCGTCGTGAATCGCCTCGAAGCCCGCCTCAGAGACGGTACGCTCGTTTCGATCCCGCAGGACGGCGTCCTCAACGAGATCGACCTCAAGAACGCATTCGACCGCAACACGACGTTGACCGTGTACCTCGGCGTGCCCGCGTTCAATCCCAATGGAGCGAATCTCGCGAGCGAAGGCAAGGATCTCGCCCGCTACCGCGTCGAGACGCAACCCCTCGAGGACGAGAACAGCGGCCAGAACCCGCAGCCGATCACGACGCGCGTGCTCAACTTCAAGCTCCTGCTCTCGAACCAGGAGCTCGCGGGTTACGAAGTCGTGCCGATCGCTCGGATCCAGCGCTCCGAGCGCGCGGAGGCGACTCCGGAACTCGACCAGACCTACTTTCCGCCGGTGCTCTCGTGCTCGGCTTGGGCCCCGCTGCGACAAGGCTTGCTGCGGGCGCTGCACGACAGGATCGGAAAGAAGATCGAGGCGATCGCCGGCCAGGTGGTCTCGCGTGGAATCGGATTCGACAGCCATTCTCAGGGGGACCCGCTGATCTTCGCGCAGTTGCGCGAGCTCAATGAAGCGTATGCGCTCCTCGGAGTCTACGTCTTCGCCGAAGGGGTCCACCCTCTACCCATGTACGCGGAATTATGCCGCATGGTTGGGCAATTGGCAATTTTCGGGGAGACTCGCCGGACCCCGGAATTGCCCGACTACGACCACGACGACCTCGGGACCTGCTTCTACAGCGTCTACCGGATCATCCAGGATCTGATCGAGAAGCTGATCGAGCCCGAGTACAAGGAGGCCCACTTCGTCGGCGCGGGCCTGCGGATGGAGGTCTCGATCAAGCGGGAATGGCTCGACCCGACCTGGCAGATGTTCATCGGCGTCAAGACGCAGCTCGAGGCGGAGGACTGCGTGAAGCTGCTGACGCGCGGGCAGCTCGACATGAAGGTCGGGTCGTCCGAGAAGGTCGACAACATCTTCCGTCTCGGCGCCCCCGGCCTGATCTTCAACCACACGCCCAACCCGCCGCGCGCTCTGCCCAAGCAGATGGGTCTGGTCTATTTCCAGATCAGTCGCGAGTCGCAGACCGAGGAATGGAACAACGTGCAGCGTTCGTTGACGCTGGCGGTGCGGTTGAACGAGAACCTGATCGCTGGTAACATCCAGGGACAGCAGGTCTTGACGATCCGGACCTCCGGCGGCCAAACCACGCCGCTCCAACTCACGCTCTACGTGACGCCGAAGTCGTCCTAGGCTCGTATCGAGGTCGACGGTCTCGGCCCTCCGGCTTGGAACGCGAAGGCGGCCCTTTCGCCGTCGCCCCCTTGGGAGACAGCGGTCGCTCCATGAAAAGCTCACTCGCGAATCTCGTCTATCCCATCCTCAGCTATGGGCTGGACCTCAAGGAGCGTCTCGATCGAGGGGAACCCCTCGAACTCGGCCACGAACAGCAGCAACTGCTCCACCGGCTGCAACCCGCCGACGCGATGCACGTTCCCGAATTCATCGGCCAGGGTTCATTCCTCGGCGTGAAATACGCGCTGGTGTGCTGGCTCGATGAGATCTTCATCATGGACTCGCCCTGGACGCGGTCCTGGAACGAGCAGAGCCTCGAGACCCAGCTCTTCGAGACCCGCGACCGGTACTGGAAGTTCTGGGACCAGTACGAGATGGCCAAGCCGATGGGCACCGACGTCGTCGAGGCGTTCTATCAGTGCGTCATGCTCGGCTTTCGCGGTCGGTATCTCGACTCGCCCGAAGACCTCCGAACCCGCATGGACGACGCCAAGGCGCGCGTGGTCAAGTCGCTCAGCCAAGCCTGGAACCCGCCTCCCGGCCTCAACGTCTCGACCGAGGTGCCGCCGCTCCGCGGTCGCGAGCGCCTCCAGCGCATGGTCGTCACCGGCCTCGGCGTGATCTTCCTCCTCGGCATCGGCGCAGTCATCGCCATGGTGGCATTCTAGGGCGATTCCTCGCCCGCCGAAGCCGACGAACACCGATCCGGCCTCTCTCTCGATAAGGACGGCGCTCCGTGCTCGCTCTCATCCAGTCGATCCGGAACTTCTTCAGCCTGATCTCCGGCATCTTCCTGCCGATGTTCTACAGCGGCGCACGGGCGATGTCCGGCGTCGGGCGGACCGTCCTCTGGCTCCTGCACTTCCTCCTGCTCTTCGCGATCCTGGGCGTGCTCTATTATGTGAACAACCAGTACATCCGCCGAAATCTCACCGACGTTCCGCTCATCAACCAATTCTGGCTCCCCGCCCTCTTCTCGATCTTCTACATACTGATCTGGGTGATCTGGAAGCTGGTCCAGGTCCTGGCGATGGAGCCCGACGCGTCGGACTTCCCCGATATCGACGAGGCTTGGTCCGAAGCCCTCTCCGCGCTCGACAAGGCGGGGATCGACCCGACCGACGCGCCGATCTTCCTCGTGCTCGGCAAGCCCGCGGGCGGCGAGGAGGCCCTCTTCCAGGCGGCCGACCGCAAGTTCGTCGTCCAGGGCGCGCCCAACCGCAACGCACCGCTGCACGTCTACGCGAGTCGCGACGAGATCTTCATCACCTGCGCGGGGGCGTCGTTGGTCGGGCAGCAGACGGCGTTCTTCGAGGGCGTCGTCCCCGCGAATCTCTCGTCGCCCTCCTCGGGTTCGGAGACCGGCGGCGGCGGGCCGGGCACCGGTCGGATCGAAGACTTCGAGGCGGGCAAGAAGGTCCAAGAGTTCCTCGCGGCGATCGCTCGACAGGGTCGCGGACCGCATCAGCTCACGCCCGAGGAGCAGCAGACGCTCAAGCGGCTCGAGGAGTCGGGCGAGGATCCTTCCTCGGTCAGGCGAACCTATCTCCATTCGTTCCCCGAAGAGGTCGGCCGCACGAGCGCACGTCTCGAGCATCTCTGCCGGCTCATCGAGCTCGAGCGTCGGCCTTACTGCCCGATCAACGGAATCCTCGCGCTGCTCCCGCTCGCTGGGACCGAGCGCTTCGAGGACGCCAGCGAGACGGGCTCCTGTCTCCAAGACGACCTCGCGGTGATTCGCGAGACCCTGCGGATCCAATGCCCGATCCTCACGATGGTCTGCGACCTCGAGCGGCTGCCGGGGTTCCGCGAGTTCATCTCGCCGATGACCCGCACCCAACTCCGTCAACGGATGGGCCAACGCTTTCCCTACATCCCCGACGTCAAGCCCGACCAGATCCCGGCGATGCTCGAGGCGGGCATCCAATGGATCGGCCTCTCTTTGTTCACCAGCTTCACTTATACGTTGCTGCGGCTCGAGACGCCCGACCGCAACGACTACACCGAGGCGGTCCGCGCCAATATCCGCCTCTTCCGGTTCGTCACCGCGCTTCGCGAGCGACAGAAGAACCTGGGCCACATCCTGAGCCGCGCGTTCGGTTCGGAGCAGGCGGGCCCGCCGATGTTCGGCGGCTGCTACCTCGCCGGCACGGGACGCGACCCCATGAACGATCAAGCATTCATCGTCGGCGTCTTCGATCGCCCGTCGAAGGATCAGGAACTCGTCTCCTGGACCGAGGAAGCGATCGAGGAGGACGCGAGCTGCAACTTCTGGTCAAAGGTCGGCTACGTGGTCGTGTTCGTCGTCGCCTTGGGGATCGCCGGCGGGCTCTTCCTCTGGTTCAAGAATCAGCAATCGTGACCGGCGGCCGGGCGAATTCAGATCGACGTCAACGCAAGTGAGTTCGCTCGAATGAACTCTCGGGCTTCGTCGCGGGTGAAGACTCCGGCGGTCGTGCCGATCGCCCGCACGCAACTCGCCCCGACGGCCGAGGCGAGGCGGAGGCAGTCGAGCTCGTCGAGCCCCTCGAGCAGCGCGGCGATGTAGCCGGCGTCGAAGGCGTCTCCCCCGCCGGTGCCATCGACGAAGGTCACCGGATAGGTTCCCGCCCGCACTCGGCGCTCGTCGGAGATGGCGACCAAGCCGCCGCCGCCCATCGTGATCACGACCCGTCGCGCACCGAGTTCGCGGAAGCGCTCGGCCTGGCGGACCGGGTCGGTCTCGCCCAGGATCAAGGCGGCTTCATCGGTATTGGGCAGGAAGACGTCGGTCTCGGGAAGAACCGGAATCAGCTTCGAGAGATAGTCGGCCGGGCCGGGCGTGGCGACGTCGAGCACGGTCCGGGCACCCGCTCGGCGGGCCCGAGCGAACCGCTCCGCGAGCGCTCCGGGGTCGAGCCCCGGCAGTATCAGGTAGCCGCCGACGTAGACCCCGCGCGGGTTGCGATCGATCAAGGGATCGAGATCCGACGCCGTCAACGCCTTGTTGGCGCCGAAGGAGTGGATGAAACGGCGATCCTCGCCGCGAACGTTCACGATCAATGTTTGGCTGGTGGCATGTTCATGCGACACCGCGAGGGTCGACACGTCGACTCCCGCCTCGTCGAGCGTGCGGGCCACGAAGCGGCCGAAGACGTCGTCGCCCACCTTGCCGCAGATCGCCGACCGAACCCCCAACCGCGCCAGGTTCATCGCGGCGTTCGAGGCGCAGCCGCCGATGTTGAGGATCAACTCCTCGGCCTGCACCAGTTCGCCCGCGGCCGGCACGTGAGAGATCGGCGTGCAGAGATGGTCGGCCACCAGGACCCCCGCGCAGACCACGGGGAGGTCGTTCGGTCGCGGCATGTCGGGCGTCGCGGGCACGGCGTCGGGTCCTTGGTCGGCGGTTCACCTCGGCCGGCAAACCCGGCGCAGTTCTCGCGGGCGGAGAAGCGAGGCGGGACAAATCAAAGAACAATCAACAAAGCACAAGAGGATGATACGGCGTTCCCGGTTCTCAGGCGACGGGAGACTCCTGGGAATCGGGCACGGCGAGCTCGACCGGGGTGTCGGCCGGGTCGGTGGTTCGCTTGCCGATCAGTTCCTCGATCTCGCCGACGTTGAGCACTTCGCGGTCGATGAGCGCCTCGGTGAGCTTCTCGAGTTCGTCGCGATGCTCGGAGAGCAGTTGGAAGGCGCGGGCGTCGGCCTCGCGGAGGATCCGGTTGATCTCTTCGTCGATGATCTGAGCCATGTGCTCGGAGTGGTCGCGCCCCTCGCCGATCTCGCGCCCGAGGAAGGGATGCTCTTCCGAGCCTTGGATGAAGACGGGGCCGACGCGGTCGCTCATGCCCCATTGCGTGACCATCATCCGCGCGAGTCGCGTCGCATATTTGAGGTCGTGAGCGGCACCGGCGCTGCGTTCGCTGAAGATCAGGCGTTCCGCCGCGCGGCCGCCGAGCGTCATCGCCAGCTTGGCGTGGATCTCGGCCTGGTTGATCGAGACCTTGTCTTCTTCGGGCATGAAGTGGGTCACGCCGAGAGCCCGACCGCGGGGGATGATCGTGATCTTGTGGACGGCGTCGGACTTCGGGGTCCGCCAGGCGACGAGCGCGTGCCCGACCTCGTGGTACGCGGTGACCTTCTTCTCCTTCTCGGAGATGAATTCTTCACGCTTCGCGCCGAGGACGACCTTGTCGCGAGCAGCCTCGAAGTCGTCGCGGTCGACCGCTTCCTTGTCCTCGCGGGTCGCGAGCAGCGCCGCTTCGTTGACGAGATTCGCCAGGTCGGCGCCGCTCATTCCGACGGTGCCCTTGGCGATGGCGTCGAGGTCGACGTTGGCGTGGAGCGGAATCGAGCGGGTGTGGACCTTGAGGATCTCGAGCCGGCCCTTCTTGGTCGGCAGGTCGACGGTGACGTGGCGGTCGAACCGGCCGGGACGCAACAGCGCGGGGTCGAGGACGTCGGGCCGGTTGGTCGCCGCCAGGACGATGACGCTCTCGGTCGGCGAGAAGCCGTCCATCTCGGTGAGGATCTGGTTGAGCGTTTGCTCGCGTTCGTCGTGACCGCCGCCGAGTCCCGCGCCTCGGACGCGTCCGACGGCGTCGATCTCGTCGACGAAGAGGATGCAGGGGCTGCTCTCCTTCGCCGTCTTGAACATATCTCGAACCCGGCTGGCGCCGACGCCGACGAACATCTGGATGAATTCGGAGCCCGAGATCGAGAAGAACGGCACGCCCGCCTCGCCGGCGACCGCGCGGGCGAGCAGGGTCTTGCCGGTACCGGGCGGGCCGTTGAGGAGCACGCCCTTGGGGATCTTGCCGCCGAGCCGCTGGAATTTCTCGGGATTCTTGAGGAACTCGACGATCTCCTGGAGCTCGCTCTTGGCGTTCTCGAGACCGGCGACCTCGTCGAACGTCGTTCGCTGCTTCGACTTGTCGTGTCGCTTGGCGGGGCTCTTGACGAAGTTGCCCAGGATCCCGCCGTCGAATTGGTCGCGGGCCCGGCGCATCATGAAGTAGATGAATGCGACGAACAGGATCGTCGGCAGCAGGAAGCTGAGCCAGAGCAGGCCGGTGGCCGCCTGTTGCGGTTGCACGTCGATCCGAGGCTCGGGTTGCGTCTTGCCCTTGCGGTCGCGGAGTTGGGCCAGGGCCGAGTCGATCGAATTCTCGGTCGGGAAGTAGACCTTGAAGCTCTCGACCTCGATCGGGGCCAGGGCCCCGACCGGCTCGAACGGCATCCGCTTGCGGAGCTTGCCGTGGGCCTCGTTGCCCGAGATCTTGATCGACTCGACGTTGTCGCCCTCGATCTGCTCGACGAACCAAGGGCTGTAGAGCACCTCGGTCTCATGGATCGGCTTCATCATATAAGCAATGGCCGCCACGACCAGGATCAGGACGACCCAGAGCCAAGGCGGGGCCGGAGAGCTGCCTCCCGACCCGCTCCCCACAGGCTTGCGAGCATTCGGGGAGGGTCGGCGAACGGGCTCTTGCGGCGGACGACTATCCATGACGCTCTCATCCCGAAATATGCCAAGCGCGAATTGAGGACGGGGTGTGGGTGCCTTCGCGCGGTCGGAATTCATCCACGCCGATTGTAGTCGCGGCCGACGGAAAAGTCACCCGAGCGACGTATTCGAGTCCGAATCGACTCGGAGCCTGCCCGCAACTCGGTCGCCGAGAGCGGCGGACCGAGGTCGCGGACGACGAGATCGATCGATCATCACATCATCGGTGCATCGACGCTGGTCTCAATGTCCGGCGCCCGTCGCCTCCAACCATTTCTCGCAGTCGATCGCCGCCGCACACCCCGAGCCCGCGGCGGTGATCGCCTGGCGGTAGTGGGTGTCGACCACGTCGCCCGCGGCGAAGACGCCCTCGACGCTCGTCGCGGTGCCGTAATTCGCCATGCGATCGATCAAGCCCGCGGGCGCCTCGATCCCCTTCCAGGCGAGCGCCGAGGGGGTGAGGACGTAGCCCTCGGGGGTCATCGCGAGTTGATTCTCGAACACCGCCGTGTTGGGCGAGTGCCCGATCGCCAGGAAGATCCCGGCGACGGAGAGGTCGCGCTTCGAGCCGTCGAGCGTCGAGACCAATCGGGCGCCCTCGAGCAGGCGGTAGGGCTTTTCCTGGCCGAGGTATTCCTCGATCGCGGAATTCCAGGCGTAGGCGATCTTGGGATTGGCCGCGATGCGGTCCTGCATGATCTTCGAAGCGCGGAGCTTGTCGCGGCGGTGGATCAGGGTGACGCGCGACGCAAAGCGGGTGAGGAAGGTCGCCTCCTCGACGGCCGAGTCGCCGCCGCCGACGACGGCGATCTCCTTGCCGCGGTAGAGAGCGCCGTCGCAGGTCGCACAGGTGCTCAAGCCGTAGCCCATCCAGTCGAGTTCGTGAGGCAGGCCCAGGGTGCGGGCCGACGCTCCGGTCGCAACGATCACGGCATCCGCGGTGTACTCGGCGCGTTCGCCGTCGGGGTCGGTCGGGTCGGTCGTCGTGGTCACCTTGAACGGTCGGCTGGAGAAGTCGACCTTCACCACAGCCTCCGAACGAACGTCCGCGCCGAATTCGACCGCCTGCTCGCGCATCTTCTCCATGAGTTCCGGGCCCATGACGCCCTTGGGAAACCCGGGGAAGTTCTCGACCACGGTCGTCCAGGTGAGTTGTCCGCCGGGCTCCTTGCCCGCGATGACCACGGGAGCGAGATTGGCCCGCGCGGTGTAGATCGCCGCGGTGAGACCGGCCGAACCGGAACCGATCACGATCACGGAGTGGTGCGACATCGACTTCAACCTCACGACAACGAACGGAGACGGAGTTCGGCCCGCGGCAACTCGCGGGCCTCGGGATCTGAGACGATCGACATCGCGCCGAACTCACGAGGACCCCGGGAATCGACGGCGATCTTGCCGCGAGCGGGGTCGATCCCTGCATGATGACCGATCGAGCGGCTCGATCCAAGAGCGTTCCCCGTCCAATTCCCCCGCCGGCATCGCCTCGGCGCGTACGGGGGACGGGTCGACGCGGCGGACGCATCGAGGGTCGTTGATATCGAGAGCTCGAGGCGGGTCGGATCAGCCGCGGGCGACGGCGGTCCGGCGCTTCTCGAGCTTTTCTTGGCGGCGTTGTTGAGCGAGCTGAGCCTTCCGGAATCGC
>JANRKW010000012.1:0-13890 GCA_033763215.1 Isosphaeraceae bacterium | reverse complement strand
ATCAACGGGCGCGGATCTTCCAGAGGTAGAGCCGGGTCGGATCCGGCGGGGCGTCGAGGAGGGGAGGTCGAGGTGGGGGAGGAGGCGGAGGCGGGTTGCGGAGTTGGCTTCTCGCCTCCTTGCCCGCGCCCGACAGGATGCGGAGGTCGTCGTCCACGAATCGCATCGCCCGGATCGGTTGTCCCGCCAGGCCGTTGCAATCGGAGATGCGACGACGTTTGTCCGTGTCGAAGATCGTGACCCGTCCGGACATCGACACGACGGCCAGGCGGGAGTCGGGCGCGAACATCAATCGCTCGACCTCCTGTCCCGGTTCCAGTGCAAACGTGCCGGCATGCTCGAGCGAGTCGAAGTCGAGGACTTGGGCAGAGTTCCTGCTCTCGGAGAACACCAAGGCGAGTTTGCGACCGTCGGGCGAGAGCGCGACCTTTCGCACCCCGAGCTGCCCTGGATTCTCGGGGACATGACTCGCCGCCTTCGCCAACTCGCCGACGGTGACCGTGCGAACCGACTCGCGGGCGACGTCGTAGAGGATCAAGCCGCCCGCGGCCTTGGTGCCGGGGAGGATGACGACCGCCCTCAGTCCATCGGCGGCGATGTCGGCCTCGTCGCCCAGCGCGTGCCCGGAGCTTCGGAGAGAAGTCGGGTCGGACGGGGTGAGTTCCATCTCCGCTTTGACCGAGACCTTGCGATCCTTGGTCGTATCGAGAACGATGAGACGCGAAGAGGTCGTGAAGCATGTCATGTATCTCCCGTTCGAGGAGACACTGATGCTCGCCAGATTCTGGAGGTGGGCGAAGCGGAAGATCTCGTCGCGAAACTCGCAGTCGAAGACGCGAACGACTCCTCCCGCGGTCGCGGTGTCGCGCCCGCTCGACGTGAGTTGCATCCATGGTCCGCACGTGACCACCCATCGACCCCTGGCGAGGAATGCGGCGTCGACGATGGGGACGCTCCCACCCGGCTCGGCATCGATCGTGGCGATCAGCCTCCCGAACACGGCATCCCAGACACGGATGAGTTTCGCGGACACGGTCACGAGACGTCGTCCGTCCGAGCTGAATCTTGCGGAATCGAGGTCGCCCTGGAACAGCGCACCGACTCGATAGTCCTCGAGCATCTGGAAATCCACGACCGGCGTGGGTTTCGCCTCGGCCGGCGCGCCCTCATCGTCTCCCAATACGACGGACGGCATGAGAGCGGCAATCATAATCAATGATAATATGCTGCGATTCACTTCCTGTTCTCCGCTGCTGAGGTGCGTCACTTCCGCTCCGAGATCCAGGACCGTCCCCGGGAGAACCGCAGCGCCGTCGCTCCAGCGGGCGAGAGCCCGCATCATCCCACGATCGGCGGCGGCCGCGCCGTGGGAGTCTTCGAGATCACGGGAATGGGAGAAGAACACGATTCGGCGATTCGATCAACGGCTCCGAGATCGCGTTCCCCGCGCTCCTTTGAAATCAACGGGCGCGGATCTTCCAGAGGTAAGCCTGGGTCGGTTCCAGTGGAGGAACGGGTCTGGGCGGGCGTGGAGGGCCGACCACGGTGCCGGTCAGGCCCGGCGGATCCCAGTTCTTGCCGCCGGACAGGATGCGGAGGTCGTCGTCCGCGAATCTCATGGCGCGGATCGGCTGTCCCTCGAGACCGTCGCAATCGGAGATGAGACGACGATGTTCCGTGTCGAAGACCGTCAGACGTCCGGACATCGACGCGACGGCGAGGCGTGAGTCGGGCGCGAACAGCAACCGCTCGACCTCCTCGCCGCGTTCCAGGTCGAACGTGCATAAATGTGTGAGTGTCTCGGTGTCGATCACCGAGACGGAGTTCCTGGTGCCGAGGAACACGACGGCGAGTTTGCGACCGTCGGCGGAGAGCGCGACCTTTCGCACCCCGAGGAGCCGCGGGCTCGCCGGGATGTGGCCCGTCGCCTTCACCAGCTCGCCGACGGTGACCGTCCGGACGGAGTCTCGGGCGACGTCGAAGATCAGGACACCTTCCTTGCGATCCTCATCGATCGTGAGGACGACAGCCCGCGGACCGTCGGCGGCGATGTCGGCATGCTCGCCGAGCGTGTACCCGAAGCCGCGGCGAGGAGTCGGGACGAGCGGTGCGAGTTCCTTGTCGGGCTCGAGCGAGATCTTGCGGTCCTTGGTCGTGTCGATCACGATGAGATGTGACGAGAGCGTAAAGCACATGATGAACTTTTCGTTCGATGAGACGCTGAGGCTCGTCAGCATCTGTG
This sequence comes from Isosphaeraceae bacterium, assembly GCA_033763215.1. GTDB lineage: Bacteria > Planctomycetota > Planctomycetia > Isosphaerales > Isosphaeraceae > JANRKW01. The sequence continues at coordinate 11,648 of JANRKW010000012.1, read as the reverse complement.
AGTGGGCGAAGCGGAAGATCTCATCGCGATTCTCGTAGTCGAAGATGCGAACGACGCCTCCCGCAGTGCCGCTCCCGCGTCCGCCCGTCGTGGCGTGCATCCATGGTCCGCACGTGGCCACCCATCGACCCCCGTCGAGAAATGCGGCGTCGAGGATGGGCACGCCCCCACCTCGATTGGCATCGATCATGGCGACTGGTCTGCCGGACGCGGCATCCCAGACCTTCGCGTATTTCCCGTGGATCGTCACGATGCGCCGGGCGTCCTGGCTGAATCTCGCGGAGGAGAGGCTGCCCCGAGACTGGTAGCCGACTCGAAACCCCTCGAGCGGCACGACGTCGACCGCCGGCGTGGGATTCTCGTCAGCGCGTGCACACGGGATGAACGTGGTCAGTAGAACAGAGGCAAGAATATGATTCATCATGCTGAGGTCCCGACGAAATGCGATGCACTCGACGCCAAGAAGCGAAGCACTCCATAGATTTTCATGGTGTGCTGCGTACCCACACGCCCATGTCGCTCGAACGGGCGATCCAACTAGGCCAAAAGTCATCGCTCGTGTGCGCGATGGGGTTCACCGACATCAGCGGGGGATTCTGAGAATAACTCTCGTCCAGCTCCCAGAAGCCGCTCTGGGTATTCCTCTTCAAAGCTCCGCCCCATCCCCATTCGAGCTTCGCCAATGCGACCCAGACGCCGCCGCCCGAGGGTCGGTACATCAAGAACGTCTTGTACATCTCGGGAGTTGGAACTTCACCCGGAATCCCGACGGTGATCTCTTTGTCATTGACCTGGTCGGGTGACGGAACGTGAATGGGATCCTCGAAGATATTCAGATGGTGCATACCTGGGGTGTTGGGGGGGACATTCCAAGAGTGCATAGGCTCGAGGTTTGACATCCCCAGTCCTAGGCTCCCGCCGCTTGGGCCGTCGTCGATCCAAGGCCCTCCCGACATGGAGTATGCGACGTTGTTCTGATCTGTGTATGAACGCACAGCTTGGACGATCTGCGTCACCATGAAATCGCCGCCGAAACTGCTGGTCTGCGTTGTTGCTTGGCTCACCATCCCTCCCGGTTGCATTTCGTCGTCGTCCCAGTAACTTATCGCATTCTGTGTAGGCAACTTGAGTGGTCGAGGTTCGGATAACCTCGAGAGTTGTGCAGTGGTAGGTCGTACGGAACTGAAGACGAGAGTCGAGTGGCCCTTGGCTCCGTTGGTGTACTCCACCTGCGCGTCGACGGAATAAAGTCTAGCCTCGGCATCCACGACGAAACCGTACTGCAACTGATCCGTTTGGACGCCGGTGGTGACCGACATGGTCTCGGGGGGGACCTGATCGGCATTCGTGCTCAAGTATCCGGTAATATCCGTCCCTCCGGACCAGGTTATCGTTTGGATGACGTAGCCGCTGTCGGCGGGCGGAAGGACTTCGATATTGGGCACAGCCCCGACCGGGACGCCGTTCGGCACTTCGTACTGGCCTTCGACTGGAGCGCCGTTCGCCATCTTCTGCTGCGCGATCCATCCCTCGCCCGAGGCTCGGATGATCGGTGCCTTGTCTTCGGGCGCCCCTCCCGAGCCGGAGAAACTCTCGAAGTCGGATGTGCCCGACATCGGAGGAGCGAATGGGATGGGAGCCAGCGTCAACGGGCGGATGTCGTCGTCGTCTGAACGCGTGCTCGAGCCGCCGTTGCGCTTTGCGGCGAGTGCTGGAGCATCCACCGTGTTGATTGAGTAAACCGCGGCGGAAGTCTGCCCGTTCGGCTCGTCGGCTTGGTTCCGAGGATTGGCCCCGTCATCGATCGACGGCTTGGTCTCCAAGTTGACGATGCGTTCGACGGAATCGAAGGACGACGTGAGAGTAGAGTCCACTCCCCGAGTCCAGCGGCGCTGATGTGCCTTCTGCGTCAGTCCTTTGAGTCTAGGTCGGATGAAATTTGCTTGGGCCTGCGATAGGCGGGTTTGAGACGCGACGTCCACGACGGCATGTTTCGGCGTGCTGGGATCCAGGTTCCTACCGCTGTCCCGCGAACCATCCGATCGATCGACCCCGGCTGCGAGGATCAGGGCAGATAAAAGGGGGGGGGGACAAACTCAGACTCGATACGGCGTTCCGCGATTCCAGACGAGTATCGACTGGGTGGAACCGGCGCAACTTTCTCGAATTCGATCTCATCCGAGTGACTTTCGTCTCGGGGGGTGGAGGATGTCGCACGATCTGTGTTGCATCCCTGAGTCATCGCGAGAAGTCAATCAGACGATAGGGCTGAATGCAAGTGTTCTCCCGACGATTCTCAGATCGTGCTCCGGGTGTCTCTGAGTGAGTTTCCCTTGATCCCATCCAAAATCACGCATAGAGACATGCACGCATGTAAAGGGAAACGCAGGGGCAGGCAATGCAGGGTCTGTCGGCACGGTCAAACACGGGGACAGGCAATGTGCGTTCCGTTTGTCGAGAAGTTCGAGCCTGGGCGGGCGAGCCCGGTTCTCTTGGGTCCGACGGGTGCGGGGAGGACGGCGACGGCCTCCTCGTCGGAGGCTTTGCCGAGGAAGCGGCCGGTTCAGGCGATCGACTTGGGATGTGAGTGCGGAGGCTCTGGATTCTCTCGTGCTCGGCGGGTGCGGCGGCGGCGGTGGTACCAGGCGAGGGTGAGCGCGAGCCCCAGGCCGGTCGAGATCATCGAAGCGGGCTCGGGAACGAGGGTGAACGTCGCCTTGTAGATCGCCGTGTTTCCGTCGGTGAAGGCCGCTCGGAACGCGATGTCGGTGCCGTCGATCGCTCCCGTGGTGATGTTCAACTGCTGCACCTGGGCTCCGGCGATCGACTTGCCGACCGAGATCACCTCGTGAACCGTGCCGCCGTAGGCGTAGTACAGGCCTGGATTGCGAAGGGCGTCGTAGCCCAGGAACGCGACGACGTCTCCCGAGATCGAGGTCGTCTCGGAGAAGGCCGAGAACTTGCCGACGCCCCCGGGCACGTCCATCGTGTTGTCGACCACGGTCTGCAACCCATGCGCGAGGTCGGCCTTGTAGACCCCGAACGAGGTGGAGAACGAGACCGTCCCCAGCGAGTTCGAAACCCAATCGCCGATCGTTCCGATGACGCCGGCGCCGTTGGGCCTGGGGCTCGACGCGGTCGCGAGCAGATGCAACTGGTCGTTCTGATGGAGGTAGACCCCGCGCGCGGCGTCGGAAGAGTTCGACCAATTCGCGACGAAGGCCACGGTATCGAGCGAACTCGACGGATCTCTGAACGACACGAGCGAGCCGCTCACGGCGAGTGCGGGAGTCGACGTGTCGGCGAGGGTCGAGATGCCATCCCCCGTCCATCGAAAGAGCCCGCGGGAAGCGATCGTCCCCGCGCTCCCCGTGAACGCGACGCCTCCGGACGAACTCGAGGGATTCGACCCGAAGCCGGTGAAGTTCTCGGTTCGCCCGGGGATCCGCGTGTTCAGGTCGGCGACCTTCTCATTCCCTCGGTAGATCCCCACCCAACCCGCTCGACTGCCTCGAAACGCCGGCCCGACCCCCCTCGAGGGCGGCCCGAAGCTCTGGAACACCTGCCCCGGCAGCCCCGGAATGAAGTCGTCGTAGTCATGAAGAACCGTCAATGCGCCGATGCCGTTGCCCGAGTAGATGCCGCCCCATCCCGAGAACCCGCCGGGAAACCCGCCCTCCGCGTTGAAGACCACGCTTCCGGCCGCCATCACCGGATCATGAGGGTTGATCGACTCCACGAGATGCGTTTGATCCAGCGGGGTCTGCCGATCGGCGATCTTCGTCAATGTGATGATGTCCGCCTGCGCCGCGGCGGAGAACAGCAGCACGATCGTCGTGCCCGAGAGGAGCCGGAACATGGGGGATGACCTCGCGAGATCGGCGGGAAGCTCGAGGACTACCAGCGGGTGGAGCCGGAAGAATATGGCAAACGACCGCACGACTCAAGGGTCCCGAGAGCTCGGACCGACTCGACGCATGGAACAGCCGGACCTGCCCGCTTCACAAAGTGACCGATTCTCCGACGCTCGTCCAAAGTGAGAACGCCGACGCGGGGACAGGCAATGAGCGCTCTGTCGATCAACCGGTTCCCGCCGCAATCGTTCCCGACCTGCAAGCCTGGATCCGAGACCGGCCGGTCGGCGCTCCGGTGTTCCCGCTCCATCACGAAACCGCCCGTGCGATCAAGGCCGACCTGGCGGCGGCGGGCATCCCCTCCCAGACCGACGAAGGCCGGGCCGACTTCCATTCCTTGCGGTCGCTCTTCGTCTCGACGCTCGTCGAGTCGGGAGCGTCGATCAAGACCGTCCAAACCCTGGCGCGGCACGCTCAACCCCAGACCACGCTCGCCCATTACGCCAAGGTCTCGAATCACGACCTTCGGCAAGCAGTCGAGCAATTCGGCGAATCCGGCCGGGTTCCCGAACGCATCAGGAAACCCTTTGCCGCTCATTTGCCGCTTTCGACGGACGTTTCCCAGCGCAAACCGGCGTCGAGCGTTCAACCGGCCCGGAGAGACGGGCCGAGGCATCAGCGGAACCGAATGATTCCCAAGTCGTTGCAGACCAGGATGTTACGATTTCGGAGACAACCAATCGAACCGACGGAGACGGGAAAGACCGAAGAGGCGCCGGGCGGATTCGAACCGCCGGATAACGGTTTTGCAGACCGCTGCCTTACCACTTGGCTACGGCGCCTTCAGAGTGACCGAATGCGATCAGCAAAGAATATCGGCCGGCGCGGGCTGGGACAAGAGGGCAATCGGAACCTTCGGGCCCTTCGAGCCTCATGCCGTGCCTTCGCCCAGCCTCGGCCCCGGATCGATCGAAGGCTCCGAGGCGTCCGGGATCCGTTCACCCCGGCGCCTCAGAGCTTCCTTGAGCAGGTACTCGATCTGTCCGTTCAGGCTCCGGAGGTCGTCCTTCGCCCACCGTTCGAGTGCGGAGTGGATGGCCGGGTCGATTCGAATCAAGAAGCTCTTGCGATCCTTCATCATCCTCGACGGCCGCGCCGCCCCTCCCCGCACCCGTTCGTCTACCGGAGTCGATCGATCGCTTCCATCCGTCAACCCGAGTAGAGCGTCCCCGCGTTCACCACGGGATGCGCCTCCGACTCGCCGCAGAGCACGACGAGCAAGTTGTTCACCATCGAGGCTTTGCGCTCCGCGTCGAGTTCGACGATCCCCTTCTCCGAGAGCTCGGTCAGAGCCATGTGGACCATGCTCACCGCGCCATGGACGATCTTCTGGCGAGCGGCGATCACCGCCTCGGCCTGCTGACGGCGAAGCATCACGCCGGCGATCTCGGGAGCATAGGCGAGATGCGTGAGGCGAGCCTCGTCGACGATCACCCCCGCTCGCGAGAGCCGCTCCTGGAGCTCGATCTGAAGGTCGCGCGAGACTTCGTCGACGCCGCTGCGGAGCGTGATCTCGTTCTCCTCTCCGTGATCATAGGCGTAGAGATTCGCGAGATGCCGCACGGCCGACTCGCTCTGCACGCGGACGAACTGCTCGTACCCTTCGACGTCGAAGATCGCCTGCGCCGTGTCGCGCACTCGCCAGACGACGACCGCGCCGATCTCGATCGGGTTGCCCTGCTTGTCGTTGACCTTGAGCTTCGTCCCCTCGAGGCTCCGCGCCCGCAGCGAGACCTTGGTCTTGGTCATGAACGGGTTGACCCAATGGAACCCGCTCTCGTGGACCGTGCCTCGATAGTCGCCGAAGAGCAGGAGCACGCACGAGGTGTTGGGAGGCAGCGAGAAGAACCCGCCCGAGACGAGCAGCCCCGTGAAGAACGTCGCGATCCCCAGGATGAGGACCACCACGCCGAGCGGCGTCGACGACGCCATCCCGACCCCCGCGAGGAACATCAGCGCTCCGCCGGCGATCATGGCGAGAGTCACCGCGAGCATCGGCAACCCCGGGCGGACCGAGATCACCTTCTCCTGAGTCACCTTCTCATTCATGGGACACCCTTCCTTCGTCTGAGTCGTGAAGCGGTTGGATCACAATGATATCATTCTGATCTCGCGACGCAATATTGTCGGCTTCGACCAGGTCCGCCTCGCCTCCGGGATGGATGATCCTCGACCGAGGCGCGACTGCTCGGCATTCCCTCCGCGGAGGAGTCCCCAGCGGCGTCATGCGAGAGTATGATGATTGAGCAGACTCGAACGGCAGTCGACATCCACCCCAGGATCAGCCCCATGCCTCGCCGCTCCACGGATCGCGTCGGTCGTCGGCTTCGTCATCGTTCTCCACGGCTGTCGGTCGAGGCGCTCGACGCCCGCGTGCTGCTGTCGATCGATGCGGCCGGGCCGATCCCGATCGCCCGATCCGCGGCGGGCGTCCTCGAGGTGCTGGGCACGCCGCGCGCCGATCGCATTCGGATCCTTCCCACCGAGGTCGCGGGCGAACTCCGCGTCGTCGCCGACGGCCGGGAGCTCGGGCGCTTCGGATCGATCTCGCGGATCGACGTCTTCGCGGGCGCGGGCGACGACCTGATCGTCGTCAACCCTCGGATCACGCTCTCCGCACGCATCGACGCGGGCGATGGCCACGACGTCGTTCGCGGCGGCTCGGGCCACAACGCGATCCTTGCCGGCCGGGGCAACGACACGATCCATTTCCGTCCCGATCGCGACACCTTCGACGAGGGCCCGGGCCGCGACCGTCTGGTCAGGCACGACGACCTCGGGGTCGTCCAGGTCGCCGCCGGGGTCTCGGGGCCCGGGCTGAGGCGGCTCTCGGGCTCGCATCGAATCGTCGACCTTCGATTCGTCGGCCACACGGTGATCGCGGCCTCCGACCTTCGCGACGCGAGGACCGTCGAGCTCATCAAGGCCAGTTATGCCGGCGGACACACCGTGGCGCTCGCCCGAGCCCGCGTGGCCGATGCCGAGGCGCTGGCCCGCCTCCTCGGCGATCCGCGCCCCGTCAACCTGCCGAACGGCTTGCCCCGCGCCGACCTCGTGGCGTTCCGAAAATCGGCCGCCGGCGGCCTTCCGACCTTCGAGATCTCCACGCTCGTGCCCGTCTTCGATCGACTTCCGACGCAGACCGCGGTGCGCGCCGCCCGAGCGACCGACCGCGAATACCTCGGGCGCGTCTTCTCCCCCGTTCACCAGGTCAAGGGCCGGCAGGCGTTCGGAGACCCCTCCGACGACCTGACGGCACTGGCCTCGGCCTACGTCAGCACCATCAAGTATGACGGCAACACCGGCACCACGCAGATCGTGACCACCGTCTATTCCGCACGCTCGTTCTCACAGCAATCCGACTACTATTACGTGCTCCAGGAAACCCAGACCGTCGGCTGGGGCGGCGATCTCGGCCAGGTCGGCACCGGCGGCCACATCCGCGCCGCGGGCACTCCGCCGAAGTACGGTCTCAAGGCCTACCCGACCGTGCTCCAGCCCACTCCGGTCGAGAACCCCCAGACGGTCTCCTACACGACCAGCGTCAGCGAGAACTTCGGCGCGACCGTCGGCTGGAATGAGGACTCCGGCTTCAACGCCACGATCGGCGGCGGCGTCAGCCTGGAGCAGAGCCAGACCTACACGGTTCCGCCGATTCAGATCCTCTATGATCCGAATATCTTGGCCGGAACCACCAACTGGATCTTCGTGTCGAACAACGGCGTCCTCGATCAGCTCACGGTCAACAACTCTTGGATCTGGATCGTCGACTTCGACGACTACGAGACGGGCCAGACGATCCTCCCCTTCGAGACCTACGCCTGCATCGGGCCGGCGAATGCTCCCGAGGACTACACCGTCATCGACCTCGCTTCCGCCCCCGTGCCCTTCGGCGATGTCTTCCAGCTCGCCTCGCCGGTCGTCGCCGGGGTCGATACCCCCACGGTCGTGCCCGGCAACAAGTTCACGATCAGCGGCTCCGCGTTCTACCCGTCGCTCGTCGAGAGCCTCCTGATCAACGGCCAAGTCCTCGACGCATCCAGCTACACCGTCGTGTCCGACACCCAGATCGAGGTGGTCGCGCCCAACACCCCCGGCAACGACCTTCCCATCGTCGTGAAGACCAGCCAGGGTCTCTCGAACGCCAACGTCACGATCGACATCGCCGGCGCGAACGACACGATCACCGTGCAGACGACGCCCGTCTCCGCCGTCGCGGGACAAGCGTTCTCCAACGTGACGGTCGCCACCGTGACCGACTCGAACACCAACATCGGCGCGGCGGGCCTCTCCGCGACGATCACCTGGGGCGACGGCTCCACTTCCCCGGGAGTCCTCACCGCCACCGGCCCCGGCGCGTTCACCGTCTCCGGAGGCCACACCTACTCGACGGCGGGCTCCTACACCTTCAACGTCGAGGTCACCGAGACCGGGGGCTCGCGAGGCTCGGCCTCGGGCTCGGCCACGGTCACGCCTCCAAGCAACGCCTCGGGCGTACAGAACCTCGTCGCCCTGCCGATCAGCGGCGTCGCCGGCCAGGCGATCACCAACGCAACCATCGCCACATTCACCGACTCCGATTTCGGAGTCCTCCCCAGCGACTTCACTGCGGCCGTCGACTGGGGCGACGGAATCCTCACACCCAGCACGACCGTCATCGCCACTGCCGGCGGCTTCGCGGTCCTGGGTTCGCACCTGTACAACCAGCTCGGCTTCTACGACTTCCGCATTCAGATCACGGACGGCCAGGGAAACAAGTCCCTCGTCGCGGGCAAGGCCACGATCACTTCGAACTCCCTCCGCCGAACCCCCACGGCCTGATCTCCGATGATCCCGAACCGCAGCGCGAAGGCGACCGAGCCTTCGCGCTGCGGATGATCGCTTCATGCGAATTCCATCGACGACAACGCGATCGACTGTCGCGAATGCAAGCTCCCTCGTCCGGCTGCGCCGGCCGGGACGGCTGAGTTCCCGCGTCTTCCAGCTCTGTTCCCCGCGAGAGAGATGCGACGCAATAGATCTGAGATTGTCGTTCGATAATCAATGTGCAAGTGGTTGTATGTAGAGCAATCCGGATCCTCGACTGCTCGGGACGAGCCGGCCGGTTCTCGGGTTCTCCGATTTCGTGGCATGATCCTGGACATGGGGTCGCGGCGGGTGTCCAATGCGTACTCGTGAGCGCCGGGCGGGGTCCCGGACGACGAGGTCGACGCTGATCCGTGGCTTCCCGCACCATTTGGAGAGTCCGGCATGGAGATCATCGCGGGCATCGTGCTGGGATTCCTCGCCTGGTTCATCGTGCGATATCTCATCGCAGGTCTCTACACGATCGACCAGAACGAGCGGGCGGTGATCACAAGCTTCGGGCGTGCCCAGAGGATTGGGAACGCGACGACTCTGGACGACCCGATCTCGGATACCCTCGTCAAGGAAGAGAAAGGCCGATACGACTACCCCCAAGTCCGCGTCGTGCAGCCCGGCTTCTACTGGAAATGGCCCTGGCAGCGCGTCCACAAGGTCTCGATCGCGACCTCGACGGCCAACATGGCCTACGATCCCGACGACCCGCGCGCCAACAAGGGCGGCACCATCCTCGACGCGGTCACCAAGGACCAGCTCAACATCGGCCTCGACGGCCAGATCCGGTACCGAGTCGCCGAGTCGAATCTGTATGCGTACCTATTCGGAGTCAAGAACCCGATCGCGCATGTGATGGGATACTTCGTCTCCGTGCTTCGCGAGCGGATCGCGAACTTCGAGTCGCCCCCCGTCGAGATCTCGCTCGCGACGGGCGAGGAATCCACGGGAAATGCGATCTCCTTCGGCGTGTCGATCAACGATCTGCGCAAGAATCTGCGCGACTTGAATGAGCATATGGACGCGGAGTGCAGATCGTCGTCGGCCCGATACGGCATGGTGCTCGACGCCTCGCTGATCACCGGGATCGACCCGCCGCCCGAGGTCGAGTCGGCTCTCGCCGCCATCAACACCGCGCACAACCAGGTGTCCTCGGACATCAGCCTGGCGCAAGCGTCGGCCGATCAGAAGATCGTTCAGTCGCGACGGGCGGTGGAGATCGAGACCTTGAAGGCTCAGGCCGAGGTCGAACCTCTCGACCGCCTGGCGAGCCGGCTGGCCGAACTCAAGGCGGACGGCCCCGACGTGCTGCAGGCGTACGTTCGCAACGTGCGGCTGTCTCTCTACGCGAAGGCGGACAAGGCAATCCTCGAGGTGCCCTCATGAACACGCTGATCGCCTTCGTCGTGACCTTCCTCCTCTGCTTCCCGATCGTCCCGCTCCTCTTCGCGCTGGGGCGAACGCTCGGTTTCTACACCATCGTGCGCGAACGAAGCTGTCATGTTTACGTGCTGTTCGGTCAGGTGCTCGCGAAGATCGACGAGCCGGGATTGCACTTCCTCTGGCCCAGGATGGGCCCCAGAGCGCTGATCGTCAATTGGGTCGGCACCTGCTATCGTCTCGATATGCGGCTCGATCAGGTCTACCTCCGCAGCCAGGCGGTCAACTCGGAGGAAGGGGCGCCGATGGGGATCGGCATCTGGTATGAGATGTACATCAGCGACCCCGTCTCATATCTGTTCAAGAATACCGATCCGCGCGGGTCGCTCGCGGCCAACGTGAGCAACTCGACCGTCCGCTGCCTCAGCAACCTCCCCCTGGCGGACATGATGGTGAACCGGCACGAGATGAGTTTCACGGTCCGCGACGAGGTGTCGCCCAAGTCGCATGAATGGGGATACCGCCTCGGGTCGGTCTATATCCGCAAGGTTCACTTTCGTGACCAGGAGATGATCCGACAGATCGAGAGCAAGGTGGTGAACCGCCTGCGCCAGGTGACCTCCGCGATCAAGCAGGATGGCGCGAACCAGGTGAGCATCATCACCAGCACCGCCGAACGCAAGGCGGCTGTCGAGTTCGCCAAGGCCGGCGCGATCCGCCCGCAACTGGTCGGCGAGACCTTGGGCAGGATCAGCCGCGACCGCGAAACCGCCGACGCGCTGTTCACGATCCTCGAGACGCAGAATCTCCTGAGCGGCAACGGCCGGATCACCCTCGTCCCTCCGAACAACGCGCTGCTGACATCACTGCTTGCCGCCCGAGACGCGAACCCGGAATCCCCGGAACCGCAATCGACCCCCGAACGACGCGGGGGATGATCACGGAATCCTCGCCGCGACCCACCGCGAGCCGATGAGTCGCCGGCGAGGATCGGCACCGAATCACCCACAGGAACCTCCTCCCGCAGGAGTTCCCCCCCCCCCGAGCACACGGCGGCCGGTCGGCCCCGGGTCCGCCCGCTCGCGGGACCGCACGGAGCCGCCATTCAGCTCCGGATCCCGTCGGGTGCCGCAGGTGGTCTTCAACCTGTGCTCGGCTGAAGCCCGCGGGGACGCGCGCCGACGAGCCGAACAGTCTCGATCGGAGGTTGACCGCCGGTCGATCGACGAACGGACGGCGAACGCAGTCGCTCGAAACCGCACGCTCCACGACGGACAACTCGCCGCCGTCTCTCTGAATTCCGCAATCCGCGCGGATTCCCCAAAGATCGAGGTCGACGGTGGTCGATGAGGAGAAGTGGATGCGCATGGGCGCAAGGTGAGTAGTCGGTGCAGTTGGATCCGAACGACTTGGTGATCTTTCCAAAAGCGAACGCGAACACACTTGGATATGGAGCGAATCATGAACGTCGACAAGCGAGTCCCGAGCGAAGCTGCG
>JANRKW010000011.1:0-274644 GCA_033763215.1 Isosphaeraceae bacterium | reverse complement strand
GTCGTTCCGATGCCGCATGAGAATGAGGAAGAGCTCGCCCTCGAGCGCGAGGCCTGGGTCCGCGAGCTCGCGCCTCACGGCGTCGTCGCCGCGCGGTTGGCCGAAGGTGCGTTCGCGGCTCAACTTCGGTTGACGCGCTGTCGTCGGTTCGAGCAGCAGAACCTCCTCGAGCTCCAGGCGACCGCCGCCGCCGACTGGACCGACGCCCGGCTCCGCGAGCTCGACCAAGCGTGGCGCGAACTCGGCACGTGCGCCCCCGCCGGGCTGCATCGGCTGGAGTCGACGCCCGACGGATGTGCTGTACTGATCGACCTTTGGGTCGACCTGCTCCACAAGGTCGAGGCGTACGCCTGGAATGAGGACGAACGCGTCCGATTCTGGGATCTCCACGGCGCGATGGGCAACCCGCGTCGCGACCTGATGGAGCTGAGCAAGCCGTTCCTCGAACTCTGCGACATCCGCAACGAACTCCGGCAGGATGGAGTCGCCGTCGATGCCGACGCTTCATCGCTCGAAAAAGCGTATCACGATTTCTTCGTGAGCAAGGTCCTGCGCATCCGGAGGGCGGGCGAGGAGGCGCGGTCGCACCTGATCGAGGTCTGCCGCGCGAGGATCGAGGATTTGGAGAAGCGGATGGAGGTCGTTCGACCGTTGTACGAGGCCCGCAGGGCGCTGGCTCCGGACCTGGCCTTGGTCGATCTCTCGCCGCGCGGCCAGAAATTGTCGCGATATATGGCTGAAGCCGAGCGATCGCTCCACCGCAACATCCGCGAGGCGCTCGCGGCGTCGAAGCGGGCGGCGGAGGAAGATGCAGAACCGGCGGGAGTTGCGGCGACAGCGCAGCCGGCGGCGTCCGAGGCCGTTGCGGAAACCCAGGTCGCGCCTTCGGTCGGAGCGCGTCCGCCTTGGAATCCCCCCGTCGCCCGAAACGAACCCATTCTCGAGCCGGCGGCGGTGGTCTCGACGCTTGTCGGAGGGGGCTCGGACGGGCCGGACGTGCTGGTGTTCGCTGATCCGAGGGTGCCGGCGGGGTCCTGACGCCGGTCGACGCGTTCGGGTTGGTTCACCCGATCGGAACGAAAGCGAACGCCCGCCAGGGGCGTCCGCTCGCGGTGCGCGCGGGGGGTGCCGAGAGGCGGCTCGTCACTGAGCGGCCGATGCCGAACCCGAGGGGCTGGCCTGGATTGGAAGACCTTCGGGGAGCGGGCGAGCCGCGACGAGATAGCCTCGAGCGTGGAGGTCGTCGCGCAGGCGACGGTAGAGGGCGAATCCGTCGGGGTAGACCCAGAAGGTGACCGAGGTCTTCCCCGGAGAAAGCGCCAGCACCGCTCGTGCATAGGCGGATCCGGGCCGAACGACCTCGTCGAGGGTTTCGCCGCGCTCGTCGGAAACGGGGACGAGTTCCCAGCCGCGGAGACCGTATCCGACGGCGGAGACCTCGAGTGCGGACGATCCGAGACCCGCGACCATCAATCCCAGCTCATATTTGAGAGCGAATTCTCCGACCGGTCCGACGGTGGCGATGACGGGCCGGGTCCTGGCACCCGAGACCTTCATCCTGAGTTGGGCGTCGGTCTTGACGAGTTCGACGAGGCGGTCGAGTGCGATCGGAGTGACGCGCTCGCGGCGGACCTCGAAATGGACCTCGTCGCCCTGCACCGCCCGAGCCACGGGGGTCTTGTCGAGGAGGGCCGTGGGTCGGGGCTTGGCCTTCTTGGCGAGTGCAGCGACCTCGCCCTGGAGTCGGTTGCGGTCGGCCTGGGCTCGCGCCCCTTCGGCCTGGGCGTATCCTATTCGGTGGGCGACGAGCCGGGCCTGTTCCTCGAGGGTCAGGAGGAGGGCCGAGTCGCGGTCGAGCTGGTCCTTGACTTCGTCGAGGTCGGCCTCGAGGTCGGCGTGGGTGCGACGCGCGGCATCGGCGGCCCGTCGAGCGTCGTCGAGGCGGTTCTGAGCCTTGGCGACCTCCACGCGGTTGATGCTGGGCGGCGGCGCCGGCGCAATCGGAGGAGCCTTGGCCGGTTCGGGGGCCTGAGGCGGCTCGGGTTCGGGGACTGCGACCGGAATGGGGGTCGGCGGGACGACGGCGACCGAAGCCCGGGGCGGCACCGGCCGGCGATCGAGGTAGGGCCGAACGATCAACGCCGCGACGAGGAGGAGTATTGCCGGCAGCGGCTGGACGAGACGGGCATACGAGGAGGTCTCGGTCCGGGCGATCTCTTTGGTGTCGGACATCACCAGTCCTCCCGGGAGAGGCCGCGGAGGACGTCGCCTCCGGAAACCTGGAGCGTCGAGGGCCAGTCGATCCCCTCGAGCGCGAGCTGGATTCTGGCCTTGCTGTAAGTCGAGTGACCGCCGGGTTCTACGACGTACCGGATCGAGGGGACGACGACCTTGCCGGGTCGAGCGCTTCTCTGGGAATCGAGGAGCGCGCGGAGCTGGCCCACGAGGAGCGGCTCTTTGGCGGCGAGCCCCTTGAGCGTGACCCGGTAGTCTCCCGGGTGGATCGCGACCCCCCGCGGCTCGCAGGCGATGACGAGTTCGAAGCGTTCGACTCGGCCGATGTCGAGGCCGGAGCCTTCCGCGTTTCCGCCGCCGGACGGACCGTTTCCGGGTTCGTCCCCGAGTCCCATGGCGTCGGGCGAGCCGGGTCTTCCGGGCTGCGGCCGAGGTCCGCCGGGAGTGCCCGATCCGGGTCTCGACTCACCTTCCAGCCCGCGAGAACCGGCCCCTGCCGCGGGGCGTCCGGGGGCCTTGGAGGGATCCCAGGCCTCGAGATCGGAGTTGCGCCTGTCGAGTCCGGGGAGGAGTCCGTTCTCGGCGAGGGTCTCGGTGATGGAGCTGGGTGCGAGCCCTCCCAACCCGGGGGGGACGGACGCTTCGGGGTTGCGCTCGGCGAGCTTGCGGAGCCACTCGCGCTCGGCTTCGGTCTTGGAGGCGACCTCTTCGCCCAGCCCGGCGGGGAGGTCGTCGGTGCCGATTCGGGGTCGGCCGGAGGCTCCCGGCCGGCTCATCCCGCCGAGATCCGGGGAGCCGGAGGGGCCGGACTCGCCCGCCGAGGTTCCGGCGCCTCCGGCGAGCGCGGGGTCGCCTTGGGGTCCCAGGAACGCGGAGCCGAGCGGTCGGCCGGGGAGACCCGAAGGTGTCGGGGCTTCCCCTCCTGGGTCGGCACCGGCGCCCGGAGGCTCCGGCAAGTCGGGCCGACCACGCCAGACGAAGGGGTTGTCGACGACCGGACCCTCCGGCAATCCAGCGGCACCGGCGCCGAGGATTCCCGAGCCGGGAGTGTCGGTCGGCCGGGGCGATGCCGCGAGCGAAGGCGGTTGCGGATCGTTCTCGGGGGTTTGGGTCCAGGTCGAGGGGTCGTCGAGGTCGGGGAACTCGACCTCCCAGTCGGCGTCGGCGAGCTCGTAGCCGAAGGCGATTCCAAGGGGTTCGAGCTGTTTTCGGGCGGCGTAATAGGACTTGATGCCGTCGGGACGGATCAAGAAATAGAAATAGGGGACGACGTCGCGGCCGTCGGGCGACTCGCCGCGCTGGACGCGGATCGCCTCGCGGGCGACGAGTCCCCGGAAGGTGGAGTTGCCGAAGCCGGAGAATTCGAGGAGTTCGCCGAGTCCGAATGTGGGTCCGTTGGGACGGAGCGAGACGCTGCCGTCGTGGCATTCGATGACGATCGGTCTTCGCCAGGTGCCGTTGGGACCTTTGTGGGGGAGAACTGCGTAGCTGGAGCGGCCCGCATTGATGGCGGCGAGCTGCTCGTTCTCCTCCCGCTTCCGCTCGAGGACATCGAGCTCGATCGATGTCCGGGCGGCCTCGACCTCGAGTCGATCGGCTCGATCGGCGAGGGGCTTCAGCTCGGCCTTGGTCCGCGCGACCACGGCCTGACGAGCCGCCGCCTCGGCACGCTTCCGTTCGAGCTCCTCGCGGAGCCGCTTGGATCCGGCGTCGAGCTCGGCCTTTTCGTTGCGTTTGGTGGCCTCGGCGGCGAGAATCGGTTCTAGAGCTCGGGCGGTCGGATCGACCTTGGGGAGCGGGGCCGTCGCGGGAGCCGGCGGAGGCTGGGGAACGACGGTCGGCTTGGGCGGAGGGGGTGCGACGACGACCTGGGTCGCGGCTCGCTCCTGGGCCTCGACGACGCTCGCGACGACCGCAGCGTCGATCGCGGCACGCCGGCGATCGCGGTCGCGGACTTGTCGGTGGGCCTGGATCACCAGCGCGGTCGTCCCCGCCAGCGCGGCCGAGATCAGGATCAAGGGGACCAGCTCGGCCCCCAAACCCGGCCGAGGTCGTTGCATGGTCCGTCGGGGCCTCCCGCCCATCGCTCAGGGATCCTCGAAGGGCTCTCGACCGACCGCAACCGGCGGTGAGTCGGCAACCGCTCCTCGCCATTCATCGGACGGCCCGAGCTTCGACTGGAGCGAATCTGACGGGGCGTTCGAGGTCCTCGGGTCATCCGGAGGCCTCCGAGAGCGCGA
The DNA here is from genome assembly GCA_033763215.1 of Isosphaeraceae bacterium. Taxonomy (GTDB): domain Bacteria; phylum Planctomycetota; class Planctomycetia; order Isosphaerales; family Isosphaeraceae; genus JANRKW01. The sequence goes on along the minus strand of JANRKW010000011.1, from coordinate 270,169 downwards.
CGTGGCCGGATGAAACCTCTTTCATATGGAAGTCGACGAATGTGGATCTTCACGCGCTACGGATTCTTCAGCGCCGTCTGTGCTCGCGAGGGCGACGGCGCGCATGGTCGCCCGATCGATCCGGATCGGATCATGGTGCGGGCGCGGTTGCGCGATCACCTGGAACGGCTGATCGCGGCGTTTCCGGACCTCGTCGGAGGCGCGACGATCATCGAGACGCCGACCGTCGACTACCCCTGCCGGATCATCGTGCCGAAATCGACCTGGTCGGCCGTATTGTCTCGGTTGGGAGACGAGACGGACGCAGACAACTTCAAGTCGAGCGCGAGCCGGCACCAGGGCGCGGCCGGGCAATCGTATCTCAAAGCTCTGCACGATGTTTGGTCGATCATGCGGCGAATGGAGATCGATCGTCGCTGATCGAGCGCCGGCGTCGACTCAGGAGACGGTTCGACGCTCTTCGACGGCGGAGAGAGCGGCGGGGGCGGGGATGGCGGGCTGGGGCGGATGGACGGTGAGGTTCCGCTCGGCCGCCTTGCGGACGAGGTTGGTCGTCGAATGCCCCTCGACGAGCGGGATGAGGACGAGGCGTCCCCCGTCGCCCTCGACGATCTCGCGGCCCACGACCTCTTCGGGCCGGTAGTCGCCGCCCTTGACCAGGATGTCGGGGCGGAGGGCGTCGATCAATTGGAGCGGGGTGTCCTCGTCGAAGATGGTGACGGCATCGACGCACTCCAGGGCGGCGAGGAGCTCGGCCCTCGCGACCTGGGGATTCAAGGGCCGACTCGGTCCCTTGAGTCGCGCGACGGAGGCGTCGGAATTGAGCCCGACGACCAGGAAATCGCCGAGATCGGCCGACTGTCTCAGGAGTCGGGCATGGCCGACGTGGAGGATATCGAAGCATCCGTTGGTGAAGACGATCTTCTGTCCGGCCGCTCGACGTCGGACGGCCTCGGCTTGGAGATCGGGGCGTTCGAGGAGTTTGCCGCGTCCGGATTCCTGGTGATCGATGAGGTCGCGGAGGATCTCTTCGCGGGAGAGGAGCGCGACGCCGATCTTCTCGACCTCGAGCCCGCCCGCGACGTTCCCGAGCGCGGCGGCCTCGTCGTAGTCGGCTCCGGCGGCGAGGCAGAGGCCGACGATGGAGAGGACCATGTCGCCCGCGCCCGTGATGTCGTAGACCTGTCGAGGGCGCGTCGGGATCAGTTCGCGTCGTCCGTCGGCTCGGACGAGCGCCATGCCGTCGCGGTCGAGGGTGACGAGGACCGACTCCATCCCCAAGCTCTGCACGAGCTTGCGTCCGACGTCCATCGCGTCCTCGGGCTTCTGGATCGTCTGTCCGACGGCGAGACCCGCCTCGAGTCGGTTCGGGGTCATGCAATGGACGCCGCGGTAGCGGGTGTAGTCGGTGCCGCGGATCGGGTCGGCGACGACCCGCTTCCCGGCTGCGTGGCAGGCGTCGATCAGCATTCGGAGCAGGCTCGGCGTGCAGACGCCCTTGTCGTAGTCCGAGATCAGGACGACGTCGGCCTTCAGGATGGCGGCGGGCAACCGATCGGCGAGGGTCGACTCGATGTCGGGCGGAATCGGCGCTCGGGTCTCGTAGTCGACGCGGATCATCTGCTGCGGATGGCGATCCTGAGCGCGGCCGATGTAGCGTTCCTTGAGCGTCGTGGGTCGATCCGCGAGGTCGAGGACGAGCGAGTCGTCGATGCCGTGGTCTCGTAGCATCCCACGCACGACCGCGGCCTCGGAGTCGATGCCGACGCCTCCCGCGAGTTGCACCTCGGCACCCAATGCGGCGAGCATCGTGGCGACGCTCGCGGCGCCCCCGAGGCGGTGCTCGCGGGCATCGGCTCGCAGCAAGGGAACGGGGGCTTCCTGGCTGATCCGCTCGGCGAATCCCCAGACGTAGCGGTCGAGGATCAGGTCGCCCACGACGAGAATGCGAGGGTGGCCGAGCGTTTGAACCCGCTGGATCAAGTCGTGGGCCATCGCTTCGAGATCCTCCTTGATCGCGCTCCGTCCGCTCTCCGGCGGACGCTTGCCCCCGACGTCCATCCCGGGTCGTCGCAAGCGGTCGCGATCATGGTGCGGAGGCCGCCAAAGGTCAAGTCGGCTTTTGCCGCCGAGGAGGTGTGCAAATCGACACGATTCCGACGACGAGCCCCGCGAAACATGGGTTGATCGACTGCTCCGGTTCGGGTTGAATCCCGTTGCCCTTCAAGGATGGGGGGCGGCTGGACGATCTATGGTCACTGACCGGGCCGAACTCGGTGATCGGATCCGCTCTCGAAGGGTGGATCCGCCGGAGGGGCCGTCGCACGCAGGGAAGGATTCCCGCCGAGCTATGAGGTTCGAGCACCATCGGGTACCCGGCAGTCGGGTCGGACGATCGCTGCGCTGGCTGGGCCTGCTGGGCGTGCTCGCCTCCAGCGGTTGCGCGACGATGCGTCACCACGCGCCGATCGCCGACCTCCGGCCGTGCGACCAATCGTTCGCCGAGACCGACGACGGCTGGAAGATCGGCGTCCGCCGCATTCGGCCGATGCGTCCCGACCCCGGGAAGCTGCCCGTGGTCCTCTGCCATGGTCTCGGTCTGAACGGCACGTTCTGGACGATCGCCGGCGGCGAGCACCTCCCCAAGCAGCTCGCCGATCGCGGATACGAGGTCTTCATCGTCGACATGCGGGGGTCGGGGGCGAGCCGTCGGCTCGGAGGCGTCGGCCGAGTCAACGCCCTCCTCAGGCAAACGCCCTTCCTCGAGATCGGCGACGGCGACTGGAACGTCGACGACCAGGCGAATCGCGACGTGCCCGCGATCCTGAGGCATGTCGAACGCGAGACCGGGGCCTCACGCGTGAACTGGGTCGGTCACAGCTTGGGCGGCATGCTGATGCTCGCACATCTCGAGACGACCCCGGAGCCGGGCCGAATCGCCAATTTCGTCGACATGGGAGGCGTCGTCGCGCTCGCCCCGTCGAAGGCGCGAGGCCAGATGCTCCAGGCCAATCGCGGGATCTGCGCACTCTTGCGCGTGATGAGCACCGGCCGGATCGCCCGACCGATGATGTGGCTTCGACTCCCGGGCCTCGAGAAGGTCGACCGCTTCTATTACACCTCGGCGAACGTCGACAAGCAGACCGTCTCGAGGTTCTACGGCTACACGCTCGAGAATCCGGGCCGAGGTGCGTTGCGACAGCTCGACCCCTACCTCGAGTTCGGACACATGGTCTCGGCCGACCGTCGCTTCGACTATGTCGACCACCTCGACCGCGTCCACACGCCGATCCTGATGATCGCGGGCGAGGGCGACCTCATGGCCGACATTCCCTCCACCTATCTCACCTACGACGGGATCTCGAGCAAGGACAAGACGCTGCTCAGATATGGAAAGGTGCAAGGCCACATCCACGACTACGGGCACTGCGACCTCGTGTGGTCGCGGCATGCGTCGGCCGAGATCTTCCCCAATCTCATCGATTGGCTCGACCGACGACAGCCGGGCGTTTCGGCGTCTCCCCAATCCGCCTCGCCGCAATCGACCGATGGGTCGGGCCGGGTCGCATCGCCGCAGATCTCGCTCGCGCCCTCGTCTCAAGGCGATCCCGCTCGTCCGACGATCCTCTCGCCGCTCGAGCCGCCTTCGGTCGCGACTGGGCCCTGAGACCCGAGTCGTCAACCTTCGGGCTTGGGACGCTCGGGCTTCCAGTCGCGTTCGACCTTGTCGCCGTCGCGTTCGAGGATCGCCTTGCCCTCGATCTTCTCTCCGACGAGCTTGCCTTGATATTTGACGGTCATCATGCGTGAGCCGACGGTTCGGGTCACCGTGAAGGCGATCTCGCCGTCGCGAATGGTCCCGTCGGCGATCTCCACCTCGGATTCGGGCCCGCTGATCATCTTTCCGGTCAGCTTCTCGCCGTCGACCGCGAGTTCGAGTCGCTGGGAGAACTCGCGGCCCCCGCGCTTCACGACCCAGGTCCAAACGCCGGCCGCCGCCTGGGACGAGACGGGCTTGGCCTCGGACTTCGGTTCCTTGGCGTCGTCGAACGAGGCTGATCCCTGCGCGGCCGGGTACGCGAAACAGACGGCGAGGAGCGAGGCGCGGAAGGCGAGACGAGGCATCGGAGCATCCTCGAGTTTCTGGGCGGTGGATCGAAGCGGGCCCGAACCGCTCGGCGTCGAACCGGGCTGGTTGGCGAGGCCGAGCGTCTTCGAGTATGCTCGGAGCGGCGGAGGGCGGTCAAGCGGCCTCGAACCGGCGAGCGACATGAATCCCAGCGACCCCGTCGACACCCTTCCCCTCGCGACGCGAAGGCCTCTATTCGCCCTTGGGCTCAGAAGCGATCCAAGGCGGCTCGCGACGGCTCGAGCTCTTCAAGAACGCGGGAGACGCGTCGTCTCCACGACCGACGGTCTCGAGTTCTACGACCTCGTCGCGCGGCACGACCCGCTCGTCGCGATCTGCGATCTCCATCTCCCGAGCCTCGGCGGCTTCGAGATCGCGAGCCGTCTCCGGCGCCGAGAGTCGAAGCACGAGCCGGTCCTCATCGCATGGGTCGAAGCCGCGGATGCCGATCCCCGGCTCGAAGCTCTCGCTTCGGGATTCGACTTCTGGGTCGACGCGGCTCCCGGAACCGATCCGACGGTGATCGTCGAAGCCGTGGAACTCGGACTCGCCGCCAGGAATCTCGGCGGACTTCCTCGAGCGGCAGCGCCCCTCGATCCCTCGACGCCGAGCCGATCGTGCACTCCATGAACATCACCGGATCCGCTCACGATGATCGGCTCGCCTACCTCCACGGTCGCCTGAACTACGAGCGACTCGGGATGCCGCGCGTCTCGACCCGATTCGAGATGGGTCGCATGAGCCGGCTCCTCCGCGAACTCGGCCGACCCGAGCGCGCGCTTCGGATCATCCACGTCGCCGGAACCAAGGGCAAGGGCTCGACGTCGGTACTCATCGCCGCGGCGCTCTCCGCCGCCGGGATCCGCACCGGTCTGTTCACCTCGCCGCATCTCCAGCGCTTGGAGGAACGGTTCCGCGTCGACGACCTCGAGATGAGCCCGGACCGGCTCGTCGAACTGGTCGACCGCGTCCGGCCGATCGTCGAGCGTCTCGACCGAGACGACCCTCGTTTCGCGGAGCGCGAGGCGACCTTCTTCGAGATCACCACCGCGATCGGACTGCTCCACTTCGCCGAGGCGGGGGCCTCCGCCGCCGTGCTCGAGGTCGGTCTCGGCGGTCGACTCGACTCGACGAACGTCGTGCGTCCCGTGGTCTCGGTGATCACATCGATCTCATTCGATCATATGAAGCTGCTCGGGAATACTCTCGATGCGATCGCTCGCGAGAAGGCGGGGATCCTCAAGCGCGGGCGTCCCGCGGTGCTCGGCCCTCTCGACGATGAATCACGCGACGCGATCCTCGAGGTCGCCCGATCGCGAGGTTGCCCCGTTCGCCGATTCGGCGTCGACTACGACGTCGAGTACGCTCCCCCCGAACAGCCGCTCGCCGAACCTTCGGCCGGGTCGTTCCGCACCATCACCTGGCGAACCGACTGGGGCTCGCTCCCTGTCCCCTTTCTGGGTGCGCATCAGGCTCGCAATGCGGCGGTCGCTCTCGCCGTGATCGACCTCCTGGCCGAATGCGGGATCTCCGTTCCCCGCGAAGCCGTCGCTCGCGGGTTCGCATCCGCTCAGTGGCCGGCGCGGCTCGAGATCATGTCGCGCGATCCCTGGTTGGTGATCGACGGAGCACACAACCTCGCCTCCGCCGAGGCGCTCGCCGACGCCATGGGGGCCCACTTCCCGCCCGTGCCTCGGACTCTCGTCTTCGGGACGACCCGCGACAAAGACCTCCGCGGCCAGCTCAGGGCGCTCCTGCCGCGCTTCGAGCGCGTGGTGGCGACGCGCTACCTGGAGAACCCCCGCGCCGTGCCGATCGAGGAATTGGCAAGAGCGGTCGAAGAGGTCGGCTCGGAGCTCGGTTTGAACCTCGGTCCGCCTCGGATCGCCGACACCCCCGCCTCCGCCCTCGAGATCGCTCGCGAGATCACCCCGCGCCAGGGCCTGATCTGCGTGACGGGCTCGCTCTTCCTCGCCGGAGAGACCCGCGCGGCTCTGCTCGGCGACTCATCCCGATCGGCCGTCGGTCGCGGCACGATCCCGGCCCCGATTCCCAGGGAACCCCAGCGATGAACCCCGCCCTGCTCTTTCGCTTCGCCGCGCTCTCCGGCTTCGCCTCCGTCGCACTCGGAGCGTTCGGGGCACACCTCCTGAAGTCGCGATTGACCCCCAACGACCTCGAGATCTTCGAAACCGGCGTGCGCTATCAGATGTATCATGCGATCGCCGCCGCATGCGTTGCTCTTGCGATGCGTGCGACGGGTCGCTCGCGCCCGCTCGCAATCGCCGGATGGTCGTTCGTGGTGGGCACGATCGTCTTCTCGGGCTCGCTCTATCTCCTCGTCCTGACGGGGACTCGCGTGCTCGGCGCGATCACGCCGATCGGCGGCGTCGCTCTTCTCATCGGCTGGGCATCGCTCGCGACGGTGCGGCTCCCGCGGTCCGGGGCGGACGAGTCGATCGCGAGCGAGTCCTTGTGAGTGCGGCTCCGCCCTGCCAGAATCGATGATCCGGGCGGAATCGCGCCGTCCGCCGATCCACCGTCCCTCGAACCGAGTGCACTCCGATGCGAACCGCCTCGCTCCTTGCCGTCGCGTTGCTGATCAGCCTCCCTCTCGCCCCCGCTGCCATGGGCGGCGACGACCACGAGAAGCATGAAGGAGCCGTGGAATCGCCTCTGCTGGCTCGATTCAAGAAGCTCGAGGGCCGCTGGACGGGCAAGATGAGCTTCGACGGTCAGGAGAGCGACGGCGCCGTCGCCGTCTACAAGGTGACGTCGAACGGCAGCACCGTCGTCGAGACCCTCGGACCCGGGACGCCGCACGAGATGGTCACCGTGATCCATCCCGACCGCGACGCACTCGTGCTGACTCACTACTGCGCGGCCGGCAATCAGCCTCGAATGCGAGCCAAGGGCAAGCCGACCGATCCGAAGGTCACGTTCGAATTCGCCGACGTGACGAATGCCGATCCGTCCAAGGACACGTTCATGCACGACGTGACCTTCGAGTTCCTCTCCGACGATGAATTCAAGGCCGATTGGACGAACTACTCGAAGGGCAAGCCGTCCGGCAAGGCGACGTTCCACTTGCGTCGAGAGAAGGCCGAGACGAAGGGGAAGTGACCCCGCGCCGCCGCCTCGAGAATTGACGCTGGGCGACTTGGCCGGCAAGATGCGGGCATCGGGTCGTGCCGATGTCCGTGCCGAGCCCCGGACCCCGCCGTCCTTGCGAGCCGTCCGCCTCGGATCCGCCCCAGCCGCCCCCGCGATACCCGCCCGAACCGGGTCGACCTCGATCTCAACAGACCGTAGGAGTCACCAGCAATGCTCTCCAGAGCCGTTTCCGCGCTCGTTTGGCTCGCCCTCGCGGCGGCCGGACTCCCGGCCCTCGCGGCCGACCCGGCGCTCCGCCTCGAAAAAGGCGACCGGATCATCCTCATCGGCAACACCCTCGCCGAGCGGATGCAGCACTACGGCGGCTTCGAGACGCTGCTGCACAGCCGTTTTCCCGACCTCGAACTGGTGGTCCACGACCTCGGCTGGTCGGCCGACGAACTCACGCTGCGACCCCGCTCCGCAGGCTTCAAGGATCACGGTCACGAGTTGAAGGACGAGAAGCCGAGCGTCATCATCGCCGCCTTCGGCTTCAACGAGTCGTTCCAAGGGCCCGCTGGACTCGACGAGTTCAAGGCCGACCTCGTGAAGTTCGTCAAGGAGACGACCTCGACCGCCTACGACGGCAAGAAGCCGCCGCGACTGGTCCTGCTCTCGCCGATCGCGCATGAGGATCTCGGCGATCCCCACATCACCGACGGCAAGAAGAACAACGAGAACATCCGCCTCTATTCCGATGCGATGGCCGCGATCGCCAAGGAACACGGCGTGGCTTTCGTCGACCTCTTCCGCCCGACGCTCGCGGCCTACGAGCGCGAGTCGGCCCCGCTGACGATCAACGGGATCCACCTCAACGCCAAGGGCGACGACGCCGTCGCCGCGATGATCGACTCCGCACTCTTCGGCGATCGCCCGGAGAAGGCTGCAGCCGACCTCGCCAAGCTCCGCGCCGCGGTCCTGGAGAAGAATCTCCAGTTCTGGTACGACTACCGGGCCGTGAACGGCTGCTACATCTACGGCGGCCGCAAGGCCCCCTTCGGCATCGTCAACTTCCCCGCCGAGTTCGCCAAGCTCCGCAAGATGATCGAGAATCGCGAGCGGCGCATCTGGGCGATCGCTCAGGGCAAGTCCGTCCCCGACACGATCGACGACTCGAACACCGGCGAACTCCAGCGGATCCAGACCAACGCCAAGAACCCGATCAAGCTCACCGACCCCGAGGAATCGCGCCGGACGTTCACGCTCCCCGAGGGTTACGCGATCAACCTCTTCGCCTCCGAGGTCGAATTCCCCAACCTGCGCAAGCCCGTGCAGATGGTCTGGGACGCCAAGGGACGACTCTGGGTCACGACGATGCCCTCGTACCCGCAGTACCTCCCCGGCCGCCCCGTCGACGACAAGGTCCTCATCTACGAGGACACCGACGGCGACGGCAAGGCCGACAAGGAGACCGTCTTCGCCGACAAGCTCCACATTCCCACCGGAATCGAGCTCGGCGACGGCGGCGCGTACGTCGCCGCGCAGCCCAACGTCCTCTTCCTGAAGGATACCGACGGCGACGACAAGGCCGACGTGCGTGAGATCATCATGCACGGATTCGACTCGGCCGACTCGCACCACGCCGTCCACGCCTTCACCTGGGATCCGGGCGGAGCCCTCTACTGGCAGGAAGGCACGTTCCACTACTCCCAGATCGAAACGCCCTACGGTCCGCAGCGCCTCAACGAGGCCGGTCTCTTCCGCTACGAACCCAAGACCAAGAAGTTCGAGATCTTCGTCTCCTACCCGTTCGCCAACCCCTGGGGACACTACTTCGACCGCTGGGGTCAGAACCTCGTCGCCGACGCCTCCGGCGGAGCCAACTACTACGGCACCGCCTTCTCGGGCCAGGTCGACTATCCCCGCAAGCACGGCGGGATGAAGCAGTTCCTCGAGAAGCAGTGGCGCCCCACCTCGGGCTGCGAGCTGGTCGCCAGCCGCAACTTCCCCGACGACACCCAGGGCGACTACCTGCTCAACAACTGCATCGGCTTTCAGGGCGTGCTCCGCTATCGCGTGAAGGAAGACGCCTCCGGATTCAAGGCCGAGCCGGTCCAACCCCTGCTCAGTTCGACCGACCCCAACTTCCGCCCCGTCGACATGGAATTCGGGCCCGACGGCGCCTTCTACATCGTCGACTGGTACAACCCGCTCATCGGCCACATGCAGCACTCGCTCCGCGACCCCAATCGCGACGTCGAGCACGGCCGAATCTGGCGGATCTCGTACACCAAGCGCCCGCTCGTCGACAAGCCGAAGATCGCCGGCGAGAGCGTCGAGCAACTCCTCGACCTCCTCAAGGTCTACGAGGACCGCACGCGCTATCGTGCCCGCCGCGAGCTCCGCGAGCACACCGAGGCCGAGGTCGTCCCCGCCGTCAAGAAGTGGATCGCCGGCCTCTACAAGGACGACCCGAACTACTGGCACCACATGCTCGAAGGCCTCTGGGTCCACCAGAGCTTCGACGTGTACGACGAAGCCCTCCTGAAGACCATGCTCTCCTGCCCCGAGCCCAAGGCCCGCGCGGCCGCGACTCGAGTCCTCTGCTACTGGCGCGACAAGGTCAAGGATCCGCTCGCGCTCATCCGCAAGCAGGTCAACGACGACCATCCCCGCGTTCGTCTCGAGGCCGTCCGTGCCCTCAGCTTCTTCAAGGGTGAAGACGCGGCCCTCGCGCAGGAGATCGCACTCGAGTCGGTTCTGCACGATCAGGACTACTACCTCGAGTACACCCTGAACGAGACGAACAAGACCCTCGACGCCCGCCTCCGCAAGCCCGCGGAAGCACCGAAGAACGAGCCGAAGCAGCAGAAGAAGAAGCAGCAGCAGAAGAAGAAGCCGGAGTGATCTTGGTCGTCTCCACTTCCGCCTTCGCCTTCTCCAACCGACGCGGCCGCCGTTCCTTCGCCCTCTTGGGCGACGGGGCGGCGGCCGCGGGCTTGTCGGCCCTCGAGTCCCGCCGTTACGATCGTAGTCTCCGGTTTCGCCCCTGAAGAGGTTCGATCTCGATGCGCCCGACTCTCCCTGCCACGCTCGCGGTTTGGCTCACCCTCCTCGCGTCGCTCCCCCTTCGCCCCTGCCTCGCCCAGGACGAGAAGCCCGCCTCGCCGCTCGTGCGACTGCTCCAGAGCGGCCGGGTGCCCGCCGAACGTCAGGGCACTCTCATCGACCAGCTCGGAAAGCGGGGCACGGCCCAGGATCTGAGCTTCCTCCTCGAAAAAACGCTCGACCCCAAGGGCTTCGCTCCGGCCGAGCGGGCCCGCGCTCTTCGGGCCCTCGAGGAAGCCGCCGCGACCCGCAAGGTCGTCCCCGCGAGCGGTACCGATCGCTTGCCCGAACTCCTCGGCGCGGACGATTCGACTCCCGAGATGAGGACCTCGGCCGTTCGCCTCGCCGGACTCTGGAAGGTCGGCTCGACCGCGAGCGCGATCCTCGCTTTTGCCGAGAATCCGAGATCGACCGAAGACCTCCGCGTCGCCGCGCTCGACGCTCTCGCCAACCTCGGTCGCGTCGATGCCATTCGCAAGCTCACCGCTCCCTCATATCCTCATGCGACGAGATTGGCCGCAGCCGCGGCTCTCGCTCGGCTCGCCGAAGCCGACGCCCCCGAAGTCGCGGCCGGCTTGATTCGCGACTTGCCCGCCGGAGTCTCCCCGACCCGACTCATCGCAGCGGTTCTCGACCGTCGCGACGGCGGAGACCTGCTCGCCGACGCATTCGCCAAGTCGAAGCTCGGCGCCGACGCGGCCAAGGTCGCCCTCCGCTCGGTCTACGAACTCGGTCGGACCGACGCCCGCCTCGTCTCCGAACTCACGAAGGCCGCGGGGCTGAGCAACGAAGTCAAAGCGCCCACTCAGGCCGAGATCGATGCCTTGATCGCCGAGGTTCAGAAGAGCGGCAACGCCGAGCGCGGTGAACGCATCTTCCGCCGAGCCGACGTCAATTGCATGAAGTGCCACGCTCTCACCGGAGCGGGCGGCGGCGTCGGGCCCGAACTCTCCGCCCTCGGAGCGACGTCGCCCGTCGACTACCTCATCTACTCGATCCTCGTTCCCGACCAATCGATCAAGGAAGAATTTCAAACACATGTCTTCTTGACCGCCGACGGCCGGGTTCTCCAGGGGATCGTCGTCGACAAGGACGACGCACGCACCATCATCAAGGAAGCGACCGGCGACCTGCGCACCATCGCGGCCGACGAGGTCGAGGAATCGAAGCTCGGCGGCTCGCTCATGCCCAAGGGCCTGACCAACTTCCTGACGCGTGCCGAATTCGTCGACCTGCTCCGATTCCTCTCCGAGCTCGGCAAACCCGGACCCTACGCGATCCGCAGCGTTCCCACCATCCAGCGCTGGCGGCTCCTCACGGGCCTCGACGACGACCTCGGCGAGTCGATCCCCGGCGGCGACGTCTTCGCGTCGCGCATCCTCGCGGCCGACGACGAGCGATGGAAGCTCGTTTATGCGATGGTCGACGGCCGACTCCCGCTCGACGAACTGACCGGGCCCGACCGACCCAAGGTGCTCTATCTCCAAGGCGAGATCGACGTCTCGGCCGCCGGAGCGATTCGGCTCGGATTCGACGACCCCGCCGGAGTCGCCGCCTGGCTCGACGAAGCCTCGATCGACCCGAAGTCGACGGCAGGCGTGGACGTCGAACCGGGCCGGAAGAAGCTCACGGTCCGCGTCGACACCACGCAGAGGAAGAAGCCGACGGTTCGCGTCGAGGTCGCTCGCGGCGAGGGATCGTCCGCCGAGTATCGAGTCGTGGGCGGCCGCTGATCGACTTGCTCCGTCGGCGAACTCAACGCCGGCGGAGCTTCATCTTCGTCAGCTTCGGAATGATGTAGACGCGACTGTAGTACGAATATGGGTTGCGCGTGAAGAAATCCTGGTGATACTTCTCCGCCGGGTAGAAGGCCTCGAAGGGGACGAGTTGCGTCGCGGTCGGTCGACGAAACGCCTTCTTGGCGACGAGTTCGTCGTGAACCGCGAGCGCCTGCTTGCGCTGGGTCTCGCTGTGGTGGAAGATCACCGAGCGATACTGCGGCCCGACGTCGTCGCCTTGCATGTTCACCTGAGTCGGATCATGGGCCTTGAAGAAGACGCGGACGAGGGCGGGGTAATCGACCTTTCTCGAGTCGAAGGTGATGTGGACGACCTCCGCATGCCCGGTTCTTCCCGTCCCGACCATCTGGTAGGTCGGATTCGGGACGCTGCCTCCCGAGAATCCCGAGACCACTGAGACGACTCCGGGAATGCGTTCGAAGATCGCTTCGATCGACCAGAAGCAGCCTCCCCCAAAGGTCGCCGTCTCGTAGGGCGACTTCTCGGGTTCCGCCTTGGTTTTCTCGGGATCCTCCATGGATCCCGGCTTCGATGCATCCTTCGCCTCGGAAGGAGACTTGGTCTCCGGTTTCTTTTCGGTCGGCGCGGCGGCCGATGGTTCATCCGCCTCGCCGGCGACGGCGGCGACCGATCCGGCCGCCAGGATCGAACAAACCATCGCCCAAGAGATGATCGATCTCATGACTCCCCTCGTCGTCTCGAGGTTCTCGTCACATCGCGGATCCAGGTGGGGCCGACCCACACGTTCAAACAAAGATTCTAGGTCGTTGCGGATCGATCGTCGATAGTCTACAAAGCAGTGTGAGGAACCCGGCCCGCCTTCGACCGCTCGAGGGCGATACCGAGCACGACGCGAATCCCGACCACGAGGACCTCGAATCATGCTACGAGATCGATCCCGGCGTGGATTCCTGGCGGATATCGGGCAAGCGACACTGACCGCGGCCGTCGGCACGGGACTCGCGTCCGACATGGGCCTGATCCCGCGCGCGTTCGCCGAACAGGCCGTCGACGACGACACGCGCCTCACCTTCGGCGACCTCGAGCCGCTCACCGCGCTGATGCAGGACACGCCGCTCGATCGATTGATCCCGACGTTGATCCGTCAGATCGAGACGGGCCGATCGCTCCGCGAACTCGTCGCCGCGGGCGCATTCGCCAATACGAGGACCTTCGGCGGCGAGGACTACGTCGGCTTCCATACCGTGATGGCGCTCGCCCCGGCGCTGCACATGGCGGCCGAACTCCCGGAACGCAGCCGTCCGCTCCCGGTCTTGAAAGTCCTCTATCGCAACTCCTCGAGGATCGCGGAATTCGGAGGCCGCGCGAAGGAGACGCTGCGGATCGTCGAGAACGCGCTCTGCGAGTGCTGCCTGCCCAAGGAGCGAACCGTCGCCGAACATCTCCGCGACGCCGTCCGCGCCAAGGACATGAATCGCGCCGACGCCGTCTTCGCCGCACTCGTGGAGAAACCGGTCGAGTCGCTCGACGCGCTTCTCTTCACCGTCCAGGACGACACCGAGGTCCACCGGACCGTTCTCCCCTATCGCATCTGGGATCTCATGGATCTCATCGGAAGAGAATCCGCCGATATCCTGCTGCGTCAATCGGTCCACTACTGCGTCAAGTCGGAGCGCGACTGGAAGTCGAGGCCCGAGGAGACGCGCGTCCGCAAACTCTTGCCGCGCCTCTTCGATCAGTATCGTCTCGAGTCGCGGCCCACCGCCGCGCGGACGGTCGACGACGCCTGGATCGACCGTTTCGCGAACCTGCTCTTCGAGTCGACGGCCGAGTCGGCGGCCGAGGCCGCCGCCGCCGCACTCGCCGAAGGGATCTCGACCGACGACGTCGCCCAGGCCGCCTCGCTCGCCGCCAACCAGCTCGTGCTCCGCGACGCGGGTCGATCGAGCGCCGACGCACGTCCAGGAAAGCCGGCGGGCAGCGTCCACGGCGACTCGATCGGCGTCCACGCCTCCGACTCGGCCAACGCCTGGCGGAACCTGGCCCGCGTCTCCAATGCGCGGAACTCCGCGGCGTGTGCGGTCCTCGCGGCATATCAGGTCGCCGATGATCGCGTGAATCGCGGCGGCGATTTCGACAAGCAGCGTCCCCGCCCCTGGGAGAGCGATCGCGAGGCGGTTCGCGGGCTCTCGCCCGACCGACTCATCGCCGAACTCCCCGCCGCGATCCGTGCCGGCGATCAGGCCCGAGCCGCCGCGCTCGTCGAGGCGCACTCCGCGGCCGGGGCCGAAGCGCGCCCCGTCTTCGAGACGCTCCTCGGCTTCGCCGTCTCCGAAGATGGGGCGCTCCACGCCGAGAAGTACTACCGCACCGTTCGCGAGGAATTCGCCTCGACGCGTGCCGCCTTCCGGCATCGACACATCGTCGCGCTCGCCCGCGTCACCGCGAGCGAGTTCGGCACGCCCGCTCCAGGAGTCGCGCAGTCGCGCGAACTCCTGAAGCTCTGATCGAACCTCGATTCGTCGTCGCCCGACGATTCGGCTCACTCGCCCCCGTCGGCACACGCTCGAAGCGCCATGAGTGCGTAGGCGGTGCCGGCGTTGGCGATGTAGTGCGCCTTGTCGTTGTTCAACGATCGGGTGTACCAGCGGCCGGACTCGCGTTGATTCCGCTCCAGCCAGCGTCGCCCGCGAGCCACGGTCGGATCGTTCCGTTCGACCCCGGACCGCCGGAGCAGATAGACGACCAAACCGGTCGCATACCCGTCGCTGGGCGCATCCGCGGGATTGGCCGAGCCGTCACGGCGGCTCCAGCTCCCCAGCGACGCCAGGCTCCAGCCTCCGTCCGCGCGTTGGAGGCCGCGGATGCGCTCGAGGAGGTCGGCTCGATCGGACTCCGTCATCAAGCCGTCGAGGCCGAGAGACGCCCAGTAGAGGAAGAGACGATGATGGAGGTCGGGCGGCGAGTTGGCACGCAGGTATCCCTTCAGTCGCTCGACCCCTCGCGCAGCTTCGGCGGAGCGAGAGTACTCCGAGGGAGCCGCGGACACTCCGAGTGCGGCGAATACGGCTCCGAAGTAGTCGTCGTGCTCATACGGCGGCCAACCGCATTTCAACCAGTCGAATCCGCCGTCCTCGCGTTGGAGTCGCCAGACCCGATCGAAGGCGCGTCGGCTCGAGGAACTCGGTTGCGAACCGATCGCCGCGTCGTTCAACGCGAGCGTCACGGCGGTGGCGATCACCTCCGCATCCCACTTGGGTTTGGCGGACGGCTCCGCGTCGCCCCAGTGTTCGACGCGATTCTCGAAGAACCGCCGGATCTCGCGCTCGGCTTCCGACCGCGAGTCGGTCTTGGTCGGTCGAGCGAGCATGTACACATAATTCGTATGGCACGTCCCGCACTGACGCCGCCGAGTCCAGTCGAGCGACGCTCGGTCGAGAAATACCTCGGCTCTTTGGAGAGACGGAGCCGAGGCGAGCGGCTCGTCGGCCGAAGCCGCCGGAATCTCCTCGATCTCGTCGGCGGCCGACGCGAGCTGTACGGAGACTCCGAGCACCAGGATCAACATGCGCATGAGCATCTCATGACTCCTCGAGACGAACGACTCAATAGGTCCGGCCGAGATAGCCGACGATCGCCCGCTTCAGTTCCAGGGGATCGACGGCACCGGTGCGCCGATAGATCACCTTGCCGCCCGGCGCGATCAAGACGGTATAGGGCAGCGGGCCGGGCCAGTGCCGATCGAACGCCTCCGCGAACGCGTCGCGATCGACATCGCCGAGGAAGAGATTCCGAGCGGCGACTCGGTTCTCGCGGAGCACCTCGAGAGCATCGGCTCGCTTCGACGGCTCATCGAGTGAGATCGTGATCATCTCGAAAGGTCGACCGCGATACATACGATTGATCGCGACCAGTTCGGGAAGCTCTTGGACGCACGGACCGCACCAGGTCGCCCAGAGGTTCACCAGGCGCAGCTTCTTCCCGGGGTTCGCGGCGAGTTCGCGAGCCGCTTCGAGATCGAGAGCTTCAAGGGCGACCGGCTCGGCATCCCACTTCGCGACCGACTTCACGGCGTCGGCCCGCTTGTCGGACCACTTGGTCGAGCATCCGAAGACGCGGGTCTTCTCGACCGGAACGGGACGACCCGCAAGGACCGCGTCGACGGCCGCGATTGCGTCGTGCGAACCGACCCGCTTCACCTCGGCGTCGTCGAAGCGCCCGACATATCGCAACCGGAGATCGGCGTCGAATACGTAGACGTGAGGCGTCGCCAAGACGCCGTAGGCCTTGGAGACGGCTTGAGTCTCGCCGTCGTAGAGATAAGGAAATGGAAACTTCTTCTCGGCGGCACGCAGCTTCATATCTTCGAGCGAATCTCCGAGATCGGTGTATCCCAGCTCGTCGAGGCGCACCGCGAGCGGATCGTTCGGCGAGATCGCGACGACCTTGACGCCCTTCGGGGCATAGTCGAGCGCGAAGCGGCTGAAGCGGCCTTCATACGCCTGCGCCGTGGGGCAGTGGTTGCAGGTGAAGATGACGACGAGCGCCTTGCCGCCCTGGAAGTCGGCGAGTCGATGTTGCTTGCCGTCGACGCCGGGAAGGTCGAAATCGGGTGCTCGATCGCCGATCGCCAAGGTCCGAAAACCCGGCGGATCCGCCGCGAGGCACGATGTGGTCGACGAATAGACGAGCAAGAGCGCAAGGATCCGAAGCATGGCGAACACCCCGCGGCTGGAGGGTCTCTCGTGCACGACGACTCTGATCTTGTCAGAGCCGAGGGCCTCTGCCAAGGGGCTCTTTCCCCCTTGTCTTCCTCCAGCGTGCGTATTCCGAAGCAACGCCCTTGCCCCATTCTCCGTGCCAGGCGTAACCGTTGCGTCGCTCGGCCTCGATCTCGGCGATCGATGCTCGGTCGACTCCGTCGCGACCTCGGTAGATCGGTCGGTTCGTCTCGAGGTCGTAGAATCGGGCCCAGAGCGGGGGCGCCGAGGGATCGTCGATCATGCGTTTGTCGCCGTCGACCCTCACCTCGCGGACCCCGACGAGCGCTGAGCGGGCAAACCACGCCGCGCCTTCCTCGATCGCCGCTCGAACCTCATCCGTTGGATGCTCGAGACTCATCAGCAGGCGCAGAATCCGCGCACTCTCCGCTCCGCTCGCCGAAGCCGGTTCGAAGGCTCTCGCGGGTCTCGGCTCCAGAGTCGCCTCGTCGTGTTGGGCACACCAGACGGTTCGCCCGCTCGCGGTACGAATCCGAGCTGCCAGGATGCAGGAGAGGCCCCGGTCGAACGCCTGCCGACAGCGATCGCGCCTCGCCCCGTCGATGAAGTCGAATTCCGCAGCGGTCGCCGCGTCGCGGATCAACTCCATGAGGTTGATCATCGTATTGTCGTTGAATGTGATATATCTTGCATATCCCGACCCTGGAGGATACGACTGCGGCCATCCGCCGTTCGGGTATTGAGCGGCGAGCACGTGGTCGAGCCCCTTCAGGAAGGCGATGCGCGAGGCGTCGGACGTCTCGGCGTTCGCGACCGCCGCGCGGGCCAGGATCCGAAGTTCGCCGACGGTCGCACCGTTGTCGAATGTGCCTCGGATCTTCGATCGATCGCCCGTAAAGCGAACGGCCGAGGTGTCGAGATTCTTCGGCCAATCACCGATCATCGATTGATGCGAGAGGATGTTGCGGACGACGGACACACCCTCGTCCGACTGAAACCATGGATCGGAACGTCGAGCGATCTTCGCATGATCGATCGCAAAGCTGATGGATCCGGCGAAGGCCTGCAGGATCGCGATCATCAGAGCAAGCCGAGATCTCGACATACGGATTCACTCCCCTGCGCGTTCCATGGTCGGATCTCCCGCGAGGACCCCGATCGACGCGGGCAGGATCGGCGGTCGAACGGTGCCGGTCGACCAGCCGAAGAGGAATTCGACCGCTGGGCCGCAGATCCTGGCCTGACACGGACCCATTCCGCAACGCGTCTGGAGCTTGGCGTCGAGGATCCCGGAAGACCGCCGGATCGCGTCGTGGGCGACGTCCTCGCATCGGCAGACGATGGTCTCGGGATCGGGGAGGCTCCGCAGGCGCTCATCGAGACGGAAGGCTCGGTCGAGGGAGGCCGCGAAGGCTCGTGCGCGGCGACGTCGCGAGAAGAGACTCCGCGCCCGTTCGAGCTCGCCGGCCGCGACGAGCCCGGCGATCTCTCCTTCCACGAGCGACGTCTCCAGTCCGCCAATTCCACAAACTTCTCCGCATGCGAGTATATACTCGATCGACGTGCGCTGGAGTTCGTCGACGGCGACGCGATCACCCTCGGTGCGGCAGCCGAGGAGTCGCGGGATCTCGAGATTGGGAACGAGTCCGAAGCCGCAAGCGACGTAGTCGCACTCGATCGTTCGTTCGCGGCGCCCGTTCGAGAGCACGACCGCCCGGAGGCGGTCATCCCCCTCCGCGCGGATCGGCCACGTTCCGAAAGCCAGGGCGACGCCTCGAAGCACTCGACGCAACTCGATCGCCTGCCACAGCTTCGTGGGCTGCCCGACGAGCCCGAGCGCGAACCGCGCGACATCGGCGAACGCGGCTTGCTCCGCGATCACCTCGACCTTCGCACCCCGGCCGACCAGGTGGGCGGCGACCGCGAGCAGCAGCGGGCCCGATCCCGCGACCACGACGCGCTTGCCTTCGATCGGAAGCCCCCCCTTCACGAGCGCCTGGAGGCCGCCGGCTCCCATGACGTTGGGCAGAGTCCAGCCGGGAAAGGGAATGAACCGCTCTCGAGCACCGACGGCGAGGACCAACCGATCGAACGCCAGCTCGAGTCGTCGACCACGTTGCTCGGCGATCAATCGACGCGAATCGGTCGCCGCGACGATCGAGGTCTCCGTGAGGAGATCGACCCCGCGATCGACGACACGTTCGAGCAGGGGATGCGGACGCTTCTCGGGCTCCGCGGCGTCCGACCGCCAGATCTGTCCGCCTGGAGAGGGGTTGTCGTCGACGATGATGGTCTCGGCTCCGCTCGCGCGGGCGGCGATCCCGGCGGCGAGTCCGGCGGGGCCCGCCCCGATCACGAGAACGCCGGTCGATCGGGTCTCAATCATCGGTTTGGATCTCCATATCCTCACGACACATGGTCCGGCAGCTCGTCGACTGGGCTCTACCGTCGATGGTGAGCCGACACTCGAAACAGATCCCCATGCCGCAGAGCGGCCCGCGAACCCGCCCCGAGACCGATCGGCGAAAACCCGGCCCCGCATGGATCGCGACCGCGGCGGCGACGGTCGTGCCGCGGGCGACCTCGACGCGCGAACCATTGATGATGATGGAGATGCGATCAACCATGGGAAGAATCCGCATGTTCACGACACGCGCGATAGGGAGCCGGGTCGATCGCCGGCGGACGTCCCAGAGCGAGGTCGGCCACGAGTTCAGCGGTCGCAAGCGAAGTCGTGATCCCGAGACCCTCGTGCCCCGCGGCCAGGAACACTCCGGGGAGACCCGGTATCGGTCCGATGATCGGAAGCGAGTCGGGAGTCGCCGCTCGAAAACCGGTCCAGGAACGGATCGCTTGGAGCCCTTTCAATCCAGGGATGTACTCGATGGCTCGCGCGAGCATGCGTTCGAGCGTCCGGGGTTCGACGGTTGGGTCGAGGTCGTCGAACTTACGGGACGACCCGATCAGGAGTTGTCCCGTGGGACGAGGTTGGACGTTGAATGCGACCGACTCGGCTTCCGACCCATGCGCGCTCTTGAGGTAGCCGAGTTCGATGAGTTGAGAGTTCACGAACCCTGGATATCGGTCGGTGATCACGAGATGACCTTTTCTGGGTCGGATCGGCGAGCCTTCGACGAGGCGGGGCGCATCCGCTCCGGCGGCGACGACCACGAGGTCGGCCTCGAAACGGCGACCATCGAGTCGGACCGCCGCGGCGCTCTCGAGGTGCGAAACGGGCGCTCCGATCTGGATCTCGACGTCCGGGGCGAGGTCGAGCAAGGCCCGCGCCGCGGATGGGGGATAGAGCACGCGATCACCCGGGACGAACAGCCCGCCGGCGAGCCCTGGTCGAAGATTCGGCTCCTTCCGGCGGAGTTCGGCGGGATCGAGTACGCGGGCTTCGTAGCCGCGCTCGGCATAGAAGCATGCCTTGCGATCGACCTCGCGAAGCTCTTCGTCGTCGGCGGCCACCCAAATGGTTCCCGCATGATCATATTCTACGGCGGCGGGAAGTTGCGGCGCGAGTTCTTCCCAGAGCTCTCGAGAACGGCGGCAGAGCTG
Organism: Isosphaeraceae bacterium; assembly: GCA_033763215.1. Classification (GTDB taxonomy): domain Bacteria; phylum Planctomycetota; class Planctomycetia; order Isosphaerales; family Isosphaeraceae; genus JANRKW01. Next base: position 249,797 of record JANRKW010000011.1, on the reverse strand, counting down.
GAACTGCGCCTCGGAGTCGTCCATGACGACGACGTGTCCCATGCCGGCGGCGGTCGACCCGGAACCGACCGGACGATGATCGAGGAGCGTGACGCGGAAACCGTCGATCGCGAGAGCCCTGGCACACGCGGCTCCGACGATCCCCGCGCCGATGACGACGGCCCTGGCCCGGATTCCCGCCGCTTTCATGCTCGAATGCCCATGCAGAAGGGATCCTCCTCGTCGAGGAGGAGCGTCGCCTCGCCGGTGACGTAGGCCGTGCCGCGAACGCGGGGGACGACGCTGCCGTCGGGGCCGAGGTCGGAGGCCGAGGCCTCGAAGAGGCTGCCGATGACGCTCTCCTGACGCCACCAGCGGTCGCGCGGGAGTTTGCCGTCGGCCGCGAGGCAGGCGACCTTCGCACTCGTGCCGGTGCCGCAGGGCGATCGGTCGTAGGCCTTGCCGGGACAGAGCACGAAGTTGCGGCTGTCGTTGCCGGGGTCGAGCGGGGGACCGAAGAGTTCGATGTGATCGATCTCGCCGCCGTCGGCTCCGGTGATTCCGGCTTCGGTGAGAGCGCGACGGATGCGCCAGGAGACGTCGGTGAGCCGTTCGATGCGGGAGAGTTCGATCGACTCTCCGTGATCGTCGACGAGGAAGAACCAATTGCCGCCCCAGGCGATGTCCCCGACGAAGCGACCCAGACCGGGAACATCGACGGCGACGCCCTTGGCGTGGCGACGACTGGGCACGTTCGCGACCGTCACGAGATTCGACCCCTCGAGAGTCGCGGAGATCTCGCCGACGGGAGTCTCGATGCGATGCGTTCCCGGTCCGATCCTGCCGAGATGTGCAAGCGTGACGACGAGACCAATCGTGCCGTGGACGCACATGTTGAGTACGCCCACGTTATTGAAGAAGACGACGCCGGCCGCGCATGCCGGATCGACGGGATCGCAGAGGAGGGCCCCGACCATGGCGTCGGATCCGCGCGGCTCGTTGTTCACGGCGGAGCGGAAGTCGTCGAATCGAGTCTTGAACAACTCTCTGCGCGAGGCGAGGTCGCCGCGACCGAGGTCGGGGCCTCCGTCGACGACGACTCGCGTCGGTTCACCTCCGGTGTGCGAATCGATCACGGAGACACGACGGATCATGGCGAGCACTCGCGATGTGCGGGAAGGAGTTCGACCGGTTCGGGTGGGCTCATCGAGATCATCGCTTGGCCGCGGCGGGTCGATTGGCGATCGCGGTCCGGATGATCGAGAGGACTTCATCGCGTTCGGCGCCGACGAGTTCGAGGCGCGGGGGGCGGGTGCGCTCGGAACCGTATCCGCACTCGGAGACGGCGAGCTTGATGTATTGAACGAGTTTCACATGAGTATCGAGGTGGAGGAGCGGCGTGTACCAGCGGTAGACTTCCCGAGCCTCTTCCCACTTGCCGGCGAGCGCGAGGTCCCAGAGCAGCCGATTCTCGGCGGGGAAGGCGTTGACCAAGCCGGAGACCCACCCCTCGGCGCCGAGGATCAGGCTCTCGAGGACCAGGTCGTCGACGCCGCAGAGCAGAGTGAACCGGTCGCCGACGACGTTGCGGAGGTCGGTGATGCGTCGGGGATTCTCCGACGATTCCTTGATGGCGACGAGGGTCGAGACGTCGGTCAACTGGGCGAATGCTTCGGGGCGGATGTCGACGCCGTACGAGACGGGGTTGTTGTAGACCATGATCGGCAGGTCGGTCGCGCGCGCGACGGTTCGGAAGTGCTCGATGGTCTCGCGCGTGTCCGACTTGTAGACCATGCAAGGCAGGACCATGAGCCCGTCCACGCCGATCTCGGCCGCCGCGCGGGCGTGGTTGCAGGCGAGACGCGTCGTGTACTCGGCGACTCCGGATAAGACGGGGACTCGCTTGTTCACATGACGGACGACGGCACGGAGGAGTTCGCGCTTCTCTTCAGTCTCGAGCGAGCAGTTCTCGCCGACGGTGCCGAGCATGATCAGCCCGTCGACTCCTTCGGCGATCATGGCATCGAGGTGTGCGAGAGTGGCGGGGATGTCGACGGAGTCGTCGGAGGCGAAGTGGGTGACGGCGGCGGGAAGGACACCTCGCCAGGCGGTGGACATGGGAACGATCCTCAGGGATTCCTACGAAAAGGACGAAAGCAGGCCGGCCGACGCCGGATTCAGGGCTTGGGAGATTCCCACGAGAATCGAGGGCGTTTCTCGAAGTCGAACCCCTCGAGATGAGAGCGACCCTCGGGCGTACGCTTGCTCGGACGCACATACGACCAGTCGTTATCGGGAAAGACCTCGGCGACCAGCTTCGCGAGGTCGGGGTCGTAGGCGATCAACTCCGCGCGGGTGTCGACGTGGTTGTGCTCGCCGTCGTCGTGGCGATTGGTCCCGAACCAGGATTGCACCCCCTCGGCCCAATACTCGGCTCGGTTGCTCATCGCATAGGTCCGATTCCAGAGCCCTCGAGCCTTGGCCGATTCGAACGCCGCGCGGAGGCGGCGGTCGAAGGTCGGGTCGACGGTCTTCATCCCCATTTCGTGAATTCCGTGAGCGAATTCATGGACGAGGATATTCTCGGTCGAGTACGGATCGCCGTGAAATTCGAGGAGGTTCTCCTCGGCGCAGCTCACGGCGGGCCGCTGCGTGGTGGCTCCCAGACCTCGAGCACGTCGGTTCCAATAGGAGGCGGGCGTCAGGTCGGAATGTTCGGGGATGTCGATGGTGCGCTCGTCGTACGCCATCACGGCGAGCCGAACCTTCGCCTTCGCCATTGCGCGGAGCACCTCGGGGCGGGTCCGCGTCATCGAGCGAACGATGTACGCCGCCTCCCGCAGTGCGGGATCGGAGACGCGTTCGGACGCAACGATCGGCAGCCCCTCGACGACGATGCACTTCTTGTAGAACGGCGCGAGGTTCCAGTCGGCCGGCGGCGGACCGATCGACTCGAGTCGATCGGTCGGTCCGTACGCCAGCATGAGAATCGAAATCGACAACCACGAGAATGCGATCATCTTCACTCCTGGATCTCGGAACGATCCGATGCGGCACGCGATCGAGCGCGGCGGCGGGGGTTCGTCACTCTCCCACCTCGACCGTCATCGCCATCACCACAGGCGCGGAGATGTCGGGCCCCTTGAGGAGTTCGATCCGCTCGATCGGACTCGAGGCCCGCTTGGGACGAATGGTGAGGAAGCGGATCTGTTGGCCGCGGAGCTTGAACGCGAGTTTCGACTCGGGAACGTCGACGACGCGGATGTAGTCGGCGAAGTGAACGCCGTTGCGGAGCGAATGATCCTCTGTCTCGCCGTCGGCATAGTGGAGCCGCACGATCATCGAGACCGTCCCCGCTCGGCTGGCGGGCCAACCCCACCCGCTCACGCCGCTCAGCAGGTGGATCGCGCGGGCCGGAGTATTGCACGCGACGTTCACGGCCTTGGGCATCGTCGGCGGGAGCTTGCCGTTCGGGCTCTGGAGCATCACGGCGTTCGGGGTTCGTCCGCCGTTGGGGTCGACGAGCGCGAAGGGAACGCCCTCGAACATCTTGGGGGACCAGTCGGGGAAGATCAAACGCTCGAGGTCGCCCTCTTCCTCGTAGAACATCCCCTTGGTGGTGACGACCGTCGCCGCCTTGCGGAGGTCGAGCGGGAGGTACTTGCCCTTGTTGGTCAAGAACGCGAGCAGGTCGCGGATCGAGTCGACCGGAACCTGCTTCTCGAAGCCTTCCGGCATCAGCGACTTCTTGGACGCCTTGAACTCCTCGAGATCCTCGCGGAGCAGGGTGTGGGTCTTTCCCTCGGCGTCGAGCAACTCGACCGACGTTCGGTTCTCGGAGGCGAGGAGACCGTTGAGCACGCGGCCGTCGGCGGTGGCGGCGGTGTACTGCGTGAAGTTGCCCTCGACGCTTCGGCTCGGGTCGAGGATGTGGATCAACAACTCTTCACGCGGGTGCGCGGCCATGCCCGTCAGGTCGGGGCCGACCTTGCCGCCCTCTTCGCCGTGACGATGACACTTGGCGCATTCCTTGGTGAAGACCTGTTTCCCCAGCGCGGGGTCGCCGCCCTTGGCGACCAGCGGGCCGACTTCGTCGATCACCTTCTGGCGGTCGGCGTCGGGAAGCCCTCCGCCCTGCCCCACCAATCTGCGGAATCGGCCTTGGATCGAACGGTCGCGATGGGAAGCGAGGGCCTGAGTTTGGTCGAGCGCAAGCGAGCCGACGGGGAGGGTCCCCTTTTCGAACCCGTCGAGCAGAGCCCGCGTCCACTCGGGCTTCGCGATCAGCGCGCGAAGGGCGGCTTGCCTGGGCTGGGGGGTGAGGTCGGGAATCGCTTGAACGATTCGGGCGCCGGCCTCGGGGGCCTCGGATCGAGCGATCGCCTCGAGGAGGGCGGCGGCGAGCGTCGGCGAGGTTCGAGCGTTGATCATCTCGAGAATGGTCTCGACCGGCTCGATGCCGGCCTTGCGGAACTCGACGAACTGCCGCGCGGCGGCCGATCGCTCACGCTCGGAGCGCTTCTCGTCCTTCACAGACGCGAGGAGAGCCTGCGCGATCTCTTCCCCGAACTTCTCGAGGCCCTTGCTGCCCCAGCGCTCGGCAAGGCCGACGAGCCGCCCCTTGGCTTCGGGGCCGACGCGGAGCATCAGCGCGGCGAGGGCGCGGTCGAAGGCGTCGTCGACGCGAGCCTTGCGAGAAGCCGGCCAGCCACGGTCGAGGCCGGCGATGATCGCCTCCGCCAGCACCGGGGAGGTCGATTCGAGGCCTGCGAGGAGTCCGCCGATCGTGTCGGCGGGGCCGCCTCGGGCGTGGTGCTCGGCGATGCGGGCCGCGACCGCGAGCGTCTCCGCGGACGGCTTCTCCACACGCGAAGCGGCGAGCGCGGCGAGGAAGCCGGCGTCGTGGGTCGCGGCGGCGGCCGTGAGGGCGTCGGGGAGCCAACGATCACCGTCGACCGCTCCGGCGAGGAGGGCTTGCGCGACGAGAGCGCCGATCTCGGCCGATGCCGGCAGTTCCGAGAGAGTGAGGAGGGCGGCGAGGCGGACCTGGGCGTCGGGATCGCTGAGCAGCTTGGCGGATCGAATCGCCTCGAGCGACCGCCCATCGCGCGGGAGCACGAGCGAGGCATTGCGTCGAACGCCTGCCGACGGATGCTCGAGTGCCTTGCGAACGGCGGCGACGGCCTCGGCCGAGTCCGGTTGGCCGCTGAGTCGACCCAAACCGTGAAGGGTCCAGAGTGCGTGGATCGCGGGGGCGTTGAGGCCGACGGCGTCGACCGAGCGATCGCTCACCAGGGCGATCAGGTCGGGGACGACGTCGACCTTGCCGCGCTCGACGAGGAGTCGTTGAGCGTGCATGCGCCAGAGTTGGTTGTCCGAGCGGAGCCCGGTCAGGAGCGACTTGGCGTCGGACGGGTCGAGTCCGGGATTCGCCGACGGCCGACCGTCCTTCGAGACGATCCGATAGATACGTCCGTGGACCTTGTCGCGCAGCGGCGTCACATAAGCATTGCCCTTGCCGTTCTCGAACCCTTGCGGAGTCGGGTTGTGCTGGATGATGAAGGAGTACCAGTCGATCATCCAGACGTTGCCGTCGGGTCCCACTTCGGCAACGATCGGAGAGGTCCACTCGTCGTCGCTGGCGACGAGATTCCAGGCGTTGTGCGAGACGAAGTCGGACCCGTGGGGGTGGAGCGTGAAGGTGGCGACGATGTGCCCCGTGGGCTCGGTGATGAAGGCGGTCGAGTTCCAGTATCGCGAGGGATATGTCCGCGCGGTGTAGATCGCGTGCCCGGCGCCCGCGGTGAAGCCGCCGTGCCAGTCGACCTGACGGACCTTCGGCGTCTCGGTGAAGAATCGATAGGAATCGGCGATGTTCTGGAGCACGCCGCCCGACCAGCCGCGAACCGCCTCGTAGTACCGGTTGGGGATCGGGAGATAGACGCTCGGACAGCCGTTCGCGGTCGAGCCGAAGAGGAACCCTTCCTCACTGAAGCCGACGCCCCAAGAGTTGTTGTTCGTGCTTCGAAGAAACTCCAGCTTCGACCCGTCGGGACGGAAGCGATGGAACCCTTGGCCGAAGCGGGCGGTCTCGCCGCCGACGCGGCCGTTGAAGCCCGAGTATCCGACCATTCCGTAGATCCAGTTGTCGAGACCATAGCGCATGTTGCTCGGTCCGGCGTGGGTGTCGTTCGTCCCCCAGCCCTCGAGCACGATCTCGCGGACGTCGGCCTTGTCGTCGCCGTTGGTATCCTTCAAGAAGAGAGTGTGGGGCGCGGAGTGCACCAAGAGTCCGCCTCGGGCGAACGCGATGCTCGTCGGGATGCTGAGCTTGTCGGCGAAGACGGTGAAGTGGTCGGCCCTGCCGTCGCCGTCGCGGTCCTCGATGATCGAGATGCGGTCGTTCCCCTTGCCGGGCGGCTGGAGATCATTCGGGTAGTCGACCGTCTCGGCGATCCAGAGTCGGCCCTTGTGGTCCCACGCCATGCAGAGCGGCTTGCCGATCTGCGGCTCCGCGACGAAGAGTTCGGCCGCGAAACCGTCGGGCAGGATCAGGTGCTTCTGGGAACGCTCGGGCGAGATCGGCTTCTGCATCTCGCGGATCGGCTCGCTCTGCGTACCCCATCGTTGACCGGGGGTGTAGAAGGGAACTTTCGCGGGGGTGTAGGCAAACGGCTCGAGGCCCGTCTTGGCGCGGGGGTGATGATCGACGACCTCGCCCTTGGCCGACGCCCAGCGAATCCCACGCTCGAGGAGGTCGTGGAAGCCGTAATCGGTCCAGGTTCGCTCGTCGTGGCCGTAAGCGGTGTAGAAGACGCGGCCCTTACCGTGCGTGCGGATCCAGGTCCAAGGCTCCTCGCCGGCTCCCTCGGGACGCGTCTGGAGCACGACGCGATCCTTCGGGTTGTGCTTCGTATGAACATAGGTCTCGTCGCGCGTGCGGAACGGAACGAGCCCCTTCATGATCGGATGGGCGGCGTCGACGATCTTGGTGTCGAACTCCTCCATCCCGTGGCGTTGGAACTGCGCACCGATCAACCCGACGACGGCGTCGGAATTCCGGAAGCAGAACGACGCGCAGTGGATCGGCACGAATCCGCCGCCGCCCTCGACATAGGCGAGCAGCGCCTTCTCACTCTCCGGCGAGATCGTATCGATGTTCGCATAGACGAGGAGCGCGTCGAATTCGCGGAGGCGATCGAGCCTCAACGCCTTTTCGACGTCCTCGGTATAGGTGAGTTCGATGCCGCGATTGTCCATCACGGGTCGGAGGATCGATGCCAACTCGGAAGGACGGTGATGACCGCGGTCGCCGAGGAAGAGGACCTTCAGCTTGGGGGCCTCGGCCGCCTGAGCGTCGACCAGTCCGAAGAACGGGATCAGTGCGAGTAGGAGAATTCGGCGCGACCTGAGCATGGTGAGAGCCTTCGCCGGGGGAAGTGGAGAGTGGAGAAGGTCGAAGCGTGAGGGGCGACTCGACATAGAGAGATTTTGCCCGACCTCTCCCCTCCCCGACAAGGCACCCGCGGCGCGCCTGGCGAGGGACCGATTCCGAAATGCTTCCCCAAAACACCCAAACGCTCCTGTTTTCCGCATCAGCTCGACACCGCTCCGGCCTGGATTGCCGGAACCGCGTGGATCGAGTAGGGAATGAGGTGAAGTCTGGAGGAACCGGCAAGTCGAAAGCATGGTCCGTCGGAGCCGAGGATGGGTAGAAGTCGGCGGACGTTCCTGGGCATGATCGGCGGCTCGCTGCTGGGCTGTGCGAACATCGAGCAGCGACCGCTCGAGAGCGAACTCGGCGCGGATCCGAGGTTGGATGAAGCCGAGAAGCGACTCGCACGGGCTCGGTCGACGATCCTCGCCGGAGTCGCGACCCGCGAGTCTTGGCTCGCGGCTCGCGCAGCTTCGCGCGTGATCTTCTCGGCGACGTCGGACCCGAGTCGCGCGATCGAGATCCACGATTCCGCGCTCGAACTGTTCTTCCGATCGAGCGGCCCGGCGCGAGAACGCTTCGGGACCGACTGGCGTTCTCGACTCGCTGAACGCGGGATCGAGTTCGAGTCTCGCGGTGAATCCCTGCCGACTCATCCGGATCGATCGCAGCGAGTCGATCTCGCTTCCGAGCATCGCGTGCTCCCGCTGAGACGACGTGCGACTCGCCCCGGGCTGGGAGTCCCCGCTCTAGCAACGCGAAAGCGATCCGCGGATGATCCCGATCGATTCGAAGGCGACGGGTGGTCGTTGTCGCCTCGCTCGGCTCGACCGATCACCCTCATCCTCGTCGATCGCGATGCCTCGGATCGCGCGCCCGAGCTCTTTGCGGTCGACCCGAGGAACCACGACCGGATCGAGGCCGCTTCGGGGCCGATTCCGGTGGCGAGCGATCTCTCGCCGGGCGTCGCCTTTGCACTCGATCCGATTCGCACGCCTCTCCGCGAACGGATCGCCGCGCTCGATCCGGACAACCTCTCCTGGACGTCGGGCCTTCACGGACTCGAGCCTCACCGCCCCGGAGCGATCCCGGTCGTGTTCGTGCACGGATACGGCAGCGACGCGACGTGCTGGCTGCAGACGATCAATGAACTCCAGTGCGACGACATGATCGCACGCCGATATCAGTTTCTGGTGTTCGTCTATCCCTCGATCAACCCGTTCCTTCATTCGGCGGCGTTGTTGCGGAAGGCGATCCGCGAGCGCTTCGAGAGGCTCGACCCGATGGGTCGCGATCGAGCGTTGGAGAGCTTGGTGGTCGTGGGGCACAGCCTCGGCGGCCTACTCGCGAAGACGGCGGTGAGGTCGAGCGGCGACGCCCTCTGGTCGCTCATCAGCCCTCGCCCGCTCGAGGAACTCGCGGTCGACCCCGCGGGTCGCGAATCGATCCGTGAGAGCGCGTTCTTCGATCCTGATCCCCGTATCCGACGCATGATCTACGTCTGCACGCCGCACCACGGGACCCACCTGAGCAGCAGGCTCGTGGGGCGGCTCTCGGGACGACTCACGCCGCATCCCGGTCCGTTGGCCGAGGCCTATCGCTCGCTCCGCGAGTCGAATCGTCCGGAATTCTTCACGGAGTCGTTCGCGAACGACGGTCCATCGATCAGCATCGATCAATTCGAGGTCGGCGAACCGGTTCTCGAGGCGCTCGCCTCGCTTGCGAAGCCGCCTAGCGTTCGCGAGCACTCGATCATCGCGCGAAAGCGACTCGGTGCGATCGAGTTCACGAGCGACGGGATCGTCGAGTACGAGAGCGCGCATCTCGAGTCGGCCGAGACCGAGAGGGTCGTCGCCCACCATCACTTCGCGCAGGATGCTCCCGAGACGATCGCGGAACTGGCGGCGATCCTGCACCGCCATCTCTCCGAGTTCGACGCCGAGGCGTGAGCCCCGGCGCGAACCGAGCGACGAGGACCGACGACCCCGCAGCTCATTCCTTCTCGGGAACGCGATTCGCCGCGATCTCGGCGGGAGTCAGCTTGCGGATCTCGATCTTGCGCAGCGCGCCTCCGGTCTCCCAGGTCGCGAATCCAAGGGGTTGGTTCTCGCGAACTTCGAGCCGAGTGCCGACGGTTCGGTCGCTGATATCGACCTCCGCCATTGCCTTGTCGTCGATCCAGCACCGCACGGCGTCGGCGGTGACGCGGATGCGGAATCGATACCACCGTTTTTTCTCGTAAGTGAATCCAACCGATGTCTCGTTCTCCGAGGCGTCGGCGCCGTCGAGACTCGAGAGCCCGGTGATGCTTCCGCCCCAGCCGCCGTTCACGAAGGTCAGGTACGAGTCCTTCACGGGGAAGGTCGCGGCGGCGAAGAAGTCGTCGCCCTCGGTGCGCATCGCCTCGTAGGAGAGTTCGTAGTCGACTCTCGGGAGATCCTTGCGGGTGGTGGTGATCCCGGTCATGCCGTCGCTGCGGACGAGCTGGATCGCGCCGGCTTCTAGCTTCACATCGCCCGCGCGGTGGAAGTCGGTCTTCTTCCAACCGTCGAGCGACTTGCCGTCGAACAAGGGCGTCGGCTTCGAGTTCGACGGATCCTCGACGCGGGCGATCGACGCCGGTTCGAGAACCGAGATCGAGCAGAGAACGACGATCGCTGTGATCTTCATGGCACTCGACCCTACGAATCGGAGGGAGCGACTCGGTTCCAACGACTCCGAGATTCCAACAGGAAAGCGAGCCCGATGCCAGAGCCCGCCCGATTCCACCCGTGCGACCGCGCGAGGGTTCGGGTATCATCGAGTTCGAGAAGGGGGTCCGCCCCTCGAGCCCGCCCGAGCCGTGATCGCCGAGTCCGCCATGATCCGAATTGGATTGACCGACCACATCGAGGGTCCGCGCGATCGCCCCTCGGCGGAGATCTTCGCCGAAGTCGGCGAACTCGTGGAGATCGCGGACCGGTTGGGCGTCGCCCACGCCTGGTTCACCGAGCACCACGCGCACGCGCACCACGGCCACCTGCCGACTCCCCTGCTCTTCGCCTCGCACCTGCTCGGTCGAACTCGACGCATCGAGCTGGGGACCGCGGTGATCTGCTTGAATCTGCATCACCCGCTCGACGTCGCCGAACAGACGGTCGTCGCCGATCTCCTCTCGGGCGGCAGGCTCGCACCCGGCTTCGGCAGCGGAAGCACGCCCGAGGAGTTCACGCTCTTCGGCGTCGACGTCACGGCCGAGGCGGAACGCCACGCACGATTCGAGGAGGCCCTCCATCTGATCCTCTCCGCCTGGCGCGGCTCGATCGAGGAGCCGTCGACCGCGTTTCGTCTCCCGGCGCATCGACCGCTTCCCATCGCCGCGACCGATCTGCCCGCGAGAACGTGGCTCGCGGTGAACAGCGAGGGCTCGGCCGCGATTGCCGGGCGGCTCGGCTTCAACATGCTCTTCTCGCACTTGCGCACTCCGGAGCAGTATCGCCGCTATCGCGAGGTCTACCTCGAAGCGGGCGGGAATGGTGCGATTGCCGCGAATCGACCTGTCTTCGTGGGAGTCGACGACGAATCGGCCTTCCGGGAGGCCGAGCCGGCCTTGCGGACCCTCTGGCGGAGGTTCCGCGCAGAGGGGAAGATCGCCGCAGACACTCGCGAACCCGAAGACCCCCGCAATCTCACGGGTCACCCGATCAACTTCATCGTCGGCGGCCCCGACTCGGTCGCCCGAGCATTCCTCGATCTCCATGAGCAGATTCCCTACGACGTGATGAACGTCGAGGTGAGATGGGCGAATCTCGATCATGAACAAGTGCTCGCGAGTCTTGAGCGACTGATGCGTAACGTGGTGCCGATGCTTCCGACCGGTCGATGCGGGCGCGGGGCGACATCGACGGACTCCGCTTCTCGCGGACTCGCAAGGTGCGAGTCACCGGTCGCGTAGTCGGGTCCGGGCGGGACGAGGCGGCTCTTCGAGCGAACGGGAGGGTCTCGATGGCGGGAACGACTTGGTTTCTGATCGCGTCGACACTCGCCGGCCTCGTGAGCGACGAGCCCTTGCCGAGCCGCGAAATGGGCGAGGAGACGTTCGTTCGTCGGGTCCAACCACTGCTCGAATCTCGATGCGTCCCCTGCCACGGCTCCGACCCGAAGGACCCCAAGGGCGGGCTCGACGCTCGGAGCCTTGCAGGTTTGATGCGCGGAGGCGACTCCGAGACGCCCGCGATCGAGCCGGGTGCTCCCGAGCGCAGTCCGCTCTATCTCGCCGCCGCGAGAACCGACGACGAATGGCCCGCGATGCCTCCCAAGGAGTCCGACCGGATCGGTCCGGTGGATCTCGAGGCGTTGAAGCTCTGGATCACCGCGGGCGCGCCTTGGCCGAGCGAGGCACGGATCCGCGAGCTGCGCGAGTCGCGCGGCAAGGTCTGGGACGCCGAGGACGGAGTCGTCGTGCCGACCTCGGGCGGCCTCTCCAAGTCGTGGAACGAACGGCGATACGCCGTCGAAGGGCTCTGGGCCTATCGGCCGGTCGCTTCGCCGAAGCTCGATCGCCCCTCCGGCCGATCGAGCATCGACGCCTTGGTCGCGCTCCGGCTTCCCGCCGGACTCGTTCCCTCGGGAATGGCCGATCGATTCACGCTGATCCGTCGCGCGAGCTTCGACCTCCTCGGTCTGCCGCCTCGTCCCGATCAGATCAGTGAATTCCTCGCCGACCCCCGACCCGACGACATCGCATTCGCCGCTCTCGTCGACCGACTCCTGGCTTCCCCGCACTACGGCGAGCGCATGGCTCGACACTGGCTCGACGTCGTTCGCTATGCGGATTCCTCCGGGTTCGCCAACGACTATGAGCGCGGCAATGCTTGGAGATATCGCGACTATCTGATCCGTTCGTTCAATCGCGACGTGCCCTACGACCGCATGATCCGCGACCAGATCGCCGGGGACGAGATCGACCCGAACGACCCGGAGCGACTGATCGCCGTCGGCTACCTCCGGATGGGCCCTTGGGAGTTGACCGGGATGGAGGTCGCCCGCGTCGCGCGGGCTCGCTTCCTGGACGACGTCGTGAACAGCGTCGGCGAGACCTTCCTGGCCCACTCGCTCCAGTGCGCCCGCTGCCACGACCACAAGTTCGACCCGATTCCCACGCGCGACTACTACGCGATCCGCGCGGTGTTCGCGACCACGCAGCTCGCCGAGCGCCCCGCTCCTTTCCTGCCCGAAGAGAATCGCAGCCGCTTCGAAGAGAGAGCATTCCTCGAAGCGAGCCGCGATCATCATCGCGAAACGCTCCGCAAGCTCGACGCCCGGGCACTCGAGGCGGCCGAACGTTGGTTTGTCGAACGGAAACTCGACGCAACCGCCTGGGAGGCCGCCGTCGATCGCGCGAGCCGATCCAAAGAGGCAGGCATCTTCAATCGCGCGAGAACGCATCTGATTGCGCAAGGCATCTCCGAGGATCGGATCCCCCCGCGCATGCTCGGCTGGAGCCCGACCGAGATCGGCCTCGAGCGCATCGCCCGCAAAGGGCTCGAGCGCGTCGCCTGGGAGCTCGATCGCTACGAGCCGGTCGCTCTCTCGGTCTACTCGGGTCGAACGCCCAAGCTGAGGTCGGTGACCGCGCCGTTGCGAATCCCCACCGATCCGGCGAGCGGCGAACTCGAGGAAACGCGGATCCTGACCGGCGGCGACGTCTTCGCGAAGGGCGACCCGGTCACTCCCGGAGCACTGAGCGCCTTGCCGGCGCTCGGCGAGGCACGCATCCCGGATACGCTCGGGGGGCGACGCCGAGCCCTCGCCGATTGGATCGCCGATCCCCGGAACCCGCTCACCACACGCGCGATGGTGAACCGGGTCTGGCTCTGGCACTTCGGCCGACCGATCGCGGGCAACCCCAATAATTTCGGATCGACCGGCAAGCGGCCGACTCACCCCGAACTGCTCGACCACCTCGCCGCGGAGTTCGTACGCTCGGGCTGGTCGATCAAGCATCTTCATCGCTTGATCATGAACAGCGACGTCTATCAACGCTCGGGCCGGGCCGTCGACCGCTCGCTCCTCGCGCGGCTCGATCCGCAAGGCGACTCCTACGCCGTCTTCCCCAAGCGTCGGCTCTCGGCCGAAGAGTTGCGCGACGCGATGCTCGCGGTGAGCGGCGAACTCGACCGATCGCTCGGCGGCATCCCGATTCAGCCCGAGATCCACCCCGAGGCCGCGCTGCAGCCGCGCCAGGTGATGGGAACGTTCGCCGAGGCCTGGGCACCGAGTCCCAAGCCGAGCGATCGTCATCGGAGGTCGATCTATGTTCGCACCTTGCGCGGAGCCGCGCACCCGATGCTCGAGACGCTCAATGCCCCGTCGCCCGACCTCTCGTGCGAGCGAAGGGAGACCTCGACCGTGACGCCCCAGGCATTGACCCTTTTCAACGGTGGGGAGTCTCGAGGGCGGGCGCTCGCTATGGCCGCGCGAGTCTCGCGTGAGACGATCGATGATCGCCGCGCGATCGAACTCTGCTTCCGGGCCTCACTGGGTCGGGAACCGACCCCGACCGAGCTCGAGGCATGCGACCGCTTGCGGCGCGACCTCGAAGTCATCGAGCAAAGTTCGGCGCCGCCCGCGCCTCGAGCCCGTCCACCCGTCTCGATCGAACGCGATGCGGTCGAGGAGAACACCGGCGAACGATTCCGATATGTCGAACCGATTCCCGCCGCGGCGAGTTTCGTCCCCGACCTCGACCCGGCCGACGTCGACCCCCGCACGCGGATCCTCGCCGACATCTGCTTGGTCCTCTTCAATTCCAATGAGTTCGCCTATGTTCACTGAATCGAAGCATCGACCCGGCGGCCCGGTCGTGGTCGATTCGATCGGCCGCCGCGGCTTTCTCTACGGTCTCGGGATGGGGCTCGGCGGCATCGCACTCACTTCCCTGGCGGCCGACGAGCGGGCCGCCGCTGATCGGAGTTCGAAGAATTCGCTCGAGCCGAAGCCGCCCCACAGGCCCGCCAAGGCCAAGCAGGTGATCTTCTTGATGATGGAAGGCGGACCTTCCCACATCGACACCTTCGACCCCAAACCCGCCCTCGAGCGCCGGCATCTCGAGGAATTCGTGCGATCGGGCGAAGAGAAATCGGCCATGGAGAGCGGCAAGCGTTATTATGTGAAGAGCCCGTTCCGATTCATCCGCGCCGGGCGGTCGGGTGCCGCGATGGCCGAGAACTGGACGCACCTCGCCGGAGTCGCCGACGAACTCTGTTTCTTTCGCGGCTGCCAGGTCGACAGCGTCAATCACCCGACCGCGATGTATCAAATGAATTGCGGCAATCGATTCGGGGGCGACCCTGCGCTGGGTGCTTGGGTCACCTACGGGCTCGGTTCGGTCAATCGTGACCTTCCAGGCTTCGTCGTCCTTCCCGAGGTGAGCTGGCCTCAAGGAGGTCCCGCGAACTGGAGCAACGGCTTCCTCCCCGCTCAGCACCAAGGAACGCCGCTTCGAGCCCGCGGCTCGCCGATCCTCGACCTCCAGCCCCCTCCGGGAGTCTCCCGTGAACGCGCTCGTCTCGGTCTCGACCTCCTCGCCGAGCTGGATCGCGAGCACGCCGATCGACACGACCCCGACGAGGAGCTCGCCGCCCGCCTCGAGAGCTACGAGCTGGCCTTTCGCATGCAGGTCCAGGTCCCCGAAGTCTTGGACCTGTCCAAGGAGACCGAGGCCACCCGCGAACTCTACGGGATCGGCCGCGATCCGACCGACGACTTCGGCCGGAAGTGCCTCCTCGCGCGCAAGCTCGTTCAACAAGGAGTTCGCTTCGTCCAACTCTATCACGGGACCTGGGACAGCCACGACTTCATCGAGCGCGCACATGGGAATCTCGTGCGAGCGGTCGACCAACCGATCGCGGCGTTGATCACCGACTTGAAGCGTCTGGGACTCCTCGAGTCGACCTTGGTGGTCTGGGGCGGAGAGTTCGGCAGGACCCCGGACAACGGCGTCCGGCAAGGAACCGCCTACGGTCGCGACCACAACCCCCACGCCATGACGATCTGGCTCGCCGGAGGCGGCTGCAACGCGGGACATACCATCGGGGCGACCGACGAACTCGGGATGACGGCCGTCGAGGAGGTTCGCCACGTGCGCGATCTCCACGTGACGTTGCTCCGCCTCCTCGGCCTCGAGGACGATCGATTGACCTATTTTCATGCAGGTCGATTCAAACAACTCAGTCAATTCGGAGGACGCGCGATCGACCGCCTGATCGCCTGAATCGACCGGGCGGCCGATCGCTCTGAGTCGTCATTGCTTCTCCGACGGTGCCGCCGAAGGAACCTGAACCCGGCTCATCAGGTATCCGAAGAGGTCGCGGACATCGTCGGGCTTCAACGCCTCCAGCAGGCCGTCGGGCATCAGCGACGAATTCGTCGGCTGGAGTTCCTCGATCTCGGATCGATCGAGGGCGATCGCCTCGTTCTGGGTCTGAAGCGTGATCGTTCGCTCGTTCTTGGACGTGATGATGCCGTTGAGAACGCGCCCGTCCTTCATGCCGACGACCGACATTCGGTAATCGGCGGTCACGGTCGCCGCCGGATCGAGGATGTTCTCGAGCAGGTAGGCGAGATTCTCTCGGCCGGCGCCTGTGAGGTCGGGGCCGATGCGACCGCCCTGTCCATAGAGCGTGTGGCACGAGGCGCAGAGCTTGGCGAAATGCGCTCGACCCGCGGGGAGATCCGCCGCGGCCAAGGTCGCGGAATCGAGTCGAGTCGCCAGTCGCGCGATCGCTTCCTTGCGGTCCGCGGCACTCTCGCGGATCTGTCCCCAGACCTCGGCCAACCGTCGATCGATGTCAGGGTCCCCGAGGCTCCTGATCTGTCGGGCCTGAAACGCCGAGACGTCGGCGGGCGGTATCGATCCCTTCGACATCGCTTCGAGCAATGCCGCGGCGAAGCTCTTGCGCGAGACGAGCGTGTCGAGCACGGACGCTCGTTCGGTCGGATGGAATGACCGATAGCTCGAGGCGAGACGACGGCCGACCTCGGGATCGTCGAACAGTGCGAGCCCTCGGGCGGCAATCGCGTTGAGAAACCTCACTCCGATCAAGCGTTCACATGTGGCTCTCAGGTCTGCTGGGCGACTCTCGATCAGGGAACGAAGCGCGGCCTTGCGGACGTCCAGAGGCGCGGTGGAGTCGAGCGCGAGTCTGCGGACCTCGTCGAGTGCCCGACCGTCGCCGAAGACGACGCCGAGCTCTCGAACGCTCGCCGCCAGAGTCGGATCAGCCGAGAACTTCTCGGAGAGAGCGCTCCAGCCGCGCGGCTGCTTCACTTTCCGGACACCCCGCAGACCGTCCATGAAGCCGCCGAGGACGTCGGCCCGCGCGGATGGCTCGGAATCCGCGAGAGCGGCGACGATCGACTCGACCGGTTCGGGATCGGTATCGAGGCGCTCGATGAGTCGACGAGCAATCGCTCGCCGCGTCGCAGGCAATCGCCCCTGGACCCCCAGAAGCGCGAGTGCCTTCGGATCGGCGTCGGCGACGGGGATGAGGCCGTACCAGATCAGGAGCGGCAGATTGTGGTCGGCGGCGTCTTCAGCGTGAGTGAGCAACGCCGAGGCGAGCCCGACCCGTTGATCGACCGGCAGGCGCTGGAGCGACGATGCGAGGATGAGCCGGACGAGACCGGACCGCTCGCGTCCGGCTTGGGAGACGAGTCGCTCGAGAACCGCGGACTCGAGTCGAGGAGCATTCCGCGCCCGCTTCGAGAGGATGTCGTCGATCGGGTAGCGATCGAGTCGGAGTCGAATCGCCCAGGCGCGCACCGCCTCGTTCGAGTGATCGAAGAGTCGCTCGAGCAATCGATCGTCGAGTGCATCGGCGGCGTGGAGTGCCCAGAGGATGCGAAGCGCACGAACCGGGTCGGTCGCGCCGGGCAGACGATCCCGCGTTTCGGCGATCGGCTTGGGATCGATCGCGCGGCGCGACGAATGGTCGGCGAGCAGGAGTCTGGCTTGTCGAGCGGTCCACTCGGAGCCGTCGATGGCTCGGGCGAAGAGATCGGCGGGGTCGAGACGGGTGAGATCGGCCGGCGGAGGGGTCGCGGCGGCGCCGTGTCTCACCGAGTAGATCCGGCCCGATGTCCGGTGCACGCCGGTGTTCTCGTGGCACTCGCCGCCGTCGCTCCAGTCGAGCAGATAGACCTCGCCACCCGGCCCTTCGGTGAGCTCGATGCCTCGAAACCAAGGATCGGAGGATCGAAGCATGTCGGGTTCATGGCGTCCGACATATCCCGATCCCAAGCGATCGAGCCGATCGACGTTCACTCGACGACCGTGGAGATTCAAAGTGAACAACCGACCGCGGAACTGCTCGGGCCAGTTCTCGCCTTGGTAGATGATCATGCCGCTATGGGCATGACCACCGCCGCGTCGGTCGTGTTCGCCCGAGACCGAACGAGAATCGGTCCAGTCCTTCGAGTCGTCCCAGTGCCAGTGATCGGCGTGGTGGTCGATGGCGGTGTAGACCGCTGGGTTGGGATCGAGCGTGTGAGGTCGCACGAAGTGCATTCCCGCGACGGCGTGCCAAAGGTGGCCGTTGACGGTGTTGATGAAGAAGGCCTCTCCCAGGGCGTTCCAGTCGTGGCCCCAGGGATTGGTCGTTCCGTGGGCGATCACTTCGAATGAACGTGATTTCAGATCATATCGCCAGAGGCCGCCGTGGAGCGGGACTCGCTCCGCGTCGGGCGTGCCCGGCTGTCCGACTCGACCCGGGGCCGATGCTCCGCAGCGACCGTAGAGTCGGCCGTCCGGTCCCCACTTCAGCCCGTTCGCCAGGTTGTGGTGATTCTCGGGTGGGATCGTGAAGCCGTCGAGCACGACCTGGGGTTCGCCGTCGGGACGGTCGTCGCCGTCACGATCCGGGACGAACAGGAGTTGCGGCGGACAGAGCAGCCAGACCCCGCCGCGTCCGACCTCGAGGCTCGTCAGTTTCTGAACCGAGTCGATGAAGACCTTTCTCGAATCGGCGCGGCCGTCGCCGTCGCGATCCTCGAAGATCAACACACGATCACGCATGCGCAGGTCGAACTTCAACCCGCGCTCGGCATAGGTGTAGTTCTCGGCGACCCAGAGTCTTCCCCGGGGATCCCAAGCCGCGGCGATCGGGTTCCGGACTTCCGGCTCGGACGCGAAGAGATTAGCCCGGAATCCTGGAGGAAGCGAGAGAGCGCGCACCGCCGCGGGCGGGTCGAGCGGGTGTCCCGGGTCCTTCTCCGTGTCCAGGGGCATCGGGAAATCATCGGCGATCGCCGGCATGCTCATCGTCATGAGCCAGGCGATCACCCCGAGGGCGATCGATCGCATGATGTTCTCTCGCTTCAGCGGGCGGGCGGGGATCTCGACACCTCGACGCGAGCAGTGCACGAACGCTCGAGACGAGCGGCTCCGGTTCGGCTCGGCGCCAAACCGTTCATCGACTCCACCCTACTCCCCCGCCCGTCGATCCGCCAGGGTCCAAGGGGTTGCAATGCCGTCTCCGCCGGCCGATCCTCCAAGGATCTCGCTCGATCGTCCTCAGGAGCAATATCATGGTTCACAAAGACGAGACGACGCGTTCGGCGCCGTCACGACGCGACTTCCTGGTCGCCGGCGCCGGAACGGCCGCATGGCTCGGTATGCCCGCGGTGGTGCGCGGACGCAACCTCAACGATCGGCTGAACATCGCCTGCATCGGCGTCGGAGGCCGGGGAGCGTCGAATCTGGCCGACGTCTCTTCCGAGAATATCGTCGCTCTTTGCGACGTCTTCGAGCCCGCTCTCGAACGCGCGGGGGCGAAGCACCCCAAGGCGCGTCGGGTTCGTGATTTTCGCAAGATCTATGATCATGCGAACGAATTCGACGCCGTCGTCGTCAGCACGACCGAGCACACACACGCCTACGCCAGCCTGCCCGCGCTCCGGCTCGGCAAGCACGTCTACTGCGAGAAACCGCTGACTCACAACGTCCACGAGGCCCGCATCATTCGCGAAGCCGCCGCGAAGGCGAAGACCGCGACGCAGATGGGGACCCAGATCCACGCCGGCGACAACTATCGACGGGTCGTCGAGGCGATTCGCGGCGGGACGATCGGCAAGGTCTCCGAAGTCCACACCTGGGTCGGCAGAGCCTGGGGTCGGCAGAGCCTCGAGGACGCGCGCAAGCATGGCGACATCGTGGCGGTCGAGGAGCGTCCCGCGGGCAGTTCGCCCGTGCCGCCCGGTCTCGATTGGGATCTCTGGATCGGCCCCGCGCCCGAGCGTCCGTTCCACGAGGTCTACTTCCCCGGTCCCAAGTGGTATCGGTGGTGGGACTTCGGCAATGGAACGATGAGCGACCTGGGTAGCCACTGGCTCGACTTGCCGTTCTGGGCGCTCGATCTCGACGCCCCCTCGCTCATCGAGGCGTCGGGCCCCCCGCCACACCCCGAACTCGCTCCGGCGTCGATGCGCGTCCACTATCGATACCCTGCTCGCGAGAAGCGAGCCGCCGTCGACGTCTTCTGGTATCAAGGCGTCGACAAGCCGCCGCTCTGGGATCGGGGTGAGATCCCGCGCTGGAACAGCGGCGTCTTGTTCATCGGCGACCAGGGAATGCTCCTCGCCGACTACGGACGACACCTCTTTCTCTTCGGCGACGGGTCGAACCACTTCGCCCGCCCCGACGCCTCGATCCCGAAGTCGGTCGGACATCACCGAGAATGGATCGACGCGGCCAAGACCGGCGGGCCAACCACCTGCAACTTCGCCTACGCGGGGCTGCTCACCGAGGCGAACCACCTCGGCAACGTGGCCTATCGGACGGGCAAGGCGCTCGAGTGGGATACGAAGGCCATGAAGGCGACGAACGCCCCGGAGGCCGATCGGTTCCTGCGCCGAGAGCCGCGCAAGGGCTGGTCGCTCGATTGATGGTGAGGCGACGGCGGCCGCCGTCCGGGAAGAGGTCGGCGGCCGCTGTCTCGATCGATCATATTTTCAAGGTTTGACTTTTCGCTTCTCGTATTCCGCGAGACGGTCGGCGACGAGCCCTCGACGAATCAGGTCCCGCTCGGGCACGGCGCCGAGGTCGCCGAACTTCGCCTGCCAGGCGTCCATCGCCTTCCTCAGCTCCTCGAGCTTCGCGGCGTGGCGTGGGTCGTTCGCGAGGTTGCGGACCTCGTCGGGGTCGTTCTCGACGTCGTAGAGTTCTTCATTCGGCTTTTGCGGCGCGAAGAAGAGCTCTTGAGCGGGGGTCAGCTTCCCTGCCGCATGGAGTTCGCGCCAGACTCGCATCGTGGGCATCTCCTCCATGTAGGCGATTCGCTGGGCATAGGGCAATTCCGGGTGGTAATTGCGAATGTATCGAAATCGAGCGTCGCGCACGCCTCGAATCCGATCCTCGGCCTCGTCCATGCGGTCGCGTGCAGCGTAGACGTACTTTCTCGGCGGCGCGGCGTGCGGACCGAAGACGACCTGGCCTTGGAACCGCTCGGGAATCGGCGCGCCGGCGATCGAGAGCGTGGTCGGAGCGAAGTCGATGAATGAAACGAGGTCCGGGCTGACCTCACCGGGAGCGATCGTACCGGGCCAGCGCACGATCAGAGGCACGTGCGTGCCCTGTTCATAGATCCAACGCTTGCTGCGCGGCAATCCTCGACCATGATCCCCCGTGAAGATCACGACCGTCTTCTCGCGGAGCCCGAGGCGATCGAGCAACTCCAGGACCTTGCCGACCTCGCCGTCGACGACGCTGACGAGATCGTAGTAGCTCGCCAGGTCGGAGCGCGTCTCGGGAGTGTCCGGGGTATATGCCGGGAGCTTCATGCGACTCGGGTCGTGGCGACGAGTCGAACCCAGACGACTCATCCACTCTTCATATTTTTTGGGATCGATCTTGCGGATCTGCGACTCGTGGCTGATCGTGAAATTGATGTAGGCGAAGAAGGGACGATCGGTCGGCAGGATCTCGGGTTTCTTGGTCCAGTCGACGGTCGTGTCGAAGCCGTCCTTGGGAACGGCGAAATTGAAGTCGGTCTTGCCGGGCCATGCGACGAAGTAGCCGGCCTTCTTCAGCTCATGCGTGAACAGCGGCGGGGGCGTGAGCATGGTCGACCGCATGTGGTGCGTGCCGAGGCTCGTCGGGTAGATCCCGGTCACGAGCCCCGAGCGGCTGGGGGCGCACACCGGAGCATGCGTATATGCATGGGTATAGCGTCGCCCTTCGCGTGCCAGCCGGTCGATGTTCGGAGTATCGGCCTGCGGGTCGCCGTAACAACCGAGTTCGGGCCCCATGTCCTCGCCGACGATCCAGACGATGTTGGGGCGATCGGCCCCGTCGGCACCGGTCGCGCAGCAGGCGAACGTCCAGATCGCCGAGATCGCGATCGAGCATCGGAGCAGCTTCATTGAAACACCTCTCTAGGGTTGAGGAGAGTCGAGAGCGTGGATCGTGGAATGGATCGTTCCGACGAGCGGACGTCCCGATCGAGTCCGAAGCTCGAATCGGATCTCCATGCCCATCGTCGGGCGAAGTCCGGGGGCGAGAATTCGAATCGATCTGCCGTCCGATCCGGCTTCGACTCCCGCAACCTCGAGCGGCTTCTCGTCGAGGTGAGGCGACCCGTAATTCTCCGAGCGTCGCAGCCCCCACGTTCGAATCGCGACCTTCTCTGGACGGATCGACGCAGGGTCGACCTCGGCCGTGAAGTCGAGTCGGATCGCGCCGGACTCGGCGCGAAGACCGGAGACGACTTCGATCGGTCGATCGGTGCGCCTGATCCGATAGAGACCTCCCGGTTGCTGTTGATTCCCCGCCCAGGCGAACATCCCCGCGGCATAGAGACCGCCGTCGCGAGGATGGAACCGCGCCCGGATCAGTCCGGTCGGCGCCTGGGGGATCGGCAGGGAGACCAGGCCGCCCTGGAGCCGACCGTCGACCGATTGCTCCAGAAGCAGTTGAATCGTTCCGTATCCATATGACAATACCAGACGCTTTCCGACCAGAGGTCCCCAACTCTCGGGGACGACCTCGACGACTTGCGAAGGAGAGCGATCGAAGGCGTTGGTGATCCAGCAGATCGGAGGTTCCATAGCGGAATCGGACGGGTCGACGACGTCGGTGAACCCCCAGAGATTGCCGTAGAATCGGCCCGTCTTCACGAGATTGATCCGATTCTTGGGGATCCAATGACCTTCCTGGTCGGTGACGTAGAAGGTGCCGTCGGGATTGACGGCGACGCCGTTCGGCGCGCGGAACCCGGTCGCGAGGATGTCGGTCCGAGAGCCGTCCTTGGAGACGCGAAGCAAGGTTCCATGGTGGGGCACCAACGCCTTCAAGGCATGCCGCGCGCCCTTGGTGTAGTAGAAGTTGCCCGCGGCGTCGGTCTGGAGATCCATCGCGAATTCGTGGAAATGCTCAGTGACTTGATGATCATCATTGAAGCATTCGATGAAGTCGGTCTCGCCGTCGTCGTTCGCGTCGCGAAGGATGGCGATCTGATCGCGGCAGCCGACGTAGATCGCGCCGTCGACGATCTTCAACCCGAGCGGCTGAAAGAGGCCCGACGCGATCCGCCGCCACCTGAGCCGGGTTCCGGCATCGATGCCCTCGACGCGCCAGACGTCGCCGTCCCAGTCGCAGACGACGAGCGAACGTCCGTCCGGGGAGAAGTCGAGTCCGGTGAATCGCATCTGCGACCGCCAGGGTGAGGCGGTAGGCGAGCGGAGGATATCGACGGCGAACGGTCCGTCGGTCGGCTCGGTATCGACCGAAGATTCCAAGGTCTCGGCGAATCTCCGGGGGCCCCCCCGGGTCATCGAAGCGAGCGACTCGGGCGGAGGTCGGCGAGCCGCGAATCGCCCCAATCCCGGCCCGGTACCCGAAGCGATCCAGGCTCGAACCACTCGCGTGCCGGTGGAAGGCGGCAGCTCGATCGTCTTGGAAGCGCCCTCGAGGCCGATGCGTGCGTCGGCATCGCCGTCGACGGCCACCGCCGCATCCGCCGAAGCGATGCGCACGCGCAGCGGAACACGAGAGGGACCGACCTCGAAGACTCTCCCGAGAACGGCTCGTCCGTCGGCTTCGTGGAACTCGAGGGAGTCGAGGATCGACGTCTCACCGACCATGTAGCTCACGATCGATCGATCGCCGTGTCGATATGTGCCGAGATACCGCATCCAGGTCCGAGGCATCGGGCCGTAGGGGCGACGTTCGCGCGACAAGGGCCGAGGGTCATCGAAGCGGCCCGTGACCGGGTCGGCCCAACCGGGTCCTTCGCTCGTCTCGAATTCGATCCGCCCGACGCGCCTGGGGTGAACACCGTGGCGGCCGTCCAACTGGATTCCGCGCCAATCGATGAATCCGCGGCCGGTCCAGAAGGCGGCGACCCGCATGGTCTCGCGATCGTAGAGAGCAAAGGCTCGGCCCGCGGCCACTCCGCCGGCCCCCGCGTCGAGTCGGAGGGCGAGCCCCTTATAGGCAATGTTCCGCTTCGGGCCGCCGACCTCGATCGTCGTCATGACTGCGTTGCCGTAATCCATCGACGACCAGGGATCGATCGTGTCGGCGAGGGGACCGCGCGACTTGCCCTTTGGAAGCCCCGCGAGATACGCGTCGTCGATCTCGCGATATCGCGCCGGATTATCACGCTTGAAGTATTCTTCACGAATATAATGGATCACGTCGTACTTCTGGCGCGGCGTCATCCACACCTGTGCCGGCATCTGCTGGAAGCCGTGCGTGATCGTCCGGTACATCGAGTGGGGATCGAAGCCGTTGCGGAGCTCGGCCGAGGCGAAGCGCGGCGAAGTCGGCATCGAGCCGGCTTGGGTCTTCGTGCCGTGGCAGTTCGAGCAGACGCGAAGATAGATCGATTCGCCTCGAGAGTAGGATCCGTCGTCGGATGCGGCGATCAAACCCGCATGGTCGAGGTCGCGTTCGTACGCCGGGAGCGGAGGGGGCGCGAGCTTCGAGGCGACGGGAACGAGCTCCGCGGCGCGCTTCGGCCCTCCGTCCGCGATGGCGCGAACGTAGCTCACCAGGTCGAGGAACTCTCCGCGATTCGCCAAGCCGTTCACCAGACCCGTCGGCATCGTGGAAACCGGAGCGACGGCACGCTCCTCGATCTGGTCGGTCTTGAACTCGCGTCGGTCGTAGGTCGGCGTCGCGAGGTCGCGGATGACGACTCTCCCGCCGCCCTCTTCGACGATCATTCCGGTGAATGTCCGACCATCGCGCAGTGCGAATCGGTGCGACGCATGCGACTCGGCGATCCGTTTCGACGGCTCGAGGATCGCCTCGACGATCATCTCATCGGCATACTCGCGTCCAAGCCGAGAAAGGTCGGGGCCGATCGGAGGCGCGGCGTCCGATCCGACATGGCATTTTGCACACGTGATGTGATCTCGATAAAAGAGCACGGCCCCCCGCAACGGATCGCCCTGGCGTCGAGCCGCCTTTGCGAGGGCGGTCGACGTCTCGCCGCGGAGCCGCTCTTCCATGGTCGGGCCGTCCGCCGCTCCGACCTCCATCGGGAGCAGCATCAGAATCGATAGGAGCATCATCACGATGGAGGTTCCTCGGTGATCCGCAGGCCAGGAACGGACGATCGATGAATCTAACACAGCAACCCGGCCCGATCATCCCTTCGCGCAAAGTCGAGGGACGGGCAAGAGCGGGTAGCGTGCGATCAGCCGATCGACATCGATTCGCGGCTGAGGTTGGAAGTGTCGAGCGGCCAGCCGAGCCGACCCCAAGGAGCATTCTTTTTCGAGCAAGTAGTAGCGATTGAAGTGGTCGATCATGCGGTTGAGTCCGTCGACCGGCAATTTTTCGAGGTACTCGAGCCAGCGACGATTGAAGCGTTGCGCGCTGGTGATCAAGTCGCCCGCAACCACCAGGAGTCGCTTCCCGCGAGCCGGTGCGGCGGCCC
The DNA here is from genome assembly GCA_033763215.1 of Isosphaeraceae bacterium. Lineage (GTDB taxonomy): Bacteria > Planctomycetota > Planctomycetia > Isosphaerales > Isosphaeraceae > JANRKW01. Next base: position 224,459 of record JANRKW010000011.1, on the reverse strand, counting down.
AGCGATCGGGCCGCGGAGCATCGGCGAGTTCCCAGAGTGCGTCGATGGGATTCTCGAAGACCGTCGACCAGTCGTCGGGCCCGCTTGCGGCCGCGGCCCATTGGCGGAGCCGAGTTCGGACCATCTCGAGCCGTTCATCGCGAGCGGCTCGACACGATCGATCGAGACGTGCCAGGGCGAATTCGAGATCCTGCCCTCGTCTGGCGAAGGCGGGAACGTCGAAGAGTCCCAGCAACTCCTTCAATTCTCCCTCGCTGGAGGACCCCAGCGAGTTCCACTCGGCTTCGCCCGGATCGTCCGCCATGGAGACCTGCCCAGCGATTCACTTCGATGGCCGAGCCGGCGGCTCGGGAGTCGTCACGAGGTTGTTGAGGCTGCGTCGGTAATGCCAGAGTTGGCGTTCACGACCCAGGGCCTCGGTGCGCGCGTCCCACCGCTCCGCGACGTCGGCGAGCGCCTTCTCGGGAGGCGCTCCTCCGAGCGCCGCGAGCCGACCCGCGGAAAGGTCCGCGAGATATCCCGAAGCTCCGGGAATCCGCAGTCCGACGACGACTCGGACCGCGTTCATGGTCGACCCGACCGCAACGGCCCAGCCGCGGGGATCGACGCCGGGAGCCGATCTCGGGTCCGCGATTCCTTGGCCGAGTTGAGCGTTCCGCGTCGCGAGCATCGGAAATTCCCGATCCGATCGGATGCGGTTCGAGGTCGACGGACCGGCGAGATAACGCGCGTAGTTCTCCGCGGCCTCCCGCTGTGCACCGGCGGCGACGACCCCAACGACCACTCCTCCGCCGCTGGGGAGCAGGCTCGGGCGGTTCGCCCGAGAAAGCGTCTCCCATTCCTTCCGTGAGGGATCGTAGACGCGCATCGAACCGGGCAACTGCGCGACCCCGACCGGTGCGGGCTTCTCGCCGTTCCATTGAGCGATCGCCTCGGCGCGGTCGATCAAGAACGCAACCTTGGAGTCGCGGAAGGCCTTGCGGGCGGCCACGATATCCAGGTCGGCCGGATTGCTCGGCGCGAACTTCGCCAATGCGTTGTGAGCGACGAGCGCTTCGAGGAACGGAGGCGAGGTGATCCTGGGCCGCAACGCGTCGGTCTCGAACAGGAAGGAATACTGGTCGCGATGCTGCCCGAGCGCCGCCGCGCGAGCGAGGTAGGTCGCCACGGCGATGCCTTCGGTGTCGGCTCCCCAAGCCAGAGCGACTCCGGAATCGGGCTTGCCGTCTCCCGACCAGTCGCGTCCGTGGAGGAACGCGACGATACGGTCGAACTCCTCCCAGGTCTTGGGGACTTCGAGCACGATGCCCGCGGCGCGAGCGGCTTCGAGGATCGTGGGAGATTCGAGCGCGACGCGATGATAGGCCAAGACGAGCCCCGTTCCCCCGATCGGGAGCGAGACGCGATCGCTTCCATATTTCGTCACTTGATCACGATATGCCGCGATGATGTCCTTGAACTCGAACGAATCGCCGGACTCTTCGCCCGCCTCCGAGGGAGCGGGCGCCTCGCCCTCGATCACACGAGCGGCGGGCTCGAGCGAGGTCTCCGCCCACACTGTGAGGAGCCCTCGGTCGACGAGTTCACCCGTCGACTCGCCCGAGAACACCACGACGTCGTATTCGGAGACCTTGTCGATTTCGATCGGACGCTCCGCAATCGACAGGGTGGCCGACGTCTCCGCGGACCACTCGCCGGACTGAGCGGAGATCGCGGTCAGAAGACCTGCGTCGCCGACGACCCCCACGCGCACGGTCCGTCCTGCAAACGGCTTCTCGGGTTTCTCGGACGGTTCTGAACCACCGCAACCGGCCGACAAGATGAGGAGCGAGCAACACCACCAGCAGCGCTTCATCCGGTTCTTCCTCGAAGATCTCAGCCGACGCGAGGCGGTCGGCGGCACAGTCACGCTCCATCGTACGAAGATCTCGGGGCCCGGGTCAAACGTCGCGGATCGAGCGCTCGTTCGATCGGGCCGAGGTCGTCGCCCTGGTCGATCTCGCCGTCGCGACTACAAATCATTCAACCACTTCGTGGACGGGCGAGTGCAATCCCTCGCGCCGCAAGGATTTCGAGACTCAGGAGTGTTCAGATGCGGATGTTGCTCGCTTCGATCGTTGCATTCGGCTTGGGAACGTCGGCTCGCGCGGCGGACAAGGACATCGTCGACACGGCCGTCGCCGCGGGCTCGTTCAAGACGCTCGTGGCCGCGGTTCAGGCGGCAGGCTTGGTCGACACCCTGAAGGGTACCGGCCCGTTCACCGTTTTCGCACCGACCGACGAGGCCTTCGCCAAGCTCCCCGCGGGAACGGTCGAGAGCTTGCTGCGACCGGAGAACAAGGCGAAGCTCGTCGCGATCCTGACCTATCACGTCGTCCCGGGCAAAGTCGTCGCCGCCGACGTCGTCCAACTGAACGGACGAAGCGCTAAGACGGTTCAGGGTGCGGAAGCACCGATCCGAGTCGAGAATGGTTCGGTCTTCGTGGGAACCGCCAAGGTCCTGAAGACCGACATCGTCACCTCGAACGGCGTGATCCACGTGATCGACTCGGTTCTGCTTCCCCCCGCCGACCTCGGCACCCCTGCACCCGCCGTGATGTCGGCTCCCGCATACTCGGCCGTCGCACCGGCTCCGCACTACGTCGCCGCCCCGGTTGTTCAACATCCCACCTATGCGACTCAGCCGGCATGTGCGACGACCGGCTCGTGCGCAACTCAGGCTCCCTCGCGTCGCATGATCTTCTTCCGCCGAGGCCGTTGATCGCTCGACCCTTCAGTAAAAGAATCATGTGAAGCCGATCCGTCGATACGATGGGTCGGTTTCTTCACATTCCGGGGTCTCTCGAATCAGTGATCGTTTGCCAACTTTGGCGTGAGCCTTCGCAGTTCACCCTCGATATCGGCGCCTTCGTAGAATGAGACCCATCCGCGAATCGAGCGAGTCGCCCCCGGCGGGCACGGTTCGAGCCGAGGATCGGCGTGGATGCACGGGCAGGGAGGATTGGCCCAAGCCCTGGCGCACTTTTCCCAACCTGTGATGATCCATCGCTTTCCGTCGCTCGAGCGCATTGCGCTGAAGGGAGGAGAGAGCACGGCGTCGCCGTCTTTCTGCGTCTCGAATCCCCGTAGTCGCGCGGTCATCACGCACATTTGAACGTCGAGGCCGTCGAGCAGCTGGTTCGAGCCGTTTTCGATCGAGAACCGAAAGGCGACCCCGTCGGGCGCCGACCTCGCGATGGTCGACATCACGATCCCGCCTGGAAAGTCTCGGCGCGAAGAGTAGCCGCCCTCGAGCGGCTGCCATTCGACCTTCGGCAGATCGATGCCCTTCTCCTCCCAGACCGTGGTCACATGGGTGTGAGCAAGATAGAGAAGCTTGCGACGTCCCTCCGGCTGGTGCCACACGGCCTCGGGAAAATCGGCGACGACGTAGCCGCCGTCCTTCCAAGGCGCGAAGATGCTCATCTTCGTCTCGCGCTGAGGACGCAGCGCACCGTCGAGAAAGCCGGTTCTGGGGTGCCGACCGCCCGGGTAGGGCACGATCCGCAGTCCCTGGTGCGACTCGACGCGGGCACGAGACTCGGATTCCGCCTTCCATCTCGCCGCGACGCGACTGTCGTCGAGACCGAAAGCGGCCGCGATCTCGGGAACCGTGAAGTCGTGCGCACGCATTCGATCGAGCCAGAGTTCGCGATCGGCCTGGTCCCGAGGAGCGCGACCATTTTCGAGACTGATCCCGCGCTTCAGGATCTTGCGACGATCTTCGATGACGCCCCAGGGATCCTTGGGCGTGACGCTCGCATCGACGAAGCGAGCGAGGTCGCGCATCGCGATCGCCTTGAATCCATTCTTTGCCAAGTATTCGATGAATTGAGTGAACCGTTCGGGCGATGTGTTCACCCAAGAGTGCGCCGTGTCCGGTACGCCGTGGAACTGCAGCACGGCGATGCGACCATGCTTCGCCTGGTCGACGGCACGCTGGAGGTCCTCCAGGGTCCAATCGGGTCGAGCGTCGCCCGCCGAGGGAATCAGGAGCGGGTGGTCGAGCCCCGGCTCGTAGGCGAATCCGCGACCCCGATCGTAGGGATGCTCAGGGGCCCCGCCGCGGCGAGCGAAGCGGATCCCGGCGGCGGAGAGGATCGGAAGGACATCGCGGTCGAGAGCATTGCCCGGGTAGGCGAAGCTCGTCGGCTTGGGGATCCCGAACTCGCGGCAGCGCGCGTCGATCGCCTCGAGCTGGGCGAGGGTCTCCTCGCGATTCTTCGCTGAGGGAGCCTTGTGGTCGCGGGTGTGATTCCCGATCTCGAATCCGCGTCGATGCAGATCCGCGATCTGCTCCCAAGTCATGTAGTCGCGCTTGTTGGAAGCGAAGTCGAAGCCCTCGGTCACGAAGAACGTCGCTCCGAACCCATGTTTCTCGAGGAGCGGCGCAACGACCTCGTGGTGAGATCGGCTCGCGTCGTCGAACGTGAGCACGACGAGCCGATCGGGAATCGGCTCGAGGGCAAGTGCGCCTGAGGAGAAGAGAGCGAGGAAGATCGCGGCGAGAGAAGAGCGCATCGCGGGGACTCCAAGACGAAGAGAGCGCGTGTTGGGAGTGCGAGGGCTCCGTTATAGGAGCGCCCGCGGTCCAAGGGAACACGCAGCGCACGTTCGGCTCGAAGTCGTCCGCCTTCGCTCGGGGTCAAGCCTCGACGATGAGCTCCCGCGTTGCGGGAGCGTGGTTCGAGTCGCCGGGTCTCGAAGGAGGCCGGCCGGCCGAAGAGTTTCGACCGGCTCCGAGCAACCCGAGGAAGATGAGCGCTCCGCCCCAGGCAAGGGTCGGCGTCAGCCGTTCACCGAAAAGCACGTAGCCCCAGCCGATCGTGAGCAAGGGCGACACGTTGCCGAAGGTCGCCACCTGGCTGGCGTCGAGTCGCCGCATGGCGAGATTCTGAAACAGCAGCGCCAGGGTGGAGACGACGAAGGTGAGGATCGCCAGCGAGATCCATGCGGTCCGGGACACCTCGGGCAGAGGGAACCATGAGGGCGCGGTCGCGAGCGCGATCGGAATCTCGAAGAGCGCCCCGACCAGGAAGGTCCCCGCGAGGACGGGCAAGGAGCCGTATCGATTCACGAGCGGCTTGCCCACGGTGAGATATCCCGCCCACGATGCGACCGCTCCGACGAGAAGGAGATCGCCCCAGGCGACCGATCCCGCCCCGCCTTGTGCATTTCCGAGCGCGATGATCGACAATCCCGCAATGCTCGAGAGGACTCCGAAGAGCCGCGAAGGGAGCATCCGCTCCTGTCGAAGCAGAGTCGCCAGACCGAGAACGAGCAGCGGGCAGGAGGAGTAGATCAGGGCGACGTGCGTCGTGGGCACGAGACGCGTGCCGCTGAGGAAGAAGGTTTGGTTGATCGGGACGCAGAGCGCGGCCGTGAGGCCGAGGCGGACACGGTCGGCTCGGAGCATCCGGAAGAATCGAGGATCGCGGAGCGCGAACGGGAGGAGGCAGAGCCCGGCGCCGCCGAATCGGAGCAGCGGGATCAGTCCGATCGGAAGTTCCCGGACGACGTAGCGAGCGGTGGGAGCCGTCAGAGATCCGATGAGGATCATCATGACGACGTAGAAGATCGCCCGCAAAGACAGCCCTCGAGATCCAACCGACTCCGACGAATCCGATCCATCGGCCGCCATGGCTTGACCGCCTCGTGTTGGGGATCACCGCGAAATCGAACGACGCCCGGGAGAAAGCAATGAGCCGGGTCGACGGAGAGATCCGTCGACCCGGCCGCATTTTCATCATAACGGCGTCGACAAGTCGACTTCGATTTCGGTTCGGAGCCTCGAGGCGATGTTCCGAGCCCGCGAGCCGGGCCCTCACATCCGAGCGGCGAGAACCGGCCAGATCTCTCCCCGCTTGTCGTGAACCTTCTGCCAAGCGCGCTCGCGCTCCAGGCGGGTCTGTTCGTACAGTTCGACGTAGAGGTTCTTCTCGGCCTCGGTGAAGACCTGATTCCGGCGACTCATCACGATCGACGCCGTCGCGAAGAGCTGATTCAGCTCGAAACCGGGCGCAACGCGACCGTAGAGAACGGCCGTGAACGACGGCACGTGCTTCGGCAGGAGAAGCCCGGCGGGGAGCACGTTGCACATGACGCCCATGCAGGTTCCGGTGTTGATCATGCTGCCGAGGCCGGTCCGAGTGTGATCGCCGATGAAGCAGCCGACTTTCTTCTGCCCCGTCGGGATCGGATCGCCGTGGAGCGGCACATGGACCTCGCCGTAGTCGTTGCGGAGGTCGCTGTTCGACGTGATCGCGCCGAGATTCACCCACTCGCCGACGTAGGCGTGGCCGAGGAAGCCCTCGTGATACTTGTTCGAGAGGCCGTGGACGATCGATTCCTCGACCTCACCGCCGATCCGACAATTCGGTCCGATGGTCACGCCGCCCCGGAGATTCGCTCGGAAGATCTGAGTGTCGCGGGCGATGTGGCAAGGCCCCTCGATACGCGTGAACGACTGCACCCAGACGTTCGGTCCGATCGTGATCGGGCCGTTCGTCGTATCGAACACCGTGTAGGGGTCGATGCGGGCGGTCTCGTGGACGTGCAGGCGATCGGGCAGCCCGATCAGTGCGGCGGTCGAGAGATGCCGATTCGTGACGCCGACTCGCTGCTCCCTCTCGAAATCGCGCGTGATCGCGTCGGCGTTCTTGGCCACGAGATCCCAAGGACGGTCGATCCACTCGCCGCCGATCTCGAAGGTATCGACCTTGCCGGAGAGATTCTCGAACCAGTCGTCGACGAAGTGAGGCGTGAGATCCATGGCGAACTCGGGGCCGACCCAGGCGCAGGCGGGTCGACCATCGCAGAGCCCCAGCCATGCAGACCCATCGAGCGAGACCGAGAGATCCTCGGGCGGGATCCAACGACCGTTGGCCACCACGACCGGCCCCTTGGCGAGCCAATCGCGATCGTTCACCGACGTGTGGGGATCGCGTTCGGCCTGAACCCGAGCGATCAACTTCCGAACGACCACGCCGCGCCGCGCCGGACCTGGGCCGATCCCGAACGCTCTGGCGATCTTGCTTCCGATCGAGCTCGACCCGAGGAGGAGATCGTAGGCGGGGCGGGTCAGGGTCAGAGGTTCCAGGTCGGCCACTGCGTTGTCTTCCACAAGGCAAAGACGCATCCAAGCCTCCAGAGTTGCGTGTCGATATGATATGTTTCGAACGGCGTCTCCGCGCGGCAAGCAACGAACGGATCACTTCTTCGCGGCGAAGAAGTGTTCAACAAACGTCGTTCGCCTGAACCGTCACTCGCGATGAGTCGGGGACGGACGGCCGAGACCCGGGCGACGGGTTCGGGGGGAGGATCGAATCGCCGAATCAACCAAGTGCTTTGCACATTGGGAGATTCTACGTCGTCGCGGAGGGTCGGTGACTGCGTTGGCAAGAGCCGCGCTCTTGCTGTCGTACGGAAACCGAATGTTTCCGAGTCCGAACAGAGTTCGTCCTCAATATAGCGACTCTCCTCGGTCGACGTCCGCCCGATCGCGGTGTGATTTCCATGAAAGGTAGATTAGCTCGCGTCTTCGATGTCGAGAAAACGCAACGCCAGCGACTCCAGGTCGATCACCGCGACGGTCCAGCGGGCGGCTCGATGGAGCGCGCCGGGGTTGACCCACCGCGTCGGCCCTCGAAGTACATTCGCCGCGACATGCGTATGGCCGTAGAGCAGGAGATCGGGGCCCTTCGCCGAGAGCGCGGCCAGTTGACGTCCCGAATCACCGTGGGTCACCGCGATCCTGCGGCCGCCCAGTTCGAAGAGATCGCCGTAGCCGAGGCAGACGGCATCGATCGAGGCCATCGCTCGTTCCAACCCGCGTTGATCGTAGTCGTTGTTCCCGAAAACGAACCATGAGGGGACCCCCGCGCACTCGACGACGATCTCGGGAGTCGTCACGTCTCCGCAGTGCACGAGGGCATCGATTCCCTCGTTCAAGAGGGTCCGCATCGCCAGCGCGGTCCTCGCCAGACGATCGTGTGTATCCGAGATGATTCCGAGCTTCATCTTGGGACGGATCTCCTCGGAATTCCGCGTGAAGGATCGCGCAAATCCTGCACGCTCGCTGGAAGTCGTATGGTTTCCCGGGTAGGATACAGATGCGAGCGTCGATACGCGACCGTGGAGAGTTTGCGCCGAGGGTCCCGATGGGAACAGGCGTTCACACAGGGTGGCGGTCGATGGTTCGCCCCGAGTTCGCGTCGATCTCGGAGGCGACGTTCCGACGTCATCGGTCGTCGCGGGATCGCGGAGAGCCTCACGGCTTCCATCGCCCCTCGAGCGATGGTTCACTCTCCGATCCCTGGATTTTCCCGCGTCGCGCGGGGAGGTGTCCCATGTCGATCCTGGTTCGTGAACCGAAGCGTGCTCGCGTCGAGATCGCTCCGCAGGTCGATGAGAAGTCGGCCCGCATCACCGAGACTCGTCGCTATCGTCCCTACACCCCGGAAGCCCCCGATGCCGGCGAAGCCGGTCGCGAAGCTCCGGAAACGAGTGGGCGTCCCTCGGAAGCGCCCGAAGCCCGTATGTGTGTCTGGGAGACCCCGATCTACCATGGCCGAAGCCGGAGCTGAGCGGTCGCGCCAGGGCTCGATGACGAGATCGCTCGTTTCGTACGCCCGGAGGCTCCACCGCCCCGTTCCATCGGCTCGTGATTCGTGAAGATCCCGCTGAAGCCTCAACGGGATCTTCCCGCCACGGCCGATCGAACGCGATCGACTTCTCGCCCCGCCGTCCGCGACTCTGCGGTCGGCGGGGCGATTCCGTGCGCACTCATCGCGGTTGGGCCACTCCCGCCGGAAACCAGTGCGCGTACACCCAAACGATCCCTCCGACCATCAACGCCAGGGCGATGCTGTGCCCCAACACGGCTCGGAGGAGCCGGCCTTCATGACCGCTCTCGCCGGTCGCCGCCGCTGCGACGACGATCGACTGGGCGTCGATCATCTTCCCCATCACGCCGCCCGTGGTATTGGCCGCCGCCATCAAGATTGGATCGAGACTCAACTTCTGCGCAGTGAACTTCTGGAGATTTCCAAAGAGGATGTTGCTCGAAGTGTCCGACCCCGTGAGCGCGACTCCCAACCAGCCGAGAAGCGCACCGAAGATCGGATAGAGCATCCGCCCCGTCTGGGTGAACGCCAAGCCGAGTACGACGTCCATTCCCGAGTATTTCGTCACGAACCCCAACGACAGCATGCACGAGATCGCCGCGATCGCGGGCAGCAATCGCCGCACGGTCCGACCCAGCATCACGATCAACGTTCCCGGCGAGAGCCCCAAGAGCAATCCCGAGACGACCGCCGCCAGGAAGACCGCGGTTCCGGTCGACGAGACCGGGACCAGATCCGCGCGGGCCGTCTCGAAGTCCTTGGGTCCAGGGACCGCGCGACCGGTGACGGCCTCCCCCTTCGCGACTCGACAGTCGAGTCCCGGGATCGACCATTGCGTCGAAGTCGCGGCATCGAGCGTCGTCTTCACCCGAGGGATTCCCCAGAGCAATACCGCGACGGTCAAGAGCACGAAAGGCATCCACGCACGTCCGACCTCGGCGGGCCGAGCGGAGATGGTCGTGGTCGCCTCCTCGGATCTCGACGCGACATCGGCCGCCTCGTCGTGATCGAATCGCCACTCGTGTTTCGGTCTCCAGAATCGAAGCAGGACCACGCCCGCCGCGAGGCTCGCCACCGCCGAAACGATGTCCACGAGCTCGAAACTCACATAATTCGACCAAATGAACTGCGCCCCCGCGAACGAGCCGCCGACGACGAGGAGCGCGGGCCAGACCTCGATCGTCTTGCTCCAGGTGGTCATCGTCTTGACGAGCCAGAACGGCAGGATGAGCGACAGGAACGGCAGGATTCGGCCCGATGTCGCACTCAGAGCCTCGACGTCGAGGCCCGTCACCCCCGCCAAGGTGCGGATCGGAGTGCCGATGGCTCCCCAGGCCACGGGTGCCGTGTTGGCGATCAAGCACAGGAGCGCCGACTCGAAGGGCTTGAATCCGAGCCCGACCAGGAAGGCGGCCGAGATCGCCACGGGAGCGCCGAAGCCCGCCGCTCCCTCGATGAAGGCTCCAAACGAGAAGGCGACCAGGATCGCCTGGATCCTGCGGTCTCCCGAGAGACCCGCGATCGAGCTCTTCATGATCTCGAAGCGCCCCGTCGCGACCGTGATGTCGTAGAGGAAGACGGCCGAGATGATCAGCCAGATCACTCGAAAAAAGGCGAAGATCATCCCGTGGACGCCGCTCCACAGGACGAGTTCGATCGGCATCCCGAACGCGAGCGTCGCACAGGCGGTCGCCGTCAGCAGACCCAGAAACGCCGCGATCACGGCCCCGACGCGCCCGGACGCGAGGGTGGCGAGCAGGACGAGGATCGGCAGCGAGGCGACGAACGTCGAAAGCGTCGGATTCGAGAAGGGATCGTAGTTCTGGAGGTACATGGTTCGTCACCGCTGCGAGTTGGGATGGGAGAGTCGGCGAACGGGCACTCAAGGTATCCCGACGGATGCGATCGAACCAGGCGGTGCCCGGGCTCGCCCCCCGTGAATCCCCGCGACGGAGTGCCGGCGACGACCCCTCGACCCCGCGTCGTCGGTACGACGTCCCCTTGCCCTTCGGACCTCTCGGCGAGTCCGACCAACCCGAAACGGATGCCGGTTGCTCCGAACGATCGATCCCTCCGTCACGCGCGGGACAATCGAACCCGCGCGGCGGCAGGAGGATCGGACGCCTCTTGACCCCTCGCTCGAACCGGCGTTACTCTCTCTAGAACGCTTCGACGATTCCTCTTCCGTCGAACGAAGCGGGCGGGAGTCCAGTGCAGGCAAGGAGTTGACGGTGCAAATCGAGATCTTCACCCGCCACGGCGACTTGACGGTCGATCAACGGCAACACGTCTCGGAGAAGGCGGAGAAGCTGAAGAAGTACTTCGATCGGCTGATGTCGATCGAAGTCATGATCGAACACGTGAAGCACGCGTGGAAGGTCGAAGTCCTGGTGTCGGCCGAACACAAGCACGACTTCGTCGCGACCGAAGAGGCCGAGACCCTCGGCGCGGCCGTCGATCTCTGCGTTCACAAGATCGAGCACCAGCTTCGTCGCTACAAGGACAAGATCCAGCACCACAAGGGAGACCCCTCGATGGGTGATCTCGAGACGAGCCGAAGCCCCGAGGCGTGAGCCGTCCCGAATCGACCCCGTCGATCGAGCGCACTCGTCTCGAGGACCTCGCGCTCGACCGACGGCCCCGCTCGCTCCCGACCACTCCCCGTCCACTCGCTGATCGACCGACACTTCGCGGAGACACTTCCCCATCGCTCCGAACACCTTGACGATGCCCCGACAGGCCTCCGCGATCAACTCTGCGCGGGCGGCTCGGATCGGAGAACGTCGGTGACGACTCGCGAGTTCGATGGGGATGATGGAGGCTGGGATGAAATTGTTGGATTTCGTGGATCGCGACGCCATCGTCGTCGATCTCCAAGCCTCGACCAAGGAAGAGACGATTCGCGAGATCGTTCTCAGCTTGCAAAAGGCCGGTCGCATCTCGGAAGGCGACGTCGAGAGCGTCATCCGCGCGATCCTCGGACGCGAGGAACTGGGCTCGACGGGGATCGGGCAGGGCGTCGCGGTTCCGCACACCCGCCACCCCACCGTCGCCAAACTCGTGGGAACCGTGGCATTGTCCCGCAAGGGTGTCGAGTTCGCCGCCCTCGACGGAGAACCCGTCAATATCCTCTTTCTCCTGATTTCGCCACCCAGCCAGCCCGGCGACCATCTGCGCGCTCTGGAGAACGTGTCGCGACATCTGAAAGACGATGAATTCGTGAAGTTCCTTCGTCAGGCGAAGTCGCGGGAAGCGGTCGTCGACGTTCTCGAGGAAGCCGACCAACGAGGGCACTGACCTCGTGCCCGAGATCGCCGATCGGGTCGCGCCGGGGAAGCCGGCGCGCCCCGGCTTCGGGATCCACCATCGTCCTGCGTTTCGATCTCCCGACCCCTTGGCCGTCCGAGCCGCCGATGAGCCAGGATCAGCCCATCGCCCGTCGCCGTGTCGTGATCCTCAACGGCCTAGGCCTCCATCTTCGGCCGGCTACGAAATTCGCGACTCTGGCCCAGCGGTACCGCTCCGAGATCCGCGTTCGCTACAATGGTCAAGAGAGCAACGGCAAGGGGATCCTCGATCTCGCCATGCTCGCCGCCGGTCCCGGTGCCGGACTCGATCTCGAAGCCGTCGGTGACGACGCCGAATCGGCCCTCGCCGCACTCGCCGCACTTGTCGACGCTCGCTTCCACGAGACCGACGACGGCGAGCCGCTCCCCGAGGAGTCGACGTCATGAGCCCCGACTCGAGAATCGATCCGCGGCCGAATCGCTCTCGCCGCTCCGGATTTCCCACCGAGGCCGGCTCCCCCAACCTCCAACGCAAAGGCCCGGGATCGCGCCCTCGTCCGCTCCGGACGCGAACCGTCTCCGCTACGATGCTCACCTTTCGCGGCATTCCCGTCTCACCCGGCATCGCGATCGGCGATCCCCTGGTCCTCGACCCCCGGGGATCCAGGCCGCCGCACCGCGCCATCGAACCGGCCCGACTGGGTGAGGAGTGCGACCGACTGAGTCGCGCTCTCGACGCCGCTCGGATCGAGGCCGAGGCGGCCGAGGCCGAAGCCCGCCGCCGACTCGGTCCCCAATACGCGGACATCCTCGGCGCCCACGCCCGAATGATCGCCGACCCTGCGGTTCTCCGCGAGTCGCGTACCCGAATCGAGCAGCAACTCGTCAACGCGGAGTCGGCGGTCGCCGAGGTCCTCGAGGGCTATGCCGTACGCCTCGAGGCGCTCACGCAATCCCACTTCGCCGCCCGAGCGGCCGACGTTCGCGACATCCTCCAGCGCATCCTCAAGCAATTCCGTGAAGAAGCGGGCTCCCCGTCGAACTCCCCGGCACTCGGCTCCGACCCGCACGTCATCCTCTCGAACGATCTCTCCCCGTCGGAAACCGCCGGACTCGACACGCGCATGGTCCTCGGGTTCGCGACCGAGGCAGGCGGACGCGCGAGCCACACCGCGATCGTCGCCGAGGCGCTGGAGATCCCCGCGGTCGTCGGACTCGGTCGATTCATCGAGGACGCCCGACGTTCCAGGCGCGTCATCATCGACGGAGATCAAGGTCTCCTCATCCTCGATCCCGACGCCGAGACTCTCGCTCGATATCAGCTCGACGCCGAGGCCCGAGCGGACCGGATCCGCGGATTGGCTCAACTGACCACCTTGCCCTCGGTCACCCTTGACGGCTGCGACGTCGAACTCCTCGGCAACATCGAGTTCCCCGAGGAGATCCCGGCCTGCATCGAGCGAGGTGCGGGCGGCGTCGGGCTCTATCGAACCGAATTCCTCTTCCTCAACAACGACCACCGTCCGACCGAAGACGAGCAATTCGCCGCTTACGCTGCGGTCGTTCGTTCCGTCGGCGGTCGCCCCGTCGTGATCCGGACCCTCGACCTCGGGGCCGACAAGCTGCCCACCTACGAGTCGGCCCGGATTCACGAGCACAATCCGGTGCTCGGCCTTCGAAGCATTCGCGTCTCGCTCCGCGACCGCGAGCTCTTTCGAGCCCAGCTCCGCGCGATCCTTCGCGCGGCGGCGTTGGGCGACGTCCGCGTTCTCTTTCCGCTGATCTCGACGCTCGAGGAACTCCGCCAAGCCCGCGCCGCCTTGCGGTCGGCCGCGGACGAACTCGTCTCCGAGGGGATCGAATGCCGTGCCGACCTTCCGGTCGGCGTCATGATCGAAGTTCCTTCCGCGGCCGTCATGGCCGACGCACTCGCCCGAGAGGTCGACTTCTTTTCGATCGGGACGAACGACCTGACGCAATACACGCTCGCGGTCGATCGCTCGAATGAATCGGTCGCCGATCTCTACAATGCGGCGGATCCCTCCGTGGTGCGGCTGATCGCGATGGTGGTGGCCGCCGCCGATTCGCGAGGGATCCCCGTCACCGTCTGCGGCACGATGGGCGGAGAGCCGCTTCATGCGCTCTTGCTCGTCGGCCTGGGTCTCCGTTCGCTCAGCATGCCTCCTCATCAGCTCCCCGAGATGAAGCGGGTGATCCGTGCGATCCGCCGCGAAGATGCTCGATTGCTGGCCGAGGCGGCACTCCAAGAAGAAACCGCCGCCGGCGTCGTCGCTCTCCTCCAAGACGGGCTTCGCCGCGCCTTTCCCGAACCCTGACACCCACCTCCGCGGTGATCCAAGCGGGCGCGAGCCCGTCTTCCATCGCTGAGAGGAGCCGATTCCGAGGACGATTCGAGCCGTTCGCGACGCCGACATCTCTCCGGAGATCGCCCTCATCGGGACACGACCGCCGCTTCCCATCATCGCGGTCACCAGTCCGAAGAGCGGCCGAGACGAGAGACGAGACGTCCCCTTCCCGAAACGATCCTCCATCCATCGTCGGCACGTCGCCCGGTGGATCCCGAAACCACGATCGAGACACACTCGCAGCCGCCTCGACCTCGAAGAACGCTCCAGGTCCCCGTCCCGCCGACGCGACGCGCGACGACTCGGAGCCCCTCGAATTCCAAAGGCGACCTCGAGACGAGCGGGCTCCCGCGGGAGCCTGGATCGGATACGACCCTTGACGGCCGCGACCCCCAAGGTCCGCCTACGCTTCGCAAAGCACGGCGATCTCCGACTCATCAGCCACCACGACCTCGTGCGCAGCCTCGAGCGCATGATCCGCCGCGCCGATCTTCCGATCGCATCGACGCAGGGATTCAATCCCCGCCCGAAGATCACGTTCTCGCTCTCGCTCGCACTCGGGATCGAGGGGAAGAACGAGGCGGTCGAGTTCGAGTTCACGGAACCCCTCGAGCCGGGCGACGTCCTCGAACGGCTCCGCGCCGAATCGCCCGCCGGGCTGGAGTGGCTCTGCGCCGAGCCCGCCTCGGGAAAGAAGGTCGCACAGGCCGAGGCGGTCGCCTACAGCCTCCCGATTCCCGAAGATCGCATCGCCTCGACGCGCGAGTCGCTCGCGTCGATCCTCGGCGCCGCCGCCATTCCCTATTCCCGGCAACGACCCGATCGGATCGTCCAACTCGACGTCCGGCCGTTTCTGCTCGATGCCGACGTCGATTCGGAGGGTCATCTCCGCTTCCGCCTCTCCGTGACCAACGCGGGGACCGCCGCACGCCCGGAGGACATCATCGACCTCCTCGGCCTCGGCGATCTGCTCGACCTCGGGGCGGTCCTCGTTCGCACCGACGTGGAGCTCGCATCATGAGTCTCCGCGTCGCTCTCCCCAACCCGACCGCACCCGTCATTTCGACTCCAAGACCTCCGTTGAACTCGGGATCGTCGCGCCGCGGCACCGAGTTCGACGATCAACTCGCTTCGTCGGGACGACGACTCGATCGCCCGGAACGGCTCGTCCGTTCCCCCATCGGCGATTCCCGGGTCGCTCCTTCGCACTCGACCGCGCCAAGGGCGTCGTTAGGAAGAATGCTCGCATGAAAAAAGAAATGCTCATCAACGTCCTCCAGCCGGAGGAGTGCCGGATCGCCATCATCGAGGACGGGATCCTCGAGGAACTCTACGTCGAGCGCACCAGCCTCGAGAGTTTCACCGGCAACATCTACAAGGGTCGCATCGTGAACCTCGAGCCCGCCATCCAGGCGGCGTTCGTCGACTTCTCGGTGGGCCGCAACGGGTTCCTCCACATCTCCGACGTCGAGCCCCAGTACTACGCGCGTCACGAGGCCAAGGCCGGCGGAGAAGACCACGACGAAGACGAACCGCCCGCGCCCCCGGCGCGGCGCGACCGTGAACGAGACAAGCGTGGGTCCAGAGGCTCCGGGCGGCCCGCGCCGGCCGCCGCCGACGATCCGTCGATCTCCTTGCCCAGCTATCCCGAGGATCGAGCACGCGAGTTGGAACCCGAGCGCGATCGTGACGTGGAACGTCCGCGCGACCGCGAAAGAGACCGCGATCGCGATCGGCCCCGCTCCCGCGACCGCGAGCGCCCCGATCGCTCCGAAAAGGGGCGGAGGGATCGATCGAGCCGGAGCTTCGGCGAAGGACTCGAAGAGATCCGCTACACACCCCAGCCGCGCTCCGGCGAGGCGGTCCCCCCTCCTCCGCCCGCGGTTCCTCCACCGGCATTCAGTCGTTCCTCCGAGGCCGACCGAGCCCGCGATGAACCGCGCCGTCGGTCCGAATATCCCCCGCCGCCCCCGCCGGTGCCGCCCGCCCCGCCCGTGAGAACCGAAGAAGGGTCGAGCGGATTCGGAAGAGGTCTCACGCGCGACCGAGACGAGATCACGCGACCGAGTCGGCCCGCGGGAACCCCGATCAGTGAGCCGGAGTCCCCCTCCCGCACGCGTCGTCCCGAATCTCTCTCGGACATCGACCCCTCGCGAACCCGCCGACCCGAACCCGCAGCGTTCGAGCCTGACGAAGCTCCAAGAACAAGGCGACCTGAACCCGCTTCATTCGAGCCCGAGGAAGCTCCCAGGTCCCGACGCCCCGAACCTGCTTCGTTCGAGCCCGACGAAGCTCCCAGGTCCCGGCGTCCCGAACCGGCCGGCTTCGAACCGGCGGAACCCCGTTCACGACGACCCGAACCCGTCGGCTTCGAACCGGCCGAACCCCGTTCGCGTCGACCCGAGCCCGTCGGCTTCGAACCGGCCGAACCCCGTTTACGACGGCCCGAACCGGTCGGCTTCGAACCGGCCGAACCCCGTTCACGACGACCCGAGCCCGTCGGCTTCGAACCGGCCGAACCCCGTTCGCGACGACCCGAGCCGGTCGGCTTCGAGCCCGAGACTCCGCGAAGCCGCCGACCCGAGTCCGACGAGCCGTCCGAGCCGCCGCGCTCGCGTCGCGCCGAGCCGACTGAATTCGGGGCGGAGCCGCCTCGTTCGCGTCGTCCGGAAGCTCTCGAGGACGATGAACCGCGCGTTCGGCGAGCCGAACCGTTCGACCCGGATCTGCCCCCCAGCCGCACGAGCCGCAACCGCCCCGCTCCGCCGCCCCGTGCTCGAATCGAGCCGGTCGAAGAAGAGTCGCGTCCTCGGACCGCGCCGAGTTCGTCGAGCCGCGACCTCCCCGTCGAAGAGTCGGGAAGTACCGGATCGGCAACCCCCGCGCGTCCTGAACGCGATCGCGATCGTGCTCGCGACCGGGATCGCGAAGGCCGGCGCGGCAGAAGAGGTCGCGGAGGGCGGAGCGCCCCCGTTCCGGGCGACGCCGACATCGAGCCGTTCGAGACGCGATTCGCCGAATCCGAGGAAGTCGCGGAGACCGAGATCGACCCGCTGGTCCTGGAAGCCGGCGAGATGCTCCTCGACTCCCGTGCCGACGACGCTTCTCTGAGACGTCGTCGCGGCGGTCGCGACGCGATCCGATCCCGAGGAACCGACCGCGAACGGACCGAGCGCGACCGAGAGATTCCTCGCATCCCCGCCTCCCCCGAGCGCTCTCGGCCGCTGTCTCCCGAACGTGCACCCGAGATCGAGCCCGAACGGTCGCGACCCGCTGCCGAGAGGCCTCGCCCGTCGGAGCCGGAATGGGGGCGTGATCGCGACCGTGATCGTGAACCCGAACGTCGTCGGCCTCCCGCAGCCGAGTCCGAGCGGCCTGCCGCTCCCTCGCGTGATCGCGACAAGGACCGGGAGGGCGGACGCCCGGTCGACCGCGCGGGCGAGGAGGGTTACGTTCCCCGACGCATGAGGGAACGGGCTCCGGACCAACTCTTCGACGACCCGGCGAATCCCTGGGCCGACCTCGACGACGATGCGCTCGAAACCGTCGAGTCGCCCGAGACCGCGGGTGATGACGGCGAGACCGACGACGCCTCGGAGGAGAGAACCGGTCGCAGGCGCCGCCGGCGTCGCACCCGCGGACGCAATCGCGCCGAACGTGAGACTCCGCGGACCGCGGGCGACGACGTCACGGGCGAAGAGCTCGACGAGGCCCCGCGGCCCGTCGGCCGACGCAGCGACGATGTCGACGACTTCGACTTCGACGATCGCGACTCCGACGAGATCGTCGATGATGACGATGATCTCATGAGCGAGAGCGATCGTGCCGCCTCGGCCGAGGACGATCGAATCGACCCCGAACTCGAGGAAGAGATCCGCAAGGAGATCGAGGAGATCGCCGAACTCGAGCGCGAGATGGGCCTCCGCGGGACCACCGAGGCTCGCCCCAGGCGCGGAGATTCCCCGTCGGACGGTGACGAATCGGGACGCGGCAAGACCGGACGCGGACGCGCCGGCATCAAACCGCCCATCCAAGAGGTCTTCCGCCGCGGCGACGAAGTCCTCGTCCAGGTGATCAAGGAGAGCATCGGCACCAAGGGGCCCACGCTCTCGACCTACATCAGCATCCCGGGTCGGTACCTCGTTCTGATGCCCGGGCTCAACCGCGTCGGCGTCTCCCGCAAGATCGCGGACGAGTCGCAGCGGCGCAAGCTCCGCGAGATCATGAACGAGCTCAATCCGCCCAAGGGACTCGGCTTCATCGTGCGTACCGCCGGTCTCGACCGGACGAAGCGCGAACTCGCCCGCGACCTCGCCTACCTCCTCCGGCTCTGGAAGGTCATCCTCCGCCGGATCAAGAAGGCGAAGGGCCCGACTCCGATCTATCAAGAGTCGGATATGATCACGCGTACGATTCGCGATATCTTCAACGCCGAGATCGATACGATCTGGATCGACGAGCAGGCCGCGTTCGACCGCGCCCAGGAGTTCCTCCGCGTCGTCATGCCGCGGTTCGTCAATCGTCTCAAGTTCTACGACGAAAAGGTGCCGCTCTTCCACAAGTACGGCATCGAGGACGAGATCGCCAAGATCCAGCGCAGGACCGTGCCGCTCCCCGAGGGCGGGTCGATCGTCATCGACCAAACCGAGGCTCTCGTCGCCATCGACGTCAATTCGGGCAACTTCCGCGTCGAGAACGACGCCGAGCGTACCGCCTACGAGATGAACCTCCGCGCGGCCAAGGAGATCGCCCGACAACTCCGCCTCCGCGACCTCGGCGGCGTGATCGTCAACGACTTCATCGACATGCGCGAGGAACGCCATCGCCGAGGCGTCGAGAAGGCGCTTCGCGACGCCATCAAGCGCGACCGCGCCCGCACCAAGATCCTCCGCATGAGCCAGTTCGGGCTCATCGAGATGACCCGTCAACGCATTCGACCGAGCCTCAAGCGCTCGATCTATCAGGACTGCCCGCACTGCAACGGCCAAGGCGTCGTCAAGACCGTCGAGAGCATGTCGATCGACGTCATGCGTCTCCTCGCGCTCGCGTCGCACCGCGGTGAAGTCCGGCGCGTCAACGTCGGCGTCGCCGCGGCCGTCGCCGCCCATATCAACAACCGCAAACGGCAGGAGATCGCTCGGATCGAAGCCGAGAACAACCTGCTCATCCACATCCAACCCGACGACGAAGCCCCGATCGAGCACCTCCAACTCGACTGCTTCGACGCCAACAACAACGAGATCCGCGTCCTCCCCCAACCCGCGACCCATTCGCATCGCCGCGGGCAACACCATCACCATTGACGCCGGCTCCGACGGTCGCTCCGACCACGGCCGTCGATCCCCGGGTCCCCCGACCCGAGGGATCGGCGGCCGTCGCTTTTTTTCGTCATCGCTTGACCACGACGCAACCCCGAGCCTCAACCGGCTTTTCGAGATCCACGGGCCGACTCGGCCTTCGACTCGAGTGTGTCGAGACGATCGGTTTCGGACTTCTCGATCTGATCCGAGTCGAGTGACTATCGCATTCGATGTTCGATCTCGTCGAGTTCGATCCCACCTCGCGGAAGTCCATGCAACGCCCCCTCGCCGCATTCGCCTTCGTCTGCGCCTTGTCCCGGTCGATCACCCCCGCGCTTGCCGGGACGGTCTACAGCAACGACTTCGAGACCAACACCAACGGCTTCAGCTCGGCATCGACGACCGTCCTCCCGACCGACGCGGGCGGTTTCTCGAGCGCGCAGAATTCGCGGATGCTCGGCCGATTCGCGAACGACACCGTGACGCTCTCGCTCTCCGGGCTGATCCCGGGGATCGTGCACACCGTCGCCTTCGACCTCTTCATCGGCGCATCCTGGGACGGGAACGACACCTCCTTCGGTCCCGACCGTTGGCAACTCACGGTCGCCGGGATCGACCTGGTGGATGCAACGTTCGCGAACCTCTCGGGCTCGACTCAGAGCTATTCGGACGCCACCCCGACCGGCCCCGGCACCCACGCCGCTTCCACCGGAGCCGACGTCGTCTTCGTCGCCGGCTTGAGCGTCTTCGATCGCTACTCGATCTACAGCTTCAGCAAAGGCGCGAGGAATCCCGTGCTCACGTTCACCCCGCTCGCCTCGACGGCGTCGCTGAGCTTCGAGGGCAGCAGCCTCCAAGCCGTGGGCGATGAATTCTGGGCGATCGACAACGTCGAGATCACGACCGCAACCGTCGTCCCCGAACCGTCGACGCTCGCGGGCTCGCTGCTCGACGCCTGCTTCGCCGGTCTCGTCGCCGCGCGTCGGTTGCGTGCGACTCGCTGAGGTCGCTCGGTTCGACCGGCGATTCGATCTCGGACGACTCGATCACGGGCGCCGCCCCGGAGCCGAGAGGGAGGACACGCGTCTCTCCCTCTCGGCTTCGTCTTGGGAGAGGGCAAATCGTCGTCGAGAGTCGGCGTCGGTTCTTGACGCACCGATCCCGATCGAGGAACCTGATCTCTCCCTTGCGATGCAACCCTCGGAGCGAGCATCGATTGGGGTCGAAACCCATTCCCGTCGTGGTCACGGACCGGCCCCCCTTCTCACCGGTGCTCCCATGAGTCTTCTCGACGAAGTGAACGGCCTCCTCGGCAACGTCCTCGGCAAGTCCGGCGAAAATGAAGCGGCGGGTGCCGCGGCTCCCTCGGGTCTCGTCGAGCACGTCTTCGGGATCGTCCGGTCCCAAGGTCTCACGATGATCTTCGAGCGGTTCTCGAAGTCGGGACTCGGCGAGATCGCGGCATCGTGGGTCGGTAAGGGAGAGAATCTCCCCATCGACGCCTCCAAGCTGCGTGAGGCTCTCGGCGACGGCACGATCCAGGCTCTGGCCGAGCGGCTCGGCCTCCCGCTCGATCGCGCGGGTTCGCTGCTCGCCCAGGCGCTTCCGATGCTGGTCGACAAGATGACCCCCGAGGGAACCCTCGAGGGCAATCCGTTCGCCGCCGCCGCCGAGGTCCCCGCCGAGGAGTCACCCCGCGCGTCCGGGGCTTGAGCCGTCGATACCGAGAACGTCTACTCAGATCAGCATCAAGGGAGAAGATCATGCGGGTTCGCGCTCTTGCATCGTCGATCCAGTTCGCCTCGATCGTACTCTCGTTCGCCGCACTCGCCGTGAGCCCCGCCGTCGCGCAGACCACGACGACGCCGGCGAAGACCAAGTCGGTCGAAACGCCGAAAGCCAAGACGGCCGACTCGCCCAAGACCAAGCCCTCCGCCCCCGCGAGATTGCTCGACTTGAACAAGGCGACCGCCGAGGAGATGGTCGAAGTCCTGCCGGGCGTCGGCGAGGTGACCGCCAAGAAGATCGTCGACGGCCGCCCCTACGGCTCGATCGACGACCTCGCCAAGGCCGGCATCCCCGCGCGGACGATCGAGGGCATTCGCTCGCTCGTCACGGTCTCGACCGCAGGCGCCTCGGCGGCAAAGACCGAGACCACGAAGAAGATGGAGCCCGCGGCGACCGCCAAGACCGCGAAGAAGGCCGCGACCGTCGCGTCCACACCGGCGGCGAAGGTCGACCTCAATGCGGCCTCCGCCGAGGAACTCCAGACCCTTCCGGGAATCGGTCCCGCGTACGCTCGCCAGATCATTGCGTTGCGACCGATCAAGAAGCTCGGCGATCTCGAACAGATCAAGGGTCTGAGCGCCGATAAGATCGAGGAGCTCGACGAGCACGTGGTCATCCTGTCGGCCTCGACGGCCCCGTCGACGAAGTCGGCGACCGCCCCCGCTCCGTCCGCGCCCGCCGCGAAGGAGAAGTCGGCGGCGAAGAAGGTCGCGGCGAAGAAGGCCTCGGCCCTCGAGCCTGGTCGCAAGATCGACCTCAACAAGGCCTCGGCCGACGAGCTGCAACTGCTTCCGGGGATCGGCCCGGTGAAGTCGCAACGGATCATCGAGGGTCGCCCCTTCAAGAAGGTCGAGGACGTGATGAACGTCAAGGGGATCAAGGAAGGCTCGTTCGCAAAGATCAAGGATCACATCGTCGTGGACTGAGCGACGGTCGAGATCGAGATCGCCGAGGGGATCGCCCGCGCCCGACGCCGCGGGCGATCCCGGCGGGCCGTGGGGACGACTGAAAAACACAGTCGTTTTCGGGTTGTCTCGGTCGAGTGCGACAGTATAATGAAGGCTTCCCGAATCAGCGGTAGTACGCGCCGTGCGAGTGGCCTCGCGGTGAGATTCGGCGGGAGTCAGGCCAAGTTCGGTTCGAGCGGGTCCACCACGCAAGCGATCGACCTACCGGCCGTCGCCGGGAGTTTCGGTCCTGGGGAGTTCTGGGGCGTATGTACGCGATCTTCGAAGACGGAAGTCATCAATTCCGCGTGAGCGAGGGCGACGTGATCGTCGTCGACCATCGCGACATCGCGAAGGGCGGCTCGATCGAGTTCACGAACGTGCTCTTGGTTGCGGGCAACGGCACTCCTCTGATCGGTACCCCGTCGCTCGCCGGTGCGAAGGTGACGGCGACGGTCGTCGAGGGATTCAAAGACAAGAAGATCATCATTCAAAAATTCCGCCGCCGCAAGAACATGAGGCGTCGGAACGGGCACCGCCAGCCGCATCTCCGTGTGAAGATCACCAGCGTCACTGTTCCCGCCTGAGTCGCCGGCTTTCACCGATCCTTCAAAACCGTTCCGACTTCTCGAGCTTCTCGAGTCGTTCGGAACGGTTTTCGTCTTTTGCGGAACGAAACGCGAATACCCCAGGAAATCACGCGGAACGCGGGGTTTTTCGTTGACGGTTCGCCCCGGAGATTGTAGATTCTTCCCTGCTTCGGACGATAAACACACGTACAACGTCCGATCGCTCATTCCTCTCGGACCGACCCGTCCTTCCCAGAACCTTCACAGCACGTCGACGACGGCCCCATCCCTGGTTTACGATAGAACCAGTGGCGGAACACGGCCGCATCGAGTCGAGGTCGGGACACGGCCAATCTCGGCCCATGGGTTCCGCGTGGACTGCCGATGACCGGTGGCATGGAGGTGGAGCAGCCGATCGCGAGGGATTCGCAACCAGTCGAACCAGGTGAGACGGTGGACGTCGCCCGCGCGGCGACTCCAGGCGTCCCCGATCATTCTCGTCTCGCATCAGCGACAACACAGCATCACGACGAACAATTCGGAGAATGTTCATGGCCACGGTTGACGAACGGTCGTCGAGCGTCATGGATCCGACCACCGGCCGCAGTCCGCAGAGCCGCTCGGGAATGGTCATCCCTCGGGTGTTCAGCACCGAGGGTGTCAGCCCCTACGACCAAGTCGAGTGGGATCTGCGTTCGGCCGAGATCAAGGACGAACGGGGACGGGTGATCTTCCAGCAAACGAATTGCGAGATCCCCAAGACCTGGAGCCAGCTCGCGACGAATGTCGTCGTCAGCAAATACTTCTACGGGGAGAACGGCACCCCCGAGCGCGAGACGAGCGTCCGCCAGTTGATCGACCGCGTCACGCGGACGATCGCCGACTGGGGTCGCGAAGACGGCTATTTCGCCACCCGCGAAGACGCGGAACGGTTCCACGACGAACTCACCTCGCTCTGCCTGAATCAATACGGCTCGTTCAACTCGCCCGTGTGGTTCAACGTCGGGCTCTACCATCGCTACGGGATCAACGGCCCGGCCAACAACTGGCGCTGGGACGAGGAGACCCGTTCGATCGCGAAGGCCCCCGGAGCCTATCAGCACCCGCAAGCGTCGGCCTGCTTCATTCAGAGCGTCGGCGACGACATGCAGGACATCATGCGCCTCGCGACCTCGGAGGCGATGCTCTTCAAGTTCGGCTCGGGCACCGGCACCGACCTCTCGACCCTCCGCTCCAGCCGCGAGAAGCTCTCCGGCGGCGGGCGTCCCTCGGGCCCGGTCAGCTTCATGCGGGTCTACGACGCCATCGCCAGCGTCGTCAAGTCGGGCGGCAAGACCCGCCGCGCCGCCAAGATGCAGACCCTCAAGGTCTGGCATCCCGACATCCTCGACTTCGTCGAGTGCAAGACGAAGGAGGAGAAGAAGGCCTACACGTTGATCTCCCAGGGCTACGACCCCAACTTCAACGGCGAGGCCTACAGCTCGGTCCTCTTCCAGAACGCGAACCTCTCGGTCCGCGTCACGGACGAATTCCTGAACGCCGTCGAGAACGACGGCGAGTGGACCACCCGCGCCGTCACCACCGGCCGACCCGTCGAGACCATGCCCGCCCGCCGGCTCATGAACGCCGTCTGCGAGGGGACCTGGCTCTGCGGCGACCCCGGCATGCAATACGAGGACACGATCCAGCGCTGGCACACCTGCCCCAACACCGCGCCGATCAACTCCTCGAATCCCTGCTCTGAATATATGTTCATCGACGACTCGGCGTGCAACCTGTCGTCGATCAACCTCCTCAAGTTCCGCCGCGAAGACGGCAGCTTCGATACCGAGCGATTCCGAGCGGCCTGCCGGATCTTCATCACCGCCCAGGAGATCCTGGTCGACCACTCGAGCTACCCGACCGACCGGATCGCGCTCAACAGCCACCGTTTCCGCCCGCTCGGACTCGGTTTCGCCAACCTCGGCGCGCTCTTGATGGCGGGCGGCTACGCCTACGACTCGCCCGAGGGCCGCGGACTCGCCGGCGCGATCACCGCGATCATGCACGGCCAGGCCTACCTCACCAGCTCCGAGCACGCCGCCCACCTGGGCGCCTTCGACGGCTTCGCCGTCAATCGCGAGCCGATGCTCAAGGTCATGGAGATGCACCGATCGGCGATCGCTCAGATCGATCCCTCGGCCCCCGCGGATCTCGTCTCCGAGGCCAAGACGATCTGGAACGCCTGCATCGAGTCGGGCCGACGATACGGCTACCGCAACAGCCAAGTGACGGTGATCGCCCCCACCGGCACCATCGCCTTCATGATGGACTGCGACACCACGGGCATCGAACCCGACATCGCGCTCGTCAAGTACAAGAGCCTCGCCGGCGGCGGCATGCTCAAGATCGTCAACCGCACCGTGCCGATGGCCCTCCGCAAACTCGGCTACGACGAGCCCGCCGTCGCCGAGATCCTCGCCTTCATCGACAACCACGACACGATCGAAGGCGCCCCGGGGCTCGCCGACGAACACCTCCCGGTCTTCGACTGCGCCTTCCCGCCGCCGCAAGGTGGACGCACGATCCATTATCGTGGACACATCCACATGATGGCCGCCGTTCAACCCTTCCTCTCGGGCGCGATCTCCAAGACCTGCAACGTCCCGACCGAGGCCACCGTCGAGGAGATCGAGAAGACCTACCTCGAGGGCTGGAAGCTCGGCCTCAAGGCGCTCGCGATCTATCGCGACGGCTCGAAGGGAAGCCAACCGCTCAGCACCAAGGCCGACAAGGACGAGAAGACCGCGGGTGAAGCCAAGCCCGCCGAGGCTCCCGCAGCGGCCGTCGCGGCTCCCGCGCCCATCATCGTCAATCGCCCCAGGCGCGAGCGGCTCGCATCCACCAGGCGCAGCCTGACCCACAAGTTCGACATCCAAGGCCACGAGGGCTACGTCACCGTCGGCTTCTATGAAGACGGGCGACCCGGCGAAGTCTTCATCACGATGGCCAAGGAAGGGTCGACCATCGGCGGCCTCATGGACGTGATCGGGACCTCGGTCTCGATCGGGCTCCAGTACGGCGTGCCGCTCGAGGTCTTCGTCAACAAGTTCGCCCACAGCCGATTCGAGCCGTCGGGATTCACCAAGAACCCCGATATCCCGATCGCGAAGAGCGTGACCGACTACATCTTCCGTTGGCTCGGGATCGAGTTCATCGAAGGCTATCGCGAGGCGAATACCCCGCAGCGTGCGACCGAAGATCGTCCGGCGCCCGTCGCCCCCGCGGTCAAGGTCAACGGCCATCGAGCGGCCACTCAGGACGACCTCGATCACGCCGAGGCCGAACTCTCGGCAGGTGCAACCCCTTCGGGAATTGCTCCCGCCAGCGGCTCCACCGCCCTGCCCGCGATCATCAAGGACTACGAACGAGCGGGCATCCAGTTCGCTCACCAGCAGGCGGACGCACCGGCGTGCGACAACTGCGGATCCTTGACCGTTCGCTGCGGAACCTGTTACCGCTGCTTCAACTGCGGCAACAGCATGGGCTGTTCCTGATCGAATGCTCCGGGCCGGCGGCCGAGGTCGCCGGCCCCGGGCATGACAAGGATCGCCGATCGAAAGACGTCGCCCGCGGCGAGAGGCTCGGAAGACTCGGCCGCGGGCGTTTGCGTTTCAGGCGGAGATTGCGCTCGACCTCGGATCAACCGTTGGGCGGCTCATACGCATCGGCCTTGCGGGCGACGTTGAGCCAGGTGTGCACGTGCGGCGACCCGTGGAAGTACCACGAGAACGCCGGCCCCTCGAGCTTCCAGATGTCCCAGACGCCGTCGTTGCCGATGTCGCCGTCCTTGTAGTAGGTGATCTGGAGCTTGTCGATCCCGCCGTTCTCCGCGAGGCAGGAGTGAACCTCCTCGACGTCGGTCGCGCGGAACGGCGAGAGCATGTCCGCGAGCATCTTCTTGACGATCTCCTTCTGCTGGCCGTCGAGGTCCGAGACGGACAGGCCGGCACGGGCGAGCTTGTCGCCCTTGAGGATGATCGAGCGGGGCGTGTCGCCCTCGGCCTTGCCTTGGGTGATGAGAGCTCGCGCGCGTTCTTTGTCGTCGAGCGACTTGAAGAGTTCGTTCGCCCTCACCCCCTGGTACCACCAGACGTTGTTGGTGTGTTTGGCGTCTTCGTTGGCGTGGCCGTCGGCAGCGTGGCCGTAGAAGATCGGGCCGCCGAACGCCGCGCCGTCGACGCTGTTGCCGTCGGCTCGAAGCGTGTCGTGTCGTCCGGAGAGAACCCACTCGAACGGCTTGTCGGTCCCCGGTTCGCCGAAGACCGCGACGTGGTACGAGCCGAAGCCGCCGTAGTCGTCGGACATCTGCTTGCTGAACCGCTCGTAGCCTTCCTCGGAGCAGAGATTCTTGAAGATCTCCTCGCAGAGGGCCTGCTGCTCCTTGGAGAGGTCGTCGATGCTCGGCTCGACGATCTTCCAGTTGTTGTTGACCATCCTCCGCTTGGGATGATTGAACGGGAAGCAGATGAGCTTCTTCTGGGCGGGGGTGAGAGTGGTGTAGAAGCGGGCGACCGCCGTCTCGGCGGGAGCGGACGCAGTGGGACCGACGATCTTGGCCGCCTTGTCGCCCTCGGCGAGCGCCGCACGACCGCCGATGAGCGGGAGTGCCGCACCCGCCGCGAGCGTCCGGACGAAGTCGCGTCGAGAGACTGCGTCGTCGTTCTGCGAGGAATTCGGGACCGAGTTTGACAGGGGATCGCGCATCGGCGGTGCCTCCGCTTCAAGGAATGGACCGAGCAACCTCGGGAAGAGAAGGATGCCTCGAGTCGAGCCTCGGCCCGAGGCCGCCGAATCTCGAGCAGACGTTCAACCTAAACCGTCCCGCGGTCCGAGTCAAACCCCGCCGCGGCGGAGCGAGCATGCGGCGGCACTCCGTGCAGGAGCGGAATGGGTCACAGTCGGAAACTTGGACCGTTCAATGTCGATCGCGCTTTGGGTTATGATCAGGTCTGATGCGTACCGCGTTCTCTCTTTGTCCGACGGACGTCGGTGGTGGATCACCCATGAGTTTCGAGATCGAACTCGAGCACGCCGAACTCGCGCTGTCGAACGGCTGGATCGACCGCGAGCAATTCGAGGAGATCCGGCTCGCGCTCCACTCCTCGCCGAAAGCCTCGGCGGTCCAACTCTTGGAAGAGCGCTTCGGAATCGATCGCAGCCGTTTCGCCGCCGCGGTCACGGTGGTCGATCGGCATGCGGAGCACTCCGATCTCGCGCGTGCCGCCTTCGCCATGCCCGAGGACTCGATCGAGCGACCAATGGTCGCGGGAGTCGCGGATTCCGGCGAAACGGTGGCCTCCCATTCGAGCCTCTCGGATCGTCCCTTCGACGAACGTGGATTCCGACTGAGCCCCCGTGTGGCGGAAGACGCGCGTGAGGACCGGAACTCCGCAGCGACGCTCGACCTGCCGTCGCAGGTTCCCCACGATCACGGAATGCAACCGACCCACGCCGAAACGGGTTCCGAGCGGCCTTCGGGACCCGAAACGGTCGTCCACTCGTCGAATGTCGAGACCTTCGTCGCGCCCGCGCTGCCGGCGAGTCCGCATCGCCGCGTCGAGCCGATCGGACGGGTGGGCGCCGGCCTATCGCGCGATCGTTACACCCTGACGCGCCTCCACGCACGAGGCGGTATCGGACAGGTCTGGCTGGCGCGCGACACGGCGCTCGGTCGAGAAGTCGCCCTCAAGGAGCTCCGACCGGAACAAGCTCCCAACGAGACCGCCGCGGCCCGCTTCCTCGAAGAGGCCCAGATCACCGGCCAACTCGAGCACCCGGGCATCGTCCCGGTCTACGAACTCCGGAAGGACTCGACCGACGATCGCCCCTACTACACGATGCGGTTCATCCGCGGAGGAACGCTCGAGCAGGCGATCCGCGACTACCACGAGAAACGCGCCTCGGGCACGGTCACCGCGCTCGATCGGGCCGTTCTGCTGAACGCGTTCGTCGGCGTCTGCAATGCCGTCGACTACGCTCATTCCCGCGGGGTCATCCATCGCGATCTCAAGGGGCAGAACGTCGTCCTGGGCGATTACGGCGAAGTGATGGTGCTCGACTGGGGTCTGGCAAAGGTCGTGGGAACCGAGGAAGCCGACCGCGCGACCGGGATCGCCCTCGCCGCCGACGCCGTTCTCCACGCGCCGACTCTCGACGGACAGATCCAAGGTACTCCGGCCTACATGGCCCCGGAGCAAGCCGAGGGCCGCGTCGGCGATATCGATTTTCGCACGGACGTTTATGGTTTGGGTGCGATTCTCTACGAGATCCTCACCGGTCGGCCGCCGTTCACGGGCAATACGACCCACGAATTGCTCCACCGCGTCTCGCACGACCAACCGCCCGCGCCCCGCAGCATCGACCCGACGATCCCTCGTGCGCTCCAGGAGATCTGCTCGAAGGCCCTGGCGAAGAGTCGATCCGACCGCTATCCCACCGCGCGTGAACTGGCTCTCGACGTCAAGCGCTGGCTCGCCGACGAGCCGGTCTCGGCGTACCGCGAACCTTGGAGCATCCGCCTGGGACGCTGGATGAAGCGACGGCGTTCGACCGTCGCGGCGGCGGCCGTCGTGCTCATCATCTCGACTGCGGCTCTCGGCATCACCTCGGTCCTCGTGGGACGGGCCCGCGACGCCGCCGTAGCGCAGAGACGACAGGCACGCGCGGCCGTCGACGACATGTACTCCAAGGTCGCCGACCAATGGCTCGAGGATCGCCTCGATCCCGTCCAGGCCGACTTCCTCCGCAAGGCGCTCGCCTACTACGAGTCGTTCACCGCCGACGACGGGACGGAACCCTCGATTCAGCTCGAACGCGGTCGAGCCCAATTCAGGCTGGCGGACGTCCTCCGCAAGCTGGGGCGGCACGCCGAGGCGCAAACCGCGTATCGTCGCGCGATCGACCTCCTCGGACCGCTCGCCGCGTCGGGCCGCGCCGGGGTGCGACACGATCCCCTCGAAACCGAGAGCCTCGAACCGCGCGACGATGATGCCGCAGCCCATCTCGCCCTTGCACGAACTCGGCTGGCAGCATCGTTCGCGGAGAGCGGTCGCTATGCCGAGGCCGATGCGCTCGCCCGCGAAGCGCTCCTGACGCCGCTTGGATCGTCCGCTTCCGGCGCACTGATCGAGGGACGCACGCTTCGCCTTCTCGCGGAGATCGAGCGAGCGACCGGTCGCCCCAAGGAGGCCGAGGCCACGTTTGGTCGAGCTCTCGAGAGGCTCGCCGATCTGACCCGGAACTTCGACGATGTCGAGCCCCGATATGAGTCCGCGCTCGCACAGGACGGACTCGGGCTCGTCCTACGCGAATCGAGCAGGCCCTCCGAGGCACTCGCCCACTATCGCGACGCCGCCGCGATCCTGCAGGCTCTCGTCGACCGAGCGCCGAACATCCCCCGCTTTCGAGTCGGACTCGCCAAGGTCGACAACAGCCTCGGCCTCCTGCTCGATGAACTGGGCGAGACCGAGGAGTCGGAGAAGGTGCTCCGCCGCCAAGTCGCCATCAACACCCGACTCGCCGAGGACTTCCCCGATCGCCCGAACTACCGCAGAACGCTCGCGCGGGCTCAGATCAACCTCGCGATCGGTCTCGCCTCGCGCGGCGACGAGAAGACGGCCGAGGAGCTCTATCGAGAGGCTCTCGCGACCAATGAGAAGCTCGCGAGCGAGTACCCCGACGTACCCGAATATCGAAGAGATCAGGCCCGCTGCCTCAACAACATCGGTCAACTCCTGATCGGTCGGGCCCAGTTCACGGACGCCGCACTGCTCCTCTCGAGAGCGAAGGGCCTCTACGAGGCGCTCTCCAAGGAGCACGCCGACGTTCCGGGACATCGCGCGGCGCTCGCAGCCGCCTTGGTGAACATCGCCCTGTGTGAACGCTCGCTCGGGAAAGGGGACCAAGCCCTCGCAAACTACCGCGCGGCGGGCGAACTCCTCGAAGAACTCGTCGCGAAGTATCCCGATCACCCCGACTACCTCCGTTCGCGTGCCAAGGCTCTAGAGAACCTGGGAAATCTCTTGGCCTCGCGGCGGGAGTTCGTTGCCGCCGAAACCGCCTACGCGAAGGCGATCGAGTCCCACGAAGATCTCGTCGAGCGCAAGCTCGACCAAGAGAGCGACCAACTCGAGCTGTCGCAACTCTTGTCGAACCAAGGCCTGAATCGCCAGGGCGGACGACTTCCGGGCGCCGAGACGGCCCTGGCTCGCGCGGAGGCGATCGCCGAACGGCTCGCCACCGCTCGGCCCGAGAGCCTTCCGTACCGCAGACAGCTCGCCGTCGCCCGAATCAACCACGGAGAGTCGCTCGTGGCGGATGGTCGTTTCGACCAGGCCGAGAGAGCCTTCGACGCCGCGATCTCGGGCTACGAGGGCTTGACGGCCGAACAACCGAAGTCCGCCGAATTCTGGACCGAGATGGCGGTCGCGATCGGCGACAAGGCCGACCTCGAATTCCGTCGCGACCGGGTCGAGAACGCGACCGCGCTCCACCGTCGCGCGGTCGCGGCGAATCGGACGGCCGCCGCCTTGAATCCACGCAGCACTCCGACTCGAACGGCATTGAGAGCACAACTCGACTCGCTCGCGCGAACCCTGGTGGCCGCTCGCGATCACTCGGGGGCCGCCGGAGTCGTCGAGGAACTGGTTCAGCTCACGCCCACTGCTCCCGGAGTGAGGGAGTCCGCAGCACGCGTTCTCGCACAGTGTGCGGAGATCGCGGCGAACGACCCCAAGCTCGAACCGAAGCAGAGACCGATCCTTGTCGCCTCTTATGCGGACCGGGCCATCTCGCTGCTCCGAGACGGGATTCTTCGGGGAGAGGTGGAGACGGGCAAGATCCGAGGCGACCACGCCTTCGATCGACTCAAGTCGCGCGAGTCGTTCCAGACGCTCGGCGGTGTCGCTGCGGAAGGAGATCGGACCGGTTCCTGAACGGGAACCGGTCCCGGCGACGGACCTCTCTCAATTCGGCCGACGCCGACGGAGGCAAGACACGCCGGCAGCCGACAGCGCCGCGACGCAAAGACTGAGCGTCGAAGGCTCGGGCACGATGATCGGAGTCGTCGACCCGAGCGTGATGATCTTGCGGCTCGGTTCGTTCGGGTCGCTCGTCGAGCTCTCGGTGAAGAGCGTCTGCGTCAGGAGTTGGATCAACGTGGGGGTGAGCGGCCCCATGTCGATCGTGAAGATCCCGAATCCGAGTCCGAGCAGATCGCGGCTGATGTGGATCGGGTCGGGGGTATCGTTCAGGAAGGGCGTTGTATCGACATACGTGTACTTGAACACATTTCGGTTCGGCGCGGGGAGCAGAGTCCCGACGAAGCGCCCCGCCCAAGGTCCAAGGAACGGCGTGACGATGTTCTGGAGATTGGCGGCGGTGATCGGATCGATGTAGGGCACCGGCCCGACGATGATCGAGTCCCCGAAGGTGAGGAGAGTGCCCGGCTGGATCACCATGTCGAAGAAGAGGTTGTAATGCGGATCCTCGACCGGTGTGACGATCGAGTTGTCGATGACGATCCCGGCACGGGCGATCGTCGAGAGTTCGCCTAGAGTCGCGATCGCCGCCGTCGTCAGGAGAAGCGCGCCGAACCGGCTCACGGAACCACCTCTTTCACGACACATGTTCACGAATCGGGCCACATGGCGCACGAATCTCGATGCACTATGCTACCCCTCCGCCGGTCGTTGGGAGAAGAGTGTTGCATGAGGGCAACACAGCGTTGACGACGCCCCCCGCGTTTTGATTCCGCGGCGCGGCTCCCGAATCAGCGGCCCGCCCGCTTGTATGCAAGAAACGACACCGTGTCGCGCGTCGTCACGCCGCCGCCGACCGTTTGCACCGTGTCGCGGTCCAGGATCGAGCCGACGAGTTCCCATCCCTTCTTCGCATTCTCATTGATCGCGTTCTCGTACTGCTTCGCTCGCTGGTCGTTCGTCAAGCGTTCGCCGGGATTGTAGGAGATCGCCTCGACCTTGTACTGCCAGGTCGTTTCTCTCGCCGGACTCTTCGAGGCGACCTGAGCCTCCAACACCAACGGGGCGGCCGTGGGTACGACTGCGGCGGCCAGCAGGAACGCGGAGATCAGGACCGAACGGCGCGACATGGATCGACTCCTGGGAAGAAGGCTCGAGGTTCGGTTCGACGCTCGAAACGCAAGAACGACCGAGAATCGCAACGCGATCCTCGGTCCGGTCGAGGATGGCCTGGGATCGTCCTGCCCCGGCAGCGACGCTCAGCGTGGGACGAGCCGATGGATGCGACCGTCGAACGCCAAGATGTAGAGCTCACCGGCCGCATCCTCGCCGAACCCGGCGATGTTCAGCGGACGCGAGGTCTTGAGGTCGACGATCTCCTGGTTCACGACCGCCTTTCCGTCCTTTTCCCGGAGCCCCCAGATTCGACCGGTCTGGTAGTCGCCGTAGACGTAGGCTCCCACCAGCTCGGGGATCGCCTTTCCTCGATAGACGTAGCCGCCCGTGATCGAGACGCCGACGTCCTTGCGATTCGGGTCGAGGCTCTCATTGTGAGGGTATTCGGCGATCGGCGGAGTGATCGGGCCCGAGGTATCGCGCTTGAGACGGGGCGCGAAGGCATGCGTCCCCTCCTTGATGCTCCAACCGTAGTTGCCGCCGTTCTCGATGATGTAGACCAACTCCCAGAGATTCTGGCCGACGTCGCCCGCCCAGAGCTTGCCGTTCTCCTTGTCGAAGCTGAACTTCCAGACATTCCGCAGGCCGATGCAGTAGACCTCGGGGGCCCAATGTCCGAACCGCTTCGGGTCGCGGAGCTTCGGGTTGTCCTTCGGAATCGTGTACGGCTTGTCGCCGTCGACCGAGTCGACGTCGATCCGGAGGATCGAGCCCCACCAATCCTTGGGATTCTGGCCGGTCTTGAGCGGGTCGTTCGCCGCCCCCGAGTCGCCCAGGGAGATGTAGAGGTAGCCGTCGGGTCCGAAGAGGAGACACCCCCCGTTGTGATTCTCGAAGGGATCCTTCGCCGACACCCAGATCCGCTTCTCGCTCTCCGGGTCGGCCTTCCGCGGGTCGGTCTTCGAACGCTGGAAGCTCGAAACGACCGAGTACCGTTCCCCGCGCGGATTCATCCACGAGTAGTAGACGAAGACGCGGCCGTTCTCCTTGTACTTAGGATGGAACGCCAACCCGAGGAGCCCCTCCTCGTTCCCCTTGCTGTTCACCTTCGAGCGAATGTCGAGGAACAGTTCCTTCTCGCGAGTCGCGGGATCCTTGGCGAACGAGAAGATTCGGCCGGGTTGCTCATTCACGTAGAAGAGATTCGACCCGTCGTTCGGGTCGGCGAAGGCAACGGGACGCGTGAATTGCAAGTTGGGGAAGGCGACCTCGGTCTTCAGTTGCGGCAAGGACTGCGCCTCGGCAACCGACGAGAACACCGACAAGATGGCCCCAGTGATCGCGAGTGTGGACGGGATGCGCATTGCGGACCTCGGGGAGTGTGCACGATCGGGCGAAGGATTTCGAGCGTAAGGCGAGTGTCGTGCGCGCGTCAATTCCCCAGCCTCGCTCGAGCAGCACTTCCCGGAAATGCGAACGACTCCGCGCCGGGCGAAGAGCCCGGGCGGAGTCGTCGGTTTCAGGCGATCGAGTCGATCCGAACGCCCTCGAGCAGTGACGTCACTTGGCCGCTTTCTTCTCGCCGCAGCAGAGCTTGCAAGCCGCTTCGTCCTTGCAGCAAGTCTTGCAGTCGTCCTTGCAGCACGATGCGCAGTTCGAGTGGTCGTGCGTCGCCTTCACCACCTTCACCGACTTGTCGCCGCAGCAGAGCTTGCAAGCCGCCTCATCTTTGCAGCAAGTCTTGCAGTCGTCCTTGCAGCACGATGCACAACTCGACTTCGCGGCGGCTGCCGTCGCGACCTTCTTGTCGCCGCAACAGAGCTTGCAAGCCGCCTCGTCCTTGCAGCAGCTCTTGCAATCGTCCTTGCAGCACGACGCACAGTTCGAGTGCTCGTGGACGGCGGCTGCCAGGATCACTGCAGCGGCATTGGAGGTTCCGGCGACTGCCTTGTCGGTCTTCGCCGAGTTGCAGCAGGAGGAGGTGGACGATGCCGCGACGACCTTCGTCGCGCAGCAGGATGCGCCGGTGCCGACGGCCTTGCAGGACGCCGTAGGCGCAGCGGAAGCGACCTTCGAATCCTTGGCGCAGGTGGTCGATCCCTCCTTCGCGGCGCACTTGGCGTCGGAGGCGGGACTGGAAGCGATGGCGGAGCCGGAGAGGCCGAGGACCACGCAGAGTGCGGTGGTCAGAACCAGAAAGTCGCGTCGAAACATGAGGGATCTCCTTCGGCCGAGATCGTGGTGATGCTCGGCACGATCAAGGGAATTCGAGACTCGATGGTCGGATCGACTCGTGGACGCAATCCACGAGCAAGAAGACATCCAGGGGCGCAGTCGTCGGGAAGCGTCGTCGATCGACGACCGGTTCCACAGACCTGCGCGTGGAGTTCCGACGGGGGAATCTCAATTCCGCCAGCAAGAGATCCAGACATGGATCGGTACGTGCGACTCGCCGAGCGGAGCCGTCGTTCGACGATGCGAAGCCGGACGCATCGACCGCCCGGGCAGAGGAGGCAGCCTCGACGCCTCGGCCGAACGCTCCTCGATCTCGCTCGACTTTTGAGTCGAACTCGGATTGGAACCTTGGGGTGCAGGACGACAACACCGACACGCGTCGTGGTCCGGAAGCCCCGAGTCGCAGTCGCGTGGCGCTTGGTCGGAAGAATCGAGATCCGAATCGCAGCACGATTCGCGAATCGCCTCGTCGTCATGGAAGCCGACGGGGCTCGGGCTCGGGTTGCAACATGACCCGGCATCGCACGGCGACCGACCGAGCATGAGCACGGTGGCCACGAGCAGCGACCGAATCATCCAGACCCGCATCGTACTCATTCCCACCTCGATGTGGGGACCCGACGCACACACACGACTATCATGAATCATAACCCACATCGATCGGCCGGCAAGCGGAATCTCGAGGCCTGACGACCATCACATCCGAGTACTGAACATCGATCGAGCGACCGCAAGGTCGCCCCTGAGCCCGAAGCCGTCGCCAGGACACGGGATACGATACGATCGAGACCCGTCGAGGCTTGGTCCCGCGCCCCCCGAACGCCGGGGTGCGCGAACCTCGACGGGCTCGCCTCACTCGACGCCGGGGCATCGAGTTGGTCCGAGATGAGGCAGAATGCGTCTCGATCGACCCGCGATCACTCCGCGCGGGTCGACGCCGAGTTCCGCGGAACGAATCGCACCGCCTCGATCAAGGGCGTCTGGGTACCATTGTGGTTGCCGCCGACCGCCAAGAGCGTGTGGTCGGGACCGGGCAGCAGCCGATGCGTCAGACGAGGCTGCCCCCAGGCCCCAACGAGGACCCAGCGCGTGGCCTCGCGGTCGAGTCGATGGATCCGACCGGAGACTCCGCTGAAATAGAGCGACTCGTCGACCGCGAATGCCGATGTTCCGAATCCGTCGGCCCGGGTCACGCCCGGAAGCGCGGGCCCCTTCGACCAATCCCCCGTCGCGGGGTCGAAGATGTCCACCTCGCGCTCGACCTTGCCGCCCTCCGCCAAACCACCCAGAACGACGAGCTTGCCGCCGAGCTCTCCGGCGGAGAGTGCACGACGCCGGAACGGTTGCGGGATCGACTTCCACCCGGCCTCGGGGTGATCGAGATCGAACGAGAGGGCGTCGTCGAGGAACTCCGAGTCGCCCTCGGCGCCCATCATGTTCCAACCGCCGACCACGTAGAGAGTCCGCCCGATCACGACCGCGTCGTGGGTCGACCGAGCTCGGGGCATCGAGGCCAGCCTGGTCCAGCGACGCTCCTTCACGTCGAACCGCGCGAAGTCGGCCGTCGAGTGGAGGTCGTGGGGCTGATTCGGACGGTTCTTCGCCGTCATCCCTCCGACGAGGTACAGCGACTTCCCATCGGAAACCAATGCCGCTCCCTGGACATCGCCGGCCAGGGGGAGTTCTTCCCAAGTCTTTCGATCGCCGAGGTTCAAGCGACGGAAGCTCTTGGCCGTCGTGTCGACGTCGTAGTGGTGGGTCCGCCCGACATGACCGCTGTAGACGTAGAGATATCCGTCGAGGACCGCGCCTCCGAAGCTGTTGACGGCGGGGGCGGACATCTCGGCGAACTTGGTCGATTCGGCCTCCGAGGCGACTCCCGGGGCGAACGTGAGCGTCGCGTAATGCCGCGACTCGCGATACGACCTGCCCCCCTGCTCTCCGGGCGTCGCCTCGATCCAGGTCGCAAAGATCCCGGCCTTGCCGGCGCCGAGTTCGGGCACGACGACTCGACCGCGCGCATCGGTCTTCGTCTCGCGCGGCTCGGCGTCTTCGGGATAGATGCGGATCCGGGCCTCGGGGACGGGCTTGCCGTCGAAGACGACCTCGACCTCGCCCTTCGCGTCGATCAAGCGAACCCGCAGCCCCTTCAAGGGTTCGGTCGACTTCGCGTCGATCGGTCGGGTCTGCGCCCGAGCGGTGTAGACCAGGCGGTAGGCGACTCCCTCACGTTCTCGGACACCGAGGACGCTCTCGGCGTCGACCCGGGCCGGCGAGGCGCCGACCCAGTTCCCGATCAAGGTTTCCTCGCCGAGCGTGGACTCGATCGGATGCCCGTCGGCATGCAGCTCGAGTCCGCGAACATACTTCAGGAACTCCGGCCCGGCGGGCTCGGGATCCTCTTGCAGGAAGGCCTCGATCCTCGGATCGGCCCCGGGGGCGACGCGGATCCAGAGGAAATGGGCCGAAGCCGGGGAGCCTGCCGCGGCCAGCACGAGCGCCGGCAGGATCCGACGAATCATATGCGTGAATCTGTTCATGGATTTCTCTCTCGAATGAGCGTTTGATCCGGGGTCAGCGTCCGGGGTTGGCGACTGCGCTCGACTCAGGGGCGACGCGTGGTCGCGATCGAGCCTTGGCTTCCTGTTTGCGTCGCTCCGCGACCAGGGCCTCCTGTTCCTTCAGGGCCCGAACCGCTTCCGGAGAGTTCGAGGCCACGATCGGAGTCGAGCCGGGAGGCGGAGTCGTCTCGTTCCGACAACCGCCGAGCGCCGCGAGTGCAGCCGCCGCAAGCGTCGGAGCAATGAACAGGGGCCTCTCCGAGCGCTTGCGGGGCTTGGGATGATCGAAGTCGGCACACATCGAGTTCCTTCCGATCGATGAGGATTCACGGCGGGACCATCGTAAGAGCCCGCGTCGTTGGACGAGGAAGAGCAAGAGAGATCGAGACTCGATCTCAATAAGAGTCGGCGGAGATCAGCTCGCCGCCCGCGTGCGTCGAGAGCCCTTGGTAGACCGCCGCGTCGATCGTGTCGCGGATCGAGCGGACCGCTCCGTCGGCGAAGACCGCGTTGATCAGTCCCGGGTGGGCCGACCGGAAGTTGGGAAGCTGTTGCCCCGCGGCGGGAGCGGCCGGTCCGGGCGCGGGTACCCAGACGTCGGTGATCGACTCGTAGCCGCAATCGTTGAGGCGGTACGGTGCACCGATCTGGTCGACCGTTCGGGCGACGAGACCGCCGATGATCCTGCGATCGGCTCCCCAGGTTCGATTCCGTCCGTAGGCCATGAACATCAGATTGTCGTAGATCACGGCGGCGTTCGCGGACGATCCGCCCAGCGGCGTGCTCATCGGCACGCAGACCCGACTCGAGCCGGCGCCGATCGCGCGGAATCGATTCCGATCGTTGCCCCCGGCCGCCTCGCCGATCAACATCGTCGAGCTCGTGCCGTCGGTGAACCGCGCCAGGGTCAAGGCCGTACCGAATCCGAACGGCCCCTGACGTCGAGGGTCGCCGTGCGTCGGAACGACGAATCGGTCGGCGCCGCCGTTGAAGAGGTAGTCGGTCACCGCCGCGCGATCGGTCGACCACGCGAGTCCACCCGACCCCACCGACGAACCGGTCGAGCCGATCGCGCGATTCGAGGGACAGAGGAACACCCCGGCCTGGAACGCGTAGGCCGTGCTGTTCCCGGGATGGCTCCAGCCGTAGTACGGCGGGTTTCCCGGGATCTGGAGACTGAAGTTGAAGGCGTTGAACGCCGCGGTCTGCTCCAGGAAGGGGAGCAGGAACGAGTAGCCGGTGTAGTCCATGTACACCGCGCCCAAGCCGCCTTGGGCGGCCGGCGGCAGCGACCCGAACGCGTCGTGGTAGTTGTGGAGAGCGAGCCCGACTTGCTTCAGATTGTTGACGCACTGCATGCGACGCGCGGCCTCGCGGGCCGACTGGACCGCGGGCAGCAGCAAGGAGATCAAGACCGCGATGATCGCGATCACCACCAGCAATTCGATCAGAGTGAACCCACGAGCGGTCGTTGCGAAGCGATTGGTCCCCACGGCTTCCCTCGAGTGACTTCCGAACGACCCGCTCCCACCGGGACCAGCGGAGGAGCGTCCGATAGACTGAGATTGAGACCAAGTCTCAATCTGATCCGATGGTATCGCTCCGCGGCGGTCTCGTCAATCACCGGCTGGGGATTTCTCGAGAGGGGCTCGGGAGCGAGCGACGGGGGGAGAGTCGCCCGGCTCGATCAACGCCCGCCGTCGCGGGCGATCTCCTCGAAGTAGAGCTGGATCAAGCGACCGTAGTCGTCTCGATACCGCCCCTGGGCGCGCTGAAGGATCTCGGAGCGGAGTTTTCCCGAGAGCTCGCCCCACTTTCTGCCGGTCTGCTTCTCGAGACTCGCTTGGAGCGCGGAGAGATCGGCCGATCCGGCGCGGATCGGGGCGCCCGATGGGTCGCTTCCCGTGGGATCCCCATCGCGATTCGACGCGGTCTCGCCCCGCCCGGGAGACCTCGGCGCCTTGGCGGCGGCCGAGCGGAGGGCGTCGGCCGCTCGACGTGCATCCGACGCACGGTCGCGAGCCGAGGCCGGCGCCTCGTCCGGCGTGCCCGCGTCTCCGCTCCTCGCCTTCGACAGCTCGCGAGCGATCTCGGCCATGGTGTGTCGCGCCTCGCCCACTCCGGAATCGCCGTGCTTCGCCTCGCCCTGCGATCTCAACGCCTCGCTCTCCGCGCGGAGGGTCGAAGCCAGCTCGCGCGAGATCTGAGCCGCTCGCTCCAGCGACTCCGCGGCGCGGCGCTGGGTTTCGCCGGCATCGCGAGCCTGGCCCCGCGAGAGTTGCGAGCTTCCTTGCTTCATGATCCCAGGGGCGTTCCGCGCCAAGATCTCCTCGACCTGAGCGGCCTGGCCGGAGCCTTTCGGAGTGGTCGCCTTGCTCTCCTCGCGGAGTTCGGCGAAGCGTCTGGCGAGATCGATCGAGTCCTCGCGAATCGACTCCTGAGGTTCGATCCTCTCGCCGACGACGGCCTGGAGCCGCTCCCGGATTCGCCGTTCGCGTCGGGCGAGCTCGGTCGCTTCGGCGACCCTCCCGCGCGGGAGGTGGAGCTCCGGATCCTCGACTCCGGGCTGAGCGGCGGTCGCAGCTCCGGGGGGCCTCGGCGACTCGTCGGATGCCGAGTCCGCCAACTGTCGAAGTTCGGCTTCAGCCCGACCAACGGCGCCTCGGATATCCGGGACCGCACCGGCCGGACTCTCGATCCGGGCGGCTGCTCGAGTCGCTCTTGCGAGCGCTCCGAGCGCGGAATCGCTCACATTGGGAAGGGTGGCGGCTCGCTGAGCGATCGACCGTCGGATCTCGAGCTCTTCCTCGGGCGTGCGTTGGGCGTCGGGTGCCTCGAGGGCGCGATGGACTCGCAGCAACGCTTCGGCCTCGCGCTTCGGGGAGATTCGGTCATGGACGCGATCCGAGAGGGCGGCGACCGCCTCCTTCGCACGCTCGACCGGTTCGGAAGGGTCGACCGCGGCATTCTCGAGTGCGGCGGCCGCGGCGGCGGCTGTGCGGGCCGCTTCCGACCTCAGGAGCTCGACGTCCGGTGATTCGAACGCGCGGAGAGCCGCCGCCAACCGCCGTTGCTCCCGAGCGGCCTCGGCACGGCTCTCGGGCGTCGGGCCGGGAGTGATCGCCGCCTGCTCGGTCGCGAGCTCCTGGAGAATCGAATCGGTGGGAGTCCGCCCCTGGATCCGTTGCGCCAAGCGTTCGACCGCCTCGCGAGCATCCGCCTGCCTCGAAGCGATCGACTCCCTGAGGGCTTCCAACCGCTCGGGGCGATAACCCTCGGGCGGCGGCGGCGAGATCCTCGCGCCGAACTCCCATCGATCAGCGTGATTTCCGACGCGAGCGACGATCCGATTCACTCCCGCCCGCAGGTCGACGTCGAGCTTCACCGCTTCGGGGGAGAAGGTCCGGCTGCCGCGGAAGTCATGGATGAGGATCCCGTTGACCCAGACTGCGAGCGTATCGTCGGAGCCGAGGAAGAGACGAGCCGGCCCCGGTCGGTCACGCGCGACCTCGGCCACCGCGAAGGCCGAACGGTCCTTCCCCTGTCCGAAGAGTCGCCCCAGATCGATCCGCGATCCATCGGCGACCGACTTCCATGGACGATTCTCCAACGGGGCGTTTGCGTCGACCGGCTTCGCCGGATCGAACGGCGGTACTTGATCGAACGCGAATGGGCCGATGAGTCGCCAATCCTTCATCGTCTCGGGCGGTTTGGGAGAGCCCGCGGCCTTCGCCTCGGCCCCGAGCGCCTCGACGGTCGCCGCGAAGCTGCGAAGCCGAGCTTCCGCGCGATCTCGGTGGGGTCGCTCGGCGGGTTCGACCTGGAGAGCGGCGATCGTTGCAGCGGCGGCTCGAATCGCGCCGGGCATCGGCTCGATCCGCTTCGCCATGTCCTCCGCGCGTCGGATCGGGTCGTCGTTCGGAGGGTCGCG
This sequence comes from Isosphaeraceae bacterium, assembly GCA_033763215.1. Taxonomy (GTDB): domain Bacteria; phylum Planctomycetota; class Planctomycetia; order Isosphaerales; family Isosphaeraceae; genus JANRKW01. The sequence continues at coordinate 182,676 of JANRKW010000011.1, read as the reverse complement.
ACGCTCGGTCTCCCGCAACTGTCGGTCGAGGTCGCGTTGGAGACGTTCGATCTCGCGACGCGCGGTCTCGAGCCCTTTTCGCGCGGGCTCTCGGCGTTTCGCGGGATCCGGAAGGAGATCCGCCAGTCGCGCGACCGAGGCGCGAGCCTCGCCGAGGGCGGAGTCGATCTCCTTCGGATTCGGCGACCGCAACGATTCCATCGCCTTGGCGGCGGCTTGGCCGGCGCGTTCGGCGGCCGCGGACTGGGCAGGATCGCCGGGACGAATCGTCCGAGCGAGACGATCCAGCTCGGTTTGGATCTCGAGCGCCGGACGGAGCCGAGTCGTGAGTGCCTCGAGTTCCTCTTGCGAAGGGTTCGCTTTGGTCTTGATGTCTCCAAGTGCTTCGTTCACTTGTTGGACCAACCGCGACTGGCGCTGGGCGAGCCGCCTCGCGAGAGCCTTGGGGTCGTCGATCAGCTCGTCGATCTCGAGGGCGAGCCTGCGGAGCTCGCGCTCCGCGTCCTCGAGGGCCTGCCTGCCTCCGTGGAGGTCCCCCCGCTCGATGGTGGAGAGCCCTCGAGAGACTCGAGCGACGTCGAGTCGCGCGCGTCCGTTCTCGGCCAGGGCCGTGTCGACCTCGAGTGCGAATCGGCGGGCATCGTCCTCGAGCCCGCGCTGAAGTTCGACGATCTCGCGGAGTCGTTCATTCGGCTGGGCGAGCTCCGCGGTCTTCCTCGCCTCCTCGCGTTGGCGGTCGAGCAAGTCTTCAGCCGTTTTCGCGAGCTTGGCCGCTTGGTCGGACTGCTCGGCGAGCACGGCAGCCTTCATCTCCGGAGAACGCTCGACGACGCCGTCGAGTTCGCGTTGGGCTTCGAGCTGAGCCGCGAGGAGTTCATCGAGCTGTTTGGACTCGGCCGCCTCGAGCCTTTCGGCCAGCGCGTCTTCCTTGGCGGCGAGATCGCGGAGGCGCCGACGATCGGCGTCGAGCTTGGCGAGGGCCTCGAATCGCCGCTTCATCTCCTCGAGCCGCAGTTGGACCGCGCCGAGACCGGCATCGGCTTGTCGCAGCAGTTCGAGCCGTTCGCCCGCGTCGGTCGCCGCGGCAGCCTTCGCCAAGCGTTCCCGTCCAGCCTCCGCCTCGAGCTCGGCCAGCCGCTCGGCGGGCCGTGCGAGTTCGTGGAACGTGGGGTCGCTGCGAAGATCCTCCGCGAACTCGCGAAGGCCGTCGCGCACCTCGGCGGCCGCGGATTCCCGTCGAGCCAGGGAGCGAGCGTGGTCGTCGTCCCAGCCCTTCGACTCGCGCTTGGCGGCATCGGCGGCGTAGCGGAGTTGTTCGGCCTCTCGACGATTCTCGCCCGCCGCCGCCTCGAGCTTTCTGAGCCTCTCGGCGATCGCCTGCTCGTGCAGTCGATCGCGTCGGGCCAGGATCGGTTCGGCCCGCTCGACGATCGTGAGCTGGAACGGCTCGGACCACACGACGTTCGGACCGCGAGGCGCCGGCCGGTTATCCTCGACCTTGATCATGTATCGAACGATATCGCCGGGATGGAGCTTCAGCGGCGCCAGCGGCAGCGAGAGTTCCCCCGCCGCGATCGGTCCGCCGAGCTCGGCGAGCGTCGACTTTGCGATCCCGGTTTCCGCCGCGGCTCCCTCGGCCGCCGAAGCTCGGCTCACCTGGTAATGGAACTCCACCGAGGCGACGCCGAAGTCGTCCTTCGCCTCCACCGAGACCCCCAGCAGGTCCGTCGGCGCGGCCTCCTGCGTCGCGGGCGTTTCCTCGACCGTGAGCGTCGGAGCCGCGTCCGCTCGCACGCTCAGCCTTTGAATCACGGGTGGACTGGTGATGCCGCGATCGTCGGCCCCGAGTCGGATCCCGAATCGATGCATCCCGGGTCGATCCGCGACGACCTTCGCCGTCGCACTCCGTCGATCATCCGCGAGACTCCCCTCGACCCGAACCGACTCTGTTTCTCCCGGCCAATCGAGAGCGACCGACCCGACCGGCTTGCTGGGGACGATCGTGAAGTCGAGCGTGCTTCCCTCGAGTACCTCGAACGGACCGCTCGCGTCGATGTTCGTCGTCTCCCGCTTCGTGTAGGCGGGGGGAGTCGCGACGATCGTCACGCGCTCCGGAATCGCCGGCTCGACCGCCTCGACGGCGAAACGCCGCGAGACCTCGCCGTCGGCCTCGATCCGATAGCGAAGGTCGCGAGCGATCCTCGGTACGGTGATCTCGAATCTACGTCTGTTCGCATCTTTCTCTTCTTGCAGGACCATCGACAGGCGACGAGGCGAAGAGGACCCCGCCTCGACCCAGTCGAGGGTGGCCCGGCTCGGCAGCGAACCTGCGAGGTCGAAGAGGCGCGAGATCGTCACCGTCACGGAGAGGTCTGCTCCGACCGCCACGACTCGATCACCGGGTTCGACGACGAACTCGAACGGGCTGATCGGCGGACTCGGCCGCCAGGGCGTCGCGAATCGCTGGAGCAGATCGGCGAACGGCCGCGGTCGGGTGATCGTCGGCACGAGGCAGATGGCCAAGCAGCCAATGCACGCGAGCACGAGTCGCGGATCGACCAGGCGCTCGACGCGCGAAGCCGGACGGGACGCCTCGACGAGTAGTCCCGACGCATGCACATGCGCTTGAACCAAGGACGCCGAGCCGCGAATGGACGCATTCTCCCTCGAGAACGCCAGCGTGGTCGTCAGACCTTCCGCGAGCCCGGGGTTGGCTCGCTCGACGATCGCCGCCAAAGCGGTCCGATCGTGTCGTCGCAGCGCGGGGACGACGACGCGTCGCACTGCGACGAAGACCATCGATCCCAGCCAGAGCGACCAGGGCAGCCAACGGAGCGGGCCGGTCGGGCGGACCGTGAACTCCCAGATCATGCCGATCGCCGCCCCCAGAGACCCGAGAATGGCGATCTGGACGAGCCCGCGAGCGACCGCCCCGAGGCGCAACCGGAGTCCGACGCGACGCAGCAATCGTTCGATCGGCTCGGGGACTTCCGGCGGAGACGTCTCGTCGAGTTTCGCCATGGACATCAGCGGCCGTCCTTTCCCATGCGTTCGTCGTCACGATCCAGGATCAGGGGAGACCCACCCGACGTCGGAGCAGCCACTCCGCGGTCAAGACCGCAAGAAATCCGAGCAATCCGACGGGATGATCCCAGATCGGGATCTCCCCCGTCTCGACCTCGCTGCGGACCCGGGTCTCGAGTTGTCGAATCAACTCGGAGATCTGCGTCGGTTCGAAGACGCGACCCGAGGTTGCGGCGGCGAGCTGATAGAGAGAGTCGCGCGAGGCGGAGAGCTCGATCCGCTCGGCAGTTTGGCGCCCCGTGACCACCAGTCGCGCCGAGGGCTTCTTCGAGTTCGACTCACTCGGCACGCCCGGCGCTTCGAGCTCGATCCGGTACGTTCCCTCGCTCGGGGCCGGGGCGGTCCCTTCGAACGTCCTCGGCTGCCCGGGAACGCGTCGCAGGGGAACGATCGCCGACTCTCGATCCTGTCCATCCAGGAAGATGCGCGCGGCGGGAAGGAGGTCGGGCGGCAGGTCGCCCGCGGCCTCCGAAATGCGGGCACGGATGATCGGAGACTGTCCCGCCTCGATCCGCGCTCGATCCGGGCCGAATCGCGCGTAGCGGTCGCCCGCCGGAAGCGCCCGGCTCGCTCCCCAGCGAACCACCTGGCCCCAGAATCGATGGTGATGCAGATCCCCGACCCCCAAGCGCCAGCGCCAGGTCGACTCCGTGCCCAGGAAGAGGACCCTGCCCAGGCCGAACGGCTGAACCGCGGACACGACTGTGCCGTCTCGCGCGACCAACAACGTGGACGCCGTCGGCTTCGGCGGCCCGCCGATCACCCACGGAAGACGCGGAAGCCCCGACCACACCCCCCTGCCCGCCGCGTCGTCGCTCCCGAGTTGGATGATCGAGCGACTCGTCTCGTCCTTCAGTGCGGAAACCGACGGCTCGATCGCCACGCCCGGCGGCAGGCTGGGATGGCGAGGATCCGCATCCTTCTCCGCGGGCAGCCGACGAAGTTCTTGCAGCGGAATCAGCGAGCGAACCGTCTCGTTCAATGCCGGAAGCGACGGCCAGGCTCTCGGTCCCGGAATGATCGCCAGCGTGCCTCCGCGCTCGCCGACGTACTTCGAGATCCGCGGCCAGAGCGTGGGGCCGGCCTCGGACGGCGTCACGTCGCCGAGGATGATCAGGTCGAATCGATGCAGCGGATCCTCTTGGTCGGGAGCCGATGGGGCGAGAGGCGTCGTCGCGTAAGTCGGCGTGATCGACCCGATCGGATCGGGTTGGCGGAGCAGGACGGCTTCGAGTTCGACCCGCTCGTCGCGCGCAAGCGCGTTGCGGAGATACCGAAACTCCCAGCGAGCTTCCGCGTCGATGAGCAGCACGGTCGCCTTGTCGTCGACGACCTGGATCGAAGTCTCGCGGCGATCATTCTCGGGCCGCGCGTCGACGAAGGCGATCGATTTCGAGACGACTCTCGCCTCGGCGGTGATCGATTCGACTCCCGCCGTCTTCATCGGCACCGGGAACGTCAGCGTCGGTCTGCCGCCGCCCGGTTGGAGTTGGATCCGTCGCGTGGAGATCGAAGAGCCCGAGCGGCTGAGTTCGACTTCGACCTCCGTGCCCTCGCTCAGCCCATCGGCCTTGAGCGTCACTTCGATCGTCGCGACGTCGCCCGCGTAGACGGTGTCCGGCGAACGGAGCGCGGCGATCGCGAGGTCGTCCGGAGGAACCGTGGAGCCCAGGAGCACCGAGTGAACCGGAATCCCTTGCGATCGGAGCCGCTCGAGACGGCGTCCCGCGTCGGCCTCGACATCCAACCGTCCGTCGGTCAGGAGGACGACCCCGAGCACCGGCCGGCGCGGGTCGAATCCCAGCGCGGAATCGAGCACGCTCGAGGGATTCGTCTCGCCCCTCGGGGGATCGGGCGATCGACCTGCTTCCGCGAGGCGGCCGACGAGGGCCTCGAGCGATTCGACGGTCGACGAGCCGCTCGCGAAGACGCTCGGGACGACATCATGCTCGACGGCCAGCGGAGCCAGCGGGCCCGACACGAGTCGACGAGCTTCTTCCAATCGCGAACGCTTGCGGTCCGGGTCCCCGTCGAGCGTGTCCATGCTCTCCGAGACGTCGGCCGCCAGGAACACCCGACCGCGAACTCGCTTCGTCTCGCTCCAGGACACGATCGGCTCGAACAGCGCGAGCACGAGCATGGCCGCCGCCAGGATTCGCAACCCCAGGAGCGCAAGTCCCGACGCACGCGAAACCAGCCGACGCTCGGCGCGGTACAGGACCACCAGGAGCCCCAGCGCGGCACCGCCGACGATCAACCAGATCCAGAAGAGCCCGCCTCCCGCGAACAGAAGACGAACGCCGGCGAGACTCCCGATCGACATCCCTCGACTCCTCCACGTCGGCCATCCGAGCCGCGAGGCAACGCTCCGCGAACTCGATGATCCCAGCATACACGCCCGCAACGGTGCGCCGACACCGTCGCGAGCGGGGAGGAGATCGAGGAACGACGCTTCGATCACTTCACCGTCGTCAGCCGATCCTCCTTCGGGAAGGTCTCGATCACGAGATCCTTGAACCGCACTTCTTGGGGCACCTGATTCGAGTGGAGCTGGAGAGCGATCGGCCCGGCCTTGATCCGCTCGGGCTCGGGATCACGCCAGTCGATCACCGTGGTCCCGTTCACGGCGACTCGGATCCGGTTGCCCTGCGCGAGGATCTCCAGATCGTTCCAGTCGTGCTGCTTGCCGACCTTCTTCGCCGGCGCGGGGTCGACCGGCAGGCCGTTGCGGCCGTACAGGTCGTACATTCCCCAACCCGACGGGAACATCACGAGGTGGCCGGCGTAGGTCGCGGGATCGTTCCGCTCGGAAGCGACGCGCCCCCAGAAGGCGATCCCCGAGTGCATCTCCGACTCGACGAGCTTCACCCGCGCCTTGAGACGGAAGTCGGTGAAATTCCGCTCGCTGAGCAGGTAGGTGCTCACGGCAATCGGAGCCTTGTTCTTGCCGACGATCTCGCCGTTTTCGACCGACCAGTACTTGAAGTGCCCCGCCCAACCATCGAGCGACTTCCCGTCGAAGAGCACGATCGTCTCCGACTCGCCCGAGCGAGGATCCACGACGGGCGCGGCGGCCGATCCCTTCTTCTTCGCTTCGACCTTCGACTTCGCCTGAGACTTGACCTTCGATTGGATCTTCGACTTCACCGTTTCCTTCGACTTCGCTTGATCCTGGGCGGAAGCGGGAACGAACCCGCTCGAGCCGAGCAGGATCGCCGAACTCAGACCGATCGCGAAAAGTGTCTTCAACATGGGCGAACCCTTGTGCGAGTGGAGGATGCGTCACGACCCGAAGGAGGGAGGACCAGCGTCGCAGAGCCGCAGCCCGAGAGCAACCGAAATGCCCCGGCTCGAGCTCCCGCTCCGCTTCATGGGTCGGTCCGACTCGCCTCGGATCGCTTGCGGACCGCTCCCTTGAACAGCAACTCCGTCTTCGGATCGAGGATGATCCCCTTGGGCTCGCGATCCAGCGCCATGACCGTTTTCCGCTTCCGCTCGTTGGTCGTGATCGTCTCGACACGGGTCGGCTCGGGGTCCGAGAATTCGATCGCGAGCGTCACGTCGAGGTCGTAGGGTTCCGAGGCCTGCTTCTGCTCGAGTTCGATGTGCAATTGCTTGGCCTTCGCGTCGTACTCCCAGACGCACTCGAGCTCGGGCGAGCCGGGACGACGCAGCCACTGGTCGAAGAATCGCTCGAGCATCAGTCCCGACGCCGACTCCATCTCCGCGCGAAAGTCGTTCGTCGTGGCGTTTCCATCTCGAAACCGTGCGTAGTACTTGCGAATCCCCGCCCAGAACGCTTCGTCCCCGAGCTCGACGCGAAGCATGTGGAGGAACCATGCGCCTTTCTGATAGACGAGCGAGTTGAGGACTCTCTTGGTGTCGGCGAGATCCTCGTGGATGACCGCGAGGTCGGGCTCGCGCCGTTCCGCCGCGAAGATGACGGGGCGACTTCGCCGAAGCCCCGCCAAGTACGCGTCGCGACCTTCGTACCGCTCGGCGTAGACGTGGGCGAAGAATGTTGCGAATCCCTCGCTCAACCAGACCTCGTTCCAGTCGGATTCGGTGACCGAGTCGCCGAACCACTGGTGGGCCATCTCGTGGGCGACCAGGGCGGGAACGCCTCGGGATCCCAGAGAGTTCTGACCGTAGAAGATCGCCCCCGCCAGCTCCATCCCGCCGTCGAATCCGACGGCCTGGATCCCCGCGACTTTGGCGTAGGGATACGGACCGATCTTCTCGGAGAAGAGGCTGAGAGCTCGACGCGACGGCTCCTCGAGCGCAGGGATCAACCGCTCGCGATCCTGCGGGAAGACCCAGGTCTGAATCGGGATCCCCTGCTCCGACGACGCGTGCCGAACCGCGAACGGAGCGACCCCGAGCGCATTCAGCCAGGTCGCGATCGGGACATCCTGTCGCCAGCGCGTTCGCCTTCGCCCCCCGCCGAGGTCGGTCTCCGCCTCGAGCAACCCGTTGGAAACGACCTGATACGTCGAGGGAGCCTCGACCTCCATGCTGCTCGTGGCCTTGTCCGACGGATGGTCGATCGTCGGCAGCCATTGCCGAGCATGATCGGGCCAATTCTCGCTGAAGTAGGTCCGATCGCCGTGTTTGTTCGGTCCGATCAGCAACCCCGCCGCGGGCCGGCCCCGATATCGAACCACCAAGCTCACGCGCCGGCCGGGCTCGACCGAGCGACCGAACTCGATCCGAAGGCGGTCGTCCTTGTGCTGGAAGACCAGGGAACGTCCTTCCGATTCGACTCCATCGACCTGCATCCCCTTGCCGTCGCGAATCGACGCGAGGTCGAGGCTGACCTCGTCGATCGGTCGACCCACCGCGCGCAGCTCGATCGTTGTCTCTCCGAGGATCTCGGACGTCTCGTCGTTCAGGATCACCCGAAACGCGTAGTGCAGCGCATCGACGTGCGGCTGCCTCGGGTAATGGTCCGCAAGCGAACTCCGCTCCGCCGTCAGCAGGATCAGGAAAGCCGCCGTCAGGCGGCGAAGCTGTACGTCGCGCATTCCTCGAACCCTCGTTTCCTTGCGATTCCCCGCTTCGCCGCAAACCGACCTTCCCACCGATCTTAACCGAACCTCGAAGCCTCTTCGCCCATCGATCGTGTCGGGGAACGCGAATCGCGATTCGCGTCCGGGATGACGATTCGAGGTCGATCGGGCGAAGAATGTGCGAGAGGCTGCGGCGGATTCGTCCCCATCGCCTCTCGACGTCCCACCCCGCAGACCTCTCGATGAGATCCCCAATTCGTTGGCCGAACTCGACTTCTGCGATCCGGGCTCCCATACGGACCCCGAATCCTCCGACCCGGCTCGCTCCGAAGATCACGACTATCTTGCAGAAGAATGGTGGAACGCGGTGGAGAGGGGATTGACAGCGCGGGCGATCGTCGGATCTACTATTTGAGCTTCCGATAGAGACGTGCGACTACTATCGGTTAATCGATTACCAGCGGCTGCCATGCAGATCGAAACCCTCAAGATCTTCTGCGACGTCGTCGCCTGGGCGAACTTCTCCCGGGGTGCCCAGGCGAATTCGGTTTCGCAGTCGACGGCGAGCCAGGCGGTTCAGCAACTCGAGGGCCGGCTGGGCGTCAAGCTCATCGATCGCTCGAAGCGCCCGTTCGTGCTGACTCCGGCTGGAAAGACGTTTTACGAGGGCTGCAAGGAGATCGTGGGTCGCTACGCCGAACTCGAGACGCGGGTTCGGGCATTCGACCGGCAAGAGATGGTCGTCGGCACGGTCCGCGTCTGCTCGATCTACTCGGCGGGCCTCAATCACATCAAGCAATTCGTGGGGCGATTCCGAGAGATGTACCCGGCGGTCACGGTTGAGCTCGAGTACCTCCACCCGAAACGGGTCGTCGAGTCGGTCGCCGACGGCGAGGCGGACCTCGGTCTCATCTCGTTCCCGAGGCGCTGGGCCGATCTCAACGTCCTCCCCTGGCGCGAGGAAGAGATGGTGCTCGTCGTTCCCCCCTCGCATCGGTTCGCCTGCCGGAGTTCGGTCTCCGTTCGAGAACTCGAGGGCGAGACCTTGATCGGATTCGACCACGATCTCTCGATCCGTCGCGCCATCGACCGATTCCTCAGAGAGCATGATCTCGATCTCGAAGTGGCCCACGAATTCGACAACATCGAGAACATCAAGCGTGCGGTCGAGACCGAGTTGGGAGTCGCGGTGCTTCCAAGGCCGACGCTCGCGGCGGAGTTGAGGGCCGGAACTCTCGCCGCGGTCGCCTTCTCCGACGCATCGCTCGTCCGGCCGCTCGCGATCATCCACCGTCGATCCGAAGCCCTGGGCAGTTCCGCGGCGAAATTCCTCGATCTCCTCAGGTCGGAGAGCGACTCGGCCCCCAAGCCGGTCGCGTCCCTCGAAGCGGCGATGACGGCTTCGACCGCCGCAGCCCCAGCCGAGAAATCCTGATCGACCCCGGCGACGCCTCGCCGCCGGGTCGAGCCCGGGCCGGGCGAGGATCGACCGATCCCGCCGCGGCCACCCGCAAACATCCTCCCCCTCGACGCTCGTGGGTGCTCCAGCCGATCTCGAAATGAACGCTGCGGCTGCTGGTCCGCGCAAAGCGGTCCAGGACGACTCATGAGCCTCCCGCATTCCATCGTCCTCACGATCCGATCGACGCGAGACGAGTCGCGACGATCCGACGGCAGAAACAGGTGAACGACATGAGCATCGGTATGCCTCAGCCGCAGGGCCTCTACGACCCTCAGTACGAACACGACGCGTGCGGAGTCGGCTTCGTCGCCGACCTCAAAGGCCGAAAATCGCACGCGATCGTTCGCGACGGCATCACTGCACTCATCAACCTGAATCACCGGGGAGCGTGCGGCTGCGAGAACAATACCGGCGACGGAGCGGGAATCCTGATCCAGATCCCGCACGAGTTCCTCGTCGAGCGGTGTCGAAGCATCGGAATCGAACTCCCCGCCCCGGGGAAGTACGGCGTCGGCGCGTTCTTCACCTCGCCGATCGTCGCGCAGCAGGGTTTCGGTCAGCGGATGTTCGAAGCGATCGTCGCCGAAGAAGGGCTCCGCTTCCTCGGCTGGCGAACCCTCCGCACCGACAACTCCACGCTCGGCGACGGCGCCAAGCTCGTCGAGCCGACGATGTTCCACGCCATCGTCGAATCGCCCTATGAAGATGAAGACCGATTCGAACGCAAGCTCTACGTCGTCCGCAAGAGATTCGAGAAGGCGATCAGCCTCTCGGGGCTCGAGGACCACAAGTTCTTCTATTTCGCCAGCCTCTCGTGCCGCACCCTCGTCTACAAGGGCATGCTCACTCCCGAACAAGTGCCCGCCTACTTCGCCGACGACCTCGCCGATCCGACGCTCGTCAGCGCTCTCTGCATGTTCCACTCGCGCTTCAGCACCAACACGTTCCCCAGTTGGGAACTCGCACACCCCTATCGCATGATCTCGCACAACGGCGAGATCAACACGCTCCGCGGCAACATCAACTGGATGCGGGCCCGCGAGGCGCTCTTCGCCTCCGACCTCTACGATCAAGGCGACCTGCCCAAGCTCATGCCGATCATCCGGGAGGGCCTCAGCGATACGGCTTGCCTCGACAACGCCGTCGAACTCCTCGTGCGCTCGGGATACTCATTGCCGCATGCGATGATGATGCTGATTCCCGAGGCATGGGAGAATCATGAGACCATGCCGAAGTACAAGAAGGACTTCTATCGCTACCACTCCTGCCTCATGGAGCCCTGGGACGGACCCGCCTCGATCACCTTCACCGACGGTCGCATGATCGGCGCCACGCTCGACCGCAACGGCCTGAGGCCGAGCCGGTTCTGGGTCACGACCGATCATCGAGTCATCATGGCCTCCGAGGTCGGCGCTCTCGATATCCGACCCGAGGACGTCGCCCGCAAGGGCCGGCTCGAACCGGGCAAGATGTTCCTGATCGACATGGCCCAGGGCCGCATCGTCGACGACGAAGAGATCAAGCGCGAGATCGCCCAGGCCAAGCCCTACGGCGAGTGGCTCGACGAGTACATGGTCCCGCTCGCCGATCTCCCCGCGGCTCCCCACGTCGCAGGCCCCGATCCCGATACGCTCCTCCGCAGACAGCAAGCCTTCGGCTACACTCTCGAGGACCTCAAGTACATCATCGGTCCCATGACCAACGCCGGCGAGGAAGCGATCGGTTCGATGGGCACCGACACGCCCCTCGCCGTGCTCTCCGACCGAGCCCAGCCGCTCTTCAACTACTTCAAGCAGCTCTTCGCACAGGTCACGAATCCTCCGCTCGACGCGATCCGCGAAGAACTCGTCACCTCGATCTTCACCGGTGCAGGCGGCGAGAAGAACCTCCTTCACCCCGAACCCGACAGTTGCCGCCAAATCGCCCTCGAGATCCCGATCCTCGACAACGAAGAGACCGAGCGGATCCGCCAACTCAGCGGCTGGAAGGGCTTCAAGTCGGCCGAACTCCCCATGCTCTTCGTCGCCGCCGACGGAGCCAAGGGACTCGAAACGGCCCTCGAAGAGATGTTCCATCGAGCCACCCTCGAGATCGAGCGCGGCGCGAATCTCCTGGTTCTCTCGCACCGCGGCGTCGATGCCAAGTACGCTCCCATTCCCTCGCTCCTCGCGACCGCCGGTCTCCACCACCACATGGTTCGTGAAGGTCTGAGGACCAAGGCCGGTCTCGTCATCGAATGCGGCGACGCCCGCGAGGTCCACCACTTCGCGCTGCTGCTCGGTTACGGTGCCGGCTCGATCAATCCCTATGTCGCATTCGAGACCATCGATCGTTTGATCGATGAGGGGCAGATCAAGCCGGAGATCGGACGCGAGCAGGCGATCGAGCGGTACCGCAAGGCGATCAAGAAGGGCGTCGTCAAGGTGATGTCCAAGATGGGCATCAGCGCGGTGCAGAGCTATCGAGGCGCTCAGATCTTCGAGGCGATCGGCCTCAACGCCGCGTTCGTCGAGAAGTACTTCGACAAGACCGCGTCGCGAATCGGGGGCGTCGGCCTCGAAGAGATCGCCGCCGAGACCTTGCACCACCACGCCAAGGCCTACGACCTCCGCGACACCGGCCCCGAACTCCTCGATTGGGGCGGACAATACCAGTGGCGCCGAGACGGTGAATTCCACCTCTTCAATCCCGAGACGGTCTTCCGACTCCAGCACGCCACCAAGTCGGGACGTTACGACATCTTCAAATCCTATACCAAGCTCGTCGACGATCAGAGCGAGCGTCAGTGCACGCTCCGCGGCCTCTTCGAGTTCAAGGTCGACCCCTCGCGATCGATTCCGATCGAGGAAGTCGAGCCGGTCGAGGCGATCGTCAAGCGATTCGCTACGGGTGCGATGTCGTACGGCTCGATCAGCGGCGAGGCCCACGAGACTCTCGCCATCGCCATGAACCGACTCGGCGGTCGGAGCAACACGGGCGAGGGAGGCGAGGATCCCGATCGATTCCTTCCCCTGCCCAACGGCGACTCGAAGCGCTCTTCGATCAAGCAGGTCGCTTCCGGCCGATTCGGCGTCACCAGCGAATATCTCGTCAATTCGGACGAGATCCAGATCAAGATGGCCCAAGGCGCCAAGCCCGGCGAGGGCGGCCAGTTGCCCGGCCACAAGGTCTGGCCCTGGATCGCAAAGGTCCGCTACTCGACGCCCGGCGTCGGCCTGATCTCGCCGCCGCCGCACCACGACATCTATTCGATCGAGGACTTGGCTCAACTGATCCACGACCTCAAGAATGCCAATCCCCGAGCGCGCATCAGCGTGAAGCTCGTTGCGGAGGTCGGCGTCGGCACGGTCGCCGCGGGCGTCGCCAAGGCGCACTCCGACGTGGTCCTGATCTCCGGACACGACGGCGGCACCGGCGCCAGCCCGCTCACCTCGCTCAAGCACGCCGGCATCCCTTGGGAACTCGGGCTCGCCGAGACGCAGCAGACCCTCGTCATGAATCGCCTGCGCGACCGCATCGTCGTACAGACCGACGGACAACTCAAGACCGGGCGCGACGTCGTGATCGCCGCGCTCCTCGGCGCCGAGGAATACGGATTCGCCACCGCGCCGCTCGTCGTGATGGGTTGCATCATGATGCGCGTCTGCCACCTCGACACCTGCCCGGTCGGAATCGCCACCCAGAATCCCAAGCTCCGCGAGAAGTTCTCGGGGCAGGCCGAACACGTGATCAACTTCTTCCGCTTCGTGGCCGAAGAGGTCCGCGAGACGATGGCGCTGCTCGGATTCCGCACGATCGACGAGATGATCGGTCGCAGCGACCTCCTCGACATGAAGAAGGCCCTCGGCCACTACAAGTCGAAGGGGCTCGACTTCAGCAAGATCTTCCATCGACCCAAGGTCGCGGCCGAGACGGCCGTTCGTCGAATCTCGGAGCAGGATCACGGTCTCGACCAAGCACTCGACCAGCAGCTCCTCCCGCTCGCGATGCCCGCGCTCGAACGCGGCGAGCCGGTCTCGATCTCGATGCCGATCCGGAACGTCAACCGCACGGTCGGCACGATCCTCGGCTCCGAGCTCACGCGCCGACACGGAGGCGCCGGCCTCCCCGAGGACACCATCCGGATCGACTTCCACGGCTCGGCGGGCCAGAGCTTCGGCGCGTTCGTGCCCAAGGGAATGACTCTCCGCCTCGAGGGCGACGCCAACGACTACGTCGGCAAGGGGCTCTCGGGCGGCAAGATCATCGTCTTCCCGCCCAAGAACGCCGCGTTCGTCGCCGAAGAGAACATCCTCATCGGCAACGTCGTCCTCTACGGTGCGACCTCGGGAGAAGCCTTCTTCCGCGGACGCGCGGGAGAGAGATTCTGCGTTCGCAACAGCGGAGCCAGGACGGTCGTCGAAGGCGTCGGCGACCATGGATGTGAATACATGACCGGCGGCACGGTCGTCGTCATCGGGTCGACGGGTCGCAACTTCGCCGCGGGAATGAGCGGCGGATCGGCATTCGTTCACGACCCGCTCGGCGTCTTCCCGTCGCGCTGCAACCTCGGGATGGTCGAACTCGAGCGGTTCGACGACCCCGAGGATCGCGAACTCGTCCGCGACCTCCTGATCCAACATGCGGGATACACCGGAAGCACCGTGGCACGGGCACTCCTCAACGACTGGGATCGCGCGGTCGATGAATTCGTCAAGGTGATGCCGATCGACTACCGCCGAGTTCTCGAGGAACGCAAGGCTCGCCGCGCGGCCGAGCCCGCCGAGATCCAGGCCTGAGTTCGCGCCGCGGACTCGAGACTCGAGATCCGCGGCGCCTCGCACTCCCTCGAACATCCCACTCGCCGAGCCTCGCCTCGGATACATCGAATCAGCGAACTCTCTGGAGCCGAGACCCTCATGGGCAAGCCGACAGGATTCCTCGAAGTCCCCCGCGAGACGCCGACGCGACGACCGGTCGAGACCCGCCTCCACGACTACCGAGAGGTCTACGACCCCTTTCCCATCGTCAAGCTCCGCGAACAGGGCGCGCGCTGCATGGATTGCGGCATCCCGTTCTGTCATCAGGGTTGCCCGCTCGGCAACCTGATCCCCGACTGGAACGACCTCGTCTACCGCGACCAGTGGCGCACCGCGATCGACCGTCTCCACGCGACCAACAACTTCCCCGAGTTCACCGGAACGCTCTGCCCCGCGCCTTGCGAAACATCATGTGTGTTGGGGATCAATAATGATCCCGTGACGATCAAGCAGATCGAGCTCTCGATCGTCGACCGCGCGTGGGATGAGGGCTGGATCGTTCCCATGCCTCCGCACGTGAAGACGGGCAAGCGCGTCGCCGTGATCGGATCCGGTCCCGCCGGCCTCGCGACCGCCCAGCAGCTCGCCCGCGCCGGGCACGACGTCGTCGTCATCGAACGTGCCGATCGGATCGGCGGTCTGCTCCGTTATGGGATCCCCGACTTCAAGATGGAGAAGCACCGCCTCGATCGGCGTCTCGCGCAGATGGAAGCCGAGGGCGTCGTCTTTCGGACCAACACTCACGTCGGCGTCGACGTCGCCGCGGAAGAACTCCTCGCGGAGTTCGACGCGATCTGTCTCGCCGGCGGCGCGACCGCGGGCCGCGACCTCCCAATCGAGGGCCGCGAGCTCGAAGGCATTCATCTCGCGATGCAGTACCTCCCCCTCCAGAACAAGACGGTCGCGGGCGATTCGATCCCGAGCGAGTCGTTCATCTCCGCTCAAGACAAACATGTGATCATCATCGGGGGCGGCGACACCGGCGCGGATTGTCTCGGCACCGCGCATCGCCAGGGCGCACGCTCGGTCCATCAGTTCGAGATCGTCCCGCGCCCCCCCTCGGATCGCGCACCCTCGAACCCTTGGCCCCAGTGGTCGAACATCCTTCGGACCTCCTCCGCTCACGAAGAAGGCGGAGAACGCGAGTATTCGATCAACACCAAGCGATTCGTCGGCGAGAACGGACGCGTCGTCGGGCTCGACACGATTCGAGTCGAGATGAAGTCGGTCGACGGACGCATGCAATTCGTCGACATCCCCGGAACCGAGCGACACTATCCCGCCGATCTCGTGCTTCTCGCCATGGGCTTCGTCGGCCCGGAGAAGGGCGGAATGCTCGAGCAATTCGGCGTCGAACTCGACCGCATGGGCAACGTCAAGGCCGACGCGAACAAGATGACCAACGTTCCCAAGGTCTTCACCGCCGGCGACATGACCCGAGGCCAGTCGCTCATCGTCTGGGCGATCGCCGAGGGTCGACACGCCGCGCATGGGATCGACCAGTATCTCATGGGGCGATCGAACTTGCCCAAGCCGCTCGATCACGGCAACGACAAGCGTCCATTCGTTTGATCTCACGTCGCGATCCGGCCCACGGACTCCTCGAGGATCGGTCATGCGCATCGACGACGTCGAGATCTTCGAGGTTCGACTCCCGCTCGTCCGCTCGTTCGAGACGAGTTCGAGCAAGAAGTCCTCGATCACTCATCTCTTGATTCGTGTTCGACATGAAGGGCTCGTCGGCTGGGGCGAATGCGCCGCCCCCGTCGATCCTTTCTATTGCCCCGAGACCACCGAGACCTGTTTCCACATCCTCCGCGACTTCCTCGTGCCGTCGATGCTCGGCCGCGATTGGGATTCGATCGAGGAGTTCGTCGGCTTTCATCGACTCGTGAAGGGCAACGGTTTTGCTCGAGCCGGTCTCGAGATGGCCGCGTGCGACCTGCTCTCTCGGAGTCGCGGCCAATCCCTTGCCGAGTTCCTCGGAGGAACCCGAACCGAGATCCTCTCGGGAGTCAGTCTCGGCATCGAACGCGACCACGCGGCTCTGCCGGCTCTCATCGAGCGCTACCTCTCCGAAGGCTACCGCCGGATCAAGCTCAAGATCGCTCCCGGCCACGACGTCGACGTGGTCGCGGCGGTGCGCGGCCGCTTCCCGGAGATCGCCCTACAGGTCGACGCCAACTCGGCCTACACGCTCGAGGATTCCTCGACGCTCGAAGCCCTCGACGACTTCGGCTTGATCCTCATCGAGCAACCCCTCGCTCACGACGACATCATCGATCACGCGCAGCTCCAAGCCCGCATGAAGACTCCCATCTGTCTCGATGAATCGATCCACTCCGCCGCCGATGCCCGCAAGGCGATCGAGATCGGGGCCTGCCGGATCATCAACATCAAGGTCGGTCGGGTCGGCGGACTCCTCGAAGCCAAACGGATCCACGACGTCTGCCGTGAGCACGGTGTCCCGGTTTGGTGCGGCGGGATGCACGAATTCGGCGTCGGCCGGGCCGCGAATCTCGCGATCTCGAGCCTGCCCAACTTCAGCATTCCCGGCGACGTCTCCGGGTCCGATAAATACTTTCATGAAGATGTCGTCGTTCCTCCGATCATGGCCGAGAACGGCTCGATCCCCGTTCCCACCGGCCCGGGACTCGGCATCACGGTCATGGAGGATCGGATCCGGACCCTCGCCCTCCGTTCCTGGTCCTCATCGACGATCACCTGAGCGTGTCCTTCCTACTGCACACATCGATTGGAAATGCCATGGATCCCCGATTCGACCAAGCACGGTCGGCCATCCTCGCGGACGACGCCGAGCGGCTCGAGGCGCTGATCGCCGCCGAGCCTTCTCTCGCTTCCGATCGCTCGACTCAGGCGGGCGATCACCCGACGCTGCTGCAGTGCCTCGTGCTCACCGAACCGCCGCCGACCTCGCTCGATGCAATGATCCGCGCCCTCGCCGCGCGAGGCGCCGAACTCTCGGGGCCGTTCGTGGCGGCAGCGGGAATCGGCAACGTCGCAGCCCTCCGCATCCTCTTGGATCTTGGTGTGGACATCGACGAACCCGCCGATTGGTCCGCACTCGATGAGTCGATCTACTGGGGAAAAGAGTCCGCCGTCGACCTCCTCCTCGAGAAAGGAGCGGTCATCCGCACGATTCGTGCCGCCGCAGCGCTCGGCGATCTCGAGTATGTCGATAGCTGCTTCGACGGCGAGGGCGACCTCGTCCCCGAACGTGCCGGTCGGCTCGGATGGCCGTTCGGAGAGCCCAGACCCGCAACCGCGACGACCGACTCCAGAGAGATCGTCGCCAACGCACTCGTTCACGCTTCCGCATGGGGAGTCGCGACGTGCGTCTCTCAGCTGCTCGATCGCGGGTCGCCGATCGACCACATCCCCGCCGGATTCGACTTCGCGGGCACCGCGCTCCACTACGCGGCCCTTCGCGGTCGCGATGAAGTCGTCGATCTCCTGCTCGCACGAGGCGCGAGCGCAGCCGTCCCCGACGCCAAGATCGGTCGACTCCCCGAACATTGGGCCGAACACGAGGGACACTTCGACCTCGCGAGGAAGCTCGAGCGAGCCAGGTCGAACGCCGCCGGCGGCGGACGCCCTCCGCACGATTCGGAGCATTCTTGATGTTCGATTCGCATCTCCTGCGGGCTCGGCTCCTCTCCGATCGAGACGCCATCCTCGAATCGCTGCGGCGGCTCGTCGAGCACGAGTCGCCCAGTCGAGTGAAGCCGGCGCTCGATCCCCTCGCCTCCGAGTTGCAGGCGCGGCTAGAGGCGGTCGGCGTCGAGGTCGATCGAGTCCCGAACGCATCGGGTGGCGATCATCTGATCGGACGTTATCGAGGAGGATCCGCCCCCGCGATCGTCGTCGTAGGGCACTTCGACACGGTCTGGCCGTCGGGAACGTTGGAGTCGATGCCCTTTCGCATCGCCGGCGACCGCGCGTTCGGTCCGGGGATCTACGACATGAAGGCGGGATTCGTGATCTTGGAGCGGGCTCTGGCCGCTCTCCGAGAGTTCGGGATCCGGCCTGCAGGCGATCTTCGGATCGTGTGGACCTCGGATGAGGAGATCGGCAGCCCAACCTCGCGCGGGCTCATCGAGGAGATCGCCCGGCAATGCGCCGCGGCGCTCGTGCTCGAACCTCCGCTCGCGGGAGGTCGGCTCAAGACGGCGCGCAAGGGAGTCGGGCAGTACGCGCTCGAGGTCGAGGGGAAGTCGGCTCACGCGGGAGTCGAGCCGGAGAAAGGCGTCAACGCGATCGTCGAGCTGGCTCATCAGATTCTCGAGGTGTGTTCATTCGCCCGCCCCGATCTCGGCACGACCCTCAATGTCGGCACGATCGAAGGCGGAACGACCTCCAACGTCGTTCCCGCCTCAGCCTCGGCGGTCGTCGATGTTCGAATCGCAACGACCGCGGAAGCGACCCGGATCACCGAGCGCTTCGGCTCGCTCGCCGCGAAGCACCCCGGAGCAAAGCTCGTCGTCCGCGGCGGCATCAACCGTCCTCCCATGGAACGCACTCCTCGAATCGCCGAACTCCTCGAGCGTGCCCGCGAGATCGCGCGTCCGTTGGGGATCGCCCTCGAGGAGGGATCGACCGGCGGCGGCAGCGACGGGAACTTCACCGCCGCCGTCGGTACCCCCACGCTCGACGGACTCGGCGTGGACGGCGAAGGAGCGCATGCCCCGCATGAATCGATCCTGATCCCTTCGCTCCTCGAGCGCATCCTCCTGCTCACGGCGTTGCTCGCGGGCCTCGACATGGAGTCGCTCTCTCATGAATGATTCGATCGATATCCGTCGAGCCGCCGCTCCGAGCGAGTATCGAGCGCTCCAGGTCGCTCAACGAAAGGCATGGGGGATCGTCGATGATGAGTACATCGTCCCTCTCGCTACGATGGTCGGAGCCCAGCTTCACGGCGGACTCGTCCTCGGGGCCTTTCTGCCGGACGGCTCCGCGGTCGGCCTATCGTTCGCGTTCCTGGGCCGAATCGAAGGTCGGGTTGGACTCTATTCCCAACTCACCGGCGTCGTCCCCGGGTTCCAGGACAAGGGGATCGGCTCTCGACTCAAGAAGCTCCAACGCGAGATCGCTCGTGTGGAAGGCTGCGAACTGATCGCCTGGTCGTTCGACCCGCTCCAGGCAGGCAACGCGCGATTCAACCTCGGAAAGCTCGGCGCATCCTCATCTCGGTATGTCGAGGACATGTACGGTCCGAGAAATGATGCCCTCAATCGCAACACGCCGACCGATCGCCTGATCGCCGTCTGGCCGACCGACCCGGAGACTCGGCCCTGGTCGACCTCCAGTCTCGATCTCGAGCCGATGCGCATCATTCAGGTGAGGGTCGACTCCAACGGCGAGTCGATCCCCTTCGATCTTCTCTCCTGCGCGGATGCCGAATCGATCGCGATCGAGATCCCACGCAACATCAACGAAATGCGATCGGTCGATCCCATCCGGGCGTCGGCCTGGCAGTCGCACGTTCGAACCGCATTCCGGACCGCGTTCGCTTCGGGCTTTCGCGCGGTCGGTTTTTCCGATTGCGTCGAGGATGGAATCGAACGGAGCTTCTATCTGCTCGTGCGCGGCGGTTGATCACGGCCCGGTCTCACGCAGTCGGGCGGGATCGCTTGACCCCGACCATGTTCACGCCGCTTCCAATGATCAAATTGTTTCGGTATGCCCAATCATAGAATGATCCCCCCTTGGCCGGAGCGAGTGCCTCGATCCGCTCGAAACCCTCCGCCTCGAACCAACCTCGCAACTCCGACTCGGTGTGGTGCGACTGGTATCGAGGGGCGTACCAATCGAAGTTGTCGCAGACTCGCAAGGTCCAGTCGGGATGGTTCGAGAAGTTGAAGACCTTGTTGAGCGTCTTGTTGACGACCGGGATCCCGCCCAACACGCCGAGCGCCACCGAGATCGCTTCGAGCATCGGCGCGGGCAGTCTCGTGGTGATCGCTCGCAGCGCCTGATTGATCCATTCCTGGGGTGCGGTATTCCTTCGATAGAGCCAGACGGCCATCCGCCCTCCCGGCTTCACTCGCCGAGCGACCTCCCGAAACGCGCCTCGAACATCCGGACCGTGGTGCATCACGCCGATCGAGAACGCGAAGTCGAACGATTCCGGCGCGAGCGGAAGCCGAAGCAGGTCGCCCTGAACGATCAACGCATTCGGTTCTTCCGAGCAGAGAGCGCTCGCCTTCTCGACGGCGGAACTCAGGTCGACTCCGACCACGTCGGCCCCGGCGCGAGCGACGAGTCGCGCATATCGACCACCTCCGCAGCCCGCATCGAGCACCGCGAGACCTCGAAGCGTTTCGGCCGGCTGCCCCGTCTTCACCTCGAAGACCGACGCGTCTTCCTCCTCGCGTGCGACGTCGTACCGATTCCACTGTCGACCAAAGCTCTCGACGTAGGACTCGGCGGCGAAGCGGATGATCCCCGCCGATGACGGGTAGTCCACTCCGCAGCTCGCACAGTGCGTGCCCGCGGCCGAGCCGTCGGGGTCGGCGACGGGGTCGGCGAGTCGTCCCAGACATCGTGGACAGCGAAGCAAGGCGGCGACGAGGTGATGCGCGTTCATGCTTGGTATTCTATCAGAATGCCGCCTCGACGCACTCCGCCAGTTTCCCCCGTTCACCCGTCTCGACTCCAAGGAGCGACACGATGAGTCGGCCCTCCCCGGGACGGGACTCGCTGAGCGATCGTGTCGCCAGGACGGTCGCGACGCTTTGCGCGGGCGGAGTCGGACCGAGATGGGTGGTCGCCGTCTCCGGCGGAATCGACAGCATCTCGATGCTCCACCTGCTCGCGGAGACCGCCCAGTCGACGCACCTCGAGTTGGTCGTCGCGCATCTCGATCATGGAGTCCGCGGCGAAGCGGCCCGAGAAGACGCTCGATTCGTCGAGCGAACCGCCCTCGACCTCGGGATCGATTGCGAGCTGGGTCGCTGGAACCCTCTACGCGAGAATCACTTCGAATCGGACGCTCGGATCGCGCGTTACGAATGGCTCGCAGAGGTCGCCCGCCGCCGACGCGCGCACGCGATCGCCACCGCCCACACTCTCGACGACCAAGTCGAGACGATCCTCCATCGCTTCATTCGAGGAACGGGTATCGAGGGCTTGCGCGGGATCCCGAGTCTGCGAAGCTCATCGGACGGAATCGTGATCGTCAGGCCATTGCTCGAGGTCTCTCGTCGCGAGCTCACCGAGTTTCTCGAGCACCGAGGGATCGACCATCGAGTCGATGAGACGAACCAGGACATTCGCCACACCAGGAATCGCATTCGGCTCGACCTCATCCCCGGTCTGGAGGCCGACTTCAACCCGCGGGTCAAAGAGGCGATCGCGGGACTCGGTCGCGAGGTGCGAGCTCAGCACGAGCGCCAAGCTCCCCACATCGAGTCGCTCCTGCGTCTGACGCTCGTCGAGCTGTCCCCACGGCGCTGCGTCTTCGATCTGGTGCCTCTGCGATCGATCGAACCCGCGTCGCAACTCGCCCTGCTCCGGCTCGCCTGGCGTCGCGCGGGCTTCCCGCTCCAGGGCATGTCGCGGGGCGACTGGACGCGGCTGTTGCGGGTCGTCGATGGAGCCGATTCGAGGATCGACCTCCCCGGCCGTGTCGCCGCATCGACGACGCACGATCGATTCTCGCTCGAGCCGGCCGTGCTCGACGACGCCGCGCAAGATCGATCGGTCTCCGAGTTGGCGATTCCCGGCCTGGCGATCCGGCCCGACCTCGGCGGTCGACTCGTCGTGAGTCTCGACCAGATCATGCCTTGCGACGAATCGGTCGACTTTGATCGGCTGACCCTGCCCCTGACGCTCTCGACGGCGAACGCCGGCGAACGCTTCGATCCGCTCGGAATGCAGGGGCATTCGATGCCGCTCTCCGACTTCCTTCGAAATCGAGGGGTTCCGCGCCCTCGGCGGCGTCACGTGCCGATCGTGCGCGACGGGCATGGAATCGTGTGGGTCGTCGGGCATCGCATCGCCGAGCGCATCAAGATCACGGAACAGACTCGCAGGCCGCTCCATCTTGCCTGGATCCCGCTCCCGGGCGAGACCGCGAGTTGAGATTGACCCCTCCGACCGATCGGGACTAGGATCGTCGCCGCGACGACGCACACCCGAGAGAATCCGCCCGATCGCGACCCGGCTCCTCGGCAGATTTGGGGTGCGCCCGTGACGACCGCTTCTCCTCGCCAACGCGATTCCATCGACCGACGATTCCTCGCGAGTCTCGTGGGAATCGTCGTTCTCGCCGTCGCGGTGAGACTCGCGGCGGCCTGGGTCGTCCAGGGATACGTCGACCGCAAGGGGACGATCTGCGTCTTCGGGGATACGACGATCTACTGGCTGCTCTCCGAGCGAATCCTCACCGGAGAGAGCTACGAGGTCGACCAGCTCGGAATGCCTCATCGCGCGCTTCGGACCCCCGGGTACCCGGCGTTTCTGGCGATCTGCCGATCGATCGTCGGGGATCGCCCGCTCGGCGTGCGCATCATCCAGGCGATTCTCAACGGGACCTCGGTCGCACTCGTCGCCGCTCTGGCGCTGGTCCTGTTCCAGGCTCGATCGCCCGCCGATCGACGCCGCGCCGCGCTGTTTGCCGCACTCCTCGCCGCGATCGATCCCTACGCGGCAGGGATCTCCGTTCTGATTCTCTCAGAAGCGGCCTTCTTCCCACTGATGCTGCTGGGCTTGATCGGTGCGGCGGGGCTCTCGCGATCGATTGGAAGCGAATCGTCGCGCGGTCTCATCTTGCCGGGAATCGCCACGGGCATTGCGATGGCCGCGGCGGTTCTGGTTCGTCCCTCGTGGGCGATCTTTCCGCCGTTCTGGTGCGTCGTACTCCTCGCGACCGCGGGCGCGGAGCGAGCTCGCGCCCTGCGCGTCATCGCGATCGTCGGATTGACGGCGAGTCTCGTGATGTTTCCCTGGTGGATCCGCAATGCACGCGTCATCGGGCGATTCGTCCCCACGGCTCTCTGGGTCGGGGCGAGTCTCTACGACGGCATCCGCCCGACCGCCGACGGGTCGAGCGACATGAGGTTCCTCGAGGATCCCGAGATCGCGCGGCTCGACGAGGTCGATCAGGATCGCGAGCTGCGCCGGAGGGCGATCGACTATGCGACTCGTCATCCCGGACGAGTCCTCGAACTCGCCGCACTGAAGGCGGCCCGATTCTTCAGCCCGTGGCCGAACGCGGAGACTCTGAAGTCGGGACTCGTCGACGCGCTCTCGTCGATCTGGACGCTGCCGACATACTTCCTCGTGATGCTCGGCGCGATTCCCATTCGAAGGGATCCACGAGCCTTGGTCGTGCTGCTGGGGCCCCTCGTCTGCTTCCTCGGCCTCCACATCGTCTTCGTGAGTTCGATCCGATATCGGGTACCCGGGATGCTCCCTGCCTACGCTCTTGCGGGCTACGGCCTGGTGCGAGTCGTCTCGAGGCTCGGAGGGGAACGGCTCCATGAGTGCTGAGCCGAAAGATTGCCGCCGCAGCCGGCGGATCTGGAAGGTCCTCTTCTGGATCACGTTGCTCATCCTCTCCGTCTTCATCGGCGGGGGGATCTTCGCGTACACATACGCGACCGACAGCACCACGCTCGCGGCGATCATCCGCGAGCAGACGCCGAGGTTTCTCGTCAACTGCCGGATCGACGCCCAGCGCGTGAAGGTCCATCCCTTCATCGGTGAAGTCACGCTTCGTGATGTCTCGATCAATCAATGGGACACGCCGAAGTCTCATCAATTCCTCGGTCGATCTCCTTGGATCCATCTCTCCTTCGATCCGTGGGCCCTGCTCGAGAATCGGCTCGAGCCGAAGCTGGTGGTCGTGGCGCAGCCCGTAGTGAGACTACGTCGTCGAGCGGATGGAACCTGGAACATTCAGGGCCTGATCGCCGACCCATGGCCGCTCCCCCCCACCCCGAACACTCCACCGATTCGGATCGAGAACGGAACCGTCGAACTGCTCGATGAGGCTCGAGACGACGCGCGACCTCTCGCCGTGCTCCGCGAAGTGAGCATCGAAGTCGACCAGTCGGAGAAGGATCGCTCGATCCTCAGCTTCACCGCGTCCGCCAAGGGCCACCTCTTCGACCGAGTGCATCTCGCCGGCACGATCGACAAATCGACCGGGCGGGTCGTCATCGAAGGCGACCTCGATCACATCTCCGTCCCCGAGGTGTTGCGGGGACCGCTTCCCGCCGAGATCCGACCACTCGTCGAGGCGGCGAATCTGACCGGCGGCGAGGCCGATCTCGCACTCCACGAACTCGTCTACGATCCGAACGCGACGCCGAAGATCCGCCATGAATCGACGCTGAGATTGCGTTCGGGAACTCTCACCACTTCACGTCTGCCGTTCTCGATCAATGATCTCTCCGCGTCGATCGCGATCCGCGACGACGTCGCGACCATCGAGCGAGCCGAGGGGTTCAACGGACCGACGACGGTTCGCCTGAGCGGATCGGCCGTGATCGCCGGACGCGATCGGGGCGCATTCGACCTCGCGCTCGACGTCACCGGGCTCGAACTCGACGAACGACTCCAGACGTGGACCCCCGCGCAGTTCAAGCCGCTCTGGCGGGAGTACGAGCCCGCCGGCCGAGTCGACCTCTCCTGGAGAGGAGCCCGCGCCGGCGTCGATGCCCTGCTCGACTGGCGCATGGACGTCAACGTTCGCGACGTCGCCTTGCGCTATCATCTCTTCCGATATCCTCTCGAGCATCTCGCGGGCAGGCTGAACTGCACGCCCGATGAGATTCGCTTCAATGTTTCCTGTGATCATATCGGCGGAAAACGCGCGACCGCAGTCGGCAAGATCGAACGCCCCGGCCCGAACCCCGCGATCTCGATCGTCTTCTCCGCCGAAGCGCTCCCCATCGACGCGAGACTCAAGGAGGCGATGCCCGACGACGTGCGCAAGGTCGTCGACTCCTTCTCCCCGGCAGGGACGGTCCGCGGCCAGGCCGTTCTCACCAGAACACCGATCGCGGCCGGCGGAGATCCCCAGAAGGCGGTGCGGATCGACGCCGTGCTCGACCTCAACCCGGGCTGCGAGATGACCTGGGACGGGATGAAGTACAAGGTCTCCAACCTCACCGGCCGACTCGAGATCCACCCCGATCTCTGGATCATTCGAGATATGCTCGGTTATCACGGCCAGGCCGAGATCCGAAGCAGCGGCCGCGTCGCGCGGCTCGGCCCAGGTGCATTCGACGTCTCGCTCGAGATCGATGCCGACAACCTCCTCTTCGATCAACAACTCCGCGACGCCCTTCCCACCGCTTGGAAGAAGACGTGGGCCACGCTCAACCCCACTGGGGCGAGCGACGTCGAGGCGACCATTCGCGTCCAACCCGGACAACGCGACGACTACCATCTCGTCATCCACCCCCGCCCCGAGACCAACCTCAGACTCTCGTTCGACCGCATGCCCGAAGGACCGGAACTCGAAGACTCGGCCGAATCGAGACGGCTCGAGATGCGTCTCGAAGAGATCACCGGCCGATTCATCTTCGACAACGGCAAGGTCCAGATGTCCGACGGTGGATTCCTCTTTCATGGGTCGCCGATCTCGTTCAGCAAGGGCGAAGTCGAGGTCTACGACTCGGGCCGCTTCGCACTCGCCGTCTCCAACCTGCTCGTCAAGGATTTTCGCCTCGATGCAGGCTTGCGCAAGTTGATGCCTCCAGTGATGGCTCAATTTGCGCGACGGATCGACGACGGCAAGACCCTGACGATGCGCGCCGACCTCGGACTCTCCTGGTCCGGGAAGCCGGGCGAACTCCCGTCCTGCTCCTGGAACCAGGGATTGATCGTCCTCAACGGCAATTCCGTGACCGCCGGAATCCCGATTCGCCACATCCAGGGCCAGATCGACCATCTCCGCGGCCGCTTCAACGGTCGCGACCTCGAGGTCGACGGAGCTCTCGAGATCTCGAGCGTCAATCTCTTCGACCAACAGATCACGAACGTCTCCTCGCCGATCTCGATCCGCGACGGTGCTGCGCGGCTGACCGATCTCGAGGGAACGCTGCTCGACGGCAAGCTCCACGGCGATCTCGAGCTCTCGCTCGACGCCACTCCGAGCTTCTCGACGCATCTCGCCATTCACAACGCTCAGCTCGAGAGATACGCCGCGACTCTGCCCGGCAAGCAGACCTTCAAGGGTGCCGTCAGCGGCCGGCTCGAACTCCGCGGCATGGGGCATGACCTCCACACGCTCGAGGGTTCCGGTGAGGCTCGGATCACGCAGGGCGACCTTGGTCGCCTCCCCGGGATCGTTCGCCTGCTCCGCGAGATCCAGCTCGCACAGAACACCAAGACTGCATTCGACTCAGCATATGTTGATTTTCGGATCAAGAACGGCATCACCCGATTCGATCCGATCCAATTCACGGGCGACGCCTTCTCGCTCTACGGCGACGGATCGCTCGACGCACAGGGCGACCTCGACGTGAAGCTCAGCGTCGTCTACGGGCGCGACGACTGGCACATCCCCGTGGTCTCCGATGCGATCCGCGAGGCGACCAGTCCCTTCTTCGTCATCCGCGTCGCTGGCACGCCGACTTCGCCCTCATTCAAAGCGGTGCCCCTGCCCGTCGCCAGCGAATTCGTGAAGTCGCTCGGCACCCGGACTCGCATGCGTGAGATCGAACGCAGGCGATGAGCCGCGTCAACTGAGGATCGCCTCGATCACCTTGCCGTGCACGTCGGTCAGCCGGCGATCTGCGCCGTTGTGGCGATACGAGAGCTTTCGGAAGTCGATCCCGAGCAAGTGGAGGATCGTGGCGTAGAGCTCATGAACCGACGTGGGATTCTCGACCGCCTGATGGCCGAATTCGTCCGTCGCGCCGTAGGAGAAGCCCCGCTTCACCCCCGCCCCGGTGAGCCACGCGGTGAACCCCTTGGGGTTGTGATCGCGTCCGTTCGTGCCCTTCTGGAATGTCGGCATCCGGCCGAATTCCGTACTCCATAGCACGACCGTATCGTCCAGGAGTCCGCGGGCCCGAAGATCGGTCAGCAGCCCCGCCGCAGGCTGGTCCAAGATCGGCCCATGACGATCATAGTCTTCCTTGATTCGTTTGTGCCCGTCCCAGTTCAACGCGCCTTCACCCATGGCGAACGCCCCGTTGTACAGGCTGACGAACCGAACTCCACGCTCGAGCAGTCTTCGAGCGAGGAGACAGTTTCGACCGAACGCCGCGGTCAGCGGATTCCGGCTGTCGATCCCATACAACTTGCGCGTCGCCGCGCTCTCGCCCGAGAGATCGCTCACCTCGGGCGCGCTCACCTGCATCCGGGCGGCCAGCTCGTAAGATCGAATCCTCGCACTCAGCTCCGTGTCTTCGGGATTTCTCTTTTCGTGTTCATGATTCAACATCTGAAGGAATTCTCGGGTCGACCGATCGACCGATTCATCGATTCCGGAAGGCCGCTGCAGATTGCGGATCGGTCGCTCCGCGTTGAATGCCGTCCCCTGGTAGACCGCGGGAAGAAAGCCGTTTCCCCAGTTGGCGGGCCCTTGTTGCGGCACCCCGCGCGGATCCGGAATCGCCACATAGGCCGGCAGATCCCGACACTCCGACCCCAAGGCGTACGCGACCCACGCCCCCGCGCTCGGAAAGCCTTCGAGCGTGAACCCCGTATTCATGAACATCTCACCAGGTCCGTGAGTGTTCGTCTTGGACGTCATACCGTGGAGGAAACAGAGGTCGTCGGCGTGCTCCGCGAGATGCGGCAGGAGCTCGGAGATCATCTTGCCGGACTCGCCCCGCGGCTTGAATTCCCAGGGGCTCTTGGTGAGATTCCCATTCTCGCCTTGGAACGTGATCAACTTCTCCGACCCGGGCATCGGCGCACCGTGGCGCTTCACGAGTTCGGGCTTGTAGTCCCAGGTATCGAGATGACTCACCGCTCCGGAGCAGAAGATCTGGAGCACGCGCTTGGCTCTGGGCCGAAAGTGAACCGGTTTGGGGGCGAGGGGATCGGTCTGGTCGGATCGCGCGAGAGCTCCTTCTTCGGCCAGCAACGAGACGAGCGCGGCGGCGCCGAGACCCGTCGAGAGAGTCGAGAAGAATCGACGGCGATCGAGCAGATGACTTCCGATCAAAGGCAGATCATACGACATCGTTGGGCTCCGGTTCGAGTTCGAGAATCGCCCGACCTCGAGAGAACGCGTCGATAGATTCATCGCGCATAGAGAAATTCATTGGAATTGAAGATCGCTCGCCCCAATCCCGGCATCCCCGCGACCTCCACGAGTCGCTTCGCCCCGGCGAGTTCCGCCGGGTCGGGTTCTCGACCATAAGCGAGCCGGAATGCGCGGCGAATTCCCGCCTCATCGGAGGCGCCCGCCTCGCGCTCGACCCGTCGGGCGAACGCCGCAGCGCGATCGACGACGAATCGACTGTTGAAGAGGTTGAGGGCCTGCAACGCCGTGGTCGAGACGTTGCGCCGCGCCACGACCTGCGAGGCGTCGGGGCAATCGAACGCCCCGAAGGTCGGGTCCTCCTGGCTCCGCGGCTTGAACTGATAGATCATGCGTCGATCCGCCGCGGGGCCGAGGATCTCCAAGGGCTTGAAGACGACGACATAGTTGGTGTTGTTCTCCCAGATCGTGTATCCCGGCCCTCCCATGCGCTGATCGAGAACCCCCGAAACCGCGAGGATGGCGTCTCGAAGCGACTCGGCGTCGATTCGCCGAGTCGGATTGCGCCACAAGAGCCGGTTGTCCTTGTCGATCGCGACGGCCTTGGGATCGATCCGCCCGCTCTGTCGATACGTGGCGGAATTGAGGATGAGTCGATGGATCGGCTTGAGATGTCCGCCGTTCGCTCGAAACTCCAGCGCGAGCCAATCGAGCAACTCGGGATGCGAGGGACTCTCTCCTTGGAATCCGAAGTCGCCGGGCGTTGATACGATCCCTCGTCCGAAATGATGGTGCCAGATCCGGTTGACGAGGACTCGACTCGACAGGGGATTCTCGGGATCCGCGAGCCATCGGGCCAGGCTCCGCCTTCGCTCCGAGTCGGGTGCGTCGGGCGCGATCGTCCGCGCCGGCAGAACCGATTGCGGGTGCGCGGGACCGACGACCTCGGCTCGTCGCATCGGATCTCCGCGCTCCAGGCGGTGCGTCGGCTCGGGTGCCGTGAAGAGACCTGCGTAGACCTTGGGAACGACCTGGAGACGAGCGACCTCCGAGAGCAGAGCCTCCCGCTCCTTTCGGAGTCTCTCGAGTTCGGTCGGTGGTTCCACGGCGATGCTCGCCGGCGGCTCCGACCCGGCGAATCGGGGCCGATCGATCGACCCGGCCACCACCTCCCAGTGATCGGGCGCGGTCTCGAGCTCGACGTAGTACTCGACCGCCAACCGATCGACGAACTTGGACTCGCGATCGCGTCCCCAGATGATCCGCTCGACCTTCCGAGGCTCATTCCATTCGACCTTTGCCCAACCGCGCCCCTTCACGCCCGAGATCCAACTCCGAGCATTCCCGATCCGCCCGTCGTTGAGATGTTCGATCTTGTGGATCGGCGAACCCGGGAACGCTTCAGAGGATGCCGAGGCTCGAGCGCCCGCCGTGGTCGACGCGACGTTGCTCGGGACCGGTCCCTCGCTCCACGCCTCGAGCTCGTCGATGCAGGGCTCGCTTCCATCGTTGGTCGCCAGGATCGTGATTCGGACCCCGGTCGCACTCCGGGGTTCGATCCGCTCGACGTTGCGTCGAGGATCGACCCGCTCGCGCGCGGGCCGATCGGCGGTGGGACGGGCGATCGGGACCAGTCCATCGAGTTGCGACTCGACGACCGCGAGCCTCTCACGAGCAACCCGGAGGCTTCGATGCCGCGACGAATCCTGGCCGTCGCCGATTTCCCTTTCACCGTGTTGAACGCCGGAGAACACGGCCTGAAGCGCATAGTAGTCGCGCTGGGAGATCGGGTCGAACTTGTGATCATGACAGCGAGCACAATTGATCGTCAGCCCCAGGAAGAGCGAGCCGACCGCCGTGATCACGTCGTCGAGGTCGTCCATGCGCTGTTGGAGACGACCCTCGATCGCCTGATTGCCGACGATGTCGTGCGCCCCGCCGACGAGGAACCCCGTAGCGGATCGCGACAAGAAGTCCGCCTCGGCTCTGGTATCGCCTGCGATCTGGTCGAAGACGAACTCGGAGAAGGCCAGGTCGCGGTTGAATGCTCGAATCACGTAATCTCGATATGGCCAAGCATTCGGTCGCAAGCTGTTCGTCTCGTATCCATGACTCTCGCCGAATCGGGCGGCATCGAGCCAGTGCCGCGCCCAGCGTTCCCCGTACCGCGGCGACTCGAGGAGTCGATCGACCAACCGCTCATGAGCATCGGGCGAGCGATCCTCGATGAAGCGATCGACCTCCTCGGGCGTCGGCGGGAGTCCCGTCAAGTCGAACGAGAGTCTCCGAATCAGAGTTCGCCGATCCGCCTCCGGCGCCGGTTCGAGCCCTTCGCGAACGAGCCGGTCCAACACGAATGCGTCGATCGGATTTCGGATCCAGCCCGCGCGGTCGATGGGCGCCGGAGGCGAAGCCGCCCGCAACGGCTGAAGCGACCACCAATCCTTGCCCGCCCGCTTCTTCGAGGACACCAGCGGTTCTCCACGATACTCTGCGCCTTCATCGATCCATCGAGCGATCGCAGCGATCTCGTCGTCGCCGAGGGGTTGATCGGGCGGCATGTCCCCGGCCGCGACGCGCTCGAAGAGCAAGCTGTTCTTCGAGTCGCCCGCGACGAAACTCGGCCCGCTCTCTCCGCCGCGCGAGGCCTTTTCTCGGCTCGAGAGATCGAGCCCCGCCTTCGCCTCGGAACCCGAGTGGCAGTGGACGCAACGCGCTGCGAGCAGCGGGCCGACCGTCGTCGTGAATCGATCGCCCGATCCTTCGGAGTGCGTCGGAGCCTGGGCGACGAACGCGATCACCAAAATCAGTGCCGGCATCGTCATGCACCTTTCTGTGAGCGAGTGGTGCCCATCGAATCGAGCGACTCGCATCGCTCCACCCATTGGTCCAATCCCTTCCGAGACGGCCGTCGCATCGCAACGAGGAAGAGCATCGCGATCGCGACACCGAGCAGCCAAGTGCGACGATGGACCATATAAACGACCGCCGCCAAGAACGCAGGCGCCGAGAGAAGCGCAACCTGCATCGCGGTCGACCAGAAATAGGTCGTCGCCAGGTACTCTCGCGGAGTCTTCGGGATCGGAATCGAGGCATCGTCGACGTCGTCGACCTCTTCGCTCCAAGACCCGTCGAAAACTCGGCGCATCGTGGAGGCGGCCACGCGACGAGGCACGAAGAGAGCCGCCGCGGGGCAGACCAGGGCCGACGCCGCCGCGAGGAGCATCAGAGGCGGAAGACTCCCCGATTCATCCGTCGATCCGGGGATCGCCACATAGACGATCGGGAGAAACAGCAAGATCCCTAGGAACACGATCAGAACGAAGAAACGGATCGATCGGAGAACGCGACCATCGAATTCATACGTGCTCGAAGTCATGAGATGCAACCATAGCTGAATGAAGAGCGCTCAGGCGAGAATGTCGCCGAGCACAGTGCCGTGAACGTCGGTGAGGCGTCGATCGATACCGTTGTGGCGGACGGTGAGTTTGGTGTGATCGATCCCCAGCAGATGAAGGATCGTCGCGTGGATGTCGTAGTTCGAGGTCGGATTCTCGACCGCGCGGAACGACCATTCGTCGCTGGCGCCGTAGGTGGTTCCGCCCTTGATCCCGCCGCCGGCGAGCCAATTCGTGAAGGTGAACGGATTGTGGTCTCGCCCCTTCCCGCCCTGGCTGCACGGCATTCGGCCGAACTCGGTCGTCCAGAGGATGACGGTCTCGTCGAGCAATCCGATGCGTGCCAGGTCCTCGATGAGTGCGGCCGCGGGCCGATCGAGCGACTTCCCCAGGATCCCGTGGTCGCGCGCCAGATCCTCGTGGGAATCCCAGTTGCGCCTGGGAAAGCCGTTGTCGGCACCGTTCCAGAGTTGGATGAATCGCACGCCGCGTTCGAGCAGCCGGCGGGCGACCAGGCAGGACCGACCGAAATCGGCCGTCGCGGGATCGTCGAGACCGTAGAGCGATCGGACCTCTTTCGACTCGCCCCCAATGTCGAGGGCTTCGGGAGCACTCAGTTGCAGTCGAGCGGCGAGTTGATACGACTGGATCCGAGCGTCGAGACGAGTGTCGTCTTCGCGATGGTCGGTTTGGTGTCTACGATTGAGCTGTTCGAGCGCACGAAGCGACGCCTTTTCCGACGAGTCGCTCGTGACCTCGGGAAAGCGGTCCCTCGCGGGAAACAGATCGAAGATCGGCGGCTCCGCGCCGGGCCTCACCGCGGTTCCCTGATGCGTCGCGGGGAGGAATCCGGAACTCCAATTCGCCGGCCCGTTGGGTGCATAACCCCTCGAGTCGGGAATCACCACGAATGTCGGGAGATTTTGGTTGAGGGTGCCCAAGCCGAAGGAGACCCAAGCGCCCATCGCGGGGAATCCCGGGAGGACGAACCCGGTCGACTGCTGAAAGGTCGCGGGACCGTGGACGTTGGATTTCGCGACCATCGAATGCACGAATGCCATTCGGTCGACGTGTGAGCCCAGGCAAGGAAGGAGATCGGAGATGTACTTGCCCGACTCGCCGCGCCTCGACCAGCCCCAAGGGCTGCGCATCACTGCGCCGGGGCTCGACTGAAAGAGCTCGACCTTGCCGCCCGGCTCGAACGGACGGCCGTCGCGCTTGATGAGTTCGGGCTTGTAGTCGAATGTATCGCACTGGCTTGCGGCACCCGACATGAACATCTGAACGACTCGAGTTGCCTTGGGTCGATGATGCGTCGAAGGGCGATCATCGCGGAGACTCGCCGCCCGGGACTCGTCGCTCAGCATCTGCGCCAGGGCGATTCCGCCCAGACCGCCGCCCATCTCCCAAAGCCATTGCCGGCGCGACATCGACCCGTGGATCATCCCGAAGACTCCTCGATACCGCCGCGAACCAGTCAATCGATGAACGCAAATTCATTCGAATTCAAGAGCACACGACAGACGCCGACCATTCCGTGCTCCCGGGCGACGGCGCCGAGGATCGCTGCTTCCTCGACCGACGGCGCTCGCCCCAGTGCGATCTCGAACGCCCGACCGACTCGCGACTCGACGGTACCTCCCGAATCGACTCGAGCGGCGAACTCTCGGGCTCGCTGAAGCATGAACGGGTCGTTCCAGAGGGCGAGCGCCTGGAGCGGCGTCACGGTCGTGGACCGCGTGGGGATCGCTTGATTCGGGTCGGCCGCGTCGAGACACTCCAGGAATGGATGCGGTACGCTGCGAACCACGAATCGATAGATCGATCGTCGTCGATTCCTCGAGTCGAGCACGTGTTCGATCGAGGCGTGATCATAGACGGGCGAATGGTCGTCGACGAATCGAAACGGTTCGTATCCGGGGCCCCCGCGGCGCAGGTCGAGCGTTCCCGCGGCGAAGAGAACCGCGTCGCGAATCGCCTCGGCCTCGAGACGGCGACGATTCATTCTCCAGAGCCGGCGATTCTCCGAATCGATCGCCGCGTAGGCGGAGTTCTCGCTCGACGCCTGGCGGTAGAAGGAACTGACGACGATCAGTCGATGGAGCGACCGGAGCGACCCGCCTCCATCCCGAAACCGACGCGCGAGCCAATCGAGCAACTCGGGATGCGTGGGAGTCGAGCCGTTGCGTCCGAAGTCGCTCGGCGTATCCACGATTCCTCGCCCGACGTGATATTGCCAGACGCGATTCACGATCGATCGCCAGGTCAACGGATTCTCGGGCGACGCGAGCCGACGCGCCAATTCCAGGCGACGACGACCCTCGTCCTCGATCCCCGTGAACTCCGAGTCGAGCTCGGGCAGACACGAGAGCATGCCCGGCCCGACGAGTTCTCGCGGCTGTTCGACATCACCTCGCATGAGCAAGTGAATCGGCCTCGGCGAGATCGATCGCGCCGCGTACACCGAGCGGCCCTTCGGGAGCCGGGCGATCTCGCGATCCACGGCCGCGAGTTCGGCGGTCAGCTCCGCCCGCTTCCCGAGCCGCGCAGTGCCGACGATCTCGCGATAACGCCGATCTCGCTCCGCCAGCAGTTCGTCGAGCGAGTAGAGGAGATCCGACCGGCGCTCGGCATCGGCCGATCCATCGGGCGGTCGACGGTTTCGGCTGTCCGCGCCGTCGACGAGATGCGCCTTGCTCCACCGGCCCGCCTCGATCGAGCTCGAGGCCGTGACCGAGCGG
The DNA here is from genome assembly GCA_033763215.1 of Isosphaeraceae bacterium. Taxonomy (GTDB): domain Bacteria; phylum Planctomycetota; class Planctomycetia; order Isosphaerales; family Isosphaeraceae; genus JANRKW01. The sequence continues at coordinate 147,989 of JANRKW010000011.1, read as the reverse complement.
CTTCGCGCGACATTCTCGCCGCCGCTCTCGACTTCGACTTCCGAGAGTGCGAACACATAGTCATCGGTTCGCTTCCAGAGTCGAGTCGCCGTGATCCTGAGATACCGGCCCGAGACTCGATTCGGGCGGAGCACCAACGGTTCGTCGGCGATCGTCGAGTCGTCCGCCGTCGACCTCCGGCAGAGCTCGACGACACCGGAGCGGAACTCGACATCGTCGCTCGCCTCCACCCGAAACTCACGCGGCCAACCGAAGCCGGGCGTATCGCGGAAGTCGACCGGTCGCGCGGGAATGATTCGAATCTCGTCGATCGGTCGGCGAGACCCGAGGTCGATTTGCACCCAACTCGTCGACTCGGGCCGATCGAAGATCGCCGAGTGAAAGCCGTTTGTCGGGCCGGCGGCATCGAGCGCGCGAGAGCTCCTCGGCAGACGAGCCAACGCCTCTCGAGCATCGGCGATCCGACGATCCAGTGTCGCGAGCTCGGGAGCGGTCGACTTGGCGAGTTCCGCGTCGAGACGCTCGAGCTCGCGAGCGATCGCATCTCGGGATTCGATCATCCGCACGCGTTTCGGGTCCGCCGCGCCGTCGTCGTAGACGCGATCCCCGCGTTCGACTCCGGCGAAGACCGCCTGCAGCCGATAGTAGTCGCGCTGAGGGATGGGGTCGAACTTGTGATCGTGGCAACGCGCGCAACCGATGGTCAGGCTGTTGAAGGTCGTGACGACGTTCGAGAGCATGTCGTCTCGATCGAGGAGGCGGGTCTTCTCCTTGTCGACCGTTCCCTCGCGCAGTTCGACATGCCCGACGAAATCCCAAGGGCCGGCGGCGAGGAATCCGGTTGCGATGACCGACTCGGCACGACCGGGAGCGAGAACGTCCCCGGCGACCTGTTCCATCAAGAATTCCGCATACGGCTTATCTCGGTTGAGCGACTCGATCACGTAGTCGCGATAGGGCCAGGCGTTGTCGCGCCTCTTGTCCTTGTCGTACCCGTGGGTATCGCCGTAATGTGCGACGTCCAGCCAATGCCGCGCCCAGCGCTCTCCGTGGGCGGGTGATGCGAGGAGCCGTTCCACGAGACGTTCGTATGCGTCGGCGCGGGGATCGGCCTCGAAGGCGGCGATCTCCTCGGGAGTCGGCGGTAGACCGATCAGGTCGAACGTGAGGCGGCGGATCAAGGTCCGGCGATCGGCCTCCGGGCTCGGCTTCATTCCGGATCGCTCGAGTTCCGCGAGGATGAACGCGTCGATCGGCGTGCGAACCCACCCCGAATCGACGACGCGCGGCGGAACGGGGTCGGCGAGCGGACGGAGCGACCACCAACTTCGATCCTCGAGATGCCGATCCGCGAGCACTCGGCCCGCGGGCCAGACCGCCCCTTCGGAGATCCAACGTCGGATCGCCTCGACCTCCTCGCGAGCGAGCGGCCCGCCCGTCTTCGGCATCTCCGGAGCGTCGCCCGAGATCTTCTCGAGCAGCAAGCTCGCGTCGGGAGCCTCCGGGTCGAGAGCAGGCCCCGCCTCTCCACCTCGAAGCAGCGCCGATCCCTCGTGAAGGGCGAGCCCGCCCTTCGAGGTCTTCGCCCCGTGACACGAGACGCACCGCCGTTCGAGAACCGGCGCGACGCGCTCCAGGAAGAACGCCTCGTCGGCAGCCGGCGCAGACCGATCGCCGCCCAGTCCGAGCATGATGCTCGCCGCCGCGAGAGCGAGACGCGTCATCGGCCACCCCCAAGACGAGATCCTGCCCGCACGACCCGAGCGAGCTCGAGCTCTCATCATCGCGGTTCAGGGCCGATTGTTCAACCAAGTTGGGAGAACGAGCCGCTCGCCGGGGAATCGAGCGGAAGAACGTCGCCCGAAATGAGACAGGGCCTCGCTCGCGAGCGAACGCGAGCAAGGCCCCTTGGATCTCGATGCGAGTCGAGATCGCAAACTCGGTCAGACGAGCGGCAGGCTGAGCGGCCCGGTCGGCACGGGGATCGCGTCGACGATGACGTCTCCGCGAGTCCCGACGACCCGAGTCGAGGAATAGATCACGACATTCGCGCGTCGTCGGATCTTCACATGACCAACCGGGAAGCCCGAGATGATGCTGTTGCTCGCTTCGTCGATCTGGATCACCCCAAGATCGCCCGCGTCCTGGAGCACGAGCCCGTTCACGCCGCCGGCCTTGATCGCCTGGAGGTTGCCCTGGACGTCGATCAACGCGGGTGCGGTCGCGAGATCTCCGCCGAGGATCTGGCCGACCTGGAGGAGGACGCCGGGGATTCCGGGCGGCGGCGGCGGCTGACCCTGGGCGAGCTCCCCGACGATGTTGTCGCCGGGGTTGAACGTCCCCGAGACGCCTCTCAGGAACACAGCGCCGGTGTCCGTGGTCGAGTATGAACGCGTGACGCCGTTGGAGGTGAACGACGGCGGCACGGTGAACGGCGTGTTGTTGTTGTTGGTCCCGATCAGGGGGGCGGTCACGCCGTTGAAGTCGGGGCCTCCGCCCAGCCCCGCGGTCGGGGAGAAGAGGCTGTTGAGCTGGATGCTCGTCGAGACCGGGGTGGCGTTCGGGATGTCGCGCAGGTGAACCTGCGCATTGGCCGCGATCGAGCGGAGGTAGAGCTTTCCGACGCCGCCGGTGAGGTTGACCGACCCACCGGAGACGAGGTCGAAGTGATTGAGCCGGACCGTGTTGAGCAGGTTGCCGTTCACGCCCGTGAAGTCGGTCGAGGCGACGTCGGCATCATCGACGCTGCGAACGGTCGCGGACCGCGAACCGCCGCGAACCTTACCGATGATCAACGAATTCGGGCTGGTGTCGTCGTAGACGAGCCGAAGCGCTCCATCGGCATCGACCGACGAGCCGGACAGATTCCCCGGCCCCTTGAGGGTGATCCGCGCGACCGCTCCCGAGGGGGTCGTGTAGACGATCGACTTCGGCCCGAAGAAGTCGCGGCTCGATGCACGCGACTCGACATCGGCGGCGAGGCCCGAGAGCAACTGGCGACACTCGAGAGTATCGAGACGAGCGAGAAACCGTCGCGGACGCCCGCGACGGACCTCGGTGATTCGTTCGTTCATAGCGAACCTCGCATCCTGCGGTTCGATCAGAGGCCGCGCAAAGGGGGTCGCGACACCGTCGCAAGTCCGAGCGCGGTGGAAGAGGGTCCCCCTCGAGGGCGATTCCTTGTTTTCATCGGCTTTCTCGCTCGCCGGGATCAAACAAGTCGAGGATTCCCGCTCGCTCGATCGTCGTGATCCGGCGACGAGACTCAGTTCTGGGGAAATCGCGAGGCGATGTAGCTCGAGACGTCGGTCGGACTGATCGGCTTGATCAGATGATCGTCGAATCCTACGTTTCGAATCAGCACGCCGTCATGAGCCTGACCATAGCCGGTCAACGCGATCAGGAGCACATTCGACATCGATGGATCATTGCGAACCTGCCGTGCAACCTCGCACCCGTCCATGAGCGGCAATCCGATGTCGACGATCGCGACGTCGGGATGGTTGCGGAGGATCGCCTGGAGACCGCTCTCTCCGTCCGACGCCCCGATCACGCGATAGCCCTCGAGTTCGAGGATGTACGAGAGCATCTGCAAGGTGTCCTTGTTGTCCTCGACGATGACGACGGACAACCCGCGCCGAGGCGATACGGGCACTCCGCGCGATCGGGTCGGCTCGATGCTCGGCGGCTCGATCGCCGTGAGACGCACGGAGAAGACCGCCCCCTTGCCGGCTCCCTCGCTCTCGGCGACGACCTCCCCGCCATGCAGTTCCACGATTCGCTTCACCAGCGTGAGGCCCACGCCCATCGAGGAATCCGTGCGGTTGGGGGCATCGCTCGTTCGGAAGAAGAGGTCGAAGATCCTGTCCAGGTCGCTCGGTTCGATTCCTTTTCCCGTGTCGATCACATCGACGCGAATCTGGTCGTCGTCGCGATGCTCCACGACGCGGATCTTGCCGCCGGGCGGCGTGAAGGCCACGGCATTGTTCAAGAGATTCACGAACACCTGCTGCAACCGAGAGTGGTCGCCCTGGATCCAGATCGGGCGCGCGACGGTCTCGAGCTCGAGCTTCAGACCCGCCTTCTCGGCGAACGGCCGGATCACGCCCGTCGCTTCCTCGACGGTCTGAGCGAGATCCATCGGCCTCGTATCGATCGCGATCGCCCCGCGGTCGAGCCGAGTCACGTCGAGCAGGTCGTACAGCAATCGCCCCAATTGGAGCGATTGCCGGCGCACGATGTCGTGGGCCTGTTCGAGGCGATCCCGCGTGACGTCGACTCGCCCGAAGAGCGACGACGCATGAACGATCGCATTCAGCGGATTCCTCAATTCGTGACTCAGCATGGCCAGGAATTCGTCGCGACGACTCACCGCCTCGCTCGCCTCCTTGGCTGCGTTCTCGCGAAGAATCATGTTTTCGAGCAAGAGCTTGTTGCTCTCCTCGAGATGGAGCGCGTAGCGGTTTCGCTCCTCCTGGACCCGCTTGAGCGAAGTGATGTCGGTGAAGACCGTGACGATCGCGTTGACTTCACCGCCGAGATTCACGACCGGATGTCGAGCGGCGATCACGCTGAGGCTTCGGCCCTCCAGGAGCCATTCCTCCTCCTGAACGAGCGACGCACCGGTCTGCGTCACCCGACGGAGCGCTTCGGCCTGCTCGCGAGCGACCTCGGGAGAGAGCAATTCCCCCACGGTTCGACCCTCGAGCGAGTCGGGGATCGCGCCGAAGAGCGACGCGAAGTAGGGATTGACGTGGAGCAATCGGCCCTGTCGATCCTCGAGCACAACCGCCACCTGGACATTGTCGAGGATGACGCGGAGCTCGCGCTCGTTCCGCTTGCGCTCGTGGACGTCGACCGCTTGCCCCACCCATTCGACGACCTTGCCGTCCTCGCCGATGACCGGCACGCCCCGAATCTCGGTTTCGCGGAATTCGGCGTGGCTCCGACTCCAGACTCGGGCGAAGTGGTCGAATTCCACATTGGTCCGGAGGCACAGTCTCCAGGTCTCGCGCATCCCCTCCCGATCATCCGGGTGGAGCGCATCGATCCATCCGTATCCCCTCGCTTGCTCATCGGACTGACCCGTCCATTGGCTCCACCGCGGATGATCGACGACGAATCGTCCCGTCGCGTCGGTCGTCCAGACCACCGAGGAGAACCCTTCCGAGAGGGTCTTGTGCCGGCGCTCGCTGATCATCAACTCATGCTCGACTCGCTTGAGCGCGGCGATGTCGATGAGAGACATCACCGCGCCGCTCGTCTGACCTCCCGAGAGATAGGGATGCACTCGCAGGAGGAACGCGTCGCCGCGGATATCGCGGACTTCGCCCTCGTACGGCGTCCCCGTCTCGATCACGGCGCGAAGGGTGGCGACCAACGGAAGGTCCACGAGCGTGTGCGCGAAGCCGTCGATCCTGCGGCCGATATCGATCGGGATCAATGCGAATTGATCCGCGATCCGAGGGGTGAACTTGCGGATCCGCAGGTCGCGGTCGAGGAAGATCAAGCCGATGTCGAAGCTCACGAAGAGATTGTCGAGGTCGTTCGTCAGCTCGGTGAGCTGGTCGATCTTCTTCTGATGCTCGGCATTGACTGTGTACAACTCTTCATTGACGGAGTGGAGTTCCTCGTTGGTGCTCTGCAGCTCCTCGTTCGAGGCGATCAGCTCCTCGTTCGTCGCCTGGAGCTCCTCGTTGCCGGTCTCGCCTTCCTCGATGGTGCGCTGGAGGTTCTCACGCGTGCTCTGGAGCTCGAGCTCGAGCTCGCGGATCCGCGCGTTGGTCACCGCCGGCAGATCGAGCGCGGCGACCGAGGGCACGGGCGGCTCGATCCCCGGCACGGCTGCGCCCGCCGGCGCGATCAAGATCAGATAATACAGCATGTTGTATTTTTGCTCATGAACCATCTTGACCGTCAGGTCGAGCATGGTGCGTCCGCGATTCAGCTCGAAGGGGAACCCCGAGTAGGAGACGGCGTCCTCGCCCTTCGCGACCCGGCTCAACGCCGTGCCCACGATCACCCGAAGACCAGGATCGAGCATGTCGAGGAGGTCGAGCGAGAATCGCCCATCGCCCGCCGAGAGGTAGACCCCCGCTCCGCCGAAGCAGTGAACCACCTCACGACGCTCGTTGATGAGGATCGCGGGCGGCATGTGCTGCGCGAGCAGTGCATCGTAGACGCCGACCAGCGAGAGATTGATCGAAGGCGATCGCCCCGTCGGGCGCGCGGCGGGATACGCCCGACTGCTCAACGACTCGTTGTTGAACGGAGTCGTCGACTCGGGACGGAGCCGCACCCCTCGGCGCTTGCGGAAGATCTTCCAGTGCGACTCGATCGGCTCGAATTCCTCGGCATACTCCCCAGCCGACTCGCTCGGCCCCAGGAAGAGCACCCCTCCGATCTTCAACCCGAAATGGAACAGCGAGATCGCCTTGCGTTGCGCGAAGGGCTGGAGATAGATCAAGAGATTGCGACAACTGATCAAATCGATGCGTGTGAACGGCGCATCTCTGATCACGTTCTGGCGTGAGAATACGATTCGAGAACGAATCTCCGGTACGACTTGGTAGCGCGTGCCCTTGGGTACGAAGAAACGCTCGAGTCGCTCGGTCGAGACGCCTGCGAGGCTCGTGTGGTCGTAGATCCCCTGCCCCGCTTCCTCGAGCGACTCGGGGTGCACGTCGGTCGCGAAGATCTTGTACTTCAGGGGCCGACCCCGACGCAGGAGCTGCTCGTGCACGACCATCGCGATCGAGTAGGCTTCCTCGCCCGTCGCGCAACCCGCCACCCACACCCGGAGTTCCTCGTCGGTCGGAACGCGGTCGAAGAGCGTCGGAAGGACTTTGTTCTCCAGGTACTCATAGGCTTCTTCGTCTCGGAAGAACCGAGTCACTCCGATCAGGAGATCGCAGTAGAGCCGATTGAGTTCCTCCGGCTCGGACTTCAGCAGACTCGCATACTCCTTCAACGACTTGCTCGAGGTCAACTCGATCCGCCGCTCGACTCTGCGGGCCACGGTGCCCGGCTTGTAGTGCGCGAAGTCGATCCCGAACTCGCGGTTGAGAAGGTCGAAGACTGCGCCGATCTCGGTCTTGGCCAAGATCGAGTCATCGAGCAACTGCGAGAGATGCGTCCCTTCGGGGCGATTCACGTAGCGAACGAGGATCTCGGGCATCTCGTCGGGAGGCAGCGAATAGTCGACGAGCCCCGTCTCGATCGCACTTCTCGGCATCCCGTCGAACTTGGCGGTCTCGACGCTCTGCGCCAGCACCAACCCGCCCGCGGCGTGGATATCGCGAATCCCTCGAGAGCCGTCGCTCCCGGTCCCCGAGAGCACGATCGCGACCGACTTGTTGCCCATATCCCGCGCGAGGGATCGAAAGAAGGTGTCGATGGGAAACGAGAGCGTCTTGTACGGATCGCGATCGATCAGACAGAGCCGCATACCTGAAAGTGTGAGTTCCTTCTTGGGGGGGATCAGATAGATCGAGTTCGGCTCGACGATCATCCCCTCCTCGGCTCGGCGGATCGTGAGACGCGTCCTGCGCGAGAGCAGCTCGTCCATCAGACTCTTGAAGTCGGGCGAGAGATGCTGGATGACCACGAAGGCCATGCCGGTATCTTCCGGCACCGACTCGAAGAAGAGCTCGAGCGCTTCGAGACCGCCCGCCGACGCGCCGATGCCGACGAGATAGAGGGGGCTCGTCACGTTCGTCCCAACACGGCTGGAGGAGGATGCGATCATCGAGATTGGCAGCTCATCGCTGACGACGAGCTCCTCCGGGGGGACCTGGTGCTCGCGCATGGAAAGCGCCTCGGAGACTCGGGGACCCGACGCGAGGAAATGGGAGACTCGTCCTGGGCGTGCGGTCGGGATCGAATCGACTCGTCACAGGGATCGACTAGGAACCGGAGACACCTTCCCGAACGCGACGAATCATCGCTTTGATAATCGAGCCGATCGTATCGAGTCAACCGTGCAATTCGTGGAAAAGCTCCGAACCATCCGATTTCGATCCGAAGGTCCCAGGCATTCCGAATCGGATCCAAATCGAACGGGACAGAGCATTTCAGGCGAACCGCCCCTCCGATTCGCGCGCAGGCCTGCGAGGGGATTCGACCTCCTCTCGACCGAATCCACATCCCGCTCGATCTGGCGATATCCCGGGACGGTGCGGGCCGACTTCGGTCCCGCCAGGTCTCCCGCGGCGGATCCCGGGGATGCCGACGACGCGCGGCGAACTCTGCCCAAGATCACGTCGACTCGCTACACTCGGAATCGTGCGTTCGCGTCGACCCGGTCCGCGACCTCGAGGTGAGGGCGGAACGGCGCGTGTTCGCCGGCGGTGGAGCAAACTCGCTCGCGGCCGCCTGGTTCGATATCCGACTTGGAGATCCTTGGGAACGATGAGCAAGTCTACCGCCGCAATCGCGGCCGTTCGCGGACGTGAGATCCTCGACAGCCGCGGAAACCCCACCGTCGAGGTCGACGTCATCCTCGTCGACGGCACCATCGGCCGCGCCGCCGTCCCCTCGGGAGCGAGCACCGGCGCCCACGAAGCCGTCGAACTTCGTGACGGAGACAAGGGCCGTTACCTCGGCAAGGGCGTCGCCAAAGCCGTCGAGAACGTCAACAAGGCGCTCGCCCCCGTGGTCGTCGGCAAGGACGCGAGCGACCAAAATGCCCTCGACGCCGCGCTCATCGCCGCCGACGGCACCCCGAACAAGGGGAAGCTCGGCGCCAACGCGATCCTCGGCGTCAGCCTCGCCGCCGCCAAGGCCGCGGCAGCCCACGCCGGTCTCCCGCTCTATCGCTATCTCGGCGGAGCCAACGCCAAGATCCTGCCGGTCCCGATGATGAACATCATCAACGGCGGAGCCCATGCCGACAACAACGTCGATGTTCAAGAATTCATGGTCATGCCCTTCGGAGCCTCCAGCTTCCGCGAGGGATTGCGCTGCGGCGCAGAGATCTTCCACGCCCTCAAGTCGGTGCTCAAGGGCAAGGGATTGAACACCGCGGTCGGCGATGAGGGCGGCTTCGCCCCCAATCTCGCCAGCAACGAGGCGGCCATCGAGGTCATCCTCCAAGCGATCGAGAAGGCCGGCTACAAGGCGGGCGTCGACGTCTTCCTCGGTCTCGACGTCGCCTCCACCGAATTCTTCAAGGACGGCGTGTACCACCTCGAGAACGACGCCCAGCCCAAGAAGACTCCCGAGCAGATGGTCGAGTTCCTCGCCGGTTGGGCCCGGCAGTACCCCATCCGCTCGATCGAAGACGGATGCGCCGAGGACGATTGGACCGGCTGGAAACTGCTCACCGAAGCGATCGGCGACAAGGTCCAGCTCGTGGGCGACGACCTCTTCGTCACCAATACCACGCGGCTCGCCGAGGGCATCGAGAAGTCGATCGCCAACAGCATCCTCGTGAAGGTCAACCAGATCGGCACCTTGACCGAGACGCTCGACGCCGTCCAGCTCGCCCAGCGCAACAAGTACACCGCCGTCCTCTCCCACCGCTCGGGCGAGACCGAGGACAGCACGATCGCCGACATCGCGGTCGCCACGAATTGCGGACAGATCAAGACCGGCAGCGCGTCGCGTTCCGACCGCATCGCGAAGTACAACCAACTCCTCCGCATCGAAGAGGAGCTGGGATCCGACGCGGTCTACGGTGCGTCGATCTGGCCCAAGCGCTGAGATCCCGAATATGGAAAGCGCGACGAGGGTGGGTCGAATCTCGACTCACCCTCGCTTCGTTTCGAAGCCCGCGGCTCGATCTCGGCGATCAGTCGGCGGCGGGCTCGGAGTCGAACCGCTTGACCAGCGTGACCTCGTTGCCCTTCTGATTGTAGCGGAATTCGTCGACGAGACCCTTCGCGAGCATGATCCCGAAACCGCCCTCGCGGATCCCGAGTTCATTGCGAATGTCGATATGACCGATCGGATCCTCGTCGTTCGCGGCGTGCGGGATCTGTCGAGGGTCGAACCCGGGGCCTTGATCCCTGATGATCAGGGTCACTTTCTCGGGGTCGATGCGATAGGTGATCTGCACGACGAGGTCGGGGTTCTTGCGGTGCCCCCACTCGATCGCATTTCCACCCATCTCCATGACCACCTGCTTGAGATCCTTGATCTGTCGCTCGGTGAGAGGAGTGTGTGCGAAGAGATCCGAGAGCAGGTCGTTGGTTTGCTGGAGGTAGGTGATCTCGGAGCGAATGTCGAAGTTGATCTCGCCCGTGGTCCCGTGATGGGAATGTTCGTCGCGCCAGGCGAGCGCCTTGTCGATCGCCGCGAAGAGGGCATCGGGCGTGAAGGGCTTGGTGAGATACCCGTTCGCTCCGACCCGCACGCCCGTGATTCGGTTGTCCGCGTCCTGGAGCGCCGTCACCAAGATGATGGGGATCAGGTTCGTCTCGCGGTTCCGCTTGAGTTGTTCGCAGAGCACGAAGCCGTCGATGTCGGGCAACATCAGGTCGAGGAGGATCACGTCGGGCTGCTGCTCGCGCACCACGTCGACGACCGAGGATCCGCTGAAATGCTGGATCGCGCGGTAGTCGCGTGCCTTGACCAAGCCGGCAAGGAGATCATTGGTGTCGCGCTCGTCGTCAACGATCAGCACGGTGCGCGGCATTGGCAACAACCCTACAGAAGGCAATTGATCTCTTGGACATTCTCCCGCGCGGAAAGCCGGCCGGCAAGGCGGTTGCCGCGCCACTCGCGATCCCCTTGCGATCGCCGGCACCCGCATGCGAGACTGGGTGAACTTCCTACGAGCGATTCAGGTTCCCGGGACTCGTATCCATCCTACCTCGAGTTCCTCTGCTCGACACATCGCACCCGAGGCGACTCCCGCCATGGAATTGACGCTCAAGATCATCGACGCGTTCGGAATCCTGATCTACGGAACTCTCGCCCTCCTCGCCGTTTGGGGTGTGTACAACACCATCCTCCTCTACCGGGGACTCCGCAAGAAGTCGCTTCCCAAGGCATCCTCCGGCCTCATCGAGGAAGTTGGGCGTCAGTGCCGATCCGGGAAGTTCGACGCGGCGATCGCCCTCTGTCGTCGCCCGGAGGTCTGGCATGCCGCGATCGCACAACTCATGGCCGTCGCCCTTACGCACCGCTCGAAGGGAATCGCCAAGATCAAGCAGCTCCTCGTGATGGAATTCCACACCGAGGTGATCTCGGGCATGGAGAATCGCCTGGCGTCGGTCGGCACGATCGTGCGGATGGGTCCGCTCCTCGGTCTGCTCGGAACGGTCGCCTCGATGATCGGAGCGTTCGGACGCATCGGCGGCTCGGAGAAGGTGAACCCCACCGCGCTCGCCGCCGACATCAGCCTCGCCCTCTGGGCCACCGGTTCGGGCCTCCTCATCGCCACCCCGATGATGATCGTCGGCAACGACATCCACGCCCGCCTCCGTTCGCTCCGCGATCGTACCGAACGGCAACTCGGCGACTTCATCGACGTCCTCGAGCAAGTCGAACCCGCACCCGCTCAGAAAAAGGGCGCGCGGCCGATCTTGAAGTGAGCCGCGCCGCCGGCGCATCGGGGCCCCCGCCCCGGCGATCTCTCGAACCACGCTCTTCCACTCCTCCCGGCGGATCGAGATCATGCTGCTCAGAAGCCAGGTCAGCGAAGCGATCGACGAACATATCGACATGACTCCCATGGTCGACGTCGTCTTTCAGCTCATGACCTTCATGCTCTTCTCGATGCAGATCGGCGGAGGGGACTCGCTCAGCATCCCTCCCGCGCGTCACGGCGTGGGCGTCGACGAGAACGAAGCCGTCTTCTTGACGATCCTGCCGGCCCGGAATCCCGCGGATCGCCCCCGGATCCAGATCGGCACCGTGAATCCCGAGTCGGTCGACATCGACCGGGCCTGCCGCGCGGTCTCCGACGGCGTCGCAAAAGGCCTCTCGCGCGTCGTCCTCCTCGCCGACGGGCAGGTCCCGCATGGTGAGATGCTCGGGATCATCTCCGAGATCACCAAGCGAGAGAGCGGCGCAACGATCCACATCGGCGTCAAAGACCCCGAATAGCGCTCGCGAGACCCGCCTCGAGCCCGCCTCCGCATCGATCACCGAACCGGGAGCCGACGAAATTGGCATCGACCTGGGATGTCCTCCTCGCCGATCGACTCGAGACGCTCCGCGGTTTGACGACCGAAGCGGTCCGTTCCGGACTCCGCAACGGCTCCATCCGCCCCAGCGATCTCGCTAGGCCGGGCGGGTCGACGTTCGGCTGGTCGCCGATCTCCGACCTCGATGAGCTCCGTACCGGAGGTCTCGCGGGAGCTCCCGGCTCCTCGGTTCCTCGGCTCGACGACGACGATCACCCCCTGGTCGCCGAGGTGGTCGACGAGTTCGACTCGGATCTCGAAGCTCCCGACGAATCGACCATGATGGGCGGCCCCGCATCGGTCTCTCGAGGAGAAGCCGCGCCCACGTCTCCGCTCGCCGCGGTCTTCCTCGACGACGACGACGACGACGATCAGCCCGCGCCGATTCCGTCGGCAACGAGCCCGCGCTCGAAGCCGTCGAAGTTCGAATTCGCCGATGATTCCCTCGCCTCGCCTCCAGCTCCAAGCCCGCCCCGCGGATCCGTCCCCCCTCCCTGGGAAGCCGGAGAAGGCTTCGTCGACGACGAACCCGACCCGCTCGACGAGGACGAAGCCGCCGCCGGTTTCACTCTCTCGCGCACCGGACCCGACAAGATCGAGGAACTCGACCTCGCGGCGATGGTGGACGTCGCCTTCCAACTCGTGCTCTTCTTCCTGGTCACCGCGAGCACGGTCCTCTACAAGTCGCTCGAGATCCCCAAGCCGAACGACGACGCTCCGCCCCAAGCCGCGACCCAGGGACGCGGGAAGTCGCTCGACGACATGAAGGCGAACTTCATTCTCGTCGAGATCGACGCGGCGGGAGCCATGAAGCTCGACCGTGAACCTCTCCCCGGCGACGTCTCGCTCGAAACCCTCGCGGAACGCCTCCGCGCAGCACGCAAGGACACCGACCGCAACGCCATGCTGCTCTCGGCCGATTTCGCGACGCCTCACAAGAACGCCGTGCTGGCCTACGACGCCGCCAATGAGATCGGGCTCCGGATCGCCATCGCACGGCCCAAGTCCGCCGATTCCAACTCCGCGCCCCCGCCGCCCGTCGCACCGGCGCGGCCCGCTTTCTGAGCGCGAGGATCGATTCACGCGGCTCGAAGCCGTGCGGCTCGGCTTCGGTGAATCGATGGCACGGCGGTCTTCCCCCTCCGTTGTCCTGACGGAAAAAGGTGGGTTCTCCTGATGGAGAGGGAGAGACCGCCGTGCGCGGGCGACTCACGGTGCCGGTTCTCTTGCGTGCTCGCCTCGAGCGGCCGAAGGCTCGGGGCGATTCGGAGAGCACGCGGGGATCGGTCCGGTCCGCTTCGCGACGCAGGTCGCTCGGCGCGGGCCAATCCCCTCGGGCTCTCACTCTTCGCATCGCGTTCATCTCGGGCGACTCCACGATCATATCCCAAGATCGCGACACCGCCGCCGGCCCCTCGTTTTTCCGAGGTCCACCATTCATGAAGGCGCCGGTGGCGCGAATCGAATCGCCTCCGGCGTCGGACTCCTGCTCGAATCGCTTGACTCCCGCACCGGCGGCGCTCGCCGGCGGTGGCTCACTCGGTCGGCTCGAGCGACTCGCGCGGCTCCGATCCCGCTCCTCGAGTCACGATCGGTAGGACGTGCACGCGCAGGAACCCCGGCAGATCGGGGCCGATGTGACCACCGAGATAGCCCAGGCCGATCATCGACGGCCGCCAGCGAATTTGACGCAGGCGCGCGTAGCTCCCTTTCGTCCCCTCCCGCGGCACGCGAAACCCCAGGAGCCCCGCGCTCGAAGTGTGTCTCCGATCGATCGTGCCGAAGATCGAGGTTCCCAGGCCGAGGATGATCAGATCGAGCGGCGACCAGAAGACGACCATCTCCCCGCGCACCGCTCGAAGAGCCGGAGCGAGATCGTAGCCCGGGGAGAGCGCGGGGGCGAGGAGCACCACATTCTCCACCGAGCCGGGTGCGCACTGCTCCAGAGCCTTCACGACGATCCCCGCGCCTCCGGACTTCCCCACCAACGCCGCGGGGCGTCCGCCGGATGTGCGATTCCAGGTCGCCAACCGTTCGGCGAGGCGGGCCGCCTGCTCGACGTGCCGCTCGACGCGAGTGAGATCGGCATACCACCGCCAGAGTCCATGCCCCCAGTCGAGGGTCTCGACCCGGGTCGACTCCGCAGGACCCGTGCCGGCTCGTCCGACCAGATGACGGAGCGAGGTCGAGCAGAGCGCGAACCCGCCCACACCGTCCGCCACGATCACGAGCGCGCGGGCGGCCGACTCATCCACCTCGACCGGGTCGCCGTGGATCCTCGAGAAGAGCCCGCGAAGCAAGGCCGTGTAGATCATCGGGGCTCGGCGCCGGAGACGATCCGATAGATTCTCACGCGTTGGTCCGAGAGCCGGTCGGTCCATCGCCCCTTCTCGATCTTCGGCAACTCCTTCGAGCCGACGACCTCGATCGACGAAGCGGTCGACTTCGAGTCGAACTCCACCACGGTCGTCCCCGGTCGCGTAGTGATGGCGAAGACGTAGGTCGCTCCCCCGTGGCGCTTCACCATCGTCGCGACGGGAACGTCGGGATCGGAACCGACCGCCGTGATCGATCCCCGGATCGTCGGGCTCCTGAGCACGGGCGCCAGCTCCCGGATCCGGTCGTTGACCGATCGAACGGCCTCCGTGATCTTCGAATCGGCCAACAGACCCGCCTCGATGAACGTCGGGCGGAACTGATGGGCGAAGTAGATGATGCCCTCGGCGCCGTGGATCAACGCGAGCCAAACTTCCGACTCCACCTGGCTCGGCGTCGGGCGCACGGTCGGATCCGAGATCCCCGTCGTCTCGATGCAGCACCAGATCGGCTTGCGTCCACCGCTCCACTCTCGGAGACGCTCGACGCCCTTCGACACGTACCAGAGGTTCCCCCGAATCGCCCGATCCGTGTGGCTCACCGGATAGATGTCGAACGAGCCGATATCGCACCCCTCGAGATATTCGCGGTAGTCCTCGAGGTGACCGGTCCGCACGCCCCGGCCGACGTACCGATCGTTTGCGACCCCCTGCCCCAGGTTCAGGAAGACCGGGCGGTCGGGATCGACCATCCGCAGCTTTCGGTAGCCCTCCACGATCTTCGACGGGGCGATCGGCGGCCCGTATCCCTTGCCGTCGGGAAGCGCCTGGGCGTTGTCGGGCTCGTCGTCGTGCATCCAGGCGATGATCGAGCCGCGGTCGAGGAATCGCTCATCCTGACGACAGACGACCTTCATCCCCGCTCGGTCGAGAGCGTCGAGCTGCTCCGCCGTCGGTCCCTTCCAGAGCGCGACATAGGTATTGATTCCGATTCGACGATACTCCTCGGCCCGCCGAGGCGACTGGAGCCAGACCCCGATCGGGAAGAAATTCGGATCGGCGGGAATTCCCTTTCGGAACTCGATCTCCCCGGCGGAGCTCGTCGTCGCCCCGAGAACGGCGACCCAGAGCACCGCCGTCGTCGCGTTTCCTCGCATGGAACCTCCCTTGGTTCGATCCTCGAGTCGGCGTCCTCGGTGGAGCGACCCACCTTCGCATCGGCATACTTTCCGCGCTTCAGTTTTCCGGTCGCGGCCGATCGAGTTCGAGGACCAGGTATCCCGTCCCCGCCTCGATCGTCGTCCGAGACGAGCGCAGTTCCTCGAGATCCCGCCAGAACCGCAGCGCGAGCACCGAGACCGCCCGCGACCAGCCGCTCGTCATCGCTTCGACGTCCGCCTCCGTCGCGGGATAGATCTCACGAACGGCGGGAGAGATCAGGATCCGACGAATCCCCACTGTTTCGAGATATCGTGCGACCGCTTCGCCGCCTCGCCCGATCGGAAGCCCCGGAGCCGGGCCGGCGACTCCCGGCCAATCGAGAACGTACAGCGGGTTGCGTCGGAAGTCGAGCAGGTAGGGCTTTGCCGTCCAAACCAGGACGGGCTCGCCCGGTTCGATCGTCCCCTGCGCCCGGCGAGCGGCGTCGATCTCCTCGGGGCTGGTGAGTCGCCCGCCCTCCAGGAGATGCAGCGCATTGCGCACGGTCGGTTTGACGATCAGACTCCGCGACGACCACCAACTGGCGCCGAGAGCGAACGCCGTGACGAACATCATCGCCGCAAACGCCGAGCTCGCGTTCCCGGACGATTCTCGAGAATGTTCGCGCGACGCGAGTCCCCCGAGATCGACGAGCGACACGACCAACGACACCGTGAACAACGGAGAGAGGTACCTGAGAGCATCGACGAACTCGAACAACCGCAGCATCACCAAGGTGTTGAGCAGAACCGCCGCTTGGAATGCGACCGACACGCGGCCCTCACCCTCATCTCGAGTCCGACTCCAACCCAGGATCATCGAGATCGACGCGCCGATCAGCGCCGCGGCACCATTGGGATCCGTGAGACCGACGACGAGGTTTCGCAGATACCCCGCGCCTCCGAGGTGCGAGCTCGGTGGAACGAACGTGCCGTGAACCGAGCCGTGGAAGCCGCGACCGAGGATCGGATAGAGCAACGTCCCCGACGACGCCTTCAACCCGATCATCCAGGGGAGCGTCATCAGGCTGGTGAGGATGAGAACGCCGACACCCTCGCCGAACTCCCGGAGTCGGATCGCTCGATCCAGGTAGTGGATCGCCAGGAAGAGCACCGCGACCGGGATGTAGCTCGACTTCACCGCGCAGAGCGCCGATGCGAAGAGGGCGATCGAAACGACCCGCCCCCAGCCTCTTCCGGGCCGCTCGACCGCGGCGATCAGCCCGATCGTGAAGGCGATCCCCGTCATCACCGCCGTGATGTTCGTCATCGGAGTCGGGTCGTAGGCCACCATCAGCAGCGGAGCGGCCAAGAGAGTCGACTTCATGCGGCGAGATCGAGCGAACTCCGCCGCGGCCCCGAGAGCGGCGGCGAGCCCGATCCCCAGATCGACCATCGGGAGATGCTGATCCGAAGCGTGACCCAAGACGCAGGCATGGAGGATCGACATCCCGCCCAGCGACGACTCGAGACGACGAGCATTGAACGGATCGACGCCGATCCCACCCGACTGCAACATCCGCGTCGGGTAGACGACGTACCCCGTCAGGTCGTCGAACTCGTTGAGACTCTCGGGATGAACGCTGCTCAAGATCCGAATCGATGCCCAGAGAGCCACGCCCCAGCCGGCCGCGCTCGACCACCTGCTCCACCGAACCGAGTCGAGCGACGACGCCACGCGGGCTCGATCCGAGATGAACTCCCGGACGCAGAGGAGGCAGCCGATTCCGATCCAGAGGTCGAGGCGCGTTGCCGAGATCGCCGACAGCAGATCGAGCACCCCTCCCACGACGACCGTCAGAGCCATTCCGGTTGCGGGAAAGATCCCCCAGCCCGCCTGTCGGTCGCGCAGGACTCGTCTCGTGAAGAACCCTCCCCAGCCGGAGAATCCCACGAACGCCGCGACACCGAGCATGAGGGCGACCCAGCGTTCCATCAGTCCTGCACCGGTTCGAAGAACCCGATGAAGTGCAGCGATCGGCCGAAGACCCAATCGGCCCACCAGGGATAGATGCCGAGTCGCCCGATCCAGGTGGACGTCTTCAGGCCGGCTGCCTGGATCACCTCATCCCAAGTCCGCTTGCCCCAGTAGTGAAAGGGAAGCGCCACCCCATGACGCGCATTGCCGACACGATCCATGAACGCGAGCGTCGAATGAGCGAGCCAAGCGTCGTTCAGGTGGTCCTTCACGACCACCCCCCTGCGGGCCACCCGTGAAGCCTCCGCCAGCAGCCCGCGGCCATCGTCGGCATGATGGATGACGTCGACCAGGAGCACGATGTCGAAACTCTTGTCGGGAAACGGGATATGGAGGCCGTCGAACTCACGGACCGCGATCCTCGCCCCATCCCTGACGAGAACGTCGATCCCTTCCAGAGCCAGATCGGGGCGCAGCTCCATCAACGCGCTCGCCAGGATCCCATCGCCGCAGCCGACGTCGAGGACTCGCGAGCCCGGAGGAAAGAGGGGGGCCAACAGCTCGGAGAGGATCCGCACGCGCCGGGTGTGAACGTACGCACCGTGGACGGAATCGACCAGCTTCATCCCGATTCCCCTCTCGGATCCAGCTCGCGAAACGAACCCAATGGGCCGCTCAGACTGAACGAACGAACCAAGGATCGAGGACGACGGCCGCGCGAAACGAACCCATTCCGCGATCTCACCGACGACCCAGTCCCAGG
Organism: Isosphaeraceae bacterium; assembly: GCA_033763215.1. Taxonomy (GTDB): domain Bacteria; phylum Planctomycetota; class Planctomycetia; order Isosphaerales; family Isosphaeraceae; genus JANRKW01. Next base: position 129,663 of record JANRKW010000011.1, on the reverse strand, counting down.
ACGCTCATGAAAAAGCTCGACGTCAGCACCTGGAAGCCCAGCACCAGCGAGAAGATCGAGGGGATCAAGGGACGGACGCCCTTGATCGGCCCGAGCGGAGGCGTTCCCGATCCGGGAGCATTCCAAGTCCATGCGGAATAAGTCATTCCGGCGATGCCCAGGACCATCAGGAGCGCGGCGACGAAGATCCCGGTCTCCAGCGTGATCACCTTGAAGAGACGTTCCATTCGAGGGTCGGGAGGGATCAGTCCGGTCGTGAGCGAGAACGTCTTGCTGAAGACGGCGAACACGATCGACTGGAACCCCAGGAGACCCGACATCACCGCCAAGAGCAGCAGTCGGGTGTCGGCCTCGCTCGAGTCCGAAGGACGAAGGAGCCCGATCGCGAACATGGCGAAACCGATCAGCATCAACAAGAAGCCCGGGTAGAGGAACAACCAGCGCGGGCTGTAGAGGAGCATGAATCGCAGGGTTCGCCAACCGTCCCGCCAGCTCCGCAGGTGCGGCGGCCGGCTTCGTCCGTCGGGCGACAGCACCGTCGGCACCTCGACGATCGACATCTTGTACAGCGTCGCCTTGATGACCATCTCCGTGGCGTATTCCATCCCCGTCGTCCGAAGGTCGAGCTTCTCGACGGAGGCCTTCCGAAACCCGCGGAGCCCACAGTAGAGGTCGCCCACGGGGCAACGAAAGAAGAGCCGACTCAGCCAGGTCAGACCCGGATTTCCAAAGTACTGATGGAGAGGAGGCATCGCTCCCGGCAAGATCCCGCCGCGGAAACGATTGCCCATCACCAAGTCGTGTCCCTCGCGCAGCTTCTCCAGGAACTTCGGGCAGTCGCGAAAGTCGTAGCTGTCGTCCGAGTCTCCCATGATCACATAAGGAGCTCCAGCCGCAGCGATCCCCCCGGCGAGCGCATTTCCATAGCCCTTGGCTGCGACGTGAACCACCCGGGCCCCGCAGCGCTCGGCGAGAGCCTGTGAACCGTCCGTGCTGCCGTTGTCGGCAATGATGACCTCTCCTCGAATTCCGTGCCGAGCGAACGTCTCGAGCGTCTTTCGAATGCACGTCTCGAGCGTCTCAGCCTCATTCAGGCAAGGCATGACGACGGTGAGATCGAGCGAGGAATCCTCGTGCTCCACGGATGCTTCGCGCGTGTCGAGAGTCATGATGTCGTTCAGGAGAGGTGACGGTGGGGAATCGCCGAGAATCCGTTGCTGATCGATAGTACAAAGCAGCGGTATGGACGAGCGAAGTCGCGGATCCGCGCGAACGAAAGTGCCGGCCGAGCGGCACAGGGGGCGAGAGTTCTAACGAAAACCAGGCCGACACCCCTCTTGCGGGGGCGCCGGCCTGCGGACAGACGGATGGATGGAGAGGAGAGACGGAGACTACGGATCGACGAATCAGGCGGCCTTGCGACGGCGGCGAATCAAACCCGCGGTCGCGACCGATCCGATACCCATCAGCACCAAGGAGCTGGGCTCGGGAATCGCGTCCTCGAAGCGGAAGGTACCGCCGGCGTAGGGATTGACCACCTGCTGCGAGTCGACGATGGTCGGAAACCCGGTGTTGAGACCGTAGCGGCCGGTACCGACGAACGAGACCAACCCGCCGCCGGAGTTCAGCGTCGACGGAACGTTCGTTCCGGTGAAGACGTTGAAGAAGAGGTCGCTCGTGAACACCGCCGAGACGGTGTAGTTGCCCGGGTCGATCTTGATCGGATTGGGCAGGCTGATGAAGCGGCTGCCATTGATCAGGGGAGCCGAAGTTCCGGCGGGAACGACGGCCTGAGCGACGATCGCCTGGCTCGTGCGGTTGTAGATCGTCACGGTGACGCCGGCGAACAGTCCGTTTCCGCCGTTGTCGAAGGCACCCAGAGCGTTGACGAGAATCGACGAGTTCACATTGAAGTCGAGACCGATCGAGCCGCCGTAGGCTTGATTGCCCACGACGTCGCTGCGCACGTCGTAGGCGATGAAGTCGGCACGAACCGATCCGGCGAGGGCGAGCGCCACGCAGGCGTAGGCAAATGTCCTGAGGTTCTTCACGAGATGCTCCTCTCTCCATTCCGTCCGATGCAGGCCTACGGCGTCGCCCGACCGAGAGGGGTCGACGGTGGAAGGCAGTCGATCGATTCCGACTGTAATGGTCACGCTCGGCATCTGCAAGTCCGACTCGAAGAGAAAGCTCGGAAGATCGACGAAAGATCGCGCATGTCGTCGAGTCGCTACCGATTCTCTCCCAATCCGAACCGATCGGTATCATCGGAGACTCGATTTCGCCTGTCAAGCGAGCTCGAGATGCGTGTCGAATCGCGGCGTCCATCGAGTCGGAAACGATGCGTCCTCGGAACGCAAATCATTTTGCCAAGACCATTTGCGACTCAGGACGTCGAATGTCGATTTTCCGAGACATCGAGCGGTCGACAGGCGGTTCGACGGCTCAGTGGTTCTTCTCGGGTCGCGATCCGGCCGGTTCGATCTCGGCGTCGGTCCACTTCATCGCCCGGGCGTGGCTCATCGGCGCGATCCTGAGGATGATCTCGCCCTTTTGGAACAACCGCACGGTTCCCGTCGACTGACTCACCACGACCGCAAGCGCGGTGGTGGCGTTCGTGATCGCCGCCGCCGCCCAGTGTCGCGTCCCCAAACCCTTGGGCAACGTCAGGCCGGTGTTGGGCGCGTCGATGATCCGACAGGCCGCCTCGACCGTTCCGTCTCGCGCAACCACGAATGCCCCATCGAGTTGCGCAATCTCCTTGATCGCCTCTCGGACCTTGAGGTCGCGAAGGTTCCGCTCCTTGCGGCGGTAGCCCCGGAAGGGGTCGAATCCCAAGGTGCGCGAACGAGCCAGGACGTTTCGGACGTCGCCCACGACGACCAGCGTCCCCACGGCCTTCCCCTCGCGGCCTTCTCGACCGATCTCGACGGCGACGTCGACCACCGCCTTCAGAGTCTCGAACGGCACCGACGTCTCGAGCGCTCTCAGATCGCGCGCAGAGAGTCGCTCGAGATGCTCGCCGAGTCGCACCACCGTCATCGAGTCGAGCTTTTCCTCGTCGAAGCCCGAGTACACCACGAGGATCCGCGCTCCCGCTCGAAGCTGATCGTTGGCGACCGCTTCGATCAGAGCCAGTGAGATTCGCTCGATGATCGCGGCGTCGGTCGGCTCGACCTCCACCGCGGTCAGCCCCGCGTCGCGAACCGAGGCCGTCGATCGTTCGGATTCGGTGGCGACCAGAATCGGGATCTCGCCTCCGGAGGCTCGAACCGCTTCCCAATCGATGCGACCCTCGGGCACGACCAGGATCGCCTCGGCGCCCAGCCGCTCCGCCGAGCCGCACGCGAGTTCGATCAGGTTGGGCAAGGTCGACGGCTTTCCCACGACGGCTGGCGTCATCTGGTCGGCCTCTCGCGGGAGTCGAAGGGAACACGCGTCGAACGAGGGAGCGAGCCTCGCTTCCGCCTCGCTGGAAGAGAACGAAGATCATATCAGACCATGCACGATTTGCCAAGGGATTCGGCGTTCGATCAAAGACGGAACAAGGATGCGAACACCTTTCTCGGGCCTTCGATTCAAACGAATCATTCCGCGACTGGATCTTCACTCGATTCACACGAGCCCAAGCTCCAACGCCAAAGCAAAGGCGCGGAGAGAGCGTCGGCCGACGCATATTCGAGGTGCAGAACGCGCCGGCGGCTCGGTTGCTCGGCGGGACTGGACGCATGGAGCAGGAGCGGACGGAAGATGACGACTCCCCCGCGCTCCACCGTCATGACCCTCTGCGTTCCCCGCCACACGGAACTCGACCAGTCTTCCGCCCCGATCCGGCCGTTGCGATGAGAACCCGCCACGACGCGCAACGGACCGTTCTCGGGCCCGCAAGCATCGAGGTGGAGCCGAATCGTCAGCATCCGCTCCAAGACCGATGCGGGAGCCACGGCATGAACGACCCCCGCTTTGATCGACCAGGGGCCGAATCCCGGAACGGCGTCGTTGCGGGCCTGCACGGCGACCGCGAGATCTTGATGCCACGCCACGCCCCAATTCGCGGACGCCGTCTTGTCGAACAGCAGCGCCCTCACGGCCGAGCAGCCCCGACCGAGAACGGTCTCGGCAACCCGGCGAATCGGCTGCGACAGCGCGACCTCTCGGATCGCGTCGATCTCGAAGAGGTTTCGCGCCCCGCCCCAACCGGCCCATTCCGTTTCGCGGGCGGCGAGGACCGCCAGGAGATGCTCGCATGCCTCGGGATCGAGGATCCCGGACAGCGTCGCGCAGCCGTCGCGCTCGATCTCGGAAGCAAGCCCGTCCAGGCTCGACATGCTCGAGGACTCCCTTCGCCTCGGTCTGCGAGGCGGAGGACTCTCCCTCGCCCATCTCGTGCGTGGGCGAGGGAGTTCGCGGAGTTGCTCTCCGAAGGCGGAGCTCAGCTCTTCTTCGGCTCTTCCTTCTTCGTTTCAGCGGGCTTCGGCTCTTCCTTCTTCGTTTCGGCCGGCTTGGCTTCTTCCTTCTTCGGCTCGGCGGGCTTGGCCTCTTCCTTCTTCACCTCGGCCTTCTTCGGCTCTTCCTTCTTCGTTTCAGCGGGCTTGGCCTCTTCCTTCTTCGCTTCGGCGGGCTTGGCCTCTTCCTTCTTCATCTCGGCCTTCTTCGGCTCTTCCTTCTTCGTCTCGGCGGGCTTGGCCTCTTCCTTCTTCGCTTCGGCGGGCTTGGCCTCCTCCTTCTTCATCTCCTCCTTCTTCGGCTCTTCCTTCTTCGTCTCGGCGGGCTTGGCCTCTTCCTTCTTCATCTCCTCTTTCTTCGGCTCTTCCTTCTTCGCTTCGGCGGGCTTGGCGGCGTCGGCCTTGGCCTTCCGTGCGGCTTCGATGTGGCGTGCGAGCATCCCGGCGCGCTGGTCGAAGAGCGTCTTGAGTCCATCGCTCGGCTGGAAGATCCGGACGTTCTCCTGCGGGGTGATCCCCTCGAGCGGCTTCCCGTAGCCGGTGAACCAGGCTCCGAAGACCTCGGGGCTCACGCCTCGGCGGGCCTTGAGTTCACGGGCGTCGATCGCCCGACCGGTGACGAGGATGTCGAGAATCGGGGGCGGGTCGATCGAGGAGTCGACGAGACCGGCATCCTGCGCAGCGACGATCGCCTCGGCGACCGCCTTGCGGGCGGCTTCGAGCTTGGCTTCCACATCCGCGGGGATCGGAGGAAGGGGAGCTTCGGCGGGAGCGGCGGTCGGGGCGGCCTTGGGATCCGAGGCGGGCGCGGCGGGCTTCGATTCCGCAGGCTTCTCGGCGGCAGGCTTCGTGTCGGCGGGCTTCGCGTCCTGAGCGCGGAGGTCGCCGATCGCGAGCAAGCCCAGGGTCAGGGCGAACGTCAGAGCGAGCGTGACAGAGCGACGCACCAGTGGCTCTCCTTCTGATTCATGACGAAACGGGGTCCGAAATCCGACCGGTCGACCGCTCATCGCGGTCTTCCCGAGAGGTCGGCGTCCGTCGAGAACGGGTCTCTTGATCGCCTCGCGGTCCGAGTCCTGGACGACGATCGGTAGGCATCGCCCGAGTGTAACGGGCCGCATCGCGGCAGGGAAGACCGAGTGATCCCGACGACAGGGCCATTTCATTGTCGTCCGGGTTTTTCCAGAAGTGCCAGCGCCTTCTTGGGATGCAGGCACAGATGGCGCATGACCCCGGCTCGACTCCGATTCTTCACCTTCGGCAGCGCCGCCAACGCCACGTTGCGGAGCAACGCCATGGCTTCGGGAGCGTTGCCCTTGCGGATCCGGCTCGCGTCTTCGCCCATCGTCGTGTCGCGGACGCCGAACAGTTGGTTCTCGATTCCCCAGTGGGAACGCACCAGGCTCAGCAGACGCGACGCCGAAGCCTTCCCGCGCGACAGACTCGTGATCCCATAAACCTCTTCGACCGTCTTCACGCCTTTGATCGTTCGCTCGCGACGCAGGCGGAACACCTGCCTCACCCCCGGCCAGTCCCGCGCCAGATAGCCTTCCAGCCAGGTCGTCGTCGCGATCGACCGGCGCTCCACGCGGCCGTGCCCCTTGTCGAGCGTGGTCGCGAACTCAATCGTGTCGGCTCGAAGTCGTCTCTGTCGGGGGGGAAAGACCCGCGGGCGGGTCGGCGAACGCGGCCTTGACGTCGCGGAGCAGATTCGGCTGATTCGCCTTGATGGGAAGCACGAAATCCCCGCCCCGCCCGACGACCTCGACGCAGAAGTCGCGGTGCGTGAACATCGCGTCGGCCGTCACGATCTTGCCCGAAAGCGGCGTCGCACCCAGCAGTTCCAGCGCCGCTTTGTGTTCATTTGTTTTTGCGTCCACGCGCAATTGAGCGAGCGTCGTTTCGATCTCCGGCGCGTAGGCCGTGAGGAGGTGGACGGCGGGGAGCGAGCCGTCGCGGGAGCCGCGCACGGTCTTGCCGTCGATGGCGACATGCTCGAACCGCCGGCCGGCCCGCGCGACGATCCAGCGTCGGACGCATGCCTCGAAGGCGACGACGTCGAGGGAGGCGAAGACCCGGGAGATGGTGGCTTCGCTGGGCCCCTTGAACTTGCGGAAGCCGAAGAGCTTGAGAAAGTCTCGGCCTCGATCGCGACCGAACTCGACGACGCCTTTCTGGCTCCGCACGCCCGAGAGCATCGCGACGGTGGTCAAGGCCAAGATCGCGCCCAGGGGATGCCGCAACCCCCGGGCCTTGCGATGGTCGATAAGTTCCGACGAATTAAAGACTTCCATCAAACTGAGCCGCGCGTCCATGCGGAGATCTCCTGGTGCTCGCGTGAAAAGCGGCCTTGGAGTAACTCCTTTGCGGTCTTTCGGCTAGGTCAAAATGGAATCGCCCTGCGCATGCTTGCGTGCATCATGCGCGAGCCGAATCGTGGGCTCCGTCGCGTCGACCGTCCGGCTCGAGCCGGCGGCTCTGGTCGGTTGAATAAACTATCTCCACGACCTGGAGCCGGGTCCCTCGTGGACACACTCCTCTCTCCGGTCCTCCTCGCCTTCTTCATATCGAATACCACGCGACGAGGAAGTTCACGTGTCCCACTCCGCCCCCATTCTCTATCCCGCGATTGCACCGATGCCCATCGGTACCCGGGAATCGGAACGGATCGACCAATTCCTCGCCGAGGCATTGAGTGAGGCCGAGCGGATCTTCGCATCGAATCCGCGGCTCGAGTCGCTCTTTCAGCAGCTTCGCGGCTTCATCCTCCGAGGTGGAAAACGAGTCCGGCCCCGACTCTGCCTCGCGAGCTTCAGAATCCTCGATGGAAGAACCGACCCGCCCAAGAGTGTCTGGCAGGTTGCGATCAGCCTCGAGATGTTCCACGCATTCATGCTGATCCACGACGACATCATCGACTGCAGCGTGCTCCGGCGAGACGAGCCGACGCTTCACGAGGCTCTCCGACCCGTCGAATCCCTCGGCTCGGAGCGAGCCGACGCCAAGCGGGGTGGAGACCTCGCGATTCTCGGCGGCGACCTGCTGTGTGCACTCGCCATGCGATTGGTTGCCCGGGCGGGCCTCGTCGACGAGTCTCTCGGTCGTGCCTGCCGACTCCTCGCCGACATGCTGGTCGAGACCGGGGTGGGCGAGGTGATGGATGTCGTCTCCGAGTCCGACCCGCTCGACTGCCTCGACGAATCGACCCTCATCGAAACCTATCTTCGGAAGACCGCTCGATATACGATCTCCGGGCCGATGGTGCTCGGGGCAACCGTCGCGGGCGCCTCTCCCGTGGTTTGCAGCGCACTCGACCGCTTCGGCGATCTGCTCGGCCTCTCATTTCAGATCAACAACGATCTCAACGCCTTGGGGCGCGATCCGGCGACGGGCGACCACTCCGACCTCGATTCGGGTAAGCGTACCTATCTCCTGTGGAGCGCATATCATTCATCGACTCGAAGACGACGATCCGAGATGCGCGACCTGCTCGCACGACCGCATTCCATCGAGCGTAGAATGCGTCTGCATCAATTGATCGTGGGTTCGGGTGCCGTCGGTCGGTGTCGCGCAAGAATCCAGCAGTTGAACGACCAAGCTCTCGAGTCGTTGCTCGAACCCGGCCTGTCGACATTCCAGCGGATCGCATTCATCGAGCTCGTGGAGCAACTCGGCCTCAAACCGTCCGGCCCCCTTTCCGAATCCTTCCTGACTCACTCGATCTTGCCGATCGAGGAGCTCACCCCGCGAGCGGCTTGCCGATTCTCATGATGATGTCCGAATCTCCTTCAGCTTCGAGTGAAACGACTCTGCCGTCGGGAATCCGAGCGGGATCGAAAGGTCGAGCGGTCGTCATCGGCAGCGGATTTGGGGGCATCGCGGCTGCGATTCGCCTCCAAGTCAAGGGGTACGCGACGACGATCCTGGAAATGCGCGACAAGCCGGGCGGACGCGCGTACGTGTACGAGGACGACGGCTTCGTCTTCGACGCGGGACCAACGATCGTGACGGTCCCGTTCATCCTTCACGAACTCGCGGAACTCGCAGGCAAGCGTCTCGACGACTACGTGCGGATCGTGCCGTGCGACCCATACTACCGGATCTTCTTCCACGACGGCCGCACCTTCGACTATCGGGGCGACGACGCGAGCCTCGAGGCTGAGATCGCGAAGTTCTCGCCTGGAGACGTTGCGGGCTATCGTGCATTCCACGCATATGCGAAACGGGTCTTCGATCGTGCGTTCACCGACCTGGCCGATCACTCCTTTCACTCGATCTGGGAGATGGTCAAGGTCGCGCCCGACCTGATGCGGCTTCGCGCCGAGCAATCGGTCTATCGCCGGGTGTCGTCCTTCATCCGCGACCCAAGTCTGAGACAGGTCTTCTCGTTCGAGCCGCTGTTGATCGGAGGAAATCCGCTCCGATCTTCGTCGATCTACGCGATGATCCACTATCTCGAGAAGCAGTGGGGCGTCCACTTCGCCATGGGGGGCACGGGAGCTCTCGTACAGGGGTTGCTGAGAATCTTCGAGGAGATCGGCGGCAAGGTCGAATTGAGTTCGCGGGTCGAAGAGATCGGCGTCGACAACGGTCGCGTCTCGTCGGCGAGGACGGCCGATGGGCGGACGTTTCCCGCGGACGTCGTGGTTTCGAACGGCGATGTCGCCAACACCTATCGCAAGCTCATTCGCCCCGAACACCGACGGAAGTGGACTGATCGCCGGCTCGAGAAGATGCAGTACGCGATGTCTCTGTTCGTCGTCTACTTTGGGACGAATCGAACCTACCCGCACCTCCCGCATCACTCGATCATCCTCGGCCCTCGATATCAGGAACTGCTCGGGGACATCTTCGACCGCAAGATCGTTGCCGACGACTTCTCACTCTACCTCCATGCCCCGACCCGCACGGACCCGAGCCTCGCACCTCCCGGCTGCGAAGGGTTCTACGTGCTCAGCCCCGTCCCGCATCTCGGCGGAGGTCAGGATTGGGACGCAATCAAAGAAGAGTATGCCGACCGGATCCTGGCCTCACTCGAGAAGGAGTCGCTCGTTCCCGACCTGCGCAAGCATCTCGTGACGAAGCGGATCTTCACTCCGAAGGACTTCGAGACGCAGCTCGACGCCTACCTGGGATCCGCCTTCCAGTTCGAGCCGGTCCTGACCCAGAGCGCATGGTTTCGACCGCACAACAAGAGCGAGGACGTCGAGGGACTCTACTTCGTCGGAGCGGGAACCCATCCGGGAGCAGGACTGCCCGGCGTGATCTCGAGCGCGAAGGTGCTCGAGAGATTCCTATGAGTTCCGCACGGAGCGAGGACGCAACCGTGATCGGATCGATCTGGAAGGGCGATCGAGCTTGTCGAGCCATCACCCGCCATCATGCGCGGACCTTCTACTTCGCCTCCGTCTGTCTCCCTCGCGACGTACGGACGCACGCGTATCGGGTCTACGGATTCTGTCGTTGGGTCGACAACCTCGTGGACGAGGCGTCCGATACGCGGGAGGCTGCTCTTCGGCTCGCCCATGCACGCGAGCTCCTACTCGAAGTCTACGGGCAGAGACCCCTGCCATCCGCGCCCGCTGCATTTCGTTCGACGGTCGTCGAACGCGGAATCCCGCTCGACGACTTCCTCGCGTTGCTCGACGGCATGGAGATGGACCTCGTCAAGATGCGGTATGCCGACTTCGATGAGCTCGAGCTCTACTGCCACCGCGTCGCGGGCGTCGTCGGCTCGATGATGGCGCACCTCTTCGGTTTCGCGGATGCTCGATGTCTGGGCGCGGCACGGGCCCTCGGCCTCGCGATGCAGCTCACGAACATCCTGCGCGACGTCGGAGAAGATCTCGATCGCGGACGCATCTATCTTCCTCTCTCGGAGCTCGAGCGATTCGGACTCGATGAGTCGTCGATCATGGCGCGTCGGGTCGACGATCGATTTCGATCCTTCATGCAGATGCAGATCGCTCGTGCCCGCTCGCTCTACCGAGAGTCGGACTCCGGCGTCCCCGACCTCATCGGCGGGTCGAGCCGCCTCTGCACCCGCGTGATGGGGCGACTCTACGCGGGGATCCTCGACGAGATCGAGCGGCTGGATTACGATGTCTTCCGCTCTCGTGCACGAGTTTCCCTCAACCGCAAGCTCGCCGTGCTGGCTGCTTGTCAGCTCGAGACGATCTCGGAGTCCTGGCGCGAGGTCTGGGTGGGATCCCGCGAGCCCGGCCGGCGGCATCCCAAGCTTTCGGGACACGCGATCGGATGACGAAATCTCCCCGCCTTGGATCCGATCCCGATCGTCCCCTGAGGCTCGGAGGGGTCGGGTCGCAGGAATGGTGGTATTTCGACGCCATCAGCGACGACGGTCGCGACGCACTGGTCGTGGTATGGTACCTCGGCCTCCCTTTCGACCCGCGGTATGGACTCGCCGCTCTGGGTCGCCTTCGAGATCCAGCGAGCGCCTTTCCCGACCCTCTCGACCACTCGGGCGTCGGCTTGAGCTGGTATCGAGACGGCAAGACCCTCGCCTACGCCTTGCACACCTATCCGCGCCGATTCGTGCGGATCGACGACGACCCGTTCGAGATCGAGATCGGGCCGACGCGACTCTCGCGCGTCGGGTCGGAGTATCGGATGAGGCTCGACCTGCCGAATTTGGACGGGGGCGGCCTGAGTGCGGATCTCGCTTTCCATGCGACGACCCTCGAATCGGCATCGCCGTTCGAGCTGGGGCCGCTCGAGTCGCGCCACGTCTGGATCCCCGCCGCCGTCGATACGCGAGTCGAAGGCCGAGTCGAAGTCGCGGGCAAGCGTCGGAGCGTGGACTTCCTCGGTCGCGGTTACCACGACCACAACGCGGGCGACGAAGAACTCTCGGCCGCGTGGAAGTCATGGGGATGGGATCGCGTTCATTTCGACCGTTTCACCGCAATCCACTACGACGCGACGCCTCGACGAGGTCCTCGACACACCCCGGCTATCCTCTGTCGGGATGGACGAGCCGTCGTGATTCGCGATTCCGTCGAACCGCTTTGCAAGGCTCGGGCCGCGAGTCGTCTCAGGCTTCGGTATCCAGCGGAGCTGGAGGTACCTGGAGCAACGGTCGCCTCCGCATCCGACGGAGAATCGATCGAGGTCCCACGGATCACGAGGCGCCATTCGTACCTCGTCGACGACGGCCCATTCTATCTGCGCTGGGTCTCCGAGTTCGATGTGGAGGGGTTCGGCCGATTCCCGGGAATCAGCGAGTGGTTCGAAGGCGACCGGCTGAATTCCCGCTGGTTCAATTGGATGATCCCCTACCGCCTCAAGCGTCCTTGGGGCTGATCGCGACGCGCTTCCGACGTTTCCGGGAGCTCGCACGATTCGCCTCGAGGAAAAGTTCGCGTCGATGCGTCGGCCCGGTCGCACTTTCTTCGACTGGGTGGGAAGACACCTTTGGGCAATGCGCCCACGGAACACGCCTCAAGGAGGACGCGTGATGCTGGTCTTGAGCCGCAAGCGACTCGAAGGAATCATGGTTGGCGAGGAAGTGCGGATCACGGTCGTGAAGATCGACCGCAACCACGTGCGCATCGGGATCGAAGCGCCCGACGACGTGATGGTGGTGCGTGAGGAATTGACGCACGACGCGGAGTATCGAGAGGCGAGGGACGCCTGGGATTCCGCGGAGGTTCCGACGGCGGTCACGCCGACTCCGGAGTCGACGGAGGCAGAATGATGCCGGCCTCCAGCGATAAAGCGAGGAGAGCGACCCGATGGGCGACTCTCCTCGACCGAAACCCCATCGCTTGCACGAGCCGCTGAATCAGAAAGCGCCGACGCCCGCTTCGGCCTCGGCCTCTTCGTCGCTTCCCGCACCGTCGTACTTCGCCTTGGCCTTGCTTCCGACGGCGAACGACTGGAGAGTCAGACCGATCTTCGTCACGAGCGCCGCCTGGTCGGCCGGGTCGACGAGGAAGACCAAGGCGACGTCGTACGGGTCGGCCTTATAGAAATAGACCGAGACGTTCTTGTTGTTCGCCTTGAAGACCGCTCGGCGGAATTTGTTCGTCTTCTGGGATTCGTCCTTGAATTTCCCGGGGGCGACGAGTTCGGGATCGCCGAACACTCCGGCGAGGAGGTTCGAGACGTCGGCGGCGAAGTCTCCGCGAGGCGTCTGCTCGACCGCGGGGGCTCCCTTCTTGGTCGCCGCCTTCTTGGCCGTCTTCTGACGGGCGAGGATGTGGAGAAAGTCCTTGTTGCCTTCGAAGAAGGTCTCCTCGGCGTCGAACAGGCCCGGGGGAACGGCCGTCAGTTGAAACTGCTTGGCCCGCTCCATATTCTTGGGCGGACGAACGTAGATCGCGAGTTCCTTGAGCTTGCCCTCGCTCGGAGGCGGCATCAGATTGTCGTCCAGTCGCTTTGCTTCGCGCATCCGTTCGAGGGTGACGTCCATGCGGTGCTGATACCGATTCCCGCACCCGAGAATGCAGATGAAGGTGAAGGAAACCAGCAGCGTCAACACCCGTCTCATCGCTGATACCTCATCCGGAAAGGACGGTGCGCCGGACGAGACTCGTCGTCCTCGCGTTCCTGGGAGATGCGTCGACCAACTGTCGCCGGACCCGGACCCAATGTCAATACGCCGTCGAACCTGGGCCCTCAGGGACGGATCTCCAGTCTTCCCGGGGCGATCGCTCATGACCAAATCGCATCCGAGTACACTGATCCCGTGATGCAGATCATCGCTTTGATCAAGCCGTTTCGCGTCCAGTCGGTCCTCGAGGCGATCGCGGGAGAACCCATCCTAGGAGGCACGATTCACGAGGTCATGGGATACGGCCGGCAGAAGCACCGACTGCACCGATACCTGGGCAGCGAATACAACACATCCTATCTTCCGAAGGTCGAGATTCGGGTGTACGTCCGCGACGAGGACGTGCCCAGCGTCACGCGAGCGATCGTGACGCGTGCGAGGACCGGACGCATGGGCGACGGGAAGATCATTGCCGTCCCCTGCCTCGATCAGTTCATCCTATGGGACTGATCGAGGTGCGAACGATCGACTCGAGGAGGCTCGCCCGCGCCGAGCCTCGCACGGCCCGATCACCTGGGAGTGCTGATCCAAAGGACCCGACGGAGTCGGACCTCGTTGCGATCGACGGCGTTTCGCTCGAGGAGGATCGTGATCGGCTTGGTCTCGGGGTTCTGAGCCCTGAGGAGAATGTAGCGGTCTTGGATCTGTACCCAACGGACGATGGGGATGGCGTCGGTCCACACCACGGCGAGGACGCCGTCGAGATCTTCGGGAGACTCCTCGGCATCGGAGTAGGCGACGTATGCACCGTTGGAGACGAGCGGGAGCATCGAGTCGTCCCCGACTCTGAGGCAACGACACTCTCTCTCGGCGGCGAGCCACTCTCGCTGGGCGGCAATGTACTGAGGCCCCGACCCGGGCACGAGCGGCGACTGCGAGGCATCTTCGACGCTGACGAGGATGTGGTCGATCGAGTTGTCGGCCCCGTCCTCGCCGTGAGCACCGTTGGCGATTTCACGGAGTTTCAATTGTCCGCGGCCCGCCTCGCGATCTTCCAAGCGTCTCAATGCCGCGCGGAGCAACCCCGTCACTGAGGTTTCCGGGCCCGTCTCGCCGTCGAAACCGGTCGGAACGCTGTTGCGGTAGCGCGGGCCGCGTCCGTGGAGCAGCCACGTCGGTTCGGCCGACGTCATCTCGACGATCCGCAACACCACTTCTGCGGGAACGGTCACCCCCGCCTCATAGTTGTACCAGGTACGCACGGGCAGACCGAGCCGCCGCGCCATCTCCGGGCCGCCGCGTTCACCGAACAGCTCGAGTCGGAGTTCACGAAGGCGTTCGGCGAGTTTACATTTGATACGAACTTGATCCGGAGCATTTTTTCGTCGAGCCATGAATGTTCTTCCCGATGGGTATCGTCATCGAACTCGAGCGATCGGTGCGGCTGGGTCGAGATGACAGCTATTTTTGGCGTCGCCCGTGTTCTCATCGTACAGACTCACGCCCGAAAATCCATCGCCGCCGCGCAGGTGTTTCGGAATCGAAACAGGAGACGGAGTCGGTAGACCACACTCGATTGATTCGACGAGCGGGAAGAGTGCAAAGCCGAACCGTCATGTCACGAGATCGATGCCGGCGGACTCTCGAAAATGCATCACGTCGGCTGTGAGGATCCCCGAACGCGCGAGAGGCTCGCTCGGGGATCTCGGGGCGGCTCGATCAGTCGTCGTCGTCCATCTTGAGATCGAGGAGGAAATCGGCGACGGCATCATCTGCGGAGTTTGCATCTTCGGGAGGAGGAGGCGGTGTCTCGGGCGCGGGAGCTGCAGGTTTGGGCGGCTCGGTCTTCCTTGCGGACGCCAGTCCGCCGGCGGCAGCCGACGGCTTCGACTCGGCCGCCGGCGCGACGGGGGGAACTTCGTCCGAGAGCGCGACGGTCTCCACGACCGGATCGTCGTCGAAGATGATCTCGAACTCGTCGTCGGGGACGGCTTGCTTCGTGGCGATCCCCTGCGTGATCGCCGTATCCCCCGCTTTCCCGGTCGGAGCGGCGGGAGCGGCTTTCGGAGTCGCTCCGCCGATCTTCTCGACTCGGAACGTGATCGGTCCAATCGCGATTTCGTCGCCCGGGTCGAGCACGCAAGCTCCATCGATGCGCTCGTTGTTCACGAACGTGCCGTTCGAGCTTCCGAGATCCTCGACCATCAACACGCCGTCCTTCTCATAGATCCGGCAGTGCTTTCGACTGACCTGGGACGACTTGATCCGCAGTTGGCAATCTTCCTGGCGACCCGCCGTCGTGACGCCGCCCGCCAGCTTGATCGTCGAGGAGACGCTCCGTCCCCGCAGAACGACGAGTTGATGATCCATGTTTCGAAGATCCTGAGAAGACGATGATCGCACCGGTCGCCCGTCCGCGGAACGCGGGGAGCCGAAGGGAACGCCCACCAAACTAATCCCGGCGCGACGGGGAGGCAATGCCGCGACGGGTCGCTCTTCGGACCAGAAGGAAGTCCGGGTATTGCTCGGGGCCACTCGAGGCGAACCCCGAGAGCCGCTCGATCTTCATGAGTTTTCCTCGGATGGGTCTTGCAATCGCGGGAGTGGTCACTATACTTGCTTTCAATTCGACTGCATGCCAGGCATGTCGTCGACACAATTCGATCTCCGAGTTCGCGACGCGGTCGCGGGCCTGGATCAAGGGCGGGAGTAGCTCAGGGGTAGAGCGCCACGTTGCCAACGTGGTTGTCGTGGGTTCAAATCCCATCTCCCGCTCCATCTTTATTTTGACGCCCGGCTGGCGGCTGACGCGGTGTGCGTCGGATGAGTGGTGATCGCCGAGGTCATCCCAGCCGGCGGTCGCCACAGGAATGCCGTCGATGAGCACCGAGGATCTTGACCTCGCCACTTCCCCCGATGAGTCGGACATCGACTCGGATGCCAAGCGGAAGTTGGCCTATGAGGTGGCGATCGACGAGGTCGGTCCTTGCAGGAAGCACCTGAAGGTCTCGATCGCTCGTGAAGAGATCGAGCGCCAGTTCACCGAGTCGCTCGGTGAGATGACCAAGGAAGCTCATGTCCCCGGCTTTCGTCCGGGGCATGCCCCTCGTCGTTTGGTCGAGCGCAAGTTTCGCAAGGAAGTCGCGGGGCAGGTGAAGTCCGTTCTGCTGATGGCCGCGCTCGAGCAGATCGAGGAAGATCACAAGCTCGAGGCGATCA
The DNA here is from genome assembly GCA_033763215.1 of Isosphaeraceae bacterium. Lineage (GTDB taxonomy): Bacteria > Planctomycetota > Planctomycetia > Isosphaerales > Isosphaeraceae > JANRKW01. Next base: position 113,484 of record JANRKW010000011.1, on the reverse strand, counting down.
CGCAGCCCGAACTCGACGTCGAGGCGATCGAGCTGCCCGAGAGCGGCCCGCTCACCTTCGAGTTCGAGGTCGAGGTCCGACCGAGCTTCGCTTCTCCCAATTATCGCGACCTCGTCGTCAAGCGTGCCGTCCGCACGGCCAACGAGGCCGACGTCGACCGCGCCCTCCAGACGCTCCTCGAGAAGTATGCTCAGATCGTTCCCAAGCTCGAAGGCGGGGCGGCGCTCGGCGACTACGTCGTCGCTGATCTCCGGTTCCACGACGGCGAGAAGACGCTGAACGAGGCCAAGGAGATTCAATTCCGTCTCCAGGCCGAACTCCTCTTCCAGGACGGCAAGATCCCGACCATCGGCGCCGACCTCACGGGTGCCGTGGCCGGCGACAAGCGGTCCTCCAAGGCGGAGATCGGATCGTCCTCCGCCGACGCGAACCTCCGGAACCGCTCGATCGGAGTCGAGATCACCGTCCACGACCTCAAGATGCTTCGGCTCCCCGTGCTCGACGATGCGTTCATCGCCACGCTCGGATTCGATAGTCTCGAGGAACTCCGCGGCGGAGTGCGTCGCATGCTCGATCGTCGTCTCGAATTCCAGCAGCGGGAATCGATTCGCAACGACATCGTCCGCCAACTCTCCGAGCGGACTCCGTTCGACCTTCCCGCCGACCTCGTCGCCCGACAGGAACGCGACGTTTTCCGTCGTCAGATCTACGACCTCCGCGACAGCGGTCTGAGCGAGACTCAGATCCGCGCCCGCGAGGCCGAGATCCGTGCCAATGCTCACGAATCGACGCTGAAGACGCTCAAGGAGTTCTTCATCCTCGCCCGCATCGCGAAGGACGCGGGGTTGGAGGTCGACGACTCGGACATCGAGAACGAGATCGAGGCGATCGCCGAGCGGACCGACGAATCTCCGCGTCGCGTCCGTGCTCGGATCCAGAAAGAGAATCTCGCCGAGACCATGGCGACCCAGATCCTCGAGCGCAAGGCGATCGATCACATCCTACAGTTCGTCAAGTTCGAAGACATCGTCCTCGAGGAAGAGAAGGCGGTCGAGACGCTCGATCAGTCGGTTTCTCCGACCGTCGCCGACCAGTCTCCGCCCGCCGACGCTTGATGATCACCGTCTCCCTCGATCCCGCGAGCACTCGGGTCGACTCAGGTCGACCTGGAGTGCAGCCCTGGTCCAGGGTCGACTCTCGATTCCCCCCCGACTCGGTTGCCGCGTTCCTCGAATTGGATTCGCCGTCGCAACTCGGCAGGGTCGCCGGCGGAACCCTCGGTTGCGACGGTCCCCATCGCGTTTCTCCAGTGGAGCGTCGCATGATCTTCGACCATCCCCTCTCGCCGGCGTCCGTCCAGCGGTATCGCGACTACGCCCGCCAGCGTCAGATGACGCTCGGCGACCTGCTGCTCGAGAATCGGATCATCTTCCTGGAGGGAGTGATCAACGACGCCTCGGCCAACATGGTCGTCATGAAATTCCTCTTCCTGCAGTACGAGAATCGTTCGCAGGGGATCAGCTTCTACATCAATAGTCCGGGCGGCAGCGTCTACAGTACGCTGGCGATCTACGACACCATGCAGTTCATCGAGTGCCCGATCGCCACCTACTGCATCGGGATGGCCGCGTCGGGCGGCGCGGTGCTGCTCGCCGGTGGTACCAAGGGCCGGCGTTTCGCCCTGCCCCACTCGAAGATCATGATCCACCAGCCGTATGGTCAGGTCAGCGGTCAGATCTCCGACATCGAGATCCAGGCCGAGGAGATCCTGGCGAACAAGCGGGACATCAACGAGATCCTCGCGAAGCACACCGGCCAACCCCTCGAGCGCGTCGCCCGCGATACCGAACGCGACCGCTATCTCACCGCGATCCAGGCCAAGGAATACGGACTCGTCGACGAGGTCGTCGGCCAGATCCCGCCGTCCGAGGTGAAGCCGCCCGCGGCCGAATGAGCCGGCGGCTTCGACCCACTCGCCTTGATCCCGCGTGAACAGACAGCCGATCTCCGCTCATTGAGGAGTGCCCCATGCCGTTGGTCCCGATCGTCATCGAGCGCAGCGGTCGCGAAGAGCGGGCGATGGATATCTACTCCCGCCTGCTCCAGGATCGCATCATCATCCTCGGCTCCGCCATCGACGACCAAGTCGCCAATCTCGTCGTCGCCCAGTTGCTCGTGCTGGCTCACCAGGACGCGAAGGCCGAGATCCATCTCTACATCAACAGCCCGGGCGGCAGCGTCACCGCCGGCATGTCGATCTACGACACCATGCAGTTCGTGCCCTGCGACGTGGCAACCTATTGCATCGGGCAGTGCGCCAGCATGGGCTCGCTGCTCCTCGCCGCGGGAACCAAGGGCAAGCGATATGCCCTGCCCCACGGCCGCATCATGATCCACCAGCCGCTCGCTGGGATGGAAGGTACGGCGACGGAGATTCAGATCCACGCCGAAGAATTCATCCGCATGAAGAAGCAGCTCAACGGCATCTACCAGAAGCACACTGGTCAGACGCTCGAGCGTCTCCAAGAAGATACCGATCGCGATCGCTTCATGTCCCCTGAAGAGGCACGCGACTACGGCTTGATCGACAAGGTGATCGATCGCGAGCCTCCGATCACTCTCAACCCGAATCCGATTCCCTGATCTCGCGAGAACCGCTCGCTAGATGAATCCAAGGGCCGCTCCCGCGCACTCCGCGGGCTCGGCCTTTTTCATTTCCAAACAGGTCGATCTCACGCTCCGAAGAGGTGCCGGCGGACTTCCCGCACGAGAGTTCGGATTCTCGGATCGTGGAGCAAGAGATTGAGCATGGGCATCACGAGGGCAACCCAGGCCACGGCGAAGAGCCCCCACGCTACGTGAGAATGGCCCTCGGCCGGACGACTTCCGAAGTGCGCGGCGAGGGCACATTGGAGCCGCAGGCGAAACGTATCGGCATCCGGTCCCTCGACTTGAACCGACCCGCTCCTCAGCGTCTGGTGGGGGTGGATCGTCACCGTGATGCCCCCCTCGCGATCCTCGAATCCCTGGATCGTCTCCACGAACCTCCCACTCTCCGCGGCCAGACAGATGCGGATTGCCTCGAGGAGAACTCTCGAGTCGACCTTGTAGACCACGAATCGTCGACCAGCCCGCCCTTCGAGGAAGATCGCCCAGAGCAGAGCGAAGCCGATCCAGAGGATCCAGACGACCGGATTCGCCGGCCCGAAGAGCCGTTCGAGCAAGAACTCCCCGAGGGGACCGACGATGACGATGCCGCTGAGACCGAAGACCAACAGGGCGTGGTCGAGCTTTCCCGAGACGATCTTGGGTCGAAGGCCGCTCTGCCAGATCCCCAGGATGTACAGATAGATCGCCAGCGGCTCGAGCATGATCGCAAGTCGCACGGATTCGACCATGGCGTCGTCTCGCTCAGCGAAGCTCGGGGGTGCTCTCCGTCATCGCGTCGGAAGTCGAACGCTCGCGTGCGAGTTCGGAGACCACATGCTCGTTCGCTTCCGGAAAGGTCAGGCCGCTGAGGTCTCGCGCTTCGACCCAGCGGAATCCGGTCGCCGGGTCGGGCTCTTGTTCGGGATCCGTGAGCCGACAGTCGAACCACGCGAGCCGGATCCGTCCGTGTGGGTAGAGATGCTCGGCTCGATGTCGGCACCGAATCACTTCGATCCGGAGTCCGGTCTCCTCGAGCGACTCCCGCGCCGCGGCTACCTCCTCGCTCTCACCCGTCTCGATCTTCCCCCCGGGAAACTCCCAGACGCCGGCCATGATCGAGCCGGGGGGACGGCGGCGAATCAGGTACGATCCACCCCGCTCGATCAGCGCGACGGCGACTCGGACGGCGGGATCGGTCTCGGGTGCGTTCGAAATCGAGCGAGCCTCCGACGGTCGAAGATGCGGAACAAAGCTTGGAAGAACGGTCGCGGGGGGGGACGCCGATGGAGCAGGTACTTACCGTCAGACCTTGCCTTCCTTCGCCGCCTCGATCGCTCGACCCGGAGATCCCATGATGTTGTAGCCGGCGTCGACGTGAAGGATCTCGCCGGTGATTCCGGCGGCGAGGTCGGACAGGATGAACAGACCGGTCGAGCCGACCTCCTCACGCGTGATGTTGCGGCCGAGCGGAGAGACCGCCTCATAGAGGCCTGCGAGCTTGTCGGAGTCGCCGACCGCCGAAGCCGCGAGGGTCTTCACCGGACCCGCGGACACCGCGTTGACCCGAATCTTGCGCGGACCGAGATCGTACGCGAGGTACTTCACCGCGGCGTCGAGCGCGGCCTTGCAGACCCCCATCATGTTGTAACCCGAGACGACCTTCTCTCCGCCGAGGTAGGTCAACGTCGCGATCGAACCGCCGTTCGGCATGAGCGGAGCTGCATTGCGGGCGACGCAAGCGAGCGAGTAGACGCTGATGTCCATCGCCGTCTTGAATCCCTCTCGACTCGAGTCGACGAAATTGCAGCGGAGATCCTCGAGCGGAGCGTAGGCGATCGAATGAAGCACGAAGTCGATCGTGCCGTAGATCTCCCCGGTCTCCTTGAAGACTCGAGCCACGTCCTCGTCGCTCTGGACGTCGCAGGGTGTGACGAGCTTCGCGCCGATCGGGTCGACGAGCTTGCGAACGCGACGCTCCATCTTTTCGCCCGGAAGGTGGGTGAAGCCGATGTCGGCTCCTTCGTCGAGCAACTGCTTGGCGATCGCCCAGGCGATGCTGTAGTCGTTCGCGACCCCGAAGACGATGCCCTTCTTGCCCGAAAACAGCCCCATCGACCCGATCCTTTCCGGGAACGTACCGACGACTCGACAGCGGTCTCGCTCTTCGAGCGAACGATTCCGTCGATCGTCTATCTCTATCGGCTCGTCGACAGAATACTCCTCGCGGCTTTCGCGCTCAACCTCCCTTCGCTACAACGAATGCAACGACTGGGTCAAGGAGGCACTCATCTTGTTGCGGCCCGAGGCTCGAGAATCGGGCGACCTGGTGTTTCGTCCGCCGCAGCCATGAGATCGAGCCGCGCGAGGTCGCGTTCGAGTCGCCCTCGGGCTTCGGAGAGGGCGCGTTGGGTCGCGGCGCCCGCTGCGAGCGCCTTGCGCTTCATTTCGGGTGCAACGGCTCCCGGAGCGATCGAATCGATCATCCCGAAAACCGATGCGACTCGAGGATCCTGCTCGAGCTGCGCACCCTCACCCGCCGGAATGTCGTCCGAAGAGGTCCGTGCCACGCGTCTGACGCCCTGGAACCAGCCCTGGCGGCCTCGAAGCCAGAGTGTGCAGGTCGCTCGGACGCTGCGACCGTCGTGAGAGACCTCGGTCTCGGTCACGACGGCCCCGACTCTTCCCCGAGCCTCGACCGATCGCAGCGCGGCGAGCAGCGGATCCTGAACCGGCGCGTCTTCGACCAGGCGTCGTACCGTGTCGCTGAAGACCCCGGCGAGAGCAGTCGGATCAGGCGCCGCACCCGCGGCCGGTTCCGGCATCACGATCGATCCGAAACGGATGAAGCGCAGTCCGGGATCGTTCGCGATCTCGGTCGCTCCCCGACGACCCAACCATTCGACATCGGTTTCCGGCTCGAGCGGCAAGAGTCCCGAGAGTTCGACCGGATTCCCGTCGAGTAGAAAGCCGCGAGACTCGACCGCGGCCTGGAGCTCTTCGAAACTCAACCGCTCGGGATCCCTCACGCCGGCCGCCCAAGCGGTTTGCAACGCGAGAGTGCGAGTGGAAGGGGCCCTCGAGACCGAACGGATCTCCGTGCTCCGAAGGGTCATCACGGTCAAGAGAGGGGGGGCGCTTCGAACCGGTCCCTCCGCGCGGAGCTGGTCGTCGATCCATCGAGAGATTCGATCGTCGCCCGGCCTCGCGACGCGCCATGCCTCCAGCCTCGTTCGCCTGAGTCGTCGAGCCTCCGCAGTTCTCGCCGACTCGATCTTGGCCCAGCGATCCGCGAGTTCGGGTGCCTCGCGCTGGAGTTCGTCACGTCGCAGGATCAGCCGAATTCCGGTGCGGACGGAACCGTCGAGAACGACACCGACGAGCACTCGCCCGTCTTTCAGCGTGATCAGATCGCCGGACTCGGCGACCGCCGCCTGCTTCGGCCCATCACCGCTTCCCTTCGGCGGCGCGGTCGGCTCGGAAAGGAGCGGGAGGAAGCAAGCGAGTTGGACGACGACTCGGCTCATCGGGTACCGTGCCTTTCGTCTCGGAGGATCGACGGGGGAGTCGACCGGTGATCGACCGGACTAGACCCTCCATCCATGATAGGATACGGGCAATGGACGACCGCGTCGACCGGTTTCCCGCGACGGTCCGACCACTCGGCGATCGAGCCTGGCTCGCCGAATTCGAGGCCGAGTCGGAAGCGATCGCCTGGGCGGAGGCGGTTGCACGAATGGCTGGGACGGGGATCGAAGTCGTCCCGGCGCATCGCACCGTCGCGGTGATCGCGGACGCGGACCGTACCGAATGGGAACTCGCCGAACTCGAGAAGCGTCTCGCGAGGATCCCGGTGGGCTTCTCGGGGGGGACGGCGACGGTCCGGCTCCATGAGATCCCGGTACTGTACGACGGTCCCGATCTTCTCGAAGTTGCGGAGAGCCTCGAGATCTCCCCCCGAGCGGTGGTCGATCTTCACACGTCGGTCGAGTACACGACGCTCGCCGTCGGATTCCAACCCGGATTTCCCTACCTGGGGCGGCTCCCGACACCGCTCGACCGTATTGGGCGGCGGGATTCTCCCCGAACTCGCGTCGCCGCCGGGTCGGTCGCGATCGCCGCCGGCCGCACAGGAATCTATCCGATCGACTCCCCGGGAGGTTGGCGAATCCTGGGATGGACGCCGACCGCGATCGTCGACCTCGAGGCGGATTTCTTCTTGTTCTCACCTGGAGATCGCGTGCGATTCCGGCCGATCGACGCGTCTCGTATCCTTCGCGCCGGGTCGAGGCAGACATGAATCGACTCATCGACATGAATGCCGATCTCGGCGAAGGATTTCCCTGGGATCGCTCGATCCTCGAGATCGTCACTTCCACATCGATCTGCTGCGGAGCTCATGCCGGGAGCCCGGACGCGATCCGCGCGACCCTCGAGGCTGCGATCGAACGACGGGTCGTCCTCGGTGCGCACCCCGGCTATCTCGACCCTGAGGGATTCGGGCGCCGCCCCATGTCGTTGAACGCGGAGTGCGTCCGGGATCTGGTGGTCGAGCAGGTCGAGACGCTCCGCTCCTGGGCGAAGACTCTCGGAGGGACGATCGCGTATCTCAAGCCGCATGGAGCGCTCTACAACCAGGCACAGTTCGAGCCGGAGATCGCCGATGGAATGGTCCAAGCGTCGGAGCGGCTGAGGCTGCCATTGTTCGGACTACCCGACGGTTTGCTCTCCAGTCTCGCCGCACGGCGCGGACTCGGCTACTACGCCGAGGGTTTTCCGGACCGCGGATATCGTTCGGACGGGTCCTTGATCCCTCGAGGCGAACCGGGCGCGACGCTCCGGGAACCCGACGAGGTCGAGCGAAACCTCGCCTCGATCCTGCGGCGGCCGATCGACACGCTCTGTATCCACGGCGACGACCCGCACGCCGTCGATCTGGCGCGATTGGTTCGCGATCGTCTCGAAGCAAGGAGGTATGTCGTGGGGAGTTCACTCGCGTGAGCCTTCGACTGGTTCGACGGGGAACCCATGCGACGATCCAGGATGGAGGCCGCCGAGGACGTCGTCGGTGGGGAGTCCCTTGGGGCGGCGTCGCCGATCGCGAGTCATGGATCGTGGCGAACGCTCTCGTCGGCAACTCGCCCGATCTCTGCGCTGCGGTCGTCGAGTCGAGCGGTTTCGGCGGTGAATACCTCGCTGAAGCTCGGATGGAGGTCGCTCTCGCGGGTGCACAGGGATCTCCCTCGATCGTACGGGCCGACGGTCAGATCATCGAGCTCGCCTCCCCGGGCTCCTTCGCTCTCGAAGCGGGAGACCGGTTGGTCCTTGGGTCGAATCGCGTCGGAGCGAGGGTCTATGTCGCCGTCAGGGGCGGATTCCTGACTCCTGCGATGCTGGGCAGCCGGTCGACGGAGAACTCGATCGAAATCGGAGAAGTCCTTGCCTGCGAGTCGCTCCCGGAGGGAACTCGAATCCATCGACGCCGACTCTCGGTCCACCCGCACTCGATCGAGCGACCGCTGCAGGTCCGGATCGCTCCCGGTCCGGCAGTCGCCGCCGGCTCTGGTCGGGGCGAATTCGAGCGACTCATCGAACCGAGAACGCGATTCCGCGTGACCGCTGATTCGAATCGAGTGGGCCTTCGTCTGCTCGCCGTCGATGAATCAGGCCTCGCGATCGAAGAAGGCGATCCGGAGCGAAGTCTGATCGACCGAGAGTCGGGCCCAGTACTTCCCGGAACGATTCAACGCGGGGCTCGGGAGCGGCTGATCGTCGGTCCGGCGGGAGGGACGATGGGCGGTTACGCCGCAATTGCACAGGTCATCACGGCCGACCTCGATCGAATCGGGCAGGCCGCACCCGGCGATCTCATTCGTTTCGTCGCGATCGACCTTGCTTCGGCGAGGAAGCTCCAGGAGGCGAGAGTCGCGCGACTGAAGGCACGAGCCGCCGCGATCGCCGCCGTTCGCACGGCGGTTCTCGAGTAGTCGAGACGACTCCGCCCGATCGGCCTTGTCCGATTTCGAGGCTTGCCTTACAGTCCAATCGACGCAGCCGCTCGGGACCCCGCACATACACGACTCGGCGCGAAACGAGGACCATCGTGCCGCTCATCGACCTCGAGATCCCCGGACTCCCAAGACGAAGCGGCAAGGTCCGCGAGGTCTTCGACCTCGGAGATCGGCTCCTGATGGTCGCCACCGACCGCATCAGCGCGTTCGACTGGATCCTCCCGACGCCGATCCCCGACAAAGGCCGCGTACTGACGGGTTTGACCGGGTTCTGGCTGAGCCGCCTCGATGTGGTGAATCATCTGATCTCCTTCGACATCGACGACGCGAGACTCGACCTGCCCCAGGCGCTGAGAGACGAGCTCGTCGGACGTTCGATGATCGTGCGAAAGGCACGCGTGATCCCCTACGAGTGCGTCGTGCGAGGCTACCTGGCCGGCAGCGGCTGGAAGGAATACGCAAGATCCGGGACCGTCTGCAGCGAGCCACTCGTGGAGGGCCTGCTCGAGAGTTCCGAGATCGACCCGCCGATCTTCACACCCGCGACCAAGGCCGAGACCGGCCATGACGAGAACGTGTCGTTCGACCAAATGGCGTCGTCCGTCGGCGGCGAACTCGCCGACGAACTCCGCAGCGCATCCCTCGAGATCTACGCGAGCGCCTCGCGGATCGCGCGGGATCGAGGCATCATCCTCGCCGACACCAAGTTCGAATGGGGTCTCGACGAACGCACGGGTGAACTCTTGCTGATCGACGAGGTTCTCACACCCGACAGCTCGCGCTATTGGTCGCTCGAGAGGTACGAGCCCGGCGGCCCTCAACCTTCCTACGACAAGCAGTACGTCCGCGATTGGCTGGAATCGACGAGTTGGGACAAGTCGAGCCCGCCTCCCCCCCTTCCCGACGACGTCGTCGCTCGGACGAGGACGAAGTACGTGGATGCGTTCGAGATCCTCACCGGCACCCGCTTTCCTTGGGGCTGACGATACGATGCTCCGCTACCTGACCGCCGGCGAATCTCACGGCCCCGCACTGACGGCGATCGTCGAGGGGTATCCCTCAGGCGTTCGCTTCGACGCCGATCTGATCGATCGCGAACTCGCGCGCAGACAGGGGGGCTACGGTCGCGGCAAGCGTCAGACCCTCGAGACCGACCGCGTGATCCTCGAGTCGGGAACGTATCACGGCGTCACGACCGGGGCGCCGATCACACTTCGACTCATCAACAACGACGCAAAGCTCGAGCGACTCCAGGAACCGCCATCTCCACGCGGCGGACATATCGACCTCGCCGGCTCGATCAGCTACCAAACCGGAATCCGCCAGGTGCTCGAAAGGGCGAGCGCTCGCGAGACCGCGATGCGCGTCGCCGTCGGGGCATTGGCGAAACTGCTCCTCGCGGAGCTTGGAATCCGTGTTTTTGGATATGTGCGAGAATTGGGGGGAATCGACGCCCCTCCGGTGACCGATGATCTCTCGGTTCGCGATCGCAGCCCGGTCTACTCGCTCAACCCCGAAGTCGACCCCGCCATCGTCGCGGCGATCGACGCGGCTAGGGAGGCCGGCGACACCTTGGGCGGTGTGCTCGAGGCGGTCGTCGAAGGCTGCCCGATCGGGTTGGGCAGCCATGTCCAGTGGGACCGAAAGCTCGACGCCCGCCTTGCGCTTGCTTTGATGAGCATTCAAGCGATCAAGGCCGTCGAGATCGGGCTGGGAGTCGAGGCGGCTCGACGCCCCGGCTCGCGCGTGATGGACCCGATCCGCTACGACTCCAACCATGCCGAGAGCGACCGCCGCTTCGGGTTTCGCCGCCCCACCAATCACGCCGGCGGGATCGAGGGCGGCACGAGCAACGGCGAACCGATCGTGGTCCGAGCCGCCAAGAAACCGATCAGCACCCTCGCCGCGCGAGGGCCCTCGATCGATATGGCGACGAAGCAGGAACGACCGGCCGCCTATGAACGATCCGACGTCTGCGCTGTGCCCGCGGCGAGCGTGATCGTCGAGAACGTCGTCGCCTTCGAGATCGCCGACGCCGTCGTCACACGCTTCGGCGGCAGGAGCCTCGACGGACTCCGTGCGGCGATGTCGGCCCAACACGAAATCGCCAACAAACATCTTCATGAGTATTGGTCGCACGGCACCGAGACGTCGGCCTGACCTCTCTCCGAGCGACCCCACGCCTTTCCCAGTATTGCCGACCCCCTGCCTACGAATGCTCGAGGGAACACGGATGTCACCTCTGACTCGACCGCAGCGCCAGGCGATCGCCACACTGGCACTTCTTCTCTGTACCGTCGCGCCCACGATCTTCGTGATCTTCACGGCGATCAAGATCAACCGACCAGGTCACGTCCGCGATGTCGAGATCGAGCTGAGACGTTCTCTCGGTCTCCAGGTCACGCTCCAGGCCGTTCGCTACCCAGCTCCCGGGCGAGTCGTTTACGAAGGCGTCGTGCTCCGGCAGGAGGAGCCGAAGAAGAGCGGGCTGACCGAGGTCGCTCGGGCCGACCGAGTGATGGTTCGAGCCGATGGGTCGACTCTCGGCTTCGAGACGGTTGGACTCGCTCTCCACGGGTCGTCCGCCAAAGCGGCAATCTCCCAACTCGAGACCTTGCTCGAGCGGTCGGGGCAAGGTCGATTCCACCAAGTCAGTCTCACCGCGCCGAGTTGCGCGATCACTCTGGGCGACGACGAGAACGCCCGCTTCGAGATCAAGGAACTCGCCGCTCGCTTCCGCGACGACCGCACAGCCCCCTCCCTCAGTGCAAGTTATCGCGTCGCGAGTGCCGAGGGCTCGAGCCGTTGCGAGCTCGAACTCTCACGCGATCGCGGGGTCGAACCCGCGGCGACCTCCGTGGTGATGCGCACGATGGAAGGTGCCCCGCTGCCGGCTCGGATGCTCGACCTCTTCTTCGACTCCAACGAGTGGCTCGGCGCCTCGGCGAAACTCCTCGGCGAACTCGCGCTTCGTCGTCAGGGAGCAGGAGAATGGAAGGCGGACTTTCGGGGTGAATTGATCGGCGTCGACCTCGCAAACCTCTTCATCCATCGCTTCCCGCTCCAGCGGGTGGCTGGTCTCGCCCATCTTCGGGTCGAGCGTGCGCTCTGGGAGGATCGTCCAGGGCAGGGTTTCGGGTGGGCCGAGATCGACGGATCGCTGACGACAGGCCCTGGATCGGCCTCGCTCGATTTTCTCCGTTCGATCACTCAGGAAATGAACTTCCGCGTCACTCGACGCATCGAGCCGGGCAAGAACGACGTGAGCTTCAATACGCTCGCGCTCCGATTCCGACTCGGACGTGACGGGCAGATCGAGATCGGCGGCGCACTCTCCGAGGAATTCGCTCCCGACGACGTTCTCGTGATCAATGATCGCCCGGTCATGAAGTCGCCGCAGGGCGTCGCCAACGTCCGAGGTCTGATCAAGGTCCTCCACCCGGGAGGCGCGGAGACGCTCGTACCGATTTCGGCCGAGTCGCAAATGCTCTCGAGGTTCCTGCCGCTGCCGAAAGGCGCACCGCGCGACGATCTCACGGTGCCGACCCTCAAGGCAAACTGACGAGGCGAACGCAACGCCGACCGATGTGCCGGTCGGCGTCGCTCCCGCTCCTCGGACCTCAGGGCTTCGTTCCGATCTCCACGACCACCTTGCCGGACAGCGTGCCGGCGAACCCGAGCGTGTTCTCCTCGAGGAGGCGTTGGGCGTCGGCCGCTTGTTCGAGGGGAAAGACACGACCGATGTGAGGGCGCACCGAGCCGTCCGCCAAGAGACGCACGATATCGTCCGCACACCTACGCTGCTCTTCGGGCGAGGCATTGAACATCGCAAAGCCGAGCAGCGAGCAGTCTCGCGGGTAGAACTGCCCGAGCGGCAAGATCGGCTTGGCCGTCCGTCCCGCCATGACGATCATGCGGCCCCGCTTACGGAGCAGCGGGATCGCCACTTCGAGATTCGGCTCTCGCTGAGTCTCGAACCAAACGTCGATCCCCGACTCCGCAAACTCCCGGAGCGCGACGGGAACATCGTCGGTCTTGTAGTTCAGAGCGAGGTCGGCGCCGAGTCTTCGGCAGAACTCGACGCGCTCCAGGCTGCCGGCCGTCGTGGCGACCCGTGCTCCCGCCGCTTTCGCCATCTGAATCACGATCGATCCGACCCCGCCGCTGCCGCCCGAGATGTAGACCGTCTCGCCCGCACTGAGCCGGCCGAACTGGTAAAGACCGAGGTGCGCCGTGATGCCGACGAGAGCGATCGACGCGGCTTCGACGTCGGTGACGTTCGCCGGCGTCGGGTAGAGCCATTCCTCACCGATCGCCGCGAACTCGGCAGTCGCCCCTGGTCGACCGAGAAGCCCTTGGTTCGAGCCCCAGACTCGATCGCCGACGCGAAACCGCGATGCGCCCGGTCCGAGTTCGACGACGGTTCCCGCAACGTCGCAGCCGACCACGTAGGGAAAGGCCATCGGCATCGCAACGATCCCCGACCGCAGGTAGAGGTCGATGGGATTGAACGACGTCGCACCGACCGCAACCAGCACCTGCCCGGGACCAGGAACGGGCTTCGGCAATTCACCCACGCGGATCATCTCGGGACCGCCGACCGCCTCGATGTACGCTGCTCGCATGGCTCGAATCGCCTCGCATCAGGGAGAGGATCAAGGTGAGGTGCGCGTGGAGACTCGATCCGGGGAACGCATCAAGAAACGGCGACCTGGATCTCATCTCCCTCGACGCGAACCGAGTAGGTCGATACTCGAGTCCGGGGACTGTCGAGCCACTTGCCCGTCTCGAGGCTGAATCGCCAGCCATGCCAGGTGCATGTCACGGTCTTGTCGCCCACGATCCCGTCGCAGAGCGGAGCCCCTTGGTGAGGGCAGGCGTCATCGAGAGCGAAGTACTCGCCCGCATCGAGGAACACGGCGATCATCCGGCCCTCGACCTCGTAGGGACGCCCCTCGCCTTCCGGGATCTCGCCGACTCGAGCCACGGTCCGGAACTTCGATTCACTGGACAAGACCACGTCTCCTCGCCGAGACATCGAGCGACACTTGCCATTCCTTCGGACCAAGGCCATGATAACGGCCCGGTGATCCGCCGGAAACCCCCAGGGACCGATCCACGATGAGCGACACCGACGCGACGGCCTTGCCCTCCGACGCCCCTCCCGCCGCCGCCGCGGCCGAGCGCCTCGCCGAGACCCCAAGGCTCGACGGCGAGATCTCCGACCACGGCGAAGGGATCAAGTTCGAGCCGGTCGAAGAATCGGCGGTCGACGAGAAGCTCGCCCAAATCGAGATGGCGGGCGAGGAAGTCGCCATGGGTTGGAAGCCCGAGGCGCACGTTCCGCTCGCCCCCGAGGTTCGCTATCTGCACTGCTCGAGAACGATTCACCAACTCGTCACCGACCGCAATCGCTCGGTCGGGATCTTTCTCTTGGTCGCCTCCGTCTCGATCAACGCCTCGATGGGATTGCTCCAGACGAATCCGCCCCTCGAGCCGATCATCCCGATGCAGACGATCCGATACTGGTGCTTGCCCGCGACCTTCGGCGTGCTCGCGGTTCTGGGAGTGTTCACGAGTCTCCTGCTGATCCGGACGCGCATCGGCCTGATCTACGAGGTGACGAAGATGAACGTCCTCCTCGGCCTCCCGTCGCAACGCGTCGAACGCGTCAACCCACTCTCGATCTTCTATTTGATGCACCTGATGGTGGCGACGCTCGGAGGGGCCGCGGCGGGTCTGACCGTCGGGATGCTGGTCGGCGGCGCAACCCAGGCATCGACGACGTCGGTCGCCTCGGGAGTCGTCGTGGGAGTGCTCTACGCCTCGATCTTCCAAGCAATTTATTATATCACGATTCTCAGAGCGACGAGCGAGACGAGACTCGCCGCCGCCCGCAAGTGAGCATCCCGACCATGGCCGTCCGACCCTACGTCTGCGTCTTCTGCGGATCGTCGACCGGAACCCGTCCCATCTACTCCGAAGCCGCTCGCTCGCTTGGCCAGGCCCTCGCGAGAAGAGGCTATGGACTCGTCTACGGCGGTGGTCAGATCGGGCTCATGGGGATCATCGCCGACGCAGTCCTCCGCGGAGGAGGCAGGGTGATCGGCGTCATCCCCAAGCAGCTCTCTCGCGAAGAGATCGCCCATCAGTCGCTCAGCGAACTCCACGTCGTTCCCGGGATGCATGAACGCAAGGCGATGATGGCTGCGCGCTCCGCGGGGTTCTTGACGCTTCCTGGCGGCATCGGCACGTATGAGGAATTCTTCGAAGTGCTCACCTGGGCCGCCATCGGAATCCATACGAAGCCGATCGGATTGCTCAACGTCGACGGATACTTCGACCCCATGCTGCGCATGCTCGACCACTCCGTCGCGGAGCACTTCGTGCGTGAGTCCCATGTGCGGCGGATCGAAGTCGCCGTCGATCCCGACGCCCTCCTGGACGCGATGTTCACCGTTCCGCCGCCGGAGTCGGGCCCGCTCCTCGAAACCGACTGACCCGGAACCGCGCACGAAACGACCGCGAACGCCCGGAGAGGCGACCGCGGTCGAAGTCGAACCGGGTTGGTCGGGTGCCTCGGCTCAGTTCGAGTCGACGCTGCCGGTGAGGAGCGCCCGCTTCACTTCCTGCACGGCCTGCGTGACCTTGATGTCGCGCGGGCAGGCGCTCGTGCAGTTGAAGACGGTTCGACAACGCCAGACGCCGTCCGGGTCGTTGAGGATCTCGAGTCGCTCCGACGCGCCTCGATCGCGCGAGTCGAAGATGAACCGGTGAGCGTTCACGATTGCTGCGGGGCCGACGTACTTCTGGTCGCCCCAGAAGGGCGGGCAGGCCGTCGTGCAGCACGCGCAGAGGATGCACTTGGTCGTGTCGTCGAACCGCGCACGATCCTCGGGCGACTGGAGCCGTTCAGTCGTGGGAGCGGGTTCGTCGTTGATGAGGAACGGCATCACCGACTTGTAATGATCGAAGAACGGCTTCATATCCACGATCAAGTCTTTGATCACCGGAAGGCCGAGGATCGGCTCGATGGTCAGCTTGTCGCCGCGGACGTTCTTCACCAGGATCTTGCACGCGAGTGCATTGGCGCCGTTGATGCGCATCGCATCGGAGCCGCAGACGCCGTGGGCGCAGCTCCGTCGGAGCCCGAGGGTCTCGTCCTGCTCCCACTTGACGCGTTGGATCACGTCGAGGACGCGGTCGAGAGGGTCGGCCTCGACCTGATAAGACTCCCAGTGCGGAGCGTCGTCGACTTCCGGATTGTATCGCTTGATCTCGAGAGTGAGCCGTCGCGTTTCGTCGTTCGACATGTCAGGGACTCGTCGTGTGCTCGGGGTGGGACGGAGTCGAATTGGCTCGAAGATCGGCGGCCGCGGTCGTTGCGACCGCGGACCGTCGATTCCCCGTCTCAGTATTTCCGGATCTCGAGCGGGTACTTGGTGACGCGCTCGCCATTCTTTTCGACATAGATGATGTCGACGTCGCGATACGAGACGCTCGTCTCGTTGTCGCCGGTCTTGGTGATGAACGTATGGGCGAAGAAATCCTGGTCGTTGCGATCCGGGAAGTCTTCGCGCGAATGAGCCCCTCGACTCTCGGTTCGGGCGAGCGCGGAGTCGACGGTTGCCTGCGCCAGGTCGAGCAGACACCCGAGTTCGAGCACCTCGAGTAGACCAGTGTTGAAGACGGATCCCTTGTCCTGGACGCCCAGCTTGCCGAATCGTTCCTGCATGTTGACGAGCCGTTCCTTGGCTCGCAGAAGGCCCTCTGCGGAACGATAGACCCCGCAGTCGTCCATCATCACCTGCTGCATCTCGTCGCGAATCCGGACCCAGGGCTCGGTCCTCGGCCGTGAGAGCAGCGCGTCGATCGCGGCGCGGGTCGGCGCCTCGGGCTTGGACGGAAGCGGTTGGAACTCTTTCGAGAGCGCCTCGTTCGCCATCGCGCGGCCCGCACGACGGCCGAAGACGATCAGGTCGACCAGACTGTTCGTTCCCAGGCGATTCGCCCCGTGGACACTCACGCAGGCGGTCTCGCCCGCCGCGTAGAGTCCCGGAACGAGAGTGCCGCCGGCGTCGCGAAGGACCTGGCCCGACACGTCGGTGGGAACCCCGCCCATGGCGTAGTGGGCTGTCGGTTGGATCGGCATCGGTTCCTTGATCGGGTCGACGCCGAGGTAAGTCCTCGCGAATTCGATGATGTCGGGCAGGCGCGATTCGACCCAATGACTATCGACGTCGCCGCCGGTCGGCGAAGTCTTGTACTTATTGATCGTCTCGGCCCGGATGTCGAGGTAGACGAAGTCTTTGCCGCCGACGCCCCGCCCAGCTCGGACCTCCTGGTAGATCGAGCGCGAACACACGTCTCGGCTCGCGAGATCCTTGAGGTTCGGGGCGTACTTCTCCATGAATCGCTCGCCCTGGCCGTTGAACATCACGCCGCCGTCGCCGCGGCAGGCCTCGCTGAGCAAGATGCCGAGGCGGTAGATCCCGGTCGGATGGAATTGGTAGAACTCCAAGTCCTCCATCGGAATCCCATGGCGATAAGCGATCGCAGGACCGTCGCCGGTGAGTGCGTAGGCGTTCGAGGAGACCTTCCAAATCCGCCCGAAGCCGCCGGTCGCCAGGAGCACGGTCTTCGCGTGGAAGACGTGAAGAGCGCCGGTGGCCATCTCGATCGCGACGATTCCGCGGCATTCGCCGTCGACCATGATCAGGTCGAGCATGTGGAATTCATCGAAGAACGTCACGCCCTGCTTGATGCACTGCTGGTAGAGCGTCTGCAAGATCATGTGGCCGGTGCGGTCGGCGGCGTGACAAGCACGCATGACGGGCACGCGGGGCCGAGCGTTCGGAGTTCCCGGCGCGGCGGACGGGTCGTAGTCGGGATTCGGTTTGGTGTGTCCGCCGAATCGCCGCTGGCTGATCCGTCCATCGGCCGTCCGGTCGAACGGCAAGCCCATGTGCTCGAGCTGATAGATGCATTCGACCGCCTCTTTGCAGAGGATCTCGGCCGCGGTCTGGTCGACGAGGAAGTCGCCGCCCTTGATCGTGTCGTAGGCGTGGTTCTCCCACGAGTCTTCCTCGAGATTCGCCAGGGCCGCCGCGATCCCGCCCTGTGCCGCTCCCGTGTGCGACCGGGTGGGGTAGAGCTTGCTGACCACGGCGGTCCCCGCGACCTTGCTCGACTCGAGCGCGGCCATCATCCCGGCGCCACCCGCCCCGACGATGATGCAATCGAAACGATGGTAATTCATGTCTCTATGCGATTTCCCAAAGATGGTGTGCGCGGATTCGGGCGGATCGACGGCGGGATCCGGCGGAGGCTCGCGGCGTCAGTCGCCCGCGAGCACCGATGCTCCGGTCTCGATCGGAGCGGTCGCCGACGCGACGTGATGCTCCGCCTTCCACTTATCGATGTACTCTTGGTCGGCCTTGAATTGGAGGATCGCGTACGACCCGAGACCGAGCAGGAAGATGCAGGCGGACCAGATCAACGTGTGGGCGATCACGCGACGCCCGGGATGGACGACATACTCGTCGAGCACCTGACGGAGCCCGTTGAAGCCGTGGATCACCGCGAGGCAGATCATCGTCAGATCCCAGAGCCGCCAGATGTAGCCGTGCTTGGGATGAGCCCATCGACTCGCCACGAAGGCGTAGTTGATCGACTCGACGTTGTTCAGGATGTGGGTGATGAAGAGGTGGCCCAAGGCGAGGAAGACGAGCAAGAGGCCCGAGATTCGCATGAAGAACCAGGCCGTGAGCTCGAATCCTCCGGCCGGTCGGACCTTGCGACCGCCGAACTGTGCAGCGCGCGTCGACATCGCGTACCCATTCGATTGTGGAGGAAGGAGTCGACCCGATCTCTCGTCGGGTCCGACTGGGGCGGAGTCGCGGCAACATGGCCGCACGTCGTCAGCCGAGTCGCGAGATGTCTGCAAGACCCAAGATCGGCGCAGGCGCATCGAGACCGACTTTGGGCATCGCGTGGGCCGGCGGACCGAGAAGGGGCAGCAGCACCCAGATCGTCACTGGGATCATCACGGCCCAGAAGATGACGATGACGGTGGTGTAGATCTGCTTCTGAATCGACACGGCCCTCGGCCAGAAGTCGAACAGAACCACACGCACCCCATTGACCGAGTGGAAGAGCACGCACGCGATCAAGCCGAGTTCGGCAACGCGGAAGAGCCAGCGAAGTGGCCAGTAGTAACCGTCGAACGGAGCGCCGAGGCCCGAGACGACGCCGCCGTAGATCGCGACCGTGTGGTCGTA
Source organism: Isosphaeraceae bacterium (assembly GCA_033763215.1). GTDB lineage: Bacteria > Planctomycetota > Planctomycetia > Isosphaerales > Isosphaeraceae > JANRKW01. Next base: position 94,547 of record JANRKW010000011.1, on the reverse strand, counting down.
CAGCGCCGGGTATGCGACGACGAAGAACGTGTCGATGATGTGGATCACGAGGAAGGCGAGCACGCCGAGCCCCGTGATTCGATGGATCAGCCAAGAGCGCTGACCCACGCCGCCGCTGTACCGCAGGCCCTCGACGATCGTCTCGCGAAGGCCCCGCCGATAATTGCGCGGGGGACGAAGAGTCTGAGACATGGGACAGGAGATTCCGTCAGAGAAGGGCCGACGTGGTGCGCGTCCGACCGTTCATCATCACACCCGAACCGCGAGGGGCCGCGTCGAGAGCACCTCGATCAAAGGTTCGGGGATGAGAGAATGGGCATCCGACCCGGCCGATCCATATCGTCCCGCATCCACGTCGACCTGACGCCGCGAGCTTCGAGCGGGAGCGGGCTCCCGACGAACGACGCGGTTGAACAAACGCCACAGAAGCGTTTGTAGAGCCTTCGATCGGGAGTTTCAAGAGGGCCGCGGGAATTGAGATCGGTTCTATCCCACGATGCGGGGCGATCTCACTCGGACGATCCCGGATCGGAGCTGCTGCCCGGGACATCGGCCGCCGCCGATCGATCAACGAGCCAGTCGAAGCTGCGAAGCCTGAAGGAATCCCGAGACGAGCCGACCAACCGCCTTCACCGGGCTGCCGTGGCACATGTTCTCACCCAGATCCATCAACCAACCGCGATCACCGACGAGCGAGGCCTCGGCCTCGACGATCCAGAGATCCTTGGGGCGACCATGAGGGACGACCTGGAGCACCAGCCGTGAATCGGCGCTCAGACGTCCCGCGGGCTCGACCCACGAGTCGACGATCGCTCCCGATACGATCAGTTCGCCGTCCATCATCGCTATCCCCGGCTCTGAGGATCGCAAGGCACTACCCTTTCGGCGCCGAAACAGCTCGCGACGCCACGACTCCATGCATCCATCATAGATGACGTCGCTCCCGACGTCAAGCCGAGGACCGTAACTGGAGGGGGGAAAGAAGCGGGAGAGATCGATGAACGGCGGAACGTCCAACGAATGTTCGATCAGCTTGACTCGAAAATCGAGCCGGGTCAAGCCGACGATTCGCGGAATCCGCGAGAATGAGCGGTCGCCTAAGCCGGGTTCTGTCCGAGGGTTGCCCCTCGTGATGATCATTTCTCTAGGAGTCGAGTCGCCTCGACTCTCGAGCGACCTACCCGGAAGTCGATATCGGGGCGGGCAGCCCCGAGGCCCCGGTCGACTCACGCCGACCGAAACGCTGCTCCCTTATTTGGTCTTGCTCCTGGTGGGGTTTACCGAGCCGAGACGGTCACCCGCCTCGCTGGTGAGCTCTTACCTCACCGTTTCACCCTTACCGAATCCTTGCCCTTGCGAGACGCAGATTCGGCGGTCTGTTCTCTGTGGCACTTTCCCTTGCCGACGAACTCATCGCCCGTCGACCGGTGGGCGTTACCCACCACCCTGCCCTATGGAGCCCGGACTTTCCTCCGAAGCATGTCCCACGCGACGATGAAGTCGCCCGGCGCCTCGGCGATCATCGCGACCGCTCATCCTACGTCTTAGATTCTATCATCGCCCCGCATGTTCGGCCAACGTCGGACTCGGATCCTCCCCACCCGTGCGTCGTTCACCAAGGAAGATTTCGCCGGCCCTCGACCCCGTGTCGGCAGGATCGGATCGCATCCGCAGAAAAAATCTCCCCAAATTTCCTATTTACCCAAAATATCCTATAATCCCCATAGGCAACCTCGACGCTTCAACAGGAGGCTCCACCATGCTGGTCCGCGACTACCTCCGAAGTCGATCGATTCGATTCGAGATGCTCCTCCACGCCCCCGCCCCTTCCGCGACACGGATGGCGGAATCCGTCCACGTGCCGGGGAGGAGAGTCGCGAAGGCCGTACTCGTCAGAACGAGCGACGCATTTCTCCTCGCGGTCCTGCCCTCGACGCACCGAATCGACTTCGAGCGCCTCGGAAGCGTCCTCGGCGTCGATGACGTGCGACTCGCCACGGAGAACGAGGTCGTCTCGGTCTTCGAGGATTGCGAGAGAGGAGCCGTACCGCCTCTCGGCAGGCTGTACGGTCTGGCGACCGTTCTCGACGCCGGGCTCTCCGGTGGATCCGAGATCGTCTTCGTCGCGAATACCCGCCATGAAGGCGTACGCATGCGGTTCCGCGACTACGAAGCCCTCGAGCAGCCGATGAGGGCCCGATTCTCGGTCCCGATCACACCGAAGCGCACTCATCGACGAGCCGGCTGAGCGAGCCGATCAAGAGCGGAGAATCGCAGCGCCGGAACCTTCGATGAGGCTCCGGCGCCGTGTGCCGCAGTTCGTCAGCCGATCGCCGAAGACTCGACCCGTTCCACTTCCTCGGGTGCGAATCCTCGCCGCATCGTATTCTCGGTGCAGACGCGTGTGAGCAGGAATTCCCGAAGGTAGTCGGATCCGCCTGCCTTCGTCCCGATCCCCGAGAGTTTGAAGCCGCCGAACGGCTGTCGGTCGACGAGAGCACCGGTGATCGACCGATTGATGTAGAGATTCCCCACTCGGAACTCGCGCTTGACGCGGTCGATGTGGGCAGGGCTCCGGGAGTAGAGCCCGCCGGTGAGTGCGTAGCTCGTGCCTCCGGCGATCTCGAGCGCCTCCTCGAGCGAGGCGGCCCGCATCACCGCGAGAACCGGCCCAAACAGCTCTTCGCGTGCCAGGAAATGGTCGGGCTGGACTCCCGTGAGGATGTGCGGGGGGAAGAACGATCCGCGCGAGGCGAGATCTCCGAGCGACGACGAGAAAGCGATGCGTGCGCCTTCGCCGACCGCTCTCTCGACCGCGGCGGCGAGCCGCTCCGCTGCGGCGGCCTCGATCACCGGCCCCACGAAAGTCTCGGGGTCGTCGGCGTGGCCCACCGGAATCGAATGCGCGGCGTCGACGAGTCTCTCGACGAACTTGTCGTAGACGGCGTCGAGAACGATGACGCGGGAGCAGGCCGAGCACTTCTGCCCGGCGTAGCCGAACGCACTCTGTAGAGTCCCGACCACCGCCTCATCGAGATCGGCGTCGTCGTCGATGATGAGCGCGTTCTTGCCGCCCATCTCGGCGATCACCCGCTTGACGTGGTCCTGTCCCACAGGAGTAACCGAGGCGCGTCGATTGATCTCGAGACCGACCGCGCGTGAACCGGTGAATGAGATCAAGTCGATCCGAGGGTCGTCGACGAGCGCCTGACCGACGATCTCCCCGCGACCCGGAAGGAAGTTGAGGACCCCCGGGGGCAATCCGGCCTCGTTGAGTACGCTCACGAGCATCCAGGCAGTGACGATCGACTGCTCGGCCGGCTTGAGGATCACCGTATTGCCGGCGACGAGGGCGGCAACAGTCATCCCGGTCGGAATGGCGAGCGGGAAGTTCCAAGGCGGAATGACGACGACGACGCCTCGCGCGATTCGCCCGATTCGGTTGGTCTCGCCGGGGACGTCGCGTTCGTCCTCGGACGAGAGTCGAATCATCTCGCGAGCGTAGAACTCGCAGAAGTCGATCGCCTCGGCGATGTCGGCATCGGCCTCACGCCAGGGTTTGCCGCACTCGTAGACCTGCCAGGCCGCGAGGTCGAATCGCTTGGCTCGGAAGATCGAAGCTGCGAGCAAGAGCACACGCGCCCGCTCCTCCGCCGAGGTCTTCGACCAGATCGGAAAAGCCCGACGAGCGGAGTCGACGGCGACGGCCACATCGTCGAGTCCCGCTTCGTCGACGAAGCCGACCAGTCGATCGCGATTTCCAGGATCGCGCGACTCCGCACGATTGCCGGGTTGTTTCGGAGCGCGAGCAACTCCGTCGATCCAAAGGGGGATCGCGATGGGCATCTGGTCGCGAACCCGCTCGAGCGACTCTCGAAAGGAATCACGGGTGCACTCGAAATGAAAATCGGTCGGCGGCTCGTTCCGGAAGGGAGTCAGAGCGGGGACCGGCTTGGCGGCGGGGTTCGTGGTCGATCGCTTGCGCCACACGATTCCAGTCTCCTCGGGGTTTTCGAGCAGTTTGTCGACGGCGGCGTGGTCGGTGAATCCCGCCTTGAGGAAGGAGTCGTTCGATGTGTTCTCGAGCAATCGCCGGACGAGGTAGGCCATCCCCGGGAGGATCGCGCCGTAGGGCGTGTAGAGCCGGACGCGAAGCCCCATGCCGACGAGGGCCTCCTGGATCGACTCGCCCATTCCGTTGAGCATCTGGATCTCGACCGCGCCTCGGGCGAGACCGAGCCGCTCCGAAACGGCGAGCGCGTGCGCGATGCTGCGGATGTTGTGCGAACCGAACGCCGGGCGAAGATCCTGCGCGTTCTCGAGCAGGAACGTCGAGCAGCGCTCGTAGTTGGCGTCGGTCTCCCATTTGCGGGTGAACACGGGCACCGGATGCCCATGCTGACGGGCGTGCGTGACCTCGAAGTCCCAGTAGGCTCCCTTGACGAGCCGGATCGTGACGGGAGTTCCTCGGCGACGGGCCCACTCGGCGAGTCGGCGAAGATCAGCCTCCGCCTCGAGGAGGTAAGCCTGACAAACGATTCCGACGTCGGCCCAAGAGCGGAACGGCTCCTCCATCATCACGCGTTCGAAGATCGCGTAAGTGAGATCCTTGTACTCGTATTGCTCCATATCCACATTCACGAACGCTCCGAGTCTTCGAGCTTCGAGGAGGATCGGTCGAAGCCTCTCGAGGACTTTCTCGGTGGTGCGCTCGGCATGGATCGGATCGAACCGCGCGACGAGGCTCGTCAGCTTCAGCGAGAGATTCATGCGCGGAATCTTGCCGTCGGCGTCGCGATCGATCAGTGGAACTTCGGTGCGACGCTCGAGCGCGGGAGTGAGTCCACGAAGCAGATCGAGGCAAGTCTGCTGGTAGGCGATCGCCTCGCCGTCGGTGATCACCGCTTCACCGAGGAGATCCGCCGTGAATGCCAATTGCTTGCCGCGCAGTCGCATCACGGTCCGCGACGCTTCGTCAGGCGTCTCACCCGCGATGAATCTCCGCGCCATGTGAGTGGCGGACCATCGAGCCGTGGAAGCGAGAGCCGCCTCGGCCCAGGTCCCTGGAGGCGCGAGCGCGACTCCCCAACGCATCCACCAAGGCACGCGGTCGCCCGCCTCTTCGAGATATTCTCGCAGGTGTCGCCCGACGGCGGCGGGCGAGCGCAGCGTCGGCAACACATCGATGAACCGAAAGAGTTGAACTTTGACGGTCGGGTCGCTCATGGCCAAGGCCATCGCGCGGTCGTCCCACCAGGGTCGCTGCCAGATCTTCGGTCCCCGGCCGACGCGTTCGAAGATCTCGCGTCCGATCGCCAGCGCTCGCCGCTCGACCGGAGATCGAGACGGCGGAAGATCGGCCGATTCATCCGGGCGTCCCACCTGAGCAGTCGCCATCGAGAGGCTCCGACTCGAAAGGAGATGGCACCCAGGCCGGGGAGGATCTCGAGAGTCCCCGCTTCCTGTCCAAAACTCATCATAGCCGACCTGAGTCGGAACGGGCAGTAGCGGCGCGACGATCGGACGATCGGTTCGACGTCGACCGCGACTTGACGATCCGTGCTCGGCCCGATAGATTCGATATCATGACAATTCGGCGTGCATCTTATCCAGAGTGGCTGAGGGGACGGGCCCGATGACGCCACAGCAACCGGTTCGCCGCTTTCGCGAACGCTGGTGCTAACTCCTGCCCAATCGCGTGATCGATACCCGCGATCTGGGACAGATAAGATGGTCTCGAGGTCGGCTTCCTCCGCCGCAGCGGCGGGGACTCCGCAAGAACCTCGTGTCCTCGTAGTTGGTCCTCTTCGGCTTCGCATCGCGTGATGCGGCGGTCGGAGTGCCGCTCCGGTTTCGATGCCGTCGTTCCGCACGCTCGGTGGGTGTGCGGGTCGGTTTCGTGCATTCGTTCATGGAGCGGAATCGCGCAGCCTGCCCTCGCAGGTTCTCGATCCGCCACGAGGATCTCTCCATGGCCTTGGTCTCGATTCCTGCTCCCTTGCGTCGCTACTCCGACGGCATCGGCCGATTCGAATCCACCGGGACAACGGTGGCGGAGATCCTCGTAGAGATCGCCAGACGTTTCCCCGGGCTGTTCGCACGGATCGCGGACGAAGGACGACTCCGCCGGTTCGTGAACGTTTATCTCAACGACCGCGACATTCGGGCGCTGGATGATCTGGCGAGCAAGGTCGGTGCGGGCGACGTTCTCGACATCCTGCCCGCGTTCGCACGCGGCTGAGATCCAGGACTCTCCTCTCGAAGCGACAGGATGCCGACCATGTCGACCACGAACTCCGCGGCTCCGGACGATCGACTCGAACGCTACAGCCGCCAGTTCCGATTCCCACCGATCGGCGAGGCTGGACAGCGGAAGCTCGCGGCGTCCCGCATCGCCGTCTGCGGTTGCGGCGCGCTCGGAACGGTTCTCGCGAATCATCTCGTTCGAGCCGGGATCGGGTTCACTCGAATCATCGATCGCGACTTCATCGAGCTGCACAATCTCCAGCGACAGATCCTCTTCGACGAGACGGACGTCGTCGCGAATCTCCCCAAAGCCGAGGCGGCCGCGCGCAAGCTCCGCGCGATCAACGGCGACGTCGTGATCGAACCCGTGGTGACCGATCTCGATTCCACCAACATCCTTCGACTCGTCTCCGATGTCGATTTGATCCTCGACGGAACCGACAATTTCGAGACGCGTTACCTGATCAACGATGCCGCGGTCAAGCTCGGGAAGCCCTGGATCTTCGGAGGCGTGATCGGAAGCGAAGGCCAGACCATGACGATCCGCCCCGGGGTCGGCCCGTGCCTGCGTTGCGTCATCGAGGAGAGCCCTCCTCCGGGAATGACGCCGACCTGTGAAACGGCGGGAGTGCTCGGTCCCGCGGTCGCGGTGATCGCGTCGTTCGAGGCCGTGGAAGCGATCAAGCTGCTCACAGGCGCACACGACGCGCTGAATACGCAACTCTTCATGGTCGACGTCTGGGATTGGAGCTTCCGACGCCTCGAGATCGCGGGGCTCCAGGGGAAGGTCGACTGTCCATGTTGTCTTCATCGCCGCTTCGACTGGCTCGAGGGATTGCTCGGTTCCCACACCACGAGTCTCTGCGGGCGCAACTCGGTCCAGGTCGCGACCAGGCGCAGCGAGCCGCTCGACTTCGACGCACTCGCCGAACGCCTCAGCCCGCTCGGAGAGATCAGACGCAACGCCTTCCTGCTCAAGTTCACCGCCGACGGCCATGAATTCACGGTCTTCCCCGACGGGCGAGCGATCATCAAGGGCACCAGCGACATCGCGAAGGCGCGGACGCTCCACGCACAGTACATCGGAAACTGACGTTTTCTGGATTCGCCGAAACCTCGAGAGCGGATTCGCTGCAGATGATCTACCTCGACAACGCCGCAACCAGCTTCCCCAAACCCGAATCGGTCTACCACGCGCTCGACCGCTTTGCGCGGACCAGCTTGGCGAATCCCGGGCGATCGGGACACCGCATGGCCGCCGCCTCCGAGCGCGTCCTCGACGAAACTCGAATCGCCCTCGACAGGCTCCTGGGAGGAGAGGGTCCCGAACGGTGGATCCTCACCATGAACGCGACCGACGCCTTGAACATGGCGATCAAGGGAACGGTCGCCCCAGGCGATCATGTGATCACGTCTGATCTCGAACACAACTCGATCAGCCGCCCCCTCCAGGCGCTCGCCGACGCCGGGCGCATCGAACTCACCCGCCTCGCATCGAAGGGAGGCTACCTCGAACCCGCCGCGGTGGCCGAGTCGCTGAGGCCCTCGACCCGGCTCGTGGCGCTCACTCACGCGGCGAATGCGCTCGGAACGGTCCAGCCGATCGAGGCGATCGCGCCGATGGTGCGAGCCGCGGGCGCGTTGCTGCTGGTCGATGCATCGCAATCGGTGGGAGTCCAGCCGATCGATCTCAGCGCGACGCCCATCGACATGCTCGCATTCCCCGGCCACAAGGCGTTGATGGGACCGACCGGCACCGGTGCGCTCTACGTCGGACCGCGCGCGGAGTTACGAGCCTGGCGCGAGGGAGGGACGGGCGGCGACTCGAAAAGCCCGACTCAGCCCGTCGAACTGCCCTACCGGCTCGAGGGCGGAACCCCAAACGTACTGGGATTGGTCGGCCTGCTCGAGGGAATCCGCTGGGTCGCGGAGCGCGGGGTCGACGTCGCCCGGCAGCACGAAGTCGAGCTGCTTCAGAAGGTGGTGGATCACATCGAGAAGTCGACAGTGTTCCGCGTCGCGGGAGAGTGGGATCCTCGGAGACACGTCGGTGCGCTCTCGCTGATCTGTCCCGCCGACCTCGCTCCCTCGGAAATCGGCGCGGCTCTCGACGGTTCCTTCGAGATCGCGGTCCGCCCCGGCCTTCATTGCGCGCCGTACATCCATCAGAGAATCGGCACGTTCCCTGACGGAACGCTTCGGGTCTCGCCCGGTCCATTCACTACCGAGAAAGAGATCGATGCGTTGCTCGAGGCACTCGACGCGGTGACCGAGGGGCTCTCATGATGCTCCCGCCACCTGCAGGCGGGAGCATCGAGAAATGAGGTCGATGGAGCCGGTCGGTCGAGAGCCGCCGGGACGTGGTCGGGGAGGAATCTCAGTCGCGATATCCGCCGCCGCCGTAGCCTCCGCGTCCCCCGCCCCCGCCGCCATAACCGCCGCGGCCGCCGCCACCGCCTCCACCGCCGTACCCTCCTCCTCCACCACCGCCGTAGCCGCCGCCGTAGCCTCCTCCACCACCACCCCCGCCGTAACCGCCTCCGCCGCCGCCGTAACCGCCTCGTCCACCGCCTCCCCCGCCGCCGCCGCGTTCGTCACGCGGACGCGCTTCGTTCACCGTCAGGGGACGGCCGCCGTAGGGCGACCCGTGCAGGGCGTCGATAGCGGCCTGCGCTTCCTCGTCGTGCGCCATCTCCACGAAGCCGAAGCCTCGGCTGCGCCCGCTGAACTTGTCGATGATGACCTGGCCGCTCGTCACCGTTCCATATGTCTGGAACAGTTCGACGAGATCATCGCCGGTCGTGTCGTAGGGGAGGTTGCCGACATAGATGTTCTTGCCCATGATCGCTGGCCTTTTCGGATTCCCTCGCCGCGTCCGCTCCTTGCTAGCCGGCGCGCTGGTCAGGCACGGATCGCCGTATCGTCGATGAAACGCGTTCGAGACGATGTCGAAACGAGGCGAGCCGAGTGCCCCCCAACGCTTCGCTCTCTGTTGACATGACGCCGAAATCACTATCGCCGAGGCGATCCTGGGATTACAAGCGAAAAACCTCGGCGTCGACGACATTCATCAGACTCTCTCGCAAGCCGTAGATTCGAGTGCGCGCGCCGCTGCCGCGAGAGTCGATTCGGCGAGAACCGACTCGATCGCGGCGAACGGTCGTCTACTCGAGGCCGAGTCGATGTCGGTCGCGGGCGAGCGTGATCACGGCCGCGACGAGAGCCTCGAACACCCTCGCTCAGGCGAGGTGTTCCTCGACGCGGGGCAGGAGCGCCGCGAAGTCGAGGTGGTTGTGGCAGGCCTCTTGAGCCTTCGCGAGATCGGCATCCTTCCAATCACGCGCCTCGGCGTCGAGATCCGCGAAGTAGCGACGGGCTTCGCCTCGGAATCCGTGACGCTCGAAATAGGTCAGGTAACGAGTGATGTCGCCGAGCTTGGCCTTGGTGCCGGCAGCGAGCGAGCAGCGCCCGTCGCAGTCGGGGCAGAGACTGGGTCGCGATGCGAGGAACGCGTTGCGCAGTCCCTCGATCGAGGCCTGGGCGATCGGAGTGAACTTCCGTGCGGCGTCGACGTTCTCGCGAACCTGCTCCGTGTTCCGCATCGAGACGCAGACCGATGCGAAACGTTCATCGGACCAGATCGCATGGAGCAATGCCTGGTAAGGCTTGAGCCCCTTCTCGATCAGTTCGGGAGCGTGCTTCGGAACCTGCGAGAGGAAATCCTCGGGGTTCGGACCCGCGATCTGCTTCATCGAGATCAGTCCGATGCCCGCCTTGTGGCACGCATCGATCGCCTTGTTGAGTCGCGTGTTCGGGTCGAGCCACGCGGTGTTCTGGATCATCAAGGCATCCAGGAATCCCCCCTCGGCCGCCGCTTCGAGGTACTCGGCCCTCTTGGCGTCGTGGCAGGAGAAGCCGACGAACTTCACCTTGCCCGACTTCTTCATCTTTTCGATGACCGACTTCAGCTCGGGGCTCTTGGGCCAGTTCATCGAGGAGGCGGGGTAGCCTGCACCGATGCCGTGGATGAAGAGAAGGTCGATGTAGTCGGTTTGGAGAGCTTCGAGCCGCTGGTCGAGCTGCGGGATGAGGTCGGCAGGGTCGTGCGGGTGATCCTTGGTGACGAGGAAGATCTGCTTTCGAACTTCCGGCATGGCCTGGAGCCACTTGGCGATGCCGGGTTCCGACCCGTACGACTTGGCGGCGTCGTAGTAGCGGATTCCATTTGCCCAAGCGAAACGGAGGAGTCGATCGAGACCCGAACTCCTCCAGGTACCGAGGTTGAGCATCGAGACGTCGACGCCCGTTCGACCGAGTTTGCGAGTCGGCAGAGGTTTGGATCCGGCGTCGTCGGCGGCCGCCTCCCCGGCATGTCCCACGACGAGTGCGGAAGCGCCGACCACGGCGCCCGTCTGGATGAATTCTCGACGATCGAGTCGCGTGTCTTCGGATCCCGACATGAGTGTCCTCTCGATTCGGCTGAGATGGGCCGTCGTCGTTCCCGGGCTCGATCCGGAGGGATCGAGTCGTTTCAATCTATCCACGCGACGACCATCATGTCGAGTCGGGAGCAGCCGAACCGCGATGTAGACGACCCTGCGCGTGAGAATGCCGCGTCACCATCGTCGCCTCGGGAGAGGTCGGCGCATGGAGGGGCGATCAACGGGCGTCACCCGAAAGCGTTCGAGTCGACCAAGATCATCGGCGTCTCACCTCGATCGAGGCGAGCGACCGCAACCGCGGCGGAGAATGAACCGCGGACCGGGTGTTGATGACTCGAGATGCTCTTTCATGAGAAAGGCTGCTACGCCGTCCCTGGCGTAGAGAGGACGTTGCGTTGCGGCACCCGAGCGTATGGCCGCATCAGACCTCGATCGCGAGCTTCTCCGACCGCGACTGCAGCATGTGCGCGGGGACGATCTCTTCGCGGTAGACCGGAACGTGGCCCGGGGCTTCGATGCCGATTCGAACCTGATTGCGATCGATCTTCACGACCGTCAGGACGATGCCGTCACCGATCATGATCTTCTCGTTCACCTTGCGGCTGAGCACCAGCATGTCATCCTCCTTGCGGAACAACGTGGGCAGACGAAACCGAATTCGGACGTTGCGACTCGCGGGTGGCGGTTTCCGGCCCGCCGATCGTTCACTCCCTGATGCCGCTGCGATGATTGTAGGGCACAGACCATGCCATTGGCACCTCTAGTAGATCGCGATTCCGCCGTAAACCTCAGCGCCGATTCGAGAAAAAAAATTCAAGTCGTCTCTCGGAACATCCGAATACTGTACGCCTGGATGGCAACTGTTACCATTGCTTCCCCTTTCCTACGCATCGCCCCGCAGAAACGAGAAGCGCACGGGACGGTTTCGGCTCGACTGGCGAATCGATCGCCTCGGAGTTAGGATCGCGTCTTGCGGTCGCAACCGAACGTATTTCATCGCGAGGATCGTTGGATGAAGTTCCGGGTGGGGCTTGGGCACGACACGCACCGTCTGGTCGAGGGACGCCGGTTGATCCTGGGAGGCGTTGAGATCGACCACCCCCGAGGATTGGACGGTCACAGCGACGCCGACGTGGTCCTCCATTGCATCGCCGACGCGATCCTCGGCGCGGTGGGGCGCGGCGATATTGGCGAACACTATCCCGACACCGATCCTCAATGGAGGGGACTCGACAGCGCGGTCCTGCTCCGTGAGGTCTATGCGATGGTCGTTGTCGACGGTTGGCGGGTCGTGAACTGCGACGTGACGATCCACGCCCAATCACCCAAGCTCTCGCCCCACAAGCCCGCGATCCGGGCCAGCGTCGCCCGACTGCTCGAGGTGGAACCCGACGCCGTCAACATCAAGGCGAAGACCGGGGAGAAGATCGGCCCGATCGGGCGCGGCGAGGGGATCTCGTGCGACGCAATCGTGCTGGTCGAGAAGTCCGTGATCTCGTAAGATCCCACTGCCTTCGGCCTTGGGTCGCCGAGCGCTCGTATTGCCGGTTGTCGATCCGCGGAATCCCGAGCCCGAATCATGCTTCGTCTCTACAATACGCTCACGCAGACCAAAGAACCGTTTCGCACCGTCGCCCCGGGCAAGGTGGGCATGTATGTCTGCGGGCCGACGGTTTACTCGCAGAGCCATATCGGCCACATGGTCGGCCCGGTCATCTTCGATACGATCAAGCGCTACCTCGTCTATCTGGGCTATGAGGTCGTGTGGGTCGTCAACATCACGGACGTCGACGACAAGTTGATCGTCAGGGTCCGAGAGCAGGGTGCGACCGAGGTCGACATGCCCGCGCGGGTCAAGGCGCTCGCGGAGGAGATGACGGCCGACTATCTGCGTTGCTTGAGCACGCTGGGTGTCGACGGCATCGATCACATGCCGCGTGCCACCGAGCACATCGACGACATCATCGAGATCACGAACGGCCTGATCGAGAAGGGATTCGCCTACGCGGTCGCGGGCGACGTCTATTTCGACGTCTCCCGCGCCCCGGAATACGGCAAGCTCTCGCATCGACACACCGACGAACTCCAGGCGGGGGCCAGAATCGAGGTCACCGGGATCAAGCGAAATCCCGGCGACTTCGCACTCTGGAAGGGATCCAAGCCGGGCGAGCCCGCCTGGGACAGCCCCTGGGGCCCCGGACGCCCTGGATGGCACATCGAATGCTCCGCGATGAGCATGAAGCTCCTCGGCCCTCACTTCGACATCCACGGAGGCGGACTCGACCTCGTCTTTCCGCACCACGAGAACGAAGTCGTCCAATCCGAGTGCTGGTCGGGCGAGACATTCGCCACCTATTGGCTCCACAACGGCTTGCTCACCAAGGACGGCAAGAAGATCAGCAAGTCCGACCCCGGCACGGTCGTGCTGATGGCCGACCTGCTCGAGAAGTACGACCCCGACACGCTTCGCTGCCTGTTCCTCGGAAGCCATTACCGCCGCCCGATCGACTACGGCCCGAATCGACTCCCCGAGATCTCCCGCGGGCTTCAGGCCTTCCGAAACGCCTTCGAGCGATTCGAGCGGATCAGCGGCGAGAGCTTCTTCGATCTCGTCACGCCCCGCACCTTCGACCCCGCGCCCGCCCTGACCGATGATCCGATCGCGAACGAGATCCTCGAGCACCGCAAGCTCTTCCTCGACGCGATGAACGACGACTTCAATACCGGGGGCGCTCTGGGCGAACTCTTCGAGCTGGTGCGTGTGCTCAACCGCTTGGCCGACATCGCGAAGCTCGAGACGTCGGCCCCGGACGCTCCCGAACGCGAGAGATATCGGGTGGGGATGCTCGTACTGCGCGAACTGACCGCGATCCTCGGCCTCTTCCGCGCACCGATCGCGAGAGCCGAGCCGGCCCGCGATCGTCTCGTCGCCCCGCTCATGGATCTCCTCATCCACCTCAGAGCCGAGCTGAGACGCGAGAAGAACTTCAAGCTCGCCGACGAGATCCGCAATCGCCTGGCCGGCGTCGGCGTGACCCTGGAAGATCGCGCCGACGGAACGTCTTGGAAGTCCGAGTGAGGAGTTGATCGACCCGACCTCCGCAGTCCCGCGCAGCGAGGGTCGACGGCACGCACGGCAATGGAGGCCGAGGTCATGGTCGGAACTCCCGGATTCGAGTCGGTCGCGGTCGGTGCGGCGGATGGTCGACCGATCGACCGCGTACTCGGCATCGACCCTGGTCTCGGGGTCACCGGATACGCGGTCGTCGGCGGGTCGCTGCGCGGTCCAGTCGTCATCGAGGCCGGAGTCCTGCGTCCGGAGCGATCCGAAGACGACCCGATGGCGAGTCGACTTCGATCGCTCCATGTCGGGGTTCTCGAGTTGATCGACACCTTTCGCCCCGCTTCGCTCGCCCTCGAGCAGGTCCATAGCCATGTTCGACATCCGAGAACGTCGATCCTGATGGCCCACGCACGCGGAGTCATCGTGCTGGCCGCGGCCCTGCGCGACGTCCCCGTGTTCGGCTACGCGGCCGCACGGATCAAGAAGTCGCTCACCGGGAGCGGCAAGGCTCCGAAGGATCAGATGCAGCGAGCCGTCCAGATCGAGTTGCGTTTGGCGGAGCTCCCCGAGCCACACGACGTCGCCGACGCCTGCGCGGTGGCTCTTTGCCACTACCAGATCGACCGCAATCGCAGGGGGCTGGTGGGTTGACCCGAGGCCGACGCTCTGCATCCGCTGGTCGGCAAAGTGCTTGACCCCGCCGCGCCAAGCAGCGTATGATGTACGGCTGTCGACAGCCAATTTGCGCCGGGACCCGCCTCGTGATGATCATCCTCAACGGCGAACGCCGTGAATTCGCCGAACCGATCAGCGTCGCCGGGCTGCTCGGCCTCCTCGGCGTCAAGCCGGAACAGGTGGCGGTCGAGATCAATCGATCGATCCTACCGCGGTCCCGCCACGCCGAGACCATGGTCGCGGACGGTGACGAGGTCGAGGTCGTGACGTTCGTGGGCGGCGGATCACCGACCGACGTCCCCGAGGCGCCGCCGCTGAACATCGGCACACACAGCTTCCGGAGCCGTTTGCTGGTCGGAACCGGCAAGTATGCGTCGCTCGAACTCATGCGCGACTGCCTCGAGGCGAGCGGGACCGAGGTCGTCACCGTCGCCGTCCGACGCGAGCGACTCTTCGACGCGACGGGACGCAACCTCCTGGAATTCCTCGACCCTCGCCGCTACACGATCCTGCCCAACACGGCGGGTTGTTTCTCGGCCGAGGACGCGCTTCGTACCGCGCGCCTGGGGCGAGAACTCCTCCTCGGTCTCGAGAATCCCGGAGCCGACTGGGTCAAGCTCGAAGTCCTGGCCGATACCCGCACCCTGCTTCCCGACCCTGTCGCCACGCTGGAAGCGACTCGAGTACTCGTGGCCGAAGGCTTTCAGGTGCTCTGCTACACCAGCGACGACCCGGTGATGGCACGCAGGCTCAAGGCGGAGGGCGCGGCGAGCGTCATGCCTGCGGGAAGCCCGATCGGCAGCGGCCAGGGGGTCCTCAATCCCAACAACATCAGGATCATCCTCGAAGATCTCAAGGGCGACGACCCTGATTTCCCCGTCATCGTCGACGCGGGAGTCGGCACCGCCAGCGACGTTGCCGCCGCGATGGAACTCGGCTGCGATGGAGTCCTGCTGAACACCGGGATCGCCGGAGCGCGCGACCCTCTGGCAATGGCACGCGCGATGCGTCTGGCGATCGAGGCGGGTCGGCTAGCCGCCGGCGCCGGCCGGATTCCGAAGAAGCTCTACGCCGCTGCATCGAGCCCCCTCGAGGGACTCGTGACCTCCGGATCCTTGCCGAGTCGCGGTTGATCGAATCTCGGTCGAGTCGGTCCGTCCGCTCCGGACTTTCCGACGCCTCGTTCGGTCGTGTAGCATTCCCTCGGAAGGGCCGAGATCGCGTCCCACACGCTGCGCCCGCTCGACCGCTCAGGGAGTTCGACGAATCATGGACGACGAACTCCCTCGAGACGGGCTCGATCCCGAGCCGATCCTCGGCGCAGCGGGCGCCATCGCACGAAGGCTTCATGCCTTCGAGCCACGTCCGCAGCAGCTCGAGATGGCTCGAGCCGTGGCCCGAGCGGTCGAGGGCGAGCATCACCTGATGGTCGAGGCCGGCACCGGTGTCGGCAAGAGCTTCGCGTATCTCGTCCCCGCCGTCATGGCCGCGGTCCGCCTGGGAAAGAAGGTCGTCGTCTCGACGCACACCATCAGCCTTCAAGAACAACTGATCCAGAAGGATATCCCCTTCCTCAGAGCAGTGATGCCGGAGGAGTTCACGGCCGTCCTCGTCAAGGGACGATCCAACTACATCAGTCTGCGACGCCTCGACCACGCTGTGCGCAAGGCGGATTCGCTCTTTCCGAGGATCGAGGAGCACGAGCAACTCGGCAAGATCGCTCAATGGGCCAAGACGACGGGCGACGGAAGCCGCTCCGACCTCGATTTCGCGCCCGTGGGGAGCGTTTGGGAAGCGATCGGGAGCGATCAGAGCAACTGCCTCGGCAAGTCCTGCCCTCGTCACAAGGAGTGCTTCTACTACGCCGCCCGTCGACGGATGAACACGGCGAACCTGCTCGTCGTCAACCACGCGCTGTTCCTGACCGATCTTGCCCTTCGAGCGGGCGGCGGAGGAATGCTCCCGAAGTACGACGTCGCCATCTTCGACGAAGCACACACCCTCGAAGAGGTCGCCGCGGAACATCTGGGAATCTCGCTGACGTCCGGGAGAATCGAGTTCTGGCTCAATCGGCTCTACAACCCGAAGACCGATAAGGGGATCCTGGTCGACGCCGTCTCGCCGCCGACGCTCGACCTCGTCCAGCGGGCCCGCGTCGCGGCGACATCGTTTTTCCAGCAACTCGCCGGTCGCGCGGGCGTCGCCTCGGCCAACGGGCGATTGCGCAAGCCGATCGGCTTGAGCGACACGCTCGGGGAGGAGTTCCGCAAGCTCGCCACGGCGATCTCCAACGATGCCGAAATGCACGAGCGACCCGAGGATCGCATCGAACTCGACTCCGCCGCCGGCCGCTGCGACGCGATCGCGGCCGATCTCGCCTCTTGGCTCGACCAGGATCGGACCGACTCGGTCTACTGGATCGAGCAGGAGAAGAAGCGGCAGCCGACGGTATCCCTGCACTGTGCCCCTCTCGACGTCGGCCCGATTCTCCGGACCGAGTTGTTCGACCGCACTCCGACCTGCATCCTCACGTCCGCGACGCTCTGCGTCGGCAAACCTCCGAAGTTCGACTTCCTCCAGCGTCGTCTCGGTCTGACGAAGTGCTCGACGCTTCAACTCGGAAGCCCCTTCGACTACGACCGTCAGGTGACGCTCCACCTCGTCAAGGACCTGCCGGATCCATCGCAGTCGCCGAAGGATTTCGAGGACGCGGCGATCCGTGCGATCCCGAGGTATCTCGAACTCACCAACGGCGGAGCGTTCGTCCTCTTTACGTCCCACCGGATGCTCGAGCAGGCGGCGCGTACGCTCGCGCCATGGTTCGCCGAGCGGAACATCCGTCTCTACGCCCAGAGCGATGGTCTCCCGCGTTCCAAGATGGTCGAGGCGTTCAAACAGGACGTCGAGAGCGTCTTGTTCGGAGCGGAGAGCTTCTGGCAAGGAGTCGACGTCGCCGGCGATTCGCTGCGGAACGTCATCATCGTCAAGCTCCCGTTCAGCGTGCCGGATCACCCGCTCCTCGAAGCCCGCCTGGAAGAGATCCGAC
This sequence comes from Isosphaeraceae bacterium, assembly GCA_033763215.1. Taxonomy (GTDB): domain Bacteria; phylum Planctomycetota; class Planctomycetia; order Isosphaerales; family Isosphaeraceae; genus JANRKW01. The sequence goes on along the minus strand of JANRKW010000011.1, from coordinate 77,074 downwards.
GACTCGGAGGCATCCCCTTTCGCGATTACCAACTCCCCCAGGCGATCATCCGACTCAAGCAGGGCTTCGGACGTCTGATCCGGACCAAGACCGACTCCGGGCACGTCGTTATCCTCGACCCCCGCGTTTCGAACAAATCCTACGGCCGCGAGTTCCTCGATTCGTTGCCCCCTTGTCCGCGGAGAATCGACGTTCTGGATTCCGGACGCGCGCCTCGGTAAACTCCCTGATCGACGTATTCGTGCAGAAATCGTCTGCGTGATCCTCCTTCGCGGACGAACGCGTACGTCGAGTCGGTCCGCCCGTCGCCGCGAATTCCGCGATCCACGAGACTCAGACGCCCCATGCTCGCCAAGCGCATCATCCCCTGTCTCGACGTGAACGCCGGTCGCGTCGTGAAGGGGACGAACTTCCTCGACCTCCGCGACGCGGGCGACCCGGTGGAGGTCGCCTCGCGGTACGAGGAAGAAGGTGCGGATGAACTCGTCTTTCTCGACATCACCGCGAGCCATGAGAATCGCGGCATCATCCTCGACGTCGTCAGGCGCACCGCCGAGGTCTGCTTCATGCCGCTCACCGTCGGCGGGGGCATCCGCAATCTCGACGACATCCGCTCGCTCTTGAACGCAGGGTGCGACAAGGTCTCGATCAATTCGGCCGCCGTCCGCGATCCCGAATTCGTCGCCGCGGCCGCTCAACGATTCGGTCGCCAGTGCATCGTCGTCAACATCGACCCCAAGCGTGTGGTCGAGGATGGCCGGACCGTCTGGAGGGTCCACATCAACGGCGGTCGAGTACCGACTCCGCTCGAGGCGGTCGAGTGGGCCCGCGAAGTCGAACGACTCGGCGCAGGCGAAATCGTGCTGACCAGCATGGATGCCGACGGCACGAAGACCGGTTATGATCTCGAGATGACGCGAGCGGTCGCCGACGCCGTCGAGATCCCCGTCGTGGCCTCCGGCGGCGCAGGGCACCCCGAACACCTTCGGGCCGCTCTCGTCGAGGGCCGCGCCTCCGCAGCCCTCGCCGCAAGCATCTTCCACTATCGTCAGTACACCATCGCGGAGACGAAGCACTACCTCGCCGAGCACGGGATCCCCGTCCGTCTCACCGAGGTCGGTACGGTCGCCGTCTGAATCGACGGCCTGCCCGCCGATCGACGCCGCTCGTCCCACACGACGAACTCCGCACGATCCGCCCCGTACCACGTCCGCCGCACCCGAGCCTCAGGACCGATCGCACGACTTCATCGCGGAGCCCCTGACCATGTCGACCGTCGCCGATACGCCCGTCGAAGCCGCACCGAACGAACCCGAGGCGAACAAGCTCTTCCGGATGGTCATGAAGCACAAGGGATCCGACCTCCACCTCAAGGTCGGCCTCCCTCCCTGCATGCGCCTCGGCGGCGTTCTCCGCCAGATGAGTCTCCCGCCCCTCACGGCGCAGGAGATGGAACGCCTCATGTTCCCGATCATGACCCCGCGCGCTCGAAAGATCCTCGAGGAGGAAGGCGGTGCCGACTTCGCGCACATCGTCTACGACGGCAAGCTCGAGACCCGCTTCCGCGTGAATCTCTTCCGCGCCCGCGGCAAGCTCAGCCTCGTCGCCCGACGCGTGAACAACTCGATCCCGAACTTCGAGCAACTCGGCCTCCCTCCCGTCATGGCCGAACTCACGCAGTATGAGCAAGGAATCATCATCCTCGCCGGCGTGACCGGATCGGGCAAGTCGACTACGATCGCATCGATGCTCCAATACATCAATGAACGCGAACGCATGCACATCGTGACGATCGAGGACCCGATCGAGTTCACGTTCACCGACGACAAGTCGATCATCAATCAGCGCGAGATCGGCATCGACGTCATGGACTTCCACAAGTCGCTGAAGGATGCGGTGCGCCAAGACCCCGACATCATCCTCGTGGGCGAGATGCGCGACCAGGACACCTTCTCCGCCGCGCTCCACGCCGCCGAAACGGGTCACCTCGTTTTCGGAACGATTCACGCTTCGTCGGCCCCGTCGACGATCAGCCGAATCCTCGACCTCTTCCCCCGCGAGATGCATGCTCCGCTCCGGCAGAACATGGAATTCAACCTCAAGGCGATCGTCGCCCAGAAGCTCCTCCCGACCACGAAGGAATATCAGGAGAAGACCGGGGCGAGTCGCGTGCCGACCAACGAGATCCTGCGGACGAATCCGATCGTCCGCAAGCTGATCATGAATGAGGAAGACTCCAAGCTTGGCGACGCGATCCGCATGGGTAAGGAAGAAGGTATGCAGGACTTCACCGAGAGCCTGCGTCAACTCGTCGTCGCCGAGAAGATCGAACGAGCCACCGCGTTCGAGGTCGCGCCGAGCGTCGAGACGTTGAAGATGGCCCTCAAGGGGATCATGATCAACCAGCCCGGTATTCTCTGATCGGGATCCGGGGTCCCGGCGCACCGGTCCGATCACTCTCGCCGCCGCAACCACATCCATCGTCAACGATTCTCCCGCCGCGCGGGCTCGTCCTCGACCGGCGGTTCTCGACCCAGAAAGGCCAGCGATGATCCGTCCGCGCCTCGCCCTCGCGACGTTCGTTCTCTGCCTCCTCGGCTTGGCCGACGGGGCCGACGCCGCCGAGACGTTCGACCTCCTCTTCGCCCAATCCGCCTCGATGGTCCGAGGCCCCGGGCTCTATGTGAATCTCTTCAAGTTCGTTCCCGTCGTCCTCATCTACCTGATGTGGGTCAAGACGGCCGACTGGGTCGACGACGACTGCCGCGAGTTGAACAACCTGCGGATCGAGATGTGGAACTCGGTGATGTTCTTCTCGTTCCTTCTGGGCGCCGCCCTGCTCTGGACGATCCCGTTCTACGCGGCCGGGATCGCACTCTTTGCACTCGGCTTCCTCGTTCCCGCTCTCACCTACTCCTTCATCCGCAATCAGACCGTGCCCGATGATCGCAAGGTGCTCACGCCTTATCATTTCGGCGAGGTCTTGAACGGGATCTTGGAATCGGTGGGAGTCCGCGGCATCTTCAACCGCGGCGAGAGTTCCGTCGACCGAGCCGGCCCGCCGATCGTGTTCGTCGGCAAGAGCCAGGGCTCCAACAAGGTCGACCCCGACCGCGTCGCCCGCGCGGAGGAATCCAAGTCCTACATGGCTGCGAAGGAACTCGTCTACGACGCAGTCCTTCGACGCGCCACCGACATCCACCTCGAGCCGACTCCTGACCAGATGTCGGTTCGCTACCGCATCGACGGCATCCTCCACGCCGCCGAGCCCTTCGATCGCCCCACGGGCGACGCGGTGCTCAACGTCATCAAGGTCCTCTCCGCGCTCGACATCTCAGAGAAGCGCAAGCCGCAGGACGGCTCGTTCGCCGCCAAGCTCGAGGCCCGCGAGATCGACTTCCGCGTCGCCACCTCGGGATCGAAGGCGGGCGAGAAGATGGTCATGCGAATCCTCGACAATGCCTCGGCAGTCGGTCGACTCGACGAAGTCGGACTCCGCCCCAAGCTGGTTGCCGAAGTCCGCGCGTTGGTCACGCAGCCGCACGGAATGTTTCTGTCATGCGGCCCCACCGGCTCGGGCAAGTCGACCACTCTGTACGCCTGCCTCCGTGAGATCGACCGGTTCCAGAAGAACATCATCACGCTCGAGGATCCGATCGAGTATCACATCGACAACGTCACACAGATGGAGATCAACACCAAGAGCGGGCAGACCTTCGCGGGCAGCCTGCGTTCGATCCTCCGTCAAGACCCCGACGTGATCATGATCGGCGAAATTCGAGACCAAGAGACCGCAACGATCGCCTGCCAAGCCGCGACCACCGGTCACATGGTCTTCTCGACCGTCCACTCCAACGACACCGTGACCGCGCTCAGCCGCCTCCTCGACCTCGGCGTCGAGCCTTTCATGATCGCTTCCGCGCTCACCTCGGTTCTCGGACAGCGACTCGTTCGCGTTCTCTGCGAGACCTGCAAGGAACCATACAAGCCGAAGCCCGAGTTCCTCAAGAAGGCCGGTCTTCCCGCCGACAAGGTCGACGTCTTCTACCGCAAGCCGGCCGAACCCGAACAGATCTGCCCCACTTGCGGCGGCACCGGATACCTTGGCCGAACCGGCATCTTCGAGCTCATGGTCGTCTCCGAGCCGATGCGCGACTTGATCCGCGAGAACCCGTCGATCAACGCGATCAAGGCCGAAGCCCGCAAGAACGGCATGATCTACCTCCAGGAAGACGGACTCCGTCAGGTCATCCAAGGCAAGACCTCGATCGAGGAACTCCTCCGCGTCGTCAACTGAGCCGGAACGACTCCCCACGAACCACTCGACATCCACGATACGGACAATACGCCCATGGTCGCCCAGATCGTCGATATCTGCGTCATCCTCCTGATCCTCGGGATGACCTACGCCCTGATGAGCGAGGGAGTCTGGGGCGCAGCGCTCCAGTTCTTCAACGTGCTCTTCTCAACGATCATCACGCTCAACTTCTACGAGCCCCTCGCCGCGCTCATTGCGACGAACGTCTCGTTTCTCTCCGGCTTCGCCGACACCATGTGCATCCTGCTGCTCTTCAGCATCAGCTTGCTCATCCTTCGACTCGCCACGGAGAACCTCTCGCCGACGATGGTCAAGTTCCCGATGCCCGTCTACCATCTCGGCCGGATCTTCTTCGGCCTTGCGGCGAGCATCATGACCACGGGCATCCTTCTGATCGCGCTCGACGCGAGCCCCGGGCAGAAGAAGATCTTCGGCTTCTACGACTACAAGTATCAGCCGATGTACAAGAACCGACTCGACAAGGAAGTCCTCGCGTTCTTCCAGTACACCACCGGCTACATCTTCTCTCACTCCGGCGGCTCGCGCGACCCGCTCAACGAGTACGGCGACGCCCGGATCTTCGATCCTCGCGGCGACTGGCTGATCCGCTCCCAGGAAGCTCGGCCCTACGGCGAGGGCGGGATCCTCGAAGAAGCCGCGTCGGGTGCCGAAGGGGCCCCCGCGGAGGGCGGAGCCGAAGGCGGTGCCGCCCCCAAGGGCGGACGCTCGCAAGATGGTCCGGGGATCCCCGGCGGCACGGCCGGGGCCGCGGTCGGTCTCGCTCCGACCAACTGACGAGTCCTCCTCGCTCCAGACGCACGCAACGAACCGAGCCGTCGGACTTCTTCCTTCCAGGAAGAGATCCGTCGGCTCGTGCCGTTCTTCGGCATGGCTTCAGTTCGGTGAGTCGTTGCCCAGGAACCGCCCACCATCAACGCGGAAGATGCCGCCCGTCGCGAAATCGGTGCCTTCGAGGAGGTAGAGAATCAGGTTGTTGACGTCGGACGCCACTCCGCTCCGACCGACCGGCGTCTCCGCCAGCACCGCTCGCCGACGTTCCTCCGTCAGGCCTTCGGGTGCTTCGACCATTGCAGGCAGCACCGCGTTCACCAAGACCCCGGGAGATAGCTCCTTCGCGAGCGCAAGGGTGAGCGTGGAAAGGCCGCCCTTGGCCACGAGATAGGGGAGGAAGTTGCGATAGGGACGCTCGACCGCCCAATCGCCGACGTTGACGATCTTCCCTCGTACGCCTTCCTCTCCCGGTTCTTGTGCCAACATTCGCCGCCCAGCGGCGACCGCAGCATGGTACGGACCTGCGAGGTTCGCGGCGATCATCTCGTCGAAATCTCCGGGAACGAGTTCCATGAACGGCGTTCTCCGATAGACGCTCGCCATGTTCACGAGAACGTCGATTCGGCCGAACGCCTCGATCGTCCGATCCACTGCCGCTTCGGCGTTCGCCGGCGCCGAGAGATCGGCTTCGATCGCCGTTGCGCTCGCACCAAGTCGCGCGGCCTCAGAGACCGTCGACTCGATCACGGCGCGACTCGACTTGAACGTCATCGCGACGTTCATGCCTCGTTCCATGAGCATCAACGCCAACGAGCGGCCGACTCGACGCCCGCCCGTGATCAGAACCGACCGCCCAGCGAGCCTCATGAATGCAACCAGGGCACGTCGTCCACCCCCGCTCGGTGGTTCACCGCTCGCGCGAGGACGAAGAGAAGGTCGCTCAACCGATTCAGGTAGATCACGATCTCCGGTGGGACAGACTCCCCTTCAGAGTGGCTCAGTGCGACGACCGCGCGCTCCGCGCGTCGGCAGATCGTCCGCGCGAGATGGAGGCCCGCCGCCGGTCGAGTTCCACCGGGCAGGATGAACTGGGTGAGCGGTGGGAGTTCCTCTTCCAAGGCGTCGATCGATCGTTCGAGCAACTCGATCCTCTCGACGCGGACCGACCCGTGGAAAGGACCGGCAGGATCGGGGTCCGCGAGGGCGGCACCGACCGTGAACAGGTCGGATTGCAATCCGGCGAGCAGCGAGTCGGCTGCCGGGTCGGGCAGCTCGGCCCTCACCACTCCCAGGGCCGCGTTCAGCTCGTCGACCGTCCCATAGGCCTCGATCCGAGGTGCGTCTTTGGGAAGTCGACCAGGTCCCAAGAGACCGGTCAGTCCGTCATCACCCGTCTTCGTGTAGATCTTCACCACAACCTGCCCATGGTTCGAAAAGCGATCGGCGAGTCGAGTCGCCGATGCGCCCCGCTCGCCGAAACATTGAATCCGTCCGTCAAGTCAAGACGCGATCCAACCGAAGCTCGGGAACGGCTCAGAGGCCGCGGCCGCCGAGATGCTTCCGCTTCTTCATGTTCCGGCCCTTCCGCTTGGGACGACGGCCCTTGGCGACCGGCGAGCTGTCGGCTTTGCGACGCCACTTCGAGGACTTGCGGTGACGAGTCTTGACCTTCATCGAACAGATCTCCCGTTCCCGAACGCCGAACTGGCGGGGAAAGCATGTATTATCCCTCGACGCCCACGGCGAGGCAAGCCGAGTTTCCGCCGAATGGAGTGATCCGCTCCGACTGCCCACGGCCGCGGTCGATCAATTCAGCGAAGCGGCGGTCAGGACTTCGCGCAACTTCTGCAAGGCCTTGGCCTTTTCGTTGCTCACCGTCTTGGGGGCGACCCCCCAGACCTGGGCGATCTCGGCCGGCGTTCGGCCGAGCAGCGTCTCATTGATGAGCTCGGCCTCTCTGCGACTCAACGAGCGGCTGATCGCCTCCAGGAGCGCGTCGCGGCGGTCGAGTTCTTCCCTCATGGATCCGAACTCGTCGGCCACGTCGAAACGATCGATCGACTGGTGGGATCGCTCCCGCTGGGCCCGTTTCTTTACCGCATCCACGGTCCGAAAGAAGTCGGGCCCATCCGCCGTCTCTCTGCTGAAGATCTCGCGGATCCCCGTCAAGCCGATCTCCTCGAGCATCCGGTCGAATCGCTCCCGTCCGAACTGCTGAAGCAGACTGGTGTAAACGGCCTGAGTGCAATCTTCGTGCTTCTGAGGATCGATCCCGGCTCGGTACCACGTTCGGGCGAGATAGCGATCGAGTTGCGACAGCCCCGACTCGACCGCGTGAGAATCGAGAGCGGGTGTGAGCGCGAGGTCGGCCACCGGAGCGGAGATCAGCTCGGCGACTCGGCTCCGATCGAGCGCCACATCCCAGGCCGCCCCGGAGAATTCCACGGATCCAGGCAAGGCCGCGCCGGTCGGATCCGACTCGATCGCGCCGACGATCTCTGCAAAGGCGGGAGGAGCGCTCGCCAGCAGCCGCAGGGCTTCCAATCCCTCGACGACCGGTCGATAGTTTCGGCGTCCTGCATCCCGCTTTCGCTCGATCACGCTCTCATCCTCCCCTCACCGTCGCATCACGGGTCGAACCCGCCCGATCCGGCGAACTCGCGTCATACCCCAACACGCCTCGAAAATCGAGGGCACTTCCCAGCCGGACTAAATGCATGCACGCAATTATGGCGACCACGTCAAGCGTCGCTCCCCTTACCCTAGGATCAAGAGGGTGGACTTGCGAGCGAAATGCAGACGATTCGCGAATTCCTCACGATCTCGACGACGGATCGACAAGATCCGAGATCGGATCGACGATCTCGAAACGCAGTCGGCGAGGATTCGTGACGGAAACCTGGACGGGTGGATCAGGAGAAGAGCGGAACGATCGGATTGCCGGAGTTGATTCGCAGCGGTCGACCGAGCGAGTCCGGCACCTCTCGCGCCGGATCGATCCCGAGAGCATGCAAAATCGTCGCGCCGAGATCGTCGGGACTGACGGGATTCCGAGAGGGATAGGCCGCCCAGCGATCGGAGGAGCCGAAGACCGCACCGCCGCGCACACCGCCGCCGGCGAGCACCGCCGAGTAACAGCGCGGCCAATGTTCCCGTCCGGAACCACCTTGCGTCGTTCGAGGAGTCCTTCCGAACTCCCCGACCCAGACGAGCAGCGTCTCCTCGAGCATCCCACGCTGCTCGAGATCTTGAATCAGCGCCGAGAAACCCTGATCGGCGGGCGGCATCAGACGATTCTTCAATTGATTGAAATTGTCGCCGTGCGTGTCCCAAAAATTTTGTCCATCATTGTGCCAGTTGACGGTCACGAGAGGGACTCCCGCTTCGACGAGTCGTCGAGCCAGCAGCAGACACTGGCCGTGGATGTGCCGCCCGTACCGGTCTCGGGTCTTGGGATCTTCGCGGTCGAGTTGGAACGCGGCGTTCGCTCGCGGCGATCGCAAAGTCTGAATCGCTTTCGACTGAAAGGAAGCCCATCCATCCACGCTCGTGGAGGCCGCCCATTCCGCCTCGAGGCAATCGAGAAGCTTCGTGCGTTGCTCGAATCGACCGCTCGTCAGGCCTTCAGGTAAGCCCGTGCCTTGGACCTGGAAGGCTGGGTGATTCGGGTCGCCTTCCACAGCGAACGGTTCGTGCTGCTTTCCGAGCCAACCCGCGTGCTGTCCGGGGGCCCGCCCCCCGGGGGCCGCAGGGTGAGCCACCGTCCAGGGCATCGTGACCGCCGCAGGCATCTCTCCCGAGTTAGGAAGGAGTCGCGAGACGAACGCTCCGAGATGCGGCCAGTCACGTGGGGAGGGCCCGGCGGCATCCGAGAACGGGGTCGGCGCAAGGTGGCCGGTCAGAATCCTATGCGCGCTCGAGAGATGAGCTGGGTCGTCGTGCGTCATCGACCGGACGATCGCCAGACGATCCGCGATTCCCGCGAGCATCGGGAAGTGCTCGCTGATCCGGACGCCGGGAACCTTCGTCGCGATCGAGCCGAACGAGCCGCGAATCTCCACCGGTGCTTCGGGTTTCGGATCCCACGTGTCGAGTTGACTCGGACCACCCCACATGAAGATGAGGATGCACGACCGGGCCTTCCCGAATCCCGAGACGGCTCCTTCCGTCCGTGACGCCCCGAGAACGCGCGCACCGAGGAGCGAGGGAATGGTCAGCCCGGTGACCCCGAGAGAGCCGACTCGCATGAGTTCACGACGCGATCGCGGGACTTGTGCGGGACCGGGGCAGTATCCCGAAGGTTCTCGAGAGTCGATCGCCATGACTTTCATCCTGCGTCGGCAGCATTCAACCTTTGACAAACACCCATTGAGCAAGGGTATCGGCCTGGACTCGGACTGTCCACTCGAATCCGACGATCCCGGGCGCCGGCCTCCTCCCGATGGTAGATTCCTGATCGGTGGACGACGCGGCGGATCGACCGGGAGATCCGGCGAGCACATCAAACGACCGAACGTTGCAAGAAATCACTCCGAATCGAGTCAAAATTTCGATCCGCTCGTGCACTTGGCTGCACTGAGCATAGGCGGATGTCTCCGAAACACGACACCTCTCGGGAATGCTTCGCATGAAATGCCGCGGACTGTTCGCTCTCGTCCTCCTTGCCACGATTTCCGTTTCGAACGCTCAGGCCGGCCAGGTTCTGCTCTACGCCCGCATGTCGGGGCCTGCAGAGGCGCCTCCCAACACCTCCCCCGGCGCCGGCTTGGCCTTCGTCACGCTCGACGACGTCGCGCGGACCATGCGAATCCAGGCCGATTTCTGGGGACTCCAAGGCAACACGACCGTTGCCCACATCCACGGACCCACGGCGAGTCCGTTCACCGGGACAGCGGGCGTCATGACTCCCGTTCCGACTTTCCCGGGTTTCCCCGGCGGAGTGAAGAGCGGAAGCTACGACCGGACCTTCGACCTCTCGCTCGCGTCGAGCTACAACCCGTCATTCGTCACAGCGAGCGGCGGCTTGCCGCAAGCCGAACAGCGGTTGGTCAATGCCATTCTCTCCGGCCGAGCCTACCTCAACATCCATTCGACGGTCTTCCCAGGCGGCGAGATCCGGGGATTCTTCGCCCCGGTCCCCGAACCCGCCACCCTCGCCTCGGCGGCGATCGGTGGATTGTTGCTGATCGGCTCCATCCGGGCTCGCTCCCGGTCGCGCGCGTGATCGTTTCGTTCGGATCGTGAGGATTGAAACGGCCCGCACGGGAAACCTCTCCCGTGCAGGCCGTCACTTTCTCGAATCCTCTCGAATTCGACTGAAGCCGGAGCGGGGGCTGAGCCGATGTCGATCCGGCGGGCTCGCTTTGCATCGAGCGGCCGACCAGGCCGAAGGCAACGCGGCGCCGCATCGCCGAGCATCATGATGTCGCACCCCATGATCCGCGGAGTCGCGGAACGAATCGAGATCTCGAACCGCGCGAAGACATCGATCCTGTTGTCGTTCGTCGTCGCCTCGTCGTTTCTCGCCGTCGAGGTTCAGGCACTCGAATTCCCGTCGAGCCGGAGCGACCGCGGGGACTTTCGTTCCGCATTCGATCGCTCGCTGTCCTCGCTCCGAGAGGCCCGCCGCCTCGAGAACTCGGACCTCGACACCTCCGTCGATGCCTACTACGAGGCGGCCGTGTTCGCCGACGAGTCTCTCCGCCGCTCTTCACCGGGCAGTTGGGAGGTCGGTAGAGCTGTCGACGTGGCCAACATCGCTCTGCGCGATTGTCTCCGTGCCGCGTCGAGATTCGGTCGGATCGACCCCTCTTCGCAACTGATCGTGAACGGCCCGCTGGGATCGATGAACGTCCCAATCAGCCGCCGGGGATTTCCCTGGCTCGATCGAGACTTTGGGCGGCTCATCGACCCTCGGTGGAGCCGTGCCAATCCGGAGCAACGGCGATCGCATCGCATCGAGGGCCTAGGCGCGACGCAGGTCGTGGAGAGGGTGAACCCGAACTCGTCACCCGGCGACGCCTTCCTCAGACCGCGATCCTACTTTCCTGCGACCGCGATCCTCCACCCCGACCGCAAACTCTGGCTGAACGGAGACGCTTCAGGCCCGGGCGACCGACTCGAACTCATCGACCCGCTTCGGATCCGCTCGATCGACTACGGAGATCGACGATTTCGGCTCGCGGCGGATCCCGACGCCTCGATCTCACTCGCCGAGGAAACCTTCGACAGCCGCAACTTCATCCTCACCGGATTCCTCAACCCGGAAGTCGAGCTCTCCAAGGCGAGAGTCGTGTTCCTCGAGCCGTATCAGCCGGGAAAGATCGTCGTCGTGATCATTCACGGACTGCTCGACGATCCGTTTACGTTCACCGACATGATCAATAGCTTGCGCATGCGACAGGGATTCTGCGATCGCTTTCAACTCGCGGCCGCCGCGTACCCAACCGGCAACAGCTTCCTCCGTTCCGCGTCGATCATCCGCGAACAACTCCGAGCCGCCGAGTCGGTGCATGATCCGGATCACGTCGACCCCGGATTCCAGAACATGGTCCTCGTGGGATACAGCATGGGGGGGTTGGTCGCGAAGTTGCAGACGACGTCGAGCGGCCGGAGTTTGGAGCGAGCAGTCTTTACCAAGCCGCTCGAATCCCTTCGAACCCCTCCCGAGTCGCGCGAGCGGCTCGAAGCGATCTTCCGGTTCGAGCCGCTGAGCTTCGTTTCGCGAGTCATCTACATCGCCACGCCGCACGATGGATCGGGGGTGGCGGCGGGCTTGGTCGGTCGCCTGGCATCTCGTCTGGTTCGGCCGCCGAGCGACTCATCCGCGATCTTCGAGCAGATTCGCCGCGACGATCCGCACGCGCTCGCTCCATGGGTCGATCGCCTGCCGTCGAGCATCGACCTCCTCGCCTCGGGCGGCCCCTTGCTCGAATCGATTCGTATGCTGCCGACTCGAGCTCGAACTCGATTCAACTCGGTCGTCGGAGAGGGATATCTCCCCGGCATGTTGGCTCGGGGAGATTCGATCGTGTCGCTCTCGAGCGCATATGCGATGGAATCCGAATCCGAACTGCGCGTGAAGGCGATTCACACGAATATCTTTCGTCATCGAGACACGATCGAGGAGGTCGCGCGTCTACTGAATCTCCAGGCGGCGGAGGTCGACGCATCCGCGACTCTCCCCGTCTCATCGATCGGTGAGAGCTCGGAGTCGCGGCTCAACTCTTCGATTTCCCGGTGACGCGACGGATGTACTCGACTTCCTTCTCGTCGTAGATCGAACCGTCGGCGCGGAAGATGTCGTGAAACCAGACCGGGGGCTCGGCGGTGTACGTCTTCTCCCACGAGTCCCAGGGGTAGATCGTCTGCGACTTACCCGCGACGAACCCCCAGTTGTACGCCCCGATTCGCTTCTCCACCATGTATCCGAGGTTGGGGTCGAACCGACTGCCGGCGGGTCGAGCCATGTACTCGGTGCAGAGGATGGGGCGTCCAAACCGCTCGAGCGATGCGATCCTTCGCTTCAGCGTATCGAGGTTCGAGTAGTCGTGAAAGCTGATCACATCAGAATTCTCGAGCTGGAATCGAGACATAGGAGAGAGATTCTCTTCGGACCAATCCCCCCACCAGACACCCGAGGTGAGCGGTTGCGACGGGTCGATCGCTCGGGCCCACTCGAAGGACCTACGGAGCAGGTCGAGAGCACGCTCGGCCTTGTCCGGGAGTTCGACCTTTCCGTAGGAGTTGCGGTTGGGATTGTCCGGCTCGTTGAAGAGATCCCATGCGTGAACGCGGGGATCATCACGGAAGCGGCCCACGAGATCCTTGATGTAACCCTCGAGTGCGGCGATCTTCTTCGGATCCGAGAGGATCTCCTTGCCGGGGCTCTGAACCCAGCCCGAGTTGTGGAGATGCGGCTTGGGTGCGGGCTGTCTCCCCGACTTCGGCGACGGATCCCAGACCCCGTCGAACGGTACGAGCATGACCCCGATCCCGTAGCGCTCCGCGATCCCGAGGAATCGATCGACCCGCCTGAAGAAGGCGTCACGGTCTTCACGCCAGGGGATGTCGTGAAGAAAGACGCGAATCGAATTGAACCCGAGGTCGCGTGCCCAGCCGAGTTCGCGCTCGATCGTCTCCGGGTCGAACGTCTCGGCCTGCCACATCTCGAGTTGATTGATCGCGGTGCTCGGAATGTAGTTGCACCCCACGAGCCGGGGATGCTTCTCGCCCCAAGCCTTCGCTCGCTCCAGGCTCCAGCGCTCGCCGGCCGTCGCCTGACCGGCGGAGATCGTGAGGGCAACGATCACAATGGTTTGTAGATAGTTCTTGAACATCATGCAATCCCCGATCGATCACGGTGCACCGTCGAGTCGCCTCGAGCCGACGGCGGGTAGGGTGGGATTGTGAGGATAGGGAATCGCACGATCGATGACCAGAGGGTCGAACCTCCGAGTCTGGGCCAGTCGAGGGATACGGGGAGGAACCGCCATCCTCCCCGCAACGCGAGCGCTCCACCCTCACTGAACGAAGGTCTGGAAGATCCTCGAGAATTCGAACGGTTGCTGCACGATCGAACTCGAGTTGGTCTCGACGTAATCGATCGCCCCACGCGGGTTCGACTTGTCCCGATTCATCGACCACATCGCGATTCGGCTGATGCGTTTCGTCCGAGCCCAGGCCACGAGTTGCCTCGCGTCTTCCTGGTCGAAGATCTCGGTCTGCACGTCGTTCATACCGATCATCGGCGTGATACCGATGCGATCCCAGAGTTGAGCGTCGGTCGGAGCGGGGCCGTAGAGGGTGCGAAGTTGCGTGAACAAGCTCTCACCCGCTTCGATCGCGTACTCGCCCATGCGACCCCTCGGGTTGGGCGCGGCGGAATCTCCGTAATCCATCGCCATGATGTTCACGCCTCCGATCGACACCCCAGCGCGGAGCGCCGATTCCACGACGTAGAGCCCGTCGATCGTCAATCCGGTCGGGAGGACCGGGAGCGTGAACCAGACTTCGAGCGGGCGATTCTCGGCGGCGAGTTCTCGCTGGAGCGCGGCGATCGCGACCGAACGGCGATCGACCGACGTCCGATGAGCGGCGGCCGCTCCTTCGATATCGAAGTCGACATGCGTGAGATCGTAGGCATCGATCACGCTCCGATACGCCGCCTTCAGCGCATCGACGTCGGTGATCACCTCTGCGAGTTCGCGGTTCGCCGCGCCTCCGAAGGAGACCATCGCGTCGCCTCCGATCGCTCGCAGTGCCGCGAGCTGTCGGCGGACTCCTTGATCGAACTCGCCGCCGTCGATCGCATATTCGGCATACCCGCCCCAACTGGGGCGATTGCCGGGAGCGGCGACCACGAAACCGAGCGAGAACTTCGAGACCCCGGAAGCATTCGCCGCGGAGACGAGATCGTAAGTCGGCCAAAGAGTCATATCCACATACGGCGAGAAGTCTTGGTCACGCCAGATCGGTGCGGACGGCGCGGCGAGCACGGTCACGCTGACCGTCGCCCGAGCGGTCTTCCCGAGTGCATCGGCGATCTGATACTCGAAGGTATCGACGCCCAGGAAGCCGGAATCGGCCGTGTAGGTGATCGTCCCTCCCGGATTCACGACAGCCCGTCCGCCGCTTGGGATCGTCGTCGAGACGACGGTGAGTGCCGAACCGCTGGGACTCGAGTCGTTCGCGAGCACGGCGATCGTCGTCGGAGTCGTCGCGAAGGTCGTGGCCGAATCGGCGACTGCAACGGGGGGATTCGTCGTCCCCCCCCCTCCTCCACCACCGCCGCCCCCTCCTCCGGTCGGCCGGAAGACGAAGTTGGTCGGCGCGACGGTTCGACCGCCGGGCGCACCATTGAATCCGAACGAGACCTTCGCGCCGACGCCGATCGAGCGGTTCCAGGACTCGGGCCGAACAACGAATCTCGAACCCGAACGCGAGACGATCGACGCGTTCCAGATCGCAGAGATCTGGCCATTGAAGTCGAACTCGAGCGTCCAGTCGGTCACGAGGTTTGCCGACGAATTGCGGATGTCCACCTGTCCAGTGAATCCGCTACCCCAATCGGATGTGTTGGTGAAGACGATATCACCCGTGGAAGGCGGTGCGTTCGTATTGCGAATCGTCGCAACGGCCGAGGTTTTCAGCGGAGTCGCGCCCGAGAGGTTCGAGAGCTCGAAGCGGAAGGTGGAGTCGGGCTTCCAAGCGGGCGCGGCGAGAAGGTCGATCGAGATGGTTCGAGTCGTCGACCCAGGCTCGAATCGGATCGTACCCGACGAAGCGACGTAGTCGACTCCCGCATGCGCAGAACCGTCGACCGTTCGATAATCCGCAGTCACCACGGTGCTCGAAGGCTGAGAGAGCATGACGGTGAAGACCGCCGTCGATCCGCTCGAGCTTCCCACCGATGCCTGGACGTCCGACGTCGAAAGACTGGGAAGGACCGGACCGGGATTCGATCCCAGGGGGACTCCGTTCAGCACGTAGTTCGCGGGAGTCGGCGCAGGGCCGCCCGGTGAGGCCACGAATCCGAACGACACCGATCCGCCCGCGGGAATCGACCGGCTCCAGTCCGGCCCATTGATCATGTAATGTTGTATAGTCTTGTCATAGATGCCGGCATCCCAGATCGAAGAGATCGAGGATGCGAGGTCGAATTCGAGCCTCCAATCGACGACTGCGGATGCGTTGTTGTTGGTCAGCCGGATCTCGGCCTGATACCCGGTCGTCCAGTCGGAGACGACGCGATGCTCGACCGACACGCCCGAGAGGAGAAGGCGTTCGTCGAGATGCTCGAGAATCGAGACGAGAGATCGTTGCCGACGGCGAAGGAGCGAAGCGCTCCTTCGCCTTGGGAGTTGGACACCAAACATCGACGGCCTCGAAGTCGTGGGGGCGCAGAGCGCGTACCCGCCGGGATCGGTCGACTCGCGTCGAGTCGACGACCCGCGGTATGGGAGCGTCTTGGGAGAAGTGAGGGATTGACCCGATCCATCTACCCCGAGCTTGCCCACGACGTGACGGCGTCACCGCAGGCACGACCGATCGATCCCGAAAACTCAACTCGGTTGCGCCAACTCCTCGAAACACTCGCGCCCAGCCGAGTGCCGTCGAAGCGACACGATCGAGCGCTGCCCCCCCACCCGTGGGATGAGCATCGATTCGACCCAACTCCCGTTGTCTCCGTCTCGTCGAAACCATCCGACGGGGACCGGACCACGAGACCCGGCCGCCGATGTCTCGGCTCCGAGACATCGGCGGCAGCATTACCGACGATTCGGCTCGAGTTCCCGGCCTTCAGGTCAGTATCGGGCCACCGACGGGTCGATCTCTTTCGCCCAGGCGTCGATTCCGCCGGTGAGATTGCCGCATCGGAACCCCCGCGCGGCGAGCCATTTCGAGATCATGAGCGAACGCATGCCGTGATGGCAGTAGACGACGACCGGCAAGCCGCCGACGGCATCCTCGATCTCATCGAGCCGAACCGGGATCTCTCCCATCGGCACATGCAGATCGACGACGCCCTCGGGAGGGGCGATCCGGCAGATCGCCCGCTCATCGTCTTCTCGAACGTCGAGCAGCGCCAGGCGAGCTCCCGCCTCGAGCTGCCGGCCGAGCTCGGTCGGAGGAACCTGGACCACGACGCGGTCGGAACGGGGCTCGCTCATCACTTGGCGGTCCGGGGGATGGCGAAATCGCCGAGCATGTTTCGCCAGAACGCGTGCACATGATTGGCATTGTTCTGGGTATTATTGAACTCGATCAGGAACGTCGGTCCTTGGACGCGGTAGGCATGGCCCTGCGAACGGTCGGCGGCACCGAACCAAGCGAAACGGACGTCGTCGAAGCCCGCCTTGCGGATCTCGGCGAGCCAGGCTTCTCCGACCGCGGTCGGCATATCCTCGGCATACGTCTCGATCAAGGCGAGCAGCATCGGGCGCTGAGCGTCCGTGAGTTGGGAGTAGGCGATCCCCTCGGCAGGAGCATCGGGCGGTTGAGGGGTGTTGGCCGAGCGGACGTCCGCGGGCGCCTTCTCGGCGATGACCGCGACTTTGCGTTGATCGTCGGTCAGAGCCTGAAGCAGACGCAGCGCGCGGTCTTCGATCTCTCCGAGAGTACGCAATCCCGAGCGCGATCCGACTCGAACCTCGGCCGGATTCGCGCCGAAGAATGCGGGCGTCGCGGCGATCACTTTTCCTCCCTCGACGACCCAGTTGAGCGAGAGGTGATGCCCCTCGACGCGCCAGCCCCATCGCTCGGTGTCGGACGGGGTGCCGAAGATCGTGAAGAAGTAGCGTTCAGGATCGCGGACGGGTCCCGACCCTTTCTCGACTTCGAGCAAGATCTGCTCGAGGCTCATGATCGTGGTGGCCTTCTGGTACCCGCTCGTCCCCAATCCCGACTGGAGCAATCCGAAGGCCAAGGCACGTTGAGCGCCGTTCATCGCCTTGATGGAGAGCCCCTTGCGTTCCCGCGGGATGAAGTGCCAATTCAGGCGCTCGGGGCTGTCGAACGGAAAGGCGATCGCGGCGGCTTGCTCCTTGTCGAGCGAGGCGAGCAGCCGATTGGCTGCGACCGACATCGCACTGCCCGAGCGATCGACGACGGCGCCGGCCCACAGAGCGAGTCCCACCATGCCCAGAGCCGCAAGTGCCAGGCTCGTCTTGATCTTGTGCATCGGATTCTCCCTCTGCGCGTCGGACATCCGGCCGTACGGCGAAACTCGCTTCCGCGCCGACCCCTCGACGCGACGATAGAACCTCATCGTACCGTGCGGCTCGATCGAAGCCAGAGAGAACCGGGCTTCCGGTTCGACTCACCTCCCCGAGGGCGCGATCGACCGGAGCGAACTCGCGACCTCGCGAGCGGGCTTCGATGATCGCTCGAGCCCGATCCTATAGACGAACCCGTCCCCGAGTTCGGGATTATCCGCGTGGATGACGTCGACCTTGCGACCCGAGGCGATGATCAACTCGGCCAGAGAGGGATCGGCGGCGAGCACCGAGGGAAGGGCCACGCCTCCGGGATTGGCGTAAGCCGGCAGAGCGGCGGCCATCCGAACGGTCGAGCCGAAATAGTCGAGGTGCGAGTTGAGCGTCGCGACCATTGCGGAGCCGCGATTCAGCCCGATTCGGGGGCGGAAATCGGCCGTCAATGGATCGGATGCGAGAGTTTCGGGGATGGCCAAGGCAGTGCGCATGGCCGCGCGGGCATCGTCGAAGGAGAGAATCACCCCCTCGCGGACCGTCTTGACCAGAGTCCCGCCCTCCATGCTCGCTCGTTTCTCGATGCGACGGAACTGCTCGTGGATCCTGGCGAAGGCGCCGGCATCGCCCCACTTCTCGTAGAGCGAAGCGGCGTCCGGGAGTTCGGTCACGAGGAGCGTGATCGTCGCGAGACTGATCAGGCGACCGGGTTGGAGCAGCTCTCCCGGGAAGAGCGCGCGGAAGAGTTCGAGGCCCGAAACCCGAGCCGCCGTCAAAGCGTCCTCGCGCGGCGCAACTCTTTCGATCCGAACCACGAGCTCTCGTGTGCTGGGATTGTGGAGCGTGATGACTTGTCCATGGGGACGAAGGCGGCTTGGAAGAAACGTCTCCGGGCCTTGTTGGAGGTCGAGCTCCCACCGCGCCGCGTGTGCATCGGGCGAAACCCGAAAATCGACGTGATAACTCAATTGCGGACCACGGAGTCGATAGTCGCCCTCCGTCAAGGCGGGCTCGAGCGTGATCCGTTCACCGGGAGCAATCCGGACCTGGGCCGCGACGTGCGGCGCGCTCGCCGGCCCGCCGATGCAGTAAGTGCCCACTTCGGTCGGACGGATCTCGGGATGGAGGCGGCAGACCATCTCGACCGACCGAGCAAAGTCGAGTGGGAACTCGGTTCGGCAGGCGGGACACTCGCCATGCTCTTCGAGATTCCGCAAGGAGTCGAGCACCTGGGAGGGCACCCGACAGATCGGGCAGATGAGGTCCCAGAGCAGGATCAAGATCCCTTCGCGTGCTCCGATGAGGCAAGCGTTGATGACCAGGTCGGGCTCGAGCCCGAGGCGATGCGCCAAGGCGATCGGCCGAATCCTCGCGACTTCCTGCAGCGGCGCTCTTGCGAGATAGTCGCCGAGAGTCTCCGCGGCGGAGGGATCGATGCCGAATCGACCGAGCGACTCGACCCAGCGATCGAGCTTCCGGCTCGCTCGTCCCGAGAGCGTCGACGCGGCCTCGAACGGGTCTCCGTCCGGTCCGGATCCGAGCCGTCCCTGTACGGCGGCATCGATGCGCCGATAGATCGCCTCGACCGACTTCCTCCCCCGAGTTCCGATCTCGATCGCGGCGATCCCCTTCCCCAAGAGACCGCGCGGCGCGATTCGGAGTCGATGAGTCAGGCGCGTGCCGCCTTCGCCGGAGGGTTCGAGCTCGACGACGCTCGCAAACCAGCGAAACGGCCCGCTCGTATACTCGCGCAGCACGCCGAAGCGGCGGCCCTCGATCCACTCGAACGGATGTTCACGCCACTGAAATTGCACGCCCGCATGTTTCATGGATCCGTAGCGTCGAGTCCCGCCGGCTTCCTCGGGCTCGTCGCGGAACTCGGCTGCGGGCAGCCCCACGGCTCGGTTGAATCGCTCGGTATTCGAGACATGAGGCCAGAGCCGCTCGGGGCTCGAAAGGAGATCGAGCTTCCAATCGAAGCCGACGACCTCACCCGCCGCGGCACGCGGCAGACGCGGATGGACCGCGATCGCGGTCGGCTCTCCGCGCAGGAGCCGCTCGAGGTCGGAGAGCAACTCGGCCGCGTCCTCGTATCGCTCCTCGCTGCGCTTGCGCAAGCACTTCTTGACGACTTGCTCCGTGGCCTCGCTCACGCGCGGGGCCGACGCGCGGACCAACGGGGCCGGTTCGTTGCGGTGCCGGTGGATCAGCGTCACGGCGTTGTCGGAGTCGAACGGCGGCCGCCCTGTGAGCATATGAAAGAGCGTTGCGCCCAGGGAGTAGACGTCGGACCAAGGGCCGAGTTCACCGCCGGTGCATTGCTCGGGAGACATATAGAGCGGCGTGCCCAGGATCGTGCCGAACTGGGTGAGCGCGGTCGACTCGCGATCCTCGAGCTCCTTGGCGATGCCGAAGTCGGAGAGTTTGACCTGGGGCGGCCGAGAGTCGTCCGACGGGTCGTCGACCAACAGAATGTTCTCGGGCTTGACGTCGCGATGGACGATTCCTCGCTCGTGCGCGACGGCGAGCGCCTTCGCGACGTCGACCGCGATCGAGAGCGCGGTCGACTCGTCCATCGGCCCCCGCGTTTGGAGTCGGCTCGTCAGATCCCGCCCCGCCACGAATTCGAGAGCCAGGAAATAGAGATCCTGGTCATGGTTGACTTCGATGAGATTCGTGACGTAAGGGCTGTTCACCTCCGAGAGCACTCGTGCTTCCTTGAGGAAGCGCTTGATCGCTTGAGGCGAAGCGGTTCGGCCCGGCGTGAGGACCTTGATCGCCACGATCGAGCCGTCCGAGAGATCCTGGGCACGAAAGACGGCGCCCATACCGCCCTGCCCCAGCTTCTCGAGCAGTCGAAAGCGACCGAGGACTCGCGAGACGTCGATCGGCTGAGCCGGGATCGGTGCTGTCTTGATGTCGTCCTCGTAGCCGAGGGTCCGTCCCCTGTCCTCGAGATCGAGCGTCGGCGCGGAGGTCGGCGAGTCGGGAATCGTCGCGGACTCCATCGGCAAGGCGATCGTCTCGGCGCGACCGACACCGATACGCTTCGGGTTCCACGCCGAGAGTCTTCGGAATGCCTCGTGCGCTCCGATCCTCTCGAGCGGGTCGGGCAACGTGAGGTCGCGGATCAATTCGACGAAACCGGGGAAATCGTCGAGCGGTGCAAGGGGAGCGTCGCTCGGCGGGAGGCCGCTCACGATCCAGGCGATCAGCGTACCGAGCGCGAAGCGATCGGCTTCGAGGCTCGCCGGGCTCTCGCGGTCGACGCCGATCGGACGGCAGAGTCGCGACGAGGGCTCCGCCGCAGCGAAATGCGCCGCATCGCATTCGGTTCCGCTCCAATCGATGAGTGGGCCACGATCGGGATCGATCCGGATGGTCGCCGGACCGAGCGTGCCGTTCGCGAGCCCCACTCGATGCCCGGACTCGACGGCTGAGGCCAGGTTGCGAGCCGTCTCGACCCGAGACGCCAGGTCGAGATCCGGACGCGAGAGGATCTGGTCCAGGAGCGTCGGCAGGTCGAGTCGTTCGAGCACGATTACGGGCGTCGGCAGTTCGAGACCGAGCTCGATGATGCCGTGAGCGGAGGGATGCTCGATCAGTTTCGCGAGCCGGAGGCGAGAAGCGAGCCTGTTCCAAGATGGGAGATCCAGTTTCGCTCGCGAGAGCACGCGGACCTCGACGAGCCGGCCGTCGGCCAGGCTCCTCGCCAGGTGCCGCGAACCATCGCGGCCCGCACTCGCGGGTTCGACGAGACGATATCGACCGAGGTCCATCGTGATCGTCGCTCCGAAGGATCGTTCGCGAACCCTGTCCCCCGCACAGTCTCGACCGGGAGAATGGAGATACTCGCACGGCGAGGTCGACTATAGCACGACCGCAACGCTCGACGCGATCCGCAGGACGATCCGAGGAATCACGGCTTCTCGGAGATGCTTCGGTTCTGGAGCTCGCCCGAATCCCCGAGCACCACGGGCTCGATGCGCACTCGGCGGATTCGCGTGGGATCCGCCTGGATCACGGTGAGTTTGCGATCGCCGATGGTCACGGTGTCGCCGACTTTCGCGAGCCTGCCGAGTTCTTCGAGGATGAGCCCGCCGGCCGTTTCGGCCTCGGTCTCCGAAACGTCGATTCCGCATTGCTCGCCGATGACGTCGACCGGGGCGTTTGCCTCGACTTCGAAGACCCCGGGCTCGATCTCCACCACCTGCGGAGTCTCCCTGTCGAACTCGTCTTGGATCGGACCGACCAGCTCTTCGAGGACGTTCTCCATCGTGACCATGCCGACGACGTTGCCGTACTCGCTGAGCAACATCGCGAGGTGGACCTTCTTGCGTTGGAATTCGACCAAGAGGTCATCGAGATGGATTCGATCCGGGACGAACGGGACCTCTCGCATGAGTTTGCGAAGGTCGAGCCGGCCGTTCGAGCCCGACGATCGGAACAGGTCCTTGATGTGGATCATGCCGATGACGTTGGTCAGATCGCTCTCGCAGAGCGGGTATCGCGTATGTCCGGCTTGCCGAACCGTACGGAGATTGTCCTCGAGCGAACGTGACAGGCTGAGATAGACGATGTCGGTGCGGGGGATCATCACGCGCCGAGCCGTCTTTTCTTCGAGGCTGAGAACGTTTTCGATCATCACTCGTTCATTTCGCGAGAGGTGTCCTCCCGCGACGCTCTCGGCGACGATGTGTCGCAGCTCTTCTTCGGTGTGGGCCACCTCGGCGTGATTCGTCTTTCCCAGTCCCAGAAGGAAGAGCGTGAGATTGCTGCTGGCGTTGAGCAACCAGATCACGGGCCAGAACACGTAGTAGAAGGCGATGAGCAACGGTGCGGTCCAGAGCGCGACCACCTTCGCCGACCGAATCGCGAGGCTCTTGGGAGCTTGCTCGCCCAACGCCATGTGGAGCATGGTGACGATCGAGAGCGCCGTGAGCGGGACGATCGAGAGCGAGAGCGTACCGATGACGAACTCGCCCTCGCCCAATCCGACCGAAGTCAAGAGTGAACGGACTCCCGGTTCGACCCAGCCTTCGATCGCCCGACCGAGAGCGAGGCTCGCGACCGTGATCCCCAACTGAGAGGCGGAGAGATAGGCGTCGAGATGGTTGAGGGCTCGGCTCGTGAGCTTCGCCGCGAAGTTTCCCTCCTCGGCCAGTTGCTCGATCTGGCCGACTCGGACCTTCACGAGGGCGAACTCCGCAGCCACGAAGAAGCCGTTGATCGCAACCAACCCGGCAATGATCAGGAACTCGAGAACGCCCATCTTCCCTCTCATTCACGGCAGGAGGAGACCCACGCGTACCACACGCGTGAATTCCTTGTCGCAGATTGTAATCGATCGGAACGACGCACGGATCCATCGACTTCGGAAAAACCCGACGGGTCGGCGCAAGGACTGCGCAGGCCCCGATCGACGCACTTCTCGATGCTCGACGGGTTGTCGATCGGGCGGGCGATCGACTATGATCTCACCTCTTGACATCTCGTCTGGAGTCGAACGCGTTCGACTCAGCCCCTGGACAGGACCGGCTCATGTCGGATTCGACCGGACTCCGCACCGCCTTGTACGACCGGCACCAGGGGCACAACGGCCGCATCGTCGATTTCGCCGGTTGGGCGATGCCGATTCAATACTCGACGATCGTCGAAGAGCATCATGCTGTTCGACGAAGGGTCGGCCTGTTCGATATCGGCCACATGGGTCGACTGAGCTTCAGCGGTCGCGACGTCCTCGATCTCCTCGAGCACGCGACGACCAACCACGTCGCCAAGCTCGAACCTGGGCGAATCCAGTACAGCCTGATGGTCGACGACCAAGGCGGCGTGATCGACGACATCCTTGTCTACCGCCTCACCGACGGTTCGTACTCGATCGTCTGCAATGCGTCGAATCGCATGGCCGTCATCGAACGGATCGAGGAACTGCGGGACGCTCGCGACGCGACCCTGATCGACCGCACGCTCGAAACCGCGATGATCGCCGTTCAGGGTCCCGCCTCGCTCGCCGTGCTCTCGCGGCTCTTCGACGCCCCGCTCTCCGATCTCCCCTACTACCACTGTACGTCGGGGCGGATCCTCGAGGTCGAAGCAATCGCGAGCCGCACCGGCTACACCGGCGAGGACGGGTTCGAGGTCGTCGTTCCGCACGAAGCCGCGGGACGCGTCTGGGACGCGCTCCTGGACACGGGCCGCGTCTTCGGAATCCTCCCCTGCGGGCTCGCCGCACGCGACACGCTCCGGTTCGAGGCGGGCATGCCGCTCTATGGTCACGAGATGGATCGGACCGTCACGCCGTTCGATACCGGGCTCGGCTGGGCCGTCAAGCTGGGCAAGGGCGAGTTCGCCGGTCGAGACGCGCTCGTCGCCGCAAAGGCCGCTCCGAGAAAGCACCGCATCGGGTTGCGGCTCGAAGGCAAGCGGATCGCGCGTCAGGGAGCGTCGGTGCTCGCGGACGGTGGTCCCGCGGGCCTCGTCACCTCGGGCACCTTCTCGCCGACCCTCGAACAGAGCCTCGCCATGGCGCTCGTCGACTCCTCGCTCGCATCGCGTCCTATGTTCGATGTGGATGTGCGAGGGCGCATCGAAGTCGCACAGGTCGTCCCCCTTCCCTTCTACAAGAGAACCGCCCCTCCGACCGACGACGTTCGCTGATGGTTCGACCTCGCTCGAATCGTCTCGCGGCCCCTTCCCCGATGTTCGATCTCGTCCTCGCCGATCCGTCCCGGAGCTCCCCATGGATCCTCTGACTCTGAAGTTCGCGCCCACGCACGAGTGGGTTCACCTCGACGGCGACGTCGCAACCGTCGGCATCAGCCGGTTCGCAGTCGACCAACTCACCGACTTGATCGTCATCGATCTGCCCAAACCGGGCACCCAGGTCACCCGCGGCAAGAGCTTCGGCGAAGTGGAGAGCGTCAAGGCGGTGAGCGACCTCTACGCACCGCTGTCGGGTGAGGTCGTCGAGGTCAATCAAGCAGTCGTCGGCGATGTCCAGATCCTCGCCGAGGATCCCTACACCCGCGGCTGGCTGGTCAAGATCCGCGTCGCTCCGGGCGTCGATCTCTCCGAGCTCCTCGACCACGCAGCGTACGAGAAGAAGATCGCCGACGACGCTCATTGATCCGTCGATCTCGGCCGATCTCTAAGGCCCTCTCAGGGCATCCCGACCTCCAGCCGCCGGCCCGTTGGTTCCGGCGGCGCCTTCGCGCCGCCTCGCAACTCAGATCGATTCTTTGATAACCGAACCGCCCGCGACGCCGGAACCACCCCACATGGCCTACATCGCCAATACGTCGGAAGATGTTCGCGAGATGCTCGCGAAGATCGGACTCCAATCGCTCGAGCAATTGTTCGACTCGATCCCCGCCGAGTTCCGGCGGACCGCGCCTCTCGACGTTCCGCCTGCGCTCTCGGAACAGGCCCTCACCGGGCACATCTCCGCCCTCATGGCACGGAACGCGGCGACCGACCTTCGCCCCTGCTTCCTCGGCGGCGGCAGCTACGACCACTTCATCCCCGCCGTCGTCGACAACCTCTCTGCGCGCGGCGAGTTCTACACCGCCTACACCCCGTACCAGGCTGAGGCGAGTCAGGGCACGCTCCAGGCGATCTTCGAGTATCAGACCCTGATCACTCGACTGACCGGGATGGACATCTCCAATTCGAGCCTCTACGACGGCGGCTCCGCTGTCTGCGAGGCGATGATGATGTCGCTGGGAGTCACCGGTCGCGAGGGACGCGTGGTCGTCGCCGGTTCGGTCCACCCCGAGTATCGAGCGATTCTCCGCACCTATCTCGCGAACCTCGAGCCGGAACTCGTCGAGATTCCCGCGAAGAACGGCGTCGTCGACCCGGCAGCGGTCGCCGCCGCGATCGACGACCGGACTTCCGCCGTGATCCTCCAATACCCCAACTTCTTCGGGGTCCTCGAGGATCCATCGCCGATGATCCAAGCGGCGCACGCCCGAGGCGCCCTCGCGATCGTCTCCGTCGACCCGATCAGCCTCGGAATGCTCAGGAGGCCCGACACCTACGGCGCCGACATCGTGACGGCCGAGGGTCAATCGCTGGGCAATCCGATGCAGTACGGCGGCCCTTACCTCGGCATCATGGCCTGCCGCGAGGCCTATGTTCGGAAGATGCCCGGTAGGATCGTCGGGCAGACCGTCGACCGTCACGGCAAGCGCTGCTTCACCTTGACTCTCCAGACGCGCGAGCAGCACATTCGCCGCGAAAAGGCGACATCGAACATCTGTACGAATCAAGGCCTGTTCGCGCTTCGTGCGAGCATCTACCTCGCCGCGGTCGGTCCGACCGGCCTGCGTCGGGCGGCCGAACTCTCGACGCGCAAGGCCCACTACGCGGCCGAGACTCTCACTGCGATCCCCGGGGTCTCACTCGCCTTCCCCGGAGCGTTCTTCAAGGAATTCGCGATCCGCACTCCCCGACCCGCGGCGGAGGTGCTCGCCGCCGTCGACGCCGAGGGCTTCCACGGCGGGATCGACCTCGGCCGCTGGTTCCCCGAGCTCGCCGACGCCATTCTGATCGCGGTCACCGAGCGCCGGACTCGTGAAGAGATCGATGCGCTCGCGCTCGCTTATCGCAAGGCAATCGCTTGATTCCTCGATCGCAGCGCCCGCAACACCGAATCCACGCGATCTCCACCGATTCACTTTCACCGAGCCGCGATCAAAACCGATGAACAATCCCATTCCCGCTCTCTTGTTCGAGTCGAGCAGGCCCGGTCGATCGACCGACGTCTTTCCCGAATCCGACGTGCCCGAGCGACCGCTCGACGCCCTGATCCCCGTCGAGCATCTCTCGCCCGCACCTCCGGCCTTGCCCGAACTGGGCGAACTCGACGTCGTCCGCCATTACACGAACCTCTCGAAGTTCAATATGGCGATCGACTCGAACTTCTATCCGCTCGGTTCGTGCACGATGAAGTACAACCCGAAGCGAAACGAACGACTCGCCGGCCTGCCCGGGTTCGCGTCGCTCCACCCCTATCAGAGCGAATCGACGATCCAAGGCTTGCTCGCATTGCTGTATGATCTCCAGTCGATGTTGGCCGAGATCGCGGGGCTCCATGCCGTGAGTCTCCAGCCGGCGGCCGGCGCTCAGGGCGAGTTGACCGCGTTGCTCGTCGCCGCCGCCTACTTCAAGGACAAAGGGCTCACGCGCACCAAGGTGCTGATCCCCGACAGCGCGCACGGC
This sequence comes from Isosphaeraceae bacterium, assembly GCA_033763215.1. GTDB lineage: Bacteria > Planctomycetota > Planctomycetia > Isosphaerales > Isosphaeraceae > JANRKW01. Next base: position 50,029 of record JANRKW010000011.1, on the reverse strand, counting down.
ACCAACCCGGCTTCGGCGGCGATCGCGGGCTTCGAGGCCGTGACGATCAAGAGCAACGCCGAAGGACTCGTCGATCTCGACGACTTCCGCGCCAAGCTCGACGATCAGACCGCGGTCTTCATGATCACGAATCCCAACACCGTCGGTCTGTTCGACCCGCAGGTCGGGGTGATCGCCGAGGCGCTCCATGCTCGCGGCGCCCTGCTCTACCTCGACGGCGCGAACATGAACGCCATCCTCGGCGAGGTCCGCCCCGGCGACATGGGAGCCGACCTCATGCACTACAATCCCCACAAGACCTTCTCCGGCCCGCACGGCGGCGGCGGACCGGGTGCCGGCCCGATCGCGGTCCGCGACTTCCTCGCGCCCTACCTTCCCGCGCCCGTCGTCGGCAAGCGAGACGACGGCTCTTTCTTCCTCGACGTCGATCGCCCGAAGTCGATCGGACGGGTCCGGACCTTCTTCGCCAACACCGGCGTGCTCTTCCGAGCCTACTGCTACATCCGCAGCCAAGGGCCCGACGGTTTGCGGGCGATCGCCAGGAACGCAGTGCTGAACGCGAATTATCTCATGGCTCTCGTGCGGGACGTCTACCCGGTCCCGTTCGGCGAGCGCTGCATGCACGAGTTCGTGGCCTCGGCGCGGGGAATGCTCCGCGAACGCGGCGTCCGCGCGATGGACATCGCGAAGCGACTGCTCGATTACGGCTATCACGCACCCACTGTCTATTTCCCCTTGATCGTTCCCGAAGCGCTCATGATCGAGCCGACCGAGACCGAGAGCCGCGAGACGATCGAAGCCTTTGCCGAGGTGCTGCTCCGGATCGCCGCCGAGGATCCCGAACTCCTTCACGACGCTCCCTCGACCACGCCGGTGAGCCGTCCCGACGAGGTCCGCGCGGCCAAGGAACCCATTCTCAAGTGGGTCCCTTGATCGCCTCCGACGATTGTGCGATGCTCTCTCGATCACCCGGCGCGGGCGATTCGGCCCGCGACCGGGACCGTTCGGGCCCATCGGCTTGGAACGGATCGATCCAGGAGTGAATGCGTGTCGATCGTCGTCGAAGACTACCACAAGATCTACGGCAAGATGTCGGCCGTCTCGGGAATCTCCTTCGTCGTCCGACCGGGTGAGATCCTCGGTCTGGTCGGCCCCAACGGTGCCGGAAAGACCACGACGCTGCGAGCCCTTGCGGGCATCCTCACCCCCACATCGGGACGTTTGTTGATCGACGGATGCGATCTCGCTCTCGATCCCATCGCAGCCAAGTCGGCTCTCGCCTACGTCCCGGACGACCCGAGCCTGTTCGACAATCTCACGGTCTGGGAACACCTGCGGTTCGTAGCCTCCGCGTATCGTCTCGCCGCTGGTTGGGAGCGCGCCGGCGAAGAGTTGCTGGCGAAATTCGAGCTCGTTGAGAAGCGCGACGAGCCGACCGCGGCTCTATCTCGCGGAATGCGTCAAAAAGTCGCTATCTGTTGCGGATACCTTCATGACCCGCGCGTGATCCTGCTCGACGAGCCGCTCACCGGTCTCGACCCGCGCGGGATCCGCACCATGCAGGACTCGGTCAGGGAGCGAGCCGGCCGCGGCGCCTCCGTCATCGTCAGCTCGCACCTCCTCTCGCTCGTCGAAAATCTCTGCGACTCGGTTCTGCTGATTCACCGAGGGAGGATCCTGCTGCGCGGCACGCTGGCCGAGCTCCGCGCGGAGGCCGAGGCGAGCGGGCGACGCGAAACTCTGGAGGATCTCTTCTTTCGGCTCACGGAGAGCCCCGACGAATCGCCTGATGAGGCGAATTCCTCGACTCCGACTCCTCGAGGCGAGGAGCACTCGGCGTGAATCGCGCTCTCTTTCTCCTCATGTACCTGAAGCTCGTCGGTTTCTTTCGACGATTCGGAAAAGGGCTTCGCACACCCAAAGGCCTGCTCTTCTCGTTGTTCGGCCTGATCGTTTTCGTCCCCTGGCTGTTCTCGGTATTCGTGGGCGGCTCGAAGATGCCGCCGAGCCTCGCCGACGGGTTCCGGCGCTATGCCCCCGTCGGCATGCTCGCCTACTTCATTCTCTCCCTCTTGACCTCGGCCGGCGATCGATTGATCTACTTCACGCCGGCTGAAGTCGCGTTTCTCTTCCCAGGACCATTCCGGCCCCGGGAGATCTTGGGCTACAAGCTCTGGACCGTGGCTTTCGGCACGCTCTTCTCGAGCGCGATCTTCAGCCTGGCTTTTTCGGCGACTGGGAGTTCGTATCTCGCGCGGCTCGTGGGCTTCTTTCTCGCGTTGATGTTCTTTCAACTCTTCTCGATCGCCGTGGGCCTCGGAGCCGCGACCCTCGGCGCGCTCGCCGACACCGCGCGGCGACGGGGAGCGTTGATGCTGTTGCTCGCACTGATTCTCGTGCCGCTCATCGGTTCGGGAAGGGCGCTGCTCGCGGCGCGGCTCGACGAGATCCCGCGAATCCTGGAACAGGCGCCCGTGATCCAATGGGCGAGCATGCCTTTTCGACCGTTCGTCTTCGCGATCTCGGCCGAGCGCCTGGTCCCCGACTTGTTGATCTGGTCGGCGGTCTCGTTCGCGATGGTCCTCGCGGCGACGGCGTGCGTCTTCGCCCTGAATGCGACCTACCTCGAAGCGCTCGCCGCTTCGAGTTCCAGGATCCATGCTCGGCTCCAACAAGTGAAACGTGGAGGGTCTTGGACGGCGGTTTCGGCGAGGAACTCGGGACGTCCCCGATCGACCTTGCCCGAGTTCCCCTGGATGGGCGGTGCGGGGCCGACCTTCTGGCGACAACTTCAGACCGCCGTCCGCGATCCGATGCGCGTCCTCGGAGCGATGGTCCTCGTCAGCCTGCCCGCTCTGCTGATGCTGTTCGGAGTCGACAGGCGTCCCCCCGGCAACGGTCTCTTCTTCGCGGTCGAGGGTATGGTCATCTGGATGACGATGTTTCTGACGCCTCTCATTCCCTTCGATTTCCGCGGCGATATCGACCGAATGGAGATGCTCAAGACGTTCCCTGTCCCCGCTTGGGCGCTCGGGTTGGGACAGATCTTGACCCCCGCACTGATCTTGAGCGTGCCTCAAGTCGCCGTCATCACGCTGATCGCGACTCGACTGGAAGGGGATTTCGGGATCCTGATGATCGCCCCGTGGCTGGTTCTCCCTGCGAATCTCCTGATCATCGGGCTGGAGAACTTGATCTTCCTCCTCTTTCCGACGCGAGTCCAAGGCCAGAATCCTGCTGATTTCTCGGCGTTTGGTCGACATATCCTGGTGGTGCTGGTGAAGATGGCCGCGATCGTGACGACGGGGGGGCTCGCCGCTCTCGCGGCACTCGGCGTGTATCACCTCGCGATTCCGCGGCTCGACGTGGCCCTCGCCACGGCGCTCGCGACCTCTTGCCTACTGGTTTCCGGATTGATCCCGTTGATCGCCCTTGCGTTCGAGCGTTACGACGTGGCGAGGGACACACCCGCCTGACGCCGATCGGATTCCTCAGGACTCGCCGGAATGAGCGTGCCATGTCGTCTCCTGCCGCACACTTCGGCCCCCGGCGATCTCCAGATGGCGACGGACGAGGCGCTCCTCGATTCGGTGGCCGCCGACGGTGAGTCGGCCGTGCTGCGGACATACGATTGGTCGCCGCCGGCATTGACGCTCGGCTACTTTCAATCGATCCACGACCCGGAATTGTCGCAGCCGCGCTGGGGTGTTCCGATCTTCCGGCGAGCCACGGGAGGCGGCGCGATCTGGCATGATCGGGAGATCACGTACACGATCGTGATTCCCCGAATCCACCCCCTGGCGCGGCGGTCGACCGACCTCTACCGGGCGATCCATGGGGCCCTCGCGATGGAGTTGAGGCGGGACGGACTCGAAGCGACCCGACGCGCCGAGTTCCACCTCGTCGATCCCCTCTCGAGACCCCACCCGGTCGCTCGCCCATTGCTCTGTTTCGAGGACGGTGATCCCGAGGACATCCTCCTTCACGGCCACAAGATCATCGGCAGCGCACAGCGACGGCGCCTGGGGGCGGTGCTCCAGCATGGCTCGATCCTGCTCTCCGCGGCGCAACGCACGCCCGAACTCCCCGGAATTCGCGAGATCACCGGAGTCGAGCAGGATCTCTCGATCTGGTCCGCACGGATCGCCCGAGCCATTCCGTTCGCGCTCGACCTCGAACCGATCCGTTCGGAGCCGACGCCGTCGGAACTCGCAGACGCCGATCGCCTTCGACGCGAGGTCTACGGGACGACTGAGTGGACGGGGCGCCGATGAGCGATCCGATCCGCCTCACGCCGATATCCGAAATCCTTCGTGAAATCGCCTTGGTGCTTGTTCGTCGCGGTGCGGCCAGGCTATGATGCGTGGTCAATCGCTTCAGACGACGAAGATCCTTTATTCCGGATCGAATCGATCCTCTCTTTCGTCGGCCTTATCGTTCGTCTGAGCGCGTGGCCGGCCTCGAGCCGCCGATGCGGTCACTCGCATTCACCCCTCGCTGAAGACCTTGTGGTCGGGACGGTTCGCGATGAAAGTTCAGCTGATCGTGGTCCAAGGCAAGCCGGAAGGGAAGACGATTCCGTTGCTCGGCCCGCGGTTCAAGATCGGAAGGGGCGAGACTTGCCACCTCCGACCGAACAGCGAGTTGGTCAGCCGGGAACATGCCGAGTTCTCGGTGGTGGGAGAGACGGTCTCAGTGAAGGATCTCGGCAGCCGCAACGGCACGTTGTTGAACGGAAAGGCGTTGACCGGCGAGTCGACGCTCAAGGACGGCGACCTCGTGCAGGTCGGCCCGCTCACGTTCGCCGTATCGATCCAGGGCGTCACGGCCTCCCCGAAGCCTGCGACCGCCCCGACACCTCCTGCGCAGGCCCCTGCGGCCGCGGCCGCGGCTTCGCTCGACGACATCAGCGGGGACGACATCGACTCCTGGCTCGGAAACGAAGGCCCGGCCTCTGGAGCGAAGGACGACTCGAGCGTCTACGGCGGCGACACGATCACGATCTCGGCCTTCAAGGCCGCCGCGATCCCGACCGAGGACAACGACGAGGAATACGAGCGACTCTCCGACGACGCGGGCTCCGAGTCCGGTTCGGACGACGAGTCCTCGGATGACGAGGAAGGCGAAGAGGCATCCCTCGATGAGATGCCCGAAGAATTCATCGACGAATCGAACCCCTTCTACGTCAAGAAGAAGAAGGAAGCCGACGAGCCCGCGAAGTCGGGCAAGCCGGTCTACACCGACACCAGCGACGCTGCGAAGGACATCCTGAGCAAGCTGCTCGAGCGTCGCCGGAACGCCAAGTCGTCCTGAGCCGACGCGTTCGGCCGGCCCCCGTCATTCGTTCCTTCCCGACCGACCCGGCCTCGCGCCGGGTCCTTCCATTTGCAGCCGGGATCGATTTCGCGGACGCCAGGCCTTCATCTTCACGAAACCCGCGGCTCAGAGTCCGAACGACATATGCCCACGACTCCGATCGATTTCGATGAGGCGAGCTCGATCCTCGGCCGACTCGCCGCCGGACTCGAACGCTCGATCGTCGGACGCCGCCCGCTTCTCGACCGCATGATCATCGCCTTTCTCGCAGGCGGACACGTCCTGATCGAAGGCGTCCCCGGGCTCGCCAAGACGCGAGCCGCCCGCACGATGGCGCGTGCTCTCGATCTCCCTTTTCGGCGAATTCAGTTCACTCCCGACCTCCTCCCGGCGGACCTCACCGGAACGCAGATCTATCGACCCGCAACCGGCACATTCGACGTCCGTCCCGGCCCGATCGTCACTTCGGTTCTGCTGGCCGACGAGATCAACCGCGCACCCGCGAAGGTCCAGAGCGCGCTCCTCGAGGCGATGCAGGAGCGCCAGATCACCGTCGGCGACGAGACGATCCGGCTCCCGGAGACATTCTGGGTACTCGCGACCCAGAATCCGATCGAGCATGAAGGGACCTATCCGCTTCCCGAATCGCAACTCGACCGCTTCCTGATGAAGCTCGTCGTCGACTACCCTGCGCGCGACGCCGAACTTGCGATGCTCGACCTCCCTGCGGACGCCGAGGCCGAGACCGATCCGATCGTCGATCGCGCCACGATCGCCCGGCTTCGAGCGACGACCGCGGCGGTCACGACCGTGGATGCGATCAAGCAGTACATCGTCGACATCGTCCGAGCCACGCGCGATCCGGCGTCGTACGGTCTCGCCGATACCTCGGCATTGATCGAGTTGGGTGCGGGTCCACGAGCCTCGCTCGCGTTGTTGGCGACCGCCAAGGCCCACGCCCTGCTCGCCGGGCGGGACTACGTCGTGCCTCACGACGTGAAGTCGATCGCGCGAGAGGTGTTGCGTCATCGCCTCATCGTGAGCTTCGAGGCCGAGGCCGAGGGAATCGCGGCCGATGCTCTGATCGACCGCATCCTCGATCGAATGAAGGTCCCTTGACCCGCTTCAGGCCGGGGTGGCCGCTTCGACCGCCGGAGTCGACGCGTCGGCTTCGTCGACCCACCTCCTCGCGGGCGTCGTCAGGAGATAGCCCCAGTAGATCAGGGCGAGTACGAACACGAGGACGCTGATCACCTGAGAGATCGTCATGCCCGCGTAGATCGCTCCTTCGTCGTTGCGAAGCTGCTCGATCAAGAAACGGGTGATCGGATAGGCGAGAAGCAGGATGCCGAAGATCTCGCCGTCTCGCTTGCGAATCGGATAACGAGCGCTGAGGAGGATCAACAGCAGGAGTCCGTCGAGCGCGGAGTAGAGCTGCGTGGGATGGATCGGCAACGAACGATCGGCGGTGATCGCGATCAGCCCTTGATCGACCTGGCTCGCCCAAGGTGAGGAGCGACTCGGGAAGGTCACGGCCCAGGGAATGCCCTCGCACCGGTCGCCCCAGCAGCATCCGTTGAGAAAACACCCGATTCGGCCGAAGGCGATACCGAGCGCCGCGGACGGTGCGATGACGTCGAGCATCGCCAGAATGGGAAATCGCCGCAGGCGCTGATAGATGACGAAAGCGATCGCCGCCCCGATCACGCTTCCGTAGAAGACGATGCCGCCCTTCCAGATCTCGAAGACTTCCCAGATCGAATCCATCCGGTGCCAATACTGAATGATGAAGAACAGTCGAGCGCCGAACAGTCCGCCGAGAAAGAGCCAGATCGCAAGGTCGTAGATCAACTCGGGGTCGAGCTTCTCCCGCTTCGCCCGCCGTGCGGCGAGCCACATCGAGCCGATGAACGCCAGCATCAGCATCGTGCCGAAGCCGAAGAGCTTGATCGGGGTACCGGGAATCTCGAAGAGGATCTGGCGCATGCGATCGAGGTCCTTGATCGATGGTTTCGCCGAACTTCAATCACCCAGGATGCGGCCGAAGCCCTGTCGAAGGGCGTTCGCGCTGCAACCGTCAGCTCGAGACCGAACTCCCGCCGGAGCCGAACGGGATCGGTGCGTAGTCGAGGTGCTCGACGATGCGGTTGTGTTCATCGAGGGCGACCACCAGCGGACGGTGGCCGGGAAGTTCCTCGGAGTCGAGATGGGTGAAGGCCATGACGATCAATCGATCGCCGACCGCGCCCAACCTCGCCATTGCCCCGTTCAACTCGATCTGACCGAGTCCTCGGGTTCCGGGAAGGACATAGGTCTCGGCACGCGCGCCGGTCGCGACGTTGGAGACCAGGATCGCTTCGTAGGGATGGAGCCCGACGGCGTCGATCAACTCCGGATCGATCGTCAAGCTCCCGTGGTAGTGGAGATCGGCACGCGTGACCGCGGCCAGGTGGAGCTTACTCTTGAGGACCTTGATCCGCATCCTCGACGACTTCCGGTAGGATCGCATTATCGATCAGCCGAGCGGGCCCGACCCGAGCAGCCAGCAAGGCGACCGCGGGCTGCCCCGGCGAGATCCGAGCGAGAGCCTCCAGCGTCGCGGCGTCGGCCACCTCGGCGTAGTCGAGGAGTGCCGACGATTCCGATTCTATCGTTTCGACCAGGATCTGTCGAACCCGATCGGCGTCGCGTTCGCCGGCCGTCACGGCGTTCTCGGCCGCGCGAAGCGCGCGAGACAATACGGTCGCCGCCTTCCTCTGAGCGTCGTCCAAGTAGCGGTTGCGGCTGCTCATCGCCAGGCCGTCGGATTCGCGGACCGTTGCAACCGGCCGAATCCTGACGGGGAGATCGAGGTCGGAGGTCATCTTCTCGATCACGCGGAGTTGCTGAAAGTCCTTGCGACCGAAGAAGGCGACGTCGGGCTGCACCATCTGAAAGAGCTTCATCACCACCGTCGCCACGCCGCGAAAATGCCCAGGACGGCTCGCGCCCTCGAGGATGTCGGAAAGCCCAGGTACCTCGACATACGTCCGAGGCCCTGGGGACGGCGGGTAGATCGCCTCCACGCTCGGCGTGAATACGAGCGCCGCTCCCGCGTCCCCGCAGATCGCGAGGTCGCTCTCGAGCGTCCGAGGGTAGCGACTGAAGTCCTCCTTCGGCCCGAATTGCGTGGGATTGACGAAGATCGAGACGACGACGAAGTCGGTCTCCTCGCGCGCGACCTCGACGAGACGTGCGTGTCCCGCGTGGAGCGCCCCCATGGTCGGAACGAAGCCGATCGTCGCCCCTTCTCGACGAGCGCCCGCCACCGCCGCGCGGAGATCCGCGATCGTCTCGACCACTCGTATCGACATGACAGACTCCGGAGATCGCCCGTGAACTCGTCTCACCCCGGCTTGCGCCGGAGTTCCGGATTGTTGAGTTGGTCGTCGGGGATCAAGAGATCGGGAAGGATCTCTCCCCCGACGATCGTCTTCTCGACGATCCGCGCGACATCCTCGGTTCTGACTGGACCATACCAGATTCCCAACGGGTAGATCACGACCACGGGACCGAGTTCGCATTGATCGAGGCAGCCGGCGTGATTCGCCCGCACCTCACCTCCGACGCCCGCTTTTTCGAGAGCCACGCGAAACGCCGCGCGGAGCGATTGCGAGCCGTCAGGGTCGCAGCATCCTCGGGGATGACCTGGAGCGCGAGTGTTGCCGCAAACGAAGATATGATGCGTGAACGCCGGCATGGTTCGATCGCTCCAACGATTCGCTTTCCTTGCGCGTGCGGCAGACGCTGAGGAGACGACATCCTCGGATCTCGTCGAACGGAGGTCAAGCCGTGCGCGCAACGGAGCTCTTCCGGAGAGCCGTCCGCACGGTCGATCGTCGCGGGAATTGACGGGGCCGTTCGGGCTTCGTAGTCTACGGATGCACTGAATGGGGACCGACATCGGGCCCCGCGATCCCGCCGCCGCGGACTCGCCCCGCGCGGGGGACTCGAGCATCGGCGATCGAGCCGTGGGGTGACATCCCGTGTCCGAGTCGACCCCAACCGAGGCAGCGGCGCGACGCTTGATCCAGTTGCTCGCGCATGTCGCTCAGCCGTTCGCCCTCCTCGACTTCACCGGTCGATTCCTGGCGGCGAACGAAGCATTCGAGTCGATGCTCGGACTCGATCGAGGCGGAATCGCCGGGCGAACCGTCTCCGATTTCACCACGTCCGACTCGATCGACGCGGGCCGAGCCGCGATGGACGGCGTTCGCGCCGACGGTCGAAGCCGCAGATACGAGAAGCGATACCATCACAGCGACGGCCGGGTGATCACGGTCGAAGTCGCACTCGATCTGCTTCGCGACCCCGACGATCCGTCCCGCGAGGCGACGGGAGTCGGCTTCATCGCCTTCGTCTCCGACATCACCCGTCGGGAGGAGACCGAGCGGGCCCTGCGTGCATCCGAGGAGCGGTTTCGACTGCTCTACGACGAAGCGCCCGTCGGATATCACGAGATCGACCTCGAGGGGCGCATCGTCCGAATCAACAAGACCGAGTGCGAGATGCTCGGATTCACACGCGAACAGATGCTCGGACGTCTCGTCTTCGACTTCCTGGACCCACTCTCGCGCGAGCCGGCGCGAGAAGCGGTTCGAGCCAAGCTTCGAGGTGAACGACCGCTCCGCCCCCTCGAACGACCCTATCGCACGCGGGACGGCCGCTCGCTGATCATGTCGATCGAGGAACGCTACCGTCACGACGAGCAGGGCCGCATCATCGGGATCCTGAGCACCCTTCAGGACGTCACCGAACGCAAACGGACCGAGGCCGCCCTGGTCGCCTCCGAACGCCGAGCGCGTGCGCTGTTCGAGGGAATCGAGGACGCCGTCTTCGTTCACGACACCGAAGGCAACATCCTCGACGCCAATCCCGCGGCCTGCCGAAGACTCGGGTACTCTCGCGAAGAGCTCCTCCGGCTTCGAACTTCCGATATCGACGTCCCGCGCTTCGCCGAGGGGTACGACGAGCGGCTCCAACTCCAAATGGAGCGTGGACATCTCTCTTTCGAGGGCGAGCACCGCACCAAGGATGGGCGGATCATCCCCGTGGATATCAACACATCCACGATCCTCTTCGAAAACCAGCGAGCCGTTCTCGCCGTCATCCGAGACATCACCGAGCGCAAGGCGCTCGAGGAGACGCGACGGCGGTTCGACGAAGCCCAGCTCGAGCATGCCAAGCATGTCGAGAGCCAGAGCCGTGAACTCTCGAAGTCGGAGATCCGTTATCGAAGCCTCACCGAGGGGAGCCTCGACGCGATCATCGTGGCCGACAAGAAGGGCCTGATCTCGCTCTTCAACCCAGCGGCCGAGAAGGCGTTCGGATACACCGCGGCGGAGGTTCTGGGCCGCCCGTTCGAGATGCTCGTTCCCGCGGGCCAAAACCCGCGCGACATCGGCAAGACGATCGAGACCGACGGCGTCCGAAAGTCGGGAGAGAGCTTCCCGCTCGAGATCTCGCTCAATGCGGTCGACGTCGCCGGCGAACTCCAATTCGTCAGCTCGCTGCGCGACCAGACCGAGCGCCATCGGATGCGGGCGATGCTCGTCCAGTCGGAGAAGCTGGCGTCGATCGGTCTTCTCAGCGCGGGCGTGGCTCACGAGATCAACAATCCCCTCGCGTTCGTGGGCAACAATCTCGCGGTGCTCGAGCGGGACCTGCGAGGCATGCTCGATCTCGTGGCGGCTTACTCCTCGGCCGACGCCCTGCTGGCAAGCGCAGCTCCGGAGACGGCGGCCGAGGTCGCCCGAATCCGGGAGGATCTCGACTGGGACTACGTTCGGGACAACCTGGAACGCATGCTCACGCGTACGCGCGACGGCGTGTCCCGTGTGGCGGCGATCGTCCAGAATCTCCGCGGACTCGCGCGAACGGCGCCCCCCAAGATGGAGCCGGCCCTGCTCCGAGATCTGATCAGCCCCGCGGTGGAGATGACACGAGGTCGCCTTCGCAAGAGCAACGCCGAGATCGTTCGAGCCGACGACTCGGAGATCCGAATCTCGTGCGTCGCCGCCCAGATCAGCCAGGTGCTCTTGAATCTCATCGTGAACGCGGCGCAGGCGGTCGAGGCGCGGCATCCCCGCGGCGGCGGCCGGATCGTCGTCGAGACCGAGAGCCGCGCCGGCGAGGTGGCGATCGCCATCTCCGACAACGGAGGCGGAATCCCCACCGAGAATCTGCCTCGAATCTTCGACCCCTTCTTCACCACCAAGGAGGTCGGCGAGGGCACGGGGCTCGGACTCTCGATCAGCCACGGCATCGTCGCCGGGCATGGCGGGAGGATCGAGGTCGAGAGCGAGGTCGGTCGAGGAACGCTCTTTCGAATCGTCCTGCCGCTCGAACATCGCTCGGAGCGACGAGCAGGCCCATCCGAGATCCAGCCATGAGCGCCGCATCGGAAAGAAAGCTCTGTCTGCTCGTCGTCGACGACGAGCCCGACGTCTGCGACTCGGTGCATGATCTTCTCCGCAAGGAATTCCGAGTCCTCAAGGCTCACAACGCCGACGAGGGTTACCGGCTCCTGCAAGAAGAAGATGTGCACATCATCATGACCGACCAGCGAATGCCGAGGATCTCCGGCGTCGAGCTGCTCACCAGCGCGAAGTCGCGCAAGCCGAGCGCGGTCAGGATGTTGTTCACGGGGTATGCCGACCTCGAGTCGATCGTCTCGGCGATCAATCAGGGACAGGTCTTCCAATTCCTCCGCAAGCCTTGGAACCCCGATGAACTGCTCGTCGCCGTGCGCGAGGCGGCGTCCGAATACGAACGCAAGGAACGCGAGTTGGAGGCTGCGGCTCGGTTGCGCGACCTGGTCGACGACCTCGAGCGCCGCGTCGCGATGCTCGAGGATCTGGTGAGAAACCTCGGAGGTTCGCCCAGCGGCACGTGGCCCGCCGCATCCATCGAGCGACCGTGACCCATCCCATCGAACCCAAGCGCAGTTCGGCTCCATCGTTCGTCGAGGCATGAATGCGAGGCGCGATTCATCACACGATCCTGATCGTCGACGACGAGATCGACGTCCTCGAGAGCTTGCGCCATCTCCTGCATCGGAGCTACCGAGTCCTGACCGCCGGTTCCGGCGAAGAGGCCCTCGAGCTGCTCCATCACGACCAGGTGCACGTCATCCTCTCCGATCAACGCATGCCCGGTATGACGGGCGACGCATTCCTCGCACAGGCGCGACGCCTTCATCCCGACACGGTTCGAATCCTCTTCACGGGTTACGCCGACATCCAAGCGGTCACCAACGCGGTCAACGAGGGAGCGATCTTCCGATACGTCGTCAAGCCCTGGGACGCGGACGAACTCCAGACCGTCATTCGCCAAGCGGTCGAGCAATATGACCTGGTCACCGAACGGAAGCGGCTTCTCGTCGAACTCCAGGAGGCGAACGAGCGGCTCTCGAACGCCAACGCTCGACTCGATGAATCGAACCAGCTCAAGAGCGCGTTCATCGAGGTCGCCGGCCATGAATTCAATACCCCGATCACGCTCGTGCTCGGGCTGAGCGAGTTGCTCCTGCTGAGCAAGCCCGACCGTGATCCCGCCGAGCGCAGGATCATCGGCCAGATCTCGACGTCGGCCAAGCAGCTCGCCCGGCTCGTCGCCAACACGCTCACGATGATGCGTTCGAACGACTTTCAACGCAGACTCCAGCGCGAACCGGTCGACCTCGCAGCGCTCCTCGGCGAAACGGTCGAGCGCGTCGGCCCGTTTCTCGATGCTCGCGGACTGCGGCTCGCGACCGCGATCGATCCCGAACTCGGGATCTTCGAGATCGACGCCGCCAAGATCCGAGACGCCGTGCTCAATCTCCTCACCAACGCCATCAAGTTCACCCCCGACGGCGGCGAGATCCGCCTCTCCGCCCGATTGATCCGAACCGATGAGGCCGAGATCGAGATCGTCGACTCCGGAATCGGTCTCGAACCTCGCGCGCTGAAGCGGCTCTTCGAACCCTTTTTCACCGAGTTCGATCCCAGTCGACACTCCACCGGAGATTTCGGCTTCAAGAAACGCGGGCTCGGGCTGGGCCTGAGCATCGTCCGACAGTTCCTCGAGATGCACGGCGGCGGGGTCAAAGCCGAGAGTCGCGTCGGCGAGGGAACGACCATCACCGTCACGCTCCCCCGTCGACCCTTCCCCAAGCCGGGCTTTGAGGTAGAATTGGGCTGAGAGAGATTTCGCCCCGCCGTCGCGAGGGGTCGCGACCGACCGGCGAGGTCGACTCGCTCACCGAACTCGGCCCGCCCGCCGAGACCGGACCCGCCCCGCTCGCGTCTCGGCCCGAGGAGAACCGGATGCCCACGGCACTCATCGTCGAGGATGAAGTCGACGCGAACGAACTGCTCGCCATGCTCGTACGCTTGCGCGGTTATCAGACCGAGTCCGCATTCACCGGGACCCAAGCGCTCGAGATGGCCGGAAGGATCCGCCCCGACATCCTCTTCCTCGATCTGATGCTCCCGGACATCACAGGGTACGACGTCTGCGCCGAACTCAAGACCAAGCGAGCCACGTGCGACATCCCGATCGTGATGGTCAGCGCCCGTATCGCCGACGAGAGTCGACGCAAGGGGATCCGCCTCGGCGCGGGGGATTACATCCCCAAGCCGTACACGCCCGATCAGATCTTCCAAGCGATGACCGAGGCCGACGCTCGCCGCTCGCAAGCCGAACGCATCGACGGCCCTGAATGCTTTCCGCTCGATCTCGGCGATGATCTCGCTCCCTTCCGTCATCTAGGCGCGCTTCGCGGCCGACTCCTGGCGCGGACCGACGCCCCGGAGGATCGCGTAGCTCGCTGGATCGATGCACTCGCCGAACTCCTTCAACGCGGGCTCGACTGGGGACGCGGTCGCCCGCGATCGCGAGTCGCAGCGGTCGAGTGTCGCATCGATCCCCAAGACCTCGTCGTGGAACTCCTCGATGAGTCCGGATGGCTCGCCGCCGATCCCCCGACCGAGAACGGGCTTGCTCGCGTGCTCGAGTCGGGTCGATTCGAACGCATCGAGCACGACCCCGACTCTTGCCGGCTCATCATCGCCGCTCCCTTGAACTGACCGTCGCGCCGAGACGATCGCGGATACGTCCTGATCCCCGTTTCAAACCGGCACCGGGTACACGACCTGGATCGCAGTTTGGAGCACGATCGTCTGGATCCCTGCGAGGGCGAGCATCCAGGCCAGAGATGCCGATCGAGAGCGACCGTCGGCGAACTCGCGTCCGACCGCCAGCAGCAGCAACGGAAAGAACGGGATCCAGAGCCTCGCCACCTCGCTCAGACTCCGTCCCGTGATGAGCAGCAAGAGGAGCACGGCCGCGGCCGCCCACGTCTCTCGCGGAGCAAGACGCAGCCCCGCGGCCGCCCGCGCGGCATACGCCAGACCGATCGCGACGGCTACCTCGATCGGGGTCTCGAGAGTCCAGGCGAGGCGGCTCCGAGGAAAGTCGACATAGAATTGCGCGTGATTGGCCTGATTCGCCCACCAGATCGCGAATGGGTTCGCCCGCATCATCACTCCGGCGGCCACCGTCATTGCCAGGAATCCCGCACCGGTCGCGAAGAATCGGGTTGCGCGGCGGGCGAGGCTCGCTTCGCCCGCCGTCGCGATCACGACCGCCGCGATCGCCCCCACCGCGAGGAAGACGAGACTGAACTGCATCCCGATCGCCATGATCACCCCCGCAACGATCGCCCAGCCCCAAGCTCGCTCGCTCCACGAGATCGCCAGCCACGCCCCGACCGCGAGCAGGGGGAACGCAGTGTCGGAGGCGGGCTGGAACATGAGAGCCGCCGGGACGAGCGGCCATGCGCTCGCGACCGCCCAGGCTCCCGCCGCGTTCATTCGGCGACGTGCGAGCAGATAGAGCGGCACGACGGTTCCTGCGCACACGATCAGCGTCGCCGCGCCCGTGACGATCAACGAGGCACGGTCTGCGGCGGCGAGCCCCCCTTCACCTACCACCGCGCGAAACGCCCGATCCACCGACTCGGGAGCCCACGCGATCACGCCGCGGGCGAGATCGGGGCGAGCCTCCATCACGTCGAGGCTCCCTCGCGCCCACAGGAAGAGGCCGGGCGGATGCGTGCCGATATGGAGCGAGCCTTGGCTGCGGATCCACTCCGAGTAATCCGCGAGAAACCGCGGTGTGTCGTGCATCCGCTCGCGAGCGACCGTGTAGTACCCGCTCGAGCCGGGGTTGATCAGGGCGAGCGCCCACTTTGCGAGGCCGTGTCCGGTCGGAGCCGCTTCTTGGATCATTCCTTGGACGAGAACGGCCGCGACGAAGAGCAGTCCGAGCCAAGCTCCCTCGACGGCTCGATGCGGGCGATCGGTCCGAGCGAGCGTCCGGAGCCCGACAGCCGCAACACATGAGTAAACGGCGACGGCGACCAAGCCCAATCCCAGTGCGATCGGCTCGGCGGGGATCGTGACCCGAAGCCACTCCCATTCCCCGGGAACACCGAGCGGGATCCGTCCCGAGACGACCGCCGCCAGGCCGACCGCCGTGAGCAGGGTCGTGCCGATCGCCCAGCCGGCCGCATTCGCACGTCCGCCGCTGTCCATGCTCGAGTAGACTCCTCCGCGGGAACGGGCGGGCGATCGACGTCGTCGCGCCGGCTCGAAGTCCGGCGATCCGAGTCTGCCAGAGTTCCGGTCGAGACGAAAGCCCGCTCCGTCGAGCGGGGGGAACTCAGGTCCCTTGGTCGACTTCGGGTCGCGCGGGTGTTATCTTCCTTCGATCATCATCCTGGACGTGCCATCCCACCGCAGATCGACGGAGAAACGAATCGATGCACTTCGAAGAGACCCCGCGCGACCTCGACAAGTCGGCCGAGGGCGGCCCTTGGCATCGTGAGTTGACCAAGTATCACTGGTTCGTGCTGATCGTCGCCGCGCTCGGGTGGCTCTTCGACACGATGGACCAACAGCTCTTCAATCTCGCGCGCCGGCCGGCGATGGTCGAACTACTCGGCAAGCCGAAGACCGAGGTCGACGCGATGCCGGCGGAGGCAAAGGCTTCCTACACGGCGCAGCTCAACAAGGATGTGGCGTTCTACTCGGGCGTCTCGACCACGGTCTTCATGGTCGGTTGGGCGCTGGGCGGAATCGCTTTCGGCGTCCTGGGCGACAAGATCGGCCGCGCCAAGACGATGATGATCACGATCCTCTTCTATTCAATTTTCACGGGATTGAGCGCCTTGGCGTTCGATTTCTGGTCATTCTCATTATTGAGGCTATTGACGGGTTTGGGGGTGGGCGGGGAGTTCGCGGTCGGCGTCGCGCTCGTGGCGGAAGTGATGCCCGATCGCGCCCGGCCTTACGCGCTTGGACGGCTCCAGGCTCTCTCGGCCGTGGGCAACATGACGGCCGCGGTGATCGCGATGGTTCTCGGCAAGTTCGAAGAGACCGGCGCGATCGGCAGCGCGTGGCGGATCATGTTCATCGTGGGCACGCTTCCCGCCTTGCTCGCGATCATCATCCGTCGCAACCTGAAGGAGCCCGAGCGCTGGCAGGCCGCAGCGGCGGGAGATACGAAGAGCGCGGGCTCGATTCGCGAGATGTTTGCGCATCCCGTTTGGAGGAAGCACACGATCGTCGGCATGCTGCTCGCGTTCTCGGGCGTCGTCGGGCTCTGGGGGATCGGCTTCTTCAGCTTCGATCTGATGCGGGTCGTCTTCACGCCCTACTACAAGGAGCAAGGCCTCAGCGACGACCAGATCCGCGGCGCCCTGACGATCCTCACCGGGCTTGGGTCGTTTGCCCAGAATCTCGGCGGATTCTTCGGCGTCGAGGCGTTCACGAAGTTCACCCAGAAGACCGGACGCCGACTCGCCTTCGCCGTCTCCTTCCCACTGGCGATGGTCGCGACGGCCTTCACCTTCCTCTTCCTCGGGAAGTTCCTCGGCACCTGGGACGTCTTCTGGATGCTCCCGATCATGGGCTTCTGCCAGTTGACGCTCTTCGGCGGGTACGCGATCTATCTGCCCGAGCTCTATCCCACGCGACTGAGGAGCACGGGCACGTCGTTCTGCTACAACGTCGGTCGCCTGGTCGCGGCGGTGGGGCCGTTGACGCTCGGCTCGCTCGCCGCGTCGCTTCAGGCCGGATATCCCACAGGCGACGCCACGCCTTTCCGATATGCCGGTTTGATCATGTGCTCGGTCTTCGTGATCGGGCTGCTCGTGTTGCCGTTCGCGCCCGAGACCAAGGGTCGTCCGCTGCCCGAGTGATCGAAGTGGGGGGCGTCGCGACTCGGGCGACGCCTCCCACGAGCTTCAGATCAGGTTGCGGGCCGAGTCGGCGTCGAGATGCAGGATCGCGCCGGCGTGGCGGCGAAGCACGCTTGCCGGACACGACTCGTCGATCGGTCCACGAAGCGCCGCGGTCACAGCGTCGGCCTTGCGCGGACCGGGAACGCAGAGGGAGACCACCGGCGCCGACAGCAGCGCGGGGATCGTCAGCGTGTACGCATGCGTGGGCACATCGTCGATCGTCGCAAAGCAGCCGTCGTTGACCTGCTGCTCCCGGCAAGCACGATCCAGCCGCACCACCTTGACCAAGAGCGGATCGAGGAAGTCGGCCACGGGTGGATCGTTGAACGCGAGGTGTCCGTTCTCGCCGATCCCCGCGCAGACGATGTCGGTCGGTTCCCTGCGGAGCAGATCTTCGTAGCCGAGACACGTTCGGAGCGGCTGGGAAGTCTCCTCTCCGGGGATGAGACGCAGCCGATCTTCGGCGAGCTCCACTCGTGTGAACAAACGATCGCGCAGGTAGCGCCGGAACGAAGCAGGATGTTCGGGAACGATTCCGAGATATTCGTCCATGTGAAAGCCGACGACGCGCGTCCAGTCGACGAGCCCGGGTCGAGACAGCGCCTCGAGGAACTCATTCTGGCTGGGCGCGGCCGCGAAGATGATGCGGGCGTAGCTCGACGCACTCTGGCGCTCGGCGATCGCGCGGGCGACGCCGAGCGCCGCGGCGCGTCCCATGGTCGCGCGATCGGCGTGCACCAAGACGCGGAGAGCGTCGACCGAGAAGGCGGCGATCGGTTCTGCGGTTCCGTTCGAATCCATGACGATCCTCCTTCGCTCGAAGTCGCGAGCGGAGTTCGAGGGTAGCCGCCGACGCCGAGATCAGCAAGTTGCGGCACCCGGCGTCGATCGTGCTCAGTGGGCTCCGAGCGCCATCGACTCGCGATTGCACGAACCCTTGAGCGCTTCGCAGAGCCGTCGGCATTCCGTGAGGTCGACGAGAAGCGCTTCGGTGAGGAACGACTCCGCGGGTCCCTCGCTCGCCCAGAGCAGACGATCGTGGCATTCGCTCATATGATCGAGCAGATCCTTGATCCAGAGCAGGGTGCTGTGACGTTGCGACAAGTGGGAATCCTCCATGAGCGAAAGCGCCGACTCGACCGGACCTCCGCGGTCCATCGAACCGGCGAATCTCGGCTCGCGATCTCTCGCGGAGCTGATGATGCAATACAGCAACCCCTGTGCCGGCTCGATACGATCCGCGAGCCGGCTCACGCCAAGTGCTTACCCCGTCGGGACTCCAGGATTTCTCGGAGTTTTTTTCGTTTTTTCGTCTCGCGCGAGTTTTGCAAGGATTGCCGAGTCGGGAACGGTCCGGAACGATTCGCGGGTTCGCGAGGAGGATGGTCTTGCGAGTCGTCGAGGCCGGCTTTCCTTTCTCTCAGGGAGACTCTAGACTGATTGGAATTGCACGGGTTGCGGAGAGCGTCCGGACCGGGAGAGGAGCTCTTGGGCATGTCGATTCCGGAGCGGTCATCGCCTCGGGGTTCGAGTTCGGATCGACCCACGGGTTGGTCGGTTCTTCCGGGTATCTGGCTGCGCCGGTGGTTTGGCGGCGGCACCGACGTCCGCGACCCGAAGAAGCCCGCGGCGGCGGTCGCTCGATTCCGGAGCATCTGCATCAGCCGGGAATCGGGCGCGGGCGGGGGCTCGATCGCACGCCTGGTCGGGGCACGGCTCGGGTGGCGGGTCTATGACGACGAGTTGCTCGACGAGATCGCTCAGCGGATGCAGCTCCCTCGAGACGAGGTCCGGGCGTTCGACGAACTCGCGCCCAGCGTCGTCCAGGATTGGATCCTCCCGCTCCGCGAAGAGTACTACGCACCGCAGGAGGCCTATCTCGACCATTTGGCGAAGCTGGTCGAGACTCTGGGCCGAGATGGTCAAGTGATCATCGTTGGAAGAGGGGCTGCGTTCCTGCTCCCTCGGTCGGAGACGCTCTCGGTTCGGATCGTGGCTCCGCTCGAGGCTCGGGCCTTTCGTCTCTCGGAACGCATGGGAGTGTCGGTCCGAACGGCAAGACGCGCCGCGCGCGATCTCGACCGACGTCGCGACCAGTTCGCTCGAACGATGTACCGACTCGACGCCGGCGACCCCCACAATTACGACCTCGTGCTCGACTCCGAGAGCCTCGGAGCATCGATCGCCGCCGAGATCGTGATCCGGGCGGTCGAGGCGGGGCGTCCCTCGAACCGCTCGGCGGTTCCGCCGCCGGCCCTCCCGTCTCCCCAGGAGGTCGATTCGCCCTCGATCGATTCCCCTTGACCCACGTGCCACCCTCTCGGCATCGCCGGATCAACCCCGATCGAGCTCCTCGCGTCCACGTGGTCATGGTCAGCGGCTGCGCGCCTCCGATCATCGACGGCGTCGGCGATTGCACGGCCATGCTCATCGAGCATCTCGCCGCGGCGCGTCCGGAGTGGCGTTGGACATGGCTCGCGCGTCGTCCTCGCTGGTTCCACTCGCCCGTGGTCGAGGGCCTGGGATATCGGCTCGTTCGGCCTGTGCACACCTGGCTCGGCGCTACGCGCGGACTCGCTCCGTTCACGATTCGATCGCTCCGCCCATCGATCGTGCACATCCAGGAACAGATCCACTCGTACTTTCAGTCGGACGCGGCGATCCTCCTCGCGCGATCGACGCGCGCACCGGTCGTGACGACGCTCCACGAGTACCACGTCGAGCTCGAGAGCGTCGCCCATACGACCTCGCTGGTTCGAATCTCGGACGTCGTGATCGCCAACGACTCCCGCAATGCCGAACGCTCCCGAACCGAAGCGGGGCGTGAGCCCGACGCCCTGCTCTGGAGCGGCAACACCGTCCCGCCGCCCGAGCCGGACTGGGGAGTTCGCCGGAGACCCGGTCTCGTCGCGACGTTCGGCTTCGTCAACGCACTGAAATCGCTGGGCTGGGTCTTCGGCGCGATCGAGAGCCTTCGCTCGTCGGGTGACGAGTCGCTCGCTTGGCGCGTGGTCGGCCCCTTCCACCCCGAGTCGGACGCCGGTCACGCCGAACTGGCCAGGACGATGAGCCGCCCCTGGGTCGAATTCACGGGCGGAGCTCACGCCCGCGATCGAAAGCTCCGCACGTGGCTCGCCGAGGCCGAGATCATGGCGTTGCCCTACGCCGACGGCGCGTCGATGAGACGCACGACGCTCCACGCGGCCTGGGCGCTGGGGATCCCGGTCATCACCACGCCGCCTCCGCACGATGAGCCCGCGATCGTCGACGGTCGGAACTGCCTCCTGGTCCGGACCGCCGACCCCAAGGCCTGGGCCGACGCAATCCGCGCGATTCGATGCGATGCGGGACTTGCGGAGAGGCTCAGGCAGGGCGGCCTCGAAACAGCCGATCGTTATGGTTGGCCCGAACTCGCACGTCGCCACCTCGCGCTCTACGACGACCTCCTCGCGGCACGCTCCGACGGGAGGTCCTCGTGAATCGCAGCCGCGCGGCGATCTGGAATTATGCGAGTGCGCTGCTCTTCACCGCGATCACGTTGATCGGGCTCTGGGCGACGAAGTACGTCCTCTCGGTCCTCGGCCCTGAACGCTTCGGCGCCTCGCGGATGCTCACCGACTGGCTCGGCTATCTCAGCCTGATCGAGCTGGGGCTCACCGGCGCACTCTCCCCGATGCTGGCGCGCGACCTCGCTCGGCAGGACCGCGAGCGATCGATCGCCACTCTGACGGTCGGCCTGCAGATCTTTCTGATCTTCGGCGGGCTCACGCTGGTCGCCGCGCTCGCGATGTGGCTGGTGATCGGCCGGATCATCCCGGTCGACTCGGCCGACATCCTCGACCTTCGCATCGCCTGGGGCATCAGCCTCGTCTCATTGTTGCCGACGGCCGTGGCCCCGTTTCGCTCGCTGGCCGACGCAGGCCAACGCGGATATCGAATCAACCTCGCGCTCGCAATGCAGAGCCTGATGATCTTTGGACTGTCCTGCGGTTTCGCGCGACTGGGCTGGGGGATCAGCGGACAGGCCCTCGCCACGACTCTCGCGGTCATGCCCCTGGTGATCATGCTGACCTACGAGGGAATGCGCCACGAGAAGGGGCTGCTCCGCGCCGCGCTGAGCACGCGCCCGGATTGGAGCGTCGGCCGCGAATTGATCTCGCTTGCCGTGCCGAGCTTCCTGATCGGCCTGAGCGGGCGGATCAGCGTTCTCACCGACAGCCTCGTCGTCGGCAACATCCTGGGAACCTCGCTCGCGGGAAGCCTGGTCCTGACGCTCAAGCTCGTGGTCATGGCTCAAGGGCAGTTGCAAGGCATCGGCGCAGCGGCTTGGGCAGGGCTCGCGCAACTCCACGCGAAAGGCGAGCGCGAGCAGTTCAATTCACGGCTCATCGAGTTGACGGGCTTGGTCGCGATGCTCGCCGTCGGCGCTCTGGGGCCGATCACGGCCTACAACTCGGAGTTCATGGCGATCTGGGTCGGAACCCAACACGACGTCGGACCGTGGGTCGTGGCGCTCGGGGCGTTCAATGCTCTGCTGCTCGGGCTCTTCTCGCTCTGGTTCTGGTGCTTCACCGGGACCGGCCAAGTCGCGCGAATGGTCCCGGTCACGGTGACCGCCGCGGTGATCAATCTGACGTCGAGCGTGATCGCGACGCACGCCTTCGGCGTCATCGGCCCGACCATGGGCACCACGATCTCGTTCCTCTCGGTCAGCCTGTGGATCCTCCCGCGTGAGTTGAGTCGAACGTTTGGAACCTCGATTCGCGGGCTGTTTCGAGCGTGGCTCATACCCGTCGCATACGGGGTGCCCTTCACCGTCGCGCTCCATTTCCTCGCACGCACGCACCGCCCGTGGGGGCTGATCGGACTCGGCCTCGAGATGGGTGTCGCGGCCGCGATCTTCGTGGGGCTCGGAGGGCGATTCTTGCTCGGTCCCGACGCTCGCGCCGTCTGGAGTGCTCGTCTCTCGGCGGCGATCCCGCGGTTTCGCCGCAACGGAGAGCCGCCGGACGAGTGAACCGACCCGACAGGTCCTCGGCGTCAGGATCGCGATGCGAGCCCCGGTGCTCTGAGCCCAACCATCACGAACGTGTAGTTCTGCCCCTCCCAGAGCACCGGCCGTTCCTCGTGATGCGGATCATTCAGCTCGGGGCGAGCGAGGGTGAATCCCTTGGCGAGAAACCGGTCGATCAGTGCCTGGAGCGACTTCGGGTCGAACAGCGTCCAGGGCTGCCCGAAGAGTCGAGTGCCGGGCGGAATCTCGTGCGGCGCGCCGGTGGCATCGTAGTCGGTCGTGAACAGAAAGAGGCCTCCCGGCCTCAGGAGCCGCGCGACCTCATCGACGAACGGCTCGATCGGAACTCCGTGCTCGACGACCGAGAGGCAAGTGATCACGCCCATCGAGCGGTCGGCGTAAGGCGTCTTGGTGAGGTCCGCGAGCCGATAGCGGATGCTGGGGAAGAACGGCATCCAACGGCACGACGGGTTGAGGTCGCACCCGTGGATCTCGGTGTAGCCGAGCCGATGCAGGACGTAGACGACCTCGGAGTTGAAGCAGCCCATGTCGAGGATCGGCGTCGCTCGATCGAGAGCGAATCGCTCGATCTCCTCGACGGCGTGGGCGACGTCCCAGCTCTTGAGCGTGTCGGCCGTGGGCAGAGGGATCCGGTATCGCAGGCGATAGGGCCAGCGCCAGAATCCGAGTGCATCGGGAGTGCTGAAGTCGAGTCCGCGGTCGCGAAGCCGGCGACGGCAGGCGTCCAGCTCTTCGCGATTCTTGAGTGTGATCAGCATGATGGGCGGAATCCTCTCGACGACCGCGCGACCTCCAATTGGCGACCCGACCACGGGATGGGCTATAGTGACGGGAGGGGCTCATCCGCGTCAAGGATCCGCCTGCGAGGCGGATACGGCGGGATCGACCCACTACCGATCAGCCTCGACGCTCGTGGAGCGCCAGCGCATGAGTCGATCGCCGAGTCCGCCTCCGCAAGCCTCGACTCCTCGTCCGGCCGCCGACGCCCACGGCTCGATCGCGCGGACGCGTGCAGCGATCGATCGGAAATCGGTCCGCCCCGCGCGCTGGTTCATCGGCGGCTGTTGGACCTTCGCCGCCGCCTCCGTCGCATTCCTCGCCGCGCTGCGACTCGCCCCGCTGAATTTCTGGCCCGCGACTCTGCTCGGCTACGGACCGCGCTGGGTTTTCGTGCTGCCGTGGGTCGTGCTCTTCGCGGTCTCTGCGGCGTTCAAAGGTGGGCGCGGATTGGTGCCGCTCTCGATCGCGGGTGTTCTGCTCTTTCCGATCCTCGGAATCTGCATTCCCTGGAGACCGCTCCTCGATCGCGCCGAGGGCCGACCGACGCTTCGCGTGCTCACCTGCAACATCACCGGCAGCGCACTCGACCGAGCCGCGTTCACGAGGTTGGTCGAGGAGACCGCTCCCGACCTGATCTTGATGCAGGAATGCTACGACGTCGATCCGACTCCGCTCCTGCCCGGACCGGGTTGGAACCATGCGCGATCAGCACCGGAGTTGATGGTCGCCTCGCGACTCCCGCTCCGACTCGTCGACCGGATCGATCTTCGGCGCGAACGTCGAGGCGGCTCGGCGGCGGAATTCGAGATCGACTGGAACGGCCGAGCGATCCGTGTGGTCGACGTCCACGCCGCCTCGCTCCGCAAAGGTTTCGACGCCTTGATCCGGCGCGATCCCGATGCGATGACCGCATTCATGTCGATCGCGATGATCCATCGCGAGGAGGCCGAGCACGCGCGCCGCTGGATCGCCCGAGGCGACGGCCCGCTGATCGTCGCCGGCGACTTCAATGCCGCCTCCGACAATCCGACGTTTCGAGCCGTTTGGGGCGACCTCGAAGACGCTTACGCCGTCGCGGGTTGGGGCTTGGGATCCACCTACAGCACGAGGATGATGCGGATTCGGATCGACCACATCCTCACAGGCCCCGGGTGGCGTGCCCGGAGGGCATGGGTCGGCCCCAATGTCCGTTCACAGCATTATCCGTTGCTCGCCGACCTCGAGTGGGTCGGCGAGTCGGATCGTTGAACGATCTGTCCGAAAGCCTGATGGGTCGATTCAGGCGGCGAGGCCCGCCTCCGCGGGATCGAGAGCGACGATGATGAGGCCGAGGCGATCGGCCGCCTCGATCACCTCGGGCTGATCGATCACGATCGTCCTGCCCGCCTCGATCGCCAGGATTCGCGCGCGGGCGCGATGAAGGTTCTCGATCGTCGTCAGGCCGATCGTCGGGACGTCGAACCGCATATCCTGCTGCGGCTTCGCGACCTTCACGAGCGTCCAGCCGCCCGCCTTGCAGAGCGTGCCCGCGCGCTCGATGCATCGATCGGTGCCTTCGATCGCCTCGATCGCGATCGCCGCGCTCTCCTTGACCGCGACCGACTGGCCGACGTCGAGCCGACCCATTTCCTTGGCGAGACCCCAGCCGAACCGGATGTCGACCCAATCCGACTCGCTCGGTTTCCGCTTGGTCAGGATTCCCTGGTTCACGAGAAGCTCCGGGCAATAATCGAGCGCCGACGCGAACGACATCCCGTCTCGCTCGAACTCGCGGATGACTCCGAGCAGGATCGAGTCGTCGCGTTTATCGGCACTCAAGGTTCGATACCAGAATTGGATCATCCGATAGTCGGGCATCAAGCGCACGAAGCGCATCGGGGTGTACATGACGTTCTTCGTCACTTTCCCCGCCATCACGATCTTCTCGACCCCCTGCCGACGAAAGGCGCGGATCATCCCGCCGAGCTTCGAAACGCCCACGACCTCGAAGCTGTCGCAGAGTTCGCGGAGGACCTCGGGAGCCTCGTAGCGGATGCCGACGCACGCGACGCGCAATCCTTGGCGCTTCGCGGCCTCGGCGAAGAGGATCGGGAATCGCCCGCTGCCTGCGAGCAAGCCGATCGGCGGCGTGGTCTCTACGTGCTGCGCTCGACCCCCAACCGACAGGATCGACCGTCGTCGATCACTCGAGATCAACGGCATGGCGGATCGTTCCTCCTGAACTCCGAATCAATAGCCCGTCGGATCGGACTCGCTTCCTTCCGCCGTCGGCGACGACTCCGTCGACGCGTCGCCCGCCGCCGCCGAGAGCTCGCGGAGCCGACGGTGCATCTCGGGCAGCCGCGCGATCATCTGGAAGATCCGCCGTTGCTCGCGGACGGGGATCGCCGGCGAACCCAAGACCTGCTGGCCGGCGGGCACGCTCCGATGAACCCCCGCCTGCGCGCCGACGATCACTCGGTCGCCCAGTTCGGTGTGATCCTTGATGCCGGCCTGACCGGCCATCACCACGTAGTCGCCGGTCGTGCAGCTTCCCGCGAGACCAACCTGGCCGCAGAGCAGGTTGTGCCGGCCGATCTTGTTGTTGTGCCCGATCATGACGAGGTTGTCGATCTTGGTCCCCTCGCCGATTCGAGTCACCTCGAACGTCGCGCGATCGATCGAGCAATTCGAACCGATCTCGACGTCGTCGCCGATCTCGACCCGGCCCGTGTGCGGCACCTTGACGTGTCGCCCTTCGGAGAACTGATACTTGAACCCGTCCCCGCCGAGCACGGTTCCTGCGTGTACTTCGACTCGAGCGCCGAGGATCACGTCGGCGTAGAGCACGACGTTGGGATGGAGCGTGACGCCGTCGCCCAGTTTGCACCGATCGCCGACCACGACGCCGGGATGGAGCGTGACGCCGTCGCCGATCTCGACGTCTTCGCCCACGCATGCGAAGGGATGGATCGCGACGTCGCGTCCCAACTTCGCCGAGGGCGCAACGTGTGCCTTGTGGTGAATCCCCGTCCATCGCGAGCGGTTGTCGCCGATCAGGTGATTCCGCACGGCGATGAAGGCGCGGACCGGGTCATCGACTTCGATCGTCGGCACCGCGCGTTCCGCGGCGGGGATCTTGATGTGAGGTCCCACGATCGCGGCGGACGCGGGCGACGTCCGCAGATTCTTCGAGTACCGTTCGCTCTCGATGAACGTGATGTCGCCCGGACCGGCCTCATCGACCGGTCGCGCCGCATGCACCGCGACGCTGCCGTCGCCGATCACCCGACCCTTCACGAGGGCCGCCAGCTCTTCCAAGGTTGCGACCACGGCCGATGTCCTTTCTTCCCTGAAAGGAACCCACGACGATCCTCGTGCACCGATCGGAGAGCAACGCGTCCGCTCCCGACGCGCCGACTCTCGCGCGAGGTCGAGAGGTTGTATCTCAGAACCGGAATCTATCCCATTCCCCAAAACCGGGCAAGCCGAGTCGATCACCCGATTCGACTTCGAGGCGGGAAGTGGTCGAGCCCCCTCACTTCCCTCCTGGAGAGCGAGACCGTACGATCGAGACCGCGCCGAGAACCTTCGGAGTTCGTGGAGTCGCGTCCATGCTGGGAAGCCATCCGCTCGGTCCGGTCTACCTGCTCGACCGAAGGCTCGTCGCACGGGCTCGGTGGGTCTACCTGGCTCGGATCGCGGTCCTTCTCGCCGTGCTCGCGGCGTTCGCCATGGTCAACGCCGACCTCGCGGCCGATTCGAGATACGGTCTCATCCGCCAACAGGCCATCACCGGGGCCGCCTGCTTCAACGCGATCATCTCGGTTTCGCTGATCACCGCATTTCTGATCGGCCCCACATCCGTCGCAGGCGCGATCTGCCAGGATCGTGCCCGAGGCGCCTTCGACCTCTGTCTCGCGAGCGATCTCTCCTCTCGGGAGATCCTTCTCGGAAAGCTCTTCGCGCGGCTCTGGCCGATTCTCGGCACGATGATCGCCATGTTGCCGGTCGTTTCGATCGCGACGCTCCTCGGCGGGGTCGATCCGGCGATGCTCTTCGGATCGTTCCTGGTCTGCTGCGCCGTGGCGATCTGCACCTCGACGCTCGCGGCCTTCTTCGCCGTTCGCACGAATCGAGCACATGAAGCACTGCTGTCGACTTACGGCGTGCTCTTCGTCATCGTCGCGCTCATCCCGATCCTCGCCGCGTTTCTCGAGTCGTGGAACGTGAAGTCCGCGGTCTTCGCCTGGGCGCTGCGGCTCAATCCGGTCCGCGTCGCATTCTTCGCGGGCGAAGCCGACGGACTCTTGGGAATCCCCGCGAGCCAACCTTGGGGCGAACAGTCGAGATGTATCGGACTTCTCCTGGCGACGACCGCGATTCTCGCCGGTTGGACGACCTTCCGCCTTCGGAGCCTCGTCCTCGACAAGCGGGTCGCGCGGCACCGGGTCGAGCCCACGGCAGCACGGATCCGGTCGACACCCCGATCCGCGAGAGACGAGCAACTCCTCGACCGTGATCCGATCTACTATCGCGAGACACGCCGACGCTCCTCACGTCTGATGAAGGTCTTCCAGGTCGGGTTGCTCCTCATCACCGGGATGTTCTGTGCATTCTCACTCGCCTCTCTCATCGGCGACTCTCGCGGGGACGACGAATTCTTCGTGGTCTCCTCATTTCTTCTGACATTGATGATCTCGCTGATCCTCGCGGCGATCTCGCCCACCGCGCTCTCCGAAGAACGGTCGCGGGGCGACCTCGAGGTATTGATCGCTTCTCCCTTGACGGCCTCGGACATCGTCGGCGGCAAGTGGCGAGCCGGCATGCGCTTGGTCCGGAGGATGGTGATCCTGCCGCTGCTCCCAGCCTTGATCGGCGTCGTATTCCTTGCCAACAGGCCGGGAAACGTGGTCATTCGCCAGTCGATCGCACAGGCAGGCGGCTCAACGTACTTCACGGAATGGACGGCGTCGACGAATCCGGGTGGACTCGAGACATTGACGATGTTCCTGAACGGGGTCAATGCCCCTCACGAGTCGCTCCACCCTCGACGCTACCTCGAAGTGCAAACCGCCCTCAGACCCGGAGCCGGGGCGGCGCTCAACGCGGTCGATTTCGCCGGCGAATTCGGGGCCGCGGCGCGGCGTCTCCGACTCGCGGAGGCGCTCTCCCAACTCCCCGATCAACCGATCCTCCAGCCTCGCGGGTTCGTGGCCGTCGCGATGGTCGACCTCTCGGCGGTCGGCTTCGCGGTCAACGCGGGATCGCAATTGCTCGTTCACGGCCCGATGTTGTGCCCCCCGGGTTCGAGGATCCTCAGTTGGACCAAGTTCGATCGGTCTCCACCCGGATTCCTCGCTCGTGTCGTGGTGTTTGCGATGTTCGCACTTTGGTCGCTCTCATGGGGGGCGTTCCTGGTGAGCCTCGGCCTTGCGGCCGCTGCATTCTCCAAGAGGACGGGAACCGCCGTCACCGCAACCGTCCTCCTGACGGTCGCGCTCGGAATCCTCAGCGCCTTCATGGGTTTCGAAGAACTGGGCAACACCGGTCGTGTCTGGGTGGTGCATCTCCTCGGTCCCTTCACCGCGCCGGTGTACCTCCTCGAGTCATTGCGCGAGACGGGACAGGTCGCCTCCCCGAATTGGCGGACGGTCCTCCCCGCCGCCGGCCTCGCCGCGTTGATCTGGATCGGGCTCGCGCTGGGCCTTCGACTCATCGTCGTGCGATGCTTCGATGCTTTGATGGGTCGGATGAAGGACCGTCCCAAACCGCCGATAACGAGCACGGCGACCGCGTGATCGCCTTTCGCCGCGTCGATGGTGCGAGCCCCCCACCTCTCGAGCTCGTGTCGGAGAAACTCACGGAACTGGAGGCGGGATCGACATGAATGTCCATACTCGGATGGGGAGAACTCGGACGGATGCGCATCCCCGACGGCTCGACGGCTGGAGGAGATCGGCGATTGCGTGCCTGATCATCGCCTCGACGACGTTCTTCGGGTGCGGCCGACCGGACGCCGAGAGCGACCTGGGATCGACGGACGAAACGTCCGGTTCGCGTGAGGCGAGTGCCGCGAGACCCGGGTCCGAGCCGCTCTTCGGCGGTGAGCTCGCCGACGGCGTCGTCGCCGACGAACAACCCGCGTCGATTCCACTCGATCCTGCCGGGCCCAAGCCGCGAGCCGGCAGCGGGCCGATCCGAGGGCGAGTTCAGTTGATCTCGGGCATCGAGGTCGTCCGAGTCGTGATCCCGGCGGACTCCACGATCCCCTGCATCTTCTGGTCGAGCGACGGAACCCGGTTCTTCACGGTCGGGAGAACGGGAGTCGTCCGAAAGATCCGCCTCGAAGGATTGCTCGAAGAGTCGCTGTTCGACGCGGGCATGCCCGCGGCATGGTTGGCTCCCTCCGCGAAAGGATTGGTACTCACACCCCTCACGCGCGACGAGGTGTGGATCCTCGACGAGTCGACGCTCGAACTGCGGGCCCGATTCCCGATCCCTCCCAAACAGCGAGTCGTCTCCTCTCGCGGCAGCCGATACGGATTCGTGATCGACCCGAGAGCCGACCGATCGACGATCGTCGACCTGGAATCCGGCAAATGGATGCGTTCTTACGAACGCGACTCCTTCGGCAAGCTGATTGCGTCGTTCGCAAATGCGACGCTCGCCCCCGACGGCCGATGGCTCTACACGCGAGGAATCGTCGATCAGCTGCTGCGATTTCGAGTCGAGGGCGATCGAATCGGGTTCTCCGCGGCATCGCCGCGCATCTCGAAGGAGCCCCGCCAGATCGCCGTCAGCGAAACCGGCGCTCGAGTCGCACTCGTGTCTCTGGGAGGGAATCATGGATTCCCGGCGGACCACACCGCGGTCTTCCGCTCGACGGATCTCGACAAGGCCGAGGTCGTCATCGCGACCGGCTCCGGATCACAAGCGATCGGATTCGACGATGTCTCCGGGAAGATCTACGCTCAAAATGAAGATCAGACGCTGATCGTCTTCAGCGCCTCCGGCGGACGGGAACGCTCGCTCGACCTCGCCACTCGCGGCGGCGAGACGCGACAATTGGCGGTTCACCCACGGGGCGGCAAGGTCCTCGTCCTGGGAGCGGGCCGACTCGACCTCGTGACTCTGCCCTGAGCCCGAACCGCGGTCAGTCTCGACCCATCAGCCAAGTGAGCAGCGCCTTCTGGAAGTGCATCCGATTGGCGGCTTGCTCGACGACCTGGGAGCGCGGGCCGTCGAGCACCGCGTCCGTGACCTCCTCGCCGCGATGCGCGGGGAGGCAGTGCAGGAAGATCGCATCGCGATTGGCACGCGAGAAGAGCGCATCGTCGACCTGATAGGGACGGAAGATCGAGCGTCTCGTCTCCGATTCGGCCTCTTGTCCCATGCTCGTCCAAACATCCGTATAGATGACGTCGGCATCGACCGCAGCGCGGGTCGGATCGTGCACGACGCGCAACTCTCGACCCGGGAAGGCGGCGGCGAAGGTCGCGCGGAAGTCGGCGGGGAAGTCGTAGGCGGCGGGAGCCGCGAGCGTGAATCGCGGGCCGAGCAACCCGCAGGCGACGGCGAGCGACCGAGCCACGTTGTTGCCGTCGCCCACGAACACGATGCTCAGAGAATCATCGAGCCGCCCGAAGACTCGGCGGACCGTGAGCAGGTCGGCCATCGCCTGACAGGGATGCGCCGAGTCGGAGAGGGCGTTGATCACCGGGATCGAGGCATGCGCCGCAAGTTCTTCGAGAATCGAATGAGCAAAGGTCCGTACCGCGAGCATGTCGACATATTGACTGATGACGCGTGCAAAATCGCGCACGCTCTCACGGACTCCCAGACCGACATCTTTGCCCTGGAGGAAGATCGAGCTCCCGCCGAGCTGAGCCATGCCGGCCTCGAAGCTCACGCGCGTCCGGAGCGACGGTTTCTCGAAGATGAGTCCGAGCGTACGGCCTGGGAGCCGGTCGCGAGCGTCGATCCCGCGGAGTCGATCGGCGAGGTCGAGCAGACCGAGCGCCTCCTCGGGGGTCAGATCGAGGAGAGTGAGGAAATGACGAACCATCAAGGGAGACTCCGCAACGAATTCGAATCGAGCCGACGCGGGACCGGCCGAGCCGAGGACCATTCGGCCCGGCCGTACGACGCGCCGGGGATCGGCCGTCTCAGACCGAGAGCCCGCGCAGCACGTCGAGCAGGATCGTGCATCCTTCGTCGATCTGCTCGTCGGAGATGTCGAGCGCGGGAAGCAGGCGGATGACGTTGCCGTGAGTGACGTTGATCAAGAGCCCCCGATTCATGCACTCGTTCACGACTGCGGTTCCCTCGACGGTGAGTTCGAGACCGATCATCACTCCGAGGATTCGAATGTCGCGAACCAATTCGGGGCGTTCCGTCCGGAATTCCTCGAACCGAGAGCGGAACCGCTCGCCCACCGCCGTGCCTCTCTCCAGCAGGCCCTCGGCCTCGATCGTCTCGATCACGGCGAGCCCCGCGCGGCAGGCGATCGGATTGCCGCCGAAGGTGCTGGCGTGCATTCCCGGTTGCAGCACCGCGGCGACTCCCTCCCGAGCGATCATCACGCCGGCCGCAACTCCACCGGCGAGCGCCTTGGCGCAAGTGAGGATGTCGGGAACGATCCCGAAGTGTTGATATGCGAACCATTCGCCCGTACGACCCATTCCCGTCTGGACTTCGTCGAGGATCAGGAGGATCCCGTGCTCGTCGCAGAGTTCTCGGAGCCCTTCGAGGAACCCCGGCGCTGGGAGGTTCACTCCGCCTTCGCCTTGAATCGGCTCGATCAAGAGAGCGGCGGTACGGTCGGTGATCGCGGCGGCGACGGCGGCGAGGTCGTTGTGCGGCACGTAGACGAAGCCCGGAACCATCGGCTCGAATCCGACGTGGTACTTCGGCTGAGCCGTCGCGGTGAGTGCCGCGTAGGTCCGGCCGTGGAAACCGTGCTCGAACGTGATGATCTCGTGGCGACCCTTCGGGCGGCCGCAGGCGCGGGCCAGCTTGATCGCCGCCTCGTTGGCCTCGGCGCCGCTGTTGCAAAAGAAGCACTTGCCGCCGAACGAACGCTCCGAGAGCGCCTGGGCGAACGCCCCTTGGGCCTCCATGTACCAGGTATTCGGCACGTGGATCAGCTCGCCGACTTGTTCACGCACCGCCTCGACCAGACGCGGCGGGCAGTGACCGATCAGGTTGCAGCCCCAACCCGGGAAGAAGTCGAGGTAGCGCTTGCCCTCGGCGTCCCAGATCCACGATCCTTCTCCCCTCACCAGGCAGACCGGATAGCGTCGGTAGTTGCCGATCACATACCGATCGAACTGGGCGATCGTTTCCGACGAACTCCGACTCGAGAGTTGCTCGTGGGACACGGGAGGCGCTCCTGGCGTTGGCGGAGAAGGAGGCGAGCGGTCGCGGGTTCTGGTGGGGGGCGTGCGGGGCGAATCTCACTGGCGGACGGAGACGGGGCGTTTCGCCTCGGGTCCGGCGTCTTCCTTCTTGACGATCTCGGTCCCAGCGCCGGTGTCGGTGAACATCTCGACGAGGAGCGAGTGACGCATCCGGCCGTCGATGATGTGAATCTTCTTCACACCGGCGTCGAGGCTCTCGAGACATGCTTCGACCTTGGGGATCATCCCCTTGTCGATCACGCCCTCGGCGATCAGTGCCCGACAGTCGGCCGGTGAGAGACTCGAGATCAGACTCTCGGGTTCGGAACGGTCGCGGAGGATTCCGGGGGTGTCGGTGAGGAAGACGAGCTTCTCGGCCTCGATCGCCATCGCCACGGCCGCGGCCGCGGTGTCGGCATTGACGTTGAGCAGCCCACCGTCGTCGTCCTCGGCGAGCGAGGGCAACACGGGAACGACTCCCGCGAGGCAGAGATTCTCGATCGGTTCGGCGTCGACCTCCGTCACCTCGCCGACTCGACCGAGGTCGACGGAGCCGCCCTCGCCGTCGGTCAGCGTGAGGCGTCGACCATAGAGACATTGATGCGACCGATGATGCAGCCCCGATGCCCGCCCACCGAATTTCTTGATATGTCGAACGATGTCTTCGTTGATCTCTTCGGCCAGGACTCGCGCCACGATCGCAAGAGTCTCGTCGTCGGTATAGCGGCGGCCCTGCACGAACCGAGCCTGGAGCCCGGCCTTCTCCATGGCGGCCGTGATCGCCTTGCCGCCGCCGTGGACCACGACCGGCCGCATCCCCACGGTTTGCATGAAGACGACGTCGACCAAGAGCGCCCGGAGCGACTCGACGTTCTCCATGACGGAGCCGCCGAGCTTGATCACCGTGTACTTCCCGTGGAACTTACGGAAGTAGCTCAGTGCCTCGATCAGTACATCCGCCTTGCCGATCGCTTCCTCATGCACGTCAGCGGTCCCGAATCTGCCTGCTCGTGATCAAGGGAAACCACGATTATGGCGAGCCGGGGATCAACCGGCAAGAGAGTTCTCGGGACGGGGACGCATCGGCCGTTCGGGATCGCGCCGGACGAG
This sequence comes from Isosphaeraceae bacterium, assembly GCA_033763215.1. GTDB lineage: Bacteria > Planctomycetota > Planctomycetia > Isosphaerales > Isosphaeraceae > JANRKW01. The sequence continues at coordinate 16,080 of JANRKW010000011.1, read as the reverse complement.
CGTCGACGGGCGAAGGCGACGGTCAGCCGGCGGAAGAGGCTCGCCGCAGTCGCGCGAGCAGGTCGTTGGTATCGATCGGCTTGAGCAGGATCGCCTCGATGCCGGAGTAGATCGGATCGGAGGGGTCGACGTCCCACCCCGTGATCAGCCCGACCCAGGTCGACTGCGAGAGCGCCATCGCTCGACGAGCGATCTCGAGGCCCTCGAGGTCGGGGAGACGGAGGTCGGTCAGGACGATCGGGAACGGCGAGCCTGCGTCGAGCTCGATCATCGCGGTCCGGCCGTTCCGTGCCTCGGTCACGGAATATCCATGGAGTTCGAGGTAACGCGCCAACCCGCGCCGGACGGCGTCGTTGTCGTCGACGAGGAGGACACGGCTGTCGGTGGGTTCGAGGATTCGGCCGTTGCGACCGTCGAGGGATGGAGTGATGATCATGGAGGCCCCTGTGCTGCCGATTTCAGAACATCGACCGAGGCAACGCGCTCCCAATCACGCAGCGCCGCCCGCGGGACGCCAGTCGATCGCCGAGAGCTGCGCCAGGGCGAGCATCAGGGCGTGAGTTCCCTTGCGCTCGTAGCCCTGCGCTGCGACGGCTCGATAGAGCTGCTCGGCGAGGGCGAGGCCGGGCAGCGAGAGGTTCATTCGCCGGGCTTCGGTCAGAGCGATCCCCATGTCCTTGAGGAAGTGCTCGACGAAGAACCCGGGCTCGAAGTTGCCCGCGATCATTCGCGGACCGAGGTTGTTGAGACTCCACGAGCCCGCCGCGCCGCTACCGACGCTGCGGAGGACGGTCTCGAGGTCGAGACCCGCACGGAAGCCGTAGAGCAAGGCTTCGCAGACGCCGATCATGTTGGTCGCGATCAGGATCTGATTGACCATCTTGGTGTGCTGCCCAGCGCCGGCGGCGCCTTGATGGACGATCGTCTTGCCCATCAGCTCGAAGAGCGGCTGGAGCGCGGCGACCGGCTCGGGATCTCCGCCGATCATGATCGAGAGTCGAGCCTCGCGGGCCCCGATGTCGCCCCCGGATACCGGTGCATCCACCGAGTCGACCGACTGAGACCGAGCCCTCTCATGGATCTCGACGGCGAGCGCCGGCTCGCTGGTCGTCATGTCCACGATGATCGAACCGGGCTTCGACCCGGCGAGAACGCCGTCGGGTCCGAGAATCACCTGGCGAACGTCGGCGGGATAGCCCACGATCGTGAAGACGACGTCCGACGCAGCCGCGACATCCCTGGGTGAGGCCGCGAGCGTCGCTCCCTTCTCGACAAGTGTCCGAGCTTTTTCGGGAGATCGGTTGAACACGGTTGCCGTGTAGCCGCCCGCCATGAGGTGCCCGCACATCGACGAGCCCATCACTCCGGTACCGATCCACCCGATCCGAGTTCGACCGGGCACGACTTCCAATGCCATCGTTCACTCCTCGAACGGCGCGACATCGCACGCCGCATTCTTCGCTCAGGTGGGCGACTCGTCCAACGGGAAAATCCAGGACAGGCGGGAGGTGTCAAGGAACCTCGACACTGGAGAGAGTCCCTGACGAGCCGATCGGGCGAGAACCATCTGGGAGGCAAGGGGGGGAGGATCGGTCAATAGGTTTCGATGTGGAGACGTCCGGCGGCGTCGAGACGCGCCGCGAGATCGGTCCACGACGAACCCACCGAGCCGGCATGGCGTTCGAGGACCTCGTTGATCCCCGTCTCCATGCCCTTGAGACCGCAAATGTATAGGAGACCGTGATCGCGTTCAAGCTGTTTCCAGATTTCCTCGACATGCTGGGCGATTCGATGCTGGACATAGAGTCGCTTGCCGTCGGCGGTCGTTTCCTCGCGACTGAAAGCGGTCCATAGCTGGAAGTTGGGGAAACGACGAAACTCTTCGAGCTCATCGAGATAGAGACATTCGGTTCGCGTTCGAACGCCGAAGATCAACGTGACGCGTCCGCGCCGGCCCGTCGACTCGAGGAAGATCCGGCGAAGGAATGCGCGGAAGGGAGCGATCCCCGTGCCCGTGGCGACGAAAACGAGGTCGGCGTCGGGATCCTCGGGGAGCAGAAACGTGCGACCGGAGGGGCCGGTCACCGCGACTTCTTCGCCCGGTTCGAGGTCGCAGAGATAGTTCGAGGCGATCCCCCGCCGCTCCTCGCCCGTTTCCGGGTCGGAGTAGACGACCCGCTTCACGCAGAGCGACGCCGTGTTGCCCGACCCGTCGTCGCCGTTTCGGGTCGACGCGATCGAGTAGAGCCGCAGCTTGTTGGGCTGCCCCTTCTCGTTGACGCCCGGGGTGAGCACTCCCATGCTCTGCCCCTCGAGGAAACGATAGTCGAGCCCGCGCAGGTCGAAGACCAAGTGTCTCACCTCGTCGCAACCTTCGGGAGTGAGCCGCGTGTTGGACACCACTCGCGCCCGGCCGGGAGAAGAGACTCGGTAGAGGTTGAGCGGAACATCGGCGGGGAAGGTCATCGGCGCGGCGGTCACGGAGTCGCTCCAGGGCGGCGAGGAGAGGTCGTCGCAGTGATTCCAGGGGCTTCCAAGCAATCAAACCGCGGCTGTCGGTGTCAAGTCCAAGGGATTCGGAGTGGTGCCGTGTCGACGCCGCCGCCGGCTGGATGCGCGACTCCGGCCTGGCCCTGCATACAGCGTCGGACGATGCCTCCGGGAGGAGGGATCAAGGTCGGCTCGGCTCCACGCGCGGTCGGAGCGTCGCCGTGACGGCGAAGTGGTCCGACGGCGTGCGACCTTCTCGGACGGTTCGGTCGATCGCCGCATCGACGACCTCCCAATCCCGCGAGGCGCCGATCCAATCGATGCGGGCGCCTCGGACACTGTTCGGCTTGAAGCCGTTGAATGTGCCTTCGTCGGGAGAGCGATCCGGGTGAGCGACGCGGTAGACGTCGACCACGGGCGACCGGCGGCCGTCGAGATCGCTGAAGAGTGCCGCGTGGGGCGGGTCGGACTCCCCGGCGTTGAAGTCGCCGGTGACCACGAGCCGACGCCCGCGTCCGAGCTCGCCGAGCTTCGAGCGGATCAGCGACGCCGCCTCACGACGCGCCGTGCGTCCGCGGTGGTCGAAGTGCGTATTGAGGAAGAGGATTTCGCCGGAGTCGGGTGAGCGGCGATCCTTCAGGACGACCCAGCTCGCGATTCTCGGGAGCGCGGCGTCCCATCCCTTGGAGCCGACGGTCTCGGGCGTCGGGCTGAGCCAGAAGTTGCCCCCCTCGACCATCTCGAACCGCGACTTCCTGTAGAAGAGCGCCGCCATCTCGCCCTCGCGGGCACCGTCGTCGCGTCCAACTCCCCAAGCCTCGTGATCGGTGAGCTTTGCGGCGAGGAAGTCGCGTTGGTCGGCGAGCGTTTCCTGCGTCCCGAGCAAGTCGGGATCGACATAACGGATGGTGTCGACGAGGAAGTCGCGACGCTTCGGCCAAGAGTCCTCGCCGTCCTGGGCGGTGCCGTAGCGCATGTTGAAGCTCATGACCCGGACGGAGGGGGCTTCGTCGGAGGGCCGGGGCTCTCCCTGGAAGCGGGAGATCGAGAGCGAGGCGAACAGCAGAACGGAGATCATGGTGGATCGCTCCGGGCTTCGCGAGAGTGGTCGGAAGGTGCGAGCGAGATCTTACGACGATCGTCGGTCCATCGTGCGGGAAGAATGTGGGAAGACCGATCTCTGCGTCGGGACTCGCTTGCCGGCGGTGTCTCCGCGCGCTAGTCTGGCCGTGCAAAGGGCGGCGCGCGGGGTGAGCGATTTCCCGAAGCGGGAGTCGACCGCGGTCGCCCCGGACCGTCGCGGTCCGAGACCACCCTGGCCGGGAGTCCTCCAGTGTCCGACGCCACCTCGGGAGCCGCGGAGCTCCAGCAGAAATATCGGCAGTTCCTCGACCTGCTTCCGCTGACGATCTCCCTCGCCGGACTGCCGACCAGCGAAGGTCGTCTCTACAGCGAAGAGCAGCTCGAAGCGCGGGCGATCACCGTGCGCTTAGCATATAAGGTCGCCAGGAGCGTCACCAAGGAATGTCTGGGCGGATCGTGAGCGTGATGCCGGAGTGATGCCCGGGCGCGTCGTCGATTGACGAGGGAGCACCTATTCGACTCGAGGATCGGTGCCGATATCTATCGCGTGGCGAATGGACCGAGGGCGTGCCGGGCGGATCGTGCCGGCCGAGGCTCTCGTCGCCCACGACCATCGGTTCCGCACTCCTTTGCGAAAGGCCCTTGTCGAATGACGACGCAAACCGAACGCGGACCCCGGCGGATTCGAGCCGCGATGATCGGCTTCGGCCTGGACGGATCGGACACGCCCCGACGCCTCACGACCAGCGAACAGTGCCTCATGATCGGTGGATCCGAGGACACCCACGACGAGATGGTCGAGACGGTGCTCCGACTCGAGTCCGAACTCGAACGCCGAGGCCGACGACTCGGGGACGTCACCCCGACCGAATTGGCCGACATCGCCTGGAGGATCGACTCCCCCGAACTCCACGCCATCGCGGTCCGGCTCCACGACGGGCTCCTGCTCGGCGGCATCGACTTCATGGAAGCCTCGGCCGAGGATCTTCGACGGATCCTCGACTGAGCACCTCCCGGTCGTCGCCCGGCCGCCCCCGACGGCGTCCGATCCCCCCGGATCGGACGCCGTCTTGGTTTTTCCGACCGGTTTCCTTCAAGATCCGTACCGCGACGTCGAATTCCTGGAACGGCTTCGCGGAGAGATCCTGTACGAAACGTGAAACCGAGACACAGCGTGCCGGGTAACTCAGACGTCCGAACGATCGGGACGTTGGGTCGCCCCGCCGCCGGCGGCGGACGAGGCCTGGAGTCCGATGGACGATCGAGCGTTGGTCGACGCGATCCGATCCGGCGATCCCGCCGCGGCCCGCGCGCTGGTTGAACGGTTCGACGCCGTCGTCTTCGGCCTCTGCGTGCGGATGCTCCGCCATCGTCAGGATGCCGAAGACGTCACCCAGGAGACGTTTCTTCGCGCCTTGCGGGGGATTCGAGGGTTCGACGGCGACCGGCCGCTTCGCCCCTGGCTCCTCGGAATCGCCGCCAATCGTTGTCGGACGAGTCTCTCGCGTCGAGGGCGTCGACCCGCGACCATCGAAGCGCCCGAAGAGGCCGTCGATCATCGCCCGGCGCCGTCCTCCGGCGACGATCTCGCGGCCGAACTCCAATCGGCTCTCGAACGTCTCCGCCCCGACTATCGCCTCGTCTTCACGCTCTTCCATGAACAAGCCATGCCTTACGAGGAGATCGCCCAGGTGCTCGGCCGCCCGGTCGGTACCGTGAAGACCTGGCTCCATCGTGCCCGCGGAGAGCTCGCCGAGCACCTTGCCAGGCGCGGGATCCGTTGCCCCTGATTCGCCGAATCCCGGCTCCAGCCGTCCCGAGTTCTCCCCGCCTCATCCGTCTCCGCTCCGATCCGGCGGAGAGTCGCTCTCCGGTCGCGAGGTGATCCGATGCCGAACTGCCGAACCGTCCGAAACGCCTGGAACGACCGACTCGACGGCGCGTCGCGGCCTGGACTCGACCTCTCGACCGTCGAAGCGCATTTGGTCGAATGTTCCGGCTGTCGTGAATACGTCGAAGGCATGCGACTGATCGAGCAACTGCTCGCGATCGCTCCCCCCGAGTCGCCTCGTCCTCTCTTCCACGCCCAACTCCTCGAACTCGCCGAGTCGGCCGTCCGCGAGAAACGGGGATCGATCAACGGCGGCACTCGACTCGCGATGCAACTCTCCGGCGTTGCTGCGGGACTCGTCGCGGCCCTCTTGCTGACGCGCGGCGTGCTGATGCCGCCTCCGGATCCCGTGCCCGTCGACGAGTCGGTCGTCGCGGCCGAGCTCTCGGCGAGACTTCCCGAAGTGCTCGAACTCGCCTCCGCGGCCGGGATCGAGTTCGTCCAGGAGGCATCGAGCCCCGCCGCGCGTCTCGGCGCCGTCGTCTTCGGCTCGGAGCAGCCCGCGGGGCCGGAACTCCCGAGCGCGGTCCACGTTCCCCTGCCCGATTCGGGCGGGATGATCGAGTCGGTCGGCCGACGCGTGGGCGGCGGCATGAAACCGCTCGCCGGTTCGGCCCGCAAGGCCTTCGACTTCCTCCTCGGACCGGTCGAGCCCGAGGCCGAGCCGACCCATCCCGGTCGGGGCGCCTGATCGAGCGCCGACCGCCGACCCACTCACGCATCGAGGTTCGTCGACGTGAATTCCGCCGTCCGCTCAGACCGAAGCAGAACCGCCGCATCGATCGCTCGAGCGGCGGCGCTCCTCCTCCTCCTGATCGCCTCGAGCACCATCCTCGAAGCGGGGACCGCCGACGCGCTCCTGCGACGGGTCCCGCCCGACACGGCCGGGATCCTGGTCGTCGAGGACCTCTCGAGCCACCTCCGCACGATCACGGCCTCGCCCGCCGCCGCCGCGTTTCAGCGGCTTCCCGCCGCGGTCGCCTTCCGGAGTTCCGACGCGGCCCGCAAACTCAACGACGTCCAGACCCAGCTCCAGGCCGCCTTCGGTGCTTCACCCGCCGAGCTGATCGACAAGATCTTCGGCGACGCGGTCGTGCTCTGTCTCCACGTCGACGACGACCAACCGATCGAGCGAGCCTCGGGCTTGCTCTTGATCCAGCCGCGCGACCCCGCCCTCGCCGCCAAGGTCGTCAAAGTCGTCAACGCCCTGCAGCAAGCCCAGGGCGAGCTCGTTGGGATCGAGGAGATCCGAATGGGCGGCCGCCCGATCCAGGTCCGCAAGCTCGCCGGCAAGGCGGGCGCCCGAGAGTACCAGGTCGCATTCGACGACGGCGTCTTCGCGTGGTCGAACTCCGAGTCGTTGATCCGTGCGGTCGTCGCGCGTTCCGAGCCCGGGGCTCCTCGCTCCGGCTTGCTCGATCAGCCCGACTTCCGCGCCCTCCGCGAAGGCCTCCCCAGCCGGGCGGCGATCTCGCTCTTCGTGAGCCCGCGATTCCTCCAACGCCTCCTCTCTCTCGCCCCCGAACCCGGATCGCCCGAAGATCGCCGGATTCGCGATGTTCTCGACCGGATCCTCACGGGGCTCCGCGCGATCGGATTCGCCTTCGAGTGGCGGGACGGCCCCCTGCTCCACGCCCGCCAGATCCTCGATCCCGGCGCAGCCGGCGAGCGACTCCGGGCCTGGGCGCGTCGACCGATCCCGGATCTCGCGTCGCTTCCGACCCTTCCGGCTCGGCGACTCGCGTTCGCCTGGGGTTCGGTCGATTTCGTTGGGATCTACCGGGGCATGCGGTCGCTCTTTCGAGGCGACGAGGTCCGAGGGCTCGATCTCGTCGAGACGGCGCTCGACGGCATCCTGCTCGGCGAGGACCTCGAGTCGTCGGTCCTACCGCGTCTCGGCCCAGGCATCGCGGCCTACCTCGAGCCCGCGGCCGGCTCCGAGGCCCCTCGGTTCGACTTCACCACCATGATCGAACTCGGAGGCAACGACGACCAACGACTGTCGCGGGCGCTCGAGAACGCGGCGCGGACGCTGCTCGCCGTCGCGGCCCTCGACCCCAAGAACCGGGCTCTCGGGCTCGAAGTCGAGACGGTCGACGTCGGCGGCAAACGCATCGTCCGGTTCGCGGGGAACTCCCCGGTGGTCGTGGCCTTGACCTCGCGGACGTTGATCGTCAGCACGTCGACCGAGGCCGTCGTCCGGCTCGCCGAGCCCTCCTCGAAGTCGTCGGTTCCCCCCGACTTCACGCCGCTGAGGGATCGCTACTTCCCCAAGGCCCAAGCGTTCGTGGTCGCCGATCTCGCGCGATTCGCGGAGTTCGCTCGCTCGCATCGACAAGCGATTTCACGTCAGTTCAGTCGGCCGCAGGAGTTCGATCAGGCGATCGCTCTGCTCGACCTCTTCCCGACCGCGCTCGCCGCCGTCACCGTCGACCCCGAGCTCGCCTCGATCCACTGGGTGGCGGGACTCGTCGCCGCGCGCTCCGGCGGGGCCGACCCACGCTGAGCGTCCGAGAAGCCCTCGACGATCGGCACCCCAATGTTTCGCCGAGTCGGCACAACCGGTTCCGATCCAGTTCCGCGCGCGCTCTTCGGCTTGCCGAAGGATCATGATCTGGGTTAGGTTGGTCGCAGACGGCAACGACTCCCGACCCGCGGCAGACCCCCGCACGGCCGGCGGTAGGCGTTGCGTAGTCGCTGCTCGACATCATCGAATCGACAACACTTCGGACTAGGGATGCGTCCGTCGCCTTGGCTCGCCGGATCGATCGGGAGGATCGTACGACGAGCCGCGAGGATGGCTCCATGTCCCTGCGCAGCTCCTGGACCCCGCGGTTCCTCGGCTTGACGGCGGCTCTGCTCATCTCGACGACGCCCGCCCGGGCGGTGATCCTCTACGGCGGCACGGAAGGCCGGGTGACCACCGCTCCGACCGGCCTGCTCGCGAACAGCGGGTGGCAATTCCAGGGCAGCTGGGGCGCGGGCGTGGGTACGCCGATCGCCCCCAACCACTTCATCACCGCGCGCCACCTCGGCGGCGGCGTGGGCGACGTCTTCCGGCTCGGCGGCAACGAGTACACCGTCGACGCCATGTTCGACGCCCCCGAGAACGCCGACCTGCGGATCTTCCGGGTCGCCCAGACCTTCGACTCGTATGCTCAGGTCTACACGGGATCGAACGACGTCTCCGGAAATCCGCTCGCGGTGGTGTACGGTCGCGGCACCGCTCGCGGGGCCGACGTCATCGGCCCGAACGGCCACCAAGGCTACCTCTGGGGAGGTTCGGACGGCCTGCTGAGCTGGGGCACGAATCGGATCACCTTCTCGACCACTTTTCCCGACGGTCCCGGTGGAGAATACCTCGGCCTCGAATTCCGACCGCGCGGGCTTCAACCGGGAGTGCCCAACCCGGCGACCTTCTCGGCGGGCGACTCGGGCGGCGGCGTCTTCATCCAGGACACCGACGGGGTTTGGAAGCTGGCGGGAGTCAACTACGCCGTCGACGGCGACTACAGCCTCGAACAAGGCACGGGCTTCTTCCAGGCGGCGATGTTCGACGCCCGCGACTACTATGTCGGCGGCCCGTCGAGTTCGTTCTTCGTAGGTCATCCCTCGCCCGACGAAGAGGTCTGGCAGTCGGGCTATTCCGCGAGGATCTCTTCGCAACTGAATTTCATCATGCGTGTGACCGGCGTTCCCGAGCCGTCGGCCTTCCTGCTCACCGGTCTGGGGCTGGCGCTCGCCGGCGCTGCGGCCCGACGTCGCTCGCGTCCCGCCGTCTGACGCGGTCGACTCTCGGCCGACATCAGAGGCCGAGTTCGTCGAGCATCTCCTCGAGGCAGGCGTGGATCATCCGCGCCGCCTCGAGATAGGTTTCGCGGTCGCCGCCGTAGGGGTCGTCGACGTCGAGCCCCTCCGGATGGATCAGGCGGACCTTATCGGCGAACTCGGGCGCGAGGTCGAGCACGCGGTCGAGATGCTCGCGAGTCATGACGAGCACATGATCGGCCGACTCGAGCATCTCGGTCGTGAGCAGGCGGCTGAGGTGCGGGATCAGGGTTGCCCCCCACTCGCGAACGACGTCGACGGCGAGAGCCGATGCTCGACGACCATCCGTCGCGCTCACGCCCGCCGAGGCGACGCTCCAGCCGCGATCGGCCAGGTTGTCGGGTCCGCACCCCAGTCGCTCGGCGAGCAGACTCCGGCAGATCGACTCCGCCATCGGACTCCGACACGTATTCCCGGTGCACACGAAGAGAAGTGTCGTTGCGGACATGGATCGAAGCTCCTCGATCGTCGGGCTGCCCTCCCGCTCCACCGCCCAATGCTCGCCGTCGACGCCGAGCAGGGTCGCGGGCGGAGGTGACGCCGATTCGGCCCGACTCGATCGCATCAAGAGGTCGACGCGTCCGAACCCTTCGACGCCTCGTCGACTCGCGGCGAGCGGAAAGGGAGTCAGGACGATCATGTCGCGAATCAGTGGGGAGTCGGGGAACGCGAACCGGACCGAATCCGGTCCGCCCAGCCGATCGGCGTCGGCCGTCGCGATTGCCTCGAGCAAGCCACCCTTCAGCCCGGAGCGAAAGCCGACGCGCGCGGAGCCCGGCCAGATCTTCGCGAGCATCCGCGCCGGCTTGGGTCGGAGCCCGGGCACCCAGTCGCGCAGCGAGTCGAGATCGGCGATCAGCAGATCGGATTCCGCATGGACGAGGCGATCCGCCGACGCGGGTCGGCCCTCGGCCGCGGCACGCCCGACCGCGGAGATCGCAAGATCGCCCGCGGGTGTGGGCACCACGACGACGCCGCCCTCGACAAGACACGCCACCGCGCGATGCACGGCGTCGCGCGGGTCGTCGATCGAGTCGAGGTCGATCGTCGCTGCGGGCTCGTTGAATTGACTTGCAGACATGAGTTCATCCGCCGACATGCTTGATCGTGTCGGACGTCAGAAGAGATACGACAAGCCGGCGCACTCGCGGATTCGCGCGTAGATCTGCCGGACCTGATCGGCGGATTGCACGGTGATGTCGAGCGTCACCGAGACGTGCCTTCCGCCCGGAGTCGAGCGGCAGTTGTGGTCGAGGTCGGAGGCCGCGGCGAGTTCGCCGAGCACCGCCTCGATCACGCGTCGCTCGAAGTCGTCGTCGGTCTTGCCGATCGCCTTGATCTGATAGACGCCGGGAAAGACGTGGGTCGATTCGAGCAGGTCGAGCGATGGCGCGTGATCCATGAGCCGCTCCCGTCGCGATTCCAAGACTCGGCGTCGTCGACGCCCCGTCTACGATTATAGCCCGCACCCGCCCTTCGGTCCAAACCCTCGGGTCGCGGCTCGGCGCATGAAGAACCCCGACCGTCTCCGAGGGGAGACGCCGGGGATCGACATGAAGAGCGCGTCGAACCTGCCGGGAAGAACCGGCGGAGCAAGCCGAGCGGGCGGCGGCAGAGCGATCTCGTTGGGACGCAACCGCCGCCGAGGTCATTTCTTGCGGTGACGGATCCTGCTGCGCATCCGGCGTTTCTTGCGACCGACCTTCCGACGACCCTTGCCGCGGCGACGACTGGCCATACGATCTCCATCCCCCGAAGTTGAAACCACCCGCCGAAGCCGACGGACTCCCGAGAGCACCGCCCCACGACCGCCGCTCGGCGGAAACTCGACCGGGAAAGTTCCGAATGCTACCCGATCCCGTCGTCGAGTTCAAGCAGAATCTCCAACTCTCTCGCGATGAGCCCATGACGCTTCACATGCTCAGATGTGAAAACGTGTCGGCGAGGGCGTCGACCACGTCGCCCGCGATCATCCCCATCTCGCCGTTCTGATCCTTGGCGATGTCGCCCGCGAGGCCGTGGGCGTACACGCCCATGCACGCCGCGTCGATCGCCTCGAGGCCCTGAGCCCAGAGCGCGGAGATCACCCCGGTGAGAACGTCGCCGACTCCGGCGGTCGCCATGCCCGGATTGCCCGTCGTGTTCACGAAGATCCGCCGGCCGTCGGTGACCACGGTCCGGTACCCCTTGAGCACGACGATCGCCCCGAGACGCTCGGCGAGCCGCGCGGCGGCCCCTTCGCGGTCGCCTTGGATCGCTTCGGTCGTCGTGTCGAGCAGGCGAGCCGCCTCGCCCGGGTGCGGCGTGACGATCCAAGGGGCTCCCGTCGCGCGGGGGACGGGGCTCGCACCCAGATTGTTCAAGCCGTCTGCGTCGACCACGAGCGGCTTGGCGAAGCTCGCCGCGATCGACCGCACCAGGGCGGCCAGGTCGCTCGACCGTCCCAAACCCGGCCCGACGGCCAGGACGTCGGTCTCCGATCCGAAGCGAGCGAGCACGGCCTCGCCGCCCGCCGCCGTCATCAGGCCTTCGTCGTCCTGCGCGACCGGATAGGTCATGTACGACGGTTCGAACGACGCGACGGTCGGCTGGACCTCGAGCGGCGACGCGACGCGTGCCAGACCGGCTCCCGAACGCAGGGCCGCCGCCGCGGCGAGCGCGGCGGCTCCCGCCATGCCGCGGCTGCCCGCCAGGATCAGGACCGAGCCGTACGACCCCTTGTGCGAGTCGTCGGCCCGCTTCGGCAGACGGGGAAGTGCTTCGATGCGTTGCAGATCCATGCTTCGACTCATGCTCCCGGGGCGGGCGACGCCGGCTCGACCGCGGCCGGAGTCGGCCCGCCGGGGGTCGAGCCCTCGGTCGTGCTCGCCCGCGCCTGGCCCATTCGCCGGGCGATCAGGCCCGCCACATGTCCACCATTGAAACCCGAGTCGATGTTCACGACAGTGACATTCGACGAACAACTGTTGAGCATACCCAAGAGCGACGCGAGGCCCCCGAAGTGCGCCCCGTAGCCGACGCTGGTGGGCACCGCGATCACCGGACAGTCGACCAACCCCCCGAGCACGCTCGGGAGGGCCGCCTCCATCCCCGCGACGCAGACGACGACGTCGGCCCCGGCGATGTCGCCCAGGCGGTTGAAGAGCCGATGGATCCCGGCGACGCCGACGTCGGCGATCAGGTCGACCGTGCAGTTCCAGGCCTCGGCGGTCAGCTTCGCCTCCTCGGCCACGGGGAGGTCCGAGGTCCCCGCCGTGATCACGACGACGCGCCCGAGCTTCGGCCCCGGATCGACCCGCGGCTCGATCTTGAAGATCCGCCCCAGCGGGTGATACCGCCCCGAGGGATGAGCCGCGGCGAGCGTTGCACCCACCTCGGGCGAGACCCGGGTCACCATCGCTCCCTGCCCTGCGCGGTCGAGGGTCTCCAGGATTCGGATGATCTGCTCGGGAGTCTTTCCCTGGCCGAAGACCACTTCCGGCGACCCGCAGCGCAGCCGTCGATGGAGGTCGATGGTCGCGAAGCCTCCGGTCTCTTCCAGCGGGGCCGTCCTCAACCGCTGCACCGCGTCCGCCGGTGCGATCGAGCCCCCGCGCACGGCTTCGAGCATCCGCAAGAGTTCGTGTGAATCCATGAGGCGTCCCGCGTCGGAAGCTCGGTCGTGCTCGAAGTTCGAGCCTCCGTTGTAGCCGCTCGGCCGGCGGCTCGCAACCTCGGGCTGGCGACCGCACGCGCGCCGCTGCTATCATGAGATCATCGAGAGGCCTCACTCCCCGACTCACGCAGCGAGGTGGTTGCGAGCGATGGCGAACCCCACTCCCACCTCCGCGCGACCGCCTCGCCTCGACGATGCGCCCGTCGCACGGCCCGCGATCCCGATCGCGCGTGCACCGATCGACTTCCGGAATTGGCGCGAACGATTCTGGACCCCCGCGGGCAAGACCGGAGTCGGCATCTCCGTCGCGGTCCACCTCCTCCTGATCGTCGTCCTCGGGCTCCTCGTCTTCACGCCCCCGCCCAGCGAGATCAAGACGCTCGATACTTCGCTCGAGGCCGGTTCTCCCTTCGGCGTCGAGGACGGTTTCGAGATCCTCGGAGGGCTCGACGCCGCCGGGGCGATGCCCGAGCCGATCGTCGAAGCCGTCGACCCCGACTCCAGCGTCACCCTGCTCTCCTCCGAATCCCTCTCCACCGACCCCACGGCCGGATTCCTCGGCAACGAGTCGGGAAACCCCGGCGCGGGCGACGGGCAAGGGTTCGGCCTCGCCAAGTTCGGATTCGGGGGCGAGGTCGTCCGGGGCGTCACCGTCAAGGTCGGCGATCCCCAATTCACTCTCCTCTGGGATCAAAAGGTCGACCTCGACCTCCACGTCATCGAACCCGGCGGCAAGGAGATCTCGTGGCTCGACCAGCGCGGCGCGAAGGGCGGCGAACTCGATGTCGACAACCGCGAAGGACTCGGACCCGAGAACATCTACTGGCTCACGCCCGGCAAAGGCGACGAGCGCAAACCCACCCTCGGGCCCTCGGGCGAGTACCGGTGGTTCGTCTACTACTATCGAGGATTCGACGGCGCACCTTCCCCGCCCGTCCGATGGAAGGTCCGCATCAAGGCCGAGGGCGAAGTGAAGGTCGTTCAAGGTCGCCTCACGCGCGTCGACGAGAAGAGCAAGGAGTACTCGCTCACGATCCCCTCTTCCCCAAATCGCCCGCGTTGACGGGCCGCCCAGGCGCCTCGGCCGCCGCCGCGTCGCGAGTCAGGCCGTTGGCGCGGAAGTAGGCGTCGGTCAGGTCGCGGAACCGTTGCAGGTCGGCGGTGATCGACGCCAAGCTCCGAGCCGATCCCTCGGGACCGGTCAGGTCGGCGACCTCGCCCGACTTCGCGAACCGAGCGAGAGCGCGATAGGCCGAGTTCTGATGCGTGAAAGCGTCGACGAGTGCTTGTCGGATCGGCTCGAGCTCGGGGTCGGAGAGAGCGACGCGACCCAGTCGGCCGACGAGTTCCTCGGATCTCGGGACCCGCTCCACCAGACCGCGGAGTTCGACGGCCGAGAGTCGACCGTCGCGTCCCGCCTCGTCGATCTGCTTCTGGAGCTCGTCGAAGCCGGCGATGAGCGGCTGTGCAGCGGTGATGAAGTCGTTCCATGCGGGCTCGGCGCGGAGCGATCGGACCTCGGGCAGCGCTTCGAGACCGGGCCGAACCGCGGAGAGTGCGAAGGCGCCTCCGCCCGCGGCGACGGCGACGATCGCCGCCGAGGCGAGCAGCCGCACACCCAGGTTCGAACGCCGTCGCGGGGCTTCGGCGGGCTTCCGGCTCGGGTCGTCGGCGGAGGACCCGTCGCCCTTGGAAGCCGCCGCGCGAGGCTTCGTCGCCCAGGCGAGCACGAAGCCGCACGCGGCACCCGCCGCGAACCCCCCGATATGCGCAGCGAGGTCGATCTGCGGCATCGACAAACCGATCACGAGATTCATCGCCAAGAATGTGCCCATTTCCTTGAGTTTTCGTTGGAACAGATGAGAGGGAACTTCCGACTTCCGCGCGGTGAGCAACCCGAGTACCGCTCCGAAGACTCCGAAGATCGCGCCGGAGGCCCCCGCCGAGACGAGAAGCGGATGGATCGAGACGCTGACGACCGACCCCACGAAGCCCGAGACGAAGTAGATCACCGCGAATCCGAGCCTGCCGAAGATCCGCTCGACCGCCGGCCCCGCCGCCGCGAGAGCCCCCATGTTCATGATCAAGTGAATCAGACCGATATGAAGGAACGTCGCCGTGAAGAGTCGGTGATATTCGTGGTCGACGATGATCGCGGGGCCGAAGTTCGCTCCCCAATCGACCAGGTCGGCGATCCTCGGCTCCATCGGCGAGACGCCCCGAGCGGTCATCACCGCAAAGACCACGACGCATGCCGCGATGATCGCATAGGTGAGCAAGGGGCGGACCGGCTTGGGCAGGGCCGCGTGGAAGCCGCGAACATCGTGCGCATAGGCTTCGACCCGGCGGCCGAGCTCGATGACCGCCGGAAGCAGAGCCAACGCCGAGGGATCCGCCGGGCGGGGCTCGGCCTCGCCGCGCGCGACGGCCCGCGCCCGGGTGAGGATGCTCGCGACGGCTCGGGCGGTCGGCTTGCCGCTCGCGAACCGGAGCCGTCGCCCATCGCCCAGGTCGATCGCGGGAACCGACCATCCACTCACGTTCAATTGCGCAGGCAGATTCGCATAATCAGTGAACCCCGGGAACCGCCGACCCGACAACCCCGCGGGGCCGCCCGTAATCGACTTATGGACATAGTGGATACCACGACACGTGAAGACGAGATCGACGATCGTCTGAGCCGAGGTCGCCGTCGCCGCCGCTCCCAGGATCGTTTCCCCGGGAGCCGGGTCGAAGAAGCGTGCCACGGAGTCGTCGATCACCGCCGAGGAGATCGACGGCGATACCTGGATCTTGGCATCTTCGACTCCGGCGACCAACTCCGACCAGATCGCGAGCACGCGATCCGCGTCGCTCGGCCACACCCGCGTCCCCGATTCGTCGACCATGCGCGCCCGCCTCTCTCATCGACCTCGACCCACTCCCTCGCACTCCCCCCCAGCCTAATCGGGGCGAGGGCCCGCCGGCATCCCCCTCGGCGCGTACGGGGGCTGGGTCGACGCGGCGGACGCATCGAGGGTCGTTGATATCGAGAGCTCGAGGCGGGTCGGATCAGCCGCGGGCGACGGCGGTCCGGCGCTTCTCGAGCTTTTCTTGGCGGCGTTGTTGAGCGAGCTGAGCCTTCCGGAATCGC
>JANRKW010000010.1:0-52197 GCA_033763215.1 Isosphaeraceae bacterium | reverse complement strand
CGCTTCATGGCGGTTCACTCCAGTCGTGCGAGGGACGAGCGGTTGAGTGCCGGGGTCCGCGACCGCGGCTTCTGAAGGACAGTCAGCCCTTCCGGCCCAAACCTGAGAGCTCGTCGCCGATTTTTTCTCGACTGGAGGACGGCGCTCGCTCGAGCGCCCATGATTCGACCTCGCCGCCGCGGCCGCCCGGTGGATCGGGGGGGGGTGGAGGAATCGGCGTCGTGACCTCGCCCGGCCCGCCAGCTCGCGTCACGGGGCCGAGGAATCGCTCGGTTTCCGTCGCTCCTTGGCGCGCTCGACGATGGCGCGGAAGCCGGGCCGCTCGCGGAGGGCGTCGAAGAGACTCTCGGCCAGGAGCGCGTCCGCGCCCGCCGGGTGGAGATCCACCGCCCGCCCCAGAGCCTGCAAGGCCGCCTCGGTGCAGCGTTCGCGCAGGTCGGGAGTCATGTGCGGCAGGCAGGCGATCCGCGCCCGCGCCAAGGCGGCGAGTGCCGTCGGCTCGCTCGCTTCCAGGTTGAGCAGGGCCTCGGCGTCGGCCGCCGCGGAGGCCTGGTCGCCTTGCATCGCCTCCCGGCGGATCCGATACGCCAGGAGTCGCGCGGCGAGCTTGGGCGGGCGCGAGCGAGCGAACTCTCGGTCCGCAAGAGCCTGGGGCATCGCTTCGGCGAACTCGAGCTCGGCCGTGAGCGCCGGCAGGCGCTCGACCTCGTAGACGGCAAGGCCGCGCAGCTTTCCCGCGTCTCTGAGCTTTCGCAACTGCTCCACCGCGGGGCGATACTCCGCGGCGGCCTGTTCATATCGGCCGAGGTTGCGGAGGCTCGAGGCCAGGTTGGCATGAACATCGATGAGTCGCAACCGGGTTTCGACATTCTCGGGATCGTCGCGGACCGTCGCGGCGAGCAGGTCGAGCACCTCCCGGAAGCCGTCGGCGGCGTCCTCGAAACGGTTCTCCCCAAACGCCAGGGCCGCGAGGTTGGACAGGGGTACCACGATCGACCGCCGGAAGTCGCGATTGGACGGGTCGGGCGTCTTCGTTCGCCGAATCGTGGCGACCGCTTCTTGCAACAGCGCGCGAGGCGAGTCGCCGGCCAGTTCGGCGACGTCGGCGGCCAGGAGCAGCGAATCTGCCAACGCCTCGAGCGCTCGAAGATCGTCGCCCGACCGCTCCAACAGGCTTCGAGCCAGAGCGAGCATGCGATCCGAGACGCGCTCGGCTCCTTCGGCGTCGCGCTTCCATAAATAAGCACGGACCAGTTTCCCCTGAACCTGAATCGAGCCGACGTCGGCCTCGAGCGAGGGGGCGAGCTCGGCTCTCCGGGCGGCGTGCACGCCCGCCTCGATGAGAAGCGGGATCGCCTCGTCGGGACGGTTCTCGGAGGTCAACCGCTCGCCGACGAGGGCCTGGCCCAGCGCCAGAGTCGCAAGCACGTCGGGATCGTTCGGCGTGGCGCGCGAGAGGAGTTCGGCCAGAGCCGTGCTCTGTCGAAACTGATCCAGGGCTTCGGGGGTGCGGCCGACCTGGAGGAACAGCTCTCCCAGGCGACGATGAGCGTCGGCCCGGCTGAGGTCGGGCGGCCCTCCCTCGGCACCGCGGGCGAGCTCTCGAAGGTTGACGATCGCGCTGTCGAGCAGCGACTGCTTGAGCGAGCGGGTCGCGGGATCGTTCCCCAGGCGGTTCTGGACGCCGTAGACCAAGTCGTTCAAGGCCTGGAGGGCGAGGTTGCGCTGGCGACCCGCTTCGCGGGCGCCGGCCGCGGCTTCCCGCTCGGCAAGGGTGGCCCGGGTCAGGGCGGCCGAGAGGCGGGCATTGTAGGCCCAGGTCAGACCGAGGATCGACACGACCGCCAGCGCCGCGGCCGCCAGCGCCGCCGTGGCTCCGGGGCGGCGCTTGGCCCATTTCCAGGCCCGCTCGGGCCACGCCGCCGGACGCGCGACGATCGTCCGACCGTCGAGGTAGCGGCGCAGGTCCTCGGCCAACGCGTCGGCGTCCGGATAACGTCCGCCGGGGTTCTTGGCCAGGCACTTCAGGCCGATCACTTCCAGGTCGCGGGGCACGCCGGTCCGGTACCGCGACGGGGGCGCCGGCGAGTCGTGGGCGACCTTCATCAGTGTCTCCCACGCGGTGGGCTCGCGGAACGGCGGTCGCCCGCAGAGCAGTTCGTAGAGGATCGCCCCCAGACCGTAGATGTCGGCGGCCACGCCTACGGGTGCCTCGCCGGCGGCTTGCTCCGGGGCCATGTAGCTGGGGGAGCCGAGGATCTGCCCAGTCTGGGTCAGGCCGTTCTCGAGCCCGACCCGCTTGGCCAGACCGAAGTCGGTCACCTTCGGCAGGAGCCCTCCTCCCGGCCCCTCGTCGATCAGGATATTGGCCGGCTTCAGGTCGCGATGGAGCACGCCGCAGAGGTGCGCGGCGTGAACGGCGCGAGCCAGGGTCTCGACCAGCGCGGCCGCATCGCGCGGCCGGCCGGCGAGCGAGGGCGACAGGCCGGCCAGCGTCCCGCCGGCCACGTACTCCATGGTGAAGTAGGGTCGTCCACGGTGCTCCGACACCTCGT
Organism: Isosphaeraceae bacterium; assembly: GCA_033763215.1. GTDB lineage: Bacteria > Planctomycetota > Planctomycetia > Isosphaerales > Isosphaeraceae > JANRKW01. The sequence goes on along the minus strand of JANRKW010000010.1, from coordinate 49,642 downwards.
GAACCTGAACCACGTTCGGATGCCGCAGGCGGGCGAGGTTCTCGGCCTCGAACCGGAACCGCGCCCGGTCCGTCGCCGAGAGATACGAGGCGCCGCCGTCCGCGACCATCTTCAACGCCACGATCCGATCGGCCTGGATCTGCCGGGCCTTGTACACGACACCCATGCCGCCCCGGCCGATCTCCGCCTCGATCTCGTAGCCCGGGATCTCGGGCAACGGATCGCCGGGACCGTCGACGCCGCGCGGCGGGTCGTTCGCGACGTTCGCGGCGAGACGGAGCCGATCGAGGAAGCCGGCCCCGTCGTTCTCCGTGAGGCCCGGCGAATCGCCCGCTCTTGCGGCGATCGAGGTGAGCGTGGTCAGCGTCTCGAGAACCGCTTGGCAGGCGAGGCAGCCCTCGATGTGGCGCTCGATCGCCTCGAAGTCGTGGCCTGCGGGATCCGCGAGCATCGAGGCGAGTCGCTCGGTTGTTGGACAATCCACTGCCATCGACGGGGCTCCCGGGTCGTCGTTTGCGATTCAGGAACACTCCTCGAGCCGCCGGACCTCCTCGCCCAGCAGCTTCGCGACCTGGCTCTTGGCCTTGTACACGGCGGCGACCGTGAGCTCGAGGCGTGCCGCCGCGTCGGCCCCGGAGACCTTCTCGAACGCGGTGAGCCGGAACGCCTCCCATGTTCGCTCGGTCACCCTGAGCCGGACCCGTGCGATCGCCTCCTCGAGCACTTCGCGGTCGAACGCCTCGGCGACGCGGGCCTCCAGGTCGTCGCCCGCCTCGACCGATTCGAGCAGTTCCAGCACACTGGAATCGCCGCTGCCGCCGCCGGGCTTCCGACGCGCGTCAAGCAGGTCGCACAGGGTGTATCGGGTCACGGTCTTCAAGTAGGCCCGAAAGCTGCGCGTGCCGTCGTACTCGAACGACCTCAAGCGTGCCGCCAGCCGCGTCAATACGTCCTGAGCCACGTCCTGCGCATCGGCGTCCTGGAGCCGCCATCGCCGGCACCAGAGCAGGATCTGCGGCCCATACCGATCGACGAACGCGGCCCAGTCCGCCGGGTCGCCACCGCGATGGAGTCGGCCGAGCAACGTCGCGCTGGTCCGGCCCTGCGAATCAGGCTCCGTCTTCATCGAGACCTCCAAGGCCTACTTCGTCCCAGGAGCGAGTACGGCGAGTGCGTAGTATTGTGTCGGTCCGCACCAGGAACAAGGGAACAAGGACGAAGGGAACAAGGAGAGCGGTTGCGAGGATCTACATTGCAGACACGTCTTGCATGTGCTTGTGACCTCGGTTGACCTCCGTGACGTGAGGGAACAGGAAGGGAACGAGGACATGCAATGCACCGGGCGACGCGAGAGGACTTCGCCCTCGCCCGGGTTTCCTCGATCGATCTCCGGATACCTCTAGTGGCTCGAGGGATACCGCTTCACGTCAGGGCATTTCAGAGGGGAACGAGAGGGAACGAGGACATGCAATGCACCGGGCATCGCGAGAGGACTTCGCCCTCGCCCCGGGTCTCTTCGATCGATCTCCGGATGCCCCGATGACTCGCAAGAAACCCCTTCGCGATCGGGCTTGTCGGGGTTGGGGGGAGGGGGTAGAATCCTTGATTCCGTTGTGGTCCGGCCCGGGTGTGGACGGGTGGGGCCCTTTTCCCTTTGTCGGACAACGAGATGATCGAAGGCGGGCGCACGCCGGGTTCCACGCCTCGGCGGTGGATGTCCGCGATTCAGGCCGCGGCTTGGGCCGACCTGGATTCCTCCCTCCCTTGCGGCGGGCGGTGGATCGCAACAGCGAACTCGAACACATACCCATGGTAGATCGCAACCTCATCCGCGATTTCGAAATCTCCGACGAAGAGATGGAGCTCGCGTTCGGCGCCGTCGGCACGCTCGACGATGTCCTGGGCGGCGGCCAGAGCTTCGAGATCGGCTCGATCGTCTCCGGCAAGGTCATCGAGATCGTCGGCGATCAGGTGGTCGTCGACGTCGGATACAAGTCCGAGGGTCTGGTCCCGCTGAACGAGTGGGAAGACGAGCCCCCGCCGAGCCCGGGCGACGCCGTCGAGGTCCTGCTCGAAGGCATGCAGGACGAGTCGGGCGAGATCGTGCTCTCCCGCAAGAAGGCCCACCGCATGCGGGCCTGGGAGATGGTGATCTCCAAGTACCACGAAGGCGACGTGGTCACCGGCAAGGTCACGCGGAAGATCAAGGGCGGCTTGCTCGTCGACATCGGCGTGAACGTCTTCCTGCCCGCCAGCCAGGTCGACATCCGTCGTCCGCCCGACATCGCGGACTACATCGATCAAGACATCCAGTGCATGATCCTCAAGATCGACGAGTCGCGGCGCAACATCGTCGTGAGCCGTCGCAAACTGATCGAGATCACGCGCGAGACGCAGAAGAAGACCTTGCTCGGCGAGATCGAGACGGGGCAGGTTCGGATGGGCACGGTCAAGAACATCGCCGACTTCGGCGCGTTCGTCGACCTGGGCGGCATCGACGGCCTGCTGCACATCACCGACATGTCGTGGGGCCGCATCAATCACCCCAGCGACATGGTGAAGATCGACGACCAGATCGAGGTGATGGTCCTGCACGTCGACAAGGACCGCGAGAAGATCGCCCTCGGCCTCAAGCAGAAGAGCGCCAGCCCCTGGGAGAACGTCGCCGACAAGTACCCCGTCGGCACGCGCGTGCTGGGCGAGGTCGTCAACGTCATGTCGTACGGCGCGTTCGTCAAGCTCGAGGAAGGGATCGAGGGCCTGGTCCACATCTCCGAGATGTCCTGGACCAAGCGCATCAACCATCCCAGCGAGCTGGTCCAGACCGGCGACAAGGTCGAGGTCGTCGTCCTCGGCATCAACAAGGAGAAGCAAGAGATCTCCTTGGGCATGAAGCAGACCCAGTCCAACCCGTGGGACCAGGTCGCGCAGAAGTACCCGCCGGGCACGATGATCGAAGGCACGGTCCGCAACCTCACCAACTACGGCGCGTTCATCGAGATCGAGGAAGGCATCGACGGCCTGCTCCACATCTCGGACATGAGCTGGACCCGCAAGATCGGTCACCCCAACGAGTTGCTCGAAAAGGGTCACAAGATCCGCTGCCAGGTCCTCAACGTCGACCAAGAGCGCAAGCGCATCGCGCTGGGGCTCAAGCAACTCCGCGACGACCCCTGGGAGACCGACATCCCCGGCCGCTACGGCCCGGGCGACGTCGTCGTCGGCAAGGTCACCAAGCTCACGAACTTCGGCGTCTTCGTCGAGCTCGAGCCCGGCCTCGAAGGGTTGCTGCACATCTCAGAGCTGGCGGACCACAAGGTCGACAGCCCCGAGGAGATCGTCAACGTCGGCGAGGCGATCGAGGTCAAGGTCCTTCGCGTCGACCGTGCCGAGCGAAAGATCGGCCTGTCGCGCAAGAAGGCCGGCTGGTCGCCCGAGGATGGTGAGGAAGGCGAGCCGACCGAAGGCGAGACCGAGGAATCCTCGGGCGGCGAATCGGCTTCGGCGGCCAAGGCGGCTTCCGAGGCGAAGGCTGCCGCCGAGGCCAAGGAACTCAAGGGCGGTCTGGGCGGACGCGGCCCGCTCTTCGGCACCGCGGCTCCGGCCGAACCGGAAGAGTGATCCAGCCTCGCGCCGCGGGTTCGAGCGATCGAGCCCGCGGCCGAGTCGGTTCCGATCGATGACGACGACCTCGCCTGGGGAGCGATCCCGACGCGAGGTCGTTTGCGTTTCAGCGAACCTTGCGGCCGCCGTCGCCGGGCTCGACCGCGATTCGGTGCTCGTGCTCCGGCTCGGGGCTCGACCGATCGCCCTCGGTCTCGAGCGGCGGCCAAACACCGGTCTCGAAGGCGGCGAGGGTCGCTCGGAGCCGCTCGGCTCGAGTGCGGGACGCCGGGTCGTCGATCCGGTTCAGGCGCTGCGTCGGGTCGGTCGCGAGGTCGTAGAGCTCCTCGCGGCCGTCGCCGTTTCGGATCAGCACGGCGCCGCCGACGACGACCGCCCGCAGCGGGCCGACCGAGGTCGGGATCAGAGGCGTCGGCTCGAGATTCCTGCGGCGTCCCAACTCGGCGAGCACCGGCCCGGCGGTCGGCGACTCGGAAGCGTCGCGAGCGCCGAGCCCGGCGAGCGACTCGCCCGGCAGGGCGCCTCGGACCGGATCGCCGAGGAGGTCGAGGATCGTGGCGGCGATGTTTCGGAGGCTGACGGGCTGCTCGACGACTCCTCCCGCTCCCGGCAGACCGGGGGCGAAGAGCACGAGCGGCACATGGATCTCGGGCTCGTAGAGGCTGAGTCCGTGGCCGTAGTAGCCGCGCTCGGCGAAGTGTTCGCCGTGGTCGGAGGTGAGCACGATGACGGTCTCGTCGGCGAGCCCTCGGCGTTCGAGGTCGGCGAAGAGGCGGCCGATCTCGCGGTCGAGCGAGGCGAGGCACGACTCGTAGGAGTCGAGCCGGACCTCGGCGGCGGCGCGTCTTCGTTTCTCGGCCTCCTCGACGGTCAGCGGCGATCCCGGCGCGATCGCGAACCCTGCGCGAAGCGTGGCCGCCTGCTCTTCGATCGGCAGCGAGGCGCGACCGAAGCGGGGGGTGTCGGGCGTGGGGATCGTGAAGGGTGCATGCGCGTCATAGAAGTTCAAGAGAGCAAAGAACGGCCGATCGGCGGGGCGAGAGTCGAGCCAGTCGGCGAAGTCGCGGCGGATCATGGCGCCCGTCTTGCGTCGCGAGGCCCCCTGCTCGACCCGGATCGGCACGCCCGCCGCGGCGAGGATCCGCTTGCCGAGCGCGGTGCTCCGCGCGGTCTCGAAGAGGCTGACCTCTTCGTTCTCGTAATGATCCTGGTAGCGGGCGAAGCCGCGGGCCAGGCCGTAGCAGGCGTTGCCGTAGAAGGTATTCGCGACGAAGCCGGCCGAGGCATACCCCCGCGCGGCGAGGATCTCGGCGAGCGTGGGCGCCTGGGATCCGAGCGCGCGATCGAAGTCGAAGTCGAGTTCGTGGCACCATCGACCAGTCAACAGGCTCGCATGCGTCGGCAGCGTCCAGGACGAAGTCGATCGAGCGCGTCGAAAGACGACTCCGCGCCGCGCGAGGCGCTCGATCTCGGGCGTCGTGGGCCGCTCGCGTCCATAGAGGCTCATACTCGAGGCGCGAACATTGTCGAGAACGATGAGGAGCACGTTCTTGGCGGCGGGATCGGCTGCGGGAAGCGCGGCGATGGCGCGGGCCTCGGCCTCGAGAACCCGACGACCCTCGACGATTCCGAAGCCGCCGAGCGCCAGGGCGAGCGCGATCGTCGCCGCGGCGAGCCCGCGGGGTCGAGCGCGAACCGCCGTCTCGAGCGCGGGGCCGAATCGGAGGCCGAGCCCGATCGCGAGCACGACCGCCGCGGCCGCATAGAGCCCCTCGATCTCGAGGAGACACGCGAGCGCCCCCGCTCCGATCAAGATCCGATGATGATTGCGTCCTCTGATCGCGGGAACGACCCGAGCGAGCGCCGCCTGGATCAGCCCGAGCGCGGCGAACGCGAGGAGCGTGCCCGCCGGAACCATCCAATACGCATGTCGATTCGTTCTCAGCCACGACATCGAGATCGTCGAGTCGAAGCGGCGGGTCGCCGCGAAGAGCGCGAGCACCGCCGCAGCGACCCAGACCCCGAAGCCGATCGTGAGCAGGAGGTCGCGACCGAAGTCGGCCGCGACCCCGCGCTCGGGGCGAGTCGGAAGGGAAGCGGCCGAGTCGCCGCGCGACGACCCTTCGATCCAAGCATCGGTCGACATCGACGACTCCCCTGGATTCTCGAAGATGCAAGTTCTCAACCGTCGGAGTCGCGGCGTCAGCCGATGTAGCCGAGTCCGCTCAAGCGTTCGAGGACGACGTCTTCCTCGACCGGCGAGTAGCCCGTCTTTCCGGCGAGCACCGCGGCGTCGGAGAGGAGCGACCGGCCCTGCATGTTCGGCGGGACCTCGTAGCCGCCGAGCTCGAGCAGCGTGGGGGCGATGTCGAGAAGGTGCGCCCGCTCGATCTTGCCGCAGGCCGGAACGTTCGAGCCGGCGAGCACGAACGCGCCGTACTTCGCGTGGTTGCAGTCGTCGGGGCCGGTGTCGTTCTCGAGCACGTGGAGCGTGGGATAGCCGACGCCGCCGATCGAGCGCCAGTAGAGCCCGCCGAAGTGGACGATCAGATCGGGCGCGACGTTCTTGACCTCGCGGTAGATCTCCTCGGGCTTGAAGACCTCGGTGCCGAGGGGCCGGCCTTCGGCGTCGGTCGTCGCCTCGAGCTTGGCCTTGAGCTCGTCGCGGAACCGATCGACGTCGCCCGGCTCGATCGTGCCTTGGGGCTCGCGTCCCTTCACATTCAAGAAGACTCGCGCGTAGTATCCGCCTTCGCTCCAGACCTTGGTCTTGCTCCAATTGACGGCGAGCTTGGCGAAGGGCGTGACCTCGCGGGGGTACTCGTCGAGCACGAGCAGGCCCTCGCGGATCAGCCACTCATTGACGCAGAAGCCGCCGTCGAGGCGTTGAGCGCCGTGGTCGGAGACGACGAGGACGTTGGTCTCTTCGTCGAGGAGTTCGAGGATCGAGCCGATCTCTTCGTCGAGCATTCGGTAGTAGTCGCGGATCGTCTCGGCGAACTGCGAACCGGCTTCATGGAGCACATGGCGCGGGTCGTGATACTTCCAGAAGCCGTGCTGCACGCGATCGAGGCCGATCTCGACGAACTGGAACCAATCCCAGGGGTGATTCACGAGGAAGTGGCGAACGACCTGGAAGTGCTTGCGCGTCATCTCCCAGATACTGTTGCGGAGCCACGGCTTGTCGTTGGTGCGGAACCCCTTGACGTCGACGGGATAGTCGCCGACGAGCGCTTGGATCTCTCGACTCATTTGAGCCGGGTGGGTGAAGCCGTCGCCGGTGGTGTCGGGGGTGAGGAAGCAGCCGACCGAGATTCCGTTGAGCTTGCGCGGGGGGTAGCAAGGGGGGACGCCGATGGTGATGGCGCGGTTGCCCTCGCGGGCGACCTGGTCCCAGGTCGCGACGGCGTCGATCGACCGCGAGTTCACGACTCCGAGGCCGTCGTAGGTGTGGTTGGTGCGGTTGCGGAAGCCGTAGACGCCGAGCGAACCTGGGTCGCGGCTGGTCGCCATGCACATCCAAGCGGGGACGGTGATCGGCGGGACGATGCTCTCGAGCTTGCCGTAGCACCCGGCCGACATGAGCCGGCGAACGTTCTCGAGCCGTTCGTCGCCCATGAGCAACTCGGGCACCGCACCGTCGAGACCGATGACGAGCGTCTTCATGACAGCAACGAACTCCCTTCCATGGCCGAGCCCTTGGGAACACCGAGGGCGTCGAGAATCGTCGGAGCCAGGTCGACGAGGCTCGCTCGCTCGCCCCGGAACCGCCGGTCGATGAATAGAACGCCGGGAGCAGCTTCGGGATCGATGATATGATCACCGCTCCAGAGCCGCGTGTTGTCCTCGATGCGTCCCGCGGGGACGCCGCCGAGCGACGTGCCCCACGAGGCACGATACCCGGGAGCGAAATCGACGAGAAGGTCAGGTGCGCGGTCGACGCACGGCCCGCTGTAGGCCTCGTCGCGTCCGCGGACCCTTCGGATCGCCGTCGCGCCGTCTTGGGGATCGACCATGCCGGCGAGTCGCTCGGCGATCTCGCGGCCGAGCGCGTCGGCGTCGGCGGGCGCGACGATCCCCGACCCTTCGCGTCCCTTCCGATTCAGGTAGATCCCGCCCAGGCCCAAGGCGTAGGCGCGGGTCTTCTCCCAGTCGATGCCGCGGAGCATCTCGCCGTGGACGTCGCCGGGTCGGGCTCCTCCGGCGAGGTGGAGATAGCCGAGGTCGTGGAGCACCGTGTTGAGGTTCACCCCGCGCCGGAAGCTCCCGAAGCCGTGGTCGCTGGAGGCGATGACGAGGGTCTCGTCGTCGGCGAACTCGAGAGCGCGGCCGACCATCTCGTCGGAGCGGCGGTACTGATCGTCGATCGCGCGGGCCCAGGTCGGGTCGAACGCTCGGTCGCGGTTGGCGGGGTGGTCGGGCTCGCGGAACCGCCAGAAGAGATGCTGGACGCGGTCGGGCGTGTCGAAGAGGCAGAAGAAGAGCCCGCGGTCGAACTTCTCGAGGGCGAGCAGCATCTGCGCCTCGCGCTCGCGCCAGGCCAGGTCGCACTGGTCGAGGAACGCGGCCTCGCTGAGCCGCTCGTTCATCATCCCGGTGTGATCCTCGACCATCCCGGTCGTGTGGAACGGCCCGATCTCCGCGCTGATCTCGGAGACGTACTCGGGCGGATGCGAAATCGGGAAAGCGGGGGCGTCGGGGTCGAAGTTGACGGGCGAGGCGTAGAGCTGGAAGTCGCCGGCGAGACGGATCCCGTGGAAGCGGACCATGCCGTGGACCGACTGCAGCAGCCCCTGCTTGAAGCGGACGCGGAGCCAGTCGCTCCACTGCCCCTCGAGCACCTCGACGGGGTCGGATCCGTCGGCCGGGGCGACGACCGCTCGGCCAGCGCTCGGCTCGTGGTGGATCCTCAGCTCGACGCGGAGGTCGGGCTTGCCCTTCGCCCCCTTCGGACCGGGGAGATGCGTCTCGATCGGTCCCGACTCGGGCAAGGCGACGACCACCACGCTCTCGCTCTCGCGGGCCTGGAGGGTCGCGTCGGTCGTGTAGAGGGTCGGCGTTCCGAACCCGCCGCGGAGGTCGGGGACGCCCATCCCCGAGAGCAGGCGGCCTCGGAGAGCGTCGGGCGGGTAGGTCACCGGACAACGGAGGATGGTCGACTCGATTCCCGCCTTGCCGAGGAGCTCCCAGACGGTCTCGCCCTGGCGGAGGTTGACGACCCTCGGCGGCAGGAACGCCCCGCGCGACTCATGCCGGTTGAGGCCGAGGTCGGGGAGATAGGTCGCCGGGTCGCGGCGGAGAAAGTCGAAGATGCCGTGACCACCGGGATTCGTGCCGGTCGCAAAGGTCGACCAAGCCACCGGCGTCTGTGCGGGCGTCGTCGTGGCGATCCGCGAATATCCGCCGCGATCTCGCAAACGCGCGAGGTTGGGCAATTCGCCCGCGGCGAGGAGCGCGTCGACGATCGTCGGCTCGAGTCCGTCGAGACCGATCACGATGACCTTCTTCATGGTGTCTCCTGACGAGGCGCGCGGTGCCGTCGGTCGAGTCGGATCGGAGCACGGCGGCGGGCGGGAGTCCTTCCCGCCCCGCGGTGGAAGCGAGCCGGCGTCAGACGCGCGGCGAGCGGTCGCGAAGTCGGGCGGCGGGCTTGACGTGCGGCCCGCGCAGCTCGGAGACGCCGGTCGCCGAACGCTTGCCCGCGATCGACTTCACCTTCGCGGCGACGATCCGGAAGCTGTTCTTGCCGAACATCAGCACGAACCCGATGACCGACGCAATCAGCGACGTGGCGGGCAGATAGGTCTCGGGCGAGAAGTAGGCGAAGAGGACGGTCGAACTGAAGGGCATCGGTCGCGTCTCCGTGGAATTCGAGGGAACGGCCGCGCCCGATCGGACGCCGCCCGACCCGCGAGTCACGCGGGTCGATCGAGAGGAGGAACCGCTCCAACGACCGCGCGCACGGCTCGATCACGAGCGTTCGGCGAGTGTCGAGGAGTCGCGGAGAGGGTTCGGCGGGAGAGATTCGGAGCCGGGGTCGAGGCCGCCGCGCGAGGTCCCGGAAGGCCCGCGCAGCGCGGTTTCTCCCTATCCTCATCGGCGATCCGGCCGGCCGGCTTTCGAATCTCGGCGGATGGGGCGATACGCGTCGATCACGACGTGCGGAACGCCCGGGTCCTTCCAGGCGCGGCGAATATACCGACCTCGCCGCTCGCGACAACCCGAGTTCTCGGCTCGCGACGACTGCACGACCTGGGCAAGATCGGTCGAGCTTGACCGATTTCCACAAGACCGGTAGCTTCCGCCCGCCCGCGTCCAGGGGCCGGCGACTTCGCCGGAGAACCGCTCGGGCCCCGAGTCCCTCGACTTTCACTCGACCCGACGAGATCGCCATGAACACCCAGATCCACCGGTTCGCCCTGTTGACTCTCCTTGCGGCGGCGGGTTGCTCGACCGTGGGCCCGTACAGCCGGATCGTGCCCTCGGCCGGCGGAACCGACTACCGAGGCGGAACCGCCGCGCGAGTCTTCGAGACCGGCTCGGAGACGATCGTCCTGGCTCGGAAAGCGATGGAGGACACCGGCGTCCACTCGATCCAAGAGCTGCACCAGCGCGACGGAATCGCCCTCGAAGGCCGCACGGCCGACGATCGCCGCGCCTTCCTGACCACGCGGATCCAAGGCTCCCGGGCCATGGTGACCGCGAAGATCGGCATCGTGGGCGACGAGGCCCTCTCGCGAGCGATCCTCGACCGCATGGCCGCTCTCGCTCCCGACCGCGGCGGCGAGGGTGCCGCCCCGGTCCCCATCATCGAGGAGGGAGCCAAGCCCAGAGCGCGGCTCTCACGCGACGCCGTGTCGGACGAGTCGATGCTCCGCAACCAGGCCGACGCGGGCTACCGCGACTCGCCGATCCCCTGACGATCGGTCGCCGACCTCGACCTCTCGAACGTCGCTCGATGAGCCCGCTCCGCCTCGAATGAGATTTCGAGGCCGCGGGCTCGCACGCATTTGCATGCCTTTGCGCGACCCGCCCCGAAAACGAAACAAGGCCAGACTCGACCCGTGCCGCCCCCACATCTTGCGGGAAGCGCGCACGGGTCGGGTGGCCATGGGAGCAGAGGACGCACCCCGGCGCGGTGGCCGAACGGTCACTCCACAGGGTGACGATCGATCCCGGCGTCGGCATCCTGCCTACCGAGGAATCGAGCCGTCCAGTACGAAAGTGGCTCAGCGTATGCGATGGAACGACGCCTGACGGCGCCGTGGGCGAACAGGGAAGGATCGCGGAATCGTGCGGTGGGGCAGGTGCCGCACCCTGTCGAATCTCCAGCGTCGAGGAAGGCCGGGGCGAATCGACCACGAGCGAACGGTCGTCAAAATACGGACCTCCCTCGGGTGAGTCAACCCTTCCCCGGAGAATTTTTCGACGCACTGCTCGAAGCACGCGATTGGAGCCGCCTGGAAGCCCCTGTATGCTCTCGCAGGAGCGAGGGCGAGTCTTTTCTCATCCCCTTGCGCCGCAGCGTGAAAACGAGCCTTGGGCCCTCGATTCAGGAGGTCGCCGCGATGCGGATCGGACTCGATCACTACACCATCGCCCACCGGGGCCTCGCGCCGCTCCAGGCCCTGGCTCACGTGAAATCGCTCGGGCTCGACGGGCTCCAGTTCCTGGAACCCTCGGCGCTTGCTGCCGACCTCGACCCCGCGCGGCTCGGCGAGATCCGGGACCAGGCGGCGGCCGATGGGCTCTACCTCGAGATCGGCATCCCGTCGCCGAATCCCGTCCGACGCTCGAGAGCGGTCGGACGCACGGTCGAGCCCGACGAACACGCCGATGCGCTGCGGCGGGAGGTCGAAGCGGCCAAGCTCCTGGGCGTACGCCACATCCGAGCGTATATCGGCGACCGCCACGACCGATTCCGAACCGATACGCCCTGGGCGACCCAACTGGACGCCTCGGCTGACGTAATCCGACGACTCTCGCCGCTTCTGCGCGACCTCGGGCTGCGGATCGCGATCGAGACCCATGCCGACCTCACCGTGGCCGAGATCCTCCGTCTCCTGGACGTTCTCGGAACGGATACGGCGGGCGTGACGCTCGATACCGGCAACCTCTTCATGCGGCTCGAGGATCCGCTCCCCGCCGCGACCCGGCTCGCTCCGTACGTGCTCGCGACCCACCTCAAGGATGCCGTCGTCTTCCCGACCGACCGCGGGCTCGCCTGGCAGTCTCGTCCGCTCGGCTCGGGATTGGTTCCGCTCCCGGAGATCCTGACCCTCCTCGCGCGGCATCATCCCGACCTCGCGCTCTCGATCGAGCTCCATCCCAGGACCTACGACCTGCCGATCGCGGACCCGTCGTGGCTCGCGTTCTTCCCCGACCTCGAGCCGGGTTCGGTCGAGGCGATCGTCGCCCACTCCCGCCGCGCCGCGGGCGCTCCATATAATAAGGAAGGGATTCCCCTCGATCCGGCCGCGATCGAGGCGATCTCCTGGCCCGATCGCGAGCCGGCCTGGGTCGCCCAGTCGGCCCAATTTCTCAGGCGGATGGTCGAGGAGATCGCACCGCGCCGGCCTCCGGGGGGTGATCAGTCGACCTCGAGGTCCTTGCCTTCGTAGAGCTTGAGGTAGCTCTCGTATCTTCCCTCGTCGATCTGTCCCCAGTAGACCCCCTCCTTGACTCCGCAGACGACCTCGTGGGTATGCGAGCAGTCGGGGAATCGGCAGAGGTGGACGTAGGCCCGGAACTCGACGAAGTGGGCCTCCATCTCGGCGGGGTCGACGTTCCAGAGCTCGAACTGACGAAGTCCGGGGGTATCGACGACGAAGCCGCCGTCGGCGAGACGGATGAGCTCGGCGGTGGTGGTCGTGTGCTTGCCCTTGGAGGTCCAGTCGGAGACCTCGCGGACGCGGAGGTTGAGCCCCGGCTGGATGGCGTTGAGGAGCGAGCTCTTGCCGACGCCGCTCTGGCCGGAGAAGGCGGTGACGCCCCGCGCCAGGATCTCTCGGAGTCGGGCGACGCCGCGGCCGTCGCCGGCGGAGGTGGCGATGGTCTCGTAGCCGAGCTGGGTGTAGAGCCCGATGACCCACTGGTAGTCGGCGAGGTCGACGAGGTCGGCCTTGTTGAGGACGATCACAGGCCGAATCCCCCCCTTCTCGGCCGAGATCAGGTAGCGGTCGATCAGCGGGAGCTTGAGACCGGGCTCGGCGAGGGCGGAGACGATCAGGAGCTGGTCGACGTTGGAGACGATGACGTGCTGCTTGCCGCGGTAGCCGCGAGTGAGGCTGGCGTTGCGGGCTTCGACCTTCTCGATCATCCCCTCGTCGCCGAGGAGACGGAACCAGACGCGATCGCCGACGGCGACGACGTTTCGACCGTCGATGGCGATGGTGCGGAGGATCCGGCGGACGTTGCAGCGATAGGCGGTGCCGTCGTCGGCTTCGACGACCGACACGAGGCCGTGGATCCGAATCACTCGCCCCTGGATGCACTCGGTGAGGTCGACCGCGAGGTTGGCGCCCGGCTCCTCGCTGGTGGGACTGTCGGCCGACTCCTCGGTGATGACGGTGCGGTATCGCGAGAGGTCGCCCTTGGCTCGGACGCGTTCGCCGCCCGGAGCCTCGACTCCGCCGAGGTTACCGTTCTCGAATCGGCGCGTGAGGTCGTTGGTGCGCGTGCGCTTCTGGCGATTCTTCCGGAATTCGACTCGGACCTTCTTCTTCTTCGCCACGCGCACCTCGAAGGATCTGGGGCGACCCGGGGACCGCACGTCCCGGCGCCGCACCTCTCTGTCGGAGTCCACCGGCCCGTTCGCGGTTCGGTTCGCCCTCGACTCATCCTATGAGATCGGGAGGATCGCCGTCGACGACCACCCGCCCGAATCGCATTCTCGTACGGGCGCAAAAACCCGAAAGAATTCGTTGGCGCCGCGTCTCCGACGAAAGTAGGATGTGTTTCGGAGTGTCGGCGGTCGTCGCGGCGGAGTTCGCGGGCGCCTGCTCGCGAAGCCTCGAAGATCGCCCCGTCCGCGTTCCACCAAAGGAGTCCGCGTCATGTCCAGGTCGAGGTCTCGGCTCGCCCGCCTTGGTTCGATGTTCGGCCCGCTCTTGGTGCTGCTCGGTTCCGTCGGCGCGGCGGCGGCGGATGACGCCCCCGCGCTCGCACGCTACTTCCCCAAAGACGGCCTGCTGCTCTACTCCGAGTTCGACGGGCTCGACGCCCACGCCTCGGCCTGGAAGCGGACCGCCGCCTATCGGATGCTCAACGAGACCCCGACCGGCGAGATGCTTCGGACCGTGTTTGTGCAGACGGTCGACACGATGCTGGCCGACGCCGGGCCGAGCAAGCCGTCGGCTCGCGAGATCGCGGAGTTCTTCGAGTCGCTCTCGCGCTCGGGCTACGCGTTCGGAGTGACCGGCGCGCTGGGCGGCGGGCGATTTTCCGGGGCCGTCGTCGTGCGTTCCGCACCGCGGGCCACATGGGGGAAGCTGCTCGAACAGGTCTCGAAGATGACGGGCCGAGTCGAGCGCGTGACGCGTGAGGACGGCCGCCGCGTGACCACCGGCGCGATGCCGAACGGAGGTCGCTGGAGCTGGTGGTTCGAGAAGGACGACCTCGTCGCGGCGTTCGACCAAGGCGGCGAGGACGCCGTCGAGGCGATCATCGCCCGTCTCACCGGCAAGACGCCCTCCGCGGTCGACAACCCGATCCGCACGGCGCTGCGAAAGGCCGAGAACGGGATCGAGCCGGTCATGATCAGCTTCGTCGACCTCGCGAGCATGCCGCCGACGCCGCCGACGCTCGGCCTCTCCGGCTTGAAGCGGATCGAGTCGCGCTGGGGATTCCAGGGCGAGGCGCTCGCGTCGACCACGCGAGTCGTCGCCCCCGCGCCGAGGAAGGGTCTGCTCGCGCTGCTCGACCAGCCCGGATTCACGATCTCCGAGGGTTTGCCGATCCCCGAAGGCGTCGAGGAATTCTCGATCTTCTCGTTCTCTCCCGCGAAGTTGTATGAGGGAGCGACCGCGCTGGCGCGCGAGATGCAGCCCGAAGCGGCCGGACAGATCGAACAGATCGAGGGGAGCGTCCGCGCGACGACCGGGCTCGACCTCCGATCCGAGATCCTCGGACCGATGGGCCCGCGCATGATCTTCTATTCGCACGGCGATCGCGTCGCGATCCCGCCGACGCCATATCACAGCTTGGCTCAGTGGTTCCTGCATCTGCCGCGGCTCACGATGATGGTCGAAGCGAAGGACGAAGCGGGATTCGCGCGGATGGCCGACTCGATGGCGACGCTCGCCGAACGCGCGTTGACGGCCGAGGCCGAGAAGAACGGCCTGCGCGGACCGCTCGGATTCGAGAAGCTGCCGGGCGGCGTTCGCGGCTTCGCGTTCGCGCCGCCGCTCGCGGTCCTGCCGTTGCCGGTCGGTCTCGAACCGACGCTCCGCATCGAGAACGGCTTCGCGGCCTTCTCGACCAGCGGCGAAGGCGCGGAGCGGGCGGTGAAGTCGGCGAAGCGCCCGATCGACCCCAAGTTCGCGAAGGCGATCGAGGGGATGCCCAAGACGGTGAACATGCTCGCGGTCACCGACCCGTCCGAGTACATGCCGGAGATCATCTGCAACCTGCCGTTTTTTGTGCAGGGGATGGCGATGCTGGGCCGCTCCGAGCGGAACTTCCCGCTCGCCGGTCTGCGGATCGACATCGCCCGGAAGGACATCCCCAAGCCCGCAGACTTGCGCAAGTATCTCTTCCCGTCTTCCGCGGTGATCTCGGTCGACGACGAAGGCTTGCTGCTGCAGACGCGGGACGCCGTGCCCAACCCCTCCGCGGCGAGTTCGGCGCCGGTCGCGGTCGCTCTCCTGCTTCCCGCCGTGCAGTCGGCTCGGACCGCGGCGCGACGTGCCCAGTCGTCGAACAACCTCAAGCAGATCATGCTCGCCCTCCACAATTACCACGACGCCCATGGCCGGTTTCCCGCGCCGGCGATCACCGACGGCGAGGGCAAACCGCTCCTGAGCTGGCGGGTCGCGATCCTGCCGTACCTCGAGCAGAACGCTCTCTACGAGGAGTTCAAGCTCGATGAGGCGTGGGACAGCCCGCACAACAAGGCGTTGATCGCGAAGATGCCGGCGGTGTTCGCCTCGCCGAACATCCAGCCGCCGACGCCGTTCTCGACCTTCTACCAGACCTTCGTCGGCCCCGGCGCGCTCTACGAGAAGGCCGGCGAAGGCACGAAGATCACCGACATCACCGACGGCTCCTCGAACACCGTCGCGGTCGCCGAGGCGGGTCGCGCGGTGGTCTGGAGCAAGCCCGAAGATATCGAGTACGACCCCGACAAGATGGTGCCGAAGCTCGGCGGCGTCGGATTTCCCGGCGGCGCGAACGTCGGTTTCTGCGACGGCTCGGTCCGCTTCCTCTCCTCGATGCTCGATCCCGACCTCTTCCGCGGCTTGATCACCAAGGCCGGCGGCGAAGTCGTGAACATCGACTGATCGCTCGGATCCAACAGGGTCGCGTGCGCCGCCTCCGCTCGACCGATCCCTCGGTCGCGGAGGCGGCGTCGCGCGCGGCCCCGGAGTCCGCGGGATTCGAGCGATTCCGATCGCCCGCGACCGCGACGATTGGCGCGGCGACGCGCGGGGCTTAACATGCGATTCTGAGGTCGATCGATCCACGATCGCGACGTCTCGCTCGAGGAGATCCCCGTGAATCCGCTCTTCGCACTCACCCGCGGCTGCCGACGCCTCGGACCCGTCCTCGCCCTCGTCGTCGGGCTTCAGACGCTCTCGTCCGCGACCGCGCTCGCCCAGGCGCCCTCGCTCGCCCGCTACGTGCCCGACAAGGATCTGCTGTTCTATCTCGAATTCCAAGGGCTCGACGCCGACCCCGCAGCCTGGAAGGGCTCCGCGCTCGCCCAGGTGCTCGAGGAGACGAAGACGGGCGCGATGATGGAAGATCTGCTCGCGCAGGTGTTCGATCAATCGATCAAGCCGGTCGCTCCGTTCCTCGCCAAGCTCAGCGGTGCGGAGTGCGTCTCCCTGCTGAAGCACATCGCCCGGTCGGGTTTCGTCGTCGCGCTCTCGGGCAAGCCGGGAGTCAGCCCGGACGAGGTCTTCGGCGTCGTGGTCTTCCGCAAGGCGTTCCAGCCTGAGACCAAGGCGACCTACGGCAAGATCCTCGGCGCGATCAACGCGACCGGTAAGGCGTCGATGACCGTGAAGGCGGGTCACAAGGTCGTCTCGGTCGTCGACGAGAAGCTCGGCCCCCGCGTCGACTGGTGGGTCGACGACGCGAAGAAGGAAGACCTGATCCTCTCGCTCCGCCCCATCAACACCGCGAAGATCCTCGAGACGATCGACGGCTCGGCCCCCAGCGCGGTCGACAACAAGACCCGCGCGGCGCTCCTGAAGTCGGCCGGGAGCATGAGCCCGGCGATGGTCATGTTCCTCGAGGGCGGATTCTTCAAGACCGCTCAGCTCCCCCCGGCGCTGGGGCTCGCGGGCCTCGAGCGTCTCGAGTACGTCTGGGGCTTCGAAGGCAAGACGACCGTCTCGATCATGCGGATCGTGGCTCCCAAGCCCCGCCGCGGTCTGCTCGCGCTCTTCGACCAGCCGACCTTCCAGAAGGCCGCCATGCTGCCGGTGCCCGAGGGCGTCGAGACCTTCTCGGCCGCCTCGCTCGACGCGGGCAAACTGCTCGACGACCTCACGGCGCTCGCCGCGAGCTTCGAGCCCAAGGCCGAGGAACGCGTCAAGGCGATGCTCGACGACGTCGCGGCCAAGACCAAGATCCACATCAAGGAAGATGTGCTGGCGCAGATCGGTCCGCGGATGGTGTTCTACAACTCGCCGTCGAAGCCCTCGGGCGGATTCAATCCGCTCTCGGCGCTGACGGGCGGGGCCGAGATCCCGAAGATCACGATCGTGGCCGAGGTCCAGAACCCGAAGGCGTTCGTCCGGACGCTCGACGCCCTGATGATCGAGGTCAACAAGCAGCTTCGGACCGCCGTTCCGACGGCCCCCCCCGAAGCCGGCGGCGAGGCCGCGAGCAAGCGCCGGCGTCCCGAGGGATCGGGCCTCGAATTCAAGCCGGTGCCGACTCCGAACTCGGCGGACCGGGCCTACATGCTCTCTGTTCCCAGCCAGTTGGCGGCGATCCTGCCGTCGTCGATCCGGCCCACCGTTCGGCTCCACGACAAGTCGCTGATCATCTCGATGGCGGCCGACTCGGCCCGCCAGGCCGCGGAGCTCAAGGGTCCCGGCGCCGCGGGCAAGGACTTCGCCGAGGCTCTGAAGCCGATCGACGGCGAACTCGTCGGCGTGTCGGTCGATGATCCCCGCAAGACGGTTCCCGCGCTGCTCGCGAGCCTGCCCGGCAAGGTGCAGGCGCTGGCGAACCGCGCCGCGGCGGGCCCCGCGGGGCTCGCACCGCCCGGCTTCGGCGGTCCCGGAGCAGGCCCCGGCATCGGTTCGGCCCCGCCCGCGGGCCAGCCGGGCGACGGAGCGGAAGAGGAAGGTCGACGCGGCGGGAGCAAGGGAAACACGCTCGGCGGCGAGCCGACCTCGCCCGGTCCCCAGGGCGTGCCCGTTCCTCCCGGCGGCGGCCCCGCGGCTCCCGGCGGCGCACCGGCCCCCGGCGCTGCGGTCGTCTTCTCGGTCGATCCCGACAAGATGCCCAAGGCCGACGAGATCGCCCCCTTGCTCTTCCCCAACACCATGACGGTCACCCTCAGCGACTCGGCGATCATCTATACGACGCGCGAGTCGTTCCCCAACATCGCCCCGCTCTTCAACATCCCCGCGCTCGGGAGTCTCCCCGGCATGGGCGGGCCGGGCGGACCTCCTCCGGGCGGAACCCCGCCGCCGGGCTTCGGCCCCGCGAGCGGTCCGGGTCTCGCTCCTCCCGGCGGATCGAGCGGCGGCGCGAGCCGACCCGCGAACAAGCTCATCGATTGAGCTAGACTGTCCTCAGACGACTCCGCGCCCCGTATCGGCGATACGCGCGGAGTCGGTTCCGCTCGTCCGTCGTCCCGGCCGCGCCTCTCGACCGATTCCCAGGTCGAGCGGCGGGGTCTGCGACGCCGGCATCGTCCGGCCCGCCGCTCGGCCGACGATGCGAACGCCTGGAGGCGGGCCGCGGCCCCCTCGATCCGATCGCACCGCCTCGCCGAGCCGCGCGGCCATCACGCCCTTTCGTCCGCTTGCTCGATCGGAGGCGACAGATGGAATTCGTCCGAGAGATCACGGCCCATCTCGAGAACAAGCCCGGCAGACTCGCGAAGATCTGCTCAGCGCTCGCTCATGAGAAGGTCAACATCCGAGCACTCACCGTCATGGACGGCGACGGCCCCAGCGTGCTGCGCATCGTGGCCGACCAGGTCGATGCCGCATCGAAGGTCCTCACCTCGCTCGGAACCGAACACACGATCGCCGATCGTCTCTCGGTCTCGATCGACAACCGCCCGGGTGCCCTCGCCAAGCTGCTCGAACACCTCGCGGAAGCCCACATCAACATCGAGTACGCTTATGCGTCGACGTCGTCGCACGGCCGCTCGATCGCCGTCTTCCATACCTCGAACTCGAAGAAGGCGCAGTCGGTCCTGAACGAGTTCTACCCCGAGGCGACGACCAACGGCGCCGAGGGCGACCACTCGGGCGGCCGCCGCCCGCTCCACTCGCGATGACGCGATGACGCTCGACCCGCCACCCGCCGCCGCAACGACCGACTCGGCCGATGCTCCCTCGCCGGAGCGTCCGCCCGTTCGGATCCACGTGATCCTCGTCGAGCCCGAGATCGCCGGGAACACCGGCGCCGTCGGGCGGTCGTGCGTCGCGGCGGGCGCGGGGCTCTGGCTCGTCCGACCCCTCGGTTTTCATCTCGATCACCGCAGGATCCGACGAGCCGGGCTCGACTACTGGGAACATCTCACCTACACCATCGTCGACTCGCTCGACGAAGCCCTCGAGCGCATCGGCACCGGCCGCGCCTGGTATTTCAGCGGAAAGGCTTCGAGAGTCTACACTTCGGTCGAGTATCGCGTCGGCGACGCGCTGGTCTTCGGATCCGAGAGCCGCGGCTTGCCCGAGCGGCTGCTCGCCGAACGCGCCGAGCACGCCGTGCGGATCCCGATTCGGCCCGAAGCCCGGAGCTTGAATCTGGGCAACGCGGCCTCGATCGGTCTCTTCGAGGCCGTCCGCCGGATCGACGCCGCCGACTCGCTCGCCCCCGGCGCGGGGAGCGATCGCTCGGGCCTGCTCGCCCCATGATCTCGACGGATGTCCGACCGGGATCCGGTCAGGTCGTGAGCCGATCGGGCGGCGGATCGAACGGTTTTTCGGCGTCGCCGACGCTCGACGCCGCCGTGAGTCGCCTTGCGATGATCGACTCCACGAGCTGGTTGACCCGAGCGATCCCGGGATGGATGGTCGAAGGCGGCTCGTCCGCCAAGAGATCGCGCACGGAGGTCACGCGAGGCCGACCCGCGTGCTCGTCGCGCCTGGGCGCGGGAGGCGGCACGGACATCACCGGCAGCTTGACGCAAGCTCTGTTCTCCCTTGGCTTTTCCACCACGAGAGCGGGCCGATCCGCAGGCGGCGGCGGCGGGGAGACGACCGCCGGAGCCCCAGGTGCCGTGGGCGCCTGGTCCTCGGTTGGCTTCGTTTCGCCATTTTGGGGATCGTTCGCGTCGGCATGACGTCGAAGCGCGTGGAATCGGTTCAAGCCCGCCGAGAGCTGCCGAGACAGCCTGGACTGATAGCGCATCGTCTTCTCGGTCTCCGAGTCGGGCACGACCCGCAGATTCGCCAAGGCCAGAGCGCGGTCGCTCTCGTCGAGGTCGAGCAGCACGCGGTCGATGAACATCTCGAGCTTCTCGATCTCTTCGATCACGATCCGGGTGCGCTGCTGGATCGTAGCGGCCGGGGAAGCTCCGGGGGGCGGATCGACGACCGTTCGCAGGTTCCGAACGGCGCGCGACACGCCGAGGAGGTCGAGCGCCGACTTGCGGGAGATCGCATCCCAGTCCTCGCCCAGTTCGAGCGGGAGCAGCAACTCGCGCCAGCGTTCGACCAACCAGGCGGCCCCGTGCGCGGATTGTCGCAGTTGCGGGAGGATCGCGGGCGGATCGAGGTGGAGCTTCGCCCCGAGGCGCCCCGCCGCGGCGTCGCGATCGGCGTCCCAGCCGGTCTCGGCTCGAATCAGGGCCCGGGTCCTCGCGGCTTGCTCTGCGTGAAAGGCGTGTTCGAGCTGCGTCATCGCGATCGCGGCGGCCACGATCGCGTCGGTCTCGGTCGAGTTCACGGGACGGTAGGTCGCGACCCAGCTCTTCTTGCGCTCTTCGGCCTTGGCCGCGACCTCGGCGGGCAGGACGACCCCCTTGCCCGTCAACCCATGGATCAGCGCGTTCTTGCGCGAGTTCGCCTTGCCCTCGGGGGTCCGGGGGCCGGTGGAGCGTTTCGCGTTGAGTCGATTGGCCAAGACGCGGTTGGTGACCGGCGGCTCATCGCCCTCGACCGCTTCCAATCGCACAGGTTCGGCGGATGCGAGCGACTCGACCGCGCTCGTCGACGATGCCATCGGGATCTTCGCCATGTTCGGACTCGCGCGGGTGGTTCGGAGATCGTGCCCTCTATTCAGAGAAGATCTTCCCGAGCCCCGCATTCGTCCCGGCAATCACGCGCGGGAAACCTCTCGCAGCCCGACCGATCGATGCAACGCGAACATCCGGAATCGACGGCACGTTCGGCTTCGAAACGACGACGCCCCGCTCGGCGGTGAAGCCGGCGGGGCGTCGTGGTGATCTCGGGAGGATCTCGGCGAACCGGGGAGGCTCCCGTCGCAGGAGCGAGCGGGAGCCGATCGGTTTGCGTTGGGATCAAAGGCCGCTGAGGTCGGCGGCGAGGACGCGGATCCCCTTCTCGAGGCCGAGCTTCTCGACGACCTCGCCGGTGGCGGGGACGACGAAGCTCTTGCGCGGGGAGACCGCGATGCCGGAGAGGAGCTTGGGGGTCTCGTTCGAGTCGGCCGCGGGGCCGGCGAGGGCAAGACCGTTCAGGACCAGCGGCGAGTAGTTCTCGATCTGGACCTTGAAGATCTCCTTGCCCTTGACCTTCTGGCCCTTGGAGAGCTTGGCGCGGACGAGCCGGCCGAGGATCCCCTCGGCGACCTGGTCGGCGAAGGCGACGGCGTCGACCTTGCCGTCCTTGTCGCGAGCGACGGGGACGGTGAACTTGCCGGCGGGGGCCCACTTCTGAGCGAGGGCGTCGGAGGTGACGAGCTGGACGGTCGCCTCATCGTCGCCGCTCTTGGTGATCTTGCAGGCGATCGAGGGGCCTTCGGGACGAGCCGGGATCGACTTCTCGACCTGGAGGCCGAGGACGACGCGACCCTTCAGAACGGTGTCGAGCTCCTTGGCGAAGGCGTCGTCGCCCTGGACGTCGAAGAGGATGCGACCCGAGTCGTCCTTGAGGGACTTGACGGAGTCGAGCCGGTCGACGAACTGACGGGCGAGGGCGAGTTCGTTGGTGTTCGCCCACTTCTTGGAGATCTGAGCGATGGTCTGCCAGTCGAGACCCGATCCGACGTGCCACATGACGAGCTGGCTGACGGTGGTCGGGGCCTTTTCCTCGGCGAGGCGACGGATCGCCTTCTGAGTGCGGGAGTCGGCACCGGTCTGGCTGACGTCGCCGAGCTGGAGACGCTCACCCTTGGGGACGATCGGGAAGGCGCCGCCGGCCGCGGGACCGCTGAGGTTCACGAGCCGGGTGGGGAGGTGACGGGTCTGTCCGGGAGCGAGAGCCGCGTGAGGCACGCCGGTCGGGGGGACGGAGCGGAAACCGCCGCCGCCCATGCCGCCGCCGCCCATGCCGCCCCGCATGCCGCCCATGCCGCCGCCGCCCATGCCGCCCATACCACCCATGCCGCCGCCGCCCATGCCGCCCATCATGCCGCCGGCGAGCGACGACTGATCCCAGCTATCGCGGTCGCCGACGATTCGCATGATGAGGTCGGCGAGCATGATCATGCCCATGGAGGCCGGGATGACGCCCGAGCCGCCCATGCCGCCGCCCATGCCGCCTCCCATTCCCCCGCCCATGCCGCCCATACCTCCCATGCCGCCGCCGCCCATGCCGCCCATCATGCCGCCGCCGCCCATGCCGCCCATGCCGCCCATGCCGCCGCCGCCCATGCCGCCCATACCGCCGCCGCCCATGCCGCCCATGCCGCCGAACTGGCCGACCGAGCTGGAGGCGACGAGGCCCGGCGGGAGGATCACGTTGAGCTTGCGGTTGCTCTTGTTCTTGATCGACATCGTCATCCGGCCGTCGCCGAGGCCCTCGGCCACGACTTCGATCTCACCGGAGTTGACGGCCTCGAACAGGTTGACCGAGGCGACCTTCTCGCCTTCGGCCTTTTCGACGGCGGGGGCCTGGGCACGGGCCGAGCCGAGCGCCAGGACGCTGAGCAGACCGCCGAGAACGACGGTCGAGAGTCGGAAACGAAGCGCTTGCATGGAAATCACCTCGGAGTCGTTTGGGGGTCGAGACGCTCGGATCGTGGACCGCTCGCGAATTCCGATCGCGGACGATCCCATTGTCGCGGGCGAACGAAAGACCGATCCTGATGTCGACGAGCATAACGCGCTCGCCGTCATCGGGCGAGCCGGTATGGCGAGGAACGGCGGAGGACTCGCGACCTATGTGAGTTAGGCAATCTGTACGCGAGGAATGCCGTGGCGGGGGACCGCGAGGAGTGCTCCACCGTGCTCGGACACCTTTACCGACGATGCTCCCCCGATTCTTATTCAACACGATTCCGCGAACCCGTCGGCGGCCGACCCGAGGCGTCGATCTTCGCTTTCTCCCCGACCCGCGAGCGACCCAGACGCCATGAAGTTCGTTTCGCACCTCGCCTGTTCGGTCTGCGGCCGGCGTTACCCGGCGGACCGCGTCATGAATCTCTGCGAGACCGACGGCCGACCCGTCCAGATCGTCCTCGACCTCGACCGCATCCGCGCCGAACGCGGACCCGAGGCGGGCTGGGACCCCGATCGCCGCGACCTCTGGCGCTTCGGCGCCCTGCTGCCGCTCGACGTCGCCGATCCCGAAGACCGAGCGGCGATCGTCGCCCTCGGCGAGGGTTACACCCCGTCCCTCCCGCTCGATCATCCCACCGCCCGAGCCCACGGCTTCTCCCTCGAGATCAAGGACGAAGGCAGGCACCATCCAGGCTTCGGCGCCAACCCGACGCTCTCCTTCAAGGACCGCGGCATGGCGATGACCGTCGCCATGGCCCGCAGACTCGGCGTCGGCCGGCTCGCCGTTCCGACCCAGGGCAACGCCGGCGACTCGCTCGCGACCTACGCGGTCGCGGCGGGTTTGCCGTGCGTCGTGGTCATGTCGCCCGACACCGACCGCCCCGTCCTCGGCAACGTCGCCGCCCTCGCCAAGCTCCATCCCGACATCGTCACCCTCGAACTCGTCGAGGGAACCATCGTCGACTGCGCGGCGAGGATCCGCGAACGCTGGCTCCCCGACGGTTGGTTCAGCGTCGCCACCTTTCAAGAGCCCGGCTGGCGCACCGAAGGCAAGAAGACGCTCGGGCTCGAGATGGCCGAACCCCGAGGCGACCGCCTCGCCTCGCGGACCTGGAGCGTGCCCAACGTCATCGTCTACCCCACCGGCGGCGGCACCGGCGTCGTCGGAATGGCGAAGGCGTTCGACGAACTCGAGGCGCTCGGCCTCATCGACTCGCGTCGCCCACGCATGGTCTGCGTGCAGTCGAACGCGACCGATCCCTTGGTTCGAGCCTTCGAGGCGGGCGACCCCGACATCACCCCCCTGCCCCCGGGCAAGACCTTCGCCACCGGGCTCAACGTCGCGAAGAACGTCGGACACGTCAACGTGCTCCGGATCATTCGCGAATCGGGCGGACTCGCGCTCGCGGTCTCCGACGAGGCGATCGCGCAGACCATCGCGACCGAGCGCCGCGAACGCGGGTTCGTTTGGTCGCCCGAGGGTGCGGCGACGCTCGCGGTCGTCCCCGAATTGATCGAACGCGGCGCCATCCGGCCCGGCGACCGCGTCGTCCTCGTCAACACCGCCTCGCCCGAAAAGTACCTGCCCACGATCCGCGACGCCCTCGACGGCGGGATCTGAACCCGGTCACTCCGAAGCGGTCGCCGACGCCTCGACGCGGACGAAGCCGTCGGGGTCGAGGCTGCCGGTGAGACCCAGAGGCCGACGCGAATCGCCCCGGCCCGCGATCACCGCCTCGAGGGCGCCAAGGGTCTCGGCGGGCAGCGCCGCGCCGTCGGCACCGATCGCTTCGATCGACACCCCGGGCAGCGCGTGCCCGAGCGAGCCCGCGCGGCCGCCGTCCTGCCGGATCCCCGGCGCGACGAAATCGGGGCACGACGCGGCGAGCAGGCCGAATTCGGGATGCCGAAGCGCGGGCAAGGCGGGGTCGATCGTGTTGGGTTCGTCTGGTCGCCCCAGGCGCCTCGCAATCGGTTCGACCGCCGCGGCGAGCAGCCCTTGGCGGATCCGGAAGAGGTCGACCCGTCCCGCGATCGGCGCTCCCGCCGAGACCCCGATGACGCGTCGGAGGCCGCGGATCCTCCTGCCGATCGCGCGGCCGTCGTGGAAGCTGAAGAGGCTCCCCCAGAGATTGTCGAGATAGATCGGCACCACCGGGACTTCGGGCTTGCCCCGCAGGATCACCTCGAGCCCTCGATAGAACGGTCCCACGAATCCGTTCCGCGTGAGCTGGCCTTCGGGAAAGAGCACGACCGCCTCGCCCCGATCGAGCGCGGCGCGGCAGGCTTGGATCGCCTCGCGCTGGGCCTTGGGACCTTGGAACGGAACCGGGATCGCTCCCAGCCGGACCACCAACGGGCGCAGCAGCGGACCGCCCGTGAACCCGCGATTGATCAAGGCCCGAAACCGACGCGGCAAGATCGCGAGCAGGAAGAAGCCGTCGAGCCAGGTGACGTGGTTCGCGATCATGACCACAGGCCCGCGCCTGGGGATCCGCTCGAATCCAAACGTGCGAAAACCATACCTCGGAATGAGCAGGATCCGGCAGATCGGCCTGACGAGCCACGGCCCCAATCCATAAACGATCGCCGCGAATCCGGCGACCGCGGCGATCACGACGAGCGCGAGCTTCATGCGGCCGCTCCTTCGGCATCGGAGGTCGCGGCGCGATGCGGCGGGCGACTCAAGGGACGCACGAAGCCGACGAGGCCCAGCACCAGGGCCGCACAGATCGCGAACGCCGGCGCGAACCGTCCGCCGAAGAGATGGACCACCTCGAGGAAGAGGAAGTCGCCCACGATGCTCACGTTCGACGCCGCCATGAAGATCGCGAAGGTCGACGCCGCCATCAACGGATTCGCCGCTTCCATCGCCAAGACGCAGAAGAGCGCATCGTTCCAACCGTTCGCCAGGCCGAAGAGGAACGCCGTCGCCCCGGCGGAGACCGAGTCGACCACCGCGGCTTGGAGGATCGTCGCCGCCGCGAGCACGATCAAGCCCAAGGCGATCCGCCGCGAACGCGTCATCCGCGCGCCCAGGATCGGCAAGGCGATCGCCCCCGCGGCGCGGCCGCCGTAGCGGATCGCGCTGAAGACGCCGTTGGCGTCGTTGCCGTAGCCGAGCGCCGCGTACCACCGATTCAGGTTGAACTCGACCCCCACGCCCACCAGGCCGTAGAGCGCTCCGTAGGCGATCAGGATCAGGGAATAGGGTGTGAACATGACTTTCATCGCCGCCCAGTCGAACCGCTCGCGGTCCGACGCCGCGCCGGTCGATCGCTCCCGCACGAAGAACGCCAACGCCAAGGGCACCATCGCAAACGCGGCGCAGGCCAGGATCACCGCGTCGCTCCGGCCCGGGCCGGGACCGTGGTGCTCGATCCAGAAGCCGAAGCCGAGCGTGCAGACCATCGTCGCCAGGAAACGCGACAATTGCAGCAACCCCTGAACACGCGAGCGATCGTTGGGCGGAGTGACGTCGATCACCATGCCGTCGCACGTCGTGTCGAACAGGCACATCCCGCCCACCGCCACCACCGCCGCGGCGCCGAAGCCGAAGAGCGTGACCCCCGGATCGAGCGCCGAGAGGCCGAACAACCCGAGGATCAACAGCATCAGACCCAAGATGATGTACGGTCGTCGATGCCCGAGACCGAACGGCGACCACCGGTCCGACACCGGACCGAGCACGAACTTGAACATCAGGAGCGAGAGCGCCAGAGTCTCGACCCGCGCGGCGATCCGCTCGTCGACCCCCGCGGCGACCATGTACCCCTTGTTGAAGTTGGTCAGATACGCGACGACCACCCCCTGCACCGCGTACAGCAGCGCGAAGAGGGCCGTTGCGCGCGCCGAGGTCGTCGCCTTGGAGGGTGTCATTCGCCTTCTCCGTTCGGCTGGGATGTCGGAGCGGATGCCGGCTTGAGCATTCGACCGTGCGTCAATACCTCGCGGTAGAGCCGCTTCGCGCGGTCGGGCAGCTCGTCGATCGCTTCGTAGCTCTCGAGCGTCCGCTCGATCGGGTAGGCGACGCGTTCGAGCCGCACCCGTCCGTCCTCGATCACGGCGTACGCGGCGCGCGGGTCGCCGTCGCGCGGTTGGCCGACGCTCCCGGGGTTCACCACCGTGGTGCCGCCGATCGTGAGGCTGAACTGCATATGCGAATGCCCCACGCAAACGAAGTCGGCGTCGATCCCTCGAAGGCGAGACTCCCACCCACGCGGATCCTTCATCAAGTATTCGTCGAGCGGGTCGCGCGGGGTGCCGTGCACGAGGAGGAACCGCTTGCCTCCCGCGACGAATCGCGTCGTCAACGGCAGCTGCAGCAGCCATCGGCGCTCGTCGGGCCCCAGGGCCCCCCACATCAAGGGACGCGTCACGCGCGTCAAGAACTTGTAGCCATGTTCACCCACCACGTCGACGCCCTGCGCCACGCCGTGGTCGTGATTGCCCCGCACCGCGTAGCGCGCGTGCTCCATCGCCCAGCGGACGCAGGGCAGCGGGTCGGGCCCGTAGTCGACCAGATCGCCCAAACAGATGCACAGATCATGCGGCTCGCGAATCGCCTCGAGGGCGTGGCGATTGGCGTGGATGTCGGACACCACCAAGATGCGCATGCAGCCCTCGGCGAACGACCCTTCGGCTCGAACCTCGCAGCCTTCAGCCGGCCCCGAGCCAGTGCTCTCGCCAGAGCTGAAAGATCAGCAAGGTCCAGATCGGCTTGCGATTGTCGACGCGGCCGGTGCGGTGGTCCTCGACCAGGCGCCGCACCGCGTCGGGACGGAAGAGCCCTTCGCGAGCCAAGCGATCCCGGTCGAGCAGGCGGTCGACCCACGGCCCCAACGGCCCCCGCAGCCAACGACCGACGGGAATGCCGAATCCTTTCTTCGGCCGCTCGAGCACCGAATCGGGAACCCGGCCCCGCGCCGCACGCTTCAGGATCCGCTTGGTCCGTCGACCGCCGTATTTGAGCATGGACGGCATCCGTTGGATAGTGTCCACCAACTCCGCATCGAGGAACGGCGCCCGGACCTCGAGCCCGCACGCCATGCTCGCGCGGTCGACCTTCGTCAAGATGTCCTCGGGCAGATACGTCGCCTGGTAGAGCCGCAGCGAGCGCGTCAAGCGGTCGGGGCTCGATCCCTCCACCGAGCGCGCCCTCGCCAAGTGCTCCGCCTCGACGTCGATCCCCGGCGGCTCCGCGAGGAGCGACGCGATCTCCGCCCCCGAGAACGACCCCAGCCAACGCTGGTGCGCCAACGGCATCGCCTCGCCCGCGCCTCGGAGGAACTGCTTGATCTTGAAGTCGACGCTGAAGTTCTCATAAGACACGGGCAAACGCGCGGCGATCGATCGAGCCGCGCCCCGCGCCGCCCTCGGGAGCCGCTCGAACATCGTCGCCGCGCGTTCGATCCCGAACGTCGGATATCCCGCGAGCAGCTCGTCCGCGCCGTCGCCGCCCAAGGCGACCGTGACCGACTCGCGCGCGAACCGGCTCAGGAGGTGCGTCGGCAGGATCGACGCATCGCCGAACGGTTCGTCGAACCAGGTCGCCAGCTCGGGCAGGAGCCGCAACACGTCTTCGGCCGAGAAGATCTTCTCGTGATGTTCCGTCCCGAGGAATTGTGCGGTGGCGCGAGCATGTGAACTCTCGTCGAACGACCGATCCTCGAACCCGATCGAGAAGGTCCGGATCCCCGCCGCCGGCTCGAACTCGGCGAGCGCCGCCGCCACGCACGACGAATCGACGCCTCCCGACAGGAAGACCCCCAGCGGCACGTCCGACCGGCGATGCCGCGCCGTCGCTTCGCGAAAGGCGCTCCAGAACCCCTCCGCCTCGGCCTCGGTCGGCTCGCGATCGCGCACTTCGATCGACCCGGCCTCCGGCTCGGGGCTCTCCCAGTAGCGCTCGATCTTCAGATCGCCGTCTTCCCAGATGAGCAGATGTGCCGGCGGCAACTTCTTCAACCCGCGCCAGATCGAGTGGGGGTTCGGCAGATATTCATAGAAGAGATATCTCGCGACCGACGCGGTGTCGAGCCCTCGCCCGACCTCGGGATGGTCGACGACCGCCTTCGGCTCCGACCCGAACGCGATCCCGCCGCCGCGCGTCGTCGCATAATAGAGCGGCTTCTGGCCCATCCGGTCGCGAGCGAGCACGAGCCGTCGCCGGCGATCGTCCCAGATCGCGAGCGCGAACATGCCGTTGAGCCGGCTCACGAACTGGGGGCCGTGATCCTCATAGAGGTGCACGAGGCTCTCGGTATCGCTCGCGGTGCGGAGCACGTGCCCGCGCGCTTCGAGCCGGGGGCGGAGGTCGAGGTCGTTGTAGATCTCGCCGTTGTAGCTGACCCAGACGGTGTCGTCCTCATTGGCGAGCGGCTGCGCCCCGCCGGCGACGTCGATGATCGACAACCGCCGATGCCCGAGAGCCGCCGGGCCGAGCACGACCACGCCCGATCCGTCGGGCCCGCGATGAGCCAACCGCGAGGTCATCGCCTCGACGATCCCCCGCTCCGCCGGCCTCCCCCCCCCATTCACATACCCCGCAATCCCACACATCCCCGCCCCCGATTCCCACATCCCCACGTCGCCCCCGCCGCAATTCCATCATACCCACCCCGATCGACTTCCCGCAGGATCTGGACGTCGAAGTGAAGATCAGATCCGAAGTTCCCACCCTTCCGGAGAACGGATCGAATCCCGTGTATTCGGATAGGTCGAGCTGCAAAGTGGGATCAAGGACCTCACCCAGTTCACTCTTGTCCACCACAGACCCCGAAGGTATTCTCTCTGCATAGTCTCCTATTCCGTCTCTTGTTCTTGAGCTCGCTATGTCGTCGAATCGCCCGAAAGACACTCTCGACGTCCTCGAAGAAATCGTCGAATGGTCGGGGAACCGCCCCGAATGGCAGCGGGACGCACTGAGGCGCATCGTTGAACAAGAGTGCCTCGCACCAGCAGACATCGATGAGCTATATCGCCTCTGTTGCGATCGGTATCTCCAATCCGAGCCTGATTCCGCCACTGTCCCGATTCCGCTCTCGGAAGACCACATTCCTGCCCGCCAAGAAGGACCTGGCGTATCGCTCTTGAACGTGAGCAATCTTGAGGGCGTGAATCGAATCCCGAACCACTGCTCGATCGATTTCGGCAACGGATCGGGTCTTGTAGTCATCTACGGAGACAATGGGGCGGGAAAGTCTGGTTATGTCCGAGTGATCAAGCATGCTTGCCGCACGAGAGGGAAGCCAAGACCGATTCTACCCGATGCCTTCGCGCAAACCGAATCACGCGAGACCTTAGCATCGGCACTCATTCAATTCAAGTGCGGCGGTACCACCAAGCAATCTCTATGGGTCGCCGGCAGAGTTCCTGACCCGGATCTCAGCAAAATCTTCGTGTTCGATACCGACGCTGCCGAGCACTACGTGAAGGCCGAGGACAAGACGGCGTTTACGCCGCGCGGGTTGGACGTTCTGGAGAAGCTTGCCAATGTCACGACCGAAGTGGGTCGAAGGCTAGAAAAACGCAAATCGGAGATCGATTCCGAGATCGACAGCAGACGAAGCCTCTGGAGAGCTGAACGAGGGAGCGAGGTCGCAGATCTCATCGATAAGCTCGATGCGAATACTACGACGAGCAAGCTCGACGAACTTGCGGTGTTCGATAAATCGAATCGAACCCGATTGAGGGAATTGGAGCAGATGCTCGAGGCGGATCCCTCGAAGAGAGCATCCGCGACACTCGCGGCGAGGGCTCGTATCGTCAAGCTCCATGAGTCACTCCGAAACGCCATCACCGCACTCTCGGATGAGCGAATAGCGGATGCGCAGAAGGCCCTGAAGGACCGCGACGATCGGGAGGCCGAAGAGAAACGCTACTTGGACACCAGGTTCGATGACGAGCTGCCTGGCACGGATGGTGGAAAGTGGAAATCGCTTTGGATGGCTGCGAAGGAATACTCGACGGTT
Source organism: Isosphaeraceae bacterium (assembly GCA_033763215.1). GTDB lineage: Bacteria > Planctomycetota > Planctomycetia > Isosphaerales > Isosphaeraceae > JANRKW01. The sequence continues at coordinate 18,502 of JANRKW010000010.1, read as the reverse complement.
GTGTATTCGAATTCCGAATTCCCACAAGCGTCCGAGGGAGCGCTCTGCATCTTGTGCCAACAGCCGTTGGACGCGAAGGCCCGGGCTCGATTTCAGAGATTCGATGAGTACCTCCGAGATCGGAGCCAGGAGCTTGCTGAAGAGGCCCGACGGAAGCTCCGCGAGCAAAGAAACAAGGTCGTCGAGATCCAAAGCGTTCGACCAAGCTTCGATGCTGCAAAGGTCGACGTCGAAACTGAAGTAGGATCCGACAGTGCGCGGGGGATCGAACAACTCATCGAGGATCTCGAAGAGCGTCGCAGCGAGATTCGCAACGTCCTCGACGGGAAGGCCATAGATACCACAGCCTCGCCGCTTCGTCCCTTTGACTATTCCGTTCTTGAGTCCACCGCGCGGAGACTTCAGGAGCGGGCCGAGGAGGAGCGCTCGCTCGAGGACTCGACCGAACGCAAGCGGATCGAAGCGGAACGCCGGGAACTCCTTGGTCGAAAGTGGCTCTCGGAGAATCGCGAGGATGTCGAGATCGTTTTGAAGCTGATGCATCAGAAGGAGCGAATCGCGGCTTGCCTCAAGACGGAACAAGTCATCACGAAACCCATCACACAGAAAAACAAAGAACTCATCGACCATGTGGTGACGCAAGGATTCATCGATGCCTTCAAGAACGAGATCAGTGCGCTTGGGCTGAAGACTCTCAAGGCGGGTCTCGAGCGAAGGGGCACCAAGGGAATCGTCACGTACGGAGCTCGACTCGAAGGAGCGGATGCTGCGCCTTCGGAGGTGGCCAGCGAAGGGGAAAGGAGATGTCTCGCGTTGGCGATGTTCCTGGCTGAGTTGTCCCAATCGTCCCATTCCTCGACGTTGGTCTTCGACGATCCCGTCTCCTCCCTGGATCATCACCATCGCGAGCGAATCGCGGCACGACTCGTTGAGGAATCTAGCCGTCGCCAAGTCATCGTCTTCACCCACGATGTAATGCTCACTCACTTCCTCATCAAGTCGGCCAAGAAACGGTCTGTGGCGGTCCATCGCCGCCGGATCGAGTGGGACAATCAGAAGCCGGGTTACTGCAAGGATGGGCTTCCGTTGAAGATCGCGGGTGCGAAGCAGCAGATGGATTCGCTGGAAAAAGAAGCGAAGCAGCTCGAAAAACGATGGAATTCGGTTCCAACCGAGCAGAATCGCTCCGACATGCAACACACATACTCGTTACTGCGATCCTATATCGAACAACAAATTGAAGCCTGCGTGTTCAACAACGCAGTTAAACGACTTGATTTCTACATCAATGTAAAGCATTTTAGCAACTTTTACTTCGTCGACGATGGTCACATCAAGAGGATCTTGGACCTCTTCGGAAAGTGTTGTGAATACATCGAGGGGCATAATACCCCTCGCGAATCGCAGCAGAGCATCCCCGATCCGCGCGAGTTGTGGGAGGACCTAGAGGCCGCGAAGGCGGTATTCGCCGAGATCAAACAGCGCCAAAAAGAGTACCACCGCAATCCGGACAGCAATGGAAGTGGCGAATCGGACGCGTAGCAACCACCATCAACGAAGGACGTCTAATGAACGGTCTCTGCAATAACGAGGTCTTCGAGGCGTGCATCCGCAATTCCCCAATGAGGAACTGCGATTCAGGCCGATCCTCATAACGCCCAGCTTCAACCACTGCATCCGAGAACTTGAAGAGATCGCGCGCCCAGAGCCTCGAGGGAAGGATGATCCAGGAACGAGTCCGAGCCTCGCTGTTGCGTGGGCGAAGTGGGGAGATCGTCGAGGAAGCCGACGACGAGGTCGACCTGCTCGATCTTCTTCAGAACTTCCGTCGTCCGCCGCTCGAGGTGGTCGGAACGAGGAGCGTGCGATATGTCTTGGGCGGGAATCTCCCCCCTCGACCGTTTGTCTACGATCTCGATGAGGATCTGGAGGAATGACTCTCCCTGAGCAGTTCTCCCTGATGCGTATCTGGCTCCCTTCAGCGATTCCGCCCTTCCGCTGATCGAGAGCGGGCGTTATGATGATGTGTGCCAAATGGATCCTCCTCTCGCGTCGGGGGCGGTCGATATGAGTATGAACGGTCGCGACAAGATTCCCGGCGTGCTCCTGCCGGCCGAGGGTTCGCTTCGGACCGAGATGGTGGCCCCGGGCTTGTATGTCGTCGTCGACTCGCCCTATACCGACCGCTTCGACTTCTTCGAGAGCAGCGGCCTCCACGGCCGACCCTCCTTCGCCGCTCTCGCCGCGCGCCGCGTAGTGGACGAGGCTTCCGCTTCCTCCGCGCCGTCGACCGATCGCTGATTCGCGTGGATCCACGGCCTGCGGGGCCCGTCGAAGAATCGCCCGCGTGTCGGGAAAGCGGAAGTCGTCCGTCGATGTGGGGCCGCGGTGAAACAAACGGGATCCGACCGCACTCGATCCGGGCGCTCGCCGGCTGAGGGTGTTCCGCCGATCTTTCGACGATCGATCGGATCGGGTCGAGAGAGCGCGGAGTGTCGATATGTCGACCTCCGATCGGTTCGAGTCCCGATCGGAGGTGAGCCGCGAGCATGTGTGGAGATTTGGATATTGAGCGCGGGATCGCGGTCGCTCGGGTTTCGAGCGACGGGGGAAGCGCGGTCAGGGTGTGACGAATCCGGCGACGTTGTCGTCGCTGGTGGAGGCGCGGTTGCCCGCGATGCTGGTGTCGGCGATGACGGCGGTCCCGGTGGGACTCGTGTTCAGCCCGCCGCCGACGCCGGTTCCGTTGGTCCCGGCCACGCCGGAGATTCCGACACCCGATGAGCCGTCGGCGCCGCCCGACGAGCCGCCCAGCCCCGCGACGGCGGTGCCGGTCGATCCTCCGAGTGCTCCGTCCACGCCGTCGGCCTGGTTGTCTGTGATGAGGTTGGAGGACCTCGATTGCTTGGAGTTCCTCTTGGCCCCGAGTCTGGGCTGGATCCGGAGGTTTCCTCCCGAGAGGTTGGCGATCGCTCCGCCTACGGCCGATCCTCCGGCACCGCCTGCTCCTCCGCTGTTGCTGGTGGCGGCTCCGCCCTTGCCTCCGACGATCCCGTTGCCCCCGTTGCCGCCGAGTGCGGTTCCGGCGCGAGCACCCGCGCCGCCGACTCCGCCGGCGCTTCGGTTGCCGGTGAAGTTCATGGTGATCCCGAGGAAGGAGGCGATGCCGAGGTTGGCGAATCCGCCGCCCTGACCGTTGCCCGCGGCTCCTCCGACGCCCCCCTTCTGCCCCCAACCCAGTGAGCCGCCGGCTCCTCCGGCGGTGATCGGAACGCTCATTCCGTTGATGAGGAGCCTGGCGCCTTGTCCGCCGCCTCCCCCGGCTCCAAGTCCGCCGAGGCCTCCGGTTCCGCCGGCGCCCCCGGTCGCGAGGTTGGCGGTGAAGGAGCTCGCCGCGGGCGACTTGGAGTTCTTGGCGGCGAGGAAGGCGACGGCGGCGTCGACCTCGTTGAACATCCCGGCGCCGAGGCCGTGGTCGCCCGCGCCCGCCGCGCCTCCGACCCCGCCGACTCCGTAGCCGCCCTTGCCGGCGGCGGTGTTGACGGAGCCCGGCCCGCCGAGCCCGCCCAAGGCCGGACTGCCGGCTCCACCATCGCCGCCGCGCCCGCCGTTGGCGAGGTTCGCGGTGAAGTCGACGCCCGCGTTGCTCGTGAGCCGGGCGCCCGAGGCGTTGAAGACGCCGCCGCCCGCGCCGAGGCGAGCGTTGCCGCCCTGGCCTCCGACTCCGGCGGTCGCGTTGCCGCCGCTGCCGCCCGTGAAACCGGTGACGGCCACGAGGACATGGCCGCCGACGGCGGCGGCCGAGGTCCCGCCTTGTCCTCCGGCGCCACCGGTTGCCGCGTTGGATGCGAAGACCGACCGTCCGCCGGAAAAGCCGAGCACGCCCGCATTGAAGAGCCCGCCGCCTCGGCCGGTCCCGGCGAGGCCGCCGACACCTCCGGCGCCGCTCGTGCCGTCGCCGCCGGCTGTGAGCACCGCTCCGCTCACCGCGCCGCCCGCGGCGCCTCGACCTTCGCCGCCGATTCCGCCGCGGCCTCCTTGGCCGCCGACGGCGAGGTTGGCCGTGAACGTCGTGGCGCTGATCGTGAGGCCCGCGCCTGCTGCGTTGAAGAGCCCGCCGCCCACGGCGTCTCCGCCGGTTCCGCCGCCGCCGCCGGTGCCGCCTCGGCCCGCTCCGCCGAGGCCCGACGACTCGCCCTCGCCCGTGCCGCCCGTGCCGCCGACGGCGCCGAGGGCGCGGTTCGACGCGATCGTGCTGTTCGAGATGCTCAGCGACCCGCGCTCGTTCGAGATCCCGCCGCCTCGAGCGTTCGCCCCGCCGCTCCCGCTTTCCCCGCTCTCACCAATGCCGGCCGCGCCTCCGATTCCCACCCGCGACGCGCCTTTGAAGCCGTCGGCCCCCGCGACGCCGATCGCCAGGTTGTTCGCGATCAACACCGACGTCAGCGACACCCGACCGCCGGAATTGAGCAGACCCGCGCCGTGGTCCGACCGACCTTGCCGGATCGTCAGGCCCGAGATGCTCACCTTGCCGCCGAGGATCTGGAACACGCGGTCCAGGTTGTTCCCGTCGATGATCGTGCTCGACGAGCCCTTGCCGCGAATCGTGACGTTGCGGTTGATGTCGAGGTCGCCGGTCGCCGAGGCGTCTTCCCCCGCGCCCGCGAGCGTGAGCTGGAATGTGCCCGCGGGGACGAGGATCGTGTGGCTCCCGCCCTTCGCGTTCGCCGCCTCGATCGCCGATCGCAGCGACACCCGCCCCGCGGCGTCCTTCCCCTTGCGGAGATCGACGGCGATCGTATCCAAGATCGTATCGACCTTGAACGTCGTGAGCAGGCGTCGATGCTCGAGCCCCTCGACGCAGGGCCGCAACCGAACACCACGATGCCTACCACGCGGATCTCGACGGGCGGAACCGGACATGACCGTCTCGCTTCGCAGTTACTGCTTTTATGATCGGATTTCTATGCACGACGGCCGACAAGATGCGCCCATGACCAAAGACGTGTCGCGCTGCCGCCCTCATGCACGGTAGACCAATCGCGATCCGACCACCATTGCCCAGCGTCGCACGCGTTGCGTCGCAAGGCGGCCGCGAACGAGAATCACGCCCGATCGAGTGCTCGCGAGACGGTCCGTCTCGAGATCCCCGCGCGAAGTCCACCCCCGCCCGCAATCCCCCCTCCGCGCAACCAGGGGCCCCCAGCGGCACTCGAGCCCTTCCGCGGACCACGATCCCCACCGCGATCATCGCTCCGAAACCTCGGAGTTCACGCCGGCCAAGGCGCGATTCCCCGATCGAACCCACCCCGCGAGAATTCTCGAGAAATCCCCGAGCACACCCCCCGAACGCTCGGCTCCGGCGGAGGGCATAGGCGCGTCGCCGCATCCGAGGTCGATCGGCTCCCCTGGTGAATGGGCGCGGCCGATCGACTCTCGGATCACCCGCGCTTGCTTCACCATGGTTCGCGCGACTCGTTCGCGGGCGTGGGCGGCGTAACGCTCGTCGGTTTCATCTCCGCGCGGGTCTTCTTGTATTTCTCCCAGTCGAACCCGCTGGAGTGGGCAGGGATCGCCTTCTTGGTCGTTGCGGAATCCTCGCCGAAGAGGAAAGACACGGCCGCTTCGACGCCTTTGGCAAAGAGGTCGATCTTCTCGTGATCCTGGAGCCGGAAATCGAGCCACGAGTAGGGAGACGTATCGATGGTCCCGATCAATTGCTCGCAGTCCTTGTTGCGATGCAGGTAGTCGTAGTCGAGCGCCTGCCGCGAGGCGGCCGCTCCAGCCAGGAGGAGGGAGGTCAACGACGAGGAAGCCTGGTCGACCCTCCACGGCGACAGCTCCCGCGCCTTCGCCCACCACGCCTCGGGCCGCATCGCCGTCAAGGTCATCAACCATCTCGGCGATGAAGTCATGAAGGTCTTTCGGGTCTGAAGCCGGCGCGGGGCGATCTCGACGCCGATCGGTCGGCCCGGGGGTCGGGGGGGGGATCAGCGGGGGTCGAGGGGGTTTTGGCGGTGGGTGAGTTCCTCGGCGTCGGTGCGACCGTCGCCGTCGGTATCGGCGCGGAGGCGGTCGGTGCCGAGGACGAGTTCGCCGAGGTCGGGGATGCCGTCGCCGTCCCAGTCGGAGTCGTCGGGCGGGCCGAGTTGGACGACGCGGCGGACGCGGGGGTCGCGGAACCAGGGGAGTTGTGCCCAGTCCCAGTACGGATCGGTGTACTCCAACGTTCGCGACGAGATGGCCGAGGTGCGTCCGGTCGAGGGTTGATACAAGTAGGCGACGTAGCCGACGCCGGAGGGCAGGACGACCTCGATCGGAACTCCTCCCGGCGCGGCGACGGTCCCGGCGAGCTCGGTGCCGTCGTCCGCCACGACCCGGTAGTGGATCACCGGGTCCACGCCGAACCAGGTCGGCGGCGTCGGACCGACGGGTTCGGGTGGGGGTAGCGGTGCAACGCCCTCGGACGGACGGGTTCCGTCGGGGATCCGGTTGTCGAATTCGGTGAATTCCTCGGGAATGATGAACGAGCCCGTGATCGGCTCTTCGAGAATCCAAAAGCGGCGAACGGCGAACGGCGTATAGCCTCGCTCGTGTTGGAGGACCCAGAACGCGGCCGTCTCGCGGGAATCGACGCTGCTCGCGTCGACTCCGAAGTCGTAGAGGAGCTCCCAACACAGATCGACCGAGTAGTGTCCCCGGCCCGTGACGCCGCTCCCGGCCCCTCCGCCCAAGCTCTCGATCGTCACGTTCCAATCGAGGTAGTGGATCTCGCCGCCTTGGCTTCCCTCGAGGAGCGGAGGGTGCCGATCACCGAGTCCGTCCGAACCCTCGATGACCGGGGTTCGGAGCTTGGAGAAGAGCGCCGTATCGGTATGGAGTTCGAGGTCGTCGAGGTAGCCGTGCTCTGCCTGGAGTTGGAGGCGACGGTGCAGATCGGCCCGCAGCCGGCGGACGGTCGCCTTGATCACGGAGTTGGGAGTGTCCTCCGGTTCGCGCGTGATGGAGAACGAATGGAAGTCGTGGTATTCCTTCTCGCTCGAGGGCTTCCGGAGCAGGAAGCGCTCGAGATAGCGATTCTCCCAGTAACCAGTGCTCCGGATCAGACCCATCCGATCGATGAGTTGTTCGTCGTCGAAGACGCGTGCCTCCTCGATGAGCAGCGCCGCGATGGAGTCGGAGGGAAGCGCGGGGTGGTCGCCCGAGGTGAAGTCCGCGCCCGAGCCAACGAGGTTTCCGGGAATCGGGCTGACCACGATTCGGGTCGGGCTTCCCTCGGACACGAAGAACAGCCCCGGTTCGTCGAAGCCGAACTCCTCCTCATATCTCGACCAGAGCGAAAGGCCGTCGAAGGAGACGCGGCGACTCCCCACCAAGGTCCAGTCATCGGAGCGTTGATCGTACTTCCAGATCAGCACGTCATCGTGGGGAGCGATCTCCTCGAGGTTGGGAAAGCGGATGTCGATTCCGTACCCAGAGTGTTTCCCGTTCGAGAATAGGGGAAGATTTACACCGGCCCAGGCAAACTGGGTGCCGACGATCGCGAATGCGAATCGGGGTGACGCGACCGGCGGCTTGGGAACCGGGAGGCGATCGAAGTGAAGCGGGACGATCGCGCTCTCATCGAAACCACTCGACCCATACCAATCGAAGTCGCTCAATCCATCGAGACGGAACTCATCGAACACCCGGGGATCGAGGTCGGGATAGGCGGCCCGCATCCGTGCCTTGCCCTCGGGGCCGACACGCGGCGCCTGCCGAAGGGCCCGATCATGGATGTCGGATTTCGCGAGCTTCGGGAGGTAGAGGTCGATCTGGCTCCCGGGAGTGTTCGGGTCGACATCCATGAGCGCGTTGTCGATCTCGAGCCGATTCCGGCGGCCCGGGAAGGATCGGAACGCTCGATAGATCGAGAGATAGCGATATCCCGACTCGGTCACCGCCTGCTTTCCGTCGATCATCAGGAATGCCTCGGGTACGGGAACGCCGTCGGCGACGCCGTCTCCGTTCGCGTCGCCGAGACCGATCTCGAAGTACCCCGATGCATCGGTCGTTGTGGAGAATGCACCCTGCCCCCATTGACTGACGAAAACAGGGATGAGCTGTACGGTCGCCCCGACGACCGGAATCGGCGCATCGGCGGGCGAGTCGGCGTCGTAGACATACCCGTGGATGGTCGTCTCGGGGACGAGGTCGAAGGATGCCGTCTCGTAGCGAATCGTGCGCCTGCCTCCGGGGAACCCGTCGCCGTCGGCGTCGACCGGCGTGCCGTCGCGGGCGAGAATTGCGTCGCCGTCGATCACGAGCTCCACCGTGGTTCCGGCAGTGAAGTCAGTCCCGAACAACTCGAGATCGAGTCCGAGGCGTTTAGGCTCGAGCTCGATCACGATCCGATCGGTTCTGGGAGCGCCGTCGACGATCAGTTGGAGCGCGCCGGACTCGAAGCTGTCGATGAGGCCGTCGAAGCGAACCTTGAACTTCGCATCTTCCCAGCTCGGGATCGTCGAACCCTCGCGCGGCGAGACCGAGGCGATTCCGATCGGCCTGACGATCGAGAATCGAAACTCCGAAGGGCCCTCGAGCGGATTGCCCGCGCGATCGGTGATTCCCGGCTCGAGCCGGAACGTGTACTCGCCGCTGTACAGATCCCAGGAGAGGTGTCCCATGTCGAAATTGATGGTACTCGACTCGTAAGACATCGACCCCCAGCCAAAGGTCAACGCATCTCCTCGAGGCCCAACGAAGCTCGCGTAAGGAGATTCCCACCAAGAGGCTCCCGCGGGCCGTTCGGAGAAGGTCAAATCGACTTGATCCGGGGTCCACGAGTACGTTCCGCTGGGGGCGCCGTCGACGACGCGGATGCCGACCGTGTCGAGCTCGAAGGCGTGGCGAGCCGCGAGGCCGCTCGTCCAGGCCGTCTCGGAGACGACGTTCCCCGCGAAGTCCCGCGCACGAAACGCGACCGAATGCGCTCCGTCGGCGGGCCCGCCGAGCGGTAGGTCGGTGGTCCACGAGAAGCTCCCGGCGGCGTCGAACGCGACGTCGACGAACGCGACGTCGTCGAGCTGGGCCTGGAGCGAGGCCACTCCCGACCAGAGATCGGTGACCCGGCCCTGGAACACGAGGTTGCGGTTCACCAGGGGCGCGGAGTCGCCCGAGACGATCTCGATCCGAGGCGCGGAAGTGTCGGTCGCCAGGTCCCTGCGGTCGACCGAGGTCTCGACCGCGACGCGCTCGCCGAACACGTCGGAAGCCGTGACGCGGAACGAGGTCGTTCCCGGATCGACATCGACCGGGAACCGGTACGAGCCGCTCGCGTCGGCGATCAGCGAAGTCGCCGGCCTACCGTCGCCCCCCTGCTCCAGCCGGAGCTCGGCGAGAGGCGACGTCGAGCCGACCACGGCGAGCGCGCGCCCGACCACGAACCCGCCGACGAGTTCGCCGGTCTCGACGCTCGAGGTCAGGCCGAGGGGACGGACCTGGGTCGACGCTCCGAGGTTCGAGCGCGCGAGCTTAGCGTCGCCATCGTTGATGATGCCGTTGCGATCGACGTCGGCCGCGAGGTCGTACCGCGCGTCGGTGCTCCGGACGCGTCGGAGCGAACGGATCCGCTGCAGGTCGGCGTTGGTCACGCGGAAGTCGCCGTCGGCATCGCCCGCGAGAAACGCCTGAACCGCGTAAGCCCCCGAGTGTCCCGCCTCCGAGGCGACCACCGCCGACAGCGACCCCGCCTTGACCCAAGAGAGCGCGAGCGTCGAGCCGACCGGGGATGCCGGCGGCTTCACCCGCACCGCTTGCCGCCGCGGGGGACCGACCAGACTCACCCGGACGCGCCCCGGACCAGGCTCCGCCGCCTCGGGCGACGCCGAGAACCCGAGCAAGACCCCGCGCCTGGTCAACCCGAACCGGCTCGCGTCGACGCGCAAGTCGTGCGACAAGACGGCGCTGGGCCCGACCTCGCCGGTCAGGACCGCGAAGGTGTTGCTCGCCGCCTGCGCGAGCAGCGTTCGATCTTCCAAGGATTCCAGGCGCGGCGCAACCGAGAACCGACGAGAGCGCGGACCGCGAAATCGGGTCGACATGAGGGGGGGCTCGCGTGGAGTTCGAGAGGCGGTCGTCGGCAACGGATCGGAGAGGTGAACGCGATTGTCGCAACCGCCCGGGCGATCATCAAGATTCGACGATGTCTTGTTCGATTCAAGATGTGAGGCCGCGCTCGACGCCGAACCAAACGCAACCGGGCCGCGCGATTTCCTCCGGCGGGTTCGCGGCGGCCCGGGAGTGGGGAAGTGAGTGCGACTGTGGGATCGATCGATCGATCGATGATTCACGATCACAAGATGTCAGTAGGCATCGGCGCTGAGGACTTCGCCGCCTCGGATGCTTCCGAGGGCTCGCCAGACGCGGATGTCGATCGTGTTCTTGACGAAGCGGACGCTGCCGTCGCCGAGGGCGGCGTTGAGGCCGCCGGGGTGTCGGCTGCGGGCTCCGAACATGCCGGCGGGGAAGGCGGCTTGGGGGCCGGTGCAAGGCGGGTTGCCCTCCATCAGCGAGCGGCACCAGGCCGAGGTGTAGAGGATGTCGGGCAAGGTGCTGTTCGGGCCGAGGTAGGTCGAGAAGCCGGCGGCGTCGCCCCACCAGGTGAAGCCGCGGAGGTCGCCCAGGGGGTTGCTCGTCGCGTTCGGCCAACGTCCCACGCCTTGGAGGACCTCGGCGGCGAGGAGGGTGTTGCTCGTGCCGTCGGTGAAGTCGTCGAGCCGGAAGACCGCCCCGCGCGTCGTGTTGTAGATGTCGCCGAACGGCGACGCGAGGAAGTTGATCTGCTGCGGAGTGCCGGTGAAGAGGTCGACCTGGGTGACGGTCGTATTGCCGTAGTTGACGGCGTAGTTGTGCGAGGTGAGGTGCGGGCCGACTCCCGAGAGCTTGAGCGGCATCGAGGCCCAAGGGCTCTCGACCGGGCTGCTCGGGCAGGTGAGCATGCTGAGGCGATTCTGGGTCACGGTGGTGTTCGCCGGCCCTTCGTAGCGGAGCATCCGGTTCACCTCGGGAACGCCGTTGCCGCCCATGGTGTTGAAGCTGTTGTACATCGAATTCTGCTCGAGATAGGGCAGGACGAACGCCTGCCAGGTGCCCCAGCAGCACCCCTTGCGGCCGGGCGGCAGCGAGCCGCTCGACGAATGATAGTTCTGCATCGCGAGGGCGACCTGGCGGATGTTGTTCGTGCATTGGATCCGTCGCGCCGCCTCGCGCGCCGCTTGGACCGCGGGCAGGAGCAAGGCGATCAACACGGCGATGATGGCGATGACGACCAACAACTCGATCAGCGTGAATCCCGAGCGAAGTCGACGCGTGTTCATGTCGGTAATACTCATGCGGGGAGAGCGGGCGGAGGGATGCGAAGATGTTCGGGGCGTGGAGCGGCTCAGGGGGCCTTCAGCTCGAAGGAGAAGGTATTGGAACCTTCCTTCTTGACCTCGGCCTCGAGCGTGGTGTTCGAGTTGTAGCGAGCGGGAACGGGGTCGGGCGCGGGCTTGGGCGGCTTGGCCGGGTCGTCTTCGCCGGCGGCGACGGTATCGCTCGCACCGCTGATCATCACTCCATACATGCCCGGCACCGGACCTTGCGCGGCGGCGATGGAATAGCGGCCGTTCTCGATGATCGCGCCGACCTGCGTGCCCGCTTCGGCCGAGCGCGGCACGAACTGGATCGTCCCTTTGGCCAAGGGCTCGCCGTTGAGGCTGACGCTGCCGTCGATCGCCCTGCGCGGCAGCTCGTCGAGCGGCTCGCCGCAGCCCGCGAGCACCGCCGAAGCGATGATCAAGAGAGAAACCGAGACTCTGTTCATCATTCGACTCGTTCACGGCTCGCGCGGGTCGCCCTTCGGATTCGTTCCGAAGGCTCGCCGACCCGCGACCGAGCCGAGATCCTACCAACGAGCCGACCGCCTCGAGTCGGTCTTCATCGACTTTTCTCGATATTCTCCTCTCATACCGCGAAACTTCGCGCGTGGGTCAGTCGCGGAGGGTCTCGACCCAGGCGATGAGTTCGGCGAGCGACTCGGGGGACGACACGGGGCGGTCGTCGAGCGACACGAGGTCGTCGGACCAGATCCGCGCGATCGGCGCGGGGAAGAAGTCGCGGGTCGAGCGGCAGCCGAGGTCGAAGAGCCGCTCGAGCTCGGCCTGAGCCTCGGCGACGCGCGACCCCGCGAGCGCCTCGCGCGCCGCGGCGAGGATCGCGTCGAGTTCGCCCCAGATCCGGCTCGCCTTCAACTCCGCGGCCCACTCTCCTCGCCAACCCGCCGCGACCTTCGCCAAGGGCCCCGTCAGGCCCGAACCCACGCTCGGCATCGCCTTGGCTCGCTCGACCCAAGGGGCGAGCGCTGCGCGATAGCCGCGGATCCGCTCGCGGATCTCCTCCGCCGACAGTTCCTCGCCCGCCGCGTAGGCATCGCGGCCGCGAAACTCGAGCCAGAGTTTCTCGAGACGCTCATCTCTCGGATCGTTCATCACTTCACCTCTTTCAAGCATTCTTCCATCGCGTCTTTCCAGAGGCAGCGCTCCTTGCCGAGCAGCCCCTCGAGCACGACCTCGGATGTGGTCACGTAGAGATAGGCGCGGAGCTTGCGCGGATCATGCCAATCGAAGATCTCGGCGAGCGCGACGCGCAGGCCCGACACGCTCGCGTCGAAGGAGGCGTCGCGAAGCGCGGCGAGCGCCTCGTCGAAGGAGACGATCATCTTCAGCAGGTCGCGGGCGATCTCGGCCTCGAGCGCCGTCGCGTCAGGGCGGTAGGCGCGCTCGAGCGCGAGAGACCAGCCGACCGCGATCGTCGCAACGTCGTCGAGGAGCCTCTCAATCGACAGATCGACGTCGGCATGATAGAACACGCACTTGTCAAAGAAGATCATGATCGCCTCGCGTCTCGATCTCACGGTCGCATCGCGACCGCGCACGCGCTCGGCGAGGCAGGGCTGCGCCGCCAGGATCGCCTCGAGATCATCCGCGCTGAATCGGCTCATCGTCTGGTTCCGGAGGGGGTCGATGCTGGGGGAGATGCGAAGCAAGGCAGTCTACCCCCGCGCCTCGGCCGCCGCCGGCGGCTTCTCCCAGCCGTGCCCCGCCGCCACGAACGCCGCCCAGTAGTACGGCTCGGCGAACGGCCGATGATCGCTCGGATGATCATGAATGATCCGCTCGAGAATTCGCTTGGACTGAGCGCGATGTTTTTCGTTCATGACCGCGCTCTTCTTCAACCATTCCTTCAAGTCGTCGACGCTCAGTTCGCGGAGCCAGGTCCGGGCGACCTCGAGCGCGTCGATCACTGTGCGCTCGTCGTCGAGCCAAGCGGTGAGGAAGCGGTCGATGAGGAGCACGCACGCGGCGTCGCTCACCGGCCAGAGCGAGGCGACGACGCATTTCGCCCCGCTGTGCAGCAAGGCTGAGACCAGGCTCACCGGCTCGCTCCCCTTCGCCGGCAGGGCCAGGCCGCTCATGCAGCCCGAGAGGATCGCGAGCGAGCAATTCTCGAGCGTCAGTCCGCAGTCGAGGTCGATGAAGGTCGCGAGGTCGCGCGGGATGATCGTGCGGGGGTAGTTCTTCGTCTCGCTCGTCTTGGGGTCGGTCCGCTCGTTGCGCTCGCTCCGGTCGAGCACGAGGCCCGACCAATAGGGAACGGCGACGCTGAACGTGCTGTGGCCGATCCAATGGACCACGTCGGCCCGCCGCGCCCCGGTGATCAGCGTGTCGAGCTTGGATTCTCGCGTGGACTCGGGTTCCTCGAACCGCTTCATCGCCATCGCGAGTTCGGGCTCGGCGCCGGGGAGGGTGCTGGTCGGGTCTTCGATTCCGAAGTAGGTCCGGGGCGGGCCGGCCGGGCGCTCGAGGCAGGGCCCGAGGATCGAGAGCGACGGCGTCTGCCCGAGTCGATACCGCGCCGAGAGGTTCGTCCCGGCGGCGTCGGTCGCGGCGTGCCAGGGCAGGAAGCCGAGGATCTCGTCGGGCACGAGCACCAGCCGATCGCCCGGCTCGAGCCCCGCGCGCTCGAGCGCGGGGATCAGGTCGAGCCGAACGAACGGCTCGATCGCCCGCACGATCTCGGCGATCGTCGCCCGCAGCCGCTCGAACCGCTCCTCGTCCGTCCCCCTTCCATCGGACTGCGCCGCCCACGAGCGAGCGACGAGTTCTCCCGCCGCGGCGGCCGAGAGTTGCGTGGCGCGGACCGCGATCGGCGGCCCCTCGGCGGCGACGATCATCAGCACCACGTGTTCTTTCGTGCGACTCATCAACACATACACGCCGCGCTCGCCGTCGGCGAAGTAGGCGGCCCGCTTCTCGACGCGAAACGAGTCGACGGCGCGGTCGGGGTCGAAGCCGGGCTCGAACTCGCGGAGTTGGGCGACGAGGGCATCGTAGCGGGGCTTCCGCTCGGCGATGTAGGCGCGGGCCGCGGCGATGCGCTCGGTCGTCGCGAGTTGGGCGAGCTCGACGGTCAGCCGCGCGGCCTGGCGCAGGAAGCGCGGGCGATCGAGCCCCGCGAAGGCCCCCGCTCGGTCGGTGTCTTCGGGAGCGTCGAGCTCGGGCTCGAAGTCGTCCGGTTCGGGCGGAGCGTCGGCGGCGGGCGTCTCCTCCTTCGGCAGCCGCAGGAGCACCTCTTCCTCGAAGTGGAGCCGGCGCTGGGCGCGGCGGAGGTCGCGTTGGAGTTCGCGGAACTCGTCCTGGAGCTCGATCGGCGCGTCCTTGGGCAGGATCCGCTGCGCCAGGGCGTCGAGCAAGGCCCGCGCCCGGCTCGCCTCGGCCGCCTCCACCGCCTCGGCATACCCCGATGCGTCGCCCAGGATCTCGCCGCACTTCAGGCAGACCTCGACGCGGACGCGATACATCGCCCCCATCTCCTCCTGCACGCGGATCCGCTCGCGCGGGTCGGTGAACATGCCTCGATAGCGCTCGGCGAGCCGCGTCCCCTCGCGAAGCAACTCCCGAGCCCGCCCCCAATCGGGCCACCTTCGCTCGGGCTCCTTGCGAAGCACGAGCCGGGCGAAGTTGTGGTAGAGGGCGATGCGTTCTTGCAACTGAGACGACCCCAGCCGCTCGCGCAGCTTTTCGAAGAACTTCTGCGCCTCGTCGTACGCCGACTCGGACTCCTCGAGACGGTTCAGGCTCTCGAGCACGACCCCCAGGTTGTTGAGGGTCATCGCAAGACCGGGTAGGTAGACCTCGGGACGTGACTTCGCGAGTTCGCGGTAGATCCTCACCGCCTCGGCGTACGCCGACTCAGACTCCTCGAGGCGGTTCAGGCGATCGATCACAGCCCCCAGGTTGTTGAGGGTCATCGCAAGACCGGGTAGGTAGACCTCGGGACGCGAATTCGCGAGAGCGCGACGAATCCCCATCGCCTCGGCGAACGACGACTCGGAAGCCTCGAGACGGTTCAGGCTCTCGAGCACGGTCCCCAGGTTGTTGAGGGTCGTCGCCACGGCGGGCAGGTAGACCTCGGGACGCGACTTCGCGAGAGCGCGATAGATCCCCAGCGTCTCGGCGTACGCCGACTCGGAATCCTCGAGACGGTTCAGGAGCTGGAGCACGATCCCCAGGTTGTTGAGGGTCATCGCCACGTCGGGCCGGTAGACCTCGGGACGCGAATTCGCGAGAGCGCGACGGATCCCCAGCGCCTCGGCGTACGCCGCCTCGGACTCCTCGAGACGGTTCAGGCCCCGGAGCACGGCCCCCAGGTTGTTGAGGGTCGTCGCCACGTCGGGCAGGGAGACCTCGGGACGCGAATTCGCGAGAGCGCGACGGATCCCCAGCGCCTCGGTGTATGCCGACTCGGAATCCTCGAGACGATTCAGGCCCCGAAGCACGTTTCCCAGGTTGTTGAGGGTCATCGCCACGTCGGACAGGTAGACCTCGGGACGCGACTCAGCGAGAGCGCGACGGATCCCCAGCGCCTCGGCGTACCCCGCCTCGCAATCCTCGAGACGGCCGAGGGACTCAGAGGCGCGGCCTGATAAATGGGCCGCGAGGGCCGCGGTGGGGCGGTCGCCGAGCGCCGCGGCGGCGGTCGACCACTGATTCGCCGCCAAGAGGCCGAGCTCGAACATCGGCGTCTGCCGCTCGGCCGGGAACTGGCCGGCCAGTTCGCAGAGCGCCACCCAGGGAAGCGTGCGAGCAAACTCGATCGAGATCCATTGCGTCTCATCGAGACCGAGCAGGGCGAGGTCGGGGAGGTCGATCGGCTCGTACGGCGACTCGAGCCGAAGGCGGAGCCAGGCCGCGAGCGGACCGAATCGGCCCCCCTCGCCCTCCAAGATTTCGATCGCCGCCGCCAGCGCGGGGCGATACGCATGCTCCAGGTCCGAGACATGCCCCACCGCATAACGGATCAACCCGGCCCAATCGCCGGCGGACTTCAGTTCGGCGATATACGGCGCATGCACGTCGGGATTCATCGATCGTTCCTCGGATCCAAAGGGTCACACTCCAACACTCTCCACCGCTTCCCGCTCGGCCGAGGCCGGCGATCACGACTCGGGCCGAGCGGAATCGCTTGCCGTGCGAGACTCGAAGGCGCGAGCCTCGGCCGAAGCCGCGCGGGATTCGTCGTCGCGCCCGAGCAGCGCATACACCTCCGCCATGCGATCGAGCAACGCCGACAACAGCCGCCCGAAGACCTCGGGACGCGACTTCGAAAGATCGCGGTAGATCCCCAACGCCTCGGAGTAGGCCGACTCGGAATCCTCGAGACGGTTCAGGCGCTGGAGCACGATCCCCAGGTTGTTGAGGGTCACCGCCACGTATGGCAGGTGGACCTCGGGACGCGACTTCGCGAGAGCACGAAGGATCCCGAGCGCCTCGGCATTCGCCGCCTCGGTCTCCTCGAGACGGTTGAGAAGCAGGAGCACGGCCCCCAGATCGTTGAGGAACCTCACCACGTCGGACAGGTAGACCTCGGGATGCGACTTCGCGAGAGCACGAAGGATCCCCAGCGCCTCGGCGTACGCCGAGGCGGACTCCTGGAGTCGGTTCAGGCTCTCGAGCACGTTCCCCAAGTTGCTGAGGGTCATCGCCAGATTGGGCTGATAGACCTCGGGTCGCGACTTCGCGAGAGCGCGGTAGATCCCCGTCGCCTCGGTGTACGCCGACTCGGAATCCTCGAGACGGTTCAGGCGCCGGAGCACGTTCCCCAGGTTGTTGAGGGTCGTCGCCACGTCGGGCAGGTAGACCTCGGGACGCGACTTTGCGAGAGCACGAAGGATCCCCAGCGCCTCGGCGTACGCCTTCTCGGACTCCTCGAGACGGTTCAAGCTCTGGAGCACGCGTCCCAGGTTGTTGAGGGTCGTCGCCACATCGGGCAGGTAGTCCTCGGGAGGCGACTCCGCGAGTTCGCGATAGATCCCCAGCGCCTCGGCGTACGCCGCCTCGGACTCCTCGAGACGGTTCAGGCTCTGGAGCACGCGTCCCAGGTTGTGGAGGGTCGTCGCCACATCGGGCAGGTAGTCCTCGGGACTCGACTTCGCGAGTTCGCGATAGATTCTCAGCGCCTCGGCGCACGCCGACTCGGACTCCTCGAGACGGTTCAGGCCCTGGAGCACGTTCCCCAGGTTGTGGAGGGTCGTCGCCACATCGGGCCGGTAGTCCTCGGGACTCGACTCCGCGAGTTCGCGATAGATCCCCAGAGCCTCGGTGTAAGCCGCCTCGGACTCCTCGAGACGATTCAGGCTGTCGAGCACGACCCCCAGGTTGTGGAGGGTCCCCGCCACATCGGGCCGGTAGACCTCGGGACGGGACTTCGCGAGTTCGCGATAGATTCTCAGCGCCTCGGCGCACGCCGACTCGGACTCCTCGAGACGGTTCAGGCCCTGGAGCACGTTCCCCAGGTTGTTGAGGGACATCGCCACGTCGTGCAGGTAGACCTCGGGACGCGACTCCGCGAGAGCGCGACGGATCCCCAGCGCCTCGGCGTACGCCGCCTCGCAATCCTCGAGACGGCCGAGGGACTCAAAGGCGAGGCCTGAGAAATGGGCCGCGAGGGCCGCGATGGGGCGGTCGCCGAGTGCCGGGGCGGTGATCGACCATTCATTCGCCGCCGCCAGGCCGAGCTCGAACATCTGCGTCTGCTGATCGGCCGGGAACTTACCGGCCAGTTCGCAGAGCACCAACCAAGGGAACGACCGAGCGAATTCGATCGAGATCCGTTGCGGTACAACGAGACCGAGCGGGGCGAGGTCGGGGAGGTCGATCGGCTCGATCGGCGACTCGAGCCGGCGGCGAAGCCAGGCCGCGAGCGGACCGAATCGGCCCCCCGTGCCCTTCAAGATCTCGATCGCCGCCGCCAGCGCGGGGCGAAACGCATGTTCCATGTCTCGACTATGGCCCAGCGCATAACGGATCAACCCGGCCCAATCGCCGGCGGACTTCAGTTCGGCGATATACGGCGCATGCACGTCGGGATTCATCGATCGTTCCTCGGATCCAAAGGGTCACACTCCAACACTCTCCACCGC
>JANRKW010000009.1:0-3418 GCA_033763215.1 Isosphaeraceae bacterium | reverse complement strand
TGAGCAGATGACCCGCCGCGCGGGAGTCCCCCTTGAGGGTCCGTGCTACCAGGGTCTTCACCAGGGCGCGCTGCTTACTCACCCGACTCGATCGATCCCCCTCGCGGACGTCGATCGTCTCTCGAAGCTCCTCCGTGAGGTCGGTTTTGAGGTTCTTGGTGCCCTTGGGCCGCCCGCGTGGATTGCCGGACTGGCCCGGCTGGAAGCGAGTTGCCTTCGGTGGCCTGCCGTAGCCGACCTCGTAGTCGGGTAGGGGGTCCTCACGGGGGGCCTCGACCTCCTGAGGGAGGTCGGTCGTCACCTCGCTCTCGTCTTTGGAATCCTTGTCAGTCGACATGGTCAGTCCTCGCTCGAGTTCATGGGTTCTGCATCCGAGGGCGCGCTGCTGCGGTCCTCGTTCATCCGCTGCTGCGCGACGACGTCAAAGGGTTGTCCCGTCTCGACCAGGAGGGCCTCGAGGCCTGCGTGCTCCGACATCCGGCGGATCGCCGCGTCGACGTAGCGAGGCTCGAGCTCGAGGCCGTATCCAATGCGCCCGGTTCGATCCGCGGCGAGGAGGGTGGTGCCCGAGCCCGCGAAGCCGTCGAGGACGAGGTCGCCTCGGCGGGAGCAGTCGAGGATCGCGTCGGCCACCAGGCGGACGGGTTTGACCGTCGGGTGCATCGCGAGAGCGGCGTCCCGCCCGGACCCAAAGCTGTTGACGCCGGCGTAGCGCCAGACATTGGAGCGGGTTCGCCCGTGACGGCCCAGTTCGACGTTGTTCACGTGCGGGGCCGTCCCGACCTTGAAGACGTAGACGAGCTCGTGCTGCGAGCGGTAGAGAGAGCCCATCCCGGCGTTCGTCTTGACCCAGACGCAGACGTTCTTGCACTCGCGGTAGACGGAGCGACTCGCGGCGAGGAGCTCGGCGCTGTGGCGCCAGTCCATGCAGACGAAGTGAAGGGCGCCGTCGACGCTGTGGGCCGCATGCAGCCCGAGAGCCTTCTCGAGAAAGCCCGTGAACTCGGCCTCGCTCATCTCGCCGCTCGCCATCGCGAACTCGGCATGGCGAGCACGGCCCTTGCCCGAGACGTGTCCCTCGATCGGGACGTTGTAGGGCGGGTCGACGAAGACGAGGCTGGCCTTTTGGTCGCCCAGGAGGCGGGCATAGGAGGCGGCGTCGAGGGCGTCGGCGCAGAGGAGTCGGTGGGGGCCGATCTGCCAGAGGTCGCCGGGGCGGGAGATGGTGGGAGCGTTGGGATCGATGCCCGATGTCTCGTCGGCGGGATCCGACTCGATGCCCTCGGAGCTGCCGCCAATCGCGAGATCGATCTCGGCCGTCTCGAAGCCGATCACCTCGAGGTCGAAATCGAGCTCCATCTCGGTGAGTCCCTGGAGCTCGATCGCGAGGAGATCCCTATCCCAGCCGGCGAGCTCGGCGAGCCGGTTGTCGGCGATCACGTAGGCGCGGACCTGGGCTTCGGAGAGGTGCTCGAGCTGGAGGGTCGGGACCGTCTCCAGTCCGAGCTGCTTGGCGGCGCGGAGGCGGCCGTGGCCGGCGATCACGTTGCCGTCTTTGTCGATCAGGATCGGGTTCGTGAACCCGAAGGTCTCGATCGATCTCGCGATCTGGCGGATCTGTTTTTCGCTGTGAGTGCGCGGGTTTCCGCGGCGGGGCGTCAGCGAGGAGATCGGGCGGGACTCGATCTTGAGGTTCTGGTGGGTCGAGAGACGCGGCGACGGGTCATGGTTTTCCATGGCCCCAATACAGCACGTCGATCTGAGCCATGAGAGTGGCGGCAATTAATCGAGTATCGCGCTACGAGCGCCGCCGACCGCGCTTTGTCTCGTCTTGGCTGGCCTCGTGGATCTGCCGGGCCACAAAGCGACCGTTGAAATCCGGCTCGATGAGCTTTCCCGCGGCGTCGACGAAATCCCCAAAGGGGTCTCGCTCTTGCCCCAGACGATTCTGACGCGAAGTCCCTCGTCCCGTGAACTCCTTCCAAATCCGATGGAGGTTCGAAGCAAACGATCGCGCGGGGTAGTCCGTGGGAGCCCCGCGGCCATCTTCCTTCGCAATCACCTCCTTCAGTGCGGCAATCGCCGTCACGACCTCCCGAGCGACCGCCTCAATCGACTCGGTCCCCTGGTCGACCGCCCGAATGAGATCGGGGATTCGGCGCGGGCCGAGCTGCCACTGAAGGCGCCGATAGAGAACGAAATTCTTCGATCGGAGCGACTCAAGCGCGTCGAGCGCGAGGTCCGGCTGGTCGATAGCCCGCATCGGTTCCATCGCGGTCGAGACCGCTTCAAGGTCGAGACGATCGTCCGAGATGGGCTTCGCCTTCGCCGTTCGGACGCGTGCCGTCTTGAAGTCCTCCAGACGACCGTAGATCTGCTCACGGGCTCGATCGCGTGCCGCTTGGTCAGTGAGATTCAGCAGGGCGACGACCCGATCGAGGTCGGCATCCGTGACGTCGATCGGCTCGACGTACCCCCCCTGGTTCAACGACTCCAGCGCTCTCGGCATGGGACACCCCTTCGTGTTGCCCAGGGTACACCGAGGTCTGAAATTCGAAAAGCGTTGACGCTCCAGACCCGCTTCGGAACGAGGCCGAGGACGCCGACCGATGCGGAACTTGCGCAACTCTTCTGGGCTCATCATCGTCGAGTCCCTAAGGCCAACTCGTCCGTGAGGGCGGATCTAGAGGTTGATGATCTCGAAGGAGACTTCCCAGCTCCGATTCGCCGCCCAGTTGAGAAACTGAGAGAGGCTGTCGACTTGATCGTCAAATCGACCCCGCGGAAAAGCCAGCACTTCGACCAAGAAGTCCGCCAGCCAATCGGCCGACTCCGGAAGCCACACTCGCCGGCCTTCGATGGCAACCGTCGCCGCCTGCAGTCGAACGATCTTCTCCCCCACCGGACGAATCGGAATCAGCGGGACATGTCCTTCGCGATTGAGATCCTGAATCAAGTGCATGCCAGCCCCGGCATCCTCGATCAGCACGTAATCGGCGCCGGCCATCTTGGATCGAGAAATAATCTCTCTTCGGAGGTCGGGAAACTCGAGTCGTGCCCGGAGGACATCCAGCAGGTACGACTGCTGCTCCCGAACGAGCCAAGTAGTGCACGCGGACCAATCGTTCGAGTCATTGGTTCGAGAGGCCGTATCCCAGCTTTGCACGATGAGGTCGCCCGGCTGACGAATGGGCCTGGTCGAGTACGACCGGAACCAATCCCGCCGGATGAGCGCTCCACCGGGCGGCACGGGCGTTTGCTGGTACTGCGCCGAGAACGTGAGGCTCGTCTGATCCCGCTTGATCTGATCGAGGACGGATTTCGGCTCCCGCTCAGGATGAAGGACTTCGCCTGCTTCGCGGCGATGCACGATGCCGTGCCCAAGATCGACCTCTTCAGATGCCTCGGCGATGGCGGG
>JANRKW010000008.1:0-82789 GCA_033763215.1 Isosphaeraceae bacterium | reverse complement strand
GTTTCATCACGTTTGGGATGCGTCGGAGCATGCCGATCTCGGTGGTGATGATCGATGTCGATCACTTCAAGTCGTACAACGACACCTTCGGTCACACCGCGGGCGATGAGATCCTCGTGAGATTTGGTCGTGCGCTCGTGGAGAATGTGCGGGATCACGACGTCGTCGCCCGCTACGGCGGCGAGGAATTCGTGATCCTGCTCCCGGCGACCGATGAGAGCACGAGTCGAAGAATCGCCGAGCGGATCCGCGAGGCGATCGAGGCGATCCCTTGGGAATCGCGACCCATCACCGCGAGCCTCGGAGTCTCGACGGTCCTCGCCGAACCGCTCTCGCCGCGGCACCTCATCGATCGCGCCGATGAAGCCCTCTATCGCGCGAAGCTCGATGGACGAAATCGGGTCAGACACGCATGCGAACTGAGTTCGTCATGCCTGCCCGACCCGGTGGAACCGAACGTCGAGAGTGCATCGCCCAGCGGCGCCGGCCGTTTCGAGTGATGCCTGGTCAATCGATGAAGCGTCGGGGCTACTGACCTCGCCCCGACTCGCCGATCAACGGCGGTCGGACAGTTTCCGCAGGAGATTCAGGATCTCGATGTAGAGCCACACCAGGGTGACGAGCAGCCCGAACGCCGCGTACCACTCCATGTTCTTCGGTGCGCCGCGATTCGAACCCTGTTCGATGGCGTCGAAATCGAGCAGCAGATTGAACGCGGCGAGGCCCACGACGAAGAGGCTGAAACCGATTCCGATCGGCCCCGAGGAGTGGATGTACGGGATCTGGATCGAGAAGAGACGCAGGATCATCGTCAGGAGATAGAACAGGGCCAGAGCACCAGTTGCCGCAACGATCGCTCCGGTCAACTTCTCCGTGACGCGGATCGTCCTGGTGGCGTAGAGCGTCAGCATGATGAGCAGAGTGCCGCCCGTGAGTCCGACGGCTTGGATCGCGATCCCGGGGTAGCGGGTCTTCTCGAAGAAGACTGAGATCGCGCCGAGGCAGAGACCTTCGAGCACGGCGTAGACGGGGGCGGTCCATCCGGCGATGCTCGGCTTCATGACGGTGATGAAGGCGACCACCGCGCCTCCGATGGCCGTTCCGATGATGAAGCCCGGGGAGATGCCTCCCTCGAGGACTTGGTTCCAGGACCAAGCCGCCGCCGTGAAGACGAGGACGCTGAGCGCGAGCGCCTTGAGAGCGGTTCCCTGAACCGTCATCACATTGGCCGGCGCGGCATCGTAGGCGCCGGCATCTTGAAAGGTGGCCGTATTGAAGAGCGGATTATTGGATCGCATCTCGTAAGCCATCGCTCACCCCCTCGTGAACCCCTGGAGAGTCGCCGAACAGGCGTCTCGTATCCGCAGTATCTTCCATTGTCGACGATCCGACCGCCGTCGACAATCCGACTCCCGACTCTTCGCCGGCGAATTCCGTTCGATCGGCACGCTTCCGATCGCCACGCCGCGGGATGCGTCGTGACGCCGCGGCCGGGTGGAGATAAGATGAAGAGAATCGCGTCCCGCATTCGCGGCGGGGCTCCGATTTCGAGTCATCCACGGTCATACGTCGATCTCTGCGCCAATGTTCATTGGCGATTCACCGGAGGCTTCATCATCATGAGCGGTCCGTCGCGTTCGCTCCTCTTGTTGGCCGTGTGCTCGATGTGCGCGGCGGCGGGATGTGACTCGGTCTCGTTCGTCCCGCCTCCGCGAGACATCGATCGCCCATCCGCTCGACCTCCTTACCGCGGTTCGAGCACCGCCGCCAAGGAGATCGTGCTCATCCTCCCCGCCGAGAAGAATTCGGATCTCTCGGTCTGGGAGGCCATCGCCCGCCAAGAAGCCGGGCTCTCCCGCATCGGCTTTCGCACTCTCGAGCTCGACCCCAAGGATCCCCCTGCGAAGCAGGCGGAGCTGATCGAGAAGACTGCGCCCACCACCTCGGGGCTGTTCGTCGTGACCAATCGATCCCCCGAGACCACCGCCGCCCTCGCTCGGCTCTCGGCGAAGAAGACGCCGATCGTTCTGTTGGGGCGCGCCCTCCCCGAATCCGCGGACTCGGCGAAGGTCGATGCAACTCTTGTCGTATCTGCGCCTTACGACGCCTCTGCGAAGGAGCTCGTCGCTGCGGTCGTCACCGACGCGAGAAAGCGGATCGACCTCGCGAAGGGGACCTTGCAAGCCGCGATCATCCGCTCCGCCATGGTCGACGAGACGAGCGCCGAGCGAGCCTCGGCCCTGCTCGCCGCCGCGAAAGCCGCGGGTGTGGAAGTCGTCGCCGACGAGACCTTCTCCGGGGCGCCCGACGACTTCACCAAGATTCTCGACCGAATCAAGCGCAACCATCCCAAACTCGCAGTATTGCTCTGCGTGGAGGAGGGTGCACTCTCCGGATTGACCTCCTACAAGCAGGAGTCCGTCGAGAAGCCTGGAGCCGAAACCGAAGGCCTGGTTCTTCAACCGCTCGTCGGGGATGAATTTCGGGTCGTCGGCTATATCAGCACCAAGGCGAACAACAATCTGGTCGGGCTCGGCCAGGTCTCCGCATTGGGTGACAGAAACGTCCGAGACCTACCTCGAGAAGCCGTTCGAGCGATGACCGCAAAGCTGGAGGGCAAGCCGGTACCTCCCAAGATCGAGATTCCGATTCGGGTCCTGCGGGGTTCCGTGGATCCCGGAGTTCCCGGAAAGCTCTGATCACCGCGCGCTCTCTCCGAATTTCGAAGAGTTGCCGTCGAGTCGAGCCCCCGCCGCTCGAGAGTCGACGGCAACCGCCGTGGTTTCGCTCGCCTTCGACGCCCCGTACCGAGCGACCCCACCAGGGCGGTCCGGAACCGACTCCGCCCCAATTCCTCACTTCTTGGAGCTTCCGCGCAAGAAAAGCCGAGGAGCTTGGACTAGTCTCGTGAAGTGCGTCGGAACGGGTGCGAGGTGAACTCGATGGCGACTCAGGATTGGGCGAAAATGACTCACCAGCTCCAGGAAGTGCTCCGTTCCGGGGCACTCGGGAGTCTGTCCGACGGCGAACTCCTGAGTCGATTTCTCGAGGGCGGTGAAGCGGCCGCTCGGTCGTTCGACCTCCTCGTCGCTCGACACGGTCCCATGGTTCGATCGGTCTGCCGGCAAGTGCTCGCCGCCGATCATGACGCAGACGACGCGTTCCAGGCGACCTTCCTGGTGCTGGTGCGTCGCGCGGCGTCGATTCGCAATCGCGATTCCGTCGCGAGTTGGCTGCATGGCGTGGCACGCCGCATCTCCTTGCGAGCAAAGCGGTACGCCCGCACTCGACGACTCGTTCCCTTGAGCGACGCTCCCTCGGAGAGCGAAGATCTCCATGGGCGGGACGAGGTCGTCCACGCGATTCAAGAAGAGATCGCTCGGTTGCCCGAGCACTACCGGGTCCCGATCCTTCTCTGCGAGATCGGCGGGCAGACCCACGCAAACGCCGCAGCCCAGCTGAAGTGCCCGATCGGAACCGTCAGCGGGAGATTGTCCCGCGCGAAGTCGCTGCTCCGCGAGAGAATCGCTCGACGAGGGATCGTCGCCTCCGCGACCCTGGTCGCCTCCGCGCTGGCGTCGAGTCGATCGAAGGCGGGAGACGTGGGGTCGCTGCTGGGAACCGCACAGTCGGCGTCGAAACTCGCGGCATCATCCCGCCCCGTCCTCTGGGCCCGGTCCTTCCTGGCGGCGCGATTCGCCCTCGAGCTTCGGGTCGTGACCGCGTGTCTGATCCTCCTGGGCGGAGGTCTCGCGAGTCTCTACGCGGGATCCGACTCGATGTCCGCGCAGCCGGCGCTCGAACTCGCCTCCGAATCGTCGACCCACAGGGCGGTGTTGCAGGAACGCGATCGCGAGTCCGGTCCGACCGCGACCTCCGATCCGATCATCTCCGCCACGATCGCTCCCGACGGCCGCTCGTTCGTCATGATTCGGGGCAACGGCTCGGTGACCGTTTGGGACGTCGACCGCAATTGCGAGCGGGTCACGTATCGAGGACACCGCGCTCCGATCCTCTCGCTGGCATTCTCTTCCGACGGACATTCGATCATCACCTCTGACGCTGATCGCAACCTCAAGATCTGGGCGACGACGTCGGGATTGGAACAACTCTCGACCACACTCGCCACGTCGCGCGACCTCCAGACGGCTCTCATCGAAGCGGGTGCCGTCGCGGCACCTGAGAAGAGCTGATTCGATTCGGTCGACCGGACTCCGCCCCCCGGTCGCCGTTGACGGGCAAACTCGCGTGCCGGGCGTATCCGGCCGCGGAATGAAGCACTTCTCGATCGCCTGGTTCCCAGAGCGTACTGGGGGCCTGCGCGCTCGCTCTCTTCGCTCGAGGTCTTCCGCAATGCTGATTCGGTCGATTCATCCGTGGGCAATGGGCTTGATCGGTCTCGCCATGGGGTTCGGCGTCCAGGCCGTATCCCAGGCGGACGAACTTCCGCGCTCGGCCGCGTTCGGAGCGCAACTCGGACCGGTGACGGCGGACCTGGCCGCCGAGCAGAAGCTCGGCTCGAACGAGGGAGTCCATGTCGTCAAGGTCGTCGCCGAGTCGGCGGCGGAGAAGGGGGGCTTGAAGGCCGACGACGTGATCCTTCGCGTCGGCGACAAGGCGACGCCCAACGTGCAGGCATTCCTCGCGACGATGAGGCGAGCGAAGGCGGGTGAGGTCCTTGCTCTCGAAATCGTGAGGGCGGGCAAGCCGATGCCGTTGGCGATCACGCTGGGGTCGAAGCCGAAAGAGAGCTCGGATGCCTATTCGGTGACTTACGGTGAGGTGGCGACCAAGGCGGGACGTCTCCGCACGATCGTGACCCGGCCCAAGGGCGACGGCCCGTTCCCCGCGTTCTACATCATCCAGGGGCTGGGCGGCTTCACCATCGAGAATCCTCCCGCGGGGCCCGGCGTCTACCAGCCGTTCGTCGAGAAGTTCGCTCGGTCGGGATTCGTGACGATTCGCGTCGACAAGCCGGGCCAAGGCGACAGCGAAGGGGGGCCGACGCAGGATGTCGACTTCGAGACCGAACTCGACGGGTACATCCAGACGTTGAAGATGGCGTCGAAGCTCGACTTCGTCGATCCCAAGCGCATCGTGATCTTCGGCCACAGCATGGGCGGGATCATGGGACCGCTCGCCGCCAAGGAAGTCCCGGTCAAGGGGATCGCGGTCTTCGGAACCGGCTCGAAGACGTGGAACGAGTATCTGCTCGAGAACGTACGCAGGCAGATGGCTCTCGAAGGAGCGCCCGCCTCCGAGATCGATGAAGCGTTGAGACAGGATGCCGCGATCTATCACATGGTCGACTTCGGAGGGAAGTCGCCCGCCGAGGTCGCCTCGGCTCACCCGGAATTGGCGGATCGCATCGCCGCGCTGTATGACGACGGAAAGTACTACAGCGGCCGTCACTTCGTCTTCTTCCGCCAATTGTCGAAGCGGAATCTCGCGGAGGCGTGGGAGAAGTTCGGCGGCCATGCCCTCGCGGTTTGGGGAGAGGCCGACTTCGTCAGTTCCAAGGCCGAACATCAGCTCATCGCCGAAATCGTTGAAAAGAGCGGCAAGGGTCGAGGTCGATTCGTCTCTCTCGAACGCACCGACCACGGGATCCACTTCGCCGAATCCCAGGCCGACGCGCGTGCTCGTTTCGGACAGCCCGGCGCGGAATTCAACCCGGCGTTCCTCGAACTTCTCTACTCGTGGGCCGTCGAGATCACCGGTGAGGGCTCCAAGCCCTGATCGGGCGGATCCCCCTCGCCGGCGGCGACCTCTTCCGGAACAGCCGGGAGAGGTCGACGCCTCTCTGCGGCATCCATCGAATCAGACTATTTGCTTGCTCCGATGCTCGGCGATCTCGGCGACCAGAGATCCACCAATTTGGCGATCGGCGCGGGCCGTCGTTCCGAGATCCAGGCTCCGACCCGCACGCGCAGTGTCCAGAGCTGTTGCGTCGTCATCTGATCATATTCGAGAACTCCGGCGTCTTCGCCGGCAAACCCCGTCGATCGTCGCTCGCCCCGAAGGGCTGAATGTTCGCGCACGGCTCGAGCGATCGCCCATCGCGGGAGCCCCGAGATCTTCACCAGCCAGGTCAAGTACTCCACGTCCTGCTGCCCGCGACGGAACGCCTTGAGACGCACGGACGGAATCGGCTCGTGGCCCGGTCCGCGACTCGGGTAGAAAAGGGAGAGAGTGTCCGCTCGCTTCCATGACTCGGCAGTTCCGATGGTTTGCCAGGGAAGCACGCCGTCGGTTCCCAGGCTCCAGGCATCGATCGACCAGGCGACGGGCTGGATGTTCGAGGCCTCGATCGAATTCGCCGACCCATATTCGATCAGGAATTGTCGATCCGATCGTTTGCGATCGAGCACGATTCGGCGATATGACCGAAACGCGCTGCTCGTGACGTTGTAGTCGAGGAGGCCGTCGAGCGTGTCGCGTTGCCATTGCGGGCGCGAGATGTCGGCACGAAAGAGGACTCGCGCGTCGGACCCTGCGGCATCGATCCCCTCGCGAAAGGCCGATCCGAACCATCGAAGTGCCCAGAAGTCCTGAAAGCTCGAGGGTTCGTCGAGCACCCAGGGGGACGATCCCCTCGACCAACCGTTGCGCTTGAAGTCGTTCTTGCCGTTGAGAAAGAGTTGGAACATCGTCGCGTTCCATCGCTTCTCGCCGAGATGTTCGGCGAACTTCCGAGATGTCTCCACGAGCGATGCTCGATAGGAATCGGGAAAAGCACGATCGGCCCAGTATCCGCCGCGATAGTTCGGTTCGATCGGCGTCGGCCAATTCTCGTGGATCGGGAGATAGAAGCCTTCGATCGGGACGCCCGCCCTGGGCAGATCCGCGAACGCCGTTCCATCGAAGAGCGGACCGAATCGTCGATCCCATGCGGTCCAATCGATCGAACCCTCCTTCACGAGCGGAGCACAACCCTCGGCAACCTCTCCGCGCTGTGAGTAGGGGACTCGATTGAGATACGTTCGATGCCGATGCGCGGCGCGATAGTAGTCGCGCTCGTTTGCGGGAAGGCCGTAGCAGTTCATCTCGGGAAGAAAGCTGAGATGGTCGGGGAGCGTGAAATCCCAGACATGCAAGCGAACGTTCAACTCGAGGAGTTCGCCCGCGGACTTCAGACTCAGCTTTGCGAGATGTTCACCCGCTCGAGTCGTGCGACCGACGAACAATTCGACATGCAGACTGTTCGATCGCGGTCCCTCTCGCTTCGATCGCGGTAGGCCCACGGGGACGATCGGATCGGGCAACGGACCGCGTGAAGCCGAGACATCCTCATATCGACCAAGTTCGACGTCGATCCCGGGGTCGGAGAATCGGAGATCGAGCGAAGGATCGACGTCGGGGTTTCCGAGGATCACCAGTTGAAAGCTCGTGAATTCGTTCTTGGCCGCATAGAGATCGATCGATCTGCTCTTCGCATTCCAGAGGTGGTTCGCGGAGAGATACTTCTCCGGCAGACTCGGGATCCAGCGCTTCGAGGAGGGGTCGTACTTGTCGAGCTCATCCACGATCGCGATCTCCGCGTTCGCGAGCCGGGGCAAGGGAGCATCGGTCGTGTCGAAACTCGGGTCGATCCCGGGCAACTTGGCGGGCGGGGCGGTCGAGAGGTCGATCATCGAAGTCGCGGCACGACTCCGATTCCCGACGGCATCGACCGCGCGGACGGAGATCGAGGCCCGGGCGCGGCCCGCCGTCGAGAGGTCTCGGAGATGCATCAGGATCCGGCCGGATGAGCCGTGTGCTCTCGGGATCAAGTACCGTGGGATCGGTTCTCCATCGACCTCGACGTCGTAGCCCAAGACGTCCGCGCCCTTGGTCGCGGCAGGGGCCGACCAACTGACCCACGTCTCACCCGCGGGGAGATCCGCGGCATCGGATCGAATGTCGGTCGGTTCGCCGGGGGGTATCTCATCGGATTCTCCGAGTTCGAGCTCGAACCATGGAGCCGACTTGCGGTTGGAATCCTTGCTGAAGAACAGGCGATTCGGCATCGGTATCGCCGTGAAGGTCTCGCCCTGCCGGGTCCATTCCGAGCCCGTGTCATCGAAGATCACGAATCCATGAGAGATTCCGGCGACCCGAGCCGCGACGATCGCAGGGTCGACTTCGATGGTCTGACGGCCCTCGGCGTCGGGAGCGGAGGCATCGGACGAGTGCCAGATCGTCCCGCCATTTCCGAGGATCACCGAGCAGAGATCGCTCGTTTCGACGGTCCAAGGCACGTCCGGATGCCTTCGTCGCCGGAAGGTCGAACTCCCCTTCTGCTCATCATAATTGCTCGCCGTCCCTTCGACCCACTCCGCCGCAACGGTTCCGACCGACACGCGCAGGAGGATGGCGGGACTCGATCGCGTGACGTGCAGCCGCGCGCGACGGATCACCCGACCACGGAGTGGAGCGGGATCGATATCGATCAAGGACAACTCTTGATGCGACTTCACCTTGAGACGGGCCGCGCCTCCGTTCGAACCATCGGCCTCTCGGCCGACGTTCGAGAGCCAGGTATCGCGACTGATCTCGACCCGGATCGTCTCCGAGCGCGCCCCCGACGACGCGAGCCCGAAGGAGAGAACCAGAACCGCGATGGCGAGTTTCACGAGTCATTCTCCGACGGTCGATATCTGGGGTGGGCGCAGGCTGAGTTCGTCGACGCGAGAGAGCAGCGCATGGTCATGCCGCCGATCCTCCAGAGTTGCGAAGGCTGCGGCGTGTGCTGCACGGTCGTCGGCCGGCCGCCATTCGTGGTCAGGCTCGATGGAACCGGCGAGGAGCACTGGGAGAAGCTGCGCGACGAGCGGCCCGACTTGCTCGATGCGCTGAATCGACAGGCTCGAGCCGAGCGCGAACGCGGCGAGCCGACGTTCGGCGTCGCATGTTCATGGTATGACCCGATCATGCGAAATTGCCGACACCACGAACTCCGTCCGCGAGCCTGTCGAGACTTCGAGATCGGTGGGATCGACTGCCTCGATGCTCGACGCCGCGCCGGGATCGACCCGCCGCGACGTCGAGAGAGCCGCTCAGGGCCTACCGGGGTCGAAGATGGTGCAGGCGATGTATCGTGAGGGATCGGGACCCTCGTGATAGTAGTAGATGGCGACGACCTTCCCGTCGGGAAGCTGCACGGCCCGGACGTAGCCGATGTCTCGCCCGCCGCCGTCATCCCTGAGGGTGTATGCGGGCGACCAAGTCTTGCCCTCGTCCGTACTCATCCGTGCATAGATGCCGAAGGGCGCCTTGCGGATCGCGTAGACGAGACAGAGCCGACCGTCGGCCAGACGCAGCAAGCTGGGCGGGTTCCCCTCGCCCGTATCGGGCTCGGGCGTCGAGACGAGACTCCAACTCGAGCCGTCGTCGTCGGAACGGTAGGCGTCGATCCAGCTGCGAGGAGGATCCTTGCGCCGAACGGTCGTGACGATCGAGTGCGGCCCGACCTTCACCGAAGACGGCATGATCGCGTAGCCGGTCGGCTCGGGACCGATGAACGAGAGGAACCGCCAGGTCAGGCCGCCGTCGGTCGTGCGCACCGCGAGAGGGCGGCCTTCCTTGCCGTTCGACTTCGACGCGGCCAAGAGCAGCGTACAATCACGTTTGCCGTTGACGATGTAGTCGGTCCGCGCGAGGATCCCCGGCTGATCGAAGAGCGGCAGACGGTAGGGCCCTCGCCAGGTCTTGCCGCGGTCGTAGGAATAGAGGAAGCGCGACACGCCGCGATTGGCATCCTCCATGCGGACCGTGAACGCGAGGTCGGGGTGCGTGAAGTCGATCGGTTCGGTGAGTTCCGCGAGCGACTCGGGTCGAACTCCTTCGGGCATCTTGCCGTGCCGCATGCCCGAGGCGCCGGTGAAGATCCCCGGGGGATTCGGCGTCTCGATCGACCACGATCGACCGCCGTCGCGGCTGCGTGCCAGCAGGAATTCCTCGGGCTTCTCTCGGTCGATGTGATGAGAGTTGCCGAGATCCTTGTACCATCCCCGGCTGAAGCCGACGAGGATCTCGTCTCCCCAAGACCAGATCCCATGGTTGGCGGGCCACCCGCCGAAGCGACCCTTTTCGCGATAGACCGCGAGATGTCGGTCGACCTTGGGATCGCCGTCGGCGACTGCGGTCATCGCGCCCAGGACTCCGGCGATGACGCAAACGATTCCTGTCGTCGGCATGGGATCGCGCTCCATCGTGAGCGACGCTGGTAGGAAAGCGGGATCGTGCAGGAGTCTCGACGCCGACCGGTTCAGGCGGCGAGGGAACTCGCGGCGAGAGTTGTCGATTCTCGAGGGCGAGAAGATCGACGACTCCCGCCGAGTACCGGGGCGATCGGCATCAAGCGAACAGCCGGGTCACCGCGTCGGCCTTGACGAGTTCGCGCGGTTGCTTGAGGTGGTTGTAGACGATCGTCTGCGGATCGATCCCGAAGGCGTGGTAGATGCTGGCGAGCAGTTCACCCGGGTGAACGGGATCCTCGAGCGGGGCCGAGCCGGTCTTGTCCGATTTTCCGTGAACATATCCCGACTTGATCCCGGCTCCCGCGACGACCGCCGTGTAGCAGTAGGGCCAGTGGTCTCGGCCGTCGGCGCTGTTGCCGTTCCCCGAGGTGCTGACGCCCTTTTGCGGGCTGCGCCCGAACTCGCCGACCGCGACGACGAGCGTTTCGTCGAGCAACCCGCGGCTCGAGAGGTCGCTGATCAGCCCCGAGAGACCCTGGTCGAGCATCGGCCCCGACTGGTTCTTCATGCGCTGGCTGAGTCCGACGTGATGATCCCACGAATGGTTGTCGGAGTTCGCGACCTTCGGCCAGATCACTTCGACGACCCGCGTTCCCGCCTCGACCAAGCGGCGAGCGAGGAGGCAGCTCTGGCCGAACGTGTTGCGGCCGTAGAGGTCGCGCACGGAATCAGGCTCGGAGGCGATGTCGAACGCCTGGCGGGCGCGCCCGGAGATCACGAGCCGAAGCGCCTTGTCGTAGTACTCGTTGAGGTTGTATTCCGAGACCGCCTTCTCGATCTCGGGCATCCCCGCGTCGATGGCGTCGCGAAGCTTGGCGCGTCGCTCGAGTCGCACCGAGAAGACGTCGGGTCGAAGCTGGAGGTCGTCGACGCGGATCTTGTCCATCTTGGCGAGATCCATGTCGTCGCCGTCGGGATAGAGCGTGTAGGGGTCGAACGCCTTCCCGAGGAAGCCCGCGGAGCCGCCCTTGCCGACGACGTTCGACTCCTGCAGAGGACGCGGGAGCATCACGAAGGGAAGCATCGGCTCGGTCGGAGGCTTGAGCCGCACGAGCTGCGAGCCGAAGTTCGGGAAGTCCTTCGGGCTCGGGGGCTCGAGTTGGCCCGACGGCGACACCTTGTCGGTGGTGTAGCCGGTCATCATCTGATAAATGGCCGCCGTGTGGTTGAAGAGACCGTTCGGCGTGTAGCTCATCGATCGAATCATCGTGAGCTTATCGGTGACCTGGGCGAGCTTGGGCAGGATCTCGGTGAACTGGAGACCGGGGGTCTTGGTCGCGATCGGCTTGAAGATCGACCGAACGTTGTCGGGGACGTTCTCCTTCGGGTCCCAGAGGTCGAGGTGGCTCGGGCCGCCCTGGAGATAGACCATGATGATGCTCTTGGCGCGCCCGAAGCCGGTTCGGGGAGCATCGGCGGACGGCGAGGCGGCCTGGGCCGCCTGGAGTTGGAACAACGAGCCGAGAGAAACGCCGAGCAGGCTCGACCCGCCCACTCGAAGGATATCGCGTCGGGTGACGCCGAGAGTGCGATCGCAGAGGTCCTTGCCGGGAAGACCGGGGACGTTGATCATCGCGAGGACTCCGGTAGCTCGAGGAACTGGCTTGGATCGGATTCGACATCCCTCGCAACGAGCGAGGAACGATGGTTCACGAAAAGATCAATGATTGAACAAGAACGCCGGGCTGTTGATGAGAGCCCAAGCGATGTCCTGCACCGCCGTCAGTCGCCGTTGAGACGCCTGCATGACGCTCATCTCGACATCCTTGCGCAACTGCGCGAGTCTGGGATCGACGGCGACGGGCTTCTCGGCCGACGCGACCAGCTTCTCGAGTTCGGAGAGTCGCGGGTCGGGCGGCAGCGGAGCGCGGGCGGCGTTGAGAGCGGCGAGACGATTGCGGTATTCGCCGTCGAGCACGCGATGGAATGCGAGGAGTTGCTCCTGCTGCGCCGGGGTTCGGAGCTCGGGGGCCGTCGCCAGGATCGATCGATACTCCTCGGGGAGTCCCAGACCGACCGGCTTGGCGACGCGAGTCGCCGAGAGTCGGAAGCGTCCGAGATTGTAGACGTTTCCATTGCCGTTGAAGAACTGGGAGAGGCGAATCGTCAACTGCGTCGGCTTGCCGGGAGTTCCGACGGGCTCCGCCGTTTCGAAGGTGGCCCAGTGAGTGACCCCGGTCGCGGGAGAGAGAGCCCAACCGGTCCCTTGGTTTCGAGGCGCGCCGTCGACCGCGGCCGCGACCGGGAAGTTGTCCTGGCTGAAGCTCGCCAGCGGGTTGACGAGCTTCACCGGCTTCATCGACTTCGGATCGTCCTTGGATCCCGCGGAGAGTTGGATCTCGGTGAGCACGAAGTTGCCGTCGGGAGCGGTGCCGGGGCCCTTGGAGGGCAACTTCGGATCGGCGATCGCCTCGAGCCGGATCGCGGTGATCCCGCCGAGGTCGGTCTCGGCGGTGATCACGTAGTCGCCTCGGCGGTTCGTACCGCCGGCGGTGATCACTCCATCGGGCGATGCCGAGAGCTTGGCGCCGTTGCCGCCGAGGGTGGTGGGTTGGAGGGGAACCCAACGGACCGCGGTCGACTGAGTCTTCTCCCAGGCCGCGACCTTGGCGGGAATCGTGGCCGTGTAGTCGGCGAGCTGCTTCTCGAGTTCGGCAACCTTGGCGAGCCGGGCCTTCTCCGCCTCGGCGAGCTTCGGTGCGATCGCCGCGCGATGGGCCTCGAGTTCGGCCTTCGCCTTCGCGAGGTCGGCTGCACGCTTCGACTCGAGCGCCGGACGCCGAATGGCCGCCTCGGCTTCGAGCTTGCCGAGCATCTGTGCCAGCTTGGCGTGGTCGGCTTCGATCTCATGGAAGCCGGCGAGGCAGGCTCGGATCTCCTGGTCGGTCGCGGGTCGATTCAGGAAGCGGAGGAACAGCTCGTTGACGAGCGCCTTGTCGTCCGCGATCGACTGGACGAGCTTGGGCAGATCGTTGGCGGGGTCGCTGATCGCGTCGGAGATCGTCGGACCGCTGACGAGAGCCATCACGGGTCCGAGCTGGAGACCGCTCGAGCGTTCGCATTCGCAAGCACTCTCGCGAGGGGGTCGCCCAAACGTCGTGAGGAAGCCGCTCGGGAGCTCGACCTCCGAGTCGGGCAACTCGGCCGCGCGGGTTCCGGCGGGGACTCCGGGGAATCGGGACATCGATCCGGTCGCCCGAGACACGGCGTCGAAGAGGACCTCCGCGGGGAGGCGACGAGCGATGGCGTGAGAGAAATTCGTCTTGTCGTCGTCGTTCCACTGATTGGTCGAGAGCGAGAGCTGATAGGTTCGCGACTTGCAGATCGACCGGATGATGCGGCGGGCGTCGAAGCCGCTCTCGAGGAACTCCTTGGTCAGGTGGTCGAGCAACTCGGGGTTCGAAGCCGGATTGCCCGCGCGGATGTCGTCGAGCGGCTCGATGATGCCGACGCTGAAGAGATAGCCCCAGAGCCGGTTCACGTAGCTGCGGGCAAAGTAGGCGTTGTCCTTCGAGGTGATCCAGGCGGCGAGTTGCTCCCGCCGGGCGGCGTCGGCGGGCGCCGAGTGGGCGGCGGGGAAGGGGAACTTGGGTGCGGTCACGGCCTTGGTGCGGTCGTGGATCACTTCGCCCTCATTGCGCTCCTTGACGATCTCGTAGTAGGGCTTGGGCGACTCGACGCTCGTGCCGCCGATCGTTCTGCCCTTCGACTCGGGATCGGCGTCGAGACCGACGCGGGCGAAATAGGCGGCCGTCTCGTAATACTGGTCTTGAGTCCACTTCTCGAACGGATGGTCGTGGCACTTGTTGCAGTTGAATCGGACCGCGAGGAAGAGCTGGGTCGTATTCTCCATGATCGCGGTCGGTTCCCGGAGGATCTTGTAGTAAGACGCCTGGGGATGCTCGCGATTGGATCCGTTCGCGGTGAGGATCGTCTTCACGAATTGGTCGTACGGCTGATTCGACTCGATCGCGCTGCGGATCCACTTCCGGAAGTCGGCCGAGCCCTCGGGGCCGAGGAACTTGCGGTTGACCTGGAGCAGGTCGGCCCACTTGTTGGTCCAGTATTCGACATATTCCTTGCTTCCGATCAATTGATCGATCACGGCGTCGCGCTTCTCGCGCGTCGGCCGTTTGTCGGCGAGGAACGTTCGAACCTGGTCGGCTGTGGGAGGCAGTCCGGTGAGGTCGAGATGGACGCGTCGGAGGAATTCGTCGTCGGAGCAGAGTTCCGACGGAAGGATCTTCATTTGCTTCCACTTGGCGGCGACGAGATCGTCGATCTTGCCCCAGCTCTCGGGCTGCTTCCAGGCGAAGCCGGTGCGGTCGCCCATGACGGTGAGCGTCGTCGCCGCATATGCACCTTCATACCGCACGAGAATCGGCGCCTCGCCTCGCCTCAGCGAGGTCATCAACCCGGATCGT
Source organism: Isosphaeraceae bacterium (assembly GCA_033763215.1). Classification (GTDB taxonomy): domain Bacteria; phylum Planctomycetota; class Planctomycetia; order Isosphaerales; family Isosphaeraceae; genus JANRKW01. Next base: position 68,124 of record JANRKW010000008.1, on the reverse strand, counting down.
CCGGCGGTCGCCACTTCGATATTGCCGCTCTCGACGAACGCCTCCCGGGTGACGTCCCGTGTCGAGCCGTCGCCGTAGGTCGCGATCACCCGGATCTGCTGACGGAGTCCCACGGTCTGGATCGTCGGGTTCAGCGGCGTCACGTCGATCTTGACGACGCGCGGCGTGGAGAGATCGAGACGGGCGCCGTCGGCGATCCAACGACGGATGATCTCATGATAAGGCTCGCCCGGGGTCATCAGCATGCCGCCGACGTGCGGCACTGCGCCCGTCGGCTTGAGGAGCATGAGACTGTCCCCGGCCGAGGCGATGTTGGTTCGCCTGGAGGCGTGATCGTCCGTGAAGGCGCGGATGTCGAAGATCGGATCGTATCCCCGCAGCGACAGCTTGAATCCGTTCTTGCCTTGCGCCGAGCCGTGGCAGGTCCCTTGGTTGCAGCCGAGCCGGCTCAGGACGGGGTTGACGTCCCGCACGAAGTCGATCGGCGGAAGCGCGGCCGGAAATGCGACCTTCGCGGGGACCTCGAGCTCCTTCCCCTCGACTCGGATGGCGACCTTTGCGGCACCGGGCGCGACCGCGCGGACTTGGCCGGAGCGACTCACCGCGACGGCGGGCCCGCTCGCGGAGAGTTCGGCGATCCGGGTGACGTCGATCAGGTCCCCCGAATCGAGCTTCGCCGTGACCAGCAGTTGCACGTATGCGTAAGGATTCGTCAGTTCGATCGATTGCGGCTCGACGCGGATCGACTCGATGCGGGCTCCCTTCGGCAGCGACTCGGTCTCGACCGCCTCCTCCGTCCGCGGCGAGGCCGACCAGAACTTCGGTTCGACGCCCCTCTCGATCTTGGAGATCGGAACGGCGGCGAAATCGCCGACGATCTTGCCGTTCGTCGGATCGATGAGCCGGATTCGACCGTCGGAACCCGCCGCGGCGAGGGTCTTGCCGTCGGGGCTGAAGGAGACGGCGAAGATCGCGGTCTTGGGAAGTTCGACCTTGGCGATCCGCTTGACGCCTTCCTTGAAGTACTTCGCGAGTGCCGCGGCCTCGTCGGGAGTGCGCGTGCCGGCGACCTTCGACATGATCGCCTTGAGATTCTCGGGGAGAGTCGTGTCGAATTCGTACGACTCGACGACGATCTCGCCCGCGCCGTCGAGGCTGGAGCCCGCGGCGATCCGTTTCCCGTCCGCGCTGACGGCCAGGGAGTTCACTCGGCCCTTCATCGGCGCGAATTCGCGAATCAGGTTCGAGTCGTCGCCGATCACGCGTACGGTCTGGCGGAACATCCGATAGAGCTTCGGGATGCCGTCCGAGCCGCCGACCACGACCTCGTCGCGCTGCGGGTGGCGAGCCACCGCGGCGATGCCGCCCTTGAGCGCTCCCGGGGTGATCGACGTCACATTGTCGACGAATCGCTGGGTGGCGAATTCGGTCAGCTTGACCGACATGTCGCGTCCGACCGAGACGAGGTGAGATCCGTCCTTCGAGAACGTCGTGTCCAGGGCCCAGTCGTTGTGCGAACCCATGAAGAGGAGCTGCTCGCCGGTCTTCGCATCGATCGCCCGAACGCTGTTATCTGCGCATCCGAACGCGAGTTTCGTTCCGTCGGGCGACCAGCTCACGCCGTAGACCGTATCGAAGGTGACGGGGACCGAGAGCGTCAACTTGCTCCCGCCGACATCCCAGACCTGGATCTCCCCCATCCGACCGGGGAGACCGCCGGAAACGGCGAGACGCTTGCCGTCGGGCGAGAAGCGGACCGACTCGATCTTCTCGGAGAGACCGACGAGCCGTCCGAGCAGATTCGAGCCGTCGCTCGACCAGAGGAGGACTTCATGGAATCCGCCGACCGCGAGGATCTTCCCGTCGGGGGAGAAGTCGATCGCCCCGATGACGGGAGGGCGGGCGTAGGTCGGCGGGTGTTCGGCATCGAGACGAACGCGCGCGTTCGAGGGAGTGTCGTCGACCGCGCCCTCGGCGATCCAGCGCGACACGACCTCGAGCTCGGCGGGAGTGAGCGCGGGTTTCCCCTTCGGCATCTCGGCCTTGCCGTCGACCGGCGTGATCTGCTCGATCAGTCGACTCTCGGCAGGCTTGCCCGCGACGACCCCGGGTTCCCCGGACTCTCCGGCGGCGAGGAGCTTCTCGAACGAGGTCATCACATACCCGCCTCCGGCCTTGGCAGGCTGGTGGCACCCTTGGCAATGGGCCTGGAAGATCGGGCGGACCTGGCGATCGTAGCTGACCTTCTCGGCGGTCGCCGGATCGGCGGCCACCGCCGCGGACGAGATCAGTCCGACCAGAGTCGTCCAGATGAGATGAGTTCGTAGGTCGAGGAGCATCGCGGTGCAACTCCCGTGCGAAGTCGTGAGGGCGATGGGGCGGCCCGAGCGGCGGCGCCTGGAAGGCACCGCACGGGCGAGATCGAGATCGCGCACGACTTTGCGGAAGGATCGATGTTGAACAAGAGGATAACAACCTATCGTACCCCACACTCTCGGCGAATGCGAGAGCCGAGTCGGCAGGAAGCTGCGAGTCGATCCCCGATTTCTGGACGCGGCTCTTACCCGCCGAGAGCCGGTGCTCGATCGGCCTGCGAGCATCTCACTCGGGCGGACCATGAAGCACGAGAGGATCGACTCGGCGAGGCGTGCGAGTCGGCAGGGGGATCCCTGTCGAGATCCGTCGCCCGCCGCTGCGGGAGCAACACCCCGAGACGGGGTCGTGGCACGCGTGTTCCGCTTCGAGTACTCTCCGGCGGGCGGTGGATCGGCCTGCCTCGCCCTCCACGCACGCCGATCCCTGAAACGGCCGGGGGGACCTGGGAGAGAACGATGTCGACGAATTATGAATTCACGCCGGTCGAGAATGAGCTGATCGGCGGTCTGGCGTCGAAGATGCGGGTGGTCGGCGGATTCAACATCGCGATCGGGCTCCTCTATCTCGTCGCGGCCGCCTTCATCGGCGTCGTCATCGCCCAAGGGGGCATTCCCGAGGAGATCCGCGCGAAGCTCCCTCCGGAGGTCAAACTGCCGAGCGACACGCGCATCCTCTGGGTGGCGCTCGTTCAAGAGCTCCTGGTCGGAGTGTTCTTCCTCCTGATCGGGATCTGGACCCGTCGCGCGGCTTTCGCCTTTGCCGAGATCCCCGCGACGTCGGGTGCCGACATCTCTCACTTGATGAAGGCGCTCGGGGCGCTCTTGGCGAAGTACGGTCTCATCTACACGCTGGTGATGATCTTCCTGACTCTGATCGTGCTCTCGATGGTCGCGACGTTGTTCCAAGCGTTCGCCTGATTCGACCGTCTCGAATTCGCCCCGGAAGCGAAACGACCCGCGCCTCGTGCCGAACGAGACGCGGGTCGTCTTTTTCCTTCGGGCGAGTCGACGAGCCGACCGACTCAGAGTGCGTCGGCCGAGATCACCTCGGCACCCGCGATGGTTCCGATCGCGATCCACGTGTTGAAGTTGACCGTATCCTTGACGAATCGCACCGACCCGTCGAGGAAGAGCACATTGACCCCGCCCGGGTGCATCGAGTTCGCACCGACGAGGTTGAAGACCTGCGAACCGATCGAGCTGAAGGCGCACGACTTCTTGTTCGGCGCGATCGTGTGGACGTAGCCGCCGCCTTCGCCCATCAACGAGCTGATCCAGCGGCGTCCCTTGAATGCGAATTGGCGGCCGTTCGCGCGGGTCTGGCAGTCGTTGTTCATCTGGAAGTCGGCGTCCGGCCGACCGTAGAAGGTGCAGGCCGCCGAGCCGCCGTTGTAGACGATGTGTCGCCCGTCGCGTGCGAGCGTGCCGTCGCCCTTCACGAATTCGCTGAACGCGGCCGAGTTGCTGGTTCCATCGCTCGCAGCCGAGAGGCCGATGGTGCCGTTGAGCGGACCGGTGAAGTTCCCCGGGCAGCCCGCGTTCGTGGAATTCCCCACGAAATAGGTCGGGCCGGTCATCTTGAGATCGGTCAAGCGCGACTCGCGCCCGAGCGTGTTCGGGTAGTTCGTGCTCGCACCCGTCGCACGATCGGTGAGCGACGGCACCGTCGGCTCATTCCCGTCCGACGGACAGAGGAACGACGCGACCTTCGTGACTCGGACCGTGTCGTTGGCCGGGTGATTGTATCCGTTCGTGCTCGTGAACGAGTAGTTCATCGCGTTGTAGAGCGCGGACTGCTCCAGGAACGGCAGGATGCGTGCCTTCATCCCGATGTAGACCTGGGTGCGGTTGCCCTGTCCCGAGTCGCCGGTGGGCGGGAAGCTGCTGTTCGAGTCGTGGTAGTTGTGCAGAGCGAGGCCGATCTGCTTGAGATTGTTGACGCACTGAGCGCGTCGAGCCGCTTCGCGGGCGGCCTGCACCGCGGGAAGCAACAGAGCGATCAAGACGGCGATGATCGCGATCACGACGAGCAACTCGATCAATGTGAATCCCGAGCGCTTGGATTGCATGGAGAGACTCCAACTCGAAGAGGATGGGGTTGCAGGAGAATGAATGTGAACGAATCGCCCGCCGAAGGCCGGGATCTCAGGGATTCGTGATGTTCGAGGCCTTGGCCTTTGCATCACCCGCGTTTGGCACGGGGAACTTCTCGTCGTACTCGGCGGGCGTCTTGGGAGCATCCGGGGCGACGGTTCCGGGGGTCTTCGTGAAGGCCGAATCATCCACTCCGCCGCAACCCGCGATCATTCCGCCGACCAATGGAATCGCGGCGGCGACCAAGGAGAAAACGGCGCGTCGGTAGGATCGTTGCATGGAATTCAGCACTCCGGAGAGAGGATTCTGTGCGAATGCACGAAAAATGAAGATCCAATGTATCAGCGCACCATGAAGCGGGCAATTCGACTCGACGGGGCGAGGGACGGGATTCCGCTAGGATCGGGGACTGGTTTGGGCGAAGATGAGGTCCAAGACCGGATGCGCGATTCAGGACAGAGGGGACTCGACGAAATGACCGCCTTCGCAATCATGATCTCGAGCCTGGTAGCGGTTGCCGCCGAGGCCGGAACGAACCTCACGCCGCTTGCCGAGCTCTCGCTGCTCCGCGCGCCGGAACGCCGGGCGGATTGGGAGGCGATCCTCGATACGACGAAGAAGGAACTTCGGCCCGGACTGGTCTACTTGATCGAACACCTGCCGCTGATCGACCTGCGATCCCTGCCGCCCCAGGAACTCCTCGAGAATACGCGGCTCGCCTACGAGGCCCGCGCGGCGACTCCCTGGGGCATGAGCGTCCCCGAGGAGATCTTCCTCGACGCCGTGCTGCCTCACGTGAGCGTGACGGAGCCGCGTCGATCTTCTCGAGAAGCGTTCATGAAGCAATATCTCGATCTGGTGAAGGATGCCGAGGGACCCGGGGTCGCGGCCGCTCGGATCAATCAGCGATTGTTCCAAGACCATCATGTCGTCTACAACACGCGTCGGCTCCGAACCGATCAATGTTCGAAGGAGTCGATCGCGCAAGGGATGGCGACCTGTACCGGCCTCTCGATCATGCTGGTGGAAGCCTGCCGATCGGTCGGCATCCCGGCTCGTCTGGCCGGAATCCCCTCGTGGCCCGGTCGCGGCGGAAACCACACGTGGGTCGAGATCTGGGATTCGGGCCGCTGGCATTTCGTCGGTGCGGCCGAACCCGATGAGAAGGGCCTCGATCACGCCTGGTTCGCTGCGGAGGTTCGCGGCGCCGTGCGCGACGTCCCGCGCAATGCGGTCTGGGCGGCGACCTATCGTCGAACCGGGCTCCGGTTCCCCATGGTTTGGTCGCCGCGCGGCGACGTCCCGGGCGAGAATGTGACCGATCGCTACACGGGCGGGGTCACGAACGCTCCCCGAGCTCCGCGCCTCATGGTCGAGGTGCGCAAGGCCGGCGAGCGAGTCGTCGCGGACGTGGAGGCGTTCGACACCGAGACCGGAGAGCGACGTCTGGAAGGAAAGAGCGTCGGACCGCGAGGCGACGTGAATCTCCACCTCTCGACGGTCGCGGCGTCGGGCGACGGATTTCTCGTCGTGGCTCGCGCGGAGGGCCGCGCTTCGTGTCGCATCGTCTCGGTCGAGAAGGACACGGTCGTCCGAATCGATATCGACGAGCCCGATTCCGAGTCGAACCGAGCCGGACTCCGAAGGCTCTTCGACGCCCGCTTCGGCTCCGATGTCGAGCGGCGCGAGGCCGCGGCGAAGCTCCTCGCCGCGATCCCCGTGGATGAGTCCTCCCGAGCGATCGCGTGGGAAGCCTATCGACGTTCGCCGATGCACGAGCAGCTTCGCGCGGAATTCGAGGCCAAGGAGGTCGTCACCGGAGATCGTCGATCGCCTTATCTGTTCCGAGAGGTGGGCGAGAAGCCCAAGGGACTCCGACCGCTCGTGATCGCCATGCACGGCGGCGGCGGCACGGCCAAACGAATCAACGATTCCCAGTGGAAGGGAATGTTCGAGCGTTACTACAAGGATCATCCCGAGGTCGGCGGATACGTCTATCTCGCGCTCCGCGCTCCCAACGACGAGTGGAACGGCTTCTACGACGACGCGATCTGTCCGCTGGTCGAGCGCCTGATTCGTCAATTCGTGCTCTTCGCGGACGTCGATCCGGACCGGGTGGTGATCCTCGGCGCATCCCACGGCGGCTACGGTGCCTTCGTGATCGGTCCGAAGATGCCCGACCGATTCTCGGCGATCCACGCCTCCGCCTCCGCGCCGACGGACGGCGAGACGCGCGGCGAGAATCTCCGAAATGTCCACTTCACTTGGATGGTCGGCTCGAAGGACACCGCCTACGGTCGTGCGGATCGCTGCAAGGCCTTCGAGGAGTTCTTTCTCGCTCGACGCAAGGAGTTCGGCGGCTTCCCCGGCGGACTCGAGTGGAAGGAAGGCGTGGGACACTCGGTCCCCGACCGAGATCACCTGGCGCATCTCCTCCGCCTCCCGCCGCGCACGGTGCGTCCCGATCGCTTGATCTGGACGCAATCCGACGCCGTGATCCGGCGATTCTATTGGATCGAGGATCCGGCACCCGCCGAAGGCCGCCGCATCGAAGCACGCGTCGAAGGGAACACCGTCCGGATCGAAACGGATGCGAAGGGTCCGCTCACCCTCCACCTCGACACACCGTTCGTCGACCCGTCGGCGCCGATCCGCGTCGAGCGCCGGGGCTCCGCCCCGACCTCGATGAAAGCGGTATCGAACCTGGAGGTCTATGCCGCCGACCTCGAACGGACGGGCGATCCCCGAGCCGCCGCCGGCGCACGCATCGACCTCCCGGCTCGCGAGGATCAACCTGCGAAGTAAAGAAGGGCGAGAGTCGCGACCACGAGGAGGATGATCAGAGCGCCGTCGGGCTCCAAGAAGAGCAGGCGCTCCTCCGTGTGGTAGAGCTGCCCGAGAACGGCGATCGAGGTCACGAGGATCGCGCTCAGTGCGGTGAGCACGTGAGCCGTCGAGATGATCGCGAACATCGGTCCGGGCTGAAAGACGTCCAGAACGACGAGGAGCAACATGTTGAAGGCGTTGCTCCCAAAGACGTTTCCGACCGCCATGTCGAACGCGCCCATTCTGAGTGCCGAGAGCGACGCAACGAGCTCGGGGAGCGAGGTCGAGAGCGCGACGAGGGTCGTTCCCACGAACGTTCCCCCCAATCCGCTCTCGTCGGCGATCTTCGCCGCCGCCTCGGCCATGAAGGGCGCGGCGAGCAGGATCACGCCCGATGCGGCCGCGAACCCGAGTACCGCGCGGATCAATCGAACACGCTTTGATGTGCCGTGGGATTCATCGGTGGTCGATTGTTCCGCCTCGACGATCGCCGCCGTGATCCGCTGGTCGAGGTAGACCACCCGAACTCCCGCGATGTAGAACGCGAGCAACGCCCAACTCCCCAGGCTCAGGCCCGCGAGCGAAACGCCGGCCCTCGTATTGATCACGATCGCGATCGCCGCGATCGCCGTCAGGGCGATGCTGAGCGTGGCGGGAAGCGCATGCGACGCGGAGGCGCGCGAGAGGATGCGCGTCGGGCGGCGATGCATCGAGTCGAGCACGCCCAAGATCAGCAGGTTGAACAGGCTGCTCCCCATCAAGTCGCCGACCGCCATGTCCGTCTCGCCGAGCCTCACGGCGCTGATGTCGACCGAGAGTTCCGGCAGCGAGGTCGCGCCCGCGAGCAGGACGCTGCCGACGAGAAGCCGACCCAACCCCGTGAGCTCGGCGATCTCGTCGGCGAACTTGGTGAGAAACGTCCCCGCGACCACGATCACCGCGGCCGACGCCAGGAATTGGAGCACTGCAATCAACATGGAGTTCCCTCGATCTCGACGGATTGGTCGGAACCTGAAGTCGACCGCTCTGCGAGAAGCGCGTCGACCGCGTCCATACGAACCGTCAGCATGATCGATTTCGCAACGCGATGCCGGCCCCGTCATTCGCTCTCGTCGGAGACGAGACGACTGTGCAGCAGCGAGACGCGATTCCAGAGCTGCTGGAACTCCCGCGCTTCGGCGTCTCTCAACCGCGCGATCTCGCGCGTTTCTCGGATCGATCGGAGGTCGGGATCGTCGAGGAGGTTTGCGAGAGCCCTGCGGATCCGCTCGCGCTCGTCGGTATCCGCAATGGATGCAGAGGTCTCGAATCGACGGACTTCTCGGTCCAACCATTCGAACGCGAATCTGCGCCAGGCGTCGATCTCGGAACCCGAGGGAGGTTGCTCGTAGAAGCCTCGACCCGCCGCGGCCGCCGCGGCATCCGCCGCCGCGGCGAGGATCGAGTCGCTCTCGAGCGCGGGAGGGCCTTCGGCGGCTCGATCCATGGCACTCTTCCACAACGCGGTCGCGGAGGCGTGGAGCCGACGCGCACCGGCGATCTGGGCGAGGACGACGCACTCATGCGTAGACGTCGGCAAACGTCGACCGGAAATGAACTCGGGAAGCTCTCCATCGAGCTTTTCCGCAGCGCGGGTCTCCTCGATCCACTGCGCGGAAGGGTAGAGCCACTTGCCTTTGGGACGCGAAGAGCCGAGTCGATGTCCTTTCTCGAGAGCCGCGAGCGCGGCCGGGTAGTCGCGGGCGGAGGCGAGCGCTTGTCCAAGGTTGCAATGGATCTCCGCGATCTTCGGATCCACCGAGATCGCGGCCCGATAGATCTCGATCGAATCCATGTACCGTCGTTGACGTTGGAGTTTGCGACCGAGATTGTAGAGCACGACCGCCGATCGGTTGCCGTCGGCAAGTGCTCGACGCGCCTCCTGGATCGCGGCCTCGGGCTGATGAGCGGCCGCGAGTTGGACTGCGAGATAGAGTCGAGCCTGAGCGTGTCGGGGATTGATCTCGAGGATCCGTCGCGCCAGCCTGCCGCCCTGCTCGACACGCTCGAGCTGAAAGAGCACCGGCAGCGCCTCGGCAAGGAGCGAGGAATTCTCGGGATCGAGGCGTTGGAGTCTCTCGTATTCCGTCGCGGCGCCCTCGAGATCTCCCGATCGCATCCGGAGCCGAGCCAGCGCGGCGACTCCGGCCGGGCTTCGAGCATCGACCTGGAGGGCGCGATCGACCGATCGTCTCGCGTCCTCGCGCCGTCCGGCGCGGGAGAGGACCGATGCGAGGTTCACCTGGATCTCCGCGCGATTCGGTTCGCGGATCGCGGCCTCTCGATACGACTCGATCGCATCCTCGAGGCGTCCCTGAGCCTCGAGGATGAGTCCGAGGCGAAAGTGCGGAACGGCGTCGATCGAGTTCCGTTCGATCTCGCGCCGGCAGGCCTCCAGAGCCATCGGCGCATATTTCTTCAGATCCTCGGGACGCTTGTTGAGAGCCAACCTCGAGACGAGGCACGCGAGATGACGCGAGGAATCGGGCCGAAGCTCGACGAGTTCGCGGAAGATCTCCTCAGCCTCATCGAAACGAGCGGCGCTCTCGAGGAGGTGGGCCAATTCGTGCGCGGTGTCGGGCCGGACGGCTCGGGCGATCGAAAGCCGTCGAATCGCCTCCGAGAGAATGCGAGGCTGGTGATTTCGATAGGATTTCCCCAGCTCGAAGTTGGTCCAGAGATCATGGGGTCGCCTCGCGAGGCTCTTCTCATAGACCTTCCGGGCGAGCGCGTGCTCGCCGACGAGGTCGAGCATGCGGCTGAAGATCGAGGCGCTCGGGGGTTCGAGTCCTCCGATCGAATCGGTCTCCGCGAGCGACTTCCACTCCTCTCGATGCGATCGGGGAGAGAGGCTGCTCGCGAGAGTCCGGAATCGGTCGCGTTCGGGATCCGGGTCGAGGGCTCGCGCGAGGTCGATCACTCGACCGGGCCGCTTTCCTCGATCATCGAGCTTGCGGAGGGTGAAGTACCAGTCGTCGAGCATGGCGGCGAGTTGAAGGCGGAAGTCGGCGGGACGCGACGAGAGTCGCGCGGCGGCCTTCCGGACATCCAACTGGTCGATGTCGATTCCGTAGTTCAACATCGCCGCGGCATAGTCGGAGTCGAGCCCCTCGAGTCCGCGCAGCTCGAGCGACGTTCGGGCCGTGACGAGTTCGTCGAGGAGGCGACGGTCGGCGACGACCGCGGCCGCCTCACCTCGCGATCGGTCGCGCATCGCGAGGAGTTCCTCGCCGACCGGAGCTCCGCCCAGAGCACGCGCGAGGTCGAGAGCATGGTCGGCGGAATCCGCCGCAGCCTTCCAGAGCGATGCGTCGTGGGCAGCCTCGCTTGCGCGGATCTCATCGAGGCGGGCCGAGGTCACGGCCCGATCGAGCTGATCGAGCCGATCGCGACGTTCGCGGGCGATCCACCCCCAAGCGATCGCGGTCGTCGCGGTGAGAACGGCGGCGGAAGTGATCCAGCCGACCGTCAGGAGTCTCCGCTTGCGCTCTCCCGCAGCCCGCGCTTCGGCTTCGACCCGCGCGATCTCGGCGGCGTGGGCACGCTCTCGAATCGTCTCGAGATAATGATCGATCCCGCGCGCAACCTCGGCCGCGTCGCTCGGTCGCATGTCGGGATCGTGTTGAAGACATCGCTTTGCGAGGTCGACGAGGATCGGGTCGAGGTCGCGCGCTGCGGAAAGGGCGAGTTCCGCCTCGGGCCAGGGGCCGATGCGGGCACGAGCGAGCATCTCGGTCGTCGTTCCCGATGCGATCGGAGGGTGTCCCACCAGGATCTCGTAGAGAATCGCACCCAGGCTGAAGACGTCGCAACGTCGATCCAATTCTTCGATCCGTCCCTGAGCCTGTTCCGGAGGCATGTACGCGAGCGTTCCGAGAACGATTCCATCGTGGGTGATGAATTCATCGCTCGATGCCAGGTTCATGAGCGGAACTGGGATCGATTCGATCCCTCGGGCTTCGGGGGCGTCGAGAGTCTTGGCGAGGCCCCAATCCATGACCTGCACTTCACCAAACGAGCCGAGCATGATGTTCGCGGGCTTCAGGTCGCGATGGATCACTCCTCTCGCATGAGCATACGCCACCGCTTGGCAGATCTTGGCGAATACCTGGAGGAGCGGCCCTCTCTCGGAAGCGGGCACGATTCTCGAGGCGAGCCGCTCGGCGAGGGTTTGTCCCTCGACCCGACGCATGGTGAAGAACGGGGCGCGCCGATCGTCGTCGACGAGGTCGTGGATCGGCACGATCCCGGGATGCTCGAGATGGGCGCAGATCCGCGCTTCGCGGAGGAATCGTCGCCGATGTTCGAGCGCTTTTTCCGCACTCCTCGCGGTTCGCTCGGTCATCCTCTTGAGCGCGAGGTGTCGCCCCAGATGCTCGTCGCGGGCAAGGTAGACACGGCCCATTCCGCCTCTTCCGAGCTCCGTGACGATTCGGTACCGATCATCGTCATCGAAGTCGATCGGCGGTTCCGAGAGTCGATCGGCGGAGTCGATTCGCGGCTCGAATGGGGGATGATCCCCTGTGCGAGGTCGCTCCAGGGTCGGAAATCGGGACTCGACGGCTCGGATGATCTCCGCCGCGGCTGCCGGAAATCGATCGCGGTATTCGCGAGTCTCCACCGAGTCGCCCATCTCGAGCCGCAGTTCGTACTCGATGATCGCCAACTCGATGACGGCCTCGTCGCGCTTCTCCGGGGGGAGTTCCAGGAGGAAGTCTTCGATCTCTCGACGATTTCCCGAGCGCCAGGATCTCTCGAAACGCGTCGCGATCTCGTCGAGCCAGGCAAAGCTGTCCATGCGGGTGGGTCCCGAAGCAAGTACGAGGAGGGAGCGGTCGACGGCGCGACGGTCCATCGAGGAAACGCCGGCGGCGGGCCGCGGGAGCACGAGCCGTCGGTCCGCCTTGGTTCGAAGGTCGGATCAATCGATACTGTGGACCGAGAGGCAGGCGCGAATGCGTTGGAGCTTGATCTCGACCGAGCGCACCGTGCGGCCGATGAGTTTGGCGATCTCGGAGTTGCTTCGACCCTCTAGCCGCCACAATGCGATTCTGCGCAGTTCTTCGGTCGGGAGTGAGTCGATCATCTCCGCGACGACGGCCGCTCCATCGGGCTCGGTCGCGGTCCCGTCGCAGGGTTCCGGAATCCCGAAGTCGAGTCCGCGAGTCTGGAGGACATCGATCGCCGCAGCCTCGCGGCGGTAATCCCGCATGGTCGCACGATGATGATTCGCGGCATTGCAGACCTTGCGGACCGCGATGTGGGCAAGGAACCGCCAGAGTTCGACCCGATCGCCCAGAGGTCGCTCCGGGTCTTGCCGAGCACAGAACGAGAGGTAAGCGCTCTGTGCGACGTCCTCGGCGTCGATTCGGGCGTGGAGCCGACGGTCGATTCGGTCGCGCACCAGATTCAGGAGCCTCGGGCCGTAGCGCTCCCAGATTCGCCGAGCCGCTTCATCGCGGATGTCGCTTTCGGGAGATGCCAAGTCGTCGATCAGGATCGTCATCGAGCCGGCTGTGTGGTCGTCCATCGGGATCCTCGCTGGGAGAGGAGTCGAGCCGAGGCAAACTCCGCACGAGGTCGCGCGGTCGGGCGCGACGATTCGGTCTCACGACTCTCCGACCTTCCGAATCAAGCTAGCCGGGCACGACCCGAAATGCCATCTCGAGTTTTTTTGTCGGATCCTTTGCGATCGATCCCTCGGCCCGTCGACCAGGGCCGATCGACGAGATTCGATCGATCGCCTTTCGGTCGCGATCGAACCAGCTTGATGGAGTCATCGGAGCCCGCCGGCTTCGACCGCGAGTCGTGCGGACGAACCGCCGGGCAAGGTGTTTCCTGCGGGCATTCTCGTCGACATCGAGGAGAGACGACATGTTCAGTCATTCGAAGAGCCGAGGCCGCGGCGACCGTGAACGACGTTCCAACCGAGCCCGTCGCGCATTTCTCGCGAATCCGGCGACGCTCGACCGACTCGAGGTCCGCGTCGTGCCGGCGGTGTTCTCCGTCACCAGCCTTGCCGACAGCGGCGTCGGCTCGCTGCGGTCGGCGGTCAACCAAGCCAACGCGCTCCCAGGTTTGGATGAGATCGAGTTCGACGTCAAGGGGACGATCGTCCTGACCACCTCGGCGATCGCCGTGAGCGACGACATCGAGATTCGAGGGCCGGGCGCGGGCGACCTCTCGATCTCGGGCAACTACCGCTATCGGGTCTTCGACTTCTTCAACGGCGTCGATGCGGCGATCAGCGACCTCAGCATCGTGCACGGCCGCGGACCGGGCTCCGGCGGCGGGATCCTCTTCCGCGACGGCGCGCTCACGCTCGAGCGCGTCCAAATGATCGACAATCAGACGACGTTCAGCGTGGGCACGGCGATGGGCGGCGCTCTGAGGACCGTCGGCGGTCCCAACGCGTCCTTGACGATCATCGACAGCGTCTTCTCGTCGAACCGAGCAATCGGCGCCGACGGGAGCGCACTCGGCACCGGCGACGGATTCTCGGCGGAAGGCGGCGCCGTTCACGTCGGACCCACGAATCTCGTCGTCATCTCCAACACCGACTTCCTGTCGAACTCGGCCCGAGGCGGGAAAGGACGAGGTGGCGCCGGCAACGACGCGGGCGGAGCGGCGCACGGCGGCGCGCTCTTCGTCACCGCGGGCACGACCCTCTACAGCTCGGGAAACCGCTTCGCGGACAACTTCGTCCGAGGCGGCGACGGCGCGACCAAACTCTCCGGGGGATCCGGCGGCGCAGGGCAGGGCGGGGCGATCTTCGTCGAGGGGAACCTCGCCTCTGCGCTCGACGACTTCGAATTCAACCGGGCCACGGGCGGCAACGGCAGTCGATCGACGGTCGACGGCGATCATGCCGGCGGCGTCGCCCGCGGCGGTGCGATCAATGCGACCTCTCAAATCGGATGGCTCACCGTCGACGCGTCCGTGTTCTCGAACAATGAGACCAGAGGAGGATCCTCCGAGAAGGCAAACGGCGCGAACGGCTCGGGAGGCGCGATCCGGGTGGCCGCGTCCGCGGCGAACGTCGTCATCGATTCCGCGAGCTTCTCGGGCAACTCCGCCATCGGCGGCATCGGCGGCGACGTGATCGGTCGATTCGGCGGCGAAGCCAAGGGCGGCGCGCTCATGGTCGAGGCCGATACCTATCTCGTCTCAACGGACTTCTCGGGCAACGAAGCACGAGGCGGCGCGGCCGGTGCCAATCAGGGAATCGGCGGCTACGCGACCGGCGGCGCGATCATGGTCGAGGATGCGAGTCTCGTCGTCGAGGATTCCTTGATGATCCAGGACAACGTCGCGACCGGCGGTCAGGCCGCTTCGCCGTCCTCGGCTCCCGGAGCCGCTCGCGGAGGCGGCATCGCCCTCGTCGACGGCGCCTCGTTCGATGCCGTCTTCGCCCCGGGCGACCCGGGACTCACCGTCCGCCGGAATCAAGCTCGCGGTGGTCTCGGCGTGCTCACGGGCGGCGAGGCGCACGGCGGGGGACTCTTCCTCGAGAATTCCGACGCCGTCGTCGATCGCGCGGTCTTCCTTCTCAACGAAGCGGTCGGCGGCGACGAAGGCGGCGACGCTTGGGGCGGCGCGATCCGGGCCCAAGGTGCACTCCTCGATCTGATCCAGGTCGACTTCCTCTCGAATCGGGCGATCGGCGGAAATGGATCGATCGTCGACGGCGGTTCAGCCTTCGGCGGAGCGATCATGACCTCCGGAGCAACGACGCTGAATCTGTCCGACTCGAACGTCGAGAGCAACCAAGCACTCGGCGGACACAACGACGCACTCGGATCGGGAGGTCATGCCGTCGGGGGTGCGATGTACATCCATTCGACCAATGCCGATCTCGAGGAGGTCGAGTTCAACGAAAACCAGGCGATCGGGGGAGACGGGGCGGTCAACGGCGGGATGGGGCAGGGCGGGGCGATCTACTTCACCGTCACCAACTCCTGGCTCGACCACGTTGGATTCTCCACCAATATCGCCGCGGGAGGAATCGGAGGAGCGGGCTTGGCCGTCGGATATGGAGGAGCCGTTCTCTACGGCGGTCTCGCCTGGGTCGCTCACTTCGACGTGAACTTCGCGGCCAACCAGGCCACGACCGACGGCGACGACGAGTGGGGTACCAACCTCGCGTGAACCGCGACGCACGCCCCAGCCTTCCCCGTCGCCCCGATCCGCGGCGGGCATGGTTGACCGACTGCATCCATGTCAACCGGTCCGCGTCGTCTTGACGAAACAGATGCGGCGTCGTCATCCCCTGACATTCGCGACTTCGGCCTCGTGCCGAATTCGCGGATGTCTTTCTTTCGTTCATCCCCATCGCATCGAACGCGCTCCGGATCGACTCACCACATGATGCCGCGTTCGCGACGGTGGACCGATGCCTCGAACGATCGAAGGATGCCGTCGGGTCCCGGTCTCGAGACTTCGAACTCGCGGGTCAGATTCGGCGGATCTCCCTCGAGCCAAGCGAGTTGGAAGAGGACCTCCCGCCCGGTCGGACCGAGGCGAAACCCCGTGCATCGCGCGCGGGCGAGGCGGCTGAAGTCTGCGTGATCTCACGCCATTCCGTTCCGATTCATCGACGTCGACTCGTCCGAGATGCTGGCTGCCGGACGCTTTTGATCGCTCGCGTTCCGCTTCGTCGAGTTTCGAGGACATGACGTCGGCGCAGCGATCGGTGAACTAGGCTCGAGGATGAGGGGTTTAGGCGCGGCCACGGGCCGTTTGCTCTTGCGGTCGGCTCGATCGATTGAGAGATTCTACCGAACCACTTCGGGAGTGATCGTCCCCCCCCTTGACTCCCCTCCGAATCTCGAGCTCGCGGTCTCTCGCGACGTCGAGTCGACTCGCTGCCCGGACGTTCTCCGCGCAGGGATCGACTCCGGCGATCCGTTCCATCTTCATGATCTCACACCCACGAGTCGTCACCATGAACCGCAACCGCGCGCGCCGGCCCTCTCGGTTCCATCTGGAACGGCTGGAAGATCGAGTGACTCCGACCACAGGGTTTGGATCGCTCGAGGTCGATGCCTCGCAGTACATCGCCGACCGCTTGTTGATCACTCTCGACGAGATGGGACCGACGATCCCGCTGTCGATGCTGGGCGAATCCTCGGTTGCTCGGGGAGTCGAATCGCTCGGCCTGGGCGTTTATGCGATCGATCTCGTGGACGGCGTCTCGCTCCAGGCCGCTTCCGAATTCTACGACTCCCTCGGCGGTGTGATCTCGACCGAGCCCGACTATCTCGTCAGCGTCGCGCGGACGCCGAACGATCCGCAATTCGGCTCGCTCTACGGGATGACCAAGATCGCCGCTCCCGCCGCGTGGGACATCCAGACCGGCAACGGGCGCACCGTCGTCGCCGTGATCGATACCGGGGTCGACTATACGCACCCGGATCTCGCCGCGAACATCTGGCGCAACTCGGATGAGGTCGCGGGCAACGGAATCGACGACGACGGCAACGGCTTCATCGACGACCTTCGCGGCTGGGACTTCGTCACCAACGACAATGATCCCATGGACGACAACGGACACGGCACTCACGTTGCCGGTACGATCGGCGCGGTCGGAAACAACGGCGTCGGAGTGGCGGGAGTCGCTTGGACGACCACGATCATGCCTCTCAAGTTCCTCGACGCTTCCGGCTCCGGATCGTTGAGCGCCGCCGTTCGAGCCATCGACTACGCCGTTCAGAACGGCGCACGGGTTTCGAACAACAGCTGGGGGTCTTCCGGCACCTCGTCGACCCTCGGTTCGGCGATCCAGCGTGCCCAGACGGCGGGGCACATCTTCGTGGCGGCGGCCGGCAATTCGAACCAGGACAACGACGTCTCCGCGTCGTATCCCGCCAACTACTCCAGGACCTACGACAACGTCGTGGCGGTCGCGGCGGTCGACTCGAACGACAACCGAGCCGGGTTCTCGAGCTACGGCGACCAGAGCGTGTCGCTCGCCGCGCCCGGCGTGAGCACCTTGAGCACCTGGCCCGGGAATCGCTACGCCAGCCTCAGCGGCACCTCGATGGCGACACCGCACGTTGCCGGGGCGATCGCCTTGCTCTGGGATCAGAATCCGTCGCTCACCTATCAGGAAGTCATCGCCAAGCTCGAGAGCTCGGTCGATGTGCTGCCTCAGCTCACCGGACTGGTGAAGACGAACGGTCGATTGAACGTCGCCCGCATGCTCCAGAACGCGGGCGACCCGCCTCCGCCCCCGGCCGACACGACGGGCGCCCGCGTGATCGCGTCCAGCTTCGAGGGAACCTCGACCTCGATCTCCGGACTTCGCGTTACCTTCTCCGAAGCGATCGACTCGGCTTCCTTCACGACGAACGACGTCGTCCTGACGCTGCCGAGCGGCCAGACCCTGGCCGTCGCTTCGGTCAGCCCCGTCGCGAATTCGGGCGACACCGAATTCGTCATCGCCTTCACGGCTCAAACCGCTCCCGGCACCTACTCGCTGAGCGTCGGCCCCGGCATCGCCGACCGAGCCGGCAATCTCATGAACCAGGACGGCGACTCGGCCAACGGAGAGTCGTCCGACGACCGGTTCTCGACCTCCAAGACGATCCAGGCGCCGCCGACGGACACGACGGGAGCCCACATCACTCGCGGAATCGTCAGCGGGCCCGCGGCGGAGCGATACAATCGCATCCGCGTGACCTTCTCCGAGACGATCGCACTCGAGACCTTCACGACCGGCGACGTCGCGATGACCGGGCCGAACGGGCGGGTCGTCGCGATCACCTCCGTGACCGCCGTCGCGGGCACGAGCGGGCGCGAGTTCGACATCGTCTTCGAGACTCAGTCCGAGGTCGGACGCTACGACATCCGAGTCGGGCCCGCGATCGCGGATCTCGCCGGGAATCCGATGAATCAGGATCGCGACGCCGTGAACGGCGAGTCGACCGACGCTTACTCGGCCTCCTTCACGATCAAGGCTCCCCCCGACAGGAAGGGCGCGAAGGCCAAGTTGGGGCAGTTCTCCTCGTCGACCCCGGGCGCGATCGACAGATTCCGGATCGAGTTCGACGAGGCGATTCTCGCGTCGACGTTCACTCCCTCCGACGTCGTCCTCATCTCGGCGTCGGGGCGGATCGTGCCGATCAGCGCGGTTCGACCCGTGGCGGGCAGCTCGACGACCTTCGAGCTCGAATTCGCCGGTCAGACCCGGTCAGGCCTCTACGCAATCATGATCGGACCCGCCATCAACGACCTCGCCGGCAACCCGATGAATCAGGACGGCGATGCCGTCAACGGAGAGACCATCCAGGACGCCTTCACTGCTTTCGAGGTCATCAACCCCGCCAGGTTGCGAGTCTCGACGCTCTCGACGGTCGATTTCGCCCCGGCGACCTCTCCCGTCGCGAACGCGATCCTGGACACCGTCGGATTGCCGACGGAACAGAGCCCGATCGTCTCCCTGACCTCCCGACGCCCGCCGATCGCGGTCAAGGTCGGCTCGTGGAGCCGCTCCTTCCGTTGAGCATCGCCGCGATCGGCCCGGACGATCCATCCGGGCCGATCGCCCGCGCCTCGGCGTCCCCCGTCCTTCCCTTTGCTTCGAGTCGGAGCCGAGAAACGAATTTTCTCGGTCGTTGCCGCGTCGAAGTGCTCGTGTGATCTTGGAGTCGATCGATCGAATCGCCCCGAGATCCCCAGGAAGCGACGACGATGAACACCGAGCCCGTGGACTCCAACGGCCGAGAGACGACGGCACTCCAGTGCATGGAGATCTGGGGAGGGAATTCCACCACGGAGCGGGACGTCTCGACTCCCGGTCTCGATATCCACGTCCACAGCCGACCCTATCGCCAGTCGGAAGGCGGGGGCGACGTGCATTACGTGTCTCTGTGCGGCGGAGGCATGATCACTCGGCTGATCCTCGCCGACGTCTCCGGGCACGGCGCTTCGGTCTCCGAGGTCGCCAAGTCGCTCCGAGGGTTGATGCGCAAACACATCAACCGCAAGGATCAGTCCTCGCTGGTCTCATCGCTCAACCGAGAATTCACCGACCTGATCGAGATGCGGCGGTTCGCGACCGCCGTCGTCGCGACCTATCTCACGACCTCGGATCGACTGAAGGTCAGCAACGCCGGGCACCCCGCCCCGTTGTTGCGTCGAGCGCGAGACCGGACGTGGTGTTATCTCGATCAACCCGTGGTTCAGGGCTCGGTCTCCGACATCCCGCTGGGGATCGAAGAATCCGCGCAATACGGCTCGCATGAGCTGACCCTCGAACCCGAAGATCTGGTGCTCTTCTACACCGATGCGTTCATCGAGGCCGAGGATCCTCAGGGGCGTCTGCTCGGCGAGGAAGGTCTGCTCGAGCTGGTGCGTGCAACCGACGTCGATGATCCGGCGGCGTTCTCGTGGGCTCTGCTCGACGCGATCGAACGCTACCGAGGCGGAGCCGAAGCGACCGACGACGAGACCTTCATCCTCTTGCGTCACAACGCCGGCCCTGCGCGGCGAAGAGGGATCATGGAATCCCTCAAGGTCTACGCGAAGGTCCTCGGGCTCAGCGAGACCTGACGATCGGAACTCGCGGCCGACCCCCGTCGGTTCCACCGATGCGGCCGTCCTTGCGGCCTGTTTCCCAGACGCAACGCCCGCCCCGGCGGATCGCCTACCCGGCCGAGAACTCTCGGTTTGGGAGGTCACGAGGTCGGCGAGATCGCGTATCGTAGGCACTCGATCGATCACCTGTGGACACGACACCCGGAAACCGGATCGGCCTCGCCGCGGCCGATCGGTCTGAAATGCGGAGACACTCCGTGCGCTTTCTCCGTCTCGCCGACTCCAGGGATCGTGGGGTCGGATCGATTCGGCGAAACGGCAAACATGGATGCACGCCGTCGCCCGAACTCCTCGAAGCTCGCGAGCTCCTCGCGAGTACTCCCTTCTCGTCGCTCACCCGCTCGGAAGCCGCCGCGTGGTATCGCGACGTCTTCGATCCGCTCGCCGAGGTGGTCCCGGGTTGGACGGGAGACGTCGCCGCGGGAATTCCGGGGTCGCTCTCGACTTCGTACCGGAACGCCACGCTCGGACGAATCAATGCTTATCGATATCTAGCAGGTCTGAACGACGACGTCGGCATCGACCCCGAGAAGAGTCGCCTGGCGCAGGCCGCAGCGCTTTTGATGAGCGCCAACAATCAGCTCTCGCATCAGCCTCCGACGAGTTGGACGCACTACACGAGCGACGGAGCGGAGGGTGCGGGCAACTCGAATCTCGCGCTCGGAGCCGCCGGCAGCTTCGCGATCGACCTCTATATGGAGGAGCCTGCGCCCGCCGGTCATCGCCGCTGGTTGCTCTATCCCCCGCAGACCCACATCGGCATCGGCGACATCCCGACGCCTACGGGCGGCTACCGGCCCAGCAACGCCGTTCACGTCCTCAGATTCGACGGGCCGCGACCCGAAGCTCCGTTCGTCGCCTGGCCTGCGCCCGGCTATGTGCATCATTCGATCGTTCCCGATGCCTGGTCGTTCGCCGTCGACGCCTCGGCCGACTTCTCGTCGGCGAACGTTTCGGTCGTGTCGGGATCGACCTCGCTTCCCGTCTCGGTCGTGAGTCGCGGTGGTCCGAACTACGGCGACCCGGCGATCGAATGGACCGTCGCAGGCATCACCGACGAGGCTCCCCTCGTCGACCGCGACCTCGAGGTCGAGATCACCGGAGTCCGGGTCGGCGGAGTCGTCCGGGATTTTCGATACTCGCTCACGATCTTCGACCCCGACCGACCGGGTACCGACGACTCGCCGGTCCCGCCCCCGGATTCGGGAAATGGGACGTCGAGCAGTGTCGCGTTCGTCCAGCCTCGAGTCTCGGTCGCAGAGTCGGCGACGTTCGTGGACGTCGTCCTCTCTCGGTCCGGCGACCTGGCCGAGAGTTCGAGCATCGGCTACGCCACGTTTCCGGGGAGCGCGGGTTCCAGCGACTTCACGCCCGTATCCGGACGCGTGGTCTTCGCGCCCGGCGTCGCGACCGCGGTGATCCGCGTCCCACTGATTCCGGATCGATCGCACGAGCCCACCGAATCGTTCGTCGTCCGACTGACCGATCCCTCCGGCCTCTCGGTGGGGGGCACGACCTCCGCGACGGTCTCGATCATCGACGACGACGCGAGGCAACCGCGCATCGTGTCGGTTCGAGGGATCCGCACGCGAAAGGCCCTCACCGAAGTCGCGATCGCTTTCGACGGAACCGTCGCGACACCCACACCCGATGCCCTGTCGACGATCCAGCTCCGCCGCGCGGGGCGAGATCGCCGCTTCGGATCGCGCGACGACAAGCGAGTGACGCTCCGAGGCATCGCGCTCGACGAGACCACGGGAGAGATCCGGGTCAGGCTCGCTCGAGGATTTCAGCCTCGGGAACTGCTTCAACTCGTCGTGAGCGCAGGGGGTTTGCAGGACTCGACGGGGACCTTGCTGGACTTCGCGGAATCGTTGGGAGTCTCCGCCTGGACGTTGCGCTCCTGATCCCTCGGAGTCGACGAGGATCCCCGTTCGCGCGGCTTCAAGGCTCGTCCGGAAGTCCGCCGTCGATTGCGAGCGCCGACTTCCCGGCCGAGTCGGACTCCGAGGACTCGGCGAGTCGCCGAAGCCCGCGTCGTGACGCTTCGTGCTCGGGGTCGACCGCGAGGGCGGCATTGAAGCAATTGCGCGCGAGGACCCACTGGCGACCTTCGATCGCAGCCAGGCCCATCCGATATCGCGGCTCGGGATCGTTGGGTCGCGCGGAGATCTCCTGCGTCATCGCATCCATCAGAATCAGGCGATCCGAAGCGGCTTTTCGCTGCTTCGCGGTCTGATCGGCGAGGTCGCGGAGACCGAGTTGGGATGCGACCTGCGTGAGGAGTGTCAATGCGTCGATCCGATTTGGGTGATTGGCGACGACGCGTTCGAGGTCGCGCCTGGCCTCGGCGGGACGACCGGATGCTGCGTGGATCCTGGCTCGCGCCATGAGCGCCTCGGGCTCGTTGGGATCGAGTTCGAGCGAGCGGTCGGCGAACGCGAGTGCTTCTTCGTTGCGACCCGTCTCGCGCGCTTGTCGCGCGGCGAGTCCAAGCAACTTGGCGTTGTCTCGGGCCGAGGGCAGAGTGTCGCCGATCAACGACCCCGCGGTCTCGAGTCCATTCGCACCGAGGAGCGCTTCGATCCGTCCAATGCGTGCCGCGATCGCCGCGGGATTGCGCCTCAGCGCCTCGAGATAGGCCTCAGCCGCCTTGGCCGGTTCGCCCAGGTCGAGGTAGACCTGTCCCATCGTGAACCAGGGCCGGAAGTCTTTCGGCGCCAGCTCCGCCGCTTTTCTGAGGCATTCGAGTCCCCGCTCCGAATCGCCCATGCTGAGGTGGAGCGCTGCGAGCACCTTGGTGGCCATGGGTTGACGCGGCTGGAGCCGGATCGCGCGCTCGAGCGCGAGCTTGGCGGGGCCGAAGCGATCCATCTTTCCGAGCGCGATTCCCGCGACGCACATCGCTTCACCCGCGCCCGAGGCTTCATCGCGGATGTGCGAGACGGCGGCGAGCGCGAGGTCGGGGCGACCTTGCTCGAGCAGGGCGCGGCCTCGGGCGACCGCCTCCCAGTGCCCGCCGGAAGGAACCCGCGGCTCAGCCAAGCGCGGCCGAATCACCCCGAGCCAGACGATCCCGCCCAAGACCGCCGCCCATGCCGCGAGAGTGAGTCGTCCCGGTCTCGAGAATCGCGAAACCGTCGGATCTTCGGGGGGATTTCCTGCTGGATCGATCGATCCCGTCATGCACATAGCTCGATTGGTATTCGGGTCGCCGAGACGAGAATCGACCAGAGAGTGATGATCGAGCGGGACGGCGAGCCCGCCCGAGCCGCGGATCCGGCGGCTCGGACGGGGGAGAGGAAGCGAGATCGGGAACGGTCGGCCGCGATCAGTAGGAATCAGCGGAGAGGACTTCGCCTCCGTCGATCGTTCCGAGCGCCCACACGGTCCGCATGTTGGTGGTCGACTTGAGGAAGCGGACCGAGCCGTCGGCCATCAGCACGTTTCCGCCGCCGGGGTGGAAGCTGCTGAGGCCGTACATCCCCTCGCAATCCCAGTCGCCGTCCCAGGAGCAGGTGCGGCAGTTGGGGTAGGGAGGATTGGGCGCGAGCAGGGTGTTGCCCATCGACCACCCGAACATCCCCTGGTGCCAGCTCTGGCCGAGGTAGCTCATGTTGGTCCGCCAGGTCTCGGAACCGCGCGTCGAGGCCGGCGCGGCACCCGCACAGGCGGTGAGCCAATCTTGGAAACCGGTCGCGCCGTTGGGCATGTTGAGCAGCGGGGAACCCCAGCCGGCGCCCGCGGGATACTGGCGGAGGTTGATGACGTCCTGGGGCACCGAGAGCTTCTCTTCGCTGAAGTCGCCGGTACGCCACTCGCCGAAGGCGATGGTGTTGCTCGTGCCGTCGCCGATGGTGTTGATGCCGCGCGCGGGGCCGTTGATCATGAAGATCCCGTTGGGCCAGGCGCTCGCCGGCATGTTGTTGTAGGGATCGGCATTGAAGGCGAGGCTGGCGCCGACCGAGGCGAAGTAGTTGTTGCCGGGCTTGCGGAACGGTCCGTCGTCGCCGATCGGGAGCCGGGCCGACGGGCACAAGAAGCTGCTGATTCGTTGACCGATCGCGGTCTGGTTCTCGAGTTGGCCCGCTCCATTGTCGCGGTTGGCGATCATGAAGTTGCAGGCGTTGTAGATCTGGCTCTGCTCGAAGTAGGGAAGGAGCAGCGACTGGGCGCTCCACGCTCCCCAGGTGCCGCGGATCTCGGCCGGGTTGTTGATGTTGCGGGCGCCGTAGACGCCGGGGAAGCAGTTGTTCGGCTGGTGATAATTGTGCATCGCCAGACCGATCTGCTTCATGTTGTTCGTGCATTGCGCTCGACGGGCCGCTTCTCGCGCGGCCTGCACGGCCGGGAGCAGCAGCGCGATCAGGACCGCGATGATCGCGATCACGACGAGCAATTCGATGAGAGTGAAGCCGCGAGGCTTCAGTCTGGACGAAGCGGCATGAGTACGCATTCCGACCTCCTCGAACGATGTGATGATCGATGACCCGAGAGGGGGAGTTGTCGATCCATCGATCGCTGCCGCGGAACCGCGGAGGATCGATCCTGACCGGCGAGGGTCGACGGGACGATGCCCGACGGCTGACGCTCCCCGTTCGTGAAGCAAGCGGACACGCATCGGACGTCCGCGGGCGATTCGCGCGAGATCGAGGATCTCACGCATCCGCATCTCTCAGTTCGGGGTTTCCGAGGGATTGTGACGGATCCCCGACGACGATCCCTTCGCCGGAGCACCCTTCTTCAGCGAATCCTTCGATCCGGTCTCGGCTTCCTTCTTGAGTTCGCCGATCGCTGCGGGCGGTGCATCGGCGAGCTTGACCTGCTCATCGCCGCATCCCACGAGGACCGGTGATGCCGCAACCAACAGCGCACCCGCCGCGCGGAGAATCAACGACCTGCGCATCGAGGCTCCTTCGATCAAGTGGATCAATGGAAATGACATGCGAATCAATGAGAGTGAACGCACACCTCCATTCAGCATGCAAACATGCCGAGTCGAAGGAGGTCGGGACATCTCGCTGACTGCTGCGAGTCGGAAACCCGGCGGATGGAGAGTCGACAGGACGAGTGGAGAGATTCGACCGCGGGCTCTCGAAACTCGTCCGCCTCGCACAAGTGAGGACGAGAGAGACGCCGCACGGGCATCGCCTGAACGACCGCCGGGTCGATGCACGAAAGCGAGAACTCGCTTGCGATCGACACGCAACCCCCAATATAGTGACCCGATCTCCCACTTGTAAAGCACGGTCGACATCACGATCTCATGATTCTCTCCCCAGCCCCGCACACACGGGACGAGGCGTTTCCATGCACTCCGATCAGCCTGAGCCCACGAGTCACGAAGCATCGGCCGGGTCGCCCGTCGACCTCGGGCATCAGCCCCTCGTCGACGTGCCTGTCTCGAGGAGTTGGCGCGCGGGCACCGGCGCGATGGCCGTGATCGTCGCTCTCGTGTCGGGGACCGTCGCTTGGGGAATCGGTGAGGCGACCTACGATCTCTTCCAGCCCTCGAAGGAAGCCGCCTCCCAGCCGTACGCCTTCAAGCAGCTCAACGCCGAGAAGAATCGCGCCGACGGGATCAACGGTTCGATCGCCTTCGGCGCCCTCGGCGGTCTCCTCGGGCTCGGTCTGGGTTGCGTCGGCGCCTGGGCCGCCCAGGCTCCTCGACGCATCCCCGCGGCCGCGGTTCTCGGCCTCGTGCTCGGCACGGTCGCCGGAGCGGCTCCCTGCCCCTTCCTGATTCCTCTCTATCACCAGCACTACGATCCCGAGGTCCCCGACCTCAAGCTGCCGCTGGTCATCCACGCCGGGATCTGGTGTTCCCTCGGCGCCGCGGCCGGGCTCGCGTTCGGCTTCGGCTACTCCGACAAACGCAAGCTCGCGGCCATCTTCCTCGGAGGCTTCCTCGGCGCCTTCGCCGCCACCGTTCTCTTCGACGTCCTGGGCGCGATCCTCTTCCCGTTCTCGGAAGCCGACGTCCCGATCTCTCCTTCACTCCCCGCGCGGATCCTGGCTCGGTTGATCGTTGCGGTCGGGGTCGCGCTCGGCGTCGTCGTCGCCGCGCGCCGTAACTGACCCCCCGGTCGACGATTTCGTCCGGGCCGTCCGATTCGATCTTCGATTGGGCCGAGGCGAGCTTGACTTTGGAGAAGGAGGAGGCGACTCTCAACAAGTATTGAACAGCGTTCCGTCGCGGGGAGCGGCCACATGACTCGAGTCGGATCGTACCGGCGAACGGTGATTCTCTGCGCATCGGCGCTCGCGATCTCCGGCGGCGCTCCGGCCGACGATTCGAATTCTCGGATCATTGCGCCGACACGAGCCGATCTCGATTTCTTCGAGTCGAAGATCCGGCCGATCCTCGAGGATCGCTGCATCGAGTGCCACAACGGCGACAAGAAGAAGGGCGGGCTCCGACTCGACGTCGCGTCCGCCTTTCGCGCCGGGGGAGACTCGGGTCCGATCGTGGTCCCCGGGAATCCCGGCTCGAGCCGCCTGATCGAGGTCGTCGGTTACGACTCGGATCTCCAGATGCCGCCCAAGGCGAAGCTGCCCGAGGCCGAGATCGCCGCACTCACTCAGTGGGTCGCGCGAGGAGCGCCTTGGCCCGCCCCCGATTCGCAGCCGACGCCCGCTTCGGAGTCCGCCTCGACCGCGAGGCGCGACGATCGAGGTCGCGATCACTGGGCATTTCGTCCGATCTCGGATCCCATTCCGCCCCGGACGACGCGCGCGGGATGGGCACGCGACCCGATCGACCTATTCATCCAGACGAAGCTCGAGGCCGCCGGGCTGTCCGCAGCGGCCGAGGCCGAGCGCGGAGTCTGGCTGCGGAGAGTGACGTTCGACTTGATCGGACTGCCTCCGACTCCCAAGGAGCTCGCCGATTTCTTGGCCGACGCATCCCCCGTCGCCCACGAGACCGTCGTCGATCGACTCCTGGCATCTCCCCATTTCGGCGAACGCTGGGCTCGACACTGGCTCGATCTCGCTCGCTATGGAGAGGATCAGGCCCACTCGTTCCAACCGCGTCTGTATCCCCAGGGCTTCCGCTACCGCGACTGGGTGATCGACGCCTTCAACCGCGACTTGCCCTACGATCGCTTTCTCCTGGAGCAGATCGCGGGCGACCTCCTGCCCGAACCGAACGTGAACGACCGACTTCCCGCGCTCGGCTTCTTCGCACTCGGGCCGGTCTACTACGGTGATCCCAAGCGCCACGATCAAGTCGATGACCGGATCGATACCCTCACGCGCGGGGTCCTGGGGCTCACCGTCGCCTGCGCGCGGTGCCACGATCACAAGTTCGACCCGATACCCACCGCCGACTACTACGCCTTGGCGGGAGTCTTTCACAGTTCGGAGTATCGCGAAGCGCCCCTCGCCCCGCCGGACGTGGTCGTCGCGCATGATCGAGCTGCGGCCGAAGCCGCCGCGGCGGCCAAGCGGGTCGATGAGTTCCTCCAAGCGAACGCTCGAGCCGTTCTCCAACGTCGGCTCAGGGAGACACCTCGATACGTTCGCGCCGCTTGGCTTCGCGTCGTGCGTCGCGCGTCCTCGGGAGCCAAACCCCTCGAGAACGGCTCGATCGACGGGCTCGACGACTCGTTGATCGGAAGGTGGGTCGACTTGCTCGCCGCTTCGACCAAAGGACAGCCCCGCTCGGGCTTCGAGCATTGGGCGAGACTGACCTCGAAGGCGGCCGAGTCCGGGCTCGATGAATCCAAACACCTCGAGGAGGTCGATCGATTCGGTCGCGAGCTCACGCGCCGTCTCGTCGATCTCGAGGTCCGGATCTCGCTCGGCTCGGCGCTCGGATCGATCCCGCGTGCCGACTTGATCGTCGGGGCAGGTGCCTCGATCTCCGGTCTCGATCGGTTTCGTTCGCTCGATCCGATCTCGGCCGACGATCGGAGGCTGTACGACGCCGTCCTCGGCTCCGACGGCTTCCTGCGGGTTCCCAAGAACAAACAGAAGTCGGTCCTCGATGACGCGGGGCGATCGCGGTTGGCGAGTCTCGAGGCGGACGCGAAGCGGGCCAAGGAGGCGATCCCGCCCAAGTACCCGATCGCTCACGCGTTGACCGAGGCCGCCGACCCGGTCGAGATGCGCATCCTGATCCGCGGCAACGCCGCGAACCCTGGACCGAAGGTCTCTCGACGCTTCCTCTCGGTTCTCGGCGGCGAAGGCAGGCCGTTCGGCGGCGGCAGCGGGCGGCTCGATCTCGCACGCGCGATCGCCTCCCCGACGAATCCGCTCACCGCGCGCGTCTTCGTGAATCGAGTCTGGCAGCACCTCGTCGGCACGGGGCTCGTCGCCACGACCAGCAACTTCGGATCGCTGGGCGAGCCCCCTTCGCATCCCGAACTCCTCGATCACCTTGCCTCACGCTTCCTGGCTTCGGGCTGGTCGACGAAACGACTCGTGAAGGCCATCGTGCTCTCGAGCACCTATCGACAGTCGACCCAGGGCGACCCCCGCGGTCGCGAGCTCGACCCCGAGAATCGCCTCGTCGGTCGCATGAGCCGCAAACGTCTCGAGGTCGAGCCCTGGCGCGATGCCGTCCTCGCCGCATCCGGCCGACTCGACCGCCGGTTCGGAGGCCCGTCGATCACGCTCGAGACCCCCGACAATCACCGTCGGACCCTCTACGCCAAGATCAGCCGACACGACTTGTCGCCGATCCTGAGGCTGTTCGACTTCCCCGACCCCAACATCACCAGCGGTGAGCGGACGCGGACGACCGTCGCCCTCCAGCAGTTGATCGTCCTCAACGACGAGTGGATCATCCGATCGGCTCGCGACCTCGCGACACGCGTCCGTCGCGCCTCGGCGGACGATCGGTCACGAATCGAGCGAGCATATCGGATTCTGTTCACCAGAGAGCCGACCTCGCGCGAGGTCGATCTCGCCCTTGCCTACCTCGCCAAGCCCGACCCGCCCTCGAGCCCCGCCGCCCCGAATCCGTTGTCGAGATGGGATCGCTTGGCGCAGGCGCTGATCGCCTCCAATGAATTCATGTTCATCGACTGAATCCTCTCGGGTCGGATGCGTCCACTTCGTTCCCCGTTGAAGAGCGAGGCCGTCGATGTCGAATTCCGCCCACGGTGATGCTCGGTTCCGCTCGGATTCCCACCCGATCTCACGCCGCGCGATGTTCTCCGGGATCGGTGGGGGCTTCGGACTCCTCGGCCTGGCGGGCGTGTTTGCGCAAGCGGGAGACATCCCAGCCCAAGATCCAAGGAAGGAAGGCGGCGCACCCGCCGATCCCTTTGCGCCCCGCGCGCCGCACTTCACTCCTCGTGCCAAACGCGTCATCTTTCTGTTCATGAACGGCGGCCCCTCGCACGTCGACACGTTCGATCCAAAGCCGGCCTTGGCCAAGCACGCCGGGCGGACGCCGGACGCCATCAAGACCGACACCGGGCGAAAGAACCCCGGCACGCTGATGCCGTCTCCCTTCAAGACCGGCCGCTTCGGCGCCGCGGGGATCGAGGCGAGCGAACTCTACCCCGAGGTCTGCAAACGGATCGACGACCTCTGCATCATCCGCTCGCTCTGGACCGACAACCCGAACCACGAGCCGAGCCTGCTCATGATGAATTCGGGGAACATGCAGCCGATTCGACCCAGTCTCGGGTCGTGGCTCACGTTCGGACTCGGCTCCGAGAATCGCAACCTCCCGGGCTTCGTCGTTCTCTGCCCCGGCAAGCCCGTCGTCGGACCGCAACTCTGGAGCAACAGCTTCTTGCCCGGCGTCTATCAAGGGACACACATCAACAACAAGTCGATCGATCCCGACAAGATCATCCAAGACATCCGCAACCGACACCTCGACCGCGAGACCCAACGCGAACAGCTCGACCTCCTCCAAGCCCTGAATCGGGAACATCTCGAAGCCCGCGATCGCGACGAGCCGCTCGAGGCGCGGATCGCCTCGATGGAGATGGCGTTTCGAATGCAATTCGAAGCCCGCGACGCATTCGACATCACCAAGGAGTCGAAGCCGACCCGAGATCTCTACGGAACCGGTGAATTCGCCGATGCCTGCCTCGTCGCTCGACGACTCTCCGAACGAGGCGTTCGAATGGTGCAGATCTACTACGGCAACGCTCAGCCGTGGGACGACCACGCCGACATCGAGAACCACCGCAAGCACGCGCAAGCATCCGACAGGCCGATCGCTGCGCTGCTTCGCGACCTGAAGGAACGCGGTCTGCTCGACGAGACCCTCGTCATCTGGGGAGGGGAATTCGGACGGACCCCGACTTCACAGGGAGCCAAGGGGCGAGACCATCACGCCCTCGGTTTCTCGATGTGGCTCGCCGGCGGCGGCGTCAAGGGTGGAATCGCCTTCGGAGCCACCGACGAATTCGGATTCAAAGCGATCGAGGATCGCCTGCATGTTCACGACCTCCACGCAACGATCCTTCACCTCATGGGGCTGGATCACGAGCGTCTCACCTATCGCTATAGCGGGCGGGATTTTCGCCTGACCGATGTGCACGGTCGCGTCGAGCGGGGAATCTTCGCCTGAGGCTTTTCTTGGCGATCGCGCGTGAGCCGATGGATGGGCGAAGCGCAGCCCCGCGGGATGCATGCAGCCATCGCTTGATCCATCGAGGATTGTCAACTCATCACAGTCGAATGTCTCTTTCGCGAACGCGTGTGTTCGCCGAATCCCTCGAGGTTGGACGTCGGCCTCGATTCCGAGTTTTCGAGCTTGTTCGAGTCGTGATCGGTTCGTTATCAGAGGAGCTGCGATCTCGATCGATCATGTTCGGCACCTCGGAGATTGATGATGCGTACCTCGATTCGCTTGTTGCTTGCTTGCATCGCTCTGGTCTTCGCCGCCTCGGCTCAGGCGGGAGTGATCGCCGACTTCACCGGCGGAATCCCGGCATCGCCCAGCGGCGATACCGTGGGCGGCTGGGAATTCGAGGTCTCGTCGGCCGTCTCGCTCTCGGGCCTGGGATTCTGGGACGAAGGCGCCGATGGTCTCGTGAGTCGCCACAGCGTCGGCCTCTTCGACGCGAACGGCACTCCGCTCGCCACGGTCGTCGTGTCGAGCGCCTCGACCGCCGTCGCCTCGACTTCGATCGATGGTCAGTGGCTCTTCGAGTCGATCACGCCGATCATCCTCCAGCCGGGCATCTACGTTCTCGCCGCGACGTTTCTCGACCAGGACGCCGACGCCGCGCGAATCGTGACGCCCGCCGACATCACGACGATCGCCGAAATCACGGTGACTCGCGCGCTCCAAGAGACGAACACCTCGTCCCTCACCCTCCCGACGCAGGACTTCGGGCCCGGAGCGATCTTCGGCGCGAACGCGATCCTCACGGCCGTGGTTCCCGAGCCGAACACGCTCGCTCCCGCGCTCTTGGGGATCGCCGGGGTCGTCGGGCTCATCGCCCGCCGACGCATGGCGGTGAACCGCGTCTGATCGAGACGTTCCGATTGAACTCATCGAGCGATCCGGATGCAGGACGATCGGGCTCGGTTCGATGATCCGCTTCGATCGGGCATCCAGCGTATCGCTACGAAGCATGCCGGGACGCCGACGCGGCACCGCGCCGACGGTCTCTCGAACCGAGCGCCGATTCGTCCATCTCGCGGACGGAGCGGGGAGTCGTCCCCAATCCGTCGTGTCGGCGTCGAGCGCGAAGGAGTCTCGACTCGGTATCGTTGCTCACGCTCAGGGAGGGTGATGCGACGACGAGGCGGTCGACTGCTTCCCGCCATGCCGTCACGGCATGGCTCGGCTCGGCACGGCGGCCGATGCCTCGCCGTACGAATGTGTCCGGCCCGTCCGAGAGCGATCGAGGAATCGCTCTCGGGCGGGCATGGATGAAACCGTGGCGACCGGACTCAGGAACTTCCATGTTCGAACGGGAACCCTCGTCGGTCCCGCCAGGTTCAGTCACGCGCGGTTTCGATTACGAATCGCGCCTCGACGTCGAGTGCGCGTGTGTCTGTGTCGGGGTGTCGTCTGCCGACAACGAAACTGTCTCTCTTCGAGAAAATACCATCGAGTTGCCAAAGATATCAAGAGTAATGTCTACATTCGGATCGATCGTCCTCACTGAGTAATGCCCAGATCAGGCCGGTACGTGTCGATAATTCTGTGATTCTCGCGCTTTATTGGCGACAGTCGACCCTGGATCGGCACCTGGCGTAACAATTTGGGAGGCCTGGAAAGTCTAGATGCGAATGATGACGAAAGTCATCGTGATCGAGAGTCGCCGGGCTCGGGCGGAGTCGACAGGTGAATCCCAGGCCCGCGACCTGCATCACCTCGAAGCCGCTGCGAACTCGACGCTCGGAATCGTGGGGATTGACTCGCACCGCCCGCAGTGATCTCATGAACACCGGGCGACCTCGATCTCCTCTCCCCTCGACCTCAACCTCTCCGGTGCGATCATGACGTCGATCCGCTTGCTGCTTCTCGGGGGCGTGCTCGCCTCGATCCCGGCTCACGTCGTCGCGGTCGACGATGTGGGCAAACCCTCCGATTTGGTCGTCGCGGATTTCGAGGGAGCGGACTACGCGGGATGGACGGTCGAAGGGACCGCCTTCGGGTCTGGACCCGCGAAGGGCACCCTCCCCGGGCAGATGGCCGTGACGGGATACCTCGGGAAGGGGTTGGTGAATTCCTTTCTCGGCGGAGACGACTCGCTCGGCCGCCTGACTTCTCCCGAGTTCACCATCGAGCGACCTTTCCTTGCGTTCCTCATCGGCGGCGGGAGATTCCCGGGGCAGACGTGCATCGAGCTCCTGATCGACGGCACGGTGGTCCGTTCGGAGACGGGGCCGAATTCCGAGGCGGGCGGTTCGGAAGAGCTCCAGTGGGAGTCGTGGGACGTCGCCGAGTTCCGCGGCAGGCGCGCCCGGATCCGGATCACCGATGATCGCAAGGGCGGGTGGGGACACGTCAACGTCGACCAGATCGTTCAGACCGACACTCGTCGCGCCACGACGGTCGCCGTGCATCGAGAGATCGTCCTCGAGGGTCGCTATCTCCTGCTGCCGGTCGAGAATCGAGCGAAGAACGTCAGGATGCGGCTGAAGATCGACGGAGTGCTCCGACACGACTTCGATATCGCCCTCGCCCCGGCCGACCCCGATTGGTGGGCCTTTCTCGAGTTCCCGGGCGACGTCGGAAAGCGCCTCGAGATCCAGGTCGACAAGGTTTCCGAAGCCTCGCGGGGGGTGGGTGCGATCGTCTCCTCGAGCGAACTTCGTCACACCGCGCCGCTCTACGATGAAGCCCTCCGGCCGCAACTGCGATTCAGCCAGATGCGAGGGTGGAACAACGACCCCAACGGGATGGTCTACTTCGACGGCGAGTACCACCTCTTCTGGCAGAGCAATCCATTCGGGCCGAATTGGGCGAACATGTATTGGGGACACGCCGTCAGCCGCGACCTCGTCCACTGGACGGAGCTGCCGTACGCGCTCTATCCCCGCGTCCAGGCGAAGGAGCATTGCTTCAGCGGCAGTGCGAATCTCGACGAGGGAGACACCGGGGGATTCGGGCGAGGCGAGGGCGGAGCGACCATGATCGCGGCCTTCACCGACACGGGAGCGGGCGAGGCGATCGCCTACAGCAAGGACCGGGGTCGAACCTGGGTCTACCCCACGTCGAACCCGATCATCCCCAAACATGGTGGTCGCGACCCGAAACTGATCCGGCACGAACCCACCGGCCGCTGGGTGATCGCCGTCTACTCGCGCTCGGCCGACCAAGACGTCGTCGCGTTCTACACCAGCAAGGACCTGAAGTCCTGGGAGCGCACCGGCGAGATCCCGGGATTCTTCGAGTGCCCCGAGTTGTTCGAGCTCCCCGTCGACGGCGACCCCGCGGACAAGCGTTGGGTGCTCTTCGCCGCCGACGCGAAATACGTCGTCGGCCGATTCGACGGCCGGACATTCCTACCCGAACATGAAGGCAAGCATCAGCTCC
Organism: Isosphaeraceae bacterium; assembly: GCA_033763215.1. Lineage (GTDB taxonomy): Bacteria > Planctomycetota > Planctomycetia > Isosphaerales > Isosphaeraceae > JANRKW01. Next base: position 34,224 of record JANRKW010000008.1, on the reverse strand, counting down.
ACCACGGCGACTATTACGCGTCGCAGTGCTTCAGCCGCGTCCCCGGCGGTCGAGTGATCCAAGTCGGATGGGCGCGGATCGCCATGCCCGGCATGCCGTTCAACCAGGCCTTCAGTCTCCCCACGGAGCTCGCCTTGCGAACCACGCCCGCGGGGCTGCGACTCCACGCCGAACCGATCCGCGAGCTCGAATCGCTCCGCGGCCGACCGAGGACGATTCGCGACCGCGTCGTCGGGATCGGCTCGCCCGCAAGGATCGATGTGCCCGAGCGAACCCAGGACGTCGAACTCCAGTTCGAGCCGGGTTCGGCGAAGGCGGTGACGATCGAGTTCGGGACGAATCGCCTGAGATACGACGCGATCGAGCGAAAGCTCGACGGCATCCCCCTGGAACCCTCGGGCTCCGGACGGATCCGGATCCGGATCGTCGTCGACCGCCCGATGTTCGAGGTCGTCGGTGGGCCCGGATCGATCTATCGGACGCACGCGCGCGGCGACGCGGGCAAGGCGATCGAGGCCGTCACGATCCGAGCCGAGGGCGGCGAGGCCCGCCTGATCGCGCTCGATTCGTTCCCGATGCGTTCGATCTGGGAGTCGAAGGTCTCGGATGCAAGGTGATCACCGGGCCGAGGCTCACCCGAGCTCGATGATCTCGTCGTCGTCCTCCACGAGGACGAGATCGTCATCCGGGGAGATCAGGGCCGTGAGCGGCTCCGGAAGCCGAGTCGAGAGCTGCGCCTGTCGCGCGGCTGCGACCACGGGCATGCCTTGAAGCGGCGACGGCTCCGGAAACCCTTGAAGAGCGGGCGCGACGCTCCCGGCGTTCCGGGTCGATCCGGAGACCGCGGGCTTGCGCTCGCCTCGTTCGGAGGGGCTCGGCACGTCGTCGGGTCCGAGGTAGACGCGGAACTTCACCTGGCCGAAGGCGATGCGGTCCTCGGGCAGAAGCGCGGCCCAGCGGATCTTCTGCCCCTTGACCTTCGTCCCGTTCGTGCTGGCAAGGTCGCGGACGACCAGCAACCCGTCCGTCTTGACCAATACGCAGTGCCGCTTGGAGAGACTCGGGTGATCGACCTGGACGTCGCAGTACTCGCGCCGACCGACGACGGTGACGTCCTTGGTGATCGCGATCGCCTTGCCTCCACCCTCGGGTACCAGTTCGGCCTTCATCGGACATCACCTCGCTGAGGAGACGATGATGGTCTCGGACGCGCATGGTCGCCGCGTCGAGATCGGTGGAGGGGGGGTGTCGAGGAAATCTACGTCGAGTCGCGATTCGCATCAAGTCCGAGATTGCTTGCATGCGGTGGTTTTGCGTCAGTTCGTCGCTTTTCGATAGAGAATCGACGTATCTCGCGGGTCGAACCGGAGCGACTCGTACAATCGGCGTGCGGGGATGTTGCTCTCCGAGGTCTGCACCGAGACGACCTCGACCCACTCCGCTTGGGCCTTGCGGAGGATCTCGGCGACGAGATGGCGGCCGTACCCTTTGCGTCTGTGCTCGAGCGGGACCTCGAGATCGATCAGCCCGATCCGCGACGCGCTGGTCGGGTCGGGCGGAAACCCGAGCATCTCCCAAGTGGTCGCCGAAGCGAGGAGGGCGTTGTCGGCTCGGCGCAGGAGGCGAAAGCGGTTGGGTCGAAGCTCGCCGAGCGCCGCGGCTTGCCACCAGCCGTCGAGCGCGGCGTCCTCTTCGACCTCGAGAATCGTCTGACGACGGAGGATGACGCCCTTGGGATCTCGGATCGCGGACGAATCGCCGAGATCGGCCTCGTAGAGGATCGTGGATCCGACCGGGCGATATCCCGCGACTTCCACGGACTTCACGAACGCTCGGTGCCCTGCGAGGATTCCCGAGAATTCGCTGCCGCCGTAGACTCCCCAATAGAACGGGTTGAGCGGAGTCTGCCCGCCGGCGTAGATGACCTGCGCTCCCCGCCGCTTCAAGTACGACTCCGCCGCTTCGAGGAGCGCGGGACCGAGATCGGGATCGTCGATGTCGGGCGAGACGACCAGCATGGCGATCGTGCCCATGGTGTGATCGAGCTCTCGACAGGGCCCGAACGGCTCCCGGGGCCCGAAACCGGCGTGCACGAATCCGACGACGCCCGACGCATTCTCCGCGACGATCAGTCCGTCCGCATCGAATCCGAGCTTGCTGATCACGGCATTGTCGAATTCGTGTGCGTCGAGCGGCCTGACCGCGCCGGAGCGAGGCAAAGCTCGGTCCCAGAGAGCGGCGAGAGCGGGAGGATCCGGGTTTCGAAACGGACGAAGGCTTCTCACCGGTACTCGAGTGGGTAGGAGAAACGAGGAGGTGTTGGGCCGAGACACGCCGAGATCGGACGAGAGGAGTGTCCGCGTCGCGGAAGGCTCGAGAGATGTGAATCCTGGAAGCGGAGGCACCCTCGGGATTCGAGTCTCCCGCGCCGGGTGGGCGGAGCCGAGTCGGGGATGCCGTCTCAGACGGTCTGGACGAGAACGTCGTTGCCTTCGACCAAGACTTCGTAAACGACCTGCTTCACGCGTCCATGCAGAGTCGATTGACCGGAGCGCACGTCGAACTGCCACCCGTGCCAGGGACAGGTCACGCACGTACCTTCCAACGGTCCCTCGCTCAGTGGTCCACCCTGGTGGGGGCAGATCCCGTCGATCGCGCTGAATTCACCCCCGACGTTGAAGATCGCGTAGATCCGTCCCTCATGTTCGACCTCCTTGGCCGAGCCGGGGGGAATCTCATCGACCGATGCCATCTTCACGAAGCCAGGCATGAGCGGCGTACACCTCCGTCGCACCGAGCCGGAAGGAGATCGTCACGAAGCGCCTTCTCGGGATCGACGCGGGGCGGCCGCGCCAAGACTCGGGCTGAGACAATCTAGCACGGATCGTCCTCCGGCGAAACGTCTGCCTCGCCGGAGACTTCGCCTCGACCGGAGGCTCGATCGAGCGAGGGAGTCGCAGGCGATCCGCTCCCTCGTCATGCGGTCGAGATCCCCTCCTGCCGATCGATCGAGGGGCCGAGGAATTCCACGCGGAAACGTATGCATCATGGATGATTGACGTCAATCATGAATCGACCGGTCGAGGGACTCGACAGAGGCACGATCGCTCGATACCTTGGTTCTGCACGATGCGACTCTCGATCACATTCCTTCCGAAAGCCGAGTCCCGCCTCGGGAAGATGGGGGATTTGCGCTTTCTTGTTTGACCTGGCAAATTATGTCGGTTAGACTGACCGCAATGATCGTCCCGCGCCACGAAAGCGGTACGATCGCCTGCGGTCCGAGCTCGCCATGCTCGCGACTGGGGCGGCTCTCGCTTCTCGCATTCGCTCGCGTCGGGAACGCACACGTCGCAGTGAGCGATCATCCCCTCATCTCTTCATTGCACCCGGAGTCACCACCGATGAGTCTGGACTGGCTTTCGTCTCGTGTCGGACTGACGTCTCGGAAGAGTGCCCGGACGAAGCAGAAGGCGCGCGATCGCCGTCGTCGATTCGTGCTCGAATCGCTCGAAGAGCGCGTCGTCCTCGCGTTCAACCTCTCGACCTCGGTCTGGAGCCCGATCGGCCCGGCCCCGATCCTGAACGGCCAGACGCCCGGCAATATGCCGGTGACCGGCCGCATCGCCGCCGTGGCGGCCTCGCCCACGGACGCGAACACGATCTACATCGCCGCGTCCAACGGCGGAGTCTGGAGAACCACCGACGGCGGTCTCGATTGGACGCCTCTCACGGATGATCAAGCGTCGCTCCACATGGGTGCGATCGCGATCGCGCCGAGCAACCCGAACATCATCTACGCAGGCACGGGCGAGGCGAGCGCGTTCTTCGGAGCTCAACGCAGCCCGTACGTCGCTCCCACGGTCTTCTCGGGTCAGGGCATCCTGCGGTCGACCGACGCCGGCAACACCTGGACGCTCGTCGGCCAGAGCGTGTTCACCCGCCGGTCGATCTCGAAGATCGTGATCGATCCGACCAACGCGAACATCGTCTACGCCGCGGTCGGCCAGCCTGGGCAGGACGGCCTGCTCGGCAACCAGGGGATCTGGAAGTCGATCGACGGCGGCGCGAGCTGGCGGAACACCACGGTGTCGATCAGCTCGGTCGAGGCCTACACCGACCTGGTGATCGACCCGACGAATCCCCAAGTCCTCTACATGGCGATCGGCCAGAACAACCTCGACCCGCTCACCTTCGCGGGCTCGGGAACTCGGAACAACGGGATCTACAAGACGACCAACGGCGGACAGACCTGGAGCCGCGCAGGGAACTTCCCGGGCGGAGTCAGCAACGCTCGAACCAAGATCGCCATCTCGCGCAGCAACCCGCGAATCCTGGTCGCGTCGGTGGTCGACCCGCAGAACTTCGACCTCGAGGCGATGTACAAGACCACCGACGGCGGCGCCACCTGGACCGCGCTCCAGAACGTGCCGAACTACCTCGGCGGCCAAGGGCCGTACGACACCGCGCTCGCGATCGATCCCAACAACCCCAACCGCATCTATGCGGGCGGGCAGGGCACCTACTCCGCCGGCGACTTCAGCGTGATCGTCTCGGTGGACGGCGGACTCTCGTGGAGCGAGATCTCCGGATTCGGTCGCTCCACCGGCCCGCACCCCGACCATCACGGCTTCGATTTCGATGCCAATGGACGGCTCCTCAACGTCAACGACGGCGGCATCTGGCGGCTCGACGATCCGACCCCGACCGCACCCGTCTGGGCGGCGCTCAACGGCGACCTCCAGATCACGACGTTCATGGGGATCGCGATGGATCCCACGGACCATCAGATCGTCTACGGCGGATCGCAGGACAACGGCACGGCCAAGACCAACGGTCAGCTCGGGTGGACCCAGATCCGCCAAGGCGACGGCGGATTCGTCCGCGTCGATTCCGGAAATCCCAACGTCGTCTACCACACCTACTTCGGCAATTCGCTCGAGCGATCCGACGACGGCGGACAGACCTGGCGGAGCATCGCGCCGTTCCAGGCCTTCTTCGACAACTCGAACTTCTACATCCCGTACGTCCTCGATCCGTCGAACCAGAGCCGGATCCTCTACGGCACCGACCACATCTATCAGTCGCTCAATCGCGGCCAGACGTGGACGCCGTTGGCACGCCCGGGACGGAACGGCTTCAATCCGATCGGCAACGCGATCGACAACGTCTCGGTCTCGCCGGTCGACCCCAATGTCGTCTGGGCGACCGCGGCCGGCGATATCTTCGTGACCCTCGACGGCGGCTTGACCTTCAACCGCCGCAACATCACCGGGGCGAACGACTACATCCCGCAGGTCTTCCCCGACCTGACCGACGCACGCACCGCCTATGCGGTTCGCGGTGCCTACAACGACCGCTCGAACCGAGGTCAGGTCTTCAAGACGACCGACGGAGGCGCGACCTGGACGAACATCACCGGCAACTTGCCCGACGTTCCGGTCTATTCCTTCGAGATGCAGGTCCTGCCCTCGATCACGAAGCTGTTCGCGGGCACGGACGTCGGCGTCTTCGAGTCGCGTGACGGCGGGACGACTTGGTCGCGCTTCAAGCAGGGGATGCCGAACGCTCAGGTGCTCACTCTCGAGCTGAACGAGACGCTCGGCGTGCTCGCGGCGGGCACTCACGGCCGCGGCGCCTTCCAGATCAGCGTCGACGACACGCTCGTCGTCTTCCCGGCCGGAAATCTCTCCGGCGTCGCGGGATCGAACGACTTCACCAACGTCGTCGTGGCCACCTTCGCCGACACCCCCGCGCTCGCCCTCTCCGAATACACCGCGGCGATCGACTGGGGCGACGGCTCGACGTCGGGCGGCGTGATCACTTTCGACGGCACCGAATTCACCGTCACCGGCTCGCATGTCTATCCGACCTACGGGAACTACCCGATGCGGGTCACCGTGACCAGCACTCGGGGGTCGTTCGACGCGGTCAGCCAGCTCGCCTCGGTCGCCGACGCGCCGATCACGGGCACGGCTCAGACGATCTCGATCGCCGAGGGTGTCGCCGTCACGAGCGCGGTCGCGACCTTCCAGTCGGGGAGCCCGTCGGCTTCGGCCTCGAACTTCACGGCGACGATTCGCTGGGGCGACAACTTCACCACCGCCGGCACGATCCTTCCGCTCCAAGGCGGCGGGTTCGAGGTCAAGAGCTTCCACGCCTATCGCCAGGCGGGAACCTACGAGGCCGTGGTCACGATCACGAGCCGCGGCGGCTCGCGCTCGACGGTCCGAAGCCAGGTCACCGTCATCGACTCCCCGATCACACCGGTCGCGGTGAACGGAATCGCCTCGGAGTCGATTCCCTTCGTGGGCACGGTCGCCACCTACACCGACGCCTCGCCGGACGGCGGGATCGTGGGCGACTGGCGGGCGATGATCGATTGGGGCGACATGACGCCGCCGACGCAGGGGATCATCACGCAAGGCATCGGCTACCAGGTCGGCGGTACGCATACCTATGCACGCTTCGGTACCTACCAGGTCGTCGTGACCCTCACCAACGTGCTCGGCGGCATCTCGGGCTCTCCGGGAACCGTGACGCGGACGGTGACGAGCCAGATCGTGGTGAGCGACTCGCCGATCTCGGGGACCGCTTCGCCGATCAGCGCCTCGGTCGGCACCGCGTACACCAACTCGGTCGCGACCTACGTCGACGCGAACCCCGCCCGACTCGTCTCGGATCTCTCCGCGACGATCGAGTGGGAGGCCGGCTCGGTCGAGACCGCCGTCATCACGGCTCTCGGCGGCGGTCGGTTCTCCGTCGCCGGATCGCACGTCTACCTCTCCCCCGGCGATCGAACCGTGGTCGTGCGGATGACCAGCGCGAGCGGGACGTCGATCCCCGCCTTGGAAGTGCCGGCCGCCGTGCTGGACGCTCCCTTGACGCTCGGCTTCAGCGGAACGGCCGTCGGCCCGGCCGACAACCCCACGGCCACGGCCCCGGGATTGACCGTCACCTTGGGGCAGAACTTCAGCGGGCAACTCGTCACGTTCACCTCGACCGACCCGGCCGCCGAGCCGAGCAACTATTCCGCGGTCGTCGTCTGGGGTGACGGCACCCAGTCCGCGGCGACGATCGTCGAGACCAGTCCGTCGACCTTCCGGCTCGACGCGAGTCACCTCTACGCGATCGCAGGGGCGTTCCCGCTCTCCGTCCGGATCACGAGCCCCGGCGGGCGAGTCGCCGTCGCCAACGGCACGAGCCAGGTGCTCATGCCGCTCAACGGCGTGCTCGACGCCGCGAGCGACACGGGTGCGTCGAACACCGACCGCATCACCTCGAAGTCGACCTTCCGGTATTCCGGCACCGGTCAGTTCAACTCCCGAGTCCAGCTCTTCGCTCGGTCCGAAACGCCGGGATCGGCTCCGAAGCTCGTGGGTGAGACGGTTGCGGATTCCCTGGGACGTTGGACGGTCGACACCAACTCGGCTCTGGTCGACGGCCGCTACGTCCTCAGCGCGGTCACCTCGAACGTGGCCGGTCAGCCGATCCAGTCCCAGGAATTCGGCGCCTCGCCGCTCGTCGTCGATACCGCCGGGCCGCAGGTCCTCAGCCTGCAGCTCAACGCCGCCAAGGCTCAGGCGACGATCGTCTTCGCCGACAACGGCAGCGGCGTGATCGACAGCGGGCTCCTCAGCACGTCGAGCTACTCGCTCAGCCTCCCGGGCCGCCGAGGAACCACCGGATTCGCCGTGAAGTCCGTGACCCAGCTCCCCGAGCTCTCCGTCGACGGCCGACAGGCGGTGCTGGTCGCCTTCCAGTCGCGTCGTCGTCTCGGTAACGGCGGATATGTCGTCAAGATCGACTCGAACGTGGTCGCGGACGTCGCGGGCAACGCTCTCTTCGAGCGAAACTTCGTGACCTTCCCGCAGCTCGACAACAAGCCGATCAACACCTTCGTCGCTCAGGTCGATGTCGTGAACGGTGTCGCCTCGGCACCGCGGCCGTTCGTTCCGCTCCCCGAGATCATCGCCGCGCAGACCTACACCGATCAGGTCAAGCGGGGGAGCACGACGGTGCGGATCCGCCGCCGTCGCTGATCGCTCGAACTCCACCGAGTTCCGCATCGAACCGGAGCCGCGAGGCTCCGGTTCGCTTTTCGAAGCCGGCGTCAGAGCCGAGAGCGCAGGCTGTAGGGGATCTCGAGTCCGTGGGCCTCGAGCAGATCCTGGTCGGAGAGGAGCCGAGGCGACGGACCGTCCGCGACGACTCGTCCTTGGTCGAGCAGGATCGTCCTCGGACAGAGCTCCAGGACCATTTCGAGATCGTGCGTCGCGATCAGGATCGTGGCGTCGAGTTCGGCGATCAACGCCATGAATCGCCGTCGACCGCGCGGGTCGAGATTCGCCGTCGGCTCGTCCAGAACCAGGATCGCGGGCCGACACGCCAGAATCCCCGCCAAGCAGGCGCGTTTGCGCTCGCCGAAGCTGAGATGGTGAGGCGCACGATCGGCGTGCTCGGCCAGCGAGACGCGTTCGAGACACTCGATCGCGATCCTTCGGGCCTCGGAGCGGCTCACGCCGAGATTCAGCGGGCCGAACGCCACGTCTTCGATCACCGACGTACAGAAGAGCTGGTCGTCGGGGTCCTGAAAGAGCAGTCCGACGCGGCGCCTGATCTCAGGGAGGTTGCGATCGACGATCGCGAGCCCCCCGATGCGGATCGCGGGCTCGCCGCGAGTGCTCCGCTCATCTTCAGTTGTACGAGTATGCGTATGTGTATGCGAGTGGAGCGACGACCGTCGATCCTCGCCGGGCAGGATGCCGTTGAGGTGAAGCAGCAGAGTGCTCTTGCCCGCGCCGTTGGGGCCGACGAGGGCGACGCGTTCACCCGATTCGATGCGAAAGTCGAGACCTCGAAGGGCCTCTCGTCCGTCGGGATATCGATACCGGAGCCTCTCGACTTGGATCGCCGGGTGATCGCTCATCGTCGCGAATCTTCCTCGAGCTCGGGCATCGATCCGTTCCACCCTCGAGCCAGCATCGCCGCATGGACGCGTTCGCCGCGCTCGAACGAACGCACGAACAACAACCCGATCATTCCCGAGAGGATGACCCAATCGAGGTTTCGTCCACGACGAAAGCTCCGGGCTCGTCGAGCACGCAACATCCGGGCGCTCTCCTCGCCCAACACATGGCGATATCGCTCCATCACGAGCAGCGAGGATGCGGGAACATCGGGGAGTCCCAAGGCACGCGCCGCGCGGACGATCCTCGGCAGTCCGAGGACGTGGACCGTCGTGAGAACCGCCGTCAGCGCGAGCGCGTTCTTCGCGAGAATCGAGGCGACGACCGGTCCGAGCCCGAGAGTTGCACGTTCGGGCCGACCAAGCGCCACCATCACCGCCAGAAATCCGAAGACCGCGGTCAATCCCAGCCAACGCCGCAGGAGCACCGCGGGATCGATTCCGGAGAGCCCGACGGCGAACGCGAGGACCACGCCGGCCGCCGCGAGCGGACGCGCCTGGCCGACCGGCAGCAAGACCACCAGACAAACGAACGCCGGCATCATCAGCAGAATGACGCGGTCGTCGAGTCGATATCGCGTCCGAATCGAAATCCTCGCGGCGGCATCAGACGACATCTTCGAGACTCGATTCCGGCTGGGATGCCTTGGAAGTGAACACGCGCGACATCAGCGCGCCGACGCCGAAGACGACCAGAGTGCCGACCAGGCCGGCGACGGCGGTCGCGATCGACTTCGAGTCGCCGAGAGCCTTGAACTCATAGTCGGGCAGGGGGGCGGGAACCTCGACGCTCGGGCCGGCGTTCATGGGGATCTCCAACTTCTCGGAGACGTACTCCAGTCCATCCGCATAGGGAGAGGCCAGGGGAGCGAGGAACACCGCGATCCCGGCCGCGATCGCGAGACCTCCGGGAGCGGCCCTTCGAGCCCAACCCGCCGCGGTCTCGTTCCCCTCGGGTTTGGGGTCGAAGATCAGGTCGGGACGCACCATCAGCACGAAGCGGACCACCAACCCCGTGATCACCGCCTCGCCCAGCCCGATCCCCGTATGCACCAGCGCCATCCAGGCGAGAGTGTCGAGGAGTCTCGACCAATGTCCGGAGGCCGCAAACTCCACGGCGAACGCCGCCGACGCCAGGATCACCGAGAACCAAGCCGCCGCCATCGAGCCGATGAGAACCCCGGTTCGACCGCCGATCGCGTCGCGGATCGTCCGATAGATCACGAATCCGACGAGGCACCCGATCAGACCCATATTGAGGAAGTTCGCCCCCAAGGAGAGCAGACCTCCATCCCCCGCCAAGAGACACTGCACGACCAACACGATCCCGATCACCGTAGCGCCGGCCCAGGGACCGAGCATGACCGCCGCGAGCACCCCGCCGATCAAGTGGCCGGAGATCGGGAACGGAAAGAGCGTGAAATTCACCATCTGCGCCGCGAACACGAACGCCGACATCGTGCCCATCAACACGACCGTCTTCTCTTTCCGAGCCTTCTCCAACCGCGAGAAGGCGTAGCTCGCTCCCCCGAGCGCCGAGATCCCGGTCGCGAGCAACGTGCCTGTCGAGAGAACGCCGTCGGGGATGTGCATGGCCGAGATCGTCCGGTTCTTCGCACGCGACGTGGGAATTCGATCGTGGTCGACACGATAAGATCATTGAACCACGCGTAACACCGATCGTCAAAAACTTCATATCCTGAAGCCTCTCGATCTCGCTCGATTCTCATGATCCCAAGAGAGTCTCTCCAAAGCGACACCACGTCGATTCGGGAGAGCGCGCGGCCGGTTCAGGGCGGCCGGAGCGTTCTATTCTCGGCCAAGGAGGGCGAGGGTCGAGGACGACTCTCTCAGGGGAATGGGGAAGGCCTGGGTCGACCCGCGAGGTTGATCCAGGCCGACCTCATTTCGAAGGTCGAGCGAATTCCGGGCTCGAGGCGGGCGCAATCGTCGCGCCGACGCGTTCGAGCAGGTCGTGGTAGATTATCCGGATCATCCTCTCATCTCGGAGATCCGTCCCATGGCCGACAACCATACGTTCGACATCGTCAGCGAGATCGATTTCGTCGAGATGCACAACGCGGTGACCCAAGCGCAGCACGAGATCGCGGTCCGTTACGACTTCAAGGGGACCAAGGCCTCGCTCGAGTACGACAAGAAGAACAACGTCATCACGATCCTGGCCGACCACAAGGGGCAACTCGACACGGTGATCCAGATCCTCAAGGAGAAGATGGCCAAGCGCGGGGTGGCGGTGAATGCGATCAAGCGCGGAAAGATCGAGGAAGCATCGCACGACAGCGTCCGAGAGAAGCTCACGCTCCACGTCGGCGTCGAGATGGAAGATGCCAAGAAGCTCGTCAAGCAGATCAAGTCGATGGGGCTCAAGGTTCAGGCCCAGATCATGGACCAGAAGGTCCGCGTGATCGGAAAGAAGATCGACGAACTCCAGGCGGTGATCGCGCAGCTCAAGGAAAACGGCCCGGAGTATCCGCTCCAATTCACCAACTTTTCCTGACGGTCGATCTCGCCCGAGCCGGCGCGACCGCGCCCCTCGGTGCGGGATGCTCTCCTCTGAGGATCGAGCGAAACTCGTCCTCGGGACGATGATAGGCTCCGTCGGCGGGTTTGGTCTCGCGCAGGATGGATCCGATCGTCCAGGAGAGGGAGCGAATCATCATGGGTTTCTTGTCCGGCCGCGTGTCGTACGTTCGGTATCGTGTCGTGGGTGGTGAGCTTCCGGCGTTCGACGAGGAATTGCTCGAAACGGTTCGTCGACACCTGATCGGCCGCCACGGAGCCGACGAAGCCGCGGACGGCGTCTCGTACGGCTGGGCCGGCGGCGACCACGTCCTCGATACCACGATCGAAGCCGAGAAGAATCTCTTCGACGACGTTCTCCACCTCGCGATGCGCCTCGATACCGACAAGATCCCCGGCAGCCTTCTCCGGGCCTACACGAAGATCGAGATCGACGCCCGCGCCCGCATGAACCCCTCGGGCTTCGCCACCAAGAGCCAGAAGCAGGAGGCGAAGGAAGCCGCGCTCGTTCGGGCGGAGGCGGAAGCCGCCGACGGTCGCTTCAAGCGGCTGACGTTCTCCCCGGTCCTCTGGGATCGAAGAGACAACGTCGTCTACGCCGGGGCCTCGTCGTCGAGCGTTCTCGAGAGACTGATGACGCTCTTCCGCGAGACCTTCGGGCTCGAACTCGAGCCGATCACCGCCGGCAGCTTGGCCCAGACCCAGGCCGAGGCCCGCGGCGATCTGCGATCGGTCGAGGAATTCGGCCCCATCGGATTCGTCGATGAAGCCGGAGCCTCCGTCGCGTGGACCGAGTCGGACTCCGCGAGTCGCGACTATTGGGGAAATGAGTTCCTTCTCTGGCTCTGGCATACGCTCCAGATCGACGGCGACACGATCGCCCTGTCCGACGGCACCGAATGCACCCTGATGCTCGCCAAGACCCTCACCCTCGATTGCCCGCGCGGACTCCACGGACGCGACCAGCTCACCACCGAAGGGCCGACCAAGCTGCCCGAGGCCTTCCGCGCCCTTCAGGCGGGCAAGCTGCCCCGCAAGGCGGGACTGATCGTGGTGCGTCACGATCAGCAGTATGAGCTGACGCTCTCGGCCGAGTCTCTCGCGGTTTCGGGACTCGCGCTTCCCAAGCTCGAGACCGACGGCAAGGAAGGCGCGCGGACGGCTCGGATCGAGGGCCTGAGACATCTGGTCGAGACTCTCGACCTTTTGTACGATGCCTACGGTCGAAAGCGCATCAGCCCCGAGTGGACCGGAGAACTCGGACGTATCCGGCAGTGGCTGTCGCAGGCCGCCTGAGGACGAACGGCGACCGCTTCGCGCGGGCTCGCGTCGACACGACGTCGACGGCCGCCCGCACGATTCGAATTCGCCCGCTCCACGGATGGGGAATTACCGTCAGCACGTTGCCTTCGGCACATTCTGCGGCGTCGTCTATTCGGTGGGGGCCACGCTGCTCGTGGGTCTCAACTGGGTCTACGCCACCATCGCCGTAATGCTCTCCGCGCTCGGCGGTCTCCTGCCCGACCTCGACTCTCCGAGCAGTTTCGGCCTCCGAGGATTCACCGGGATCCTCGGAGTCGTCGCCGCCTTGATCGTCTGGCAGGACCTCTCGACGCTCAGCGACCCGCCGGGATTCGAGTTCCACCTCTGGGCCGTGATCGCGGCCTACCTCTTCGTCCGATACGGCGTCCGCCGGATCATGGCGCGGATCGCCGTCCATCGCGGGATGTTCCACTCGGTACCCACCGGAATGATCTGGGGCGCGATCGTCTACCTCAGCTATCCATCCGAACATCATGCGATTCGGTTGGCCATGGCCGGCGCCGTCATGCTCGGGTTCTTGTCGCACCTCGTCCTCGACGAAGCCTGCTCCGTCGATCTCCAGGGGGCTCGCGTCAACAAGGCGTTCGGATCCGCCCTGAAGTTCTGGTCGGACTCTCCCGTTTCGACCATCGTGGTCTATCTCGTCCTCAGCTTGCTCTGCCGCCACGTCACCAAGGTCTGGCCCGACGAGGGGCTGGTTCCGGAGAACCTCGCAGCTCCCGCCCCGGCTTGGCCTTATCCATGGCCGAAGTCGTGGATCGAAGACGACTTCCGCGAGATTCGCCGGTTCATCGCGAAGCAGTCGGAGAAGCTGCCCGGACGCCTCGAGCAAGCCAAGGCCGCGGGGAAGACCGAACTGAACGCCATCGGCGAGGATCTCGGCAAGCTCGGTCGATTCGCCGAGAAGCAAGTCGGAGGGGTCGACTCGCAATCGGCCTCGAAGGCCCGCGACTTCGTCGAGAAGAACCTGCCCGAGACGGCCGACGCGGCCCGCGACTTCACGAACAAGCGGCTCCCCAAAGCGCTCGACGCATTCCGCGAGTTCAAGGAACGCGACCTTCCGAAGGCGGGAGAATCCTTGAAGAAGGTGGCGGAGGCGGTGGCTCCTTCAGGGCGACGCCGCTGATCCCCTGTTCCATCATCCGCGCAACGAGATCCAGGATCGCGCGACTCGCCGCTTCGGGAGGCGAGCCGCGATCGTGGATGTTCGAGATCAAGTTGCGATCGGCATCCGTGCATCCGACTCGCGGTCGATGGGCGAGATAGGCCGACAGGCTCTCGGCGGTCGCCAATCCTGGACGTTCGCCGATCAGCAGCAGGACGACTCGCGGATCGAGCGTCTCGCCGATCTCATTCAGAATTCCGACGCGACAGCGCCTGATGAAGAAGGGCCGTCCGCACCTCCAGGATCTCGACCGAGCGCCCTCGAGGAGCAGAGGGAGCAACCGAGGCACCTGGCGATCGACCGCCGCCGCCGAGAGTCCGTCTCCGACGCAGATCTGAAGATCCGTCCCATGCTCGTACCGCGACGCGATCTCGACGCGAGCCGCCGGGTCGAGGCTCCTTCCCAGCTCGGGCCGGAGCAGATACGTCTCGGCGTCGGGCGCGCGACTCGAGAACGTCTCGAGATCGAGGTCGCGGAGCAGCTTCGCGTCGACCTCGGCTCGGACCGCGTCGAGCGCGGCGGCGTGGTCGATCCTCAGCGAGAGCAGCGTCTGCGTCGAGTAGGACGTCCCCGCGCGACCGGCGAACAACCGCGCCGGGGTTCGGTCCAGCCAGTGCCGCGGGATGACCGGTGCCGAACCTGGTTCCGTCGAGTTTGCATCGGCGGGCAATCGATCGCCGTCGCTGTTCATGCGAGTCTTCCTTCATGGGAGCAATCGACGCGCGTCCTCGAGCACCGACCCCGCGGGCTCCGGAAGCAATCGACCCGATCGCATGATCCCCCTCCGCTCGAGCCATGCCTCGAACTCGGGAGCGGGCCGAAGGCCGAAGAGGCCCCGCGTGCCGGCCGCATCGTGATAACTCGTGGATTGATAATTGAGCATGACGTCGTCCGAACAGGGGACCCCCATCACGAAGTTGCACCCCGCCGCCGCGAGCAGCAACAGGAGATTGTCGACCGAGTTGGCGTCGGCTCGGGCGTGGTTGGTGTGGCACACGTCGCAGCCCATCGGAAGACCGAGCAGCTTGCCCACGAAATGATCCTCCAACCCGGCGCGAATGATCTGCCGCTCGTCGTAGAGATACTCGGGGCCGATGAAGCCGACCACGCTGTTGACCAGGAAGGGATCGAATGAGCGCGCTACGGCCTGCGCTCGAGCTTCGAGTGTGAGTTGATCCACACCCGAATGAGCCCCTGCGCTCAGTGCGCTGCCCTGTCCGGTCTCGAAGTACATGACCTGCGGCCCGGCCCACGAGACTGCTCGGCCCGCGCGACTCTCCAGCACGCGGGCTCGGCCCTCCTCGAGAAGCCCGAGGTCGATCCCGAAGCTCCGATTCGCCGCCTCCGTACCCGCGACCGACTGGAAGAGCAGATCGATCGGGGCTCCGCGCTCGAGCGCGGCGAGTTGCGTCGTCATGTGTGCAAGACAACACGCTTGTGTCGGGATCTCGAGCTCCGTGATCAAGCGATCGAGCGTTTGCAGGATCGAAGCGACCGTATCCGCGGAGTCGCCCGCGGGATTCACGCCGATCACTGCGTCGCCGCAGCCGAACAGCAAGCCGTCGATCGTCGAGAGCAGGATTCCTCCGAGGTCGTCCGAAGGATGATTCGGTTGAATTCGGACTCCGAACACTCCGCGCTCGCCCATCGTGTTCCGACATCTCGTCACGACCCGGATCTTGCTCGCGGCGATGACGAGATCCTTGTTTCCCATCAGTTTGGCGACCGCCGCCGCGATCTCCGGAGTGATCGAGCCGTGGAGCGCGGCGAGTTCGGCTCCGCGCGTCTCGTCGTCGAGCAGGTAGTCGCGAAACGCACCCACCGTGAAGTCGGCGATCGCCGCGAAGCCCGCGCGGTCCTGCCGCTCCAAGATCATCCTCGACACTTCGTCGACGGCGGGGTCGATGACCGGCGAGTCGACGATCTCCCGCAGCGTCATCTCCGACAAGACCCACTTGGCCGCCACGCGCTCCCGCTCCGACTCCGCGGCGATCCCCGCGAGTTGGTCGCCCGACTTCTCCTCGCCGGCCTTCGCCAGCACCTCTCGCACCGTCTCGAAGCTGTAGCCCGTTCCTCGAATCGCGGCTCGATACATCGGTCGAATCCTCGGGGATACGGACGGGGATGATCTTCAACGCGGCATCGCATCTCGGGGAGACGCCTCGACCCCGCGCGGTTCCTCCACGCGGATCGCGCGCCCCGGTTCGAGCGACTCGAGGATGGTCTTCCGCCCCGAGAGCCAGTCGATCTCCAGCCGGTCGAGCCGAGACGCTCCGCCGAGACCGATGTCGACCCTTCGGTCGGAAGTCGAGAGATAGCTCGACGCGCCGACGACCCAACGCGTGATCGCGCGGCCGGAGATCTCCGCTCGGAGCCTGGTTCCCACGGCGGTACGACTCGGATTCGCCCCGATCAATTCGAGGACGATCGAGCGAGATCCCTCGGTCCGATTGTGCAGCAGCGCCGGCGGTTGACGGAGTCGGCTCATGACGACGTCGATGCGGCCGTCGTCGTCGAGATCGCCGAAGGCCGCCGCGCGGCCGAGTTGCTTCACGCGAAAGAAATCCCCCGCGCTCGTCGAGACGTCGGCGAATCGGCCGCCCCCGAGGTTCCGAAAGACCTGCGACTCCATCTCGTAGGGCATGCCGATCGTCGAGACGTCGTTGATATGACCATTCGCGATGAACAAGTCGAGCGACCCGTCGCCGTCGAGATCGACGAAGCCGGCGCCGAAGCCGAGCTTGCTCCTCGTCGGCAGCAGCAAGCGACTCGCGGCGGTCGTCACCTGAAAACGCCCCGCTCCGAGGTTGCGATAGAGCGTCACCCCTTCCTCGAAGAAATTCGTCACGCAGAGGTCGATCGCGCCGTCGCCGTCGGCATCGCCGACCGCGACTCCCATTCCCGCCCGCGTCTGCCCGTTCTCGCTGAGCGCAACGCCCGACGCGAGGGCTCGCTCCTCGAATCGCATCTCCCCTCGATTCAGGAAGAGGAGGTTCGGGGATTGGTCGCTCGCGACGAACGCATCGAGAAGTCCGTCGCCGTCGAGGTCGGCGATCGCGAGTCCCAGTCCGTTGCATCGCGCGGCTGCGATTCCCGAGGAAACGCTCACATCTTCAAACGTCCCGTCTCCTCGATTGCGATACAACACGCAGGTCTCGGAGGCGAAGGCGTTCGGCGGACAATAGCCGAGTCGACCGGGCGAGGCGTTGCACCGAACGGTCGGCTCGCCGTTCTCGTCGACCGTGCCTGCGAGGTAGCGCACGACGAAGAGGTCGAGATCGCCGTCGCCGTCGAAGTCGGCGAACCCGCAACTCGACGCCCACCCGGATCCGGCGACTCCCGCGCGTTCGGCGATCTCCTCGAAACGAATCCCGTCGCGATTGAGGTAGAGCGCATTGCGGCCGAATCCCGCGACGAAGAGATCATCGCGGCCGTCGCCGTTCACATCTCCCACCGCGGTCCCCTGGGCGTATCGACCGAATCCGATGCCCGCTTCGCGAGTGACGTCGCGAAATCGCATCGAGCCCTCGTTTCGATAGAGCCGCGACCACCATCGAGGATCTTCGGTCTGAGGGGGGATCGTTCCGCCCTGGCCGACGAAGAGGTCGAGGCGGCCGTCGGCGTCGTAGTCGATGAGGGCGAGGCCGCTGCCCATCGTCTCGATCAGACGATATCGGCCGGCGGCCGCATCTCGATGAGGCTCGGTCAGACCTGCCGTCTCGGAACACTCGACGAGGCGAATCGCACTCGAGACCGCCGGCTGCGGGCTCGCCGCCGACGAGGGCCGCTCGATCCGTTCGCCGCCGGCCGGCGGTTCCGCTGGTGGAGGTGCAGGCGAACATCCGCACACGAACGAGCCGGCGAGAATCGCTGCGATGCGGGCGAATCGGCTCATCGTCGGTTCCCGGCCGTGCCCGCGAGCGCGGCCCATGCCTCGGCCTCTCTCTCTCGCTCCATCATGCGACACAGCCGCGCCGCCTCGAGGGCATCGGCGGGGTTCGGCGCTCCGTCGGGCATGCGAGCGACGAGCCCCTCCAGGGTCCGATTCGCGCTCGCGTAGGCCAGGTCTTGCTCCGCCCTCGAGGTGTCGCCCGCCGCCAACCGGGCCTGTCCGATCCGATAGCGAAGCTCCACACCTCGCGGGTCGATCTCTCGCGACCTCCCATAGGCGGTGAGAGCTTCCTCGAACTTTCCGACCGACGCGAGATGATCGCCTCGAAGCCGATGGAATCGAGCGTCCGAGTCGATGCCTTCGCGGGCCTTCAGTTCCTCCAGGAGTCGCGCCGAGGCGTCGGAATCGCCCGCCTCGACTCGATTTGCAAGGCGCTCCAGGAGAATGGCGTCGGACGCGGACGGTCCGCCGGAGAGAATCGCCTCCGATTCCTCGAGACGCCCTCGACCACGCAGGTAGTGCGCGAGAGCGGCTCTCGCATGAGCATTCTCGGGCTCGACCTCGATCGCACGAGTCAGCGCCTCGCCCTCGTCGAGACCGGGCGGGAGCCCGTCGGGCGGGATGGCCGGGCCTGCGTGCGCCAGCACTCGCAACGCCTCGACCTTTGCCGGGGTTCGCTGGAGCAGCTCCCAGACCTCCACTTCCTGCTCCGAGCCGCGGCGTTCCAGCCCGAGGAGAGCGACGAGCGCCCGCCGTGCCTCCGTTCGCTCCGGGTCGAGCCGCAACGATCGCCGAAACGCCGATTCCGCCTCCTGGAGACGGAAGAGGCCCCGCAAGAGAAATCCTTGCTGCTCGAACGACTCCGCGGCCAGCGGCGAATTCTCCGGCGTCATTCCGAGGAAGCGCGCCGCGGAGAGCTGATCGCGCCGCGCGAGCGCCGCCATCGATCGAATTCGGATCGACTCGAAGTCGAGCGTGCGATAGGTCGCCAATCGATCGACCGAGCCGGCTGCCCGCTCCCAGTCGCCGCGGCGGGCCGCCGCGACGGCTTCGTCCCGGAGCCGCGCGATCCGGAATTCGCGGTAGACGAGCGAGATCGCCCCGAGGACCGCCCCCAGCGCGATCGAGATCATCCCCAGTCGGGCGAGGTGCCGCCGACGTTCATTCGAGATCGCCGACGTGTCGGAGATTCTGAGGGACATCACTCGAACTCTCGGGGCGAACGGAAGAGGCTGCGGCCGTCGACTCCATCCTAACCCTTCCTCCGCCCCTCTCCAACCGAGGGCCGCACGACCCGGGGTCCGCAGGCCCCTTGCCCGAAGTCGCATCGAGTGGTCAGATGATCGAGAATACTCGGCTCTTCCCTGGCCCTCTCCGGCGGAAGTTCCTCTGATGCGAGTCACCGTCGATTCATCGCCTCGCCACGGCGTCGTGCGTCGGGTCATCCCGTTCGTCGTTCTCACGGTGATCATCGCCGGCATCTACGTTGCCGCGATCGCCTGGCATCGAGCCGAGATCGAATCGCTCTCGCGACGGCGGGATTGGTTGGGCGTCGTGGCGACGGCACGACGTCTGCTCCTGATCCACCCCGACGACGGCGTCGCTACACGGCTCGCCGCGCGTGCCTCGATCCGCCTGGGCCGCCCGCTCGAGGCTCTCGAATTCCTGAGACGAGCGGGGGGGCTCGACCTCGAGGATCTCCACCTGCTCGGAGCCGGCTTGTTGCGAGAGGGCCGCGTCGCCGAGGCGGGCGAGGTCTACCGGAGGATTCTCGAGACCAGCCCGAACGACACCCTCGCGCTCAAGAGAGCCGCCGCCATCGATCTCGCCGACCAACGCTGGGACCGCGCGGAGTCGCTCGCCAAACGCTTGATCGAACTGCCCAAGGGCCGGATCGCCGGGCACACCCTCGCGGGATCGATCTATTACCATCTCGGACGCAAGGGAATCGTGGGCATGTTCGGCATGGCCCTCGGCGAATTCGAGCAGGTCCTCGCCGCCGATCCCGAACTCCGCGAGATGCCGCTGCCGCAAGGACTCTTCTGGAACCAGTATGCGTCGATCCTGATCGAGGAGGGGCGAAACGAGCAAGCTCGAGCCGCGATCGAACGTCGACTCTCGCAGGCCGGCGACGATCCGGGGCTCCTGACGCGACTCGGAGAATTGCTCGAATCCGCGGGCGACGCCGAGGGTGCCGCCGACGCCTGGCGGCGCGCTCTCGCGATCGACCCGGGACGCAGCGAGACCGAGCTCGCGCTGGGGCGATCCGCGCTGAGGCGGGGCGATCTCGCGGAAGCGGAAGCGAGGATCCGCCGAGCCGTCGATGCCGAGCCCGACTCGATCGAGGCGCTCTATGCCTGGTCGAAT
This sequence comes from Isosphaeraceae bacterium, assembly GCA_033763215.1. GTDB lineage: Bacteria > Planctomycetota > Planctomycetia > Isosphaerales > Isosphaeraceae > JANRKW01. The sequence goes on along the minus strand of JANRKW010000008.1, from coordinate 13,968 downwards.
CTGCTCCAACGACTCGGACGCAGGGGCGAGGCCGACGCGGCGAGAACTCGAGTGGAGCGACTGCGTCGTCCCGCTGCACCCGGCGCTCCTCCAGCCGACGATGGTTGACCGCGTCGCTCCGTTCGATCCGGAATTGTTTGAGACTCACTCGAGAAATCGTCGACATAATCTCCTTGCGGGGCCTTCACGGTTGTGATTCATTACGACTGGGGATGCACTTCGCACATTTCTCCCCACGACATCGACGCGATCGGGTCGCCGTCGAGGTCTCATTTCGATTGTCCGAATCAGGCTGGAAGGGGGTCTCCATGCGGATCCGTCCGTCCGCGCGCCGCGCCGGCTTTACGCTGATCGAACTTCTCGTCGTGATCGCGATCATCGCGGTCCTCATCGCTCTGCTCCTTCCGGCCGTTCAAGCGGCTCGCGAGGCTGCTCGTCGTGCCCAGTGCACGAACAACCTCAAGCAGATCGGTCTCGCGCTTCACAATTACCAGAGCGCGACCAACGGTTTCCCCTACATTCAATCGCAGCCGCTGCCGATCTTCCCGAACTACGGCGTCTACAACGGCGTTAACGCCGGCAACGCCAACGAGTGGTCGACCTGGAGCGCGTTCTCGCTCATGCTCGGCTACATGGAGCAGAAGGCGGTCTACGACTCGCTGAACTTCTCCTGGGGAGTCCACTCCTACGGCGGGCAGTGGGGCGGTGAGGACGCGTTGCAGGGCACCGCGATCCGTACCGTGATCCAGTCGTTCATCTGCCCGAGCGACAACGGCGCGGGCCGGATGAGCTACCGCGTCTCGAACGGCACGAATTGGGATTGGTGGTCGCGCGCCGCGGGTGCCGGTCCGCTGGTCCGGAGCTGGCCGGGCGGCGTTCAGTCGGGCACGGTCGACAACGTGACCGACGGTACCTCGAACACCATCGGCTTCTTCGAACGCCATCGCGGCAGCGGAGACCAGAGCAAGTACGCCCCGGGCAACGTCTACACCGGCGGCCCGGGCACGACCTGGGGGATGCCCAGCTACATCCTCTCCAACGCAGCCGATACGGCGTACCTCAACACCACCGAGATCCCGGCCTGCACCGCCTTCGTCCGAACCGCCGCCAACGACACGGTTTGGCCCTGGGGCGGCTACTACTGGGCCGCGGGCGAGTACACCAACACCGTGGGCAACATGGCGCTCACTCCGAATCACCCCACGCGCGACTGCTCGGCATGGGGCGGCGTCGGCACCGGAATCGGCTTCTTCTCCCCCCGCAGCCGCCACCCCGGCGGAGTCAATGTCTGCATGATCGATGGATCCGTCCGATTCATCAAGGATTCCGTCGCCCAGCGCACCTGGTTCGCCCTCGCGACCCGCGACGGCGGCGAGGTCCTCTCGTCCGACTCCTACTGAGTCGGGAATGCGATCGATCGAGCGGGACGGGGCCGCAGGCCTCGTCTCGGCTCGACAAGCAGCTTCCGATCAACGAAACGGGCCCCGGTCGATCCGTCGATCGATCCAGGGCCCGCCGTCATGCGCATCGATTCCTTCATCGGTCATTTCGGAGCGGGCGGTCCGCCCGGGCGGCCCTTGTACGCGCCCGGCATCGTCGCCTTGAACTTCTCGATGTCGGCCTTCACCGACTCCGAAGTCGCCGGCTTGGTCTGCGGAAGATTTCCTTCCGAGGTGGTCTCGCTGCCGCAAGCCGCGAAGAGGAGGGCGAACGTACACGCGAGCGCGGCCAAGCCGCGCTGGGTCCAGGTGGGCTTCATGATCGTCTCGTTTTCAAGAGAACGTGACTGTGGATGTTCGGTCGCGACCCCTCGCGGACCCGACCACATCGGGATCAACCTAGCGGGTAGCGGCGGGCCGGTCAATCGTTGAAGATCGCATGTCGACTTTTTCTTTGGACGCCTGCACCGATCGCATCGCGAGGAGCAACCCGATGAGGACGCTCGCCATTCGAATCGCGGTCGCCATCTCGCTCATTTGTATGATCATCGTCCTGTATCACGGATTCACCTCGTGGAGCGACGGCCGAACCCTCGCTCGAGCGAGGATCGATCTCGAACAGGGCCGAGTCGCTTCGGCACGCGAATCCCTGATGCCGCTCGCCGTTCGGCGACCCGACGACGCCGACGTCGCGTATCTGCTCGGTCTCGCGGAGGAAGCGGCGGGCAATGATCCCGCGGCCTTGGAGGCGTGGGGCCGCGTTCCGCGGGATTCGCCCCACTTTCCCGACGTCGCGATACGATCGGCGCGGATCTCGATCGACCGCGGCGGGTTCGCCGCGGCGGAGGAGATCGTGCTTCGCGTGCCGGCGGCGCCGGGATCTCGAGCGGTCGACCTGCGTCAGATCCTGATCCAACTCTATTGGCACGAGGGACGGCTCGACGAGGTCCGCCGACTCACGGCCGCCAATTACCTCGCGATCGCCGAAGCCGAGGGACCGCGGTCGCCCGCCGCGCTCGCGCTGCTCCGCTCGCACCTCTCGCTCGACCTCGAACCGTATCCCATCGATCAATTCAAGGTCCTCCTGGAGTCCTATGCGAAGTTGGACCCCGACGACGACCGTGTTCAATTGGCGATCGCGGAGATGGCTCTCCGGTCGGGAGCGCTCGACATCGCCGCTCCCTTGGTCGACCGCTGCCTCGCCAAGCGCCCGAACGACCCGGTCGTCTGGAGGACCCGGCTCGAACTCGGGGTCGCCTCCGATTCACTCGAGATCGTCGAATCGGCGATCGAGCATCTCACATCGAACGACCTCGCGCGGACTCGGGCGTTCGAGGTCGCAGCCTGGGTCTTTCGGAAGCGGAACGACGCCGAGAACGAGCGACTCGCCTGGCTCAATCTCCTCGAGCTCGACAAGGCTCACATCGCCGCGCTCCAGCGGCTCGCCGAGCTCGAGCGTGCGGCGGGACGAAGCGACAAGGCGGCCGAGCTTCGTCGCCACGCGTCCGAGGTCGACCGAGCGAAGCTGGAGTATCGCGGGCTGCTCCAGTCGAACTATCTCGAGACCGCGAAACGCATGAGGCCGCTGGCGGAGCGCCTCGATCGCATCTTCGAGGCGTTCGCGTTCGACGCGACCGCCACCGACTCGCGGCCCTCCGCGAAGCGAAATCACCCGATGTACGGCCGATTCCACGACGTCGGCGTAGACCCGATCCTCGGCGCGGGGATGCCCTTGGCGGAGTTCGTGGGACTCGACCAAGTCGCCTCGGCGTCGCCGGTCGCGGATCGACCCGCCGGTCCGTCGTCGAAGAGCGAGATCCGCCCAGTCCCTCCGCTGCTCGAGGAAGCCGCATCGTCGTCGGGCCTCATCTTCACGTACGACAACGGACGATCTCCCGCTCGACAACTCCCCGAGACGATGTCGGGCGGCCTGGCGGTCCTCGACTACGACGGCGACGGCGCCCTCGACGTCTACGCGATCCAGGGCGGTGAGTTCCCTCCCGATCCCATGAAGCCGACCATGGGCGACCGACTCTTTCGCAATCGCCGCGACGGCACGTTCGAAGACGTCACGGAGCGCGCGGGGATCGCTGCGCTTCCGGGCGGCTACTCGCTCGGAGCGGCCGCCGGCGATTACGACGGCGACGGAGATGTGGACCTCTTCGTCACGCGTTGGCGATCGTACGCACTGCTTCGGAATCGAGGGAACGGGACCTTCGAGGATGCGACCTCCGCCGCCGGACTCGGCGGCGATCGCGACTGGCCCACGTCCGCGGCTTTCGCCGACTTCGACGGCGACGGCGACCTCGACCTCTACGTCGACCACTACCTCGCCTGGGATCCCGTCCGGCCGCATCCGTGCACCGATGCTCGAGGCCGTCCATCCTACTGCGACCCTCGACTGCTCCCGGCCCTCCGCGATCATCTCTTTCGGAACGACGGCGGGCGATATGTCGACGTCTCCGAGCAGGCAGGCATCGTCGACGTCGACGGCCGCGGACTCGGCGTCATCGCCGCCGACCTCGACGACGACGGCCGCGTCGATCTCTTCGTCGCGAACGACGGAACGGCGAACTTCTTGTTCCGCAACAAGGGAGGCATGCGGTTCGAGGAAGTCGGGATGCTCGCCGGCGTCGCCGGAAATGCGGAGGGCGGCTTCCAGGCGGGGATGGGCACGGCCTGCGGCGACCTCGACCGCGACGGCCGGCCCGACCTGCTCGTCACCAACTTCTACGGCGAGTCGACGACCTACTTCCAGAACCTGGGCGAGGGCTTCTTCGGGGACCGCACCGCGTCGGTCGGACTGGCCGCTCCGACGCGTACGCTCTTGGGCTTCGGACTCGCGGTCGCCGACCTCAACAACGATGGAGCGTTGGACATCGTTTCGACGAACGGTCACGTCAACGATCTTCGACCGATCTTTCCCTACGAGATGCCGTGCCAACTCCTGCTCGGCGATCGTGCGGGACGGATGCGCGACGTCTCCGCCTCGATGGGCGCGCCCTGGAGAGCGCCCAGGGTCGGACGGGGGCTGGTCGTCGCCGACATGGACGACGACGGAGCACTCGACGTGCTCGTCTTGCCGCAGAACTCGCCGCTCGCGTTCTTCCGGAATCGCGGAGGCCCCGAGTTCGGTCGATTCCTCGGCTTCCAGCTCGTCGGCACGCGTTCGAATCGCGACGCCGTCGGCGCACGCGTGACGATTCGCGCGGGCGGACGATCCGCGGTGGCCTGGAGGACCGGCGGCGGAAGCTACCAGTCCGCCGGAGATCCGCGCATCCACTTCGGCCTCGGGACGCTCGAGAGCGTCGACGAGGCCGAGATCCGTTGGCCTTCGGGCGCGGTGCAGACGATTCGGAATCCCGGAGTCGGGCGGTACCACCGGATCGTCGAGCCCGATCCGAATCATTCCTCGGGCAAGTAGAAGACCTGCATGTCCCGGATCAACCAGTGCTCGCCGACTTTCTTGCGGATTTGGACGAATTGAACGACGAGCTTGGGTTGATTCGTATCCGGCTGGAACGAGCCGCTCACGAGCAGGAGGTCCTTCGCTAGGAATCGGGCCTGCATCACGGTGTTCTTGGCGATGATCGTCTGGTCGTTGTCGAAGAGCTTCTTGTAGTAGCCCTCGATCTCGGTCCGACCAGTGCCGGACTCGGTCTTGAGGCCGTCGCCGTCGCGGGTGACGAATCGAAACACGGCATCCTCCGTGAACGACATCGCCATCACTCCGGCGTTCTTCCGGGAGAACTCGGCGGCGCCTTGGTCGAGGATCTTGGTCGCGAGCGCGACGGCGTCGGTCTCGTCGCCTCGCGCCGAGACGTCGGCCGAGCCCGAGACGACGAACAGGGCGAGGAGGAGAGACGCGGTTCGCTCGAGTCGTTTGGTCATGGTCGAGGCTCCTTCGGATTGAAGAGCAGTCCGGGGCGAAAGTCCGAGTGTGATGGTAGCAAACGGAAACGCGTTCATCGATCCCGTCCGAGTCGATCGCGAGTCGCCGGCTTGATTCGCGGGAGTCTCTGAGATAGCCTGACCCGAGAAGTCGATCCCTCGAAAGCCTGCATCAACCCGAGCGGCGGACCGACGCCGCGAGTTCGAGACCGGGGACGGAGTTGCGAAGTGGCCTCTTTCTTCGTCATCCAGGGGGCCGACCAGGGAAAGCGCTTCGAGCTCGATTCGAGAAACGTCACGCTCGGGCGAGACCGGAGCAACCAGGTCCGGCTCCACGACAACGAGGTCTCGCGCAAGCACGCCGAAGTGCATCTGCATGAAGGCGGCTATCGACTGATCGACACGGGCAGCGCCAACGGCACGTTTCTCAACGGTCAGGTCGTCCAAGACGTCCTTCTCCGTTCGGGCGACCAGATCCGTGTCGGGCAGACCTTGATGCTCTTCGACGACGCCGCCGGCGAGGCGGTTCGCGAGATGACCGCGCGCGTGCAGATGCTGGCGCGCGAGAGCCCCGACGATCGTTCCGCGATCCTCCGCAGCATCCCCGTCGGGGAAGGCTCACGCGTGCTCAGCAGTCCCGCCGCCGCCGACGGCTCCTGGCTCCGTGATCGGCTCGCCGGGCTCTCCGTGATGTACAAGGCCGCGCAGACGATCTCGCAGGTCACCGACCTCGAGGCGCTCCTGCCGCAGATCCTCGAGCTCGTCTTCGAGTCGATCGGTGCCGACCGAGGCGCGATCCTGCTCATCGGTCCGGAGGGCGAGCTCGTTCCCAAGGCCGTTCGCTGGCGGGGCGAGGCCGAGCCCGACGAACGCATGAGCATCTCTCGGACCATCGTCGAGCACGTGATCAGCGAAGGGCAGGGCGTGCTCACCGGCAACCCCTCGAGCGACGCGCGATTCACTCCGGGGCAGTCGTTCGTCGACTTCGGGATCGTCGAGGCGGTCTGCGTCCCCGTGCAGGGACGACACGCCACGCTCGGAGTGATCTACGCCGACGTCCGGTCGACGCCCGACTTCCACCCGAGCGGCAAGCTCAAGCGCCGGCTCAATCAGGATCACCTGATGCTCATGGTCGCCATCGGCCACCAAGCGGGCATGGCGATCGAGAACACGGAACTCTATCAGGCGAAGATCCAGGCCGAACGACTCGCGGCCGTCGGCCAGACCATCGCCGCGCTCTCGCATCATATCAAGAACATCCTTCAAGGGATGCGCGCGGGAGCCTACTTGGTCGACGACGGCCTCTCGCGCAAGGACGAAACGATCATCCGCCGCGGCTGGTCGGCCGTCGAGAAGAATCAAAACAAGATCTTCAACTTGGTCATGGATATGCTCTCGTACTCGAAGGACCGCGAGCCGGCCTTCGAGTCGGCCGACCTCAACGAGACCGTCGAGGAGGTCGTCGAGCTCATGCGGCCCCGCGCCGCGGAGTTCTCGGTCGACATCGCATTCGAGCCCGCCGAGATGCCGAGGATCGACTTCGATCCCGAGGGAATCCATCGCGCCGTGCTCAACATCGTCACCAACGCGATCGACGCGGCGGAACCCGACGAAGGCGAACGCGGTCATGTTCATATCTCGACCGCGTTCGATCGAGACGCGGCGGTCGCCCGCGTTCACGTCCGCGACGACGGGCCGGGCATTCCCGAAGGCAAGATGGCGTCGATCTTCGAGCTCTTCGCCTCCACGAAGGGCTCGCGGGGGACGGGGCTCGGGCTGCCGGTCTCCCGCAAGATCGTCCTCGAGCACGGCGGCGAGATCGTCGTCGACTCGAAGCCCGGAGAAGGGGCCTGCTTCACGATCGTACTCCCCCTCGAGCGGCCGCCCTCGGCGCGACCGCTCTCGGAGGAGTTCGACGGGCTCGACTGAGGCGCCGCTCGTGCTTCGCCTCAGCGACTCGAGCTCGAGAGCGGCCTGGGCGTCGGGGCGATCGCCGGTGCGTTCTCGACCCGATCCTCCGACGTGATGATCACGACCCCGTCGGCGATGTGATATTCCAGGCCGAGCGAGCTCACCGCCAGTTGGAGGATCGTTCGCGCGGGAACTTCCTCGAGATCGATCGTCAGCGGCTGATCGGTCGAGATTCCCGCGTTCTCGAGCGCCTCGGCGTCGAGATGGATCGGAAGTCGCCTCGCCGCCGTCAACTCCTTGAAGAGCTTGACGAAGTCCTTGAGCGGCATTTGATCCGCTTGGATCGTGATCGGTTTCTCCAGAGCCGCGCGGATCTCGGCCTCCATCGGGGCGTCGGCGGGATTCGGAACCCGAGAAGCGATCCGCGGGCGACGTCGAGGTGCATCCCCGAGTTCGACGACGTCGAGCGGCGCGAGATTGGGCCGCAGAGCCGAGACCGGCTGGGTGAGGGCGGCTTCCGGTCGGGAATCCGCAGGACGATCGGCGAGGTGACGATTCGCGGTCTCGAGCATCCTCAGTTCCCGCTCCAGAAGGGCGTACTCCTTCTCGAGAGCCTCGTTCGTCGAGATCGCGCCTTTCTCGCGCTGCTGCTGCCACCTCTTCCGATACTCTTGGAGCAGGGCTCGCTCCTCGTCCAGGATGGCACGCCGCTCTTCGTGGGTCTTGCTCAGCGCCATCCTCGTGGTGAAGACCCGCTCGGTCCAAGTCTCGAACGACGGGTCGTTCTGGGACACCGCGCCCCGAGCTTGGAGAGCTTGGTACGTCTTGATCGCTTCCGCGGCGAGGGCCGCCTCGCGTCCGAGGATCTCGGCTTGTGCATCATCGAGATCGCGTGAGGGCGTCGGCCTCTTGTCCGAAGCTCGAGAGTTCGCGGGAGCGGACTCGGGGGAAGAGGCGGGCCGAGTCGTGAGAGCATCCACGGCGGAGGAGATCGCACCGGTCGAGCCGGTCGCGGCGGGCAACGGATCCTGTGAATCCGATGGAACCAACGGCCCCGGGGAACCGACCCCAGTCGGCACGAGCGGATCTCTCGCGGTGGTCGAGGTGGACCCTCCGCCCATCATTCCCCCCCTTCCCCCCCTTCCCGGCAAAGCCGTCGCGGGCGACATTCCCGGTCCCGGCTGCGGTCCACCGGGCATCGTTCCCAGGGCCGGGTTTGCGGGACTGGTCGCGCCGCGAGCCGTTCCAAGGGAACCGCCTCGGCTCGACGCGATGCCCTCGGCTGGTGCCGTGACGGGGCTCGAGCCGGTGTTCGGTCGAGGGTCGTCGCCCAGCATCACCGCGGTCGATCCCGCGGCGACGAGTCCGACGAGCCCGATCGTCGCCCAAAGCGACTTCAGTTGTCCAATCATCATCGTATCCATGGCTCCCTTCATCCAGGCGAGTGCCGCGGGTGAGACCGCGGTGGACGTGGAAATCGATGCGGACGCTCCGGCGACGAGCCCGAGCGCGGCGTTGGTCGTCGAAGCGAGGAGGCGAGCGGAAACGGCCGCATCCGCGGACCGCGAGGTGAGGCCGGCGAGAAGCGCGGCGGAGGTCGTCGGTGCGAGCCCGCGACGACTCAGTCGCGATCTCAGGAGTTCGCGTGCCCGGGCCAGACGGCCCTTGACGGTGCCGAGCGGCCAGCCGAGCGAGCGAGCAGCCTCCTCGTGAGTCAGATCCTCGAGATAGCAGAGAACCACGGCGCGACGATAAGTCTCGGGCAAGCGGGCGATCTCCTCGTGAAGCGTCGCCCCGAGCTCGGATTCCACGAAGTCGAGCCAAGGCTCGTTCGACCGATCCGGGGCGGTCGCCTCGATCGCTTCGGCTTCGTCGAGCATCCGCCTCCCGCTCGTTGCGCGCGCCCGCTTGGCGACCCGGACCGCGACGGCGTGGAGCCAGCCCCCCAACTCATCGTGACGACTCAGTTCCCGCGACCGACGGACGAGAACGAGGAAGGTCGCCTGGAAGGCGTCTTCGACGTCGTTCGCATCGCGGAGCCATTGCCGGCAGACCCTGAGGACCATCGGACCATGGCGCTCGACGATCATCGCGAGACCTGCGCCCTCGGATCGCTCCAACGAGCGTTCCAGAACCCGCCCCTCTCCGCCCGAGCTCCGCGGGTCGCCCACGAAGATCCGTCCGAGATCGCGCAGGGCTCCGCTGGAGATTCCGCGTTGCATGTCCCACTTCCCTCACGGAGATGAAGCTCGTTTCCTTCAATCTCTGCGACGAGGCAGGCTCACCGATACGAGATTCTCGAGAAAATCTCGCTCGATTCGATCAACCGCGAATCCCGATCAGCTTCCGAGTCCGCTCCTGGAGCGCTCCCCAGGGCGCATCGAGCGCGATCGAGTCGTCGGTCGGCTCGCCTTCGATCGGTTCGGGTCGGCCCTCGGCGTCGACCTGGACGAACTGCATCAGGCTGTCCATCCAGGGGCCGGAGTTCGCATTCAGAGGGGTACCATACAACGCGACCACCACCATCGCCCTGGCACGACGGACCTCGCGGCCGCGGATCTCGATCACGTGACCGACCGGGACCGGCTCGTAACATCGCAGGTCGAGAACGCGCTTCAGGACCAGATTCGCCGTCGATCCCACCGCTCGATAGGCGGCTGCGTAGCCCGCTTCGAGCGTCAGGGCGAGCAACGTCCCGGCAAACAGAGTTCCATAATGATTCGCATCGCGGGGAAGGACCAGTCGATGAGTCAGGGTTTCGACATCGGGCAACATGGAGAGGGCGCTCGGACGTCGGCATTGCCGGCTTCGGATCTCGGCGAAGCTCTCGAATCTACCGAATTGCTCCCACGGCGTAAAGCAGATCCCGACCCCGAGCCGGCGCCTCACCCGCCGTTTCGGGTCGCCTAGGGTCCCGCCGATCCCGCGTCGATCAGGCGCTTCCCGTCTCTCGAGAGACCTGGAGGAGTTCTCGGAGGAACAGCTCCACGGCGAGATGGTCCTCCAGGACGAACCGGGCCGCGGTCACGATCTCGGGCCGCGGCGAGACCTTGATCGTCAGACCCGTGGGGAAGGTCTCGAAGGCGTCCTCATCGGTTCGATCATCTCCGACGTGACCGACGATCGTATCGGGCGGCATCCCCAACCGCTCGCGCACCCAGGCGATGGCGCTGCCCTTGTGCCAGTCGATCCGAGGGCGGATCTCCCAGGTGAGCGTTCCCGACATCAGCTCGAAGACGCGATCCGCTCCTTCGACGGCAGCGCGCGTGACCGACTCGATGCGTGCGTGATCGACCGGGTCGACGTTGCGATAGTGGACGCTCGCACTGAGTCGCTTCGACTCGACGAGAATCCCCGGAATTCCTCCGACCGTCCCTCGAATCCCTTCGACGAGCTCGTCGAGGCGATCCGCCGCTCGAACGGCGCCGGGGTGTCGATGCTCGATTCCGGGGCCGGCGATCTCGAGCCCGTGGTTTCCGGCGGTGATCAACCCGGGGACGCCGACCCGCTTCTCGACGTCGTCTCGTGCTCGACCGCTGACGACCATGATCTCGAGCCGATCGGAGCGCACGAGCTCGCTGAGGACCGCCCGGGTCGAGTCGGCGAGCTCCACGATCTCGGGCCTCGCCATGATCGGGACGAGCGTTCCGTCGAAGTCGAGCCCCAGAAGGAGCCCACGGGCGCCGTCTCGCCAGGGCGCGATCGCCTCGCGAATCGCATCGATCGACGCTCGAGCGGTCAATTCGATTCCTCCGAGTCGATCGGATCGATACGCAGCAGGTGCGAGAAGATCTTCGAGGCCCACTTGTAGACGTTGTTGCGGCGAACGTGCTCACGCATGCGACGCATGCGTCGACGTCGTTCCGTCTCGGGCATGGTGAGCGCCGTGTGGATGGCATCGGCGATCTCGAGGATCGAGAACGGATTGATCGGGATCGCGTCGACGAGCTCTCGGGAGGAACCGGTGAATCGACTCAGGATCAGCACGCCGTCGTCGTCGACTCGACTCGCGACGAACTCCTTCGCCACGAGATTCATGCCGTCGTGCAGCGAACTCACCAGGCAGAAGTCGGCGAGTCGGTGGAATGCCGACATCTGGAGCGGCGTATGGTGCGTGGGCAGATAGCTGATCGGGTACCAATCATCGGTCTTCCAACGATCGTTGATCCCGTCCACGAGCGATTCGACTTCCTCCGAGAGATCCTGGTAGGCGCGCAGGACGAGTCGGCTCGGGACGGCGACCTGGATGAAGCGGAGTCGCCCTCGATATTCGGGACGCGTCTCGAGAAGGAGATCGATCGCGCGCAACCGCTCGGGAATTCCCTTGGAGATGTCGAGTCGCTCGATCCCCAGGCCCACGAACGATCCCTCGAGACCGTATTCGACGCGGAACCGGGCCATGACGTCTTCGAGTGCGGCGGAACTCGAGACGCGCTCCTGCTCGGCCGAGTCGATACTGATGGGAAACGGTCGGATCAGCGTCGAGCGGCCTCCGCGCAACACTTCGTATCGATCGGGATCGACACGCGCTTCGATCGTTCGATCCACCGTGTCCAGGAAGTTCTGGCAATGGTAATGGATGTGAAACCCGAGTAGATCATTGCCGAGCAGGCCGTCGAGCAATTCCTCGCCCCAAGGGAATGTCCGGAAGACCTCGCGATTCGGCCACGGAATATGCCAGAACTGCCCGATCACGAGTCTCGGATTCGCATTCTTGAGCATGCGAGGCAGGAGAGAGAAGTGATAATCCTGGATGAAGACGCATGCAGGTCCGCTCCCGACCTCATCGAGGACGGCATCGGCGAAGATCTGATTCACTTCGCGATAGCCCTCCCAGTCCGCGGGGTCGAATCGAGGGCGATGAAATGTGATCAGGCAAAGCGGCCAGATCCCCGAGTTCGACATCCCATGATAGAACGCAAACTCCTGCTCCTCGGTCAGCCAGACCCTGCGCAACGTATAGCAAGGCGCTTCGGGCGGGACGGCGACCCTGTCGTGCTCGTCGACCGTCGCTCGATCAGCATCGCCGCTGCCGTGGCCGATCCACGTTCCCCCGCTCGCCATCAAGACCGGATGGAGCGCCGAGGCCATTCCGCTCGCCGGTCGACGAACCTCGATCTTTCCATGAGAATATTGATGAATGAACGGTTCTCGATTCGCCACCACGATGAGCTGCATCTCGCCCAAGTTCTCGCGAATCAACGCGTGAAGCGACTCGGCATCGAAGATCATCGGAGACTCCTCTCGAGAGTCGAGACTCGGGGAGACGTCGACCCTCTCGGACAAAACTTGCGGGGCGCGTCTTCCGCAAGTGCCGGGCCGACCGTCGTATCGTCTGGGGAAACGGTCGTCCCGAGACGGAGTGTGCCGGCTCCTCTTCCGGAGTTCGGTAGCGGGACCGCCGAATCGGGCGGTCCAGGGGGTTCGAGTCGGTCCCTCGAGAAATCGAGGGCGACTACGCTGTCGATCATTCAGCTCGAAAGTGTGTGAGATTTCTCACATTGAACCGCAACGGCCCCCGAAAGTCAAGCGAGAATCAGAAAACGCATCTGCATAAAACAGCAACAGAGAAAGCAACAGAACACTGAAATCCAAGAGATGAAATTGTCTACAAACACATTCATCGCGAGCCGCCGTCGTGGGTATGTATGGTCCAAATCCGGACGTGTCGATCAGCCGAATCGAGCGTGGGCGAACGGGTCTCGACGGAGGACTCGACGCGAAACGCCTCCTTTCCGCAATCCGCGCGGATTCCCCAAAGATCGAGGTCGACGGTGGTCGATGACGAGAGGTGGATGGGCATGGGCGCAAAGTGAGTAGTCGGTGCAGTTGGATCCGAACGACTTGGTGATCTTTCCAAAAGCGAACACGAACACACTTGGATATGGAGTGAATCATGAACGTCGACGAACGAGTCCAGAGCGAAGCCGCGCGTAGAGCGGCGTCGGATTGGCAGGTCCGGAAGAATCGCGAGAATGCCGAGCGGTCGACCGGGCCGACGAGCGAACAAGGCAAGATGCGCTCGCGTGAGAACGCGACCAAGCATGGATTTCGCAAGATCATCGTCTCGCCGGGCGAGACCAGCCCCGAGATCGAGGCCGAGCGCGAGCGGTTCGTCGATGCGTTGATGCCTTGCAACGATGAGGCGCTCGCTTATGCCGACCTCGCGTATCAAGCCAAGCGCCGGTTGATGCTCATTTACGATGCCGATGATGCGGGTCGCGCCGAGCGGATGAAGAACGCGACGATTCGGCTGATCGAGGAGCGTTCGGCCGAGGTCAAGCGGGCCGAGGAATTGCTCGTCGACGACCCCTATCTCGCGACCGCGCTGCTCGCCTCGACCCAGCGCGGTTGCGAGCGCGTGCTCGAGATCCTCGCCGATCTCGAGGAGCGACTCGAGCGCAACGACTGGGACGAAACCGCCGCGCGACTCTTGCGGGCCTGCTCGGGTCGCCGCGCAAACATCTCTCGATCCCGTTTCGATGTCGATCCCGCCATGATCCAGGCCGCCCGCGAAGAGGTCGAGCGGCTCCGCGAGCTCTACATCGAGCAGTTCGACGAGAACGAAGCGGAGGAAGCCGAGACCTTGCGGATCCGCATCCAGATGGCGAAGGTCGACCTCACGCAATCGGGTCGTTTGATGCACAGATATCAGCGCGACGGGATGCGGGATCTCTTGAAGATGATCACCAACGTGCGCCTTTGCAACGAAGGCAAGCCCCCGAAG
>JANRKW010000007.1:0-72121 GCA_033763215.1 Isosphaeraceae bacterium | reverse complement strand
CGATAAGTTCCGACGAATTAAAGACTTCCATCAAACTGAGCCGCGCGTCCATGCGGAGATCTCCTGGTGCTCGCGTGAAAAGCGGCCTTGGAGTAACTCCTTTGCGGTCTTTCGGCTAGGTCAAAATGGAATCGCCCTGATGTCGTGGGGTTCCCTGCCCTGTTCGTGGTTGGTTGGAGGAAGGGAGGGTGGGGATGGGGTCGGACGGGTTGGGTTTGGGACGAATTGACCCCGGAGTCGGCGGGTGACTAGGATGAGGGGGTAATCGCGGGGTTGGTCGGGGGGCTCGATGGGGCTCTTCGGGAGCCGCCGCACGCACGAAGGTCCGGGCCGATGTCGCGAGAGTGTCGCTCGGCGGGAGCCGAACACTCGGACGGCGCCGCGCTCGTTCGGAGGTTGACGCCGATATGACTCAGATCGAAGAGGCGCGTCGCGGTTCCATCACTCCGGAGATGGAGTTCGTCGCCCGGCGCGAGAAGCTGGAGCCCGAACTCGTGCGGTCCGAGGTCGCCCGCGGCCGCATGGTCATCCCGGCGAACCGCGTCCATCTCGGGCTCGGGCTCGAACCGATGGGGATCGGCATCAAGTCGGTCTGCAAGATCAACGCGAATATCGGCAACTCGGCGGTGACGTCCGACATCGAGAACGAACTCGCCAAGCTCCGGCTCGCGGTCGAGCTCGGGGCCGATACGGTGATGGATCTGTCGACCGGCGGCAATATCGACGCGATCCGCCGCGCGATCATCGCCGCGAGCCCGGTGCCGATCGGCACGGTGCCGATGTACCAGGCGATCCAGAAGGTGAAGCACGTCGAGGAGCTCTCGGCACGCGACCTGATCGACATGGTCGAGCACCAGGCGAAGCAAGGCGTCGACTACATGACGCTGCACGCCGGCATCCTTCGCGACTACATCCCGCTGACCGCGCATCGGATCACGGGGATCGTGTCGCGCGGCGGCAGCCTGATCGCACAGTGGATGGTCGCGCACAACCTCGAGAATCCGCTCTACACCCACTTCGACGACCTCTGCGACATCATGCGTCAGTACGACGTGACCTGGAGCCTGGGCGACAGCCTGCGTCCGGGCTCGATCGCCGACGCTTCGGACGCCGCTCAGTTCGCCGAGCTCGAGACGCTGGGCGAGTTGACTCGTCGCGCCCGCGAGCGCGGGTGCCAGGTGATGGTCGAAGGTCCGGGCCACGTGCCGATGGATCAGATCGCGATGAACATGGAGAAGCAGGCGGTCGTCTGCGACGAAGCGCCCTTCTACGTGCTCGGACCGCTCGTGACCGACATCGCTCCGGGATATGATCACATCACCTCGGCGATCGGCGCGGCTCTCGCGGGCTGGCACGGCGCGAGCATGCTCTGCTACGTGACGCCCAAGGAGCATCTCGGCCTCCCCGAGGTCGAGGACGTCCGCCAAGGCGTGGTCGCCTACAAGATCGCTGCGCACGCGGCCGACCTCGCTCGCCGGCGTCCCGGCGCTCGCGACCGCGACGACGCCATCTCGCATGCTCGCTACAATTTCGACTGGGAGAAGCAGTTCGCGCTCTCGCTCGACCCCGAGACCGCGCGTCGGATGCACGACGAGACGTTGCCGCAAGAGGCGTTCAAGACGGCCGCCTTCTGCAGCATGTGCGGGCCGAAGTTCTGCTCGATGCGGATCTCGGAGGATCTCCGGAAGCACGCCCGCCAGGCCGCGGGGCTCGTCGAGATCGAGACCCTCGAGCCCGCCGCGGTCTGAGCGAACGCCGTCGAGATCGAGCGCGATCGAAGGACGGGACGGGCCGTGGGCCCGTCCCGTTCGCGTTCGTGATCGGTCGAGCGAGTCCCCCCTGCCCCGACTCAGCCGATTGCGGCGATCATCTCGGCCATGCGTTGCGACGCGAAGTCGCGAGCCTTGCGCGTGGTTTCGCGAGCGGCGGGGAGGTCGCGCCCGACCTGGAGGAGCCGGTCGGCGATGGCGGGTCCCTCGGCCGCGTCGATCTCGAAGATCCAGTCTTTCAAGCCGATATCGCGCCACATTTGACCCTTGCGGGTATCGGTCGGCTGTCGGAGGAGGATGGCGGGGGTGCCGGCGGAGACGGCGATGATGGGCGAGTGCATCTCGAAGCTGATGACGGCCGCCGCGCGGGCGTAGAGGCTCGCGACCTCGGCGGTGAGTCGGTAGCGGTCGACCACCTCGACGGCGGGCTTGACGTGGTCGGGCAAGGGGTCGAAGAGCAAGGGGCGGAGCCGCGAGACGGCGTACGTCATCTCGGGAACGAGGAGGACGCGCCTGCCGAGTCGCTCGACCCAAGCGACGATCGCGGCGCGCATCTTGGCGTGGTCGCGGTCGGCGAACGCTTCGTTGACGGCGCTTCGGTCGGGGTTGGGTTTGTTGCGTTCGGGGTGGATCTCCCAGTACGGGGTCCATCGGAGCCTGGGCACGGCGCAGAGGAACTCACCGGGGACGAGCCGCTTTTCGCGGATCAGGTCGTCGGCGGCGGGGTCGTCGCGAAGGTCGAGGGCGAACGTGGCGTCGGGGCCGAAACCGTTGCGCGGTCCCGAGATGCCGGCCTTGCGTAGCGCGGCGAGCGAGTCGCCGTCGCGACAGTAGACGAATCGCGCGGCTTCGAGCAAGGATCGGTGCTTCGAGAGTTCTTCATCCGAGAGGGTGACGCCCGCGAACCCGTAGGGTTTGCCGGCGGCGCGGGCGAGCTCGGCCTCACGAGCGCCGACGAGCCCGGGCCCCGAGCCGTGGAGGAAGAAGTCGCACTCGCCGAGCGCTAGTCGCTGGGCTTCGGGGGTTTCGGCGAGTTGGAGCCGAGGGAAGCGGGCGATGAGGAGGCGGCGAACCGCGTCGTCGAGCCGTCCGGGCCAGAGCGTCACGCGATCGTCCGGGCGCAAGCGTTCGAGGAGCGCGAGCATGCCCGGCGTGTGCGCGATGTCGCCGATGTTGACGGTCTGCCAGGACGACCGGAGCACGATCTTTCGAGCCGGCTCGGCGGCAAGCGTTCGCTCGAGGGCCGATGCCGCGAGAATCCCCGCCGGCAACGAAAAAAAACCGCGACGATCGATCATCGACCCATCCCCCACTGCGACGGAACCTTGTCGAAAGTTCCCGTTTCGGACGCGAACGAACTCTCGCCCCGACGTCGACTTGGCCCGTTGACGCTCGCGAGAACAGAACCTAGCATGCGAATCGTTCGAATGGAATGAGCGCTTTTTTGGATCGATGAGTCGAAAAGTGTCGAAACGCGTACGGATGATCACGGCGATCATCCTTGCCGCGGGCTCTGCGAGACGTTGGATTCGCACGAGACGACCCTGGATCGACTCGAGGTCGGGACCGGTCGTTGCGTCGCGTGCGACTACTTGCTCGACCAGCAGGCGGTCGCGACTGCCGCGGGGAACCACTTCGCGCTCGGCGTCGAAGTTCTCGTGTTCCGGTTCGGTGAGCCGATGGATCGGCCGGCACCTCGCTCGGCATCGAGCCGCGGCCCACCGCGCCTCTGATCGACTCGTTCGGGTCGATCGGTCTTCGGGAATCGTCCCCTCCTGCTCTCGTTCGATCGCAGGCAGCGACTCCGCGCGGAGCGTCGGATGTCGAAACGGATCGCGCGTGCGCGGCCTCGTCATGACGCACAAGGATGTGTCGACGTGTCTGAGCCGTGAGCTCGGCGAGAGTTCGGGTTTGGGTTCGATCCCGAGTGAGGGAATCGTCGAACGTCGCCCATTCGGCGTCGAAGCGCGACCGCGGTCTCGAGGTACCACGAGGCCGGCGTGGTCCGCCGCGTCTTCGTCGAGTCATGGCGCGATGGTCGAGCGTTCCCCGCATTCCGGCTGGTTTTTCCTTCCCCCATTACGTTCTTCGAGGTATGAATCCATGAATCGGTTCCGATCACTCATCTTCGGCGCGGTCGTTCTCGCGTTCGCTTCGCAGGTCGACGCGGGAGTCGCCACGTACTACATCGGTCGCGACTCGCGGAACAACGCGAACGGCACCGCCGTGACGTTCCTCTTGGCCCACGGCGATCACTTCCACCGACTCGGCCCAGCCAACGGCGCTCCGGGGCGGATCCCCGAACCGTTCGTGGGCGGCGCTCTGTTCCTGTTCCCCGGAACCGGCGCCTTCGCCGACCGTCACGTCTCGAAGACCTACCACCTCGACGACGGCGGCCAGTCGGAGTACAGCAACCTCGAGGTCCGTCCGATCAGCAGCTTGCTCGGATTCGGGCCCGATGCTCCCGAGACGATCCTGATCAACGGCGGTCGGCATTACCTCGGCGACCTCGCCGGGACGAACCTCGCCTTCGAGTTGGTGGCGATCAGCGACGGCTTGAACGTCGCCGACGGCGCGACGGGCACCGAGATCGTCCCGAACGTCGGCGATCGCCACGTGATCGGCGCGGGCGACTCGTTCGCACCGTTCACCCCGATGTTCTACACCGACGCCTTCCCGCAAGGGGGAACGCGCTACTCCGCGACGTTCCGACTCGTCGACCTGAACGGTCTGGTCCCGTCGTCGGGAACCTTCACCTACGAGCTGCAGACGGCTCCCGAGCCGGGCACGCTCGCCTCGGCCGCGCTTGGTCTCGCGGGCGCCGGGTTCGCGATTGCACGTCGTCGTCGCAAGGTCTGACCTCTTGTCCGATTGATCGCGAGCCTCGGGAGCGCTCTTGCGCTTTCGAGGCCGCGATTGTCGAGCTTCCTGGAGATCATCGAGTCTTGCCTGTTCGACCGGCATTGGGTCGCACCCCGGTGTGGCGCCGGGCTTCCCGGGCTTCGACCGCGGCCGGGCTTTTCTAGACGAAACCCACTTATGAATGCCTCTGCCGAAACGTCCGCGGGGCGCGTTCGGACCGTGTTGCTCTCGAGCATCGCGATGATCCCGGGAGTCGAAACGCAACCAATTGGCGCCATGATCTTCCATGGAATAAAGTGCATGTCCGAAAGAGCACGTTCCGCCCAGACGTGTCGATTCGCGTTGGCAATCGATCAAACCGCGTTCTAGTATGACCATTCCGTGACATCAGGAATCACTTCGATGATTCGACTTGGATTGCGTCTTCCTGGCCGCTTGTCGTTCCTCGTCGCTCTGGCGCTCTGCCAGTTCGGCTTCTCATCGTCGACCTTGGCCGGACCGGTGTTGAATGCTCCCGCCGGGCTCGGCGTGGGCGACCGCTTTCGGATCGTGTTCGTGACCGAAGGCTCGATGAGCTCTTCCTCATCCTCGATCGCCGACTACGATGCGTTCGTCACGGCGCAGGCCGACGGCGCGACGTATGAAGGGCGGGTCGTGAGGTGGCAGGTGATCGGCTCGACTTCGACGGTGAACGCGATCGACCACATCGGCTCGGCTCCCATCTCGGGGGTCTACCTCGTCAACGGCACTCGGATCACCGGGAGCACCACGGCATCGGGTCTCTGGTCGGGGAGCCTGCTGAGCTCGATCAATCAGTCCTTGAATCCGGGCACGGAGCGAAGAGAGGCGGTTTTCACCGGAACCGGGGCGAACGGACTCGCGGACGGCGCGCTCGGTTCGGCGTCGGTCCGGAGCGGGAGCACGGCACGATCGGATTCGCTCTGGGTACGCGACTCTCTCTTCCCGTCTTCGAGGGCGCTGGCCTTCTACGGGATCTCGGAAGTCCTGACCGTACCCGACCCGAGCGCCGTTCCCGAGCCGGGCACGTTTGCCGCGGCGTTGCTGGGGCTGGCCGTCGCGGTACCGGCGATCTCTCGTCGTCGTCAAAAGGTCTGAGCAAATGCAGCGAGCCTCGAGAGCGCGGGGGCGTTCTCGAGGCTCGCTCGTTGTGTCGTCCGAGTCGTTGGCTCGTCAGCGGACTCGGGGAAGGTGCGGGCGGCTGCCGACGGGGTCGGGCGGATCGAGCCGGAGGCCGCGCCGGAGTCGATGCTTGACCTTGTCGATCCATCTCGAGATGCGTTGCTTCGAGTGCGACGCGGCGAGCAGCGCGATGCCGACTCCGAGCGTCGAGGAGATGTCGGCGTACTCCCGGAGTCCGCGAGGCGCGTCGTCGCGATTCTCGGCGTTGGGGAGATCCTCCTCGTTCTGAGCGAGTACCGTCTCGATCTCGTCGCGTCGGCCGGCTTCGGCGTTCCCGCTCGGCGGGAGGTTTGCGGAGTCGCGGAAGAGCGCGAGGTCGAGGAGACGGTCGGCGACGGACTCGTCGAGGCGACTCTTGGCGGCGTCGCCCTGGGCGAGCTTGGCGGCGGCGAGATCCTCGGGGGCGAGGCTGCCGTCGGTCGGATCGGCGACCGCGTCTCCGTCGTCGGCGCCGTGTTCTCCGGTGCGGGCGTCGCGACGATCGGCGCGTTCGGAGAGGTCGGCAAATCGGCCGAGGCTGACGATCTCGGCTTCGCTGCCTCCGGGGAGGTCGACGGCAAGCGACTCGCCGGCGGACTCATCGCCGGGACCGACGACCGAGAGCGTCGGCGAGACGCCCGAGATCCGACCCAGCGGGTTGCCCGACGCGGCGAACAGCGAGGCGGTGAGGTCGACGTTGTCGAGCAATCCCGAGGCGACCGCGCCGGTGGCGGTCGTCTCGCCGCGCCCCGGCGAGATCGTGCCGAGACCCGGGGTGTTCGGAGCTTCGAAGCCGGGCGTCGACGGGAGGAACGGCCCGACGTTGCCGCCGACGAACACAGGCACCGTGAAGTTGGGCGTCGTGGGAGTGAACTCGATCCCCGCGACGATTGCGGTCGGGCTCATGAGGTGGAGATCGCGCGTCGCGCCTTGGCCGACGCCGTTGTCGATCAGCGAGTCGTAGAGGATGCTGTTGGCGCGGAAGGCTGCGACCACCATGGCTCCCCTGCCCTGATTCGAGCTGAAGAGGAGCGAGTACTCGCCTGCCTCGAGCCGGACGAGCGTCGGGTGAGCGTCTTCCGAGGCCGAGAACTCAACCTGCACGGGGTTTCCCTCGGCGTCGTGCAATTCGATGGAAGGCGTGCCGCCGTGCGACGAGAACTCGAACGTATAGAACCCAGGCGCCACGAGCTGCAGCGGGACGGTGGTTTGGCCGTTGGGCACGACGGAGACCTGACGCGACACGCCGCGAAGCGCGTCCTTGGGATAGACGACGCCGAAGTCGTGGTGCTTGGGGAGTCCCTTGGGTGCGTCGAGCTCGACGTTGCCGAGGATTCCAGCGGGGAGGTCCGTCCCGTGCGGTCGGAAGCCGCCGAGGTCGACGATGCCGCCGTCGGGCACGTAGAGCCGATACTCTCCGGCGGGCGGGGCTTCGCGGAAGGTGATCCGCAGGCTCGCCGTCGACGGGTCATAGCCGGCGAAGTCGATCGGGAATGGGTTGCCGCGCTCGTCGAGCAGCTCGATTCTCGAGACCTCGCGTTCATGGAGGCTCTTGGGGTCGAGCGGTCCGCTGAATGCGATGGTCAGGCCGGTGACGTCGGGGGTGTTGCTCGAGAGCCGATCCTCGCGGATCGCGGTGACCACGACGGGTGCGTCGTGGCGCTTCGCGGAGATCGAGAGCCGGTACCCGCCGCTGGGCGCGTCGGGAGTAGCGATCCCGAATGATCCGTCGCGGAGCGAGAGGCCGCCGTCGACGTCGGGCCGATTCGCCTTCTCGGAGATGGCGATGTAGTAGTCGCCGCCGGGCAGTCCCTCGAAGTGGAAGGGATCGGCCGGGGCGTCGCGACGTCCGGTCGCCGCGATGTCGATGAGGTTGCCGCGATGATCGAAGAGCGAGAACAGGATGCGGACCGGCTCGCCGTCGCGCTGGGCGTCGATCTCGAAGGCAACCGAGGTCTTTCCGCCGAAGGGCACGGAGAAGTGGTAGAGATCGACGGCGTCGGGACGCTCGCCGAAGTCGAGACGGCCGGGGATCGTGAACCGTCTGCCGTCGGCGAGGAGGCCGAGGTCGGTTGCGTCGTCGGTGGAGAGTCCCCTTCTCCGGATCTCGTACTCGCCGAGCACCTGGTCGACGAACGGTTCGGCGACGCCGATGCCTTCGAGGTCGGTGAGCATCGACTCTCCCGAGAGGATCAAGCGATAGCGGCCGTCGGGAAGGTCGCCGAAGCGGGCGACGAGCGTCGCGTCGCCTTCTTGTTCGAACTCCAGCGGGTAGCCGCCGTCTCCGAACGGCAGGAATTCGCCGGACTCGTCTTCGACGGCGAGTCGGAGGTCGTTGAAGATCGATCCGGGTTCGAGGGGGCGATCGAACGTGACGCGAAACTCGGCGGGCCCGGAGTCGAGGCTCCCCGGCCGCGGGTCGACGGCGCGGATCTCGAGCGGAATGTAGACCTCGCCCAGGTCGCCCGATTCGTCGAACGGGTTGATCTCGACGGGCGGAAAGTCGCCCTCGAAGTCGGGGGCGTCGGCAGTCGATTTGGCGATCCGCGTCTCGAGGCCCTCGAGGCTCGGCGAGTATCGCGACTTACGCGGTGATCGCGGCGGCTTGTAGCTGGGAGTCTTGGTCTTCATGGTGCGGCACGCCGTTGTGGAGTCTTCGAGGGGTCGTCATCGACTCGAGGGGAATCGTCATCGGGGCGGCGCTTCCATCGCCCTCCTGTTGAACTCTATGTCCCAGATCGCGAACCGTTGGGGACTCGGCCCGAGACCTCGCACGGAAAGGGCGACGCCTCGGGCCGGGGGGGATCAACGCTTGCGGTTTGCACGTTGGATCAACGACTCGAAGCGGACCTCCAGCGGGCTGAAGGCGTGCTCGCCGAGTTCGGCAATCGAACCGAGGATCGCGTCGTCGAAGCGCCTGAGTCTGCCCCAGCCGCCCCAATTCCGTTCGGAATCGATCGCGTCGTCGTGGTCGTCGGCGTCTCCTTCGTCGTGGTGTTCATCGCCGTCGTGGTCGTGACCCTCGATGGTGAGGTATTCGCCCCAGCCGCGGAGAGTCCCGATCACGAGTTCGTAGTGGGTCTCGCCGCTGGAGGCGGAGGTCGAGTCGGCATCGACGAGGATGGTCTCGCCGCTCTCGCTCGAGACCGAACGTCCCTTGCCGCGGCCGGTCGATTCGTTCATCGTCCCGCCGCCCTGGTCGGGCTGCGCGGCGACGGTGGTGTTGGGCGGGTCGATCGCGGCGAGGGCTTGATTGCCGAAGTTGACGAGCAGGCCGTAACCGCCCGTGCCGGTCGGACCGGAGTTGGCGTTCGAGGCGCGGATGTAGTAGGTCTGGCCCGCGGTCACGCCGGTGATCGTCACGCTCGCCGTTGCGCCGTAGGTGTTCGGCAGGCTCTGGAATCCCCGGCTCACGAGACCCGACGTGTAGACCTGAACCCGCGGGCTGAGCGAGCTGAGATTCGTCGACTGCACCTGCGCGGTGAGCGTGCCGTTGGTGCCGGCGGGAACGACGACCTTGTACCAATCGCTGTCCGAGGTCGTGGTGATGTCGAGCTCGGCGATGCGGATCTGGGCGTTGGAGTCGATGTACGACGTGATCTCCGTCGCCGTCGACCACGAGTTGTTCGCGGCGGAGGCGTCGAAGACGTCGTTCTGACGCGCGCTGTAGATCGACTGGATGCCGGCGATGTCGTCGGAGTTCAGCGACTGCTTGATCGAGTTGTACGCGGCGTACATGACCGCGTTGGAGATCGCGGAGTGGCCCATGCCGAGGGCGTGGCCGATCTCGTGGATGGCGACGGTCTGGAGATCGTAGTCGTTGTTGATCTGCCAATTCTGGGCGGTGTTGAAGACGACGTCGCCCGCGGCCGACCCTCCGTTGAAGGGCGGCGGCAGGAATGCGAATCCCAGCGCCGAGGGGGATTGCGCGATACCGGCGAAGCGGATGTCGCCGAAGTTCGCGTCGCCTTGTTGATTTCCCGCCGAGCCGATCGCCGCGCCGTTGTCGGGCACCTCGACGACGTTGATGTCGGCGACCGCCTGCCAGACGGCCGCCGCTCGGCGTATCTGGTTCTGCCAGGTTGCGGTGGAGTACTTTGCGTCGAGCGTTTGGAAGAGCGCGCTGGGCGTTCCGCCGACGCTGGTTCCGTCGGGGGCGAAGCTGTAGGTGATTCGGCTTCCATGGCTCCACAGGCCGCCCGTGGTCGAGTAGAGCAGGAGACGATCCTCCAGACCTTCCAGCTTGGGCCGTTTCGCCGTCTTCTTGGCCGTCGCCGGCCGCTCACGGTCAGACCGGGAGAAGATGCGCATTTCCAGATGCCTCCGCACGCGGATTCCATGGGGACGACGATCGAATCGCGCCGCGTGTGCCGCGTCGATCGACAGGGGAAAGGTCGAGAGGGAAACGGGACCGCTTCATCGCGGTCATGCGGCGCACTCCGGACGCGACGCTCCTTGCCGCGGTCCGACCGACGTCCATGCGTCTCGATTCGGTCGTTCCCCTGGCCTCCCAGCCCCGGGGTACGACCCGCCGCTGTAAGGAGCCTAGGCCAAAGCGCGCGCTTGCTGCGTCACGAATCGCTCGATCCGGCGTAAGGTTGAAATCAGGCATCCTACCGACGCTGCGATGCACCACCCGGGCAACGTCGCCCGACCTCGCCTCGCGAGCCACTTGTGTTCGAGGCGAAAAATCGCGACCATCTTCACGAGATCGACATATTCGTCCGGGGCGGATCTCTGGTCGTGGGGTCGCGGCTCCTCCAGCGCTGAGAAAGCTCTCCAAGCACATGCCCGCAAGCGGTTCAGGCAAGACCATCGAGCGCGGCTATTCGATCGCGGCCGTATCGCGGCTCACGGGCGTGAGTTGCCATACTCTGCGGGTCTGGGAGCGGCGATACGGCTTCCCGACCTCCGCGCGTTCACCCTCGGGTCAGCGACGTTATTCCCCCGAGATCGTGGATCAATTGCGCCGGATCTCCGACGCTTGCCACGCGGGCCGACCGATTCGTCTGGTGATCGACGACCTCCAGACCGGCAGGCTCGACCCGCCCGCGCATCCGCCTGCGACGCCGTTCGATCGCGAGGTCGACCACGGTGTAGGCGGTTTTCTCGACGCGATCGAAGCGGGCCGCTCCTCGGCGGCGTGCGACCTGCTCGATGAGTGGGAAGCGCGGTTCTCCAGTCTCGACCTGATCTCGCGGTTCATCCATCCCGCGATCGTCGAAGTGGGAGAGCGCTGGTATCTCGGCCGCTACGCGATCCATCACGAACGACTCGCGACGAGCTTGCTCCATCGCCGTCTCGACGCGCTCCTCGATCGCGCCCGGCGCGGCAACCCAGAGCCGCGGGGTACCGTCCTGCTCTGCGCGCTGCAGGGTGAGCGACACGACGGAGCGTTGCGAATCGTTGCTCCGGTGCTCGAGATCGCCGGTTGGCGGACCGAGAGCCTGGGAGTCGATCTTCCGGCGGAAGCGCTCGCCCGCGCCGTGGCCGAGTGGGAGCCGCACGCCGTGGGCATCTCGTTCGTACTGTCGCGCAACATCAACAAGCGATTCGACGAGCTCGCCGCGATCCGCGACGCGCCGATCCTCGTGGGCGGCCGGAGCCTCACGAACTACCAGACCCTCGCCCGCCGGCATGGCCTCCTGCCCTTGGCCGCCGACGTCTCGAGCATGGGCGAGCAATGGACGTCGCAGGTCGAGACATGGTGGAGCGAATCGGGTCGAACTCCTCCGTCGCGCTCGAAGTGATCTCGCGCCGGGAGTCTCGAGGGCCGCGGTGTCGCTCGCCACGAGATCGAGACGACGACGCGCGTCGGTGTTCGAAACGCCGCGAGCGGTGACGTTGCCGCCACCGCTCGCGTCGATTTGGACCTTCGGATCAGCCCTGCGCGGCGGCCTTCGCCGGAGCCTGGGGAGCGGAGATCGGAGCGACCTTCGCCGGAGCCTGGGCAGCCGGGAGCACCTTGGCGGGAGCGACGGCCGCAGCGACCTTCGCCGGAGCCTGGGGCGCGGGCATGACCGTGGGGGGAGCGGCGGCCGGAGCGACCTTCGCCGGAGCCTGAGGAGCCGGCATCACCTTGGCGGGGGCGACGGCCGGAGCGACCTTCGCCGGAGCCTGGGGAGCGGGCATGACCTTGGCGGGAGCGGCGGCCGGAGCGACCTTCGCCGGAGCCTGGGGAGCGGGCATGACCTTGGCGGGAGCGACGGCCGGAGCGACCTTCGCCGGAGCCTGGGGGGCGGGCATGACCTTGGCGGGAGCGGCGGCCGGAGCGACCTTCGCCGGAGCCTGGGGAGCCGGCATCACCTTGGCGGGAGCGGCAATCGGGGCAACCTTTGCCGGAGCCTGGGGAGCCGGCATCACCTTGGCGGGAGCGGCAATCGGGGCGACCTTCGAAGGCGCCTGGGGAGCCGGCATGACCTTGGCCGGAGCGGCCGCCGGAGCGACCTTCGACGGAGCCTGGGGAGCCGGGGCGACCTTGGCCGGAGCCTGCGCGGTCGGGAGCACCTTGTCGTGCCCGCCGCCGACGCCGCTCAGCGCCATCATCAGTGCAAGGCTGATCATCGCGATGTCCTCGGATTATGGGTGGACTTCCAAACCAGGTCGGAAGTCCGTGTCTCGATCGAGATCTCTCTACGGGAAGTCCCGGGTGGTCCGAAACGACGCGGCCCTCAGGCAGGGTCGTCACGACACCACCATCCCGGTCCGGTCCACTCCCCTTCGTTGCTGCGGCGTTTCCGCCGAGCCGCGACCGAGTGGACCCGTCCCCCAACCCGCGAACGGGGACCTGTTGTTTGCGGCCTCGGGACGGCGGCGGCGCCGTTCGACCGGTCTTCATGGCCGATCCAACGACTCACCCCCGGGGTGGCCAGGGTATTTGATCGGCAATCGTCGGCGAGGATTTGAGAATTCTGGAAAACGGGCAATTTGGCGGACTCTAGGGAGTCTGACGAGTCGAGGCGGAATGGGTGCCGAACTCGTCCATTTTGTTCGCAACCCATCCCCCCTGCCTTGCCGAATCAGTGGAGGTATCCTCGGAGTCCGTGGCCGAGGGAGGGGTTCGGAGTCGACTCGGTCGGCCCGCCCGAACCTCCTTCCCGAGGTTGGTGGATCAGGGATGTGATCGCTCGCCGCCGCCGTCGACTTCGAGTCGCGGCGGAGACGTGTCGAAGTCGAGCATTCGACGCGTCATGGCGTATCATGGACGGTGATGAGCGGGCGACTCCAATCAACCGGATTTTCGGGAGGGAGCATGCGTAGGCGTGGCAACGGGATCGTCGGAGTCTGGATCCCCTCGATCGTGACGACCTTCGTCGTGATGATCGCGGCTCAGGCTTCGGCCGCTGATCGCGTCCAGTCGGTCCCCTTGGGCGGGAAGCTGGGCGAACAGAGAGGCGACAAGGAGTTCGGTGTCTATGTTCCCACCCGCTTCGGCGGCGTCCTCACCGTGAAGACGACCGCCGGAAAGGTCGAGAAGCTCACGGGACCCGACGGCAAGGAACGCAAGAACGGTCAAGAGGTCGGCAACGACCAACACGGCTGGTACACCTTCAAGGTCGCCGGCGCCGAGAAAGATAAGTCGTACGAGGTCGAGACGACCTTCGTCCAAGTCGGCGAGAGCGTTCGCCGCCCCTGGAACTTCTATTATTGGCCGACGAAGTCGGACGCGATCCATGAGCCTTGGGCCGGCGGCAACGCCCGCGTCGACACGCCGCGTCCGTACGGAGACGACATCCTGGTGGCGACTCCGGGCAGCTACATCGCTCCCGGGCAGGACATCGTCCGAGCCGGCCCGAACGGGATCCTCGAGACGCCCGTCAGCCCCGGCGACGATTCGACCTGGTTCCCCAACCTCTACGACGACGTGACCTGGCGCGGCGCCGACGGCACGCTCTACGCCACACCCTCGCCGATGCTGAAGTACGACCAGCTCTTCAACTCGGCCGCTCGGAGCTGGGAAGCCGCCAACAGCCAGAATCAGGACATCTCCCGCTGGCCGGGCCACTGCCTGGGCGGCGCCGTGGCGTCGATCCTGCTCAACGAACCGGTCCCCGCTCCCGGCACCGGCATGACTCAGGACGAACTCAAGGCGCTCTGGGCCGAACTCGGCGAGAACCACTACAACCACCGGATCGGCGACTATGCCAACGAGATCCCCGCGGGTCCGCCCCGTCCGGGTCTCGACGTCACCGACCGCTTCGTCCCCCGCTTTCACCAGGTCCTCGAGACCCACGTGCGCGGTCGACGGATCGCCTTGCTCGGCAATCTCCGCGCGTTCCCGCCTCGCGGAACTCCCAACGAGGTCTGGAACCACGGGATCGGCAAGTACACCGCCACCTACCACGCCGTCCCGGGCAAGGGCGAGCGGTCGATCCGGCTCGAGATCGTCATCGAGGCCAACTCGGGCTCGAACCTCAACAACGACGACAACAAGCCCCGGATGGTGAACTACGAGTACACGCTCGTCTACGGTCTCGACGGTCGCGTCGATGAGACCGCGGCCGAGGGCGCCGACTGGATCTCGGTCGGCGGCGAGGCTCAGTATTGCCCGCTGAACCTCCTGGAAGTGCTCGGCACGACCTGGCAGGGACACAATCCCTACGTGAACGAGGCGAACGTGCGAGCCCTCGACCTCGCCAACGGCGGTGGTCAACGGTTTGCCGGTGCTCCACGCCAGTTCTCGCCGGTGGGAACTTACGAAGCCGGTCGCCCGCCCGCGTTCGCCCGCGGCAACGGCAACCAGGGCCTCACCAACGCTACCCCGCGCCGGGGTCTGCTCCGCGGACTCTTCGGCGGACGCTGATCCTCCGGCACCGCCCGGTTGCGACGCCCTCGCCCGCTCCTCCGACCCCTTCCGGCTTTCCCCGGCCGCGAAGGGGTCGTTTCGTTTCCGGACCGCCTCGAGGTCGACGGGTTCGACATTCTCGTCACGTCCGTTCAAGTTTCCCGCGCAGGGGGTCGATGAGAAACGTAGGCAACCCAGACTACCGAGATTCCCCTTGTTGCCTGATTCGTCCACAGCGAAAAGTCGAGGCCGACCATGACCGGAACAAGCGAACTTTCTCGTCGTTGCGTGACGAGGACTGATGACGCCGGGCCGGTTGCGCCGATCTTGATCTCGGTGCCGACGATCCGGTTCGCGACATCTCGCCCGTCGACCGCGCGGTCCGTTCCGCGGCGTCGGCTGCGGCGCGAGGTACGACTCGCCGGAACGGCCTTGCTGCTCGCGACGACGCTTTCGCTCGGTTACTGGGCCGGAACACGGTCGAGCAACGGAGCGATGACGGCGGCGAGGGCCCCGGGGGCGACCTCGGAATCGTCGGTACGGCACGCGGCCGACTCTTCGGCTTCCCTCGGCGCCTTTGAGGCGATCGACGCGATCACGCTCGCCATCGAGCCGATCGCCGTGATCGCTTCGCGTCCCGAGCCGGAGCGAGACTTCGCGTCGCCCCGAGCGGTCGAACTGGAGTCGACCCTCTTGCCCGTCGATGGATCGGAGGACCCTCCGCATGAGGGACGTTGATCAGGCACTCGCGAGACATCACGCCCGACGAGCCGCCGGTGCGTCGAGCCGACCTTCGATCGTTCCCCCTGCGCCCCACTTCACTCCGTCCGCACCGGAAGCCGCGCTGCTCGATTGGCCCGCCACCGTGCTCTCGCTCGAGCGCGAGCATGGAGCCCGCTTCGAGGCCTTCGCCGAGCGGCTCGAGACGATTCGCCGGGAACGCGGCATCAAGGCCCTGCTCTTCACGAGTTGCCACCGCGCCGAGGGGCGTACGACGCTCGTCCTCACGCTCGCGCGGGCGCTTGCTCGACGGCCGGGGCGGATCCTGCTCGTCGACGGCGATCTCAGCGGTCCGATGATGGCCCGCCAACTCAACCTCCGCCCGCTCGTCGGCCTGGAGGACGTCGTCGAGGATCGCAAACCCCACGACGAGGCGCTGATCGAGGCGCCCAGCGACCATCTCACTCTCCTACCCCTTCGCACTCCCGTCGCTCGCCCGCGAGAGTTTCTCGCGAGCCCCGAGTGGTCGTGCCTCATGGCGAAGCTGCGCCGCGAGTTCGACCTCATCCTCATCGACGGCAGCCCGCTCTTCGCCGGGCTCAACGCCGCCGTGCTCCACCGCTCGGTCGATGCCGCGATCCTCGTCCACAATCGGGCGCTGACCACGGAGAGGTCGCTCCTGAGAGCGCGCGAGGTGCTCGAGGCGGGCGGTATTCCCTTGCTCGGACTCGCCGAGACCTTCGTCTGACCGACCCGAACGCCTCGGCTTGCATCGGATTGAGACGCCGGGTTCGATTCGAGACCCTCTCGGGGCCCACGATCGCTCATGTACGAATCTTACTTCGGGCTGGCTCGGGCACCGTTCGGCGAGTCGATCGCCGACACGGGGATCGTCGCGCTGCCGAGCCGCGAGGCGGGCGCACGCCGGATCCGCCACGGTCTCGAGCAGTGCGAGGGCGTGGCCTTGCTCCACGGACCGGCGGGGGTGGGTAAGACGGTCGTCGCTCGCGAGGTGGCTCGATCGATCGGGGCGCCGGTGGTCCGGATCCCGTTCCCATCGCTCTCCGCGGCCGACCTGATCGCCTATCTCGCGGATGAACTGCACGCCCCGGGCCGCGACGCCGGTTTCGCCGCGGCGCTCCGGCGCATCCGCTCGGCGCTCGCGATCCGTGCCTCGGGCGGCTTGCGCACCCTCCTGCTCGTCGACGACGCCGACACGATTCGCGATCCGGAGACCTTCGAAGCGCTTCGACTGCTGACCAACTTCGCGACACGGGGGCCCTCCGACCTCATGCTGCTGCTCGTGGGCGCGACCGACATGCTCTTCCGACTGCCGGCGACGTTGCTCGACCGCGTAGCGGCGCGCGGGCTGGTCGACCGTCTCGAGCCCGAGGAAGTCGCGCTCTATCTCCACGGTCGACTCGCCGCCGCGGGAGCGCCGAGGACGCTCTTCGACGACGACGCGATCGATCTCCTCGGGCGCGCGAGCGAAGGACTGCCGCGCCGCCTCAATCGGCTCGCCGACCTCGCGCTGCTGATCGCCTCGGCCGAAGGCGCGGCCGCGCCCGACGCCGCGATCGTCGCGCGGGCGATCGCCGATCACGAGGACGAGTTCGACCTCGGATTCGACCTCCGCGTCGACGCCGCCTGAGGATCGCCGCCTCAGTCCTTGGGGCGGATCGACGCCAGCTCGGGATCGGAGTCGGCGCGCTCTTTGGGGAATCCGGCCTCGAGAGCGCGCTGGAGCAAGGCTCGGGCTTCCTCGGCCGCCTTCGAGTCGCCGCGTCGTTCGCTCAAGATCGCCATCGCGCAGGCGGCGTTGTAGATGCGGTTGGCGGTGGGAGTGGCGAGCAGTCGCTCGAGGTCGGCGCGGGCGTCGAGCCTTCCGAGCCGCGCCTTGGCGAGCATGCGCGATTCGAGGGCGTCGATCATCCCCGCATCGAGTTCGAGCGCGCGATCGGCCGCGGCGATCGCACCCGGGTCGTCGTGCTTCTCGAGGGCTCGAGCGACGGCGAGGCGCGCGATCGCGAGCGCAGGGTCGAGCTCGACGGCCTTGGCGAAGTCGGCGAGAGCGGAGTCCCGATCGGATCTCAGCACCATCATTCCGCGTGTGACGTACCACCGCGCGTCTTCGGGATGGGCATGGATCACCTGGTCGATCGTCGCGAGCGCCTCGGTGCGTCGTCCTTGCTTAGCGAGCGCCTCGGCGAGGGCGGCTCGGACGATCGGATCGCCGCGTCCGAGTTCGATCGCGCGCTGCAGGTCGGTCTCCGCGGCCGAAGCGTCGCCGAGTTCGAGCGAGACGAGTCCGCGGCGAGCGAGAGCCTCGGCGAACTGGGGTCGCAGTTCGATCGCCCCGGCGTAGGCTTCGCGCGCTTCGATCAGTCGGCCGGCTCGGGCGAGAGCATAGCCTCGATTGAAGGCCGACCAGGCGAACTTGGGCAGGATGATCGAACAGACCGCGAAGTCGTTGGCGGCGTCGTTGAATCGGCCCTGTTCGATGTGACAGAGCCCAAGGACGAACCAGCACCAGTAGTTGCGTCGATCCCGCGAGATCGCACGGTTGAGCAGACGCTCGGCGGAGTCCTCGCGTCCGCGTCCGAGTTCGTCGATGGCGGTGAGGTAGAGGTCGCGCGGGGTCTCGAGCGAGACGCGCTCCGCGCGGTTGCGGTCGCGCGTCGCTGCGCCCGCATCGCCCAGCGCGGCGTGGTACTTCGCGCGTTCGACGAAGAGCGAGTGCGCCGGCTCGGGCTCGAAGGTCTCGACCTCGTCGAGCCACTTCACCGCCCATTTCAGGGCGAGCCGCTGCGAGGTCGCGTCGCGCGAACGCGCCAAGGCGACGCGCGCCCGCGCTTCGAGCTGGATGAGCTCCGCCATCGTGCCCCTCACCTCGACCTGCTCGTCGGGGCTGAGCAGGCGCATCCAGCTCGCCTTCGTCCAGTCGCGACCGCGCCCGATTCCGAGCCGCTCGCGAAGCTCGCGCGACTTCTTGATGCCTTCGATCTGATGCGTCTCGAGGTCGGCGTCGGGAACGGCGTTGAGCAGGAACCGGCAGTCCTGCGCCGAGGTCTCGACGACGCCGAGTTCGAGGCGCGCCGCCGCGCTGCGGAGATGGTTCGCGAGCGTCGACGCCGTCACGCTCAGGCTGATCACGACGCACGCAGCGAAGATCCCCACGCCCGACCCGCTCGTCAAACGCGGATGTCGGCGCGACCACTTTACGGCGCTCTCGCGGAGGCTCGGCTCCTTGGTGTGGCGCAGCGGCTCGTCGTCGAGGAAGCGCTGGAGCTCCGACCCGAACTGCGCGGCCGACTGGTAGCGATCCTCCGGCCGCGGCGCCATCGCCTTCCGCACGATCGCGTCGAGGCTCCAGGGAACCTTCGGGTTCATCGCCCGAAGCGACGGCGGGGCCGCCGTGCGTTCGGCGATCATCTCCTTCAACAACGTCTCGCGCGGCTTCTTCTGATCGATGTCGTCGAACGGATGTCGCCCAGCGATCATCTCGAAGAGGATCAGTCCCAACGCGTAGAGATCCGAGCGTTCGTCGACCATCTCGGGCTTCGTGCCGCTGCCGGCGCGAAAGGCGTCGAGATGCTCGGGCGCCATGTAGGGGAGGGTTCCGCCCATCTTGGCCTTCTCGCCCTCCTCGGCCCAGTCGGCCGAGTGCGCGGCGAGGTTGAAGTCGAGGAGCATCGGAGTGCCGTCGGCCGCGATCAAGATGTTCGAGGGCTTGAGGTCGCGGTGGAGGAAGTGCCGCGAGTGCGCGTGCTCGAGTCCGTCGGCGAGCTTGCGCACGATCCAGACCGACGCACGCACGAAGGTGGTGCCGCGGAGGAAGACGCGATTCGGTTGAGTCGCCTCGCCGGCCGTACCTCCGACCTCGAGCTCCGCGTCCGGCGGCGGCCCGTCGATCTCGGGCACCGCGCTCCAGAACGGCAATCGCCCCAGGAACGACCGGACCCCCGTCCTGGCTCGAATGGCCCGCGCCGGGGTGACCGCTTCGACCGATGAGATCGGGCCGACGACCTGTTGCGAACCGTCGATCCGCAAGCGCGGGCCCGGCGGGCTCATCTGCCCCGCGAGCCCCGAGTGTCGCGCGGCGGCTTCGATCGGGTCCGACCGCGTACCCGGTCTCGATCCCCCGAGCGGAACGAATGGCCCCGATGGTCTCGCCGAGGCGTCCTCGCGATCGAGCTGGATCGGATTGCCGACTCGATCGAGCGCCTCCACCAGGCTGCGACCGAATTCGTTCGAGCGATGCGCCTCCTGGGCCGCATCGAGGATCTCCGCGAGATTCGCTCCGCCGAAGTAAGGCATGCACATGAGTCGCAAGCCCGTCGCTTCGTCGTCGACCACCGAGTAGATCGGCACGATGTTGGTGTGCTGAAACCGCGCGAGCACCCGCGGCTCGTCGCCCTCCGCTCGCGAGATCTTCAGCGCCACGGGCCGGTCGCCGAGCCCGATCTCGGCCGCTCGATAGACTCTGGCGAATGCTCCTCGGCCGAGATGGGCGTCGAGCCGGAAGCCGCGGATCTTGGTCCCGAGCTTGGGGAAGTCGATCGGTTTGGGTTTGCCGCCTCCGCCTCCGCCCGGGGCGGCGGGACGATCGGTTCGGTCGCCGTTGCCTCCGCCCGCCGCCGCGGGCCGCCGCCTCGGAGGTGTGCGGAGCGGGCGCGAACCCGCCGCAGGAGGGGCGGGCGAGACGACCTCGGGCGCAGGCGGCAGGGGCGGTCGACGCGACTTCGGCTGCGCGATCCATGCCTCGAGCGAATCGCCCGCGGCGGGTCGACCCGCCGTGAGATCGACCTCGAAGCCGTCGTCGTCGCCCGGGATCGCGCCCGTCGCCGGGCTGACACGGGTCTCGTCGGTCGACCCGGCTCGACCGAGTCGGATCGGCGGCCCGGCAGGCCCCGCGCTCGGTGCAGGTGTGATCTTGGTCTCGCTCTCGTCGTCGATCGAGTCGTCGCTGGTTCGCGTGGTCGACGGATCGGGTTCCTCCGCGAGTCTCGTCGGAGGTGCCGCGAACCTCGTGGGCACCCGATTCTGCGTCCTCGGAGTCGACGGTGGGTCGGAATCGAGCAGGAACTCGAGAGACGACGGCGCGTCGCTCGCACGATCGGCCGGATCGGACGGGTGCCAATCGAGTTCGAAGCCGTCGTCGAAAGCCGACCCGTCCGAGGGAGTCGAATGCCTCGCCATGTTCGCGCCGAACCTCCCAACTCTCGCGTTCCGCCGCCCGCTCGCCACACGCCGCGATGCGATCCGGCAACGTGCTCGTCGCCCCTCTTCCTCTAGGCCACGACGTTCGAACTGTCCAAATCGGGCAACATCGCCCCGACTCCCGCTCAGGGGTACTAGATTCCTCGTGGATCCTCCCACGGCGACCAGGCCGCGAGGAAACGCCGTAGGAGAACGGGATGAACGGATCGAGTCTCTTCGACAGCTCCAGCGAGGAATCACGTCGAGGCGTCGAGGCGCGCGACGGCGGTCACTCCAGCGAAGACAGCCTTGCCGCACGGCTCCACGCGGAATTCGATGCGCCGGTCGGACTGCTCGACGTTCGCGCCGCGGCTTGGTCGGCCCGAGTCGGTCTCGACGTCGCTCGGTTCCCCTCGGCCGACGCATGCCTCACGGCCGCTCTCGGTCGCGGGATCATCGGGCATGGCCGGGCATTCGTCTGGCGTCCGTCGCGACCCGATGGTCCTTGCTGGTTGCTCATCCCCGTCGCCCACGAGTCGACCGAGCTCGTCGCCGTCGTCGGATTCGAATCTCCCGAGTCGGACCGGCCCGCCGACTCGGTCCTCGGACGCCCCTGTCCCGAGCGCGCGCTCCGCGCGTGGGGCCAATCGGTCGCCGATGAGCTGCGCGGCGAACTCTTCCCGCGGCGCAGCTCCGTCGCCGCTCGCGTCGACGGCGGCGAGCGCATGCTCGTGCCCCGCCTGATCCGCCGCATGCGGATGACGGAATCCCCCGCCCAGTTCCAGGATCTCGCCCTCCGTGCGGTGAAGGCAACGCTCGACCTCGAATCGGTCGCCTGGGTCCCCGCTCACGAAGGCGAGGCGGTCGTGGTCGTCGGCGAGAGCAGCGGCATCCTGCGCGACGACTACCGCGATCTCGCCTCGCTCGTCGGCGGCGAACCGATCCTCGTCCACAACCAACCGCTCGACGACTCGCTCCCCGAGATTCGTCGCTTCGCGGTCGTCGCCGCCGACCACAAGGCCCCCTGCGGCTGCATCGTCGTGCTCAATCCCCTCGATCAACGCGCGCTCGGCTCGGCCGAGATCGAGCTGATCCAGCCGATCGCCTCGCTCGTGGCCAACCACCGCGCCAACTGGAAGCTCTATCGCGACCTTCGCGACATGCTCTTCGGCGTCATCCGCTCGCTCACCGAGGCGATCGACGCCAAGGATCCCTACACCAAAGGCCACTCGCAGCGCGTCGCTCGGATCGCCGTGAAGCTCGCCGAGACCCTCGGCCTCGACGCTCATCAACGCGGCGACATCTACCTGATGGGCCTGCTCCACGACGTCGGCAAGATCGGCATCAAGGACGACGTCCTCAAGAAGACCGGTCAGCTCGAAGAACACGAATATATAGAGATCAAGAAGCACGTGATCATCGGCGTCGAGATCCTCAAGGGGCTCACGAAGTTGCAGCACGTGCTCCCCGCGGTCCGTCACCATCACGAGAACTACGATGGGTCCGGATATCCGGACGCACTGATCGGCGACGCGATCCCGTTCGAGGCGCGATTGCTCGCGGTCGCCGACGCGTTCGACGCCATGGCGAGCGACCGCCCCTACCGCAAGGGGCTCACCGACCATCGGATGCAGAAGATCTTCCGCGACGGTTCGGGAGGGCAGTGGGACCCGGAGGTCGTCGACGCACTCTTCGACTGCTGGAACGACGTCGCGCAGATCACGGGTCTGCCCAGCAACGGCAGCCTCGAGGCCGCCGTCGGCCAAGTGATGAGCGGCCCGGCCTCGGGACGCCGGCGCTGACCCGCGCCGTACGCGGCTAGGCTCTACGCTGAGGCACTCCGCTCGACTCAGCGCGGACGCTCCGGAGGCGGTAGGCCGCGGATCTTGATCCCCAACTGCTCGCCGAACGAGGCGAAGGCGTCGGCATGGAGCCGCTCCTCGGCCTCGGCGTCGCGATCGCGCGAGATCGCCAGCCGACTCGCGAGGTAGGCGGGCAGACCCTCGACCGGCACGCGGGTCCGCCCGTTCGGGTTCGACCTCCAGACCACGCGATCGCC
This sequence comes from Isosphaeraceae bacterium, assembly GCA_033763215.1. Classification (GTDB taxonomy): domain Bacteria; phylum Planctomycetota; class Planctomycetia; order Isosphaerales; family Isosphaeraceae; genus JANRKW01. The sequence goes on along the minus strand of JANRKW010000007.1, from coordinate 49,548 downwards.
CCTCGAGAGCGTCAGGTCGCCGTGAATCTCGGTCACGCGACTCTTCGAGTCGAGATACGATCCGGCGTACGACTCCTGAACGCTCAGTCCAAGGCGAGCCGGCGGGCGCTCCCAGAGGTCGCGGAACGGCGACTTCGCCGGCCGCGTGAGATACCCGCGCTCGCGTGCCTGATCGATCAGCATCGAGCGATAGGCCGAGTCGTAGTCGCTGATCGCCCCCTGGATCGTCTTGCCGGAGAACGGCTCGATGCCGATGCCGTGGACCGCCACGAGTCGCTCGGCCTCGGCTCGGATCCGACTCTCGGCCGCGGGGCGGCCGGCATCCGAGAGTTTTCGCGCGACGGCGTCGGCAGACTCGAGCTCGGCGAGCGCATCGGCGGGATGGTCCGAGGCGAATCCGCGACGCGCCGCGTCGAGCGCGCGGTCGATCTCTCGGAGCCGCGAGCGCTCCACCGCGGCCGAGACCGCCGCGAGGTAGCCGTTGAGATGCGGGTCGCGCTCCGCGATCGCCTGCAAGGTCAACGCCTCGCCCATCGCGCGACGCGGCTCGAGGCGATCGAGCGCCTCGAGCCGGCGAGTGAGGTCGGTCGTCGCCAGCCGGTCGCGAAGCGAGGAGACCTCGCGCAGGCGATCGGGGTCGGGGTTTGCCGCGGAACGCATCAAGGTCGCCGCGGCCTCGGCGTCGATCAACGCCGCATCGATGCGACCGGCCGCTTCATGTTCGCGGGCCGAAGTCGTGAGAGCGACGACGCGCCGGCCGCGTTCCGAGATCCGCGACACGCGGATGAACCGATTCACGCCGCCGACCGCCGTGATGATCGCCAGCAGCCCGACGACGCCCCATGCGACTCGGAGCATCGGCGGTACCGACCGCCTGGTCCCCTTGCGTCGCGCGAGTTCGTTGCCGCGAGGCAGATAAGGCACTTCGACCGAGGCGCCGCAGCTTGCGCATTCGACCTCGCGGCCGACCGAACCGTCGGAGATCCGCACTGCCTCGCCGCATTCGGGACAAGCGAATCGTACGCCGGTCATACGCGGTCCCTCGAGAGCCCCGGCCCGCGGCGCTTTCGCGCGAAAGCGTCCGCGAATCGGCTCAGCGCGGCCGGTCCGACCCGATCCGACCTCGATCTCCGGGCGTACCCTCGCTCAACGCGAGTCGGTGCACTGGTGGATGATCCAGGTGTCGACATCGGACAGCATCGGACCCGTCGGCCGGTGCGCCGTGGGGTAGGACTGAAACGCGACCTTCAGGCCGCCGGCACGCATCGTGGCGACGTCGCGACGGACGTCCTCGATCCGGTAGCGGTCGTTCCACTCGCCATGGACCACGAGGATCGAGGTCTTGCGGCATTCCGCCAGTCGAGCGAGCGGACGAAAGCCGCCCGGAAGCCAACCGTTGATCGCGACAACTCCCGCGAACCGCTCGGGATACGTCAAGCCGAGCCGATACGCCACCGCGGCCCCCTCGCCGTAGCCGACGAGGAAGATCCGCTCCGAATGGATATGGAGCGCCCGGCGGGTCTGCTTGATCGAGGCGAAGACCGCGTCTTCGAGGCGGTCGATCGGGTCGAGTTCGCCCTCCAGGAGGCTCCGACGCACGATCTCCGCGGGCGTGTACTGCGTCGTCGCGATCGGCGGGCGCTCGCGTTCGCGCCGGCTGAACTCCGGACCCCAGCCGTAGCCGACCAGACGCCCCTTCTTCATCACCGCCTCGGGACCACGCAGGCTCAAGCCCACGTAGTTTCGCCAGCTCATCGACGGCAGCCGACGCTCCATCTGCTGCTCGTCCGCGCCCCGATTGTGGAACATCACGAGGAGCGGATAGGGATAGTTCGGCTCGTACCGCTGCGGCACGAAGCACGAATCCACGAGCATGCCGGATTCCGAAGTCTTCTCCGTGGAAGAGATCGGTCTGCGGTCGCTGGACATGCGGTGACTCCTAGGAACCCGGTCGAACGGCGTGATGGATCAAGGGAGCGGGAGACCAGGAACCGAGCTCGAGATCAGCGACTCGGACCGGCGAACGACGGCGGTCGAAGTCACTCACGAGCCCTGCCCAAGGATAGCCGTGAAATTGCCGGTCTTCAACAAAACCCCCAGCTATTTCGGAAATTGACTCAAGTTCGCGATCGCGCCGTCCGACGAGCCGTCGGGTTCGGCAAATGCGGCGACTTGGGCGGTTCCGGGGGGTGGCGTCGAGGTCGGTTGTAGAGGTCGCGGCTTACCTGGGTTCCCCGATCGACGTTCGGCGATCGAGAGTGTCCGTTGCGGTTCGGCCGTCCGCGTCGGCGATCGATCGCAGACGCGGAGGCCCGGAGATCCGGTCAGAAGTCGGTCAGGCTCTTGAAGGCGTCGGCCACGCGGTCGCCGAAGCTGTTCACCTTGTCGATGACCGAGTTGCCGCCCTGCACGGCCGGCCGCTGCTTCTGATAGTGCGGCTTGCGCTGGGTCAGACGACGGGCCGCCTGACGCTCCTTGATCTTCGCGATCTTCTCGGCGCGAATCTGGCGCGGGGTCTTCTTCGGCGTGGTCTCGGTCGGCGTCGCGGGGGTTGCCGCCGTGTTCGTCGGAGTGTACGAGATCGCCGGGCCGGTCGGCACGTTGCTCGTCCCGTCGGTCCCCAACACGCGGAGCAACACGGGAGCCGACGCAGCCGAGTCGTTCGTGCGAACCGTCTGGTCGACCGATTGCTCGGGGTCGACCATCACCACGATCCGACCGTAGGCGAGACTGCTGACCACGGACCCGAACGGAAGGCGTCGCGGCAGAGAGAGCGTCGGGTTCACCGAGGCCGTCGCACCGGCGGCCAAGCCCGGCACGATCGTGTCGCCCAGAACCACCGCCTGATTGAGTGTGCCGTCTGTGCCCGCCAGCAGGAATCGAACTCGGAAGCTGGGCGCGTCGGCGAGACCGAGATTCTGGATCGTCGCCGAGGCGACGAAGCTCGTGCCCCAGACGAGGTTCACATTCGAGACCGCGATCGCCGAGGGCGCGAGGTCGGGCAGCCTACCCGGGGCGATGTAGCCGTCGGGATTCGCTCCGATCGCCAGGATCACCTGATCGATCCCCAAGCCCGCTGCCACGGCCCGGTTGTTCATCGGATTCGTGACGTAGTCGGCGTCCTGGACCATCGTCAGGATGAAGTTGTTCGCGGCGGCAAGCGTCGAGGCGGGTCCCGCCGGAAGGGTGACCTGCTGCGTCACGTTCGCGGTCTGCCAGGCGGGGATCGGCGGCACCTGGATGCTGCCGATCGTCACGTCGGCCACGGTTCCGGGGACCGTTCCGGCAGGCGTCAGAACGAGACGTGCCCGAGTCGTGGGCGACATGCCCTGCGCGTTGTTGCGCACCTGCGCGGTCACGGTGATCGTCTGGCCCCATTTCACGTCGCTCGCGGGAGAGACCGCGATCGACGAGCCCACGAGGTTCGACGGCAAGGGCGGCGTGATCGTGATGATCGACGTGTCCTTGCCCAGACCACGACCTTCGTTGTTGAGGTGGTCCTTCTCGGTCAGCACCGAGCCGCTGTCGACCCGCATGTTGACCCAAACGGAATTCTGATTCGCAGGACCGACCCCCTCGATCGGGGCCAGAGGCAGGTTGAGCGGCAACCGGAACTCGTGCGACGCTCCCGCCCCGAGACCCGCCGGGATCGTGAACGAACCGATCGGCTGAGATCGCGGTCCGATGAGATTGATCGGCGACGCATAGACCGTCACGGTCACGGGTTCGGTCGTTGGTCCGTCGCCCTGGTTCTGGACGAATCCCGACGCTCCGAAGCCTCCGCCCCAGTCGACATTCGTCGTCGACGTATCGAATTTCGTCGCGATCAGGTCGGGCAGCGCGACGGTTGAGACCTCGGCGGACGTGCCGGAGAGGAGCTCTCGACGTTCGAGCGCATCGAAGGGGAGGATGATGGGGCCCCGGCCCCAGGCACGACGACGAACATCGGGCCGACGACTGCGGGATGACATGAGACTCCTCCTTGAGAACGGCACGAATTCGCCGAGCGCACGAACCCGCGGTCACCCATCCTGGGTTCCCACCTGGAAGAGTATGACGGTCGACGCGGTCGGTCAAGGCCAACCGGTCGAAACGATCGCGCCGGTCGTGCGTTCGGTCGAGCCGAACGAGCGAGCGGCGCGAGGGGCGAGCGATCAGGCGGCGGGACCGAGCAGGTCCTTGACCGCGTCGCGCTCCTTGACCAATTCCGCCGCCGAAGCGTCGACCCGCGCCTGGGCGGCCGCGTCGAGCTCGAGGCCCGGAACGATGCTCCAGGTCGTGCCGTTGCTCGTCAGCGGGAAGCTGTAGATCAAGCCCGCCGGGACGCCGTAGGAGCCGTCGGACACGACCCCCGCGCTGAACCATTCGCCGCTCGGGGTCGCGAAGCTCGCGGAACGCACGCTGTCGAGCGCGGCGTTCGCCGCCGAGGCGGCCGACGAAGCCCCGCGCGCCGAGATCACCGCCGAACCGCGCTTCGCAACCGTCGGGATGAACGTCTCCTCGAACCACGTCGCGTCGCCGATCACCTCGGCCGCGGGAGCGCCGCCGATCAGTGCATGCTTGTAGTCGGGGTATTGCGTATCGCTGTGGTTGCCCCAGATCGCCATCTTCGAGATGTGGCCGACCGAGACGCCCGCCTTCATCGCGAGCTGAGCCGCCGCGCGGTTCTGGTCGAGCCGCGTCATGGCGTACCAGCGATCGGCCGGGATCTTCGGGGCGTGCGACCGAGCGATCAGAGCGTTCGTGTTGCAGGGGTTCGCGACCGTGAGGATCCGCACCCCCGCCGCGGCCGCGTCGTTCACCGCCTTGCCCTGCGTCTCGAAGATCGGGCCGTTGGCTCGGATCAGGTCGGCACGGCTCATCCCTTCCTTGCGCGGCATGCCGCCGACGAAGATCACCCAGTCGGCATCGCCGAAGGCCTCCGTCGCGTTGTCGCTCGCCTTCACCTCCGTCAAGAGCGGGAAGGCGCAGTCGTCGAGTTCCATCATCGTCCCGCGCAGCGCCGGAAGCGCGGGCGTGATCTCGAGCAAGCTGAGAGCGACGGGCTGGTCGGGCCCGAACAAGCCGCCCGAGGCGATCCGAAAGATCAAGGCGTAACCGATCTGTCCGCCGGCGCCGGTCACTGCGACACGAATGGGCTGCGTCATCGAAAGACGATCCTCTGAACAACGGGGATGATGCGAATCCGGCGACCGATCGCGCCGCGCTGCGCCGCACTCGTCGCCGACTTGGGCAACGGGCGACGCTCCGCCGTCGAGATTAAGGAATCGACCCCGGTTTGGGAATGCCCCCGACTCCGTGGATCGATCCGTCCGTCGCTCCTCAAGCCTTCGGAGCGGCCTTCAGCTTCGCCTGCATCAGCGCCATCTCGCGCGGAAGATGCCGCGCTCCCGCCAGGAGCACCACGCCCGAGAGCACCAACGCCGGAACCACGATCAGCAGACCCGCGACGATGTTCTCGGGCGCCTGATCGCCGACCTGAGTCGCCGTCGCGCCCAACGACTCGAGCGCGCGGCCCACCGGGCTCGCCATCATCTCCTTGTCGCCGAACAGGTCCGCAAAGTAGCCGATCAACCACGGCGACCAGATGTCGCCCAGGAAGTGCACCGCCGTGATCGATACCGCGTAGGCCGCGGCCCGCATATTGGGCATCACCACGTTCGAGATGATCGCGTTGCACGGACCGGTATTCACGAACATGAGCATCTCCGCGAGAAAGATCCCGGCGAAGATCATCGGCTCCGACTTCGAGAAGAGGCCGACGAGCACGAACGGTACCGACCCGAGCATCGCGATCCCCGGCACCAGGAACAACCACCGGGGCCCGAACCTCTTCCAGAGCCGGTCGGCCGCCCAACCGCCCACGCTCATGCCGATGACCGCCGCCGCCAACGTGATCAAGCCTAGCAGGAGCCCCGCGCGGGCTTGGTCGAACCCGCGCGTCGTGAACAGATAAGGCGGCACCCAGACCAGCATCCCGCCGATCGCGAAGGTGTAGGCGCACATTCCGAAGACCGCATAGGTATATGAGGAGTTCACCATGAGATCGATGTAGTCGGCCTTGGAAGGGCCGTGCTTCTCGTGCGCGAGCAGCTTCTCGGCCGAAACCCCCTCGCTCGCACCGCGGACCGGCTCGGGGAGGAAGAGCGCGCCGACCGCCGCGATCAGCCCGGGCGCTCCGACGATGAAGAACGCCAGGTTCCAGCTCCAGGTGGTCGCGATCCAGCCGCCGAGACCCATCCCCAGCGCGCTTCCGAGCGGCATCGCGAGGTAGAAGCCCGACATCAATCGCGCCCGCGTCTCCTTCGAGAAGAGGTCGATCAGGATCGTGGGCGCGATCACGCCGTACGTCGCCTCGCCGATCCCCAGGAAACTCCGCGCCAGGGCGAGTTGGTTGTAGTTCGCCGCCAGCCCCGAGGCGACCGTCGCCACGCTCCAGACCCCGACCCCCAGCGCGATCAACCGCGTGCGTCGATAGCGATCGCCCAGCCAACCCATGAGCGGACTCACGATCGAGTAGCTCAACAGGAAGATCGTGGTCAGGCGTCCCCAGCTCTCGTTGTCGAGGTCGAAATCGGCCTTGATCTGCGGCTGCATCGCCATCAGGAGGTTGCGGTCGAGGAAGTCGAGCAGATTCATCATGAACAAGGCGACGAACGTCAGGATCGCCGTGCGACCGAGCGGCCCGCCCATCTTGTCGAGCCCGGAGCCGCGGGCGTCGTCGACGATCGGATTCACGGCATTCTCTCCCTGCGACTCGACGACCAGCGTCGTTTCCCGACGATCCCGGACCCGCGCGAGATCCTATCGCAACACGACGCGGAGTGCCAGCGGGCCGAGCCCGGGCTTGATCGATCGGCTCGTCGGGCGGATGATGAATCGATCGCGTCGAAAGGAGCCCGCTCATGTCGATGACCGCGTCGCGCTTGCTGTCGGCCGAGGAATACGGCCGCCTGGACGATCCGGGCGGTCGCACCGAATTGGTCCTCGGCGAGATCGTGCCCATGTCGCCCCCCAATGCCCGCCACGGACAGGTCTGCGCCGAGATCGCGTTCTTGCTCAAGGCCCACGCGCGCGACCTCGGCCACGTGCTCTCGAACGACTCGGGGATCATCACCCGGCGCGATCCCGATACGGTTCGCGGTCTGGATATCATGTTCTATCGATATGAACGCCTTCCGAGAGGACCTCTGCCGGCGACCTGGCTCTCGCTCGCACCCGACCTCGTGGTCGAGGTGCGTTCGCCGGGCGATCGTCGATCCGAGCTGGTCGGCAAGGCGGCGGAATACCTCGAGGCAGGGGCCGGGATCGTGCTCGTGGTCGACCCGGAGGCGGGCGCGGCGTGGGTCCATCACGCCTCGGGAGTGGTCGACCGCCTCGAGGCCGACGACGCGTTTCGAGCCCCGACCATCCTGGGCGACTTCGCGATGACCGTCGAACAGATGCTCGGTTGAGCAAGTCTCACTCGATGCGGAGATGGAGCTCGAGCGCGCGGATCAGACGCTCGAAGCTCTCACGCGAGATCGCCTCGGGAGCGCGGACGCGGACGACCTTTCCTTCATCTGCCCCCCAGAGTCGAAGGTCGATCCGCACTCCCGGGCGTGGTTCCGAGGCTTCGACGCGGCCTCGCCCGACATTCGCCGGCTCGGGCGCGGGCGGAACCGCCGCGGGAGGCTCGACCGCCGCGGGCGCGGGACTGGTCGGAGCGGCCGTCGTCGCGGCGTAGCGCAGGATCATGTCGTCGCCGAGCACGCCGGCGAACCGCGCCGAGTCGAGAAATGCACCGGCCGCGACCTCCTTCGCCGCGACCGTGATCTCATGATGATGATAGAGAACGTTGGCGAGGATCTCGAGGTCGGGCACGCGCTTGCCGTCGAACTGCTCGATCAGCTCGGCGTAGATCGGCGGCTCGCGGAGCGCCTGGCGATACTGCTTGCCGATCTCGCCCGGATCGATCGGGTGGAGGATCGCCTTGGCGAGCGGCGTCAGGCGGTATCCCTCGTTCTTCAACAGCAGGAACCCGAACTGCCGCGCTGCACTCAATCGAGCGGAGAATGAGTTGGTCTTGATATTCTTGAATCCGAGCGAGACGGCGTAATCCTCGGCGCTGAGGCCGTCGAGCCCTTTGGCTTCGACGTGGCGGATCAGCTCGATGCAGTCGGCCAGGCCGACTCCGGGATACCGTGTGCTCCGCTCACGCCGCGATCGCGCGGGCGACGGGGTCGTCGACGAAGAATCGATCTCTTCAGTGCTCATCTGTGCGCTCTAGGATATGGCGAGCGGGGCGGGACCGATTGGTCGTCCACCCCGCTCGCTCGATCATCGACGGCGACTCCCCGCCTCATCGCCCCTGGGCGGGCTTGGCGGGGGCGGGGTCGCGAAGGGTCTCGAGATAACCGACGAGGTCGGCGAAGTCTTCGCGGGTCAGCCCCTCGGCGAGGCCGTTGGGCATGAGCGAGACGTCGCTCGTCTTGCGTTCCTCGATCTCCTTCTTGGCGATCGTGTGCTTCACGGCCTCGGCGTCCTCGAGAACGAGCGTCTCGGTGTCCTCGCTCTTGACGATACCCGTGACGACCTTGCCGTCGGCGGTGGCGACGATCGTCGGCTCGTAGCCCGAGAAGATCTTGGCCGAGGGGTAGAGCACCGAGTGGATCAGCTCGTCCTTCGAGTATCGGGTGGCGATGCCGGTGAGGTCGGGGCCGACGGCTCCCCCCTGCCCCGCGACGACGTGGCACTTGATGCAGCCGATCCCCTTGGCGTCGGCGAAGAGCGCCTTGCCGCGCGCGGGGTCGCCCTTGCGTCCCACGGCGAATTCGCGGAACGCTTCCGCGTCGAATGCTCCCGGGGCCGGTCCTTGGAGGAACGCGTAGTTGCCCTCGCCCGAGACGCCGACCGCGAATTGCCAGGGACCCGACTTATTGCCCACCTTGAGGAAGATGAGATTGACGCCCTGCTTCAAGGCGATGTCGACCGCGTTCTCGTCGGGTGTGAATCCGCGGTCGTCCCTGTGTTCGAAGACGCTCTTGCCGTTGACCCAGACACGGATCGAGTCGTCCGAGCCGAGGCTCAACCGCGCGGGGCGAGCGACGTCCGACTCGATCTCGGCGTATGCGAACGCCGACTTCCGGCCCGTGTCCTTGCCTGAATAGAGCTCGGCGAGGTCGACCATACCGTTCGGGCCGCGGGCAGGGACCTCGACCCAGCCGAGCTTGCCGAGCTTGGGATCATCGACGACGCCTTTGGGGTCGATCGGCTTGCCGACTTGAACGGGGGGCCGTTCGCCGGCGGGGAACGGACCGATCACCCGCCACTTGCGCACCGGGTTGGCGGCCGCGAAGATCTTGCGAAGCTCGGGCAAGGCGGTCGAGGGAATCTCGCGGCGGCTCGCGAGTCGCTCGAGCACGGGAATCGCCTCGGTGCGAACGTCGCTCAGCGCCGAGGCGCAGACCTTGCGGATGTCGGGGTTGCGATCGGTGAGTCCTCGGAGGTAGACCGCGACGCCTCGGGAATCGGGCAGAGCGGCGAGAGCCTTCACCGCCTCGAATCTCGTGGACTCCTCGCCCGCCGCGGCGAGCATCGCGGGCACCGCCGCGCGATCCCTGAGAGCCGCACTCGACAGCAGCGCGGCCTTGCGCACGTCGAGGTCCTTGTCCGCGAGCAACGGGCGGACCGCTTCGGCCGACTCGGCGTTGGCTCCAAATTCACCGAGCGCAAGCGCGGCGGCCGCTCGGACGCCCGGCACGGGGCTCGCGAGGCTCCGGCGGATCGCTCCCGCCGACTTCCTCGCCCGAAGCCGACCGAGCGATGCGATCGCCGACGCCTGCCGCGCGGGGGTTTTCGACCCGGCGTCGAGAAGCGCGACGAGCCCGTCGATCGCGGCGTCGCCGCCGATTTGTTCGAGAGCCGCGAGAGCGGCCGCGACGACCGCCTCCGGGCTCTTCGATTCGCTCGCCGCCGCCAAGAGCGCGGAAACCGACTCGCGATCCTTCAGCGCTCCCAGGCCCTTCGCGATCGCGATGCGAACCCGCTCGTCGCCCTCGACTCCGAATCGAGTGCGGAGTGCGGCGGTCAGCGAGGCGTCGCGCGTCTCCTCGACCGCCGTCACCGCGGCGAGCCGCACGGCTGCGTCGGCGTCGCCGATCGACGTCCGGATCGCGTCGGCGATCGCCGGGGTTCCCTCCCAGTCGAGCGTTCGCGCCGGACGATTGCCGGCGGCCGGCCGAGTGCCCCACCAGCTCCCGTCCCATTTGGGTCGTTTGCGATGAACATACGAGAGATAGCGGATCGCTCGCGCGCGGTCCTCAGCGCCGAGCGACGTATCGTCGAGCACCTTGCGCAAGAGCGCGACGGCGTCCTTGTCGTACGCCTGCTCAGCGGCGTTCATCAGCGCCTCGCGGAACTTGGCGTCGCGGTTCTCGAGCAGCTTCGCGGCCGCGGCCCAGTCGTTCACCCGGCGCATCGCCGCCCGCGCGGCGAACGCGAGGTAGGGTTCGGGATCGAGGAGGATCGGGCCGAGCGTCGGCAAGGTGTTGGGATCGCCGATTCGCCCCAGCGAGATCACGGCCTGGAGGCGGACGGTCGGTTCGGGGTCGGACTTCGCCAAGGCGGTCAGCGGGTCGAGCGCGATCCCGGCGGGGAAGATCCCGAGAGCGCGAGCGGCCTGGGCGCGAACGTCGGCGACCGTCGACCCGAGCGCCTCGATCAGCGGCAGCGCCGCATCGGGCGAGCCGCCGGCGATCTGCTCGATGATCCAGACGAGATGACGCTTCGCGACCGGGTCGGTCGCGGGATTCCGCAACATGGCGACGGCGGTCGGAAGCGCGGGCTTGCCCTTGGCGATGATCGCCAGTTGAGCACGAGTGCGTTCGTTGAACGACGGGTGATCGAGTTGGCGGAATTGCGCCTCGAGCGGGTCGGCGTCGGTCCCGCGCGGGCGAGTCGGCGGGCGCGGGCCGGTGTAGGTGATCGCGTAGATGCGGCCGACCTTCTCGGTCTTGTTCGCCCAGCCGCCCATGCCCCAGTCGGCGATGTAGAGCGTTGCGCCGTCGTAGGAAAGGGCCAGGTCGATCGGTCGGAACTCGAGACCTTCGGCGGGCGAGGCGAACGCCGACATCTCGGCGACCTCGAACGACGCCCCCTTCGGCTTCAAGGTCGCCGCGGCCACGATCCGCTTGCCCCACTCGGCCCAGAGCGCTCGGTTGCGATACTCGACCGGCCAGACGTCTTCCTTGTAGACCAGGCCGCCGCAAGGCGATCCGCCGCCGTATTCGGCGAGACGGTCGAGCATCCGATACCGAAAGTCGTGGTAATCGTACGGATATCCATAGTATCCGCCGTCGATGTGATGCGTTACCCGGGTCCACCAACCGAGGCCGTCGTCGGTGTTGTCGTAGGTGAAGAGATTGTCGCGGTCGTCGAGATTCGGCTCGAGGTGGTTGCGGGTTCCGCTCGAGACGATCTCGAGCCGGGTCCCGTCGGGATTGCAGCGGAGGATGCCGCCGCCCTCGAGGAGGATGTTCGTGCCGTCGGGACCATGAGCGTCGGGCACGCCCTTGTCGCCGACCGATATGTACAGGCGTCCGTCGATGCCGAACTGAAGACCCGACACGATGTGGTCGTTGAGCGCCTTGGGGCCGGGTCCGAGATCCTTGAAGAGTTCTTCGCGCTGGTCGGCCTTGCCGTCGCCGTCGGTGTCGCGGAAGACGGTCAGCCGCGGCATGTGCATCACGTAGAGAGCGCCGTTTCTCCAGGCCATGCCGAACACCGCGCGGAGGTTGTCGGCGAAGACGACCGGGTCCTTGCCTTCTCGAAACAGCAGGATCCGTCCGTTGTCGGCCTCGTAGGGTCCGACCTGGTCCATCGGATCCTCGGCGACGAACAGTGCGCCGTCGGGCGCGGTCGCGATCTGGCAGGGGTAGCTCACGGCCGGAACCGTCGCGACCAGGCGGACCGCGAAACCTTCGGGAACCTTCGGCTCGGCCGCGAACAGAGGCGCGGCGGTCGACGAGATCAAGATCGCGGCGACGGGCAAGAATCGGCCCGCGCGCGGACGCGGATGTGTGGGCATGCGGCTGACCTCGAACTCGGGCATGGGAAAGTCGCTGGGCGGCCTCTGCGAATGATCAGTCAGGATAGTCGGCTCGACCCCCGGAGTCGAGCGGGCGGACCGACTCGGTCCGTTCGCGATCGCGACTCGCGCGATACGCCGCCGGGGCGACGGCCAGCACGGCGAGCGTCCCCCCGGTCAACATCAGCACGCTCGAACCGAGCACCCAACCGAGCCCGATCATCGGAACCCCCGCCGTCGCCAGGATCCGCCAAGGGCGGAGACGCATGCTCTGGCGAACGATCGTCAGGAGGATCCGCCGACCGTCGCGAAAGGCGCGGAGTTTCGACGTCGTCCCCGCGATCCGAGGATAGTACGGCACCGGCCGCTCGACCACGCGCAGCCCTCGCGCCACCGCCTCGCTCGCCAATTCCGTCTCGATCTCGAATCCCTCGGCGCGCAGCCGGACCGACCGGCGATACCGCCTGCTGAACACCCGGTAACCCGAGAGCAGGTCGGAATTCCCCGGACCGATCAGGAGATGAAAGACGGCGGGAATGATCAGATTTCCCAAACCGCGGATCGGCGACATCGCTCCCGGCGCGTCGACCGGCCGCCTTGCTCCGACGGCCATGTCGACGCCCTGCTCGGTCACAAGCGCAATGAGATCGGGCGCGGCCTCGGCCGGATAGGTGCCGTCGCCGTCGGTCAGCACCAGGGCATCGACCTCCGGGAACGTCGCGAAGATCGCCCGGACGACGTGGCCCTTGCCCTGTTGCGGAACCTCCACGACCCGGGCGCCGAGGCTCCGCGCGAGCTCGCCGGTGCCGTCGGTCGAGGCGTTGTCGAAGACGACCACCTCGGCCTCGGGCAAGGCCGATCGGTACGCCGCGAGCACCGTGGGAATCGCGGCCGCTTCATTGTAACAGGGGAGTGCAACGACGACGGACGGGCGACGGGGGGCCGAATCGGCCCGACTGCGGCGATCCTCGAGACTCATCCATTCCCCCCCTCGCCCACCGCGAGACGGGCGTCGACGCGACGCCCGCCCGGCCATCATCGACACGAGTCCGCGGCGAACTCAGCGGAACTCGAGCGGCTTCTTCGCCACGATCGTGGTCACCAAACCGCCCTTCGATCCGCCGGGTACGCCGATCACCAGTTCGTTCGCACCTGCCGACAGCTCGATCGGAGCCATCTTCGGAAGCTTGCCGTCGGGCGAGGCGAGCGCGACCTCCTTGCCGTTGAGCCACGCCTTCACCGCCGCGTCGGTATCGATCACGAGCTTCGCCGCCAGCGGTTCCGGGCTCGAGATCGGAGTCGAGAGATAGGCGACGGTCTCCTTCGAGCCGCCGGCCGGCCCCGCGAGATCGATCCGGCTCTCGGCGTCGGCGGTGACCCGGCGATCGAACGTCGTCGGCCGCTCGGCCGTGCTCGCGACCGGCGCCGAGGCACGATACGCACCGACGATGCTCACCGGCTGGTCGAGCCCCTTGAGGAACGCGAGCAGGTCGACGAGTTCGTCGTCCGACAGCGTCTGCGCCAGCCCTTCGGGCATGAGCGAGATCTCGCTGAACTTCCGCTCTTCGACCTTCGCGGGATCGACCGTCACGCGCTCGCCGCCGGCCGTCTTGATCACGATCCGACCGGCCGACTCCTCGACCGGCAGGCCGGTCACCACGCGACCGTCGTCGAGCGCCAGGATCACCGAGCGGAAGTTGTAGCCGATCGCCTCGTTCGGGTTGATGATCGACTGCAGCAATTCCGGCTTGCCGTACTTGGTGCCGATCGTCGAGAGGTCGGGACCGATCCAGTTGCCGCGCCCCTGGGCGCGGTGGCAGGTCGCGCAGGCGTTGGCTCCGGTCCGGTGAAACACCTCAGCGCCCTTGGATGCGTCGCCGTCGCGACGGAGGATGTCGAAGAGCGAGAGCAGCTTGCGGCCGTTCGCCATCGTCGGCAGCGGGAGGACCTTCTCCGCGCGATCGCGCAGCGGTCGGCTCGGGCTGCGGTGGACGATCGTGGTCGCCTCGGTGCGGAGATCGGACGGAAGCTTGCCCGACTCGGCGAGGACGACGAGATTGTTTGGCCCGCCCTTCGCCGCGGCCAGAGCTCGAAGCGCATCGCGCCGGACTCCGAGCGGATAGGCCGAATCGGTGAGGATCGCGCGGAGGTCGCTCTCGCCCTTGCCCGCGATCGAGAGCAACGACCGCACCGCCGCCTGCGCAGCGGGAGTCGACCCCTTGCCCTTGGTCGCCGCGATCAGACCCTCCACCAACGCACCCGCGCCGTCGAGACCGAGCTTGGCGACCGCCTCGACCGCCGCCACGCGCACCGCTTCGTCGGCCGCCTCGTCGCGTGCGAATCCCATGAGCTGTTTCTCATATCGATTCTCCGCGCTGTTGCCCGCGAGCGCGATCCCCTGGATCCGAAGCGCCGGATCGGCCAATGCCGACTCGATCGCCGCGATCACCCGAGGATCCCGCCGCGCGTCGCGCCACTCGCCGCCGAACTTGCGGTTCAAGGTCGCCAGCAACGCATTCTTGCGCGAAGAATCGCTCGCCTTCGCAACCATCTCCGCGATCATCACCGCTGCTTCCTTGCCGTTCATCTGCACGAGCACGTCGTCGGCCGCCTGCCGCAGCTCCGGAGCCCGCAGCTCGGGCAAGATCTTGGCGATCAGCTCGAGAGCCTCGCCCCGTCTGAGCCGCCAGGCCAGACCGAGCGTCTTGCTCACCGCGTTGGCCTTGCCGTCGGGAGTGCCCGCCTGGATGTAGGCCTCGTTGCGATCGGCGGGGAAGTAGGGCGGCAGGGCGACGGTGCCGTCGTCGCGAGTCGAGTCGAGATCCATCGCTCCGAAGAGCTTGCCGTCGAAGAGGCTCGCCACGAAGGCCGGCTCGCGCCCTTGGAGTGCCAATCCGAGCGCTTCGAGATACCAGCGATCCTGGCCGTCCCACGCCGCCGTCAGCTTCCGGAGCGCGTCGCCGACCTTCTCGGTCTCGATGTTCCTGAGCGCCAGGATCAGCTCCCGGCGCACGCCCGCGTCGGCGTCGTCCGCCAGCGCGATCAACGCATCGAGATTCGACTCCGCGGGCCGCGCGGCGGGCTTGCCGCCTTCGACCTTGCCGTTCGTCGCCACGTCGCGACCCAGCATCCGCACGCCCAGCTCGCGGATCGCCGGATCCTTGTCGGCGATCGCGTACAGCCCGACCGCCTCGCCGAACGTGCCGAACAGCACCCAGGCCGCCCGAGCCCGATACGCCGGGTTGTCGCTCTTCATGCCGAGTTCGCGGAGCGCCTCGTGAGCCTCGTCCTTTCGCTCGATGAGCAATCGACGAGCCACGTCGCGCGTCGCCGTGTTGGGCGACTTCAAGGCGTCGATCAGCCCGGGGATCGTCGAGAAGTCGACGATCGCTCGCCCGGGGTTCGAGCCCTTCGGCGTGATCCGATAGATCCTTCCCGTGGTCTGGTCGCGGAACGCATGCCCGCCCACGCCCGCGTCGTACCAGTCGGCCACGAACACCGAGCCGTCGGGCGCGGCGGTGACGTCGACCGGTCGGAACCAGGGATCCTTGCTCGACAGCATCACCTTGTGCACGGTCCGAAACGCGGCGCCGTGGCGGCTCAGCGGGAAGTAGTTGATGACTCGAGGACCGGCTTCCGCCTCGTAGAGACTGTTCCGATACTCTTCAGGCAGCAGCGTGCCTTCGTAGACCATCAGGCCGCACGGCGAACCGTTGCCCGTGCCCACGAGCTTGGGAACCGGGCCGGGCGTGTCTTCGCCCCAGTGACGCGACGAGCCGGGAGTCCGGTAGCCGTACTGCCCGCCCTCCATCACCCAGATCACCCGCGAGCCGCGGTTGCCGTCGTCGTCGTTGTCGGATGAGAACACGTTGCCGAAAGAGTTCAAGCAGGTCTCATAATTGTTCCGCTGACGATCGGCGAGGATCTCGAACTGCGTGCCGTCGCGGTTCACACGCAAGGTGTTCGCGAGTTGATCCGATGACACTCGCCGGCCCGACTTGTCGACGACGTCGAAATTCTGGGCGCGCTCGCTCTTGTCCTGCTGGACCGAGCAGCAGCCGTCGCCGTGCGTGAAGTAGAGCTTGCCGTCGATGCCGAGCGTCATGCCGTGGACGCCGTGGTCGGAGTCGATGCCGCCGAAGCCGGTGAGCAGGGGATAGCGCTTGTCGGCCTTATCGTCGCCGTCGGTGTCCTCGAGCACGAGGATGTCGGGCGAGTTGCCCACGAACACCCGCGCACCGAGATATCTCCCCTCCTTGCTCCACCGCTCCTCGACCGCCAGACCCATCGGCACGGGGAAGACCTTGTCGGCGAAGACGGTCATCTTGTCGGCTCGACCGTCTCCATCGGTATCAGTGAGGATCTTGATCTTGTCGGCGTCGTCGATGCGTTGGAACTGGCGATTCCCCCCGCGCGTGAGGCGGTAGTTCAACCCCTCGGTGATCCAGACCCGTCCGCGCGAGTCGATATCCATCGTCGTCGGGTTCACGACCATCGGCTCGGCCGCCCAGAGCTTCGCCTCCAGACCCGCCGCCGGCTCGAGCAACTTCGCCGACTCCTCCGGGCTCACCTGCGCGACCGCGAGCGTCGCGATGTTCGACCCCCCGGCGATCACCAGGGCGAGGATTGCGGCCGATCGCCGCAAAGGCTGACGTCCAAGCATGTTCTGCTCCAGCTACGCACGAGATGAATGGGAGAGGCGAATCGTCCGACCCCCAGACCGACCCGACCCGCGCCCCGCACGCCGACCCACCCCATTCTCCCCGCTCCCTCCCCCCGAGTCCACCCTCCCGCGAAGTCCGGCCACCTCGCGATCTGGGGGCACCTTTCTTGCCGGCGTCCACATGGTGTACGCTGATTGATGAAAATCCTGAAACCTAGACGCGTTCGGATAACGCGGCGACCACGGCCCTAGGCGGAGCGGAGTGAGACAGCGCCGATGCTCTTGACGATCACGACGACGCACTCGCCCGCGACCGACCTCGGCTATCTGCTTCACAAGCATCCCGGTCGGGCCCAGCGCCAAGACCTCAGTTTCGGAAAGGCACACGTCTTCTACCCGGAGGCGGACGAGAGCCGTTGCACGGCGTGCCTGTTGCTCGAGGTCGACCCGGTGGGGATCGTCCGCGGCAAGGGTTCCGGGGAAGGGCCGATGTCTCAATACGTGAACGACAGGCCCTACGTCGCTTCGTCCTTTCTGAGCGTGGCGATCTCTCAGGTCTACGGCTCCGCGCTCCAGGGACGATGCAAGGAGCGGCCCGAACTGGCGACGACTCCCATCCCGCTCACGGCGAGGCTGGACGTCCTTCCGGTGCGGGGCGGCGAAATCTTCCTTCGGAAGATCTTCGAGCCGTTGGGCTATGCGCTCGAGTGCGAGCGGCATCTGCTCGACGACAGGTTTGCCGAGTGGGGCGAGAGCCCGTATTGCTCAGTGACGATCTCGCGCGAGACCAAGCTCTCGGAACTCCTGACTCACCTGTACGTGCTCATACCGGTTTTCGACAATCAGAAACACTACTTCGTGACTGACGACGAGGTGGAGAAGTTGCTCGCCAAGGGAAGCGGCTGGCTCGCCGGGCATCCGGAGAAGGAGGTGATCACGCGCCGCTATCTCAGATTCCAGCCGAGCCTCTTCCGGCAAGCCCTCGAGCGACTCGTCATCGAGGACCAACCCAGCGAGGCACTCGACGAGCCGCCCGTCGACCAGCCCGAGGAGCTCCTGGAGAAGCCCCTCAGCCTGAACGATCAGCGACTCGCCGCAGTCACTGCGGCCATCCGGGCCTCAGGCGCGAAGCGAGTCCTCGATCTCGGCTGCGGCGAGGGAAAGCTGCTCCGGGAGCTGCTGAAGCAGAAACAAATCGACGAAGTCGTTGGCATGGACGTATCGATCCGTGCGCTCGAAATTGCTCGCGAGCGGCTCGCGTTGGATCGGATGCCCGAGCGCCTGGCCGCCCGAATCAAGCTGCTCCACGGCTCGCTCATCTACCGAGACGCGAGGCTCGAGGGGTTCGACGCCGCCGCCGTCGTCGAGGTGGTCGAGCACCTCGACCCCCCGCGACTCTCCGCATTCGAGCGAACGGTCTTCGAGTTCGCGAGGCCTCGGACAGTGATACTCACGACTCCCAATCGAGAGTACAACGTCTCCTGGGAAGGCATCGGAGCCGAGAAGCTTCGTCACCCCGACCATCGCTTCGAGTGGACTCGTCGGGAGTTTCAGGAGTGGGCGGGGCGAGTCTCCGAGAGCCACGGCTATTCCGTCGGATTCCAGTCGATCGGACCAACCGACGAGTCGCTCGGATCAGCAACGCAAATGGGTGTCTTTACTCGAAGCGAGTGAATGAATTCGTTCTTGAATGTGCGATCATTCGTGCCGCCGCGGCGATCGATTTGCTGATTCGCGGCGAGCGGATGACTCCTCCCGGCCGAATCGTCCGCGGCTCGAACCTTGAATGTCGGGATCAGGTCGAGCTTGCCGGGATTCTGAAGCGGAGTTTGCAATCGTCGATTTGAGCAATCGTGTCGCCAACTTACCTCGAGTCCTCATCGATCCAACATGCGCATCACCATCCCCAAACTGAGTCTCGTCGTTCTGGTCGGGCCCAGCGGCTCGGGGAAGACGACCTTCGCGCGTAGGCACTTCGAGTCCACGGAGATCCTCTCATCCGACGCTTGCCGGGCGATGGTGAGCGACGACGAGAACGACCAGAGCGTCACTCCGGACGCTTTCGAGCTGCTTCGGTTCATTGCCGGAAAGCGACTGGCGCTCGGTCGCCTCACGGTCGTCGACGCCACGAATGTCCAACCCGAGGCTCGCAAGCCGTTCGTCGAGTTGGCTCGCCGATATCACTGTCTGCCGGTGGCGATCGTTCTGAACCTCCCCGAGAGAGTCTGCCACGAGCGGAACGCCGGTCGACCGGATCGAGACTTCGGTTCACACGTGATCCGCAGCCAGGCATCGCAACTGAGGCGATCGATTCGCGGTCTTCGCAAGGAAGGTTTCCGGTACATCTTCATCATCGAGAGTCTCGATGACGTCGAGGCGGCGACCATCGAACGCGTCCCACTCTGGAATGACCGGACGAGCGAGCACGGCCCCTTCGACATCATCGGCGACATCCACGGTTGCTGCGACGAGCTCGAGGAACTATTGGAGCGACTGGGATATGAGGTCATCGCATTCGCGCCGTCCGAGACTTCGCTGGAGGGTGGATCGGTCTACGCCCATCCCGCGGGACGCAAGGCGGTCTTCCTCGGCGATCTCGTGGATCGCGGCCCGCGTATCCTCGACACGGTCCGGCTTGTAAGGAATATGGTCGCGCACGGCTCGGCACTCTGCGTCCCCGGCAACCACGACATGAAGCTCCTGAAGAAGCTCAGGGGCAAGAACGTCCAAGTCACCCACGGACTAGCCGACACGCTCGAAGAGATCGACTCCCTACCCGAGGCAGACCGCGAGAACTTCCGCACGGGACTCGCCGACTTCCTCGACGGGCTGGTGAGCCACTACGTCCTCGATGGAGGCAATCTGGTCGTCGCGCACGCCGGTATGAAACAGGAAATGCAGGGGCGTGGATCGGGCAGGGTTCGCGACTTCGCGCTCTACGGGGAGACGACCGGCGAGATCGACGAGTTCGGCCTGCCCATCCGCCACGATTGGGCGAAAGAGTACCGGGGCCGCGCGGCGGTCGTTTACGGACACACGCCCGTGCCCGAGCCGGACTGGCTCAACCACACCGTCGACATCGACACCGGCTGCGTCTTCGGTGGCAAATTGACTGCGCTCCGATACCCCGAGCGGGAGTTCGTCTCGGTCCCGGCCGCTCGGATCTACTGCGAACCGGCCCGACCATTCCAGATCGCCGAACCGCCCCCATCCACTCTTTCGGCTCAACAGACGCACGATCAGGTCCTCGATGCCGAAGATGTGCTTGGAAAACGCATCATCTCCACGAAACTGCACGGCAACGTGACCATCCGCGAGGAGAACGCGGCGGCGGCCTTGGAAGTGATGAGCCGCTTTGCGGCGGACCCGAGGTGGCTCATCTACCTCCCGCCGACCATGTCTCCTTGCGAGACAAGCGCTGCGCCGGGATTGCTCGAACATCCGGCCGAAGCGTTCGACTACTACCGCTCTCGAGGCGCTTCGCGAGTGATCTGCGAGGAGAAACACATGGGTTCGCGGGCCGTCGTCGTCGTCTGTCGGGACGATGAGGCCGCTCGGGAACGGTTCGGCGTCGACACGGGTGAGCTCGGCGTCGTCACGACTCGGACCGGCCGGCGCTTCTTCAACGACCCCGATCTGGAACGGCGATTCCTCGACCGCGTGCGCGAGGCCCTCTCCGCCGTCGACCTCTGGGGCAAGCTCGAGACGTCGTGGGCCTGCCTCGACTGCGAACTGATGCCCTGGTCGGCCAAGGCCCAGGAACTCCTGCGAACCCAGTACGCCGCGGTCGGGTCGGCGGGTCGCGCATCGTTGCCCCGAGTCGTGGCCGCCCTGGAACGAGCGACATCTCGGCTGGAAGCCGATGAGAGGGACACGCTCAGCGCCGTCGAGGAGGCCTACCGCCTCCGAAGCCGGAACCTCGAGCGATTCGTCGACTCCTACCGCCAATACTGCTGGACGGTGGAGTCGCTCGCCGACCTGAAACTCGCGCCGTTTCATCTTCTTGCGACCGACGGACGCGTCCACACCGACAAGGACCACGCGTGGCACCTCGAGACCCTGGCTGAAGCCTGCCGGGCGGATCCCGAGCTCCTGAAAGCGACTTCGTCCATCCACGTGGACGTGACCGACTCGGCGAGCCGGGAGGTGGGGATCGCTTGGTGGACGGAGCTCACCGCCCGCGGCGGCGAGGGCATGGTGGTCAAGCCGCCGACCTTCCTCCACCGAGGCAGCCGAGGGCTCTCCCAGCCAGCCGTGAAGTGTCGTGGGCGGGAATACCTCCGGATCATCTACGGTCCGGACTACACCACCGATGAGAACCTCTCGCGGCTTCGATCGCGAGGAATCGGCCGGAAACGCTCGCTCGCCCTCGGCGAGTTTGCCCTCGGCTTGGAAGGCCTGGAGCGTTTCGTGCGCAAGGAACCGCTCAGGCGCGTCCATGAATGCGTCTTCGGCGTCCTCGCCCTCGAGAGCGAACCAGTAGATCCAAGACTCTGATTCCCGTCGGAATGCGGAACGGAATCACAAGCACAGCCATCGTGAGGGCTGCGTCGATGATCCGCGCGCTCCCGCACGCACGCACTTTCGATCGCTCGCCCTGATCCGCGGTTGACAGGCGGGGCGGGGGATGGTCGGATCGGAGAGAACGAAGGGAGGGTGGGCGACGTAGAGAGTTTCGTCGGGCCGCAGTTTTCTCTTTGGATCGACTCGGGAGTCCATCGACCCATGAAAGGCATGTTGCGCGGATTGGCGACTCAGGTTCTCACGGTGATGATCACGTTGGCGGGCGTGGCTCTTTGGATGCGTCTGCCCCAGCGTGGGCCGGCGACGATCGACTTGCCCGAGCCCGCGGCGATCGAGGTCGTGCCCGTCGCGTCTCCCGCCCAGCGCGGCGGCGGCGGCGGCGAGGGTTCGGGGCCGGCTTCTCCCCCCTTCCCCGTCGATGCCGATGAACAAGTCAACATTCGCGTCTATGCCGCCTCGAACAAGAGCGTCGTCAACATCACCACCGCCGCCGAGGTCCGGGGATTCTTCGGCGACGAGGTCACGACCTCGGGCAGCGGCTCGGGCTTCGTCATCGACCGAGACGGCACGATCCTCACCAACTTCCACGTCGTCGAGAATGCCGACGAGGTCCAGGTCACGCTCTTCGACGGTTCGACGCACCAGGCCCGCGTGGTCGGGCTCGACGCTTCGAACGACGTTGCGCTCCTGGACGTCGATGCGCCTCGGTCGCTGCTGTTCCCCTTGCCGCTCGGCGACTCGTCGCGGCTCGTGGTCGGCCAGAAGATCCTGGCGATCGGCAACCCGTTCGGCCTCGAGCGGACCTTGACGACCGGGATCGTCTCGAGCCTCGACCGCTCGCTCAAGGCGAAGAACGGCCGGATGATCAAGGGGATCGTGCAGACCGACGCCGCCATCAACCCGGGCAACTCGGGCGGGCCGCTCCTGAACTCGCGCGGGGAGGTGATCGGGATGAACACGGCGATCGTGAGTCCGGTCGGGCAGTCGGCGGGGATCTCGTTCGCTGTGCCGATCAACACGATCACGCGGATCCTCGACTCGCTCCGTCGCCACGGCCGCGTCATCCGCGCCGACCTGGGGATCACTCGGGTCTACCGGACGAACGGCGGCTTGCTCGTCCTCGGCCTGACCGAGGGCGGACCGGCCGACCGAGCGGGAGTGCGCGGGATCGGCTTCTCGACGGTACGCTACGGAAACCGCGTCCTGCGTCGGCTGGATCCGGCGACGGCCGACCTCTTGATCTCCCTCGACGGCAAGCCGGTGCGCTCGGTCGACGAGCTCCTGGAAGCGGTCGAGTCGCACGCGCCCGGCGAGACGGTCACGCTGCGGATCCTCCGCGACGGCGAAGAGCTCGACGTCGAGGTCGTCTTGGGCGAGTCGTGAGAGGTGTGGGCGCGACTCGTCTCGATCCATCGATGGAAGCAATTCGATCGATCATGCGCGGGTGCGAGCGATCGAGGCCGATGCTCGGACGATGGTCGATTCTCGTTCTATGCTGAAGCGCGGAGGCGATCGTCCGTGGGCTCTCATGTGAGGAAGCGTGCATGGCTTCGAGCAAGAACGGACGCCGTCGCGCGGCGATCTTGGGATTCGTCGACGCCTTGGAAGAGCGGCGGTAGATGAGTCATGCTCCGGCGGTCCTGCCGCGACAGGCCTCGGAGGTCCAGGCGGCGTCTCGAGCTCGGGGGGCGAGTTCACGTTGGTCGTTCTTGTTGGGTTCGACCTGGTACGTGCCGCGGCCGAACACGCCGGCGATCCTGTTCCAACCGTCGAGCGAGTCGATCGTGCCGGTGCTCGACCAAACCGTCTTCCGGATCACCGGCTATCGAGCGGGCTATTTCTGGGGGGTGACGGTCACGCAGCTCGGCTCGTCGACGCCTTCGTGTTCGTCGCTGATCGGATCGGTGACGCCCCAGGGTCGGGTCCTCTTGAACTTCTCGGCTCAACCAAATGTTCACGCCTGGAGGATCGTCGGCCCAGGTCGGCCACTGGGCGTACATGGTTCAGACTCGCCCCGGCCGCCCGGGTTGGAATTCCCTGCCGGTCGCGGGGGTATGGGTCCCCGAGTTCCTCTCGAACTGCGAGGGCATGGCGCCGCGGGTGGTCGAAGCGTGAGCCGCTGCGGGCACCCGCGGGCCGTTTCCGAGCGAATGGAGCTTGGGACGTTGCTGGATCGTCGGTGTCGAAGGAATCCAGGGATCAGCGAATCTTCAGAATCTCGCCCGAGAACGTGACGACGTAAGCCGTGCGACCGATGAACTCGAGCGAGGTCGGTCGGTCGAGGCCGTCGACGATCGTCGTGAAGCTGCCGTCGCTCTCGACGCGGAGCAGCGAGCCGGCGTTCGGCAATGCGGGATCGCCGGGAAAGACGCCGTCCCACTCGCCTTGCGCGATCGCAAAGAGGCCGTTCTCCGGACCGAATTCGACGTCGACCGGCAAGCGCGTCCCGGTCGCGACGACCCTGGGCGCCGAGTTCGGAACGAACGCCGAGACGCGTCCGTCTTCAGGGAGATGCGGGATCGGGCCCGCCTCGGCCACGAACACCAACCTGCCCCGCGCGGCGATGCCGGCCGGGGCCACGTTGTCATAAGTGGCGACTTCGCGGATCTCGCCGCTGGTCGACACCCAGAGCACGCGATTGTGGTGCGAGTCGGTCAGGAGCAGGCCGCCGCGGTACGGCTGGAGGGCGAACTGCGCGCCGGTGGGCACCTCGAATGAGGAACTCGGCGGGTGCGCCATCGACCAGGAGCCGAGGTCGGCGATCACGGTTGAGCGATTCGGTCCGTCGATCCGATAGATGCCGACGACTTCGTTGCCGCCGACATCCTCGGCGACCAGCGTGACGAGCACATATGCCGTCTTGCCGATGAAAGCGACGTCGCACGCGCCGCTGTACGGGATCTCGGGGAGGCCCGCGGGAAGCCCTTCGGCGAACGTCCGGATCTCTCCGGTCTTGGGATCGACGCGGCTGACCCGGCCGACTTCCCACTCCGTGACGTAGAGCGCGCCGTCTGGGCCGATCGTGCTGCCCGATCCGCCCTCGAGACCGGTGGCGAGGACCGACACGCTCGGAGGACGATGTTGCGCGATCGCCGAAGAGGCGGTGAGAGCGAGCCCCGCCGTCGCGACGATGTGACCGACAGTAATCAAAGAGGTGCGCATTGCTGGATCCTTTTCGGGCCCGCCGAGGGACGGAACCTCCCTTCGCGGGCGGGCCGGTCGCGAAGGGAGAGAGGTCGGCAGTGTGATGAACGATCGCAGACATCAGCGACCAGTGACTCGATAACGTCTGACCAGCGATCCCAAGGTCGCGAGGCCGCCGGTTCCGAGCAGCACGACCCCGCTCGGCTCGGGCGTCGAGACGATCGAGACGAGGGTCAGAGATTCGATCGAGCCGGTGAAGATTCGCTCGCCGACGCGGGTCACCGGGCGTCCTCGGATCAGTTCGGTGAATGTCGCCAGGATGGTTCCGCTGAAGCCTCCGAAGGCAAAGGCGGAGAGCTCGAGCGTTCCTGGAGGCCGGTCCGTCGAGAAGGTCGAGACGGGTCCGATCAGATCGACCGATCCATCGATGAGGTCGCCCTCGAGCCCGGGGCTGCTTCCTCCGATGTTGAACGAGTCTTCGAGAAACGAATCGAACTCCGAGTGATCTTCGGAATAGTCGAGGATCGAGAGATCAACGGACTCCGAGGCGATGAACGACCTGACTCCCAGGGTATACGCGAACCCGACCGGGGCCGACCCGGGAAGCGGGAAGGAGTATGCGCCGAGGATTGGATCATCGATCGCGTCGAAGGCGTCGAGGTCGTAGGTAAAAGTGCCGGAGAAGGGAGTTCCCTCGGTGACGAGGCTCGTTTGCGAGTCGTCGACGACGCCAGAGAAGGCGAACGTGATGTACTGCGCGGCGTTGGCGGCCGGGCCGGTCGCGGCGAGCGACGATGCAACGACCGCAACTGCGATGATCAATCGTAGAAATCGCGACAGAACCATATCCGCAACTCCTGGAATCAAAGACAGAACGAGATCTTGGGACTACCCGATCGCGAGCGACCGGGCAGAAGAAGCCGATTCACGAGCGATTCTCTCGGAAGCTCGAGAGTCGGGCCGTCGACATCGGGAGGGTGCCGCGGACCATGGACCGGCGAGGTTGCAACGAAATCGGGTCGCGGTGCGCCGAGAATGCGAGCCCGATCGCCCGATCCAGCGAGGAATCGCTCGCTGCGCAGCAGATCCTTGGGGCAAGCGGACACGCGCCGCCGCCCATTGAAGCGTGGGATCTCGAGATCACTGGAGACGTCGGAGGGACGATGTGGGCGCGACGGGACGGTCCCGCGCTGATCAGCGAAGAGGCTGCAAGTCGCCCGGGGATTCGGGCTTCGCGGCGCTCCCGGGATGGATCGCGGCCCGCGCTTCGTCACGGAGCGCGATGAGATCGGGGTCGTTGGGCGCGTGCCGCTCCATCCACTCGGTCGCGCGGGTGAAGAGCCGGCGCGCTTCGGGTTCGTCGCCGAGCCGCAGGCGCACGATCGCCAAGGGGAACCAATCGGCGGCGTCTCCGCCGTTCCGTCGCGACATCGACTCGCTCAGCGTCTCGGCCGCGCGGGCGAGGTCGCCCAGGCGATACCGGACGATGCCGAGCGTGTTCAGGAAGTCGCCCCGCTTGGGGTAGAGATCGAGCGCGGCGAGGCTGAACCGCTCGGCCTGCTCGGCATCGACGCGCGTCGCGCCCGAGGGCTTGACGAGGCTCCTGGCGCCGTTGTTCAGGCAGGCGGCTCGAGCGTATCGGAACGCCTCGCGACGATCGGACTCGAGATCAACCAGTGCTTCGTAGAAGTCGGCGGCGATCCGATAGGATTCGGACGCCTCTCGGTCGCGTCCCAGCGCGCCGAGGATCCTGCCGCGGCGGTAGTGTTCGCTCGCCCGCTTCTCCCGCAAGGCAAGGCTCGAGTCGACGATCGCGTCCGCACGCTCGAACATCTCCAACGAGCGGCGATTGCGAACTTCGGCGTCGCGCGGCCGCTTCGCAAGCTCGAAGCCGTAGGCCGCGCGGGCGTTTGCGATCGCAAGATCGATGCGTGTGGAGGCGTCGTCCTTCGCATGCTGGTCGGCGTCGTCGAGCAATGCATGGATTCGAGCGAAAATCTCGTCGGCTTCGGCCGCTCGGCCCTCGCGATCAAGGAGCAAGCCGAGATGGATGTGCGCGGAGATCGCACGAGCGAGGGTGTCGTCGGCGGAATCGAAGAGTGAATAGCGAAAAGCATGAGCGTAGGTTGTAATGAGCGGAAGCGCCGCCAACTCGAGCGAGGGCTGACCGAGTCGCCTGGTCGGGTGAGCCGGCGCGGGCCGCGCGGCGAGGTCGTCGATCAAGCGACGATACGTCGTCTCGGCCTCGGCTCGGCGATCGGCCTTCGATAGGACGTCCGCGAGCACCATTCGGGCGAAGTCGAGGCTGGAACGAAGTCGAGGAGTGCTCGGATAGTCGCGAGTCAACTGTTCGAGGAGAGCGACTCCGCGCCGAGCGTCGTCCACCGCGGATTCCTTGCTCGCGCGTGAATCGATGAATCGAGATCGCTGCATCAGAAATGTCGCCAGATTCACGCGAGCCGATTGATCTCCGGTGCTGTCTGCGAGATCCTCGGCGATGGCGACGGCCTGTTCGATCCGAGCGATGGCCTCGTCGCGACGCGCGAGGCTCTCGAGGATCGCGCTCGCCGACGCCAAGGACCACGCGAGCTGGGAGCGTTCGGCCGGTTCGGCGTGGTCGACCTCGCTCAGAGTCTCCTCGATCAATGCGAGAGCCGCGTTGCGATCGAAGTGGCTCATGGCCTGAGCATATGAGACTATGGTATGCCAAGCGATTCGCCGGACGCCCGATCGAGTCGGGTGAGCGGTCGCGAGCCTTCGCGCGAATTCCATCGCTGATCCCAGGCCGGCGACGGCGTCGTCCGTGGACGGCTCGAAAGCCGCGGCTCGACTCAGATGCGTTTCGACGAGCGCTTCGAGCTTCCTCGCGCCGGCTTCGCCGTCGGCGGAGAGACCGGTCAGGATCGCGAGGGCTTCGTCGAAGGCCCCGATCGCCTCGTTCGAGCGACCCAGCATCGCGAGGATCGATCCGTAGCGTTGATGGGCGAGCGCCGTGTCGATCGTGAACGAGGCGTCGCCGCCTCGAGACCTCGAGAATTCCCGGTAGTAGGCGAGGGCGTCCTCCAAGATCTCGCGCCGCGCATGCTCCATGCCGGGGACGTCGGCCAAGAGATACTGGCCCACTCGCGTGAGCATGCGATCGACGATCTCGCGAGCGCGCGTCGAGTGGATCTCGGTTTCCCTTCGGGCTTCGTCCTTGGCCCGTCCCTCGCGAATCGACCTCCACAAACCCCAGCTCGTTTCCGCCACGCCCGCGCCCAGCAGACCGAGCATCAACGATCCGGCGAGAACCGTGCCTCGATTCCGACGCGCGAACTTCGCCAGGCGATACGCCGCCGTCGGCGGACCCGCGGAGATCGGCTCGTCGCGGAGGTGGAGCTCGACGTCGCGCGCCAAGCCCTGCGCGGTGTCGTATCGACGGTTGCGATCCTTCTCGAGCGCCTTCATCACGATCCAGTCGAGCTCGCCCCGCACCAGACCCGCCAAGCGGCGCGCGTCGACGCTGCGACTCGCCGCGATCGAGGCGAGTTCCTGCGTGGTCGACAACCGCGCGCTGGGGCGCTGGGGATCCTCCTCGCGGATCACTCGGAGCATCTCCAGCATCGCCGCCTGCTTCAAGCGGTCGCGATCGAGCGGAGTCGTGCCCGTCAGCAACTCGTAGAGCAGCACCCCCAGCGAATAGATGTCGCTCCGCGTGTCGACGTCGAGCTGATTGAGCTCGGCCTGCTCGGGGCTCATGTATTCGGGTGTGCCGACCACTGTGCCGAAGCCCGTGAAGAGCGTCGCCTCGGTCAGCTTTCGGCCGGTCGCCTTCGCCACCCCGAAGTCGATCACCTTCGGGACGGGACGACCGTCGTAGAGGGCGACCAAGACATTCGAAGGTTTGAGATCACGGTGGATGATGCCCTTTTGATGAGCGTGCTGCACCGCTCGACAGACCGCGATGAACAGCTCGAGGCGCTCTCGGGGAGTCAGCCGGCGTTCGTCGCAATACCGAGTGATCGCGATCCCCTTCACCAATTCCATCACGAAGTAAGGACGGCCGCGGTCGGTGGTCCCGGCGTCGAGCACCCTCGCAATGTTGGGATGATCCATCAACGCCAGTGCCTGACGCTCGGCCTCGAACCTGGCAAGAACCTGGCGGCTGTCCATTCCCGGCTTGATCACCTTGACCGCCACCATCCGCCGAACCGGGGCCGACTGCTCGGCCATGTAGACCGAACCCATTCCCCCTTCGCCGATCAACTCGAGCAGCTTGTAGGGTCCGATCAGGCTCCCCGGGCCTTCGCCCGCTTCTGGCTCGATCCCCCCGGGCATCGACGCGGGGTTCCCGAGGAAGCTCCCGGGTTCGTCGTGAGCACGCAGCAAGATCGCGATGCGCTCCCGCAGCCCCGGATCGCACGCGCACGCCGCGTCGACGAACGCGGAGCGTTGGTCCGCGGCCATCTCCAGAGCACGGATGAAGATCATCTCTTCCGTCATGCCGGGGCCTCCGAGTCTCGACCGCGCGCCGCGGTCCTCTGCCTCGATAGCGAGATCCGAGTCGTCGCGGCACCACCCCGGCGCGGATTTTTTCCCGACGTCCCGCTCAGCCGCCTCGAACCTCGGCTTGGAGCCAAGCCCTTGCGAACGCCCAATGGCGATCGGCGGTCGTCGGCGAAATGCCCAGGACCTCGGCGGCTTCCTCGCCCGTGAGGCCGACGAAGTAGCGCAGCTCGACCAAGCGAGCCTTGCCGGGATCCTTCTCGGCCAAACGCTGCAACGCCGCGTCGAGGGCGATCAGCTCTTCGTCGGGCTGGGCATCGGCCGCGGCGATCCCCTCGAGGGGCAAGCGGTGCAGGTCGCCGCCGTGCTTCTTCGTGCGCTTGCGCCTGGCATGGTCGACGAGGATCCTGCGCATCGCGGTCGCGGCGGCGGCGAGAAAGTGGGCGCGGTCGCGATACGACCGCACTGATTCGCTTCCGACCAATCGCAGGTACGCCTCATGCACCAGAGCGGTCGCCTGCAACGTCTGCCCCGGTTGCTCGCGAGCCAGTCGCGCGGCGGCGACCTTGCGCAGCTCCTCATACACGAGCGGCAACAGAGCCTCCGCGGCCGTCGGGTCTCCCTGCTCGATCGCCTCGAGGATCCGCGTCACGTCGCTCATCACAAGATCTCGGAAACCCCCTGTCGGTTCACTCATGATCATCCTACCGCATCCGAAGTCCGCCCACGGTCGATTTCCCGAGAAAGCCGCACAGCTCGCAGGATCCATCGAAGAACTGCTCGAGCGTTCGGGTTCCAGGGCATTTCTCACCGATCTATCTTCGTTTCCGGGTATTGGGGTTTTCGGGGGATGATCGCCGTCGGTCCGATGGCCCATCCCAGCGGGAGATACCCGGCGCGGCGTGCTCATCGAAATGAAACGGGGGGAGAGCCTTTCGGCTCTCCCCCCGGTGGAGCGATCGCGTGGAGTCTTCCGAGTGATCTTGGTCGAAGATGTGGAATTCCGTTTGCGCCTTCAGATCACTTCTTGATGATCCGGTGGGCGATGGCTCGGCGGACGGCGGGGGGCATGGGGGCGTCTTTGCCCTTGACGGCGTGCCAGAGGATCTCGTTGAGTTCGAAGTCGTCGATCCGGTCGTACTCGGTGAAGTCCATCTTCGCCGAGCGATCGGCGCCGTAGGCGGTGGCGAGGTTGACGGCGTTCAGGTCGATCTTGGCGGGAACGTGGTCGTAGGGCGTGAGGTCGGCCTTGTCGGTGAACGAGGCGAACATCGGGTTGGCCGCGGCGTCGTACTGGCTGAGCGGCTGGAGGCCGAGCAGCAGTTCGATCGTCCGGATCATGCTCACGGTTTGATATTGCGTGCTGTCGAGGGCGTGGCGCTTGGTGTAGGGGCTGATCACCAGGCCGACGGTGCGGTGGGCGTCGACGTGGTCGGGGCCGTTCTGGGCGTCGTCCTCGATCACGAAGATCGCGGTCTTGGGCCAGAACTTGCTCTTGCTGACGGCTTCGACGAGTCGGCCGAGGGCGAGGTCGTTGCTGGCGACGCAGGCTTCGGGGGTGAAGGCGCCGGGGGTCGTGCCCGAGGTGTGGTCTTCGCCGAGGCTCATGGTGATGAGGTTCGGCAGGTTCCCGGTCTTCTCGAAGTGGCGGAATTCCTCGAGGAACTGCTCGAGCTTGTCGGTGTCGCGCATCCGGCCGGGCTTATCGGTGATGCCGAACTTGGGGGCCATGTGGCCGACGAGGCTGGGGACGGAGCCTTCCATGCGGAACGAGCCGTCGGGTTCGCTGACGCGGCGGCCGGCCTCGCCGTAGTTGCGGTAGGTCTTGCCGGCGCGGGCGGCGGCGTCCCAGATGAAGCCCGAGGGGGCGTTGCTGAGGTGGCCCTCGTCGTCGTCGTCGACGCCCTCACGGCGCGAGTAGGTGAGGATCCAGTCGCGGGCGACGTAGTCGGTGTTGTAGGCCATCGTCGACCAGGGGTGGCCGTCGCGCGAGACCTGGCCGTTGCAGTAGAGGTTGTCGAGGAGGACGAACTCGTCGGCCAGCTTGTGGTGGTTCGGGGTGATCTTCTCGCCGAACATCGTCAGGGTCGGGTCGCCGTTGCCGCGCGGCATGTCGCCGAACACCTGATCATAGGTCCGATTCTCCTTGATGACGTAGATCACGTGCTCGATCGGCGAGCCTTGGCCGACCTTGGTCGGGATGATCGTCTTCTCGGTGGTCGGCGCTTCGCTCAGGAGCTTGTCGGAATAGGGGCAGTTCTTGTAGACCTGTTCGGTGTGGGAGGCGAGGGCCTTGTCGTCGGGGACGGCGACGATCGAGAGCGCTCCGCTGAGCGTCGTACCGATGTAGGGGAACTTGCGCAGTTCCTTGAGCATATCGGCGGGCAGCTCGATCTTCTCGCGCTTGAGGATCTCGTCGACCTTCTTGCGGTATTCCTCGCTGGGGGGGTTGGCCTTGGTCTGGTTGCCCTTGCCGACGCCGACGAGGAGGTGCTTGCCGTCGGGGGTGACGGCGAGGGCGGTGGGGTACCATCCGGTGGGGATGAATCCCTTGACGCCGCTGCGGGCGGGCTTGGCGATGTCGACGACGGCGACGCAGTTGTTGTCGGCGTTGGCGACGTAGAGGGTTTCGCCGTCGGGGCTGACGGCGAGCGCGTCGGGCGTGCTGCCTTCGGGGGCGAGGGGGAAGAGCGCGGTGGAGATCGTCTCGACGACGCGCCCGGTGGTGGTGTCGATCACCGAGACGCTGTTGCTCGAGGCGCAGGCGACGAAGACGCGGCCGTCCTTGGGATGGGCAATGATCTGGTTGGGGTGTTCGCCGACCGCGATCTTGGCGACGACGCGGAAGTCGGCGACGTCGACGACGACGACCTGCCGGCCGGCCCAGTCGCTGATGTAGAGCCGGCTGCCCAGCTTGTCGAGGACCACGCCGTAGGGCTTGCCGCCGACCTCGACGACGCGATCGGCTTCCTTACCGGCGGCGTCGCGGGCGGTGAGGGTTCCGGCGTCGATGTCGAGGCTGTACAGGGTGTTCTTCTTGGGGTCGAAGGCGAGCCCGGCCTGGAACGACTTGGGACCGTCGTTGCGGCGGCCTTCGGCCTTCTTGGCGACGGCGGCCTTGGGATCGGCGGTCTTGGCGGCGTCGGCCTCGGCCTTCTTCTCGGCCTCTCGGCGCTTGCGCATCTCCTCGCGTCGGGCCAGGAGCTCGGCCTCGCTCACGCGGTCGGACGCGCTCGTCTGGGTGAGCGTGCGATCGGCGAGCTTGAACGTGTGGATGCCGTGCGATCCGGCTCCGGCCCACCAAACGGTGCCGGTGGCGGGGTCGTGGGCCAGGCCGAACCAGCTCTGGCGGACGGGGGCCTTGGAGACGACCGTCTTCGAAGCGAGGTCGACGAGGCTGAGCTCGTGCTCGTTGAAGCCGTCGGAGGTGACGAGTGCGTGCTTGCCGTCGGCGAGCGGGAGGATGTTGAGCACCAGGTCGTTGAGCGGGACCTGTTCGCCCGCGGGGGTGATCGTCCAACCGTTCGGCAGGAGGAAGCCCTTCTCGGTCGGACCCGCGTAGCGCGGCTTGTCCTGAGCGAGCAGGGGCAGGGAGAGCACGGCGGCCAAGCCGAGGGCCGCGGCCGAGACTCTGGCGAGAGATTGCATGCAAAGCGCTCCGGGATGGTCGCGATCGGGTAGACTCGAGAAGGCGGAATGCGGCATGGTGCGGCATCGCCCGCGTTGCGTCCAATGTGTTTTCCAAGAAATCCGATGCCGTTTTCGAGAAGACCCGCCGTCGCATCCACGATCGCCTTGATGATCGGATGCGCTCATTTCAGCTCTTGGGCGATCTCGGCCGCCTTTTCCGAGATCCGGCTGACGGCCGCGGAGTTGCCGTTTCGGTTCGAGATGGGGAGCCGCGGGCGTCACGACCTGCTCGAGATCATGGGCGGCGGCCTGGCGATGATCGACGCCGACGGCGACGGCCGGCTCGACCTCTACTTCTGCCAAGGCGGGCCGATCGTCGCCGATCCGGCTCGCGCCGACCCGCCGGGGCGACTCTTCCGCAACCTCGGCGGTCGGCGATTCGAGGAAGTCGTCGGAGCGGGCGTCGCGGGCCCGCGCTATGCGATGGGAGCGGCGGTGGGCGACGTCGACGGCGACGGCCGCGACGACCTCTTCGTCTCGGGCTTCCGCGAGCAGCGGCTCTATCGAAGTCTCGGCGATTGTCGATTCGAGGACGTCACCGCGTCGAGCGGGGTGAACGTCGAGCTCTGGGGAACCTCGGCCGCCTTTCTCGACGTCGAGGGCGACGGCGACCTCGACCTCTTCCTCTGCGGTTACGTCGAGTTCGACCCGGCGACGGCCCCCTACACCGCCGCGCCCGACGGCCGGCGCGACTACCCGGGCCCCGAGGAGTTCCGCGCGAGTCGGGATCGACTCTTCCTCAACGACGGCCGCGGTCGGTTCAGCGACGTCTCGGCGGCCGCGGGCATCGACGCTCCCGCAGGTCGCGGACTGGGAGTGATCGCCGCCGATTTCGACGGCGACGGCCGCGTCGACCTGTTCGTCGCCGACGACGGCACCCCCGCGCGGCTCTACCTCAACCAAGGCGGAGCGCGTTTCGTCGACGTCGCGCGCGACCGCGGACTGGCGGTCGACGGCCGCGGAGATGCGCTCGCGGGGATGGGAGCGGCGCGGGGCGACGTCGACGGCGACGGCCGGCCCGACCTTGCGGTCACCAACTTCCTCGGTCGGTCGACCATCCTCTTCGTCGACCAAGGCAATGCGCTCTTTCGCGACGAGTCGGAGTTTCGGGGTTTGGCGACCGCGACCCGCCCTCGGCTCGGCTTCGGCGTCGCGCTGGTCGACCTCGACGGCGACCGTGCTCTCGACCTCGTCCAGGCGAACGGCCACGTCCTCGACCGCGCGCGACTGGGCGAGCCGTTCGCGATGCCCACGACTCTGCTCCGCAATCTGCGCGGGCGGTTCATGGATGCGGCACAGGCCGCTTCGCCTCGGCTGGCGCGGCCGATCCTTGGTCGAGGGCTTGCGTCGGGCGACCTCGACGACGACGGCCGTATCGACCTGGTCGTCGTCGCGCTCGACTCCCCGCCCGTGATCTATTGGAACGACTCGAAGCGGACGCCCGCGGTCGTGCTCGACCTCGAGGCGGGCGGTGGCACGGCGGTGGGAACTCGCGTCGAGGCGACGATCGGCGGGCGGACCGATCTCCGCGAGGTCGTGGGCGGCGGTTCTTATCTCTCGGCATCGGACAGGCGCGTCTTTCTCGACAAGGGCGACGCCGACGTAGTCGAGCGCGTCGTGATCCGTCGACCCTCGGGCGACGTCGAAACGCTCGGCCCGCTCCGCCAGGGTTCGATCACTCGAAGGCCGCCGCCTCGGAAGCGGTGAACGCAAACAGAAGAGGCCGCAGGCATTGCGCCCGCGGCCCCTTCCCTCGAATCACGATTTCGCTTCGGGATCAGACTTCTTCGCGACGCGGCCGGCGCGGGCCTCGCTCGCCTTCGGGAGGACCCTCGGGGCCGGGTCGACCCTCGCCGTGCGGTCCAGCTTCGCCTTCGGGCGGCCCGCCGGGACCACGTCCTTCGCCTCGGGGTCCGCGCGGTCCGGGTCCGCCTTCGGGGGGTCCACCGGGACCACGTCCCTCGCCTCGGGGTCCGCGCGGTCCGGGTCCGCCTTCGGGGGGGCCGTCGGGACCACGCCCTTCGCCTCGGGGTCCGCGCGGTCCGAACTCACCTTCGGGGGGTCCGCCGGGACCACGCCCTTCTCCTCGGGGTCCGCGCGGTCCGGGTCCGCCTTCGGGGGGTCCGCCGGGTCCACGTCCCTCGCCTCGGGGTCCGAACGGGGGACCGCCCATCGGCCCGATCTCATCGGGGGTCAGGACGCCGTCGTCGTTGCGATCGAGCTTGCGCAGCGACTTCGCGGCTCGATCGAGTTCTTCGGCATCGATCCGGCCATCGTCGTTGAGGTCGAGAGCTCGAACGATCGGGTGGGGACCCATCGGACCGCCGGGGCCCATGGGCCCGCGAGGTCCCATCGGTCCACGCGGTCCGAACGGTCCGCGAGGTCCTTCGGGAGCCTCGGGCGGTCGAGGTGCGCGAGGGCGTTCGCCGTCGCGAGGTCCTTCGGGAGCCTCGGGCGGTCGAGGTGCGCGGGGTCGTTCGCCGTCGCGAGGTCCTTCGGGAGCCTCGGGCGGGCGAGGCGCTCGAGGCCGTTCGCCGTCGCGAGGTCCGCGGGGTCCTTCGGGCCTGTCGCCGTCGCGAGGTCCGCGACCTTCGGGGCCATCGGGCCGGGGCTCGCGACGGCCTTCCTTGCCGCGGGGGGCTTCCTTGCGAGCGGGGCGATCATCGTCGTCGTCGGCGACTGCGGGTGCGGCGGTGAGTGCGAGACCCAGGCCCAGCAGCGCGGGCGACACCAAGGCGGCGAGCTTGCTCAGCGAGTCGAGCGGTCGGGAGAGAGGCATGGGCGATCCTCCGAAATGACGCTTCGAGGAGAGGAGATGTTCACATGGTCGAGTGCATCGATCTGCGATCTGTTCGACCCCGCTTGAGGAAACGCGATCGTGATCGATCGGTCGACGGGGGATCTCGAGAAATCGAGTCGAGATCAGGGCGAGGCTGGAGCGCGCGGGCCGACGCGCTCGAATTCCGGGGGCGGGAGCGGTCGACGCGGCGCGGGGGGGGCTTCGGGTCGGAAATCCCTCGGCGGCGGCGCGTGTCTCGGTTCATCCCCGGGTCCGAGATCCCCGGGCTCGGGCCTCGGCCCGCGCGGAAAAGGGCCTCGTCCCTCGAATCGCCGCGGGTCGTCGAACGGGGCGTCGCCGTCGAAGCCTCGTCCGCGCGGGCCGCGGGGTCCTTCGACCCCGAAAGCCTCCTTCGGCATCCCTTCGCGACCAAAGCCGCGGCGATTCCAGGGCGGTCCGTCGCCTTTGCGGAACGGGGGGCCGTCGCCCCGACCCTCGGGTCGGCGGTCGTCCTCCTTCCGGTCGTCGTCAGGCGGGGCCTCCTCAGGCCCCTGCTCCTTGCCCGCGGCCTTGGCCGTCTTGCGATCGGCCGCACCGGGGCGACCATCCGGAGGCGCTGCGAGATAGAGGCCGAAGAAGTAGATCGCGGTGTAGGCGAGCAGCACCACCGCCGTACTGAGCAGCGCGACGACAGGATTCCGCCGGATCGCCGAGCGGAGTCGATCGATCGGACCGACGCGACGGGCGCGGATCGGGCGATCCTCGAGGAAGCGCCGGAGGTCGTCGGCCAGATCCTCGGCCGTTGCGTACCGCTTCTCGGGCTCGCGGGCCATCGCCTTGAGGAGAATCGTCTCGAGGTCGCGCGGGATCTCCGGAACGATCGACCTCGGCGCCGGGGGAACGGCCTCGCGGACCTGCTCGAGCAGGCGGATCCGGTTCGACTCGCCGAACGCGGGCCGGCCGAGCAGGACCTCGTAAAGCGTCAAGCCGAGCGAGTAGAGGTCGCTGCGCTCGTCGCCGTCGGCGTCGAGGCATTCGGGCGCGAGGTAGCGCAAGGTGCCGGGCATGCCGCCGGTCTCGGTGAGCGTCAGGTCGTCGGCGAGCTTGGCGAGACCGAAATCGGCGAGGCGGAGCTTGCCGTCCTTGCCGAGGATCAAGTTGGCGGGCTTGACGTCGCGATGCAGGATTCCTTCGCGGTGCGCGGCGGCGAGCGCCTCGGCCGCCTGGCATCCGAGATCGGCGACCCATTTTGAGCGCTCGCCGGGATCCTTGGGGTGGACCCGGGGCTGGTCGAGTCCCAACCCGTCGATCAGCTCCATGACGTAGAAATGGACGCCGTCGGCCTCGGAGACTCCATGGATCGTGACGATGTTGGGATGTTCGAGCCGGGCGATCGCGCGGGCCTCGCGGAGGAAGCGTTCCCGCGCGCGTTCGTCGGAGGCGAGCGGACGGGGGAGCACCTTCACGGCGACCCGCCGACCCAGCGACTCCTGCACCGCTTCGTAGACGATCCCCATGCCGCCGCGACCGACCTCGCGGAGGATCCGGAACTCGCCGAGCCGGCCGAACGCCGGGAACTCGCCCGACTTCGGCCGCGCCCGCTCCGATCGCCCGCGCTCGAGGAAGCCGACGGTCGGCAGGAGCACGCGCAACTCCTCAGCGCACTCGGGGTAACGTTCGAGATACTCCTCGACGGTCGGCTTCTCGCCGAGTCGACAGCGCGCAGCGAACTCCTCGGCGATCAGGTCGAGCGGATCGCGATCGGTCGGGTCGTGCGATGTCCTCGGGCGCGTCGAGTTCGTCTCCATCGGTCGTCCCCCGGTTCACGAAACGTCGAGACCTCGACCCGGGCGACCGTTCGATCGATCGATCGGTCGCGCCGACGTGGTGGTCGTCCGAGTCCGCCTCAGTCGTCGTCGTCGTTCGCCATCAGGCCGGGAATCCGCTCGAGGATCTCGCGCAGCCGCCCGAGCGCGCGGACGTAGCGCTTGCTCGCGGTCCCCTTGGGGATGCCGAGATAGTGGGCGACGTCGTCGTTGGTCAGTTCGTCGAAGTGGCGGAGCGTGAGGACCTCGCGGTCCATCGGATCCATGCTCTCGATCGCCTCGACGAGCAGGTCGAGCGTTTCGCGTCGAATGGCCGCTCGACTGGGCGAGGTGAAGTCGCCCGCGAGCCGTTCCGCGAGCCCCGCCGCGCTCGCCGAGAGCCCAGCCCGGCCGCGGTCGAGCGAGACCTCGCGACCGGCGTCGCGTGCCTGCGCTCCGAGATGGAGCCGGCGGACGTCGACCAACCGCTGATCCGCGAGCAACCGGATCCAGATCCGAAACGGCATCTCGGGGCGGTCGCGAAAGTGATCGAGCCGCTTCTCGGCGTCGAGATAGATCTCCTGCACGACGTCGGAGGCCGACAACCGCGCGGCGAGCCGGGTGTCGAGTCGGGCCTCGACCCAACGCCTCAGCCGCGCCTCCTGGTCCGAGAAGAGCGCGGCGAGCGCCGCGCGATCGCCTTGTTCGCGGAGACGACGCTCCTCGGCCTCGAGGTCGGGCGATTCTGACAACGGTGAGGCCTCGCCGGCACGGTGAGACGGGGGAGAGTCGAGCTGCGACGCCGACGCCGAGTCGTCCCCCACGACCTCTCCACTATAATCCGTCGGATCGCCCCGACGCGACCGGATTCTCCCCCATCTCCACCCCTCGCCGACCGCGCACCCCTGGCATTTCCCCCGACTCGGGGCGAAACTGGCCCGATCGGCAAATGTTTGAGACCGAGCGGAGGAGAGTCGGATGGCGATGCGGATGCGGGTCTTGATGACGGGCGGCTACGGGTGCATCGGGTCGTGGGTCGCCAAGCTCCTCCTCGACGGCGACCACGAAGTCGCCATCTTCGACCTGAAGGAAGACACCCACCGCATCGACTTGCTCCTCGACGCCGAGCAAAAGGCCCGGCTGCGGTTCATCGCGGGCGACGTCACCGACCTCTCGAGCCTGCGCACCGCGGCGGAGAGCTTCGAGGCGACCCACCTGCTCCACCTCGCGGGCCTCCAAGTGCCCACATGCCGAGCCGACCCGATGCTGGGGGCCAAGGTGAACGTGCTCGGCACGCTCGCGGTCTTCGAGACGGCGGTTGCGCTCGCCGGCCGGATCGAGCGCGTCGTCTACGCCAGCAGCGCGGCGGTCCACGGCCCCGCCGACCCCGACTCCGACGCGCCGATCGCCGACGACGCCCGCCTCGCCCCGCTCACCCACTACGGCGCGTTCAAGGTCTGCAACGAGCTCAACGCCCGCGTCTACCACCTCGAAAAGGGCGTCTCCAGCGTCGGGCTCCGCCCTTGGACCGTCTACGGCGTCGGACGCGACTTCGGCATCACCAGCGAGCCGACCAAGGCGATCCTCGCCGTCGCCGCCGGCCGGCCCTACGCGATCACCTACGGCGGGCTCCAGGACCTCCAGTACGTCCGCGACGTCGCCGAGATGTTCATCCTCTCGATGCACCGGCCCTTCGAAGGCGCGGAGGCGTTCAACGTCCGAGGCGCGGTAGTTCCGATCGAGGAGTTCACCGCGACCCTGCGCGACGTCGCGCCCGAATCCGCCCAGCTCGTCACCCACGGCACCAAGCAACTCCCGATCGCCCCCAGCCTCGACGACTCGCGGTTCGACGCCCAACTCGGCCCCCTCCCAAGAACCCCGCTCCGCGACGGCATCGCCGAAACCCTCGACCGCTTCCGCTCCCTCGTCGCCGCCGGCAAGATCCAACCCGGATAGGCGAATCCCAAACCCTCGTCGACCCCTGTTGAGTTTTCCGCTCACTAGCACGTTTCATTGTGAGCTGTTTGGAACCGTCGACACGGGACCTCCGGCTAACGCGGCGGTCTCGAGAGCCGCGATGAGGCTTGGTCGGGAAAGATCGTCCTACCTACGCCGGTAAGGAAATCGCGTCCCGCTCCGGTTAGTAATTAGGAGGGGCTGTCCCGGACATCTCGGCCATCATCCCCGGAGGAGTGCATGGCTTTCGCCGCTAGCGACGGAGACCTGTCACTCAGCGAAGTTCTGGAGCTGGTCCGGCTCTTCGAGGCGCATCGTCCGAGGCTTCTGGCGATGCTGCGGGCGCGCATCGATCCGGCGCTCGAAGGCCGCCTCGGGGCCGACGCAATCCTGCAGGAGACTTTCCTCGTCGCGCGCCGACGCTGGGCCGGGCGTCCGGGAGCCGACGAGATGTCGCCTTACGCCTGGCTGCTGTGGCTGGCCCGCCAATGCCTCTTCGATGCCTGGCGTCGCGAACGCCCGGGGCGTGAGATCCCCTGGCCGGGGCCGTCCTCCTCCTGGGGCAGTCTCGAGCTCCTCGCCACCGGGACGACCCCGAGCGTGGCCGCCCGTCGCGTCGAGGTCCAGGCTCTGGTCCGTCGGGCGCTCGAGGGCCTCGAAAAGCCGGCCGACCGCGAGATCATCGAGCTGATCGACTTCGAGGGCCTCAGCGCCCGGGAGGCCGCGACGATCCTCGGGATCGCGGAGAATGCCGCGAACGTTCGGCATTTCCGGGCATTGAAACGGTTGCGGGTGCTCATCCCCGAGTCGCTGAGGCAGGAGGTCATCTGACCGGTGATGACGAGAACCGAGTCCCGGGATGACGAGGGCGATGTCCTCGGCGGGCGGCTCCTAGGGGAATGGCGAGACGCCGCCCCCGGCGACCGAGCCGCGATCCTGGACCGCTATTGCGACGCCTATCCCGTGTACGCCGAGGACTTCCGCGGCATGGTCGAGGTGGGCTGGATCGTGGGGCTGGCCGCCCCCGCGATCCCCGAGCCCGACCCGGCGCCGCAGCGCCTGGGCGTGTTCCGAATCGAACGCGAGCTGCCCCACGTGGGGATGGGGCGGATCTACGAGGCGGTGCAGGAGCCGCTCGGCCGCCGTGTCGCGGTCAAGACGATCCGGGAGGGGGGGCGGCGCGCCTCGCCCGAGGCCGAGGCGAAGTTCCTCAACGAGCAGCGCGCCCTGGCGCGGCTGCACCACACGCACGTCGTGCCGATCTTCGCGGCCGGCCGGGACGGCGATCTCCAATATTTCGCGATGCCCCACATCGACGGGGCGTCGCTGTCGCGCTTGGTCCA
The DNA here is from genome assembly GCA_033763215.1 of Isosphaeraceae bacterium. Taxonomy (GTDB): domain Bacteria; phylum Planctomycetota; class Planctomycetia; order Isosphaerales; family Isosphaeraceae; genus JANRKW01. The sequence continues at coordinate 9,092 of JANRKW010000007.1, read as the reverse complement.
GACGGCTTCGAGCCTGGCCTCATCCGGGTCGTCGGGCCCGACGCCCTCGCTGGCCGAGCTAGCGCAGATCACCAGGGATCGGGCCGACGCCCAGGGTGTTTGTCCCGAAAAGGCCGAGTCGACGCCACCGGGGCCCGTCCGGGCCGCGACGGCGGCGGCGACCCACTCGCGGAGATACCTGAGATCGGTAGCCTCGGTGCTCGCCACCGCCGCCGAGGCCCTCCAGCACGCCCACGAGGCCCACGTCATCCACCGCGACGTGAAGCCGTCGAACCTCATGATCGACGGCGCGGAACATTGCTGGGTGATCGATTTCGGGCTGGCTTCCCTCAGGAACGAAGCTCGGGGTGTGGCGGACGCCGAGGCCGTCCACGCGACGCCCGATGCCCTGACCCACGGTGGCGCGGGAACCCCGCCCTACATGGCTCCGGAGCAATTCGACCGGGACGGCACGGTGGACGCCCGCGCCGACGTCTGGGGCCTGGGGGTGACTCTCTACGAGATGCTGGCCTGGCGGCCCGCTTTCTCGGGCCGCTCGGTCGCCGAGCTGCGCGAGAAGATCCGCGGGGAGGAGCCGATCCCGCTGGGATCGCACGTGCGCAACGTTCCGCGCGATCTCGCCCTGATCTGTCGCAAGGCCATGCAGAAGGATCCCGCGCGGCGCTATCCTTCGGCGGGCGAATTCGCCGCCGACCTGCGTCACTGGTTGGCGGGCCGGCCGACGAGCGTGCGCCACTCGTGGCCGCGTCGGGCCTCCCTCTGGGCCCGCCGTAACCCGGGGTGGGCGGCCGTGGTGCTGCTGCTCCTCGCCGCGGGCTGGGGCGCCGTCGCCGCTGCGGCGATCGAACGAGACCGCGCACGGGCGGCGGAACGGGTCGGCCGGCTGCACGAGCTGCAGGGCCTCCGCCTCGCCACGCACGCGGCCGGCTGGTCCGAAGTCGCCCAGGCCAATGTGCGCGCCCTCGCCGCCGAGACGAGCGGGTTCGACCCGCTCTTGAACATCGAGGCCTTCGGCTGCCTGTTCGGGGTGGATGCCGCGGTCGCGTGCGAGTTCAAGGAATTCACCTGCCGGTCGGTCGCGGTCGGTCCCGGAGGCGAGGTCCTGATGGGAGGCGTGACCGACGCCCCGACCAACCGCGAGCGGCTCAACGCCCGCCTCTGGGACGGCAGGTCGCCGCAGGCCGTCGAGCTGTGTGGGGCGGGTCTCGGCCCCGTCGGCTTCCGGGGCGACGGGACGCCGATCCAGCTGGTAGCGGACCCCGAGCGCCGCACGCTCACGCTGATGGACCTGAAGCAGCCCCGCGCGATCCACGAGTTCGAGATCCCCGGCACGCTGGAAGTCCCCGACCCTCGGGGCGAAGCCTCGATGCCGGTGGCGATGACGCCCGACGGCAGTGTCGTCGGCGCGAGGATCCGGCGGCAGGACGGCACACCAGCACTCATGCTCTGGAGCGGGACATCCGGCCGGTCGCTCCAGATCCTCCCGGGGGAATTCGACGCCGTGGCATTGGCCCCGGATGGGAGTCTGGTGGCCGCCGGCGACTCCCACGGCGATGTCCGCGTCTGGGACGTGGAGAGTGGCGCGTCAGTAGCCCAGATCGCCCTGGCGGAGGCCCGCATCACGACCCTGGCGTTCGGGCGCAACCCGCGGACCTCGCACGACCACGGCGACCCGCCCACGCCGCGACGCCGCTGGCAGCTCGCCGCCGGCGACGCGGGGTCGACGATCGGGGCCTGGGACCTCGGCCCCGCCGCGCCTCGCCAGCGGCTGAGGCGGTCCAACGACCTGGCGTACGAAGTTCTGGGCCTGGCCTTCTCTCCCGATGGCACCTGGCTCGCCTCGGGGAGTCGGTATGCCATCCATCTCACCGACGTCGCCGGCGGCGAGGCGTTGATCCGGATCCCGACCGGGGATTATCCGGTCGCCTTCGCCCTCGCTCCGGACGGCCGGCGGTTGGTGGTCGGGTCGGTGGCCTCGACCCCGACCCCCGACCGGAACTCGGTGCGGGTCGTCGATCTCGAATTCGGTCGCGGCGTCCGCTCTCTCCATGGTTTCGCGACCCGCCCCGATCGCGCCTTCGTCTCTGCCGGCGGGCGCCTCGTCTTCGCGATTTCCCAGAGCTTCGAGATCGGCGTGTGGGACCGCGCGACGGGGCAGGCCCTCGGCATCTTCCAGGCGCCCGACGGCCGCTTCTCGGATAATGCCGGGGTCGCCGTCAGCCCCGACGAACGCCGGATCGCCTTCGCGTCGCACCGGACCGCCTGCCTCTGGGACATCGGGACCGGCGAGGTTCTCAGGACATGGTCCGGGCTCCCGATCGGGTACTGCGACAAGCTGGCCTGGCCGGAGGAGGGCCGACTGATCCTGATCCGGGCGGAGACGACCGACCCGGAGACGCCCCCCTACGTCGGGGGCTGGGGCCCCACGCAACCCGCTAGGGTCTGCGCGCTCTACAACCTGCTCGGCCCCGACCCGACAACGCCAATGCGGGCCATTCGCGACTTCAACGTGGCGATCACCTCCACGGCCCTGACGCCCGACGGCAAGGTCGCCATTCTGGATGGGATCGAGGGCTCCAGCCGCGAAGATTCCCGGCGCTGGGTCGCTGCCATCGACCTCGCGTCGGGGAGGATCGTGTGGAGGCATCGCTCGGCGGGGCGCTGGGGGAGCCCGAGCAACATGCTCCTGGACCCGCGCGGACGCCTGATGGTGGGCCTCGTGGTGGGCCGGACGGACGGCCCGAACCCGCTGCTCGAGGTCGCGACGGGGGCCATCGTGGAGCCGGTCTTCAGCTGCTACGCGATGGGCGTCGACGCCGACGCGCTCGTGCGGCCGGCCGAGGACGGCAGGTCAGGGATCTACCTCAAAGGTCGAAGGGACCCGATCCTCCTGATCCACCCCGATAGGCTACCGATGCAGGCCGTCGGCGCTTTCGGCGTGGATGGCCGTTCCTTCGTGGGGATGGGGGGAGGGGCATCGACCGCCTTGTTCCTGGGCGACTTGGCCGAGATCCGACGCCGATTGAGCAGGCTCGGACTGGGCTGGTGACCCTCGCGGAATTCTGTTTGATGGCCGCTGTAAGGAATTTGGGCCCCCTCTCGGTTAAGTCCTCGGAAGCTATCTGCCGGGCTTGCCTGAGTTCGAACGATCGAACGCCCCGTACGGTGGGGCCTAGTGACCTGCCCCCGCGACGAGTGCGGCGTGATCGGGATCCATCAGGAGTAGGCGATCACGGGGTCCTCGATCGCATCGACCCGGAGGAGGGAGACGTCCCCCTTCCTCGGAGATCATGCCCGCAAGGGCCTGGAGTTCGACTCATTACCATCGGCACGGTATCGGGCGACACACAACGAGGATATATGTGATGGTGCGTCATTCAGTTGTGAGAGCTTCTAGCGCGATCCTCGCGATGCTGGCCCTGCACGTCGGCATCGGACCGGCGCGGGCCGACGTCATGTTCGGTACTTCGCAATCGACCGGCGAGCTCTTTCGTTTCCAAGTCACACAGGTCGGCACGCCGACGCTCGATCGGACTCTCTCGACCAACCTGCAACTCCCCGCCGGACTCGCCCTCTCGGCCCGAAACGAGCTCTTCGTCACAAACCTCGGTGGCGGCCCCCTCGGCTCCGGCCACGTGGCGCGGTTCCTTGACGCGGCAGGCTCACTCACGCCGAACGGCACGATTGCGAACGATCAAAGCCGGCCCGGCTTTAGCTTCAGCAGGCCGTATGACGCCGGCTTCCGCGGCGACGAGCTGTTCGTCTCGAACTTCGATTCGAAGGTCAATCGGATCACCTTCGACGGCTCGGGCGGGCCCGTTTCCAACGGGGCCATGACCGATCACCTGAACGTGAACCCGGGTACGGGTCGCGGCCTGGCGATCTCGCCCTCCGGCGACCTGTTCTATGCAACGGGGCTGACCTCCGCGGACTCCGGCTTCGTCCAGTGGACCTTCGACACGGCGGGGAACAGCCACTTCGCCCGCGAGTTCTCGTTCGGGATCGGGACGGGTGTCCATGACATCGAGTTCGCGCCCTGGGGCGAACTCTTTGCCGTCGATTCGAGTGCCTCGACCATCCTCCGCTACGTGTTCGACGGCGCCGGGAATCCAGTCTTCAACGGGTCGATCACCGGCAACGGCATGAACGTGCCGCTCGGTATCGCGTTCTCGCCGTGGGGAGAGCTCTTCGTGCCGAGTTCCCGGGCCGCACTGGTCTCGCGGTTCGTATTCGATCCCGCCGGCAACGCGACTTCAAACGGCACGTTCACCGTCCCGCGTCCCCTGACCGACATCCTGTTCGCCCCGGCCGCCGTCCCCGAGCCCTCGGGCCTGGCGTTATGCGGCTCGGGCCTCCTCGGCCTGCTCGCCGTCGTCCTACGAGGACGGTGTGTGCGTCTGATGGAGTGATCGTACCGGGCCGAGGGCCGGACGTTGAGCGAGGAGGACATCGCCCGGCTCTCGCCGACTCGGTATGGGCACATCGATCCATACGGCAAGAACCCTTCCGAGGTAGAGGCGGGGTTGAGCCGCACCCGCCTGCTCGATCTCCTGCCGAGCGCACGAGCACGGGCTACTCATTCGATAGTCCCCTGGGTCTCGGATTGCGCGATCCCCTGATCGTTGGTCTCGATGACGTGACCCCGAGAAACGAGTTCAACGAGCAATGACAAGAACAAAGCACAATGACATGCAATCTATGGACACGGGCGAAGGACACCAAGGACAAGGACACGGTATCGCCGACACGCTCAACCGCTTCCGATCCCTGGTCGCCTTTGGAAGGATCCAACCCGAGTAGCCGAAAACCTTGCGATCGACTATCTCTCGTCGACGGTCCCCTATTGAGCCCGAAGCGCGGCGGCGGATGCCCGCGACCAGGGCTCCAGCGCCACGGACGGTGAGGCGAGAGCGGTCGCATGAAGCGAATCCCCGAATTCGATGCGTTGCGCGGCCTGGCCGCGGCGATCATCGTCGTCTACCACCTCCGCTTCCTGAAGGTCGTGCCCGCGATGGGCACCGCGGTCGACCTCTTCTTCGTGCTCTCGGGCTACCTGATCACCGGGATCCTGCTCCGCGACCTCGGCGCTCCGGGAGCCTTGCGGCGGTTCTACATCCGCCGGGCCTTGCGGATCTGGCCGATCTACTACCTCGCGCTCGCCGTGCTCCTCGTGCTGAACCACGTTTCGGTTCGCCCGCATCCCATCGACGCCTGGCCGCAGTTCCTCACCTACACGCCGTTCGTCCAGGCCTACTGGGGCGGCGCGATGCCGACGTTCCCGCCCGCGTTCGTCCACACATGGTCGCTTGCGGTGGAGGAACAGTTCTACACGCTTTGGCCCTTGCTGGTCGTCGCGTTCGGCCGCCGCGTGGTCGCGACGATCCCCCCCCTGCTCGTCCTGGGCGTGGTCCTGCGCTTTCGGGGGATTCCGGGCGGCCTGCTGTTGACCCATCTCGACGGGCTGCTGCTCGGCTCGTGGCTCGCGATCGCGCTCCAGCCGCGCGGCGATGATCAGGCGCCTCGGCCGAGCGTGCGTTGGGGAGCGGGCGTCGCGATCGGGGCGCTCGTGTTCTGGGCGATCGGCAAGGGCGCAGTCGCGCTCGCGCCCTCGGGCGACCTGGCGCGAATCGTCGCCGCGCTTGGGCCGATGCGGATCGCCCTGGGGTATGCGGGGATCGTTGCGTGGGTGATCGCGCTCCAGGGTCGACCCGTGCTCGCCGTGTTGCGCGATCATCGTTTGATCGAACTCGGCAAGATCAGCTATGGATTCTATCTCTATCACCCGATCGTCTTCGCGGCGATCACGAACGCCTGGATCGCTTCGGGCTGGAAGGGCTCGATCCCGAATGCCAGCCTCTGGCTCGACGCGCTTCGGCTCGGGCTGAGCCTTGGTGCGGCCTGGGCGTCATGGCGGTGGATCGAGGCTCCGATCGGGCGTTGGAAGGACCGGCTCACGAGCCGGCGGCCCGATCCGGCTCCGCGAAGGCCGCACCTGCTCATCCCTCCCGCACGAGCGAGCAAGGATCCGCTCGAGCGGTCGATCGATGCGTCGGAGCGAGATCAACTCGCGTGAGCATCAACGATGAGATCTCGGCTCGATATCGGCCGCCCCGGGAATTCATCGATTGAACTCGGCACGGAGCGCCGTACACTCGAGATCGATCGACCGACGCTGCCGCAACCTCACCCATCGGCCGTCGGCGACGGATCGACTCCGCCGCAGAGGATTTCACGAATGAAAACGTTCAGAGATGCTCTTCCGCAACTCGGAGACGGCTTCTTCTTGACCGACGGCGGGCTCGAGACGACCCTGATCTTTCTGGAAGGGGTGGAACTCCCGCACTTCGCCGCCTTCCATCTCCTGGCCGATGAAGCCGGCACCGCCGCCCTGCGGAACTACTTCCGAACCTATGCGGAACTGGCGCGGAAGCACTCGACGGGGATCATCCTGGAGACCCCGACCTGGCGATCCAACCCCGACTGGGGAGCACTGCTCGGCCACGACGCGAAGTCTCTCGAAGAGGTGAACGAACGATCGGTGGAGTTGCTCGAGGAGATCCGCGCCGAGTACGGATCGGAGCTCGCCCCTGTCGTCGTCAGCGGGTGCATCGGGCCGCGAGGGGACGGCTACGTGCCGTCGCGAGCGATGTCCGAATCCGAAGCCGAGGATTATCACGCCGCTCAGACACGAGTCTTCGCTCGCACGTCGGCCGACTTGGTGACGGCGCTCACGATGAACTATGTCGAAGAGGCGGTGGGGATCGCACGCGCCGCCGAGCAGGCGAGTATTCCCGTCGTGATCTCGTTCACGGTGGAGACCGACGGGAGGTTGCCGACGGGCCAACCGCTGGGCGATGCGATCGCGCGCGTCGACGAGGCCACGTCGTGCTACCCCGCCTACTACATGATCAATTGCGCTCACCCGAGCCACTTCGGGGCGGCTCTGTCGGGTGCCGAGCCGTGGATCGACCGACTTCGAGGGCTTCGGGCCAACGCCTCGAGAATGAGTCACGCCGAACTCGACGACGCGACCGAACTCGACGCGGGCGACCCGGCCGAACTCGGTAGTGAATACCTTGCGCTCGAGAGGAACGAGTTGAGACGCTTGAATGTGATGGGCGGCTGTTGCGGCACCGATCATCGTCACGTCGAGCGGATCGCGATCGAGTGTCTGCCGTCGTTCCGCTGAGTCGAACTGGTCGACATCTCCCGAGCCCCGACGCGTCCGCCGAGGCGGGCCGCGTCGGGTCTGGCCGGCGAGGTCACTTGGGCACGCCGCCGGTCGCGGGTGCTCCCGCGGCGGGTGCGCCTGCCGCACCCGGGCGGGGGGCATTCTTGGGGAAGAAGTCGGCGGGCATCGGCTTGATGTCGATCTTGGCCGTCTTGCGCTCGGCGTTGATGATCCGCTCTTGGAGTTCGGTCATGTACTCGGCTTGGATCTGAGGCTTGAGTTGTTCGAAGTCGGCGGGCTTGCCGTCCTTGCGGTCGGTGACCTCGACGAGGAGCCAGCCGATCTCGGTCGAGATCGGGTTGGAGATCTGTCCGATCTTCATGGCGAAGGCGGCTGCGGCGAGTTCCTCGAAGACGTCGCCCTTGCGTCGGAAGTAGCCGAGGTCGCCGCCGGAGGGGCTGTTCACGTTGCGGGGGTCTTCGGAGTACTTGTTGGCGGCGTCGGCGAAGCTGATCTGCTTGGCGTCGATCTCGGCCTTGATCTTCTCGAGGCGCTTCTTGGCGGCTTCCTTGTCGGCGGGCGTCGCGGTTTCGTCGGCCTTGATGAAGATGATGCCGGCGCGGACCTGGCTGCCGCTGAAGTAGTCGCGATTGGCGGCGAGGTACTTCTGGAGTTCGGCGTCGGTCGACACGCTCTTGGCGTACTTCTGCCAGGCGAGATAGGCGCGGATGTTGGTTTGGAGCTCGGCCTGGGTCGAGCCGGCCTCGGCGAGTCGGGTCTGGAGGTTGGTGCCCTCCTGCTGGAGCTGCTTCTCGACGCGGGCGAGCTCGTCGGCCAGCTCTTGATCGGTGACGGGGACGCGCTGCTTGGCGAGGAATTGATTGACGAGCTTGCCGTTGGCGACGAGCTGGACGGCCTCGCGGAAGAGGTCTTGTTCCTCTCCCGGCGGGAGCGGGTAGCGGCTGAGGAGGTTGTAGAGCTCGCCCCGGGTGATCGGTTCGTTGTTGACGGTGGCGAGCACCTGGCTGAGATTCGCGGGTCGAGCGGGTGCGGCGGGCGCCGGCGCCGCTCCGGGCACCTGGGCGACGGCCGACGAGCTCCCATCGACGAGCAGGGTCGACGCAATGAGGGCGAGAACGAGGCCGACGGCGGGACGGATCGATTGTCGCATGGCTGGCTTTTCCTTGGAGATCACGCGCGAGACTCCCTTCCCGAGAGCGATTTCGAGCGGCCGCCTCGGGTCGCGTCGCAACGATGAAGTCGGCATTATACGGTGTCGGGATCGGGCGAGTCGAGCCGACCGATCGGGCGTTCCGAGGCCGAATCGCGGGCTCCGCTCCGGTCGGTTCGCAAACGATTCCGAAATTCCCGACGATTCAACCGATTTTGTTTGTATTCCGAAACGCTCGGATTGGTTATACTGCACTTTGGCTGTTGAGCCGAAAGAGAAAACGATGTCCACCCGTACTCCTGGTCGGGCCCGGATCTGAGTGGTCTCCTCGCCTTTTCCGCCGTGACGTCGGCCAGCTCTCGGCCTGGTTACCCTCGATCCGCCGGTCACTTCCGAAGCAATCCGACCGGCGTCTCGGCACAAGGAGATGGATGGTGGGCAAGAAGTTGTACGTGGGCAATCTGAGCTATCGCGTGAGCAGCTCGGACCTCGATCAGTTGTTCTCTCAATACGGCACCGTCCAGAGTTCGCAGGTGATCCAGGATCGCGAGACCGGGCGCAGCAAGGGATTCGGCTTCGTCGAGATGAGCTCGGACGAAGAGGCTCTGGCCGCGATCGACGGGCTTCACGAGCAGGAACACGAAGGCCGTCGCCTGACGGTCAACGAAGCGAAGCCGCGTGAGCCGGGCGGCGGCGGCGGCTACGGCGGCGGCGGCGGCGGCGGAAGCCGCGGCGGCGGCGGCGGCTACG
>JANRKW010000006.1:0-2379 GCA_033763215.1 Isosphaeraceae bacterium | reverse complement strand
GAGCGCGAGGGCCATGACCGCGGGGAGCGCGCGGCCGCGGCGACGAGGTCGGCCGCGGGCGCAGCGGCCGCGAGGGGACGCGTCCTCACGCTCGTGAACGGAGGTGGTAGCGTCGCGCGCATGGATCGTGAAGAGCCCTTGTCTCGTGAGGCGCGGAGACGGCCGTCAAGCCTCTACGGGATGTCGATCCTGGGAGCCTGCGCGCTGATCGTCGGCTGTTCCGGCTCGCCGGTCCCGGCCGACGCCTCGACGACGCCGCGCACCGACGACGCAGCCGCTCCGGCCGATGCGTCCGGTCAGGGCAGAGACATCTCCGTGCCCGCGGTCGAGGATGTCGTGTCGTCTGACGTCACCGGCCCGGGTGTCGATGTGTCCTCGCGCGCAGATGTCGTCGCCGCCGCAGACGGAGCGCCGACCCGACGCTGCGCGGGCTCGTACACGGTGCGAAGCGACGCCGAGCTCGGGGAGCTGCGCGGGTGCTCGGAGATCGAGGGGAGCCTCGACGTTCGAGGCCCGGTCTCGACGCTTGAGCCCCTCTCGTCGCTGACGCGGGTCGGCGGATCGCTGGAGGTTCGCAACCTCCCGTCGCATGCCTGCCCGGTTAAGGGCTGATGTGCCTGAAAACAAGCCCGTATCGCGTGGTCGGGCGTGACATGGAGGGGCCGCTTCGGCACGGTGTGGTTGTCGACTCCAACCCATCCCGAAGGGTCCCCATGGACGGTTCTACGCTGCAATCGGCCTTCGCGTCCATCCTCGACCGAGACACGGTCACCGCACGCGCGCTCGCGCTCGGCGCGATCGTCCGCCTCCGCAAGGTCGAGCCCTACGACCTCGTCCTGGCGCTGCTTCGCACGTCGGGTACGGGTGCCCGTCGCACGATCGCCGCCGTGCGCCGCGCCTGGGAGCTGCTCGTCGGCGCGACGGTCTCGGAGAGCGCCTTCGAGGAGCGCTTCAACGCCGGACTCGTACGGCTGCTCTGGGAGCTGTTCGAGACCGTCACGCGCCCGGTCCCGCGGGCGCTGCGGCGGCAGTGGCCTCGGCCGATGCGCGCGCTGCGAGATGTCCTCATCGCGGACGGGACCCGCATCGCGCTCGGTCAGTCGCTCGCCGAGGTCTTTCGAGGCACCGGTCCGGGCCAGGCCGGGGTCAAGTTGCTCGCGCGATTGTCGCTCGCGCAAGGCCAACTCGACGACGTACGCGCCGGCGCCGCGGTCCACCACGATCGTCGCCTGCTTCGGCTGGGCGAGGCCGTCGCGGGCGCGCTGTACCTGATGGACCTGGGCTTCTATGACCACTCGCTCTTCGCGCAGTTGGACGACGCAAACGGTTTCTTCGTGAGCCGTCTCAAGGAGGGCGTCGTCGCGACCATCGCGTCCGTCTCGCAGGGGGTCATCGACGCGCGACGCGCGATCGGTCGTCGTGTCGACGAGACGCTTCGGACCCGCGCCACGGTCGATGTCGATGCGCGGTTTCGGAGCCGCGAGGAGGATTCCGGGGAGCGCGTCTTTCGCGTGGTGAAGGTCACGGTGCCGCGCTGCGACCGTCACGACCACTGGGACGGCGGCCACCACGCGTTCTGGTTCGTGACCAACCTCCCACGCGACACCTGGACGGCGGAGATGATCGCGGCGTTGTACCGCTTGCGGTGGTGGGTGGAACGGGCGTTCCGTCAGCTCAAGACGCAGGCGCGGCTGGATCAGATTCGAAGCGAGCGTCCCCCGGTGATCTTCGCCTTCATGGCAGCGTCGCTGATCGTCTGGGCGCTCGGCGCCACGATCGTTCGCGAACTCGAAAACGATGACGGCATCGGCGCCGTGAGTCACGACCGCGTCCACGCCTGTCTCGTCGAGGCACTTGCCGACGTGACGATGCTCCTTGCGTGCCGGCCCGAAGCGATCGCATGCCACTTCCGCAGACTCGCTGCGGTACTCAGGAGAGAGGGAAGGCATCCCAATCCAGGCAGCCCGCGGCGCATCACGACAGTCTTCGAGACCATCGAGTTCGAGGCGGGACTTCAGGCGGCGGCATGAGAAATCCACCTGGATTCCAGCGCTCCTACACTAACCGGGCAGGCATGCCCGTCACCCCTTCTCCCGGATCGCGAGGAGGCGTCGCGCGCTCCGTGAGAATCACGCGCGGTAGGGGCCCGAAGCGCACCTGGAACGGGATCGGCTTCACGTGTAGTGCGTCCACCACGCGCCGCGGTGACGGGACTTCACCCCGTCGAACCAGCGGCACGCCGGGAGCAGCAGCGCGAGGCCCAGCAGCCAGAGCGCGTACACCGTGGGGAGTGAGCCGCCCGCGCCGTTGTCAGAGCGCGACGCGGCCTCCACGGCGGACCATCCCCCCTGCGCGATGACCCACACCCCCGCGAGCGCG
>JANRKW010000005.1:0-86840 GCA_033763215.1 Isosphaeraceae bacterium | reverse complement strand
GTTACCGCCACGCGCCAACCCCGCAGGCGTTGAGCCACCGACCCCGCCGGGCGACGCCCCCCGCGCCCGGGGCGAGCCGCCCCGGCTCATCTCCCGGGATCGAGTCCGCCCCACATACTCCGCCACCCGGATTCCATCTCGACGACGGAGTGCGTAGATCGTGTTCCACTACGTGTCGGAAGATCCTTGGCCGATCTCGGCGTTTCTCGCGGCACTCGCCTTCGTGTTCCTCGTCCTGCTGCGGACTCGGCAGGATGGGAGAGACTTCCTCCGGATGTTGGCCTGCTTGGCGATGATCGGGATTCTCTTGATCGTCGAACGCGTCTGGGTCACCGAGAACGAACGCGTCGAACAAGTCGTCGCCGAACTCATCGACGCGCTCTCGCACTCCGACGGCGATCGGGCCGCGGCGCTCTTCGCCCCCGAGATCACGATCGGCGTCTCGAGGGACTCGCAACGACTCGATCTCGATCGAAACGCCTTCCGCGCCCTGCTCTCCACCATCACGTTCGATTGGCTCCGCATCAGCCGACTCACCACCCATGCGGGCGCACAGACCCGACAGGGATCGGCCGAATTCCGGGTCTCCGCGGGCGGTTCGGCTCGCAGCCCCTTGGGGGTCCAGTTGAACTTCGCAACGCCCCGCAGCGACTGGTCGCTCGGACTACGCAAGTTCCAAGACGGCGGCTGGAAGATCACGCGCATCACCCCCATCTCCGTCCCCTTCCCCGCCGAGCACGCGATCAAGAGCTTCATCTCGCGCATCTCCCAGGGGTCGAGCGAGGCGCCGCGCATCCCTTCGCCGCTCCCGGGGCCGCAGCCGATTCGAGAGCCGATCGGCGGACGTCGCGAGGGAAGATTGATCTCCCCTCGCGCGGAATACATCGACTGAGCACCGTCGTGCGTGCCTCGGCGGATCGACGCCGAGTGCCGAGTCGTCCTTCCATACCCGCGGGGTCGATCGCTTGTCGCGCTTCTTCAAGTACAAGAAAGCCTCGGAACTCCTCGAAGACGCCCAACGCCTGGGACTCGACGACTCGATCCGCCTCGCGGACGACCTCGCTTCGCTCTTCGACCCCGCGGAAGTCGGCGGCCGGTCGGTCGGGAACCGACTCGCGATCCAACCGATGGAGGGCTGCGACGGCTCGCTCGACGGCCGTCCCGGCGAGCTGACCCTCCGCCGGTACGACCGATTCGGGCGCGGCGGGGCCAAGCTGATCTGGGGCGAAGCCGCGGCGATCGTTCCCGAAGCCCGAGCCAACCCGCGGCAGCTCATCATCGATGCCGACCACGTCGAAGCCCTCCGCTCGATCGTGCAGACTTGCCGACATGCTCATACAGAAACGTTCGGTTCCGCCGATGATCTCCTGATCGGGCTCCAACTCACGCACTCGGGTCGATACTCCCACCGGCGCCCGATCCTCGCGCAGCACGACCCGCTGCTCGACCCGAGAACGATCGTCTCGAAGGCGACCGGCGAGCGTGCCGGCCCCGACCATCCACTCCTGACCGACGACGACCTCGACCGACTCGCCGACCGCTACGTCGAGGCGGCGAGCGAGGCCCGCGAAGCGGGATTCGACTTCATCGACCTCAAGCAATGCCACCGATACCTGCTCAATGAACTCCTCGCCGCGCACACGCGAGAGGGCCGGTACGGCGGGTCGTTCGAGAACCGCACGCGGTTCATCCTCTCCGTGATCGAGCGGATTCGAGACGCAGTTCCCGACATGATCATCGCCACGCGTCTGAATGTCTTCGACGGCGTGCCCTACTCCGCGAGCCCCGGAGAGGATGCCGTCGGGGTTCCCGACCCGTTCGAGCTCCCCTTGACCAGTTGCTGGGGGACGAAGGTCGACGACCCGTTCACTCCCGACCTCTCGGAACCGCTCGAACTCATCGGCCGGATGGCGCGACTCGGCGTCGCCATGGTGAACGTCTCGATGGGGAACCCGTATGCCGGTCCCCATCTCCTCCGACCGTTCGAGTATGCGCCCGTCGACGGCTACCAAACGCCCGAACATCCGTTGATCGGCGTCGCGAGGCACTTCCGCGCGACCGCCGCCGTGCAGCAAGCCTTTCCGACGCTGCCGATCGTCGGTTCGGGATACAGTTGGCTCCAGGCCTGGCTGCCGCAGGCGGGCGCGGCGAACGTCGCCGACGGCCGAACGACCTTCGTCGGCTACGGCCGAGCCTCGCTCTCGCACCCGGACCTCGCTCGCTACGCGGCGGAACGGCGTCCCCTCGACCCGAAGCGGACCTGCCGGACCTTCAGTTATTGTACTGCGCTCATGCGATCAAAACAGAATGAGTTCGGCCAATTCGCGACGGGATGTCCCCCGTTCGACAAGCAAGTCTACGGCCCGATCTGGGACGAGGCTCGAGCCATTTCCTCGACCTGATCGAGTGATCCCCCCCCGCTCGACTACCAGGTGTACGGCGTCAGGATCGATCGCTCCTCGTCGAAGAGGGCGCAGCCGCCGTCGGTCACGGCGTGGACGGCGATGAGATGCCTTCCCGGACCGGAGAGGTCGAGCGGTTCTCCGCCGACCCAATCCGTGATGCCCGCCGGCGTCGCGTGCATCCAGGAGTGAAAATGTCCTATGAAGATCAAGCGCTGAGTGCAGGCTGAGAAACAGGCCTCGAGCTCGCCGGGAGTCCGTGAGAACTCCTCCCAGGAGCACGACCACATCCCCTCGATCGTCATCGGGTCGTGATGCGGCGGGAGGTGCTGGAAGCGGCACTCGCCCCGGTCGATCCAGGGTTCGAGCTCCCGCATGTAGCGAATCGTCTCGACCCGGTAGCTCTCGCGGGGATCCTCCTCGAACAGTCGGGACAAGCCGATGTCGTGGTTGCCCCAGACCGCCTCCTCGATTCCATATCCGAGCAATCGTTCGACGATCCGGTCGAGCCCGCCGCCCGAGCGAAAGAGGTCGCCCAACACCACGAATCGCTCGGCGCCTCGTTCTCGAAGAATCGCGACGGCTTGGTCGAGACGCGCTGCGTCTTCGTGCAGATCCGTGAGAATGCCGATCTTCATGGAACTTCGGCCTCCCCCGAGGATTCCGCGCGGGCCGATTCCGGACTTCCTGGTCGAGTCTCGAGGATCGGTAGGATCCTCGACGCGATCCGCGCGATCGCTCGCGCATCATCGACCGCGCGATGGAGCCGCCCCTCGAACGGGATCTTCTCCCGCCGAAGCGCTTCCGTCATGGTACCCGCGCGCGTCCAGCGAATCGACGCATACAGTCGACGCAGGTCGAGGTGATCTTCGATCCAAGGGGGGATCTCGAGGCGGTGTCGCCGACAGTCCTGGATCAACTGGCGACGATCGAATCCGCCCCAGGAACAGAAGCGGCAGTGGTCGAGCGGACCGACCCACCGAAGAAATCGTTCCCAGGCTTGGGGAAACGCGGGAGCCCCTTCGAGATCCGCCTGCGTGATCCCCGTGAGCCGGCGACAATAGACGCTCAGCAGAGAGAGTTCGGTCGGGCGAACGAAACTCTGGAAGGTCCCGTCGATCTCCGTTCCGCCGCGGCCCAGGCGGACGGCCCCGATCTCGATGGTCTCTCGAATGGTGTGGTCGAACGAGCGTCGGTCGCAAGTCGCTTCGAGATCGACGATCACGTACCCGTCGAACATCGGACCTCCACGACCGTACGAAACGAAGCGAGCGTACGAATGAACGATCGCTCATTCGTACGCTCGGGGATCGCTGCGGAGCAACGCCGAATCAGTTCGACTCGGCGAGCGCCTTCTCGATGGCGGCGACGATCGACGCGTCGTCGGGCTTGGTGCGGGGCTCGAAGCGAGCGATCACCTCGCCCTTGCGGTTGACCAGGAACTTCGCGAAGTTCCAGCCGATCGGGCCGGCGAACTTCGGATTGGTGCCCTTCTCGGTCAGGAAGGCGTAGAGCGGGTGGATGCCGTCACCCTTCACGACGATCTTCGAGAAGACGGGGAACGTGACGTCGTAGTTCCCGGTGCAGAATTCCTTGATCTCGGCGTCGGTGCCCGGCTCCTGCTTGCCGAACTCGTTGGCGGGGAACGCCAGGACCTCGAAGCCCTTGTCCTTGTACTTGCGGTAGGTCGCCTCGAGGCCCTCGTACTGCGGAGTCAGGCCGCACTTGCTCGCGACGTTCACGACGAGGAGGACCTTGCCCTTGTACTGAGCGAGGTCGGTGGGCTTGCCGTCGATGTTCTTCATCGAGAAGTCGAGCACGCTCGAGACTTTCTTCGGCTCGTCGGCCGAGGATGCGCTTGCGAGCAGCAACATGGCGGCGAGGGCCGCCGTCATCGAGACCACCGAGCGAGCATTCATGGTGAGGTCCTTCCTGAGGTCGAGGGGATACGGGGAGAGTCCACGGGCGGATACACGGCGGGAAAGACCGGCGCAGTCTCCGCGCTTGCGAGACGGAACACGCCGTTCCCTCATGATGGGCATTCGCGAGATCGAAATCAAGAATCGACGGGCGAGCAGCCGAGTCGTTCGATCGGGTCCGCGACTCAGCCGAGCAGCCGAGCCGCCTCGCGTTCCGGAGGAGCGGGTACGGTTTCGAGCAGGTGCGCAATGACCTTGTCGGAATCGATCCCCTCGGCTTCGGCATGGAAGGTCGTCGCGATTCGGTGCCGCATCACGGGGAGAGCGACGCTGCGCACGTCCGACACGCTCGCGGCGTGTCGCCCTTCCAGCACCGCGCGGGTCTTCGCCGCGAGGATCAGCGATTGACCGGCACGCGGCCCGGCTCCCCAGTGGACGCACCGACGAACCATCGGCGTCGCTTCCGGCTCCGCGGGTCGCGTCGCTCGAACCAGGTCGCGTGCATAGATGAAGACGTGATCGGGCACGGGAACGCGGCGAATCAGAGACTGGATCGCCTTGATCTCCTCGGCGCTCAGCATCACCGCAGGGTCGGATCCGGAGCTGCCCGTCGTTCGTCGGAGGATCTCGAGTTCGTCTTGCGGCGTCGGATAGAGAACTCGGATATTGAGCATGAAGCGATCGAGCTGGGCCTCCGGCAACGGGTAGGTCCCTTCCTGCTCGATCGGGTTCTGGGTCGCGAGCACGAAGAACGGGTCGGGCAAGGCGTAGGTCCGTCCGCCCGCCGTCACGTGCCGCTCCTGCATCGATTCGAGCAAGGCCGCCTGGGTCTTCGGAGGCGTGCGGTTGATCTCGTCCGCAAGCACCATGTTGGCGAAGATCGGACCCTCGATGAAGGTGAATCGTCGCCGGCCGGTCTCCGGGTCGTCCTGGAGGATGTCGGTCCCGGTGATGTCGGAGGGCATCATGTCGGGCGTGAACTGGATTCGACGAAACGAGAGGTCGAGGATCCGCGCGACCGTGCTCACCAGCAGCGTCTTGGCGAGACCCGGCACTCCGACCAAGAGCGAATGACCGCGGGCGAGCAGACTGATGAGCAGTTGGTCGACGACCTCTTCCTGACCGACGATCACCTTGGCGATCTCCGAGCGGAGCGCCGACTGTTTGCGAGCCAGTTCGGCGACGGCCTCGACGTCCGAGGTCTGTCCAGGAGTCTCGGACGTCATGAGGCGTCTCGTGGTGATCGAGGAATGGCGGGCCGGCTGCGTCGTCGAGGAGGACTCGAGGCGAGTGATGCTGGGTCGAGAGTTCGACCTCGATCAATTCACTTCGGCGTTCCGGACAGCGGCGGGAGAGCGGGAGAGCCGGGAAGCGGGGGAGGATTGGTCGAGGAGGGATTCGGCGTGCCGGCGGGCTCGGGTGCGGTCTTGGGGATGTCGATCGAACCGCCGACCAGCGGGTCGCCCTTCGCGGCATCGGCGCGGCGACGAGCGGTCTCGGCCTGGATGACCGAGTCGAGGAACGTCATCAATTCGTCGGTTCCGTCGACGAGACCCTTGGCGTCGGGCGGAGCCTGGAACGCGAATTCCTCGGGCTGGAGCACGGGATTGATCTTGAGATTCGTATACGTCAACGTGATTCGGCTCGGCTCGATCTTCGGCATCGAGGTCTTGGCGCCGATCGGACGGCCGTCGACACCGATGCGGCGGGTGTCTTCCTGGAGGAGCGACGGGGCGTTGCCGATCATCTCGACCTTGAGCGGGAATCCCGACTCCTGATCGATATGGAGCGCGATGTTGCTCGGGATGTAGGCGGGGAGCGGAGCGGTGGGCGAGAGCGGCTGTTGGTTGGGTCCCAGCAGTCCTTGGACCGATTTCCACTGGCCGCGAACGACCCAGACCTTGCGACCGTCGAGCTCGCCGTCGGCTTTCTGGTTGAATCGGACCGACTTCCGCATCCCCGTCAGGAGCGCTTCGGGGCCGGAGAAGCCGACCTGCATGAGCACCTGTTCGCGAAGAGCCGCGTCGATGACCGGATCCTCGAGCTTCTTCCGGACCTTGGCGATGTCGAGCTTGCGGTACCTCTGCGAGTCGAGCACCTGGTCGTAGTCCCAGAGGATCTTGCCGTCGCAGACCTGGAGCATCTTCGAGGCCGACTCGGCCGGAGCGACGACCGTGAGCTCGAGCCGAATCAGGTCGCCCTTGGCCTTGAGGAAATTTCCGGTGATCTCGAACTTCTCGCGCAGGAGATCGACGCGCTGCGTGAGATCGGCGGAGAGCGAGTCGAGCGCCTGGAGTTTGGCGATGGCCGCGTCGATGACCTTCTCGGCCTCGGTGGGCGGTTCCTCGGCCTTCTTCGCCGGATCGGCCGCCGAGGGCGGCTGAGATCCTGGAAGTGGATTCTGGATCGGCGCTTGCGCCCACGCCCAGAGCGGCAGGAACAAGCCGACGGCAACGGCGGGGACGAAGCGATTGGTAGGCATGGTCGGGATCTAGGGTATTTTCTCAAGGGAACGATGGGAATGCCCGATCCTATCGCTAGGCGTCACGAGACGCAAGCCGGGTCGAGCGAAGTGGGATGCGATGACGACGATCGCGGAGCGGAGTCTCCGTCCGTCGGCCGAGCATCCCGCTCCCTGGATCCCGCGGCTCGATCGATCGGCGAAGGCCGGAGACCAGTCGATGCGATGCGATCGTCTCGATCGCGGAGCTCGGCGAGTCCTCGACGCTTCGACGCGGGATCGAGGGAATTGCCGACGATGTCGGCGACCCGTCGATCGTTCACACTAGGATGGCGTGAAACCTTCGAGACCGGTGATGAGGGGGCGAGTCGCTGCTCCGCAGGGAGACGCGAAGGGTCCGACTCCGGTCGAGGGGATACAAGGAGGTCCGATGAATACGTTGGGTGTCGTGCTGCTCGCGGCGGCGACCGCCACGTCGGGTAGCGGCGGGTACAGCAAGCCGGACGTTCATGGCCTGAGGGCCTTCCGCCATCACGTCGTGGCCGAAGGTGCCGCGCCGGCGAGCGGACCGGTGTCGTTCGCAGGCGGACAGGGGATGGACGTCCAAGCCGGACGTCGCTTCCCGAACGTCCGCAGCCAGCTCTCGTTCCTCGACCCGGCCGGGATGTCGATCTCCTGGCAGAGCTCGGCCGGAACGGGCGGCGAGAAGGTGTACAGCCCGGGACTCACCGTTCCCGGTCGCTACAACTTCATGCAGGGTTACATCTATCGCCTCAAGATCGAGAACATCCAGGGCCGTCCCGGCGTGGCGCTCTATCCGACCCTCGAGGTCGCTCCCTCGACGCCCGCGACCGACGCCTACCTGACGCACAACGCGATTCCGGTTCAGTTCACCCCGGAAGACTTCGACCAGGTCGTCGACGGCGGCAACTTCGTCACGAAGGTCATCTACCTCCCCGATCCCAAGTACCAGGAACTGGCGATCGCGGGCGTCGAGACGCTGGTCTCGACTCGCCTCGAGCCGGGCGTCGACCCGATCCTCGAAGCCGACAAGCGCGGCACGATCCTCCTGATCGTTCGCCTCGGCGGCATCAACCTCGAGATGTCGAACCCCGGCAACGGCGCGATCACGAGCGTCCCCGCCACGGAGTCGGTCCCCCTCGAGTCGACCGCCCCCGCGACCGCCCCGGCTCCGGCCGCCACCCCGGTCCCCAACGCTCCGGCTCCCGCTCCGGCTCCGGCTGTTCCGGCTCCCGCCGTCCCGATGCCTCCGGTCCCCGCGGTTGCTCCCGCTCCCGCTCCCGCGGCCGCGCTGGACACTCTCCCCGCACCGGCCCTCGAAGCTCCGGTCCCCGTCGTCGGTGAAGCCGTTCCCCCCCTGCCCACGACGCCCGGCTTCTGATTCGACCTTGGTTGAAATCGCCTGAGACGGCGGGCCGCCGCGCGGCGGCTCGCCCGATCCTCGCACGACTTCGACACCGATCCACCCCGCGGAACGCACGGTCTCGAGCGATCCGCGGGGTGTTCGCGATCTCGGAGGGCACATTGCCCAATCTCCCGGGATCATCCAAATCAACAGGCCGACGCAAGGACTGCGTCGCTTTCAGATAGGATATCCTCACATGAGCCGAACACGAACGCTCCGACGCCCGTCGACCGGCCGGCGCTCGTGGTGGGCGATCTGGATGGCGGGTTTCGTTTCGGCGGCTTCGCTCGGCTCGGTCGAGGCCCGACAGGACCTCCCGGCCGCGCCGGCCGCCCCCTTGGCCCCGTCCGTCGTCTCCACCCCCGCGGTTGCTCCCGCTGATCCCAACGCGGCGATCCCGTCCGCCGACGCGGCCTCCGCAACGCCGAGTCCCGTCGAGGCCGGCAACGCGATCCCCGGAAACCTGCCGCCGATCGACGAGTCGGTCGCTCCCGGGATCCCGCACGAAGTCCAGATCGTTCGGATCCTCGGGCCGGAAGGGATGAAGGTCGACGTCCTCGGCCCGCAGCCCGAGACCGTGCCGACCGGCGACGGACGCGGCCTCGCGACGATCGGCATGCGCGTGGGAGAGGGCTATCGGCTGCGCCTGTCGAACATCCCGCATCGCCCGGAAGCCGAACTCTTCCCGGTCGTGCAGGTCGTGGGCCATCTCCACCGTCCCGGAACGGTCGACCCCGGGAAGTACCCGATCCGCGTCGCCATCAGCCAGGACGACATCGACGAGGTGCTCGACAAGGGTCGTCTCGTCACGATCGCGGCCTACCTCGAAGACCCGGATCAGGCGCTTCCGTTGCGGACGAACAAGGATGAACCGCCCTCGGTCAGCGTCACGCCTTCGGAAGATCCCGTCCGCGTGGCCGCCGCGCTCGGTCGCGTGATGGTCGTCATCCGCCTCGGCGCCCGCAAGCCGACCCAGAGCGAGCTCGCAATGCCCGCGGTCGACGGGCTCGCGGGCGGACCCTGCCCGTTCATCCATCCCGGCGGCGAGCAGTGCACGTTGCCGTGTGGTCCGGTCTGCGGAACCGCTCCTCCTCCGGGTCGCCCTTGGCTCCCGCGCGATGAGTTCCTGTGCGACGGCGGCGACCGCCTCGAACCGGTTCATTTCGGCGGCGACGGCGGTCTCCGCGGCATCGACCCGCGCGACGCCGTGATCTCCTTCCGCGACGACAAGCGGCCGCGCGTGCTCCCCACGAACACCGTCTGCCTCTATGCACCGAGATTCGCCTCGGTTCGTTCGTCGGTCGGGTTGAACGAGAACACCTTCGTGACCGAACTCCGCGCAGCGGAACGGATCCAGAAGAGCTCGCTGACGGAGATGCGCGAAGGGCCGAAACGGCTCAACCAGCGGCAGACTCCCGAGACGAATCGCCATCGGATGCGTCCGTCGGGCCTGGCCGGGCGGATCTACGCCACTCAGCACTCCGAGCTTCGCGTGCTCTCGGGCTACGACTCGACCGTTCACCTCTCCGGTCACGTCCGCACCGAGGGTCCCGAGAAGATCGCGACCCGGGCCAAGATCGCGGGGACCGAGGGCTCGATCAAGGCCGTCACGTTCAACCGCGCCGAGGCGGTCGTCATGACGGGGATCGTGGAGGGTCCGAGCCAGACCGTGATGACCTGGACGCCCCGAGTCGTCGTCGGCGTCGAAGAGCCCGAGAAGCGCCCTGGAGTCGCGGTCGAGAAGACCGTCGACCTCACCGAGGCCGAACCGGGCGACACCCTGACCTTCACGATCGCCTATCGCAACATGGGCAACACCCCCATCAAGGCGGTCTCGATCGTCGACAGCCTGATGCCGCGACTCGAGTACGTCGCCGGTTCGGCGATGGGCCCCGCGGGAACCGTCTTCACCAGCGGCGAGAACCGAGTCGGCTCGGTCGAACTGCGGTGGGATCTCCCCGGAACGCTCGCGCCGGGAAGCAACGGCTACGTGAGCTTCAAGGCGATCGTGCGCTGAGAACTCCCCCAGGTCTCGCCGGCCGAGCATCCGAAATCGGCCGGCGCCGTCGCCGAAAGACCACACGCTGATTC
Source organism: Isosphaeraceae bacterium (assembly GCA_033763215.1). Taxonomy (GTDB): domain Bacteria; phylum Planctomycetota; class Planctomycetia; order Isosphaerales; family Isosphaeraceae; genus JANRKW01. The sequence continues at coordinate 76,541 of JANRKW010000005.1, read as the reverse complement.
CGAACCTCGACGCCCCGGCCGAACCCCGAATTCGGTCGGGGCTCGGCCATTGGGTCGACGATCGAGATTCGATATGATCAGACCCTTCCAGCCGCGGGTCGTCGCCGATGATCCCCGGGATCTCCCTCCCGTGGTTGCCGACGTAGCTCCGGGTGAATCGTGGTCGCTGCGGTCACGAACAACTGTATTCGCCTTTCACGACCTAGAGTCGCGAGATTCGCGGACGGCCGCAAATCGGTTCGGTGATCGTCGTCCTCGAGGCGTTCGAGTCCATGGATATTCTCTGCGTCGGAATGCTTCGGTCGTGCTCGACCTGGCAGTATGAAGTCGTGACGCATCTCGTCGAGGGCCGACTCGGCGGGACGCGCCTCGGCTACTTCGAAGGCCCGGAATACTCCCGTCTCGCGCCCGCCTCGCGCGATGGTCTTCGCGTCGTCAAAGCCCACCATCGCCACCCGCTCTTCGCCGAGAGAATCGCCGAGGGCACCGCGATTCCCATCTACGCCTATCGAGATCTCCGAGACGTCGTCTTCTCGATGGCGCACAAGTTCGGTCGCAGCTTCGATGAATTGCTGGCCGAGGGCAAGCTCCATGGGCTCCTCGACGACGATCGCTTCTGGCGATCCCAGCCCGGCGTCCTGATCCAGCGCTACGAAGAGATCATCGCCAAGCCGATCACGAGCGTGCGCGAGCTCGCCGCCCGCATCGGCGTCGCACTCCAGCCCGGCGAGGCGGGTCGGATCGCTTCCGAATACTCGTTCGAGTCGAACCTCAAGCGCACCGACGCCCTGACCCGCAGGCTCCAGTCCGACGGCGTCGACCTCTCCGACGTCCACAATGTCGTTCGTCACGACCCGGCGACCCTGCTCCATTGGAATCACTTGCGGTCGGGGCGCGTCGGATCCTGGCGCGAGGAAGCCACGATCTCGCAACGCAGGATCATGGCCGACCTCTTCGGCGAATGGTTGGAGCGAACCGGGTACGAACTCGACGACCTGCCGCCCCCCACCGGTTCCGACGCGATCGAGTCGTCCACCGCGGCGGCTCTCATCCAAGGCGCTGCGTGGAGTCCGCTCGCCGGAACGATTTCACCGGATCGCGAGCTCGCCGCTCCCACCCTGATGACCCGGCTCCGCTCGCGTCTGCCTCGATGGAGCAAGTGGATCGCCGGTTCTCGAGGCTCCGCCTAGCCGACCACGCTCGGACGATCGCCGACGCCTCGCCTCAGAACGGCAAGATCGGTCCCGACTCGGGCAAGAACGACCGCAGCGGGCATCCCTCGCATTCGGGATGTGCCGAGCGGCAGTGAACCCGAGCGATCCGCTCCATGCTCTCGGAGAGCCGCATCAGCCGCGCGGCATCCTCGTCGGCGAGGTCCGTGATGGTCGAGCGGAGGTCGTCGACCTCGGCCGACTCATCGAGCCATCCATGACGGAGCGAGATCCGGGCCGTCGCTCGATCGACCGGATACGTCGGCAGCCCCAACCCGAAGAGGATCAATCGATCCGCGGTCGCCGATCCGATTCCGTTGATCTCTCGAAGCGAGGTCCGGAATTCGTCCATTGCGCCTCGTGAAGCGAACTCCAACGCCTCGCGATTGCGCTCGAACCACGCGGCCAGACGCATCAGCGTCTGGATGCCCTTGGGGCCGACGGACAGACCCTCGAGCTCGAGAGTCTGCTCCAACTCGCGAAGGTCGGCGTCGGCGAGCTCTCGAGGCTCGAGAAAGCCCGAGTTGCGGAGGGAGCTCAGAATCCGAGGAGCCGTCCTCGAGGGTGCGACGCTCGCGACGGCTTCTTCGATGAATCTCTCGAACCGATCGACGTCAGACTCGCCGCTCGATCGCGAGCGGGCGACGGCCGAGCGCGCGAACATCTGCTCGATCTCGTTCAGGGCCGCTCGCAAGGAACCCGCGATGGGACACCTCCGAGTCACCGACGACCGTCGCGGCGGAGTCGACCGCGACGGTCCCGAATCGATTCGAACAGCCGAACTCGTCAGGCCTGTCCCTTGATCTTGGCGAGCATGGCGGCGTAGTCGCGAACCAGCTTGCTCTTGCGGCGGGCCGCGGTGTTCGGATGGAGGACGCGACGAACGCCCGCCTTGTCGATCTTCGAGGTCGTGAGCTTGAGGTCGCTCTCGGCTTGTTCGAAATTCTTCTCGGCAAGCGCCGTCATCATTCGCTTGGTGTACGTTCGGATCACCTTCTTGGTGATGCGATTGTGCATCCGGCGCTTCTTGCTCTGCTTGAGACGCTTGATCGCTGACGGAGAATTCGGCATGGTTCGGTCCAAGCGGTCTGCTCGCGGGGTCAGGAACCTGCCCGCGAGAGACGAGGAAGTCGATCTCGATCCTTGAAAACGAACTCGCCCAAGTCATCCATTCGGGCGAGCGGAATCACAGATTCTAGCAGAGAATCGCTCGGGAGGACAAGGCCGGCCTTTCTCGAGAAATGCGAACTCCCGCCGCTCACGCAGGGAGGGAGCGGCTCGGATCGAGTCACCAAGAAAAACTCGATCTCGAATCGATGGCCAATCCCACGCGATCGAGTGTAGGATGTCGCAAAGGAAGCGATGTGCGTGTCCCGCGGGCGTGCCACGTCGGCCGCTTCCGTCTCGTTTGTCGATTCCATGCTCCGCACCGTTCGTGCGAAGCGGTCTTCAGGGGGGTTGCGCGTGGCGAAAGAGGAACCGATCCGTACCGAGGGCCGAATCGTCGAGGCCCTCCCCAACACTCAATTCATGGTCGAGCTCGAGAGCGGACACCAGATCCTGGCCCACATCGCCGGCAAGATGCGCAGGAATTTCATCAGAATCGTGCCGGGGGATCGCGTGACGATCGAGATCACGCCCTACGACCTCACGAAGGGTCGGATCGTATACCGCGAGCGTTGAGCAGACTCGCGACTCCGAGGCGGCCTCGTCCGCTCGACGAATTGGTCGCAGGAAACCTCTAGCGATTCGCATGACTTCCGGTCATGATCATCCTAATTCCGTCCGTGGAGTGAGTGAATCGACGTCGATTCCGACTCACTCGCGCATCTCGCGATCCGAGGATTCGATCGTGTTCGAACGCGATGCCGCTTCGACCGAGAGCAATGAGCACCCCACGACTTCGGCCGACTCCCGCCGGCCCGCCCCATCACGAGCATCGGATCGAGATCCGTCCATCCGGGCCGATTCGGACCGCTCGCGTTGGGGCGCGACGCTCGAGCTCCGCCGATATCGAGCCGAGACCGAGCGCTTGAGGGTCCTCGTCGACTTCCTCTCCCGCCCGATCCATCTCCCTGCGGGAACCGACCCCGACCTCGACGTGATGGCGGCCTACAACCTCGCCGTCGAGGCCGCGCTCCAAGGTCTGAGACGCGCCTCTCGGTTCGATTGAAGCGGAGCGGAGACGAGACGAGCGGAGCGGACCGCTCAGTCGATCTCGTCCGAAGCGTCGTCCGGCGACCCGTCGTGCGCGGTCGGCTCGCGGAATTGGTCCGTATGCGAATGGCGGACGATGTCGCCTTCCGTCAGATAGATGACCGACTCCGCGATGTTCGCGGCATGGTCGGAGACCCGCTCGAGGTTGCGCGCGGTATTGATGAGTCGCAGCCAGGTGTCGAGGCGATCCGGCTCGCGACGGATCGCCTCCTTCAGCTCCTCGTGCACTCGTGCCCGACGACGATCGATCTCCCGATCACGACGGATCACGACCCGCGCCAAGGCTCCGTCGTGCTTGATCAGAGCGTCGAGGGTCTCTCGAACCTGCCCGAGCGTCTGGGTCGCGAGGTTCTCGAGTCCCTCGGGAATCTCGCCGTCGAGCGGCGACTTCGCGCGTTTTCTCGCACGTTTCGCGATATGCTGCGCGAGTTCGGCCATCCGTTCGAGTTCGCTGTTGACGCGGAGGACCACCGCGACGCGCCTAAGGTCCGAAGCGACCGGCTGATGCAGAGCCAGGATCTTCAAGCATTCGCGTTCGATGGCGACTTCCGAGCGATTCACCACCTCTTCATCGCTCTTCACCACCCGCGCCAGGTCGGCGCGGCGCTCGCAGAGAGCTCGGATGCTGACGTTGAGCGACTCCTCGACGACCGCCGCCAGGGCGAGGATCTGATTCCAGAGTCCTTCCATGTCCCGCACGAAGTGTCGGCCGAGCGTCGATCGATCCGCGTCCCAATCGAACGGCGAGAACGTTCCTCCTGATTCGCCCATCGAGTCCTCTTTTCCTGTGAACGACTTCCGCCGACGAGAATCGGGCATCGAGCCGAATCCGAGTCTAATGTGAAGACGACGTGCCGGCGAGGGCCGGCTCGACAATCGTCGATCGTCGTCCTCGGACCAGGGAGCCGGTCGAGGGGAATTCGAGGTCGCCGCGGGCTCGGAATCCGCCGTGCACGCGTGCGTTCGCGTCGCACGACCTCTACAATGAGACGCGTTTCCTACCCGAGACGCGATCCTCGACGGTTCGACCGCGAAGATTCGCCCGCTCATCGAGTCATCATCAGGACGGACGCCATGACGCATCTCCCGCGCAGTCGATTTCTCATCCCAACCTCCGTGGCGCTGCTCGGGGCAACGATCTCCGCGGCGGTTGCACAGGAAGCGAATCCGAAGGACGAAGAAGCCGGCGTGCGCGAATCGGTCGTGAAGATCTACTCGACGACGCGTCTGCCCGAGCCGATGCGACCCTGGCAGAAGGCCGGCCCCCAAGAAGCGAGCGGCACGGGCGTGGTGATCGACGGAAAGCGAATCCTGACGAACGCGCACGTCGTCCTCTACTCGAGCCAACTCTTCGTCCAGCCCAACGGGTCGGGGGACAAGCTGCCCGCCAAGGTGAAGGCGATCGCCCCCGAGGTCGACCTCGCGATCCTCACGCTCGACGACGAGAGCTTCTTCGAGAAGCGACTGCCCCTGCCGCGGGCCGAGCGACTCCCCGCGATCAAGGCCAATGTTCTCGTTTATGGATATCCCACGGGCGGCTCGAGCCTCTCGCTCACCAAGGGGATCGTCTCTCGAATCGAATTCGCACCCTTGGGCGCCGGGGGCGCGGGGTTGCGGATCCAGATCGACGCCGCCATCAATCCCGGCAACTCCGGCGGCCCCGTCCTCGTCGACGGCAAGATGATCGGGCTCGCGTTCAGCCGCCTCGGCGGAGGCGACAACATCGGCTACATCATCCCCACCGAAGAGATCGACCTCTTCCTCCAGGACGTCGCCGATGGAACATATCAAGGCAAGCCGATGATCTTCGACTCGATGCAGACCTTCGAGAATCCCGCGCTCCAAGTCAAGCTGGGCGTGAAGAAGGCGACGGGGATGATCGTGACCGAGCCCTTTGAATCAACGCCGGACTACCCGCTGAAGAAGTGGGATATCGTCACGCAGGTCGGCGACCGCGAGATCGACAACGTCGGGATGGTGCAGCTCGAGGGCGACCTCCGCGTCCGCTTCCAGTATCTCGTCCAGAAACTCGCCAAGAACGGCAAGCTCCCGCTCACGATCGTTCGAGAGGGCAAGACCTCCAAGATCGAGCTCCCCGTCGGCAATGATCACGGCGACCTGATCCGCTCCCTCCGCGGAGGCTATCCCCCGTACTTCATCTACGGGCCGATCGTCTTCTCGAAGGCGACGGCGGAGTATATGTCGCTCATCGAGCGGAATCCCGGGCTGCTCACCGTCTTCAGCTTCATCGGTTCCCCGCTCGTCACGCGCCGGGGCGACCGACGCGCGGTCGGCGACGAGGAACTCGTGATCGTCTCCTCTCCCATGTTCCCGCACCGGATCGCCAAGGGCTATTCGCCGCCGCTCGCGAAGGTCGTCAAGTCGGTCAACGGAACGCGCATCAAGAATCTCCGCCATCTCGTCGAGACGCTTCGCGACCTGAAGGATCGCTTCGTCCTCATCGACTTCGACGACCGCAACTCCGAGACGATCGTCTTCGATCGCAACGAAGTGCTCGAGGCGACCGAGGAGATCCTCTCCGACAACAGCGTTCGCCGCCAATACTCCGAGGAGTTCGACGCGATCTGGAAGAAGTGAGTCGGAGCCGCCCGAATCGATCGGGCGATCCAAGCACGCTCATCTCTGGTAGATCGGCAGATATCGATACTCAACGGCGAGAGCGAGAACCGCCATCGCCGTGCAGTAGACCCTCCCCCCCGACCGGTCGTTCCCGTCCGCGGAGAGCCAAGATCCGTCGGGATCCTGATGCTGCATCAGGATCTCGACGAGCTTGGGATAGTACGACGAGAAATACTCGTCCCCCATCTGGAACATCGCCTGCGAGGCGTAGTAGACCTCGTAGAAGAAATACTGGCTGCCCCAACGAGGCGGGTTCTTTCGGAGATACTCAGCGCCCGCGATCGCCTCGGGCGAGTCGTGCTCGCCGCAGATCTCGAGAGCGAGAATGCCCGTGCCGGTTCGAGGATTGTTCGGTCCGCCTCCGGGCTGGTAGCCGAAACCGCCCTCGCCCTTCGATGCACACTTCTTGACGTAGGCGACCGCGCGCTCGATGTGTCCCGAGGGCACGGAGCACCCGGCCGACTTCGCGGCCCGTAGCGCCATCATCTGCCAACCCGTGACCGAGAGGTCGCTGTCGCGACTCGTCGGTTGGTATCGCCACCCGCCCGCCTGGCTCGGACTCTTGGGCAGATCCTGAGCCTTCGCGATCAGGTCGATCGCCTTGGCCAGAGCAACGCGCGAACGCGCGGCCAGCTCCGGGTCGTTCGTCATGCCGACGACCTCCGCCAGCATCAACGAGCTGATGCCGTGGCAATACATCGGCCCATGGCTCGTGTTCGAGACGAGCATCCCGTTCGGCTTCTGGCTCGAGATGACGTAGTCGATCCCCTTCTCGACCGTCTCTCGATAGGGCCCCGGCTCCCCGGGAACATGACCCGCCGCGAGAAAGGCGAGCACCGCGAGCGACGTCACCGACGTGCCTTTCTTCCCGGGCGAGAACGCGTCGGCTTCCCAGGCCCCGTCGGGTCTCTGCGTCGATTGGAGATACTCCAGCGCGCGGGCGATCGCCCGGTCCGACTCCGGCTTTGCGATCCGGGCGCGAGGGGCGTCTTGCGGGGGGTGGGCGAGGAGCAGCAGCAAACCAAGGATGCGACTCATGGAGCGAACTCTCGCGTGGGGTGCCGGATTCCACGATCATAGCGAATTCGCGATCGAGCGCGCAGAAGACGCAAGAATCCGCGGCCGTCGACGAATCCTCGTCTGTTGTCCCCCGCCTCGAAGAGCGTCACAATACTCGGCGGCGTTGATACCCCCCGTGCCACATCAGAGGATCGAGCATGATCCATGTGAAGGACCTACGCGTCGACTACGACAACGTCTGCGCGGTTCACGATCTCTCCTTCGACGTCGGGCCCGGAGAAGTCTGCGGACTGATCGGACCCAACGGCGCGGGCAAGACCACGACGATGCGCGCTATGCTCGGCCTGATCGAGCCGACCTACGGCGAGATCACCATGTGCGGGGTCGACATGCGTGAGAATCCACGCGACGCCAATCGACTCGTCGGATTCATGCCCGACTTCCCGCCGCTCTACGACGACCTGAAATGCTGGGAATTCCTCGACCTCTTCGCCGCCAGCTACGGCATGCCGAAGCCCGAGCGACCCTACGCGATCTCCAAGCTCCTCGACGTCGTCGGACTCACCGAGAAGCACGACTCGATGATCATCGAGCTCTCGCGAGGGATGCGTCAACGATTGATGCTCGCCAAGACCCTCATCCCGGATCCAAAGATCTTGATCCTCGATGAACCCGCGAGCGGCGTCGACCCGCAGGGTCGGATCGATCTCAAGAACGTCATCAAGGCCGAGGCGTCGCGCGGCCGAGCGGTGATCCTCTCCTCCCACATCCTCACCGAGATGTCGGAGTTCTGCACCTCGATCGCGATCATGCAGCGCGGTCGGATGGTGGTCAACGGTCGCATCGATGAGATCAGCGCGCGAGTCATGGGTGCGGCGACTCTCACGGTCGAGGTCCTCGACGGATCGAGCCGCTTCCTCGAGATCGTCTCGGGCGACGAGCGAGCCGGCGCGGTCGAACGCATCGGAGCGACCACCTATCAATTCCGGTTCAACGGCGACGCGGTCGCTTCGGCCGCCCTCCTCTCGAACCTGATCGGCAACGGAATCAGCATCGCGGCATTCGCCCCCAAGCGCGAGGGGCTCGAAGACCTCTTCCTCAAGATCGGCGCGAAGGAGGTGTCGTGATGACGATCGATCGAGAAGAGACGGTCCACGTCCTCGATGAATCGAGTTCGCGGTTCGAGAACGCCGCGTCGGCGGGCCTCGCCGATCGCGTTTGGGCGATCTTCGACAACCCGATCTTCGTCAAACATCGCCGCACGCGGCTCCGCAAGTCGCTGATCACCGCGCCCCTCGCGGTCGTGTTCGTGATCTGCATCCTCATCGCCTACAGCGGATACTCCTTCCAGGGCTTCACCAACGGGATGGTCTTCTCGTTGACGATGATCTTCCAGGCGATCCTGCTCGCGGTCATCGGCGCGACGCAGATCGGGTCGTCGGTCGGAGCGGCCCGCGAGTCGGGCATCATCGACTACCACCGAGTCTCGCCGCTCTCGCCGCTCTCGCTCGTGCTCGGATTCTTCTTCGGAGCACCCGTCCGCGAATACGCGATGTATGCGATGACCCTGCCGTTGGCGTTGATCTGCATCTTCAACGAAGCGCCCGGCGCACTCGGATTCTTCGAGGCCACGGTCGCGCTCTTCCTCTCGGCCTGGACGATGCACGCCCTCGCGCTCTTGACCTCGCTCTCCACCAAGAAACCGAAGGCCGGCGGACGGGGCGTCATCGGGCTGGTGATCTTCGTCGCGATGTTCGGAGGCAACGCCGGCATCTTCGTCTTTCGATCGGCCGCCACGTCGCTCAACACCGGCCTGAAGATGGGCTTCTTCGGGATCGACATTCACTGGCTCCTCTTCACGACGCTCTACACGGCGCCTTTCTTGTTCTTCGTCCTGCTGGCCTCGGTCCGCAAGATGCGATCCGAGCGGGCGCACCCCTTCACCAAGCCCGAGGCGATCGGCGCGATCGCGCTGCTCGCGTTCTTGCTCATCGGCGCCGTCTGGGGATCTCCCGCCCTTGTGCCGACGGCCATCACCGTCCTCTATGTCATGGTGGCGACGTCCTGCGTGTTGATCACCACCGTCACTCCCAACCAGAGCGAGTTCGCGAAGGGCGTTCGACGAGCCCTCAAGGAGGGGCGCGGAAGTCTGGGGCCTTGGTCGGATTGGGCGATCAATCGGGCGACGGTCCTCGTCCTCGCGGCGATCCTCCTGCTCGCCGGCACGATCGTCACCCAGGCACTCCCCGAATCGCCGGGCGGCCGGAACTTCTTCAACTCGTACTCTCCGCCCGAGTTCTCGCTCTCGATCACCGTGGCGACCTCGGTGTTCGTGGTGATCTACGTCGGCTTGGCGTTCCAGGCGTTTCATCTGCTCATGGCGAAGCGTGCCTCGACGATGTTCGCCTTGTTCCTCTTCATGGTCTGGGTGGTCCCGTTGCTCGTCGGAGCGATCTCGGGCGCCTCGGGAATCGATGAGGGAATCGCCTCCTTCATCGCCTCGCTCAGCCCGATCGCCGGAATCAGCCTCTCCGCCGGGATCTCCGGCCTCGATTCGACGAGGCTGCTACAGGCCGGTGCATTTTGCCCGGCGATCTTCTTCGCCTTCGTCTTCAACAATCTCGTGATGGTCTCGAAGCGACGGCTGGAGAAGAAGATCCGCGACTCCGAAGAGAAGCCCGAAGAGAAGCCGGTCGCTCTCGAGGTCTGACCGATCGTCGAGACCACTCCTGCCGCGAGCGAGGCGACCGCCGGGTTCGGCTCACGACCCGACGGTCGCCCGCCGCGTCATCCAGATCTCCACACACAAGAGAGCGAGCGCCGAGAGAATCATCGGCCGCCAGAGCTCGTGCTTCCGAACCGTGGCCGAACGCAGGATCCGATCGACGGCGTTCTCCCCCGAGTCGAGAATGACGAACGGCCAATCCTTGCACATCTCGATGCGATCCGCCGCCGAGAGGCGCTCGAGGTTCGACTCGCGGGGATCGGCCTCGACGGTCGCATACCGAACGCCCCCGGACTCGGCACCCTGTCCATCCAGGCGATAGACTCCCGGGTCCGAGGCGTCGACCGAGACCAAGGCCGTATTGCCGCCTCGCACCACCTCCGACTGGATCACTCGGCCGTCGGGAGTGCGGACGTCGACGACCTCGACGCCGGGCGGCGGAACGGGAATCGCGAATCGCACGTCCTCGCCCGGTCGGAGGTTCTTCGAGCCGTCGTCGAGCGATCCCAGGTCGGCGACCAACCGGTGGATCCACGGCACGAAATCGGGATTCACCGGCAGCGTCCCCGCCTCGGCGCCGACACCGGAACCGAGCAGCAAGGCCCGGCCGCGACCATGGCCTCGCTCGACGATCCAGGGATCGCCGCCGTCGAGCCGAGCGAGCACCGCGGCGTTCGGCATCGGCTCCAGCCGTCGTTTCGACGCGAACGAAGCCTCGCCCAACGGCGACTGCCCCGAGCCGCCGAGCGCTTCCAGGGCGGGCCCTCGAAAGCTCGAGGGAGCGGGGCGACCGACGACGCCTCCCGGGCTCGCATCCTTCACGAATTCGCCGATCTTCGCCGGGAGCCAAGCCCCGCTCGACTCGTTCCACCACTCCGCATCGACGCGATCGCCCAAGATCACCATCGCCCCGCCGCCCGATGCGATGAACGACTCGAGCGCGACCGCCGCGTCGGTGCCGAGTCGATCGACGTTCGCAAGGATGACGACGCGACAGGTCGAGAGGATCGCGGAATCCAGCTTCGCGGCGTCCACCGACTCGACCTCGACCACCCGGGTCGGATCCCCAAAGGGTGCGAGGGCGACGCGCACGAAGCCCAATTCCCCGCCCAGCGGCTGCGCACTCGGCTTCCCGTCCACCAGGATGACCTCGAGAGCCGGAACGACGGTGACGACTCGATGCGTCTCGTCGTCCGAGGGGATCGAGTCTGCGGCATCCGCGAACCGGACCGTGACCACATGATCGCCCGGACGATCGAAGCTCGTCGCCGCGGAGAACGTGGAACGTCCTCCCGGAGCGATCGGCCCGACGACCTGAGTCGCGCCGGCGTCGACCTCCCCGTCGATCAGGAGTTCGATCGACCGGGTCCGCGGATCGCTCCCGGAGTTGGAGATCTCGCCCGAGATTCGAACCTCGCGCCCCGGCACGATCACCCCCCGGGAGACCTGGAGCGGACCGAGGGACCCGTTCGACGCCGGCGACTCCCCGGGGCTCTGCGACGGCGAGACCGACCAGAGACGAGGAGCCGCCCGCTGCTTGCCTCGGATCGAGCGCAGGAGTTCCCACTTCGCGCGCTCGTCGACTCGCCACGCGGAGCGAGTCTCATCCGAGAGGATGATGATCTCTCTCTCAGGATTGTTCGTCGATTCGAGGATTCGAAGCGCCTCGACGATCGCAGCGGTGAGATCGCAGCCGCCGCGGGGCGCCGGCAGGTCGGTCAGTGCGGCGGCGATCCGCCCGAAGTCGAAGGTGGGAGGATCGATCATCGGCCGAACGCGATCCTTGGCGAGCAGCAGCGCCAGCGAATCGCCGGGCCGGAGCGCCGCGGAGAATTCTCGGATCCAATCGATCGATCGATCGAAGAGACTGCGCCCCTCGATCGGAATCGACATGCTCGCCGAGGCGTCGAGGATGATCACGACGTCCCGACGCGCGTCGCCGGCCGACGCCTGCGAGTTCGCTCCCCCACTCGCCAGGAACGGGCGAGCCAGCGCGGCGGCGACCAACCCCATGACGAGCATCCTGAGGGCGAGGAGCAGCAGCTCGTCGAATCGAAAGCGCCGTTGACGACGTTCCTCGACCTCGAGGAACTGCATCGCCCCCCAGTCGACGACCTGCTCGCGTCGCTTGCTGAAGAGATGGATGACGACGGGTACGGCAGCCCCGGCGATTCCGATCAGCATCGAGAGATTCAAGAAGCCGAGGCTCACGAATCGAACTCCGGGTCGGTCATCGCTCGCGGTCGAACGCCGCGCGAACGCGAGGCGAGATAGTCGAACAGCGCCTTCTCGGCCGAGTCGGAGGTCGAGACCCGGTGGTAGTCGGCGTTCATTCCGCGGAGCGCTTCGACGAGCGCCGATCGATGCGCTCGGAACCGTCGGAGATAACTCTCGCGGATCGCGCGGGGGTGAACGGGACGACTGCTCGCGGAGTCTTCGAGGTTCCGGAACCGGGCCGGCCGCTCGAAGGGGAACTCCTCCTCTTCCGGGGCGAGGATCTGGAGGAAGAGGACTTCGTGCCGGCGATGGCGCAGGTGTCTCAGCGAGTCGACGAGCGAATCCAGGCGATCGAAACCGTCGGACAGGATCACGATGAATCCCCGCCGATCGATGCGTTCGGCGAGACCGTGGATCACTCGATGCAGGGGTGTCTCGCCGCCCGGCCGAGTCCGCTCGAGTGCACCGCAGAGGACCGAGAAATGCCGAGGCGCCGAGCGCGGCGGGATCATCTCGCGGATCTCGTCGTCGAAGGCGGCCAGGCCGACCGCATCGCGTTGAGAGATCATCAAGTAGGCGAGACACGCCGCGATTCGGCGGGCCTGCTCGAGCTTCGATTCCGTCGCACCCGCGTACCCCATGCTCCCCGACGCATCAACGACGAGATACGCCTTGAGGTTGGTCTCTTCCTCGAATTCCTTGACGAAGAAGCGGTCGGTCTTGCCGAAGGCGCGCCAATCGATGTGGCGGATCTCGTCCCCGGGGCCGTATTGTCGGTGCTCCGCGAACTCGACCGAGAAGCCCTTGAACGGACTTCGGTGCAACCCCGACATGACCCCCTCGACGACGAGTCGCGCCAGCAATTCGAGCCGACCGAACCGCGCAGTGCTGGATGGATCGAAAGTTGGAGATTCGTGCATCTGCGGCTCGCGCGGGGACGGATCGATCGTGGCTGGAAAGCTCGGCGGGCGCTCGAAATGGTCGTCGGATCGAGCAAGGGGCGTTGCTTCATCGTAGGGCTCGCCCGCGATTCGACGCAAGGGTGCAGAGGAACCGGCGTCCGCGGCGGCGAGCCTCTCCCGCGTCGACCGCGCCCATGTTAGAACCGAGGGACCCCGAGCTTCCTCCCATCCGATTCGGAGCATGTTCATGAGCCCGATCGACGAGTCCGAGGCGCAGGCACTCCCAGTCGGATTTCGCGACGTCGACGGCGCTCCGCTCGACAAGATCCTCCATTGCCTCAACACCCTCGCGCATCTCGACGGGGTCCGTCGCTACAAGGACTTCGCCCTGCAACGACTCGAACTCCGGCCCGGTCAGGAGGCGTTGGACGTCGCCTGCGGGCTCGGCGACGACGTGGCGGCGATGGCCGAAGCGTGCGGGCGCGCGACGGGCTTCGACGCGGCTGCTTCCCTGCTCCACGCCGCCGCAAAGCGGCACGCGTCCGAGAAATGCCGCTTCTCGAAGGGCGACGCTCACGCGCTTCCCTTCCCCGACGACGTCTTCGACGCGGTCCGCATCGACCGTTCGCTCCAGCACATCGCACGCCCCGACCTGGTCGTTCGCGAGATGGTGCGAACGGCCAAGCCGGGAGGGAGGGTCCTCTGCGCCGAGCCCGATTGGGGCACCTTCCTGATCGGCGGTCCGCACGACGCGGTCGTCGAACGAATCGAGCACGACTGGATTCGCTCGTTCCGCAACCCCTGGATCGGCCGCGAACTCTCTTCGCTGCTCCGCCTCGCGGGGATCGCGAAGCCGCGGGTCGAGGGGTTCTGGCTCCCGACCTTCGGGTTCGCCGACTCGGATACGCTCTTCGAGATCGAGCTCGGGGCCCGGAGACTCGCCGAAACCGACCCGAGCGCCGCGAAGTGGCTCGAACTGTGGAAGTCGGGCGAGGCCTACGCGGGCGTCTTGATCGTCGTGGCGTGGGGCGAGAAGTCCGATCCGTCGGCCGCGACTCCGGTTCAGAGATAGTCTTCCTTCTTGATCAGGTCGGGCCCGGTACCGATCGTCTTCTCGTAGGTCCCGCTCGACGACTTCTCGTATTTCGTGAACCCGAGACGCTCCAGGTTCGAATTGTCGAGCATGCGCTTGTTCGCTCCCTCCTTCACTTTGGAGAGGAACGACGGCGGCTGCAGGAGTCGTCGCACGGGCCGTCCCGAGGTCGGGTGGACTTCGAGAGGCGCCTCGGCCATCCGCTGCACCACTTCGAAGACCTCGCCCGGTTCCCCGTCGTCTCGAATCTCTTGATAGATGTACGTGGGCATGGAAGTCTCCTCGAGTCGTCTTCATCCCAAGGCGATATCGATCGCGAACTCAACGCGACTTCAACAAGTCGATCGAGAATCGCTTGAGCGCTCGGTCGAGCTCGTCGAGTCGTCCGAAGTGCGTTTCGGCATCCAGGCGACGGTTCTTGGCGTCTCGCCGCGTCAGAATGCTCGCGAGGTAGGCACGAAACGCCCCGACCCGCTCGGGATGCGACAGGAAATAATAGACGAGCAACCAAGACTGCGCGTACCCCAGCAACATCGCCAGGCCGCCCGCCTTGCCGAAGAGCGCGTCGTCCGAGACCAAGAGCGACTCGACCGTCATCCAGGGAGTGCGCCTCTGGAGATGGGCGAGATCCTCGAGCCGGTTGTCGTTGACGCGTCCGATCCATCTGCGGGCATTCGGAGGTCGTTCCTCGGTGTAGGTCGCCAGGCCCTCCACGATCGACCGAGGCGCATCGCCGACGCGGTCGAGGATCCCGGAATTGTAGCAGAGCAAGTGGGTGACTTCATGTGCAAGAGTGGTGAGGTTCAACCAGCTCACGCGGAAGCCGACTTGCTCGCGGGCGGGTCGATAGTCGTAGACGACCAGTCGATTCGTCTTCAGGTCGTAGCGACCGCCCGAGGCCAGGCTCACCCGCGATTCTCCGAGGAACTTGCCGTAGTCGGCCTCGTCGGCGAGCGCGACGACCGTCAACCGGCGCGCCGGGAGGTCGACCGCGAACCCCTTCGAGCGAAAATGCGCGATGAAGTCGCGCGCGACGGCCTCGCAGTCGCCCCCCGCGGTCCGGAGATAGGTCTCCGAGACCGTGCCGAGCACCTGAAACCTCTCGGTTCGGTAGAGCTTCAGCGGACCCAGATTCGCGTCCCGGGCCTGCTTCTCGACACCCTCGCGCTCCGCGACCTCGTCCGACGGCTCCTCGCCTCGAACCGGATCGCCGCCGAGCACGACTCCCGCGGCCGAGCCCGCGATCATCATCGAGCCGAGGAGTCTGCGTCTCGTCCAGCTCGCGGGCGGATGATTCGGATCCATGGGAGTTCTCCGGACTTGGTCGATATCGCGAAGCGTTCTCGCGGCAAACCAACATAGTGCGAGCCGGGAGAATCGCTCGGCGACCCTCGAAGTCCGCCGCCGATCGCTTGACGTGGAGCGCACGGCGACGATGATGCCGTCGAGCTCGACGAGAGTCGGTCCGGTCTATTCTATCAGTGGAAGGGGCGTGATGGAGATTCTCAGGAACGCAGGGCTCTCCGATCTCGTCGCCGGAGATCTGGAAACGATCTCCGAAGGACACGAATTCACCGAGGGGCCCCTCCAGCTTCCCGATGGGTCGATCCTGTTCCAGGATCTCCGACGTGAGAGAACTCTTCGCTGGTCGCCGCGGGAGGGCACCACCACCCTGAGAGAGTCGACCGCGGCGGCCAACGGTCAGACCTTCGGGCCCGATGGTCACATCTACTCCTGCGAACAGAACGGGCGCAGAATCTCCCGGATGCGGCCCGATGGAGCGGCGGTCGAGGTCGTGGCCGAGACTTGGTCGGGAAAGCGGCTCAACAGCCCGAACGACATCGTGGCTCGCGCCGACGGCAGCCTCTACTTCACCGACCCGCCGTACGGCGTCGCGCCCGCGGATCGCTCGCTCCATTTCCAGGGCGTCTACCGGCTCGGCCGCGACGGATCGATCGACCTCGTGCTCGACGACTTCGAGAAGCCCAACGGGATCGCGCTCTCTCCCGACGGCTCGACCCTCTACGTCTGCGACACGGCGCGCTACCACGTTCGCTGCTTTCGGATCGAGGATTCCGGAAGGGTCGCTCCGCGATCGGGACGAGTCTTCGCTTCCCTCGATCCCGGAGTCGCGGGAGGTCCCGACGGCCTGAAGGTCGACCTCGAGGGTCGCGTCTACGTCGCGGTCGCGCTCGGCATCTGGGTCCATGAGCCCGACGGACGACTGATCGGAATCTTGGCCACGCCGAAGCGGCCCTCGAATCTCGCCTGGGTCGAAGGCGCTTGGAACGGGCTCGTCATCACCGCCGTCGATCGCGTGCACCGCGTCGAGCTTCGCTCGAAGGGACTCCTACCCCCTTTCCTCCCCGTCTCCGATTCCTGAGCCGGAACCGGCGGCGGAACTCGCGTCGAGACGACCGGACCTCGTTTCCCCTGCCTGGTTCGCTTGCCAGTAGACGCCGGTTTCGACCTCCAGACAGGTCAACCAGCGCCCGCGGCACGCTCCGGTGTCGATGCAGACGGAATGTCCGACGTGGCTCGGCAATCCGCTCGCCTGGACGGAATGCCCGCAGACCATCACCTTCCCCGACCGATGGGGTCGAGCTTCTCCGAAGAGCTCCCAGTACAGCATGAACGGCGACTGCGCATCGAGCTCGCGCTCGGGGTGCGCATTCGCGTGCACGAAGAAGTGCGTGTCGATTTCATGGAACGGAAGGAGCTCGCGTTCGATGAACTTCCAGTGCCGATCGGGGATCGCGGCGAGGATCTGGTCGTGCGGGACTTGAAGGAGCTCGGTCGGCGACATCTCCAGACCATAGGAACGAAGCGTCTCGATCCCTCCCGCCGCCAGCCAGCACCCGAAGGGCTTCCCGCCCAGCCTAGCGCCCTCGAGCATGAGCTCGTGGTTCCCTCGAAGCGCGAAGAGACGCCCCGGGTTGGCCTCGGAGTAGTCGATCAACCAGTCGATCACCCGGCGCGAGTCGGGCCCTCGATCGATGTAGTCGCCCAATGAAACGATGCGATCGCTGGGACGGAGCGCGATCGCGCCCGTCAATGCGATCAGTGCATCGTAGCAGCCATGGATGTCGCCGATGGCCAGAGTACGCATCGGAGGGCGGAGCTCCTTCGGTCCACCCGGAGTATAGTCGATCGGATTCCACGCGATAGCGTCAATCGAACCGAGCCGGCTCGCGGAGCCGCGACCCGACGGCGGATCTCAATAGGAGCGTTGAGGATCGGACGAACTCGAAGCGCCGGGATCCTTCGGGGTGGGCGAGGTGGATCGATCCGGCCGCGCGGACGCGAGCCCGGCGGTCTCCTCGGGAGGCAAGGCCGGCCGCGGCTTCGACGAATTCTCGACGACCGAATCGCGCCGAGAATTCGATTGCGCGACGAACCAGAGTCCCAGGCACAGGAAGAGCGAGGCGGCCAGCCCGACGATCGCGATCCCCCAAACCGAGCGGCTCGGTTCGTGCCGCGAAGCCTGGATCTGACGTTCCAGTCCCGGCCAGATCGAAGAGCTGTTGGAGATCGCCGGCACCAAGGAAGATTCTCGAAGCCGGGAGATCGCATGGTCGAGAGCCTGGCCGCGGGCGCGACAATCCACGCAATGGATCAAGTGGCGCTCGACGCGCCGGCGATCGGCGGAGAGCAGGTCGTCCCCGACCAGCAACGGCAGGCGGGATTGGATCCAGCGACACGAGGTCGAGAACCAGATTCGAGGTCGCGGCATGACTGGATCACTCCCATCAGCGTGGGTCGGTTCGACGCCGATCCCAGAGTTCGCGAAACAGGTCGCGGGCCTTGGAGAGTCGCCAACGGATCGTCGCCTCGCGCCGTCCCACGATCGCGGCGACTTCCGCGGACGAGAACCCCTCCAGGTCGCGAAGCACGAGGATCGTTCGATACGCGGGGGGGATTCGATCCAAGATGTACTGAACCTCTTGTGCCAGGTCGACTCGAGTCCTCGGATCCGGAGAGGAGGGTTCGATCGCCCGGCTTCCGTCGACGTTCCGTCGGTCGAGCGAGCGAAGGCTCGGAAGCTCCGGTTTGCGGAGGTGATCGACCCCGAGATTGACTCCGATCCGGAACAACCACGGGCCGAATCGCCGCGAGGTGTCGAAGCGGTGAAGGCGGCGGTAGACCCTCCAGAAGGTCTCCTGGGCAAGGTCCCGCGCCAGCTCTTCATCATGGACGAGTCGAGTGAGTACCCGGATCAGCGAACGCTCGTATCGAACGACGAGCGCCGCGAACGCGGAGTCGTCGCCCGATCGCGCGAGTTCGACCAAGCGCGCATCACCCATTTCTTCGGGGCGGTCGATACCAATCCGCTCGTTCTCCGGCCGACGACCGGGCTCGTCGGGAGCCATGTCGAGATCGTGACGGAGACCGGATCGCATCGCAGGTTCCTTCGAAGTTCTCTATGATTACGGATCCGATCCGCGATTCGTTGGCGCGACCGACGCGGCATCTCGGAGTTTCTCTCTCGCCACGACGAAGGATGGCCGGACTTCTCATGCCGCTCTCGCCCATCCGGTTCGAAGCCTGCCCCCCGGACGATCGCGCCCAGGCTCTCGCAATGCTCTACCAGCGCCTCCGGGCGGAATGGCGACAGGCGGCCGTGGAAGAAGCGCTCGAGGAAGTCGAGGCCGGAACCGTCGACCTCTCGTGTTTCTGGGTCGCGCGTCGGGGAAAGAAGCTCGTCGGGGTCATGCTCACGCAGATCCTCGCGGGACGCGCCGCCGCCGTTTGGCCTCCGGAGGTCGAGAAGGGCTGGTCGCGACGACGAATCACCGACGGCCTCGTCTCGTTCGCCCTGGAGAGACTCCGGGAACGCGGGATCCTCGTCGCCCAGGCGCTCCTCGACCCGAGTTCCATCGGGCCGCACGCCGCCGAGGATCTCAATCGCGGCGGTCTCGCTCGAGTCACGACCTTGACCTACCTCGACCGAGCGACCTCGAACCCGTTCATTCTCGCCCGGAACCTCCCTCGCTTCGAGTGGCATTCGTTCTCCGATCGGACCGAGCCGGCCTTTCGCAACGTGATCGAGGCCACCTATCGAGACAGCCTCGACATGCCCGAACTCGAGGACGTGCGATCGATCGACCGAGTCCGGGAGACCCAACTGGAGCAGAATCGCTTCGATCCCGCTCGCTGGCAACTCGGTCTGATCCCCGGGGAGCCCGACGCCGCCGCCATTCTCCTCATGAGCGACATCCCGGAGCGAAACGCCTGGGAGGTCTCGTATCTCGGACTCACCCCCCAGGCGCGGCGACGCGGCCTGGGTCGGGCGATCATTCACCGCGCGCTCCAGATCGCGGCGCCGTGCGTCCCCCGCATCGAACTCGCGGTCGACGAACGAAACACCCCCGCCGAACGACTCTACGCTTCGACCGGATTCCTCCCCTTCGATTCTCGGGTCGTTCACATCGCGTTGCTCGGTCGAGCCGATTCGCCGTGAACCGACCTCGAACCGCCCAGGAACGCGAATCCGAGACGGGGCCAAGATTCTCGGCGTGATTGACCGCATCCATCCGGCTGTTACCGTATAATCGATGGTCAGGGGTCGAGTTCCGCGAAAGGAGCATCGTATGCCGAGCGAAGCCGAAGTCGGCGCACGCCACTCGAAGGCGGAGACGCTGTTCAGGTACGGGAACGAGGCGGCCCTCAAGGCGAACTTCGAGTACGCCATTCAGATGTACAGAGACGCCTGCAAGCTCGCGCCCGAGAGCTTGATCTTTCGGCAGGCTCTCCGAGGCGTCCAGCGCCGCATCTTCGGCAACGACCCCTCCAAGGTCGGGCGTCTCGTCTCCGCGACCATCCAGCCGATTCGCCTCTCGGCCAGGGCATCGAAGTCCAAGGGCAACTGGACGCAGGTCATGGAAACCTGCGAGGACGCGTTTCGCCAGAATCCCTGGGATGTCGGATCGGCCAGGGACGGCTCCGAAGCGGCCGAACAGCTCGGACTCAAGGAGTTGGCGCGCTGGTACCTCGAGTCGGTTCTCGCGCAGGGCCAGGGCGATGTCGAATTCCTGCGACACGCCGCCCACGTCTACGAACTGAACGAGGATTGGGCCAAGGCGATCGACTGCTTCGAACGCATCCTCAAGATCTCTCCGTTCGACGAAACCGCGAAGCGTCGAGCCAACGATCTCTCGGCCAAGGCGACGATCTCTCGATCCCGCCTCGAGGACTCGATCAACAAGCGCGCCGTCGGAGGCTCCGGGCCCGAGTCGCATCGCGACGAGGCCGACGACCTCCGAAAGCCGATGCTCAGCCCCGAGCAACGCTACCTCCAGGAGATCGAGGCCGACCCCTCGAGAGTCGGCCCCTATCTCGGTCTCGCCGAACAATACAAGGTCGAGGCCAGGCTCGACGAAGCCGAGCAAGTCCTCTCCAAGGGGCTCAAGGCCAACCCCGACGACGAGACGCTCAAGTCGGCACACGCCGACGTCCAGGTCTCGCGACTCGAGCGGGCCATCGAGTCGTGGACGCGGAAGCTCCGCAAGGACCCGAACGACGCCGAGGCCAAGGCGAAGCTCGAGCAGCTCGTCGGCACGCTCCACGCCTACAAGACGAAGGAGCTCAAGCGCCGGCTCGCCCTGTCGCCCGAGAACCTCGACCTCCGGTTTCAACTGGGCCTGATCCTCGCCGCGACCGGGAAGCACGACGAGGCGATCGCCGAATTCCAGCAAGCCCGCAACAGCCCCGGTCTCAAGGTCGACGCTCTCTACAACAGCGGCCTGAGTTTCGAGGCCAACGGCGTCCACAAACTCGCGGAGCGTGCCTACAACGACGCCATCCGCGCGGCGGAACCCGACGACGCCGCCACGCTCAACAAGCTCCACTATCGACTCGGCCGGATCGCCGAAGCTCACGGCAACATCCAGGGAGCCGAGGAGCACTACAACGAAGTCGCGGCCAACGACTATTCCTATCTCGACGTCGCACAGCGACTTCGCGACCTCAACAAGAAGCCCGTCGAGGATTGACCGGTTCACGCGCCGCCGAACGGCCGCGAGCCGTTCGGCGCGACGTTTCTCCCCGCCTCACGCGAGCGGGTGCTTGCGGTCGGCGAGCGGCAGCGCGACCATCCCACCGGCTCGATGCGAGGCGTGGCAGGCCAGCAACATCTCCAACGCCGCGCGGCCGTCGTAGACGCTGCACAGCGGCGGGCGATCGTTCTCGACCGCCTCGATCAGATCCGCGACGATCGCCTTGTTCGCGACGTCCAATGAAGTCTCGCGCGAGAGCGGCTCGGGCTTGCCCAGCCCCGCGCTCGAGATCTCGGTCCACTTCGAGCCGCCGGCCGATCCGTGCCAGGTCTCGTCGAGCAGGAGGCGAGCCGGGGGCAACCAACCCGTCTCGAAGTGGATGACCCCCTTCGCGCCGTGGATCTGGAGCCCGAATCGCTTGCCGGCTCCCGCCGAGGGCCTCGCCGTCTCGAAGTGCGCGATCGCCGGCGATTTGGCGAACCCGTACATCGCGTCGATCCGATCCCCCGCGAGCGGACCCAGTCCCTCCGCGCCCTGCCGGATCGAGCTGCGATCCGCGGGTCTCCCCCGATCGCTCACCCGCGCGAAGCACCAAGCCGCGTCCCCCAGGAAGCCGCGGAACAGGTCGACCAAGTGCGGACCCAGCACGAGCAGGTCTTCCCCGCCGCCTCGACGATCCTCCTTGCCCCGACCGCGGATCTCGAGGACCTCGCCGATCGTTCCCTGAGCGATCAACTCCTTGATCCGTTCGTACCGCGGGCCATATCGCGTCTGAAACGCCACGGCGATCTTCACGTGAGCGCGCTCCGCGGCCGCGATGATCGCGTCGCACTCTTCCAGATCGCGCGCCAGCGGCTTCTCCGTCAGCACGTGGATGCCACGCTCGACGCAGTCGAGGATCATTTGGCGATGACAATCGATCCAGCGCGGGGCCACGACGACGAACTGCGGTTTGGCTTCATCGAGCATCTTGCGATGATCGGCGTAACCCTGCGTGATCCCCAGCCGCGCGAGCGCCTTCGCTCGACCCGCTTCGTTCTCGTCGGCCACCGCGACGACCTTCAGCTTCGGTTGGCCGAGCACCGCCAGGTCGAGGTTGTGCCCGTAGTCGCCTCGACCCGTTCGACCGATGACCGCCGCGCGATAGGGAGCCTGGAACATGAGCGGAGCTCCTGGTGGTGATCCGCACCGATCGATCCGAACCGAATCCTTCCCCGACTGATGAGGGACGGATCCGGCGGATCATCGAGTGCGGAACCCCCAGCGTGCCCGAATCCGTCGAGAAGTCAAGCACCGGCGCTCGAGAGCGTCGAATCCGGGCGGCGAGCGAGCGCGGCGATGTGCCGCATGTGCGACGCCACGGCCGATCGCACCGTCTCATGAACATGATACGGGATCCCGAAATCTCGGCAACATTCCGCGACGATCGGCGAGATCGCGGGGTAGTGCACGTGGCAGATCCGGGGGAAGAGATGGTGCTCGATCTGGAAATTCAATCCGCCGAGATACCAGGTGAGGAACGGGTTCTTGGTTGCGAAATTGGCCGTGGTGCGCACCTGGTGCTCGGCCCACGCCGTCTCGAGCGTCGCGTCTCGCGAGTCGAGCGTGACCACCTCGGCCTCCTCGAGGCAATGCGCCAACTGGAAGACCGTGGTCAGGACCAGGCCGAGCGT
This sequence comes from Isosphaeraceae bacterium, assembly GCA_033763215.1. Classification (GTDB taxonomy): domain Bacteria; phylum Planctomycetota; class Planctomycetia; order Isosphaerales; family Isosphaeraceae; genus JANRKW01. The sequence continues at coordinate 53,848 of JANRKW010000005.1, read as the reverse complement.
CAGCGAGACGAAGGCGTGCATCGCGAGCACCACCCAGGTCGGGTGGAGCAGGAGCGGGATCACGAGCGACCAACCGTAGAAGAAGAGCTTGCCGACGATCGTCCCCACGAGCGACGCGCGCGACGGCTTGGGGAAGGGCTGCCCGCCGACATGGCCGTTGACCAGGTCGCGGAAGTCGGCCCAGAAATGCCAATTCGCCGGCAGGAGGGCGTAGAGAACCCAAATATACAGATGCTGGAACCGATGATACGGGCGCCACTCTTGATCGGGCGCGAGTCTGAGGAACGGCTGGACGTCGACGTCGACGTCGACGCCCGAAACGTTCGTGTATGTGTGGTGCACGATGTTGTGCTTCTGCGACCAGATATACGAACTGCCCCCGATCGCGTCCATCGCCCAGCTCAGCAGTCGATTCACGCCGCCGTTGCGCGAGTATCCGCCGTGGTTCGCGTCGTGCTGGATCGAGAAGCCGACCCCCGCGAGACCCAGGCCCAGGCCCAGGCCCAGGAGCAAGGCTTGCCACCAACTCGCGGCGAGGAAGACCAGACCGACCCAGCAACCGACGCTCCAAGCGATGATCACGGCCGACTTGAGGTACATCCGCCCCTGATCGCGTTCGGAGATCTTCTCCGACTCGAAGTACTCGTTCACGCGCCGCTTGAGTTCTTGATGAAACGCGCCCGCTCCAGGGAAATGGACTCGGATCGGTACCAAGCGTCACCTCGGATCGAAGAAACTGGGAAGATAGCCCGCCGCGTCGGCCCGAGCGTCGTCGAAGAATCGCACGAACGCGAGGACGGAGAGTCGATAACATACCCGTTGAGGCCGAGTTTTCCCAGGGCGCCCGCCCGAGAGACCTCTCGCCCGCGGCATGCGCGGTCGTGCTGCCGAACCGTACCGACCTCCACGCGGCTCGCTCGGCCTGCTACGATGGACCCCGTCGAAACTCGATCCGTGAGGGAGTCTCCGCGACATGCCCGTGCTCGAACGCGAGGAATACATCGAGCAAGTCTACTTCTTTCATGCCTTTCGCGAACGGCTCGCCGACGGACTCCCCGCGCAGGAGATCCTGATCCGCGTCGGCGAGGAATTGCTCACGACGACTCGGCTCCCCATGGCCGTTTCCTTCCTCGCCGGCGAGATCAAGGGCGCCGGCTTGATGGGCCCGGGGATGGCACGTCTCTCCCACTACTTCTCGCCATTCCAGGCGCACGTCATCGGACAGGCCGAGAGCGACGTCTCGAAATTCTCGATGGACCAGGCGCTTCTCGTCCTGGAACGCGAGGCGAAGTACAAATCCGAGACCCCCACGAGACCGGGCCTCTTCGTCTTTCAGTTCGAGGCCGTCTCCCGGAACCGACTCGGTTACGGTCGAGGCCTCGAGGCGATCGCGGCCGACCCCTTCTACGACGAAGCGTGGACCGACTACATTCGCCAGCTCGGATCCCGCCTCGGCGACGTCGACTTCGCCGACCTCATCTATGCCCGCTCCGCCTTCCTCGTCACCGAGCGGCGACGCGCGAATCCCGACTACGTCCCCAAGTATCCCACGCTCTTCGGCGAAAAAGAGGGCAAGATCGCTCGCGCCAATCGCGGGCGAGATCCGCTCTACCTCTTCTCCGCGCTCCAGCGACAACTCGGTTATCCCGAAGTCCCGCGGCCCAAGCGGCCCGACGAGGCCGAAGCTCGAATCGCCTTGCTCGAACTCCGAGTCTCGCAACTCGAGAACCGCCTCAAGGTCGCCGAGAGCGAACTCCACAACGACTTCGACCTCGCGGAACTCCAGGTCAAGCCCGAGGACACCGCGGGCACACCGACCGGCTGGGGACGCTATCGAATCGATGAAGATGAAATTTGAATTCGTTGATTCATCACCCTCCTCGAGGCCGAGACGATGACGATCGCGGTGATCCTGGTCGCACTCTCATTCATCGACGCTCCGACCCGCGACTCGCATCCGGTCGCCGACATGGAGCGCATCGTCGTCGATGACCGGTTCCCGGGCGGCTACCAGGTCGAGCTCGCCGACGTCGACGGAGATCGCAAGCTCGACATCGTCGCCCTCGGCAACGGGACCTGTGCCTGGTTCCGCAACCCCGACTGGAAGAAGCGCATCGTCTCGGGTCCCGATCGCTCGCCCGGGATCATCAGCACCGCCGCCGCCGACATCGACGGCGACGGCCGCGCCGAGATCGCGATCGCGTATGAATTCGCGATGAATCAACCGCGCAAGGGGAAGTTGATGCTCGCGAAGACCGACGACCCGATCGCCGGCACTTGGAGTTTCCGGGAGATCGCCGAGATCGGCAGCATCCACCGGCTCCGCTGGGGCGACGTCGACGGCGACCGTCGGCTCGACCTCGTCGTCGCTCCGATCTTCGGCGTCGACGCCTCGCCGCCCGAATTCGACCAAGCGCCGGCGATTCTCCGTGTCTATCGGAACGGGCTGGGGACCGAGCCCGAGGTCGTCTCGAAGCACCTCATCATGCACGCGATCGGCGTCGTCGACCTCGAGGGCGACGGACGCTCCGAAGTCCTCACTGCGAGCATGGACGGTGCGACAAGGCTCGATCTCGACGCGTCGACCGGTCGCTTCCGTTCCACCCGAATCTCCGCCGGGGCCGATGCCTCCGCCGGACGCAGGGCAGGCGCCTCCGAGATCCACGTCGGGCGTTTCCGGGACGGACGACGCTTCGTGGCGACGATCGATCCTTGGCACGGCAGCGAGGTCTCGATTCGAGAACTGGGACCGGATGCGCTCCCCGATCCGAGTCGACCCGGGGAGCGAGTCGTGCTCGACACGACGCTCGATGACGGACACGCCCTCTGTGTCGCCGACGGCGACGGCGACGGCGACGACGAGGTCTTCGCGGGTCACCGAGGCAAGGATCATCGGGTCTCGCGCTACGACGTCGAGGGGCGGAAGTGGACGCGGACCGTGATCGACCCCGCGGTCGCCGCGCAGGACCTGCGAGCCGCCGATCTCGACGGCGACGGCCGGCCCGAGGTCGTCGCGATCGGCGGCAAGACCGCGAACATCGTGATCTACCGCTTTCCGGCTCGATCGAATCGCGATTCGAAATGACGAGAGGAGCCGACCCGGTCGACCGATCGAGACGGATCCTCTCGATGTCGCGGCGAGTCCCGAACGCTCAGACGGCGTCCGAAGCCTCGGCGCGGTACTTGTGCATGACGCTGTGGTGGCGACCGTACACGAAGTAGATCACCATCCCGAGCGCGAGCCAGAGCACGAGCCGGACCCAGTTCTCACCCGGCAGCGAGAACATCAGCAGCAGGCAGGTGAGGATCCCCAGGATCGGCGTCAGCGGCACCAGCGGCGCCCGGAACGGCCGCGGCGCGTCGGGATTGGTCCGGCGCATGATCAAGACCGCCGCACAGACGATCACGAAGGCGAGCAACGTCCCGATGTTGACGAGCTCGGCGAGGATCCGGAGCGGGAGCAGGCCCGCCATGATCGAAACGACGATGCCGGTGAGGATCGTCGACTTCCAGGGCGTCCGGAACTTCTCGTGGACCGCTCCGAAGAAGCTCGCGGGAACCAGGCCGTCGCGTGCCATGGCCAAGAAGACGCGCGGCTGGCTCAGCATCATGACGAGCAGAACCGACGTGATCCCCGTCAATGCGCCGATCGAGATCAAACCGTTGGCCCACCAGAGCCCGCGCTGGGCGAAGGCATCCGAGACCGGGGCGTTGATGTTGATCTTGTCCGACGGCACCATCCCGGTCAGAACCCCCGCCACCAGGATGTAGAGGATCGTGCAGATGACCAGCGACGCGATGATCCCGATCGGGAGGTCGCGCTTGGGATTCTTCGCTTCCTCGGAGTGCGTCGAGACCGAGTCGAATCCGATGTAGGCGAAGAAGATCATCGACGCGCCCGCGAGCATCCCGATCGGCTTGCCGCCCGCGTCGGTCTGGCCGATCACCCAGTCGCGATTGCCGAAGAATTGGATCCCGGCGAAACCCTTGGGCGCGAACGGCTGCCAGTTGGCCGGGTCGATGTAGAACGCCCCGACGATGATCACGAACGCCACGATCGCCAGCTTCACCACGACCATGATCGAATTGAAGCGGACGCTCTCCTTGATCCCGACCACCAACACCGCGGTGATGATCAACGAGATCAAGACCGCCGGCAGGTCGAACATGCTCCCGGTCGAGATCAGCTTGCCGAGATTCGGATCGTAGTCGAAAGGCGCTTTGGCGATCGCCGCCGGCAGTTCGACTCCGAAGAGTTTCAATAACGACTGAAAATATTTCGACCAACCGTTGGCAACGGTCGCCGAGCCGACGGCATACTCGAGGACGAGGTCCCACCCGATGATCCAGGCGAACATCTCGCCGAGCGTCGCGTAGGCGTAGGTGTACGCCGATCCGGCCACGGGCACCATCGATGCGAACTCCGCGTAGCAGAGCGCCGCGAAGATGCAGGCCAGACCCGCGACCACGAAGGAGAGCATCAACGCCGGGCCGGCCTTGTCGTGTGCCCCTTCACCGATCAGGACGAAGATCCCGGTTCCGATGATCGCGCCCACGCCGAGACTCGTCAGGCCGATCGGGCCGAGGACGCGATGGAGCCGATTCTCCCCCTCCATCTCCTTCATGAGCATCGAGAGAGGCTTCTTGGCGAACAACTGACTGGCCATGCGGCGAGACTCCACCGAGAGGTAGGATGAGGGAAGGGGGTGAACCGCGCTCGGATCGCCGACGAGCGATCGTGCTCTCCCGAAGAGGAGGATCGCCCGGGGTGAGAAACCCGGGGCCGCTCCGAGCGAAGCTTCGCTTCGTCGGCCGAGAGACGGTGAAGGGAGGAGAGACCGAACTTCACGATCGGCGCCGAGAACCTGAGCGGGAGTCGGACCGGCGCGGGTCGCCGCTCGGAGAGTGCGAGGCGGGCGGTGTCGCCCTGTCGCTCGGTCCAACCCTGCCGGGAGACTGCGTCCGATCGATCGACTCGACCGATCGGACCCGAATCCCGGCCCACAAGATCTTACTTGGACGAACGCGGCAGTTCCAAGACCTCGATCTTGCGAAGCGACACTTTGCTGCCCGGGTCGTGCTGCTGGAACGCGAAGTGGCCTTCCTTCCAGGTCCGCGCGTGGTCCAGATACTCGTAGAGCAGCTTGTCGTTCACCTTCACCTTGATCTGAGTCACCATCTTCCCGCGGTAGTCGATATCGCGGACCTCGACCTCCTGGGTGAACCAGGTGTCGGGCGGAACGAGTTGGTCGAAGATGTGAACCATCGTATAGACCGAACCCGTCTTGATCGGGTCGGTGTGCGTGCTGTTGATCTGGGCCTCGTAGCCCTTCGAGAAGGTCCCTTCCTTGGGCGTGCGGAAGTACATCCCGGAGTTGCCGCGATCATTGATCTTGATCTCGGCGCGGAACCGGAAGTTCGTGTAGCCGCCCTTGGGGCTGAAGATCATCGACTGTCCGCCCGAACCGCGGAGCTCGCCGTCGACGACCTCCCACTTCGAGGGATTCTTGGGATTCAGCGGCAGCGATTCCCAACCGCCGAGAGTCTTGCCGTCGAAGAGAGAAACCCATTCCTCGGCACCCTGAGCGGGCAGGGACGCGGCGAGCAACAACCCGAACACGGAGAACGCGAGTCGTCGGAGAGTGCGGATCATCGGGAAACCTCTGGGTCTGGACGCCGGACGCGAATCGATCAACGAACGCCTCGAGATCGACAAGGACGCCGCTCGGAACGCCCCCGCCGAACGCTCGCCGCGGGGCCTTCCGAGCTTGGGAGTCGCATCCTAATCCACCAGCCTCGACGACGCCAGCACCCTCGACATCCCGAACCGCGAAGGCCCGCCTCGACGCCTCAAGACTTCGCCGCGCGCTCCTTCGACAGCGCCCGCCACCACTTCTCCGCGGCGCACGCCAGGATGATCGCGGCGCACGTCATCAACATCAACGTGAATCCAATGTTCAGATAACCCTTCACCATCGTCTCGGGAGCCTGAGTCATCTTCAGGAACTTGCCGGTGATCTCGCGATAGCCCGTGCTCGTCGTCGTCGTCAGTACGAACGCCAGCGGCGCGAGCGTCACCGCCGCGAATCGGATCCGCCCCTCATTCGCGAGCACCGTCGTCACGATCCCCAGCGCGATCACCGCCAGCAACTGGTTCGCCATCCCGAACATCGGCCAGATCGTCTCGACCGACCCCGTGAAGATGAAGTAGGCCCAACCGCCCGTCACGATCGCCGTCGCCAGGATCGACGACGAGAGCCGCTCCAAGTCCCCCAGCGGCTTCCAGATCTTCCCCAGGAACTCCTGGACCATGAATCGACCGATCCGCGTCCCCGTGTCGATCGTCGTCAGGATGAAGAGCGCCTCGAACATGATCGCGAAGTGATACCAATAGCCGATCAAGCCGCGAAACGCCGGGATCGCGCTCGAGAAGATCCGAGCCATCCCCACCGCGAGAGTCACCGCGCCGCCCGTCCGTCCATGGAGCGATTCCTTGACGTCGACCTCGAGCTGGGCCAGCTCGCCGTGGTCGCCGTGCGGATCGACCTCGAGCGCCGCCAGAGCCTGGTGGAATTGCGGCCTTCGCGCAAGATCGATATTGATGTCGTAATACATCGAATTCGGAAGCGACGCCGCGGCGATCAACGCGACGATCCCGACCAACCCCTCCATCAGCATCGCGCCGTAGCCGATCATCCGGATGTCGGTCTCGCGGTCGACCATCTTAGGAGTCGTGCCCGACGACACCAACGCATGGAAACCGGAGATCGCCCCGCACATGATGCAGATGAATACATACGGAAAGATTGGTCCGTCGAAGTAGGGACCGCCCTTCTCGGCGAAGACATGATTGATCGCGGGCGCTTCGAGAGTCGGGTTGGCGACGATCACGCCGACCACCAGAAGCGCGATCGTGCCGATCTTCAGAAAGCTCGAGAGATAGTCGCGCGGGCAGAGCAGCAGCCAGACCGGCAGGATCGACGCAATGAATCCGTAGCCCGCCATCGCGCTGATCGTCTGATTCCGCGTCAGCGAGAAGTACGGCTCCAGCGGAGATCCCGGGATCGACGCCCCGACGACCGTCGCGACCAGTACGCCGACCGCGCCGAAGATCGACGCCTCGACCACCTTCCCTTTGCGGAATCGATACATGTACCAACCGACCGCGAGCGCGATCGGCACGGTGCAGGCGATGGTGAACGTCCCCCACGAACTCCCCGGAACCAATCGGCGCGAGCCCGCGGGCAGCTTGAGCCCCTCGCCTTCCGCCTCCGACCGCAAGCCTTCCGAGGCGGGCACCGCCAACCGGAACGACTCGCTGAACACCATCTCCTCGCCCGCGCCGCTCCCGTAGCGATAGCGCGAGTTCGAGGGCACTTCGTAGATCGCGACGCCCGACGAGGCTTCGATCGTCTTCGTGATCGGGGCCCCATCGGGATAGATCAACGAAGTCCCCTGCTTCATCGGCACTTCCTCGCCGCCGAGCGCCTTGACCACCACGATGCCCAGACCGGCGAGCGCGATGATGATGACGTAGAGGATCGCAACCGCCGTCGCGGTCCCCGCGACCGGTCCGATCTCCTTGCGAGCGATGCCCGCCAAGCTCGCGCCGCCCCGTCGCGTCGACGCCGCGAGCACCATCATGTCCTGCACCGCGCCCGCCAGACAGACGCCCACGACCAACCAGATCAATCCCGGCAAGTATCCGAATTGAATCGCCAAGACCGGGCCGATGAGCGGTCCGGCCCCCGAGATCGCGGCGAAGTGATGACCGAAGAGCACCCATCGATTCGTAGGATGAAAGTTCTGCCCGTCATAGTGCAGATGCGCCGGGGTCGTCGCCGAGGCGTCGAGCGCTGCGACTCGCGCCGCCAGGAACGCGCTGTAGTAGCGATATGCGACCGCGAGCACGGCGAGAACGCCGAGCATGATCCACATGGCTTGAACTTGCATGGCGGAGAGTATCCCTTCGATCGACCGACCCCGGAGTCCGACCCACAGTCTACGTCGGGTTCGGATCCTCGACCACTGGATGCCGCCCGTCGTACCCCCCTGCCCCGCGGCCGGGTCGATCGCTAGAATTCGACCGATCGTCCGCACTCTTCCTTCGAATTCGTTCTTCACCCTCGGACGACGCATCATGATGTCGCCTCAACGCGATCGCTTCCGACTCGCAGGCGCCGACGGCCCGATCGAGATTCGACGCAACGAGTCCGGAATCCTCGAGGTCCAGGCGGAGTCGCTCGTCGATGCGATTCGAGGTCAGGGCCTCGCGCACGCCGTCGATCGCGGTCTCCAGATGCTCTTCATGCGCATCCTGGCGCGAGGCGAACTCAGCCTGCGGCTCGACTCCTCGGACGAGTCGCTCGCGATCGACACCTTCTTTCGACGCCTCGGTCTCGACCTCGACGTCGATCGAGAGTGGCGGAGCCTCTCGCCCGGCGTGCGCACGGTGATCGAAGCCTATCTCGACGGTGTTGCCCAGGGCTTCGAACGCGTCGGAACTCCCTGGGAGCTCCGCCTGCTCGGATATCGGATCGGCGACGACGCGTGGAGTTGGCGAGATGTCGTCCTCAACGGCAAGGTGATCGGCTTCTTTGGACTCGCCTCTTCGCAAGGCACGATCGAGCGCTGGATCGTCGAATGCGTGCAGTCGGGAGTCGATCGGAGGCGGCTGGAAGAGCTCTTCCCCGGGCGGCTCGAGGACCTCGACGAGGAGGCGGTCCGCCGAGTTCGGCTCGGCCAACGCGTGATCCCCGACGCGATCTGGAAGCTCTCGGCCGTCACCAAGACCGCGGGTTCGAACAACTGGGTCGTCGACGGACGCAAGTCGACCTCGGGCAAGCCGATCGTCTGCAACGACCCTCATCTCGAGGTCAATCGACTCCCGTCGGTCTTCCACGAAACGGTTCTCCGTTGGACAGATGCCGGCACGCGTCGATACGTCATGGGTGCGTCGCTCCCGGGAACCCCCGGGATCGCAACGGGGCGAACGCCCGACCTCGCATGGTCGATCACATACGCTTATCTCGACTCTCTGGATTCTTGGATCGAGGACTGCCGCGACGGCAAGTACCGCCGCGGCGAGGACTGGGTCGACTTCGAGAAGCGCGTCGAGCGGATCGAACGGAAGGGGAAACCCGCCGTCGAGGTCGAGTTCTTCGACCATCCCGAACACGGCACGCTCGACGGCGACCCGCGAACCCCCGGATACGCCCTCTGCACGCGCTGGTCGAATCGCGACGGCACGGCCGCGTCGAGCCTCGCCGCGCTCCTCGCGCTCCTCGACGCACGCTCGACGACCGACGGCATGAAGGCCGTCGTCGGCTTCGACAACTCCGGCTGGTGCTTGATCTTCGGCGATCGGCAAGGCTCGATCGGATATCGCATGACCGGGCGCATGCCCCTGCGTCGCGAACGAGCCGGCGGCCTCGCACCTCTACCAGGCTGGGATCCGGCCAACGACTGGCGCGGATTCGTTCCTCCCGACGATCTGCCCCAGGCCTTCGACCCGCCCGAGGGCTTCCTCGTCACCGCCAACGACGACCTCAACCACCTCGGTCGGGCTCACCCGATCACCTTGACCCTCGTCCCTTATCGAGCCAAGCGCATCCGCGACGTCCTCGCCTCGCGGGACGTGCATTCGATCGACGACATGAAAGCGCTCCAGTATGATCTGATCTCGCTCCAAGCCCTCGAGTACCTCCCCTTGCTGCTCGAGACGCTCGAACCGCACCGCGAGCACCCGAATGCCGGCACCCTGTTCGAGTGGGACGGAGCGTACCGCCTCGAATCCGTCGCTCCGACGCTCTTCGAGCAGTTCTACCGAGCTCTGTTCGAAGAGGTCTTCACCTCCGGGCTCGGCGCACGCGGCGACGACGCGGTCCGGCACATGCTCGATCGCACGTCGATGATCAACGAATACTACGCTCTATTCGATCGAGTGATGCTCGCCGAGCATTCGCTTTGGTTCGGCGGACGCACCCGGGCCGAGGTCTACCGCGCAGCGCTCGAACGTTCGAAGCTGCTCGAGTGCGAGCCGCGTCCTTGGAGCGAGGTCGAGCGAGTCGGCGTGCGGCACATCCTCCTGGGGGGGAAGCTCCCGCGATTCCTGGGTTTCGATCGTGGTCCGATCTCGCTCCCGGGCGGTCGAGCCACCGTCGCGCAAGGTCAGATCTCGTACGAGTTCGGTCGCGCGGCGGCCACCGGCGCTTCGATCCGCATCATCTCGGATCTTTCCGATGATCTGATCCGCATGAATCTCCCGGGCGGGCCGAGCGATCGCCGGTTCTCGCCCTGGTATGTCTCGGATCTCCGGAACTGGCTCGACGGGATCTACAAGGTGATCGACGGCATCGGCGGCGGGGACTGACCGCGCCTCACGCCGAACGACGGCCAGGTGAGATAGGGAACGGCATCGGCGGGCGCTGCTGCGATCTCCGCGTGCAGCGCTTCGATGAATCGCTCGAGCGCGGCCGGTTCCTCCCCGGATCCCACATGGAGCGGACCCACGAAGCGCACGCCGTAGTTCCCCCCGCATCGGTGGCTCGCGAACATGAAAACGACCGGGGCCCCGGTGAGCGACGCGAGCTCGGCCCAGATGAGCAGCAGGCGGGTCGATCGACCCAGGAGTCGGGTGGGAATCGTGCTCGGACCCTGCCAAGGAATGTCGCCGTTCAGGTAGACGATGCCTCCGCCTCGCAAGAAACCCCGAGCGAGGAGGATGCGCTCGGCCGCCTCGCCCGTCGAGAGATCGCGACGAACGAAGAACCGAGATTGGGGTCGATCCGAGCTCTCCGCGAATCGAGCGCGGAGGAATCGACTCGCGTGGTGCGGCTCTTGGATCAACAATCGCATCGGCAATCCTATGCGCAGGATTCGATGGATTGCGGCGAGGTGGGCCCCGTGATGCGCACCGACGAGGATCACGCCGCGACCGGCCTCCAGGGCGTCGTCGAGGATCGCGCCGCCCTCGACCTCGAATCGACTCGCGATCGACGCCTCATCCTCGCGGTCGAGCATCAGGTCGCGGGCGAGATATCTCGGGAGATTCTCCTCGACCGCGCGCCGAAACTCGGACGGTTCGAGCCTCGAGCCGAGCGCGACGATCGCGTCTCGCGCCGCCGCCTCCACCGCAGCTCGTCGCCTCCACCGAAACACGCCGTTGATCCTGCCCAGGAGACTCAGGACGCGGTCGGCCGTTTCGGGCGCGACGCCGAGGAGCGAGGGCAGCAGAATGTCGTAGAAGTACCACTTCCAGCGAAAGAGTCGATTCAGATACACGGATGTCGTCCAGTCGGGGATCGTCGATCGATCAACCCGGTTCGGCTCTTCCGGAGCTCTCGCGTCGTTCCCGCGCCAGCTCCCGCAGGCTCTGATAGTCCACCTTCGCGGTCGACGTCATGGGGAGTGCGGAAACGAAGTGGATGATGTCCGGGATCATATAGCCGGGGACTCTCGTGGTGCAATGTCGCTTGAGCGCGATCACCGACCGCTTGGCACTCGCGTCGACCGCGACGAAGGCGGTCAGCACCATGCCTTCGCTCGGATCCTCGCAGGCGATCACGGCGGAGCGCTCGACGTCGTCGTGCGCATCGAGCGCGGCTTCGATCTCGCCCAGTTCGATCCGGTAACCGCGTCGCTTGATCATACGGTCACGTCTTCCATGAAAGACGTAGTCGCCGTCGACCTCCTCGTGGACGAGATCCCCGGTACGATACCACTTCGATCCGCCCGGATCGCTGAAGAACGCGGCGTCGGTCAGGTCGGGCCGCCCCCAGTATCCCTTCATCACTCCCGGGCCGGAGATCACCAATTCCCCGATCTCGCCGCGGGCCGCGTCGATCCCCGCCTCGTCGACGACTCGGCCTCGCAGCGGAGCACAGACCGTTCCAATCGGAAACGGCGCATCGCGATCCGGATCGATCGCGTCGGGGATTCGGAAAGCGGTGCAGACGTTCGTCTCCGTGGGACCGTAGAGGTTCCACATCGCCGCTCGCGGCCAGGCCGAGCGCAAGGCCCGAAGCGACTCGATCGGGAAGACCTCGCCCGCGAAGAGCACCAGGCGAGGAGCTCGGTAACCCTCGCGGTCGATCCCACCCAGCTTCGTCATGAGCGAGAGGATCGACGGGGCAGAGTACCAGATCGTGATCCCGCGGTCGTCGATGAACGAACCGAGCCGCGCGGGATCCTTTCCAAGGCTCTCGCCCACGAGGATCAGCGCCCCGCCCGCCTGGGCGGAGGCGTAGAGATCGAACACCGAGAGATCGAAATGAAACGGCGCATGCGAGACGAACCGGTCGCTCGAACGAGCATCGAATGTCGACGCACACCAATCCAAGAACGTGAACGCATTCTCGTGCGTCAGAACGACGCCCTTCGGCACCCCCGTCGATCCCGAGGTGAACAGGATGTAGGCGGGGTCGGACGAATCGAAGGCGACGGGAAGCGGCGAGGGAGCTTCATCGGCGAGGACCTCGTCCCAAGAGGCCCCAACCTCGAAATCGACCTCCGACCCGACCACGATCCCGCGCGGCATTCCCGATTCGGATCGCCACTGACCGCGAATGTTCTCGATCTGTTCGGATGAGCCGATGATCGCCTTGATCTCCGCCCGAGCGAGGATCTCGGCCGATCGCAGAGCCGGCGCGAACGGGTCGATCGGCACATACGCGGCACCCGAGCCGAGGACGCCGTGGACCGCGATCACCGTCTCGATCGACTTCGGCATCGCGATCCCGACGCGATCCCCCCGACCCACGCCCCAGCGCGCGAGCCGCGTCGTCACTCGATCGGCCCGACGCGCGAGCTCTCGGTAGACGATCCCCTGCCCGGCTTCATCCTCCACCGCCAAGTCGTCGGGATGAGCCTCCGCGGCGCAGGCCAAGATCCGACTCAGGTGCCGTCTTTCGACCGGTAGGCTCATCCGTCGCTCCTCGATCGATTCCATGAGAGTCGATCAGTCGGGATGGGAATTCAACCGTGCCGTTCCGCCCAATCTCAACGCTTCCGCAAGGTGAGGATCGGCCGCCAACCCGCGCGCGACGCCGAGGAAGATCCTCTCGTGTCCAAGCGTGTTGGGATGATCATCCCAAGCGGAGATCTCGACGCTCGAGGCGTCGAGATGATCGAACGCGTCGGCGACGTCGATCGTCGGTAAGCCGTGTCGCGACGCGACTCCGCGATGGAGTGCGCACGGAATCGCTCGCGAACTCGGAGTATCCGACTTGCCCGCCCGCGGGATCACGACCAACGCCGGAGTGATCCCCCGCGAGCGGCACTCCGCGGCCAACTCGCCGATCACCGCATCCTGGAGCTGCCAGAATACTCGACCGATGCGCTGCTTCACGATGTTTCGATCGAGGAACTCGCCCGAGGAATCGACTCGGAGGTCGGCGTCGGTCAGCCCGCTCGCGGCGATCGCCGACCGCAGCGCGGGATACTTCAGGTCGATTCGATGCTGGAGCAGATGGCCGACGTGGATCTCCATCAGTCGCGGGTCGAGCATCGTCGCCGAATAGATCAAGACATCCGGATCGAACCGTGTCGCCTTGCGCAGGAACGACTCGAGCCGTTGAGTCGGGGCGTAGGCGGCGACGGCGAAATTCAAGACCTCGTACCGATGAACGAGGCCGTATCGCGCCGCATGTCGATTCAGCCAATCCTCGAGGAGATTCGCATAGGTATCGTCGGTCCCCACGCCCCAGCCCATGTCGATCGATGAACCGAGGAGGGCGACTCGAATCGTGTTCGTGGGCTTCTCGAGCGCGTACTCGCGATCTCGGAGCCCGTGCGAGTTCGTGGTGAAGTCGTGACCGAAGAGCGTCTCGGAGACGTTCGCACGCAGCTCGAACGCGAGAAAGTCGCCCTTGAGTTGCCGCGAGACCGCGGCGGCCTGGAATCTGACCCACTCCGTCGGCTTGCCGAGCAGTCGCAGCGACAACTCGCTCCGCGAGCCTTGCCCGGCCTCGGTCGAGATCAACCCCTCGTAGTACCCTGCCGAGGAAGCCTCGCGCTCGACGCGATTCGGCTCGAGCGAACGCAGGCTGTCGCGAATGGTCTTCGCTCTCCCGGTCAGCGGGACGAGCGACGTCGCCAGCACGGAGACGCTGAGCAGGAAGTGAGGCAGCGACGCCCGGATCCGCGTCGGGGAAGTCATCGAGAAACTCCTTCCATCTCAGGGCAGACCGGACCCGCCTCGAGATCGAGGTCGAGATCGGTGAGCGCTCTTGCGAGTTCCCGGGCGATCATGGAATGTCCTTCGGCGTTCGGGTGAAAGTCGTCGGATCCGATCGAGAGTCGGGCTGGGTCGAGCCCGTCGAAGATCGACGAGAGATCGATGCGATGCTCGAATCCGGCCGCCCGGGCGCATTCGACCATGCCGGCGCGAGCCTCCGGATCGACGCGTTTTCCGACCCGGGGAACGAGCAGCCACACGACCGGGATGCCCTCCGTGCGGCACGACTCGGCGATCGTCCGATAGACGCGCGGCAGGATGTTCCTTCGAATCGGCTCGAGCTTGCGATTCGCCGTTTCGACCGAGTCTCCCCGCTCGATGCCCGCAGCGCGGAGGAGTTCGGAATAGACCGGGGAGTCGAACCCGAGCCCGCGTCCGACGAAGGCTCGCATCCGACGTCGATCCCACTCCAGGTCGGCCGCCGATCCCTCGAAGATCACGAGGTCGGCCTCGAACCGCCTCCCGACCCGCAGAAAGTGCTCCCAGCGTTGCCCGGGAGCATGACCCGGGACCGCCAGGTCGAGCACCTCGACGCGCCGCTCGGGACGGTCGAGGATCCGCTCGAGCCCGCGCGCGAACCCTTGCTCGAGGTCGACTCCCCAGCCGGCGGCGATCGAGTCGCCGACCAGGACGATCCGATAGGTGCCCGGCGGCTTGGCGATCGACCGCTCACGGTCGCGCATGCCCTCGCTGTTCGTCGCCCAGCGAACTCCCTTGTGCATGGTCTCGAGATTGGGACGAAGCACGAATTCGCGCGCGTCGTTGGTCGAGACCGCCAGCTCGCCGGCATCGAAACCGCTCGACGCCCGCTCGGTTCGATCGAACCGGCGCATCGCGTTTCCGAGCCCCTCGTAATATCCGCGCTCGATCCTGGCGAGATCGCGATCGTTCGGGCCGTGGTGCATCATCGCACCCAGGACGCGCCCCGCCCGCCCCTCGAGCAAGCGGGCGGGCAGGCCGAGCGAGGCCGCCAGGAGAACGGCGGAAACGAGCAGCCGCATCATCCCGTGATCCCGGATCGATTCGTCCATGCGCCGTTCTCGTCTCGAGGTACCCGCTCGGAGACATCCATCAGAATGTCAGACCCCGTCGAAACATCGCGACCCAGTCGCCCACCGTGGGACTCGACCAGAGCGACCAGAGGATCGTGATGGTCGCGAAGGTCGCCGCGACCTGCAGCCCATGGATCACCATGCGCTTCGCCCCGCGAGACCGGCTCGCCGCCGCGCGATTCGACCGCGCATCGATCTGCACGTTCACGAGGACCAGCCCGCCGAGGATCGCCCAGAACAGCGTATCCGGCGTGCTGAAGCGCCAGCTCCCCAGGAGCCAGTAGGACTGGTAGGCGTGAAGGATCCAGGTGACCAGGAAGACGCACGCCGTCGCCGCCGAGAGCGACTGCCAGGCGGGACGTCGCTTGAGTCGGAAGGCGATCGGGTGGAAGACCAGCCGGACCATGAAGTCCTTCCAATAGATGTTGATTCGCCTCCAATAGTCGGTGAATCCCGCCGCGAGGAAGAACCGACTATGCGTCTCCGGGAGCGAGTATCCATAGAGCTGCATCAACCCGCATGCGATATGGAACTGCCCCGACACATGGAGATACAGGCCGTAGTTGCACACCAGGTAGAACAGGAGACTCGGGAAGTCGCGGACGTCCGACGGCGTGGTCGCGAGCTCGTGATAGATCAATCGATAGACGAGCAGATGAACGATTCCGCGGAAGATCATTCGGAGCCCGGATTGCTGCGTCGCGTGGATCTCCTTGCCGAAGCAGCTCCGCTGAAGCGTCCGATAGTCGACGACCGGGAAGTGCAGGAAGCAGAAGTTGGGCAACATGCAGAAGTACCCGACGGCATCGAGCACCGACTCGGGCTTCTTCGCGTGCTTCAATTCATAGAGGAAGATGATCGAGCGGAACATCATCATCGAACCGAGCAGAGGAACCACCGTCTCGGGAATCCCGCCGGTGAATCCGAGAGCCCGCGCAGCGAGAATCGCCGCTCCGAAACCGGCCACGGAGGCCGCCCGCGCGATCCACGGAATCGGGAGGAAGCAGATCCCCACGCAGGCCGCCAACCCGGCCGCGACCCAAAGAGCGGCCGCCGGTCCCCAGACCCAGGTCAATCCCACGAGCGACAGCGCGATGAAGAACGTCTGCTTGAAGCGATACGGCAGGAGGTAGTGGATCGGCAGCCCGAAGAAGGCGACCTGCGCGATCAACTCGAACCCGCGCCCCTCGATTCGATACTGCCTGCAAACGAGCAGGAGAATCCCGAGATGAGCATAGATCGATAGAAATTTGCGAATGTCTCGAGCGGCGTTGCGAGGCTCTCCCGGGAAGAGCCCCGTCCAACCGGGTTCCGGGGTCGGCGCATCGGATCCCTTGGAGATCGGCAGATAGCGGCGATGCAGCGGGAGTCTCGTCGAGACCCTTTCCGATCGCTCGATCCCAGGAAACATCGACCAACCTCCCGGTCATCGACCTCGGGCGCTTCACAGCCGAGCAGGAAGCCGACCCGCCGAAGGGGAATCAGAGGGTCGCGGCCGACGGACTCGTCCGTGAGTCCACGCCGAACCGCGGCCGTGCCATCCTTGGCCCGACCCGCCGCCCCGATTCCTCGGGACGAACAGACCCTGTCTTCGACCACGATGCAGCCGCCGCGGCGGCGCCTCGCGGTCTTGTCTCGGAGCCGAGGAGAGCGGGACGTCGCCCGACGGAACCGCGCCGAACGCGTCCACGAGTCTCAGACGTCATCCCCGATCCATCGGTCACGCGTCCTCGAAGTCGAGGACTCGTGCGTCACCCTGTCCTGGCGACGACCGAGTGAGATACCCGGGTCCCTCGAGGGTGTCAACCCGAACGACAGACGCGTCGGTCGCTTCCAATGGCCCGACCGAGCCGCGAATCCGCGCACGAATCCGCCTACCGACCACGGGGATTTCGCTCGATCGAGCGCGAATCGTCGCCCGATCGCCACCCCGCTCGTCCAGGCGTCCCGACATCCTGGTGAGTCCTCGAAACATCCTGCTCGATCTGGCGAGACATTCCGTCACGACCGACCCGTTCCCTCGGTAGCAGACATGAGTGAGTGCGTGGTCACCCCGCGATCCACGACCTACACTCGTTCCAGGGGTCACCGTGAAACACCATCTCCGTCGTCGGATTCGTTTCGTCGCCGTCGTCGTCGCGTCGCTCATGTCCGCCGCCCTTGCATCCGGGGGCGAATCGGGCCTTGGTACCGACTACCTCGAACCCGAGGAGTCGCTCGTCTGGCGAACTCGGGTACGCCCGGAAGCCGTGAGGGAGTGGTTCCCGATCGGCTTTCATTTCGGGGCGGCGCGTCCGCGCACCTTCTCGATCGAGCAGACCGTGGCGCAGCCCTTCCAGAAGCTGTGGGGGCTTCCCCGGATCACGGCGGATCCTCGCGCGGGATGGATGACCGACGGCCCGATCCGCTGGTCCGACCCGCCGGTCGACCCGTTCAACGCCAGGGACGACGCGCAATTCGGGGTAGCCGCCAGCGTCGAAGCCTCCGGCCTCGAGCTCACGGCTCCCGTCTTCGTGCTCCCGTCCGCGACCAAACAGGCTCAACTCACGACCCAGCCCGCGCAGATGATCGACCGACTCCGATTTCGGGCCGAGATCGAGCGTCTCTCGCTCGTGAGATTCTCGATCACCAACCTCGACCCCGAACGGATCGTGACCCTCCACAACCTCCGATTCCGGCTCGGAGCCCGCGAGATCGCGCTCGATGCGCCGATCCTCCTCGATCAGACCGTCCCGCTCATGCACTGGTTCTGCGACGAGAAGCAGAAGCTCGCACCACCGGTGGTGAGGCCCAAGCCGGGCTTCGTGCTCTTTCGCGATCGGTTCCCCGAGATGGATCATCCGTTCGTTCTGGCGTCCGGCCGAGACTCGCAGCAATTCGTGATCGGCGAGCTCGAAGTCGAAGATTGGATTCATGTCGAGGGATTCGCCACGAGAACCGATCGCGCGGGGCGGCCGATCCTCGACCGACTGGGACGGCCCGAGCTTCCGAGCGAGTTCCGCTACAGTTATCGATTGGCCCGTCGCCGACGTCTCCAACTCGACCTCGCCGGCCACATCGAGCCGACGACCGAGTTGATGCGCAGCGAGTCGAGCCGACCTTGGGGACTCGCCGGACCACTCGCGCCGACCGATCGCTTCGGCCCCCTCGCTCTCGGCGGATCGGGGCTCGGCGGGTCGCTCGGGTCGGGGGGAGTGGGAGCGGGAGGTCCGTCGGGCTCGGCCCCGATCGGCGGGTTCCCGACGTTCGAGAATACCTCGACCGGTACCGACCCGCTCCAGCCCGGGTCGATCGTTCCTGAGTTGACTCCGGGCGGGCCCGACCCGTTCGGTCCCGAGTCGCCCGGCGACGGCGGCCCGACCGCTCCCGACCCGGGTCCCGGGACCGGCGGTCCCACCGATCCCGTCTTCCCCGTCGCCAATGTCCCGGAACCTGCGACCTGGCTCGGCGCAGTTCTGGCGATCGCGCTCGCCGCCGCGCGGGGTCGGCGAGCGTTCTCGGCGATGTGAAGCTCCAACGATCGCGCGGACCGTTCGGATCGGGCGGAGTCGGATCGATCGACTCTTTCGATTGCGCGGGTCGTTCCGGCGTTACATCCTCCGCGAATTACCGGACCGATCGGACCGGAGGAATCGTCACGGTCGATCGACGTAAGTCGTTGTCACAAAACGCGAAGCGCCTCAAGCGGCCACGCCCCGGTGCCGATGATAGTGGTGGCTCGCCGAGGTTTCGACCAAGGCGAGGACTCGGGAGCACCGAATGGGGTGGATCGTCGCAGCTCCAGGCCGTGAGGCCTCCGGCTCGGGAAAGCCGGTGCGAGACGATTCCCTTGGAATGACTCTCGATGACGCGTCGCGTCGGCCCAGGCCGCGCGGGGCTCATCGCTCATAACCCTTGATCCGACGTTTGCCAAGGAGATCGTTCTCCCATGTTGAAGCCCTTGACGTTGAGCCTCGCCCTCGCCGCGGCCTTCGGCATCACCACCGTCAGCCTGGCCGGCGGCCACGGCTGCACCAACTGCGGCATTGCTTCGCCCCAGGGCTCTGTGGTCAGCCCCCAGAGCTACGTCGCTGGTCCTTGCGACACCTGCGAAGCCCCGAAGCACCACTTCAGCATGCCGAAGATTTGCCTGCCGAAGATCAGCCTCCCCAAGATCAGCCTTCCGAAGCCGACCTACACCTACGAGTGGGTCCTGAAGAAGAAGCGGGTTTGGGGCCACAAGAACACCGGTTGCGGTGAACCCGCCTGCGACAGCTGCGGCGTTCTCCCCTCCAGCCAGGCCGCTCCGCTCGCCGCCCCCCAGGCTGCTCCGCAGGCCGCTCCGGCCTACGGCGCTCCCCAGGCCGCCGGCCAGAGCGCGGGCGTCTACGGCGCCCCCGCCAAGACCGTCGCCATCGACTCCGTGCCCCCGGCTCCCGAAGTCGGCGGCAGCCTTCTCTCGCTGACCCCGGCTCGCTGAGTCGACGCGGTTCGCGGGTGATCACGATGAGTTGATCCGGTCCCGTCCCCATCTCATCATGGGCGACGGGACCGTTCCGTTTCGAATCGCCGTCGACCGCCGACGCAGGTCGCCGAGCGATTCGTTGACATTGACAGCCCTCATCGATTTTGGATAACTCTCCCGCGCAGGATGCGATGAGCCTCGGGATTCCAAGGAAGGAACCGTCGATCCCAAGCTCGGGCGGCATGCGCCCGGTCTTGGTCGCGGAGGCTCTTCACGTCCTCTCATGCCGTGGTCCATCCCCGCTTCCATCGATGTTGGGGAATGGATGCGGCCAGGAGGAGCGTCGATCGATGCGGAGCGAGTCGCCGACTTCGGCTGTTTCTCGACTGCGTTCCGAGATCGCCCGGGCCCGTCGCTGGGCCGGGACTCGCGGATGGTTGAGTCGCTTCGTCTGGGCGACGGTCGTCGCCTCGACCCTCGGCGCGCTCATCTACTACTCCATCCCCGCGAAACAGGAACCGACCTGGCTCAGCGGAGGTCGAAAGTTCGCGGAGGACGACGCGGCCTCGATCCAGTCGGTCCTCTCCTCCGAATCGATTCCCGTCTACACCGACCGTGAGGGCCGAATCGGCGTCCGCCCCTCCGACTGGGCGCGGGCCCTCGCTGCGCTCACCAAGAAGAAGGCGGTTCCCGAAACGCTCGCCGAGATCGAGAAGGACTTCCAGACCCCCAACCTCTGGGAGAGCCGAGAACAGCGCGAAGAGCGTCGCCACTTCGGTCTCGAGCGAAAGCTCGAGGTGATGATCGAACGGCTCGAGGATATCGTCGCCGCCGACGTGACCATCCATCGAGAGGTCGTCCGCTCCGGTCTCCGACCCGAGACGCGTCTCAGCGCCTTCGTCTACGTCGACGCCGGCGCCGCGCGCTCCGTCGGCCCGCGATCGATTCGGTCGATCCAGACCCTCCTCGTCTCGAACTGCGCCGGACTCCTTCCCGACGCGGTGAGCATCTCCGACCGAGACGGAAAGTTCTACCTCGTGGCGGGCGACCCCGCCGCCGGTCGCCACTCGAGAACGATGGCCCGAGCCGAGGAGCTCCGAGAATCGATCCTCGGCCGACTGCTCCATATCCAGGGCATCGACGTCGTGGTGCAGATCGATGAGCTCGCCGAGCCCGAGGAACCGATTCGACCGGTCGCGGAGACTCTCGAGCGATCCACCCCCCAGGCGAGCGAACCGCCCCTCGTGCCCGCGGCGACGATGGTCAACCGACCGGTCGAGTTGCCGCCCGATCCCCCCGCCGCTCCCGTGGTCCTGCCCGAGCAGAGAAAAGAGATCGAGGTCGCGACCAAGACGGCGACGGCCGCGGCCGACGCGGCCTCGGGCTCGAAAGCGAAGATCTGGGTCCAAGTTCCGCGCAGCTATTATCTAAGAGCCTTCGACGAGAACTTCCCGGACCGTCAACCGGCTCCGGAAGAACTCCTGCCCTACATCGCCCGAACCGAGACGCTCATCCGCAACGCGGTCAACGTGCTGATCCCCAGCCGAGAACTGGGCGAGCTGCGGGTCGACACGATCCCGGACGCGCCGCTCCAGCCTCGCGTCGTGGCAAAGGGTTTGCCCGGCTCGGCTCGATTCTTCGACGGACTACCGGGCTGGGTCCCTGGAGCGGCCGTCGGCGCGGCGGCCGGGCTGGCGATGGTCATGGCGGCCGGATTCGGTTTCCTGGCCTCTCGGCGTCCGCGACTGCCCGAACGGACGACCCTGCGACGAGGAACGCTGTCGGTCGACCCCGCCGAGACCTCGATCACCGTTCCCTCGGATCGTGTCCGCGAGTTGGTTCGAGCCGATCCCGAGGCGGCCGCGGGAGTCCTGCGCCGTTGGATCGGGCAAGAGTCCGGAGGAGATCGATCATGACGACGCGCGTCGATCCTCCCAGGACCGCCGGTTCGAGCGCTTCGGCTTCCGGAGCCGCTCGCGGTCCGCACCTCCGGTCCGATCGATTCGGAGCCGATCCCGCGGGCCCCGCGCTCCGCAAGGCCGCGATCCTGCTCCTCAGCCTCGACCAACCGCTCGCTTCCCTCCTGCTCGCCAACCTCGATCGCTCGGAGATCGAGGCCGTCACACTGGAGATCGCCAAGCTCGAGGGAGTCGATCCCCAGGAACAACACTCCGTTCTCGAGGAATTTTACGGCTTGGGGATCAAGCGGCTCCGCTTTGGCTTCGAGGACGTCGTTCGGATGGACGATAGAGACATTCGGGAGGCGTACCACGAAGAAGACGCGTCGACCTGGGCCCTCGCCCTCGCCGGCGCCTCGCGAGCGATCCGCGCCCGAATCCTGGAAGCCCTGGCATCCGGGCCGTCCGCCTCGCTCGCGCTCAGGCTCGATCGACTCGGGCCGTTTCGACTCGATGAGTGCGAAGCGGCTCAGTTGGAACTCGCGGAGCGACTTCGCCGCCTCCATGACCAAGGTCAAGTCACCCTACCCGACCCCAACGGTCAGGAGGTCCTCCTTGTCTGACCTCGTGGATTTCGAGGACCTGAACGAACTCGACGGCGGCGACCTCCGCGCCGTTTTCGATCAGGTCTCGAGCACGCAAGTGCGCGATGCTCTGAGCGGCTCTCCCCTGGGACTTCGCAACCAGCTCCTCGTCAAGCTCCCGCGCCCGTCGGCTGAACGGATCTCGGCGCAACTCGATGCCTCGGGTCCGATCTCCTTCGAAGATGCACGAGCCGCGCAGCGAGCCATGGTCGAGGCGCTCTGCGAGCTGAGTAGGTCGGGCGTCGTCGCCTTCGACGACCCGGAAGATATGGTTGCGTGATCGCTTCCTGATTTGCTTCGGAGCCGAGCTCGCCGATTCCAGGATGAATCGGCGGGTTCGGAGAGGATCGACTTCGGCGAAGGATTTGCCCCATGATCCGACGAATCGCGACGGTCCTGCTCCTCGCCACGGCGCTATGGTCCCACCAGGCCGCCGCAGCGGAGCCGTCTTCGCTTCCGAGCCGTGAGAATCCATCCTCGGCATCCGACGCCGCTTCGGGGATGCCTCGACACCGGATTCCTCCACATCCCAGGATCGACCGTTCCCCCGGCTCGACTTCAGTTGGATCGGGAAGCGGCTGGGGAGCCTCGGTCGGAGTCGCGCTCGCCCTGGGCGCCCTCGGGTTGGCGAGCTGGTTCGCGAGGCGGTGGGCCTCGGGCAATGCGGGCCTCGCCGGTGCGGGCCCCTCGCTCCGCGTCATCGGCCGGACGTCGCTCTCCGGGAAGCATGCGATCCACCTCGTCTCGGTGGGCGATCGGATCTTGATCGTTGGAACCGGAGTCCAGTCGTCTCCCTCGCTCCTGGGCGAGCTCGACGAGACGGAATGGTCGCGAGCGGCGACCGAGGGCGGCGAAAACCGCGATCCGATTGCGACCCGCCCTCGGCCGGCAAGCGCCGCGGCTCCGCAAGACTCCAGCCCCAAGACTTGGATCACCGGACTCGCGCGGCAGTGGAGCACCGGCTCATGACCCGATTCCTGGGGATTGCGACCGCCTGCCTCGGGCTGCTCTTCGCGGGCTCTCCGGAGGCCGATGCTCAGACTTCGATCGAAACGAAGGCGAACGCGCCCGTCGAGCTCGAGGCGAGGCCCGCTCCCGAAGGTCCGGCGCCTGCGGCTGCGGCGAACGTCGCCGGGACGCCGTTCTCCGGCTCGATCTCACCTGAGACCTGGAAGAGCCTCCAGACCTTCGGGCTCTTCGCGTTGATCTCGCTCGGACCGATCGCCGTGCTGATGCTGACGTCGTTCGTCCGGATCAACATCGTGCTCCTCCTCCTGCGACAAGCGCTCGGCTCGCCTCAGATCCCGGGAAATCAGGTTCTGGGAGCGCTCGCGCTGCTGCTCACGATCCTCGTGATGCGACCCATCGGCGAACAGGTTCATCAACAAGCGATCGAGCCGTTCGCGACCGGCAAGCTCAGCCCCGCCGAGGCGTGGGACGTCGGCACGAAGCCGATCAAGCGATTCATGGTCGATCAAATCGTTCGAACCCATCATGAACACTATTTGACCGATCTCTACGATTACGCCGAACCGCCGAGCGCCCGACGCGTCGAACCGACATACGGGGATGAGTACCCGTTCCATGTGATCGCCGCCGCGTTCCTGCTCAGCGAGATCACGACCGCGCTCGTGATCGGATTCATGATCTATCTGCCGTTCCTCGTGGCGGATCTGGTCATCGCGGCGGTGCTCTCGGCCATGGGGCTCGTGATGATGCCCCCCGCGCTCGTCGCGATGCCGTTGAAGCTGATCCTGTTCGTGTTGGCGGACGGCTGGTTCCTGGTCGCCGGCAGACTGCTCGACACGTTTTCCGTCGTCCGAAACACCTGATCCGGGAGATCGCTGATGGACGCCTCTCAGATCATCGATTGGTCGCGCGAAGCGATCAAGATGGCCTTGCTCTTGGGTGGGCCTCCGTTGGTCGTCGCTCTGCTCGTGGGGTTGGTCCTCGGAGTGGGGCAGACGGTCACTCAGATGCACGAGCCCGTCGTCGCTCAGATCCCTCGACTCGTCGCGGTGCTGGTGCTCGTCCTCGTGATCCTGCCCTGGTTGGTCGGTCGATGGGTGACGTTCGCGATGGAGGTCTTCGACCGAATCCCCTACATCGTCTGATTCACGAGAACGGACGGACCCCTCGTCGCCGGTGATTGCATCGACGTCGATCGACGGAGGCCGCGCGGTGACGATCTCGTCCTCGATCATGGTATTCGCGCGGGTCCTCGGTCTTTGTTGGACGGGCCCGGCGCTCGCGCATCCGGCGATCGGCGTGCGGACTCGCCTCCTGGCCGCGCTGCTGCTCGCGATCGTGACCTCGGAGGCTCTCCTCGGTCGCATCAGCGTTCCCGAATCGACGACCGGATTCGTCTTCGCCTTGATCGGCGAGCTCGTCTTCGGCGCCGCTCTGGGCGCCTCCGCCGCGCTGATCATCGCCGGCGCCAGACAGGCCGGCGAGATCGTCGGCGCTCAGGCGGGTCTCTCCGCGGCGGCGTTGTTCGATCCCGAGATCGATGAAGAGATGAGCGTCTTCGGACATCTTTACGGCATGATCGCCCTCGCCGTCTTCATCGGTCTCGACGGCCCGCTGATCCTCGTTCGCGTCTTCCTCGCGAGCTACGAGTCCTGGCCCGTCGGCCGCATGCTCGTCGATCTCGAGACCACCACGATGCTCTTCGCGAGAGTCGGCGACGCTCTCGTCTTGGCTCTCGGCGTCGCGGCGCCGGCGGCGGCGGCGCTGATGATGGCCGGTTTCGCGATCGCGATGCTCTCACGATCCGCCCCGGCTCTACCTTTCTCGGCGCTGGCGTTGCCGCTTCGATCCTTCTGTGCGCTCGTGCTGGTGATCCTCGGGTTGGTCGCTCTCACGTCGACCCTCTCCGATCGATGGATCGAATGGGCCCGGCAACCGTTCTGAGACAGTTCGAGGTGCCCGATGTCCGAAGACCGAACCCAGGCGCCCTCGAAGCTCCGACTCGATCAAGCTCGCGCCCAGGGGCAAACGGCGCAGAGTCCCGAATTGACCGCCGCGGCGACCTTGCTCGTCTCGGTGATCGTCCTCGAGACCTTCGGCGGAGCGATTCTCGAGACGATCGCGGGACTCATCCGGAAATCGCTCTCCGAGGGGTCGACGATCGCGCCGACGCTCGAGCGATTCACGGACGACGCCCGCGCCGTCGGCTTCGAAGTCGGCGTCGCGCTGTTCGGGTCGGTCTCGATGATCTGGCTCGGGGCCGTCCTGATCCACCAGGCCCAGGTCTGGGGGCTCTGGGCTCCTGGCCTTGCGGCTCCTCGACTCGACCGACTCTGGGCCGGCGGATCGTTGCTCTCGGCGGCCCGGCTCGCACGAGGGGCCTGGTTGCTGGCCAGGTCGATCGCCGTGATCGCCTGCGCGGTGATCCTGCTCGAGGGCCGGTTGCCCGATCTCGAGTCCCTCGGCCGACTCGACGTCCCCTCGATGCTCCGGCTCGGTGCCGACATCCTGCGGAGGTACCTGGGTTCGCTCGCGTCGATCACGATCGTGATCGGGATCATCGACTACGGACTCCAGCGCCGCCGCCTTCAAGCGCAGCTGATGACGACGCCCGCCGAGTCGCGCGAAGAGCAGAAGTCGATGGACGGCGACCCGGCCCTGCGTGCAAAGCGGTCGCGGATCGCCCGATCGTGGCGAGGCGACGCTCCCGAACTCCTCGCCGGAGCGACGCTGGCGGTCCGCGGCGATGCGGGGCTGATCGTGGTACTCGCGGGCGGTCCGCCTCCGCGTCGCGTCCACCTCAGAGCATCGGCGAAGGGAACGGTCGGGAGCCGGCTGCGACGCGCCGTGGAACGCGCGGCGATTCCGGTCGTCGAGGACCCGGAACTCGCCCGACGCCTCGCCGGGATCCATCTTCCGACCATTCCTCCCGAGATCGTCGCTCCCTTGAAGGCGGCTTGGCCGACGCCTTCGCGAAGCTGAAGCGGCCTCGAGAGCCGGCGGCGATCGTCGCCCGACCGCGGGAGTCGTCCTCATTCCGGGCTGGACAGGTTTCGCCGCGCGAAGTATCGTCCCGCCACACATCCGGGCAGCGCAACCGACGCTCTTGATCCCACCGAGCCGCTCCTTCGCACGCGTCGTCGATCGACGAGAATCCTGCAACGACCTGTGATCCCCCGGCGAGCCCTCCAATGCGGCTCGACCGGAGCGGCGCTCCGTTGCGTCCACGCACGTGGAACGGATCGGAGCCGGGAACATATAAGGGAGCGGAACGGATGGCGCGTGCCTTGCCGGACTCGATCGCGAAGGGATGGTCGCGAGTCACTGCGCTCTTGCTCCCGACGACCTTCGTCGGGGCGATCGTCGTCTTCCTGGTCCCTCTCCCGCCGACCGTGCTCGACCTGCTCTTGGTCGGCAACATCACGCTCGCCGTGCTCGTGCTCCTCACGACGCTCGCGGTCCGATCTCCTCTCGAATTCAGCGTCTTCCCCACCATCCTCCTCGCGACCACCCTGATTCGACTCGTGCTCAACGTCGCCACGACTCGACTCACGCTCACGCGGGCGGGCGAGGACGGTGCCGAGGCCGCGGGAAGCGTCATTCGTGCGTTCGGGGAGTTCGTCGCGGGCGGCGACGTCGTCGTCGGCGCGATCCTGTTCGCGATCATCTTCGTGATCCAGTTCGTCGTGATCACCAAGGGAGCGACCCGCATCGGCGAGGTCGCCGCGCGCTTCATGCTCGACGGCCTCCCCGGAAGGCAGATGGCGATCGACGCCGACCTCCACGCGGGATTGATCGATCAGCACGAAGCGAATCGACGCCGCGAAGCCGTCCATCGCCAGTCCGACTTCTTCGCCGCCATGGACGGAGCCGGCAAGTACGTCCGCGGCGACGCCGTCGCGGGTGTGATCATCACGATCGTGAACATCGGCGCGGGGCTCGCGCTCGGCGTCGTCCAGTACGGGATGTCGATCGAGGAAGCGCTCGACGTCTTCACGAAGCTCACGATCGGCGATGGACTCGCGAGCCAGGTGCCCGCGTTCCTGATCGCCCTCGCTTCCGGCCTGATCGTCACGCGATCCTCGGAAGACTCCGATCTGGGCGGAGAATTGACCGGGCAGCTCTTCGGCAAGACCCAGGTTCTCGCCGTCGCGGCCGTCTTCTTGTGCATCCTCCTGTTCACCCCGCTGCCGAAGATCCCGCTCCTGCTCGTCGCCGCGAGTCTGGGAGCGGGCGCCTGGTTCATGAGAGGGTCCGGCAGCGACGAGACCGAGCCGACGCCCGACTCGGCGAGCGAGACGCCGACCTCCGCATCTCAGGAAGCGCCTCCGGAGCGAATGGAAGACCTCCTCAACGTCGACCCCCTCGAGCTCGAGATCGGCTACCGACTGATCGCGCTCGCCGACCCGTCGCGAGGCGGAGATCTCCTCGAACGACTCCGCACCATTCGCCAGCGCGTCGCGCGGGATCTCGGTCTGATCGTCCCCCAGGTCCGCATCCGCGACGAGATCGGCCTCGGCGCCAACGACTACAGGCTCAAGATTCGCGGCACGATCGTCGGCCAGGGAACCGCCTACGCCGGGCGGTTGCTCGCCGTGCCCCCCTCGGGGCTCGCGACTCGGCCCGAGGGGCGAGACGGCATCGACCCCACCACCGGACGCCCCGCGGTCTGGATCCACGCCGACGGTCGCGAGATCGCCGAGCTCGCCGGCTGTCGAATCCTCGAGGCCTCCGCTGTGGTCGCCGGCCACTTCGCCGAGGTCGTTCTTGGACATGCCGACGAGCTGATGACTCGAGAGCAGGTCGGACGGCTCCTCGACAAGGTTCGCGGCGGATCGCCCGCTCTGGTCGACGAGGTCGTCCCCGGTCTCCTCCGCGCCGGAGAAGTCCAACGCATCCTCCAGAATCTCCTCCGCGAGCGAGTGAGCGTGCGGGACCTCGAGACGATTCTCGAGACACTCGCCGTACATGCGAACAAGATCAAGGATGTCGACTTGCTCACGGAACATGTGCGACGAGGACTCGCGCGGAGGATCACGCAGCAATACTCGGGCGCCGATGGACGCCTCCACGTCGTCAACCTCTCGCGCGAGGTCGATGCCATGCTCGCCGCCGCCGGATCGCTCGAGGATCGGCGGCCCGACGAGGCGATCGGCCCCGAGGCCGCGCGCAACCTCGTCAAGGCGGTCGCGCAGGCCGTCGCCCCGATGATCGAAGCGGGCCACCCGCCGATCGTCATCGGCTCGCCCGAGGCTCGCCCCGTGCTCAAGGACCTCACGCGAGCCGACCTCCCTCGACTCGTCGTGCTCAGTCATCGCGAGATCCCGCGCGACACGGCGATCGAATCGATGGGCTGGGTCGTCGAGGATGAAGAAACCGAAGACTCCCCGACGGCATCGAGCACGATGACGGTCAGCGTTCGCTGATCGTCGCAATCCCTGAATCGTTCGAGGCGGATCCAAAGCGATGGGCCGAACCGCAACCGACACCAAGACGGCGACGAGGACCTACCGGGCGGGAACGCTCCGGGAGGCGCTCGCTCTCGTGCGCCGAGACTTGGGAGGCGGCGCCGTGATCCTCGGCACGCGCGAGATCCGGCGGCGACGCCTCTTCGGGCTCGGGCGCCGCGAAGTGGTCGAGGTCTCCGCCGCGGCCCAACGGTTCGATCTCCAGAACCGCGAAACCGTCGATGCCGCCGCGCCGCCGCATCCCCTGCCGATCGACAAGGTCGGCACCGGCCTCGCGGATCTCCACGCTCGCGTCGAAGAGCTCAGCAGGCGCGGACGCATCGACTTCCTCCTGCCCGATCTGCCGAGCGAACTCATCCCGATCTACGCTTCGCTGCTCGAGTCCGACGTCTCCGAGGCGATGGCCCGGCGGCTCGTGCGACGAATCGCGGAGCGACTCGACCCCGCGGAATTACGACGTGCCGACATCATCAAGTCGGCACTGCGCGAAGTGGTCGAGGACTGCATCGACGTCGCGCCTCCCGTCGCGGCCGTCGAAGGTACGCGGAGGACCATCGCCCTCGTCGGCCCCACGGGCGTCGGCAAGACGACGACGGTCGCGAAGCTGGCCGCCGAATTCAAGCTCAGCCGAGGCATCCGGCCCGGGCTCGTCACCGTCGATACCTATCGAATCGCGGCGGTCGAACAGCTTCGAACCTATGCTGATATCCTCGATATTCCTCTGCGAATCGCCGTCGATCCGCTCGAGATCCGTCGCTCGATCGACGAGCTCGGGGATGTCGACCTGGTTCTGATCGATACCGCCGGGAGGAGCCCGCGCGACGAGGTCAAGATCCGCGAACTCGGCGAATTCCTCGAGTCGGCTCGTCCCGACGAGACGCATCTCGTCCTCAGCGCCGCGGCGAGCGAAAAGAGTCTGCTCGCCGCAGTGGATCGGTTCGCCTGCGTCCGCGCCGATCGGGTGATCCTCACCAAGCTCGACGAAGCCGAGAGTTTCGGCGGCGTCCTCTCGATCCTGGGCCGAGCCGACCGGCCGATCAGCTACATCACCACCGGTCAGGCCGTCCCCGACGATATCGAGCCCGCGAACCGCTCCCGACTCGCCGCGCTGATCCTGGGACAGGAGGTGATCGCTTGAGATCCGCCCCTTCCCTCTCCGAACCGCCGATCGACCAGGCCGACCGACTCCGCCGGCGCACGCGAGAGACCGGAATCGCCGAGGCGACTCCGAACCCGTCCCGCACGAGCGGCGCCGAGGTTCCGACTCGACCCGAGGAATCAGCACGGGCGACTCGACTCGTCTTCTGCGCGGGCAAGGGCGGCGTCGGGACTTCGGTCCTCGCCGCGAACCTCGCCTGGGAACTCGCGAGGCTGCTCCCTCGATCGGTCGCACTCGTCGACGCCGACCTCCGCGGCCCTCAACTCGGCAGGATCTGCGGCGCCCCCGGAGACCGCAACGAAGCCGACGACTCGCCGTCGCTCCGAGTGGTTCGGAACACCGACGATCCCGGTACGATCCTCGAGAGGTTCGATCGCGTCCACGACGCGATACCGCCCGCAACGGGAGCTCGTCGCGGCTTCCGTCGACCCGCTCCGCAGGCTCGCGGCGGCTTCGTGATCGTCGATGTGGGCACCGGCTGGAGCGAAGCGTCGAGAGGATGGATCGACTTCGCCGACCAGGTCGTCCTCGTCACGACGACGGAGCCCACGTCGATCGATGCCTCGCTCGCGCGGATTCGCGAAATCCTGAGACTTTCCTCTCCCCGCGAAATCCGAGTCTTGGTAAATCAAGCGACCTCACGAGGCGAAGCCGACGAGGTGGTGGAGACGCTGATCCTCGGCGTTCGATCCACCTTGCGCATGGTCGCGACGTCGTTGGGCTCGATTCCCATCGATCGCCGCGTCCCGCGCTCGGTTCGACTCTCTCAGCCCTTCGTTTCCTCGTTTCCTCACTGCCCGGCGGCTCGCGGAATCCAAAGACTGGCGAGACGGCTCGTCGAGGAATCCCGACCGCGGCGTCTCGGTCCCTGGGCCGATCTCCGCGCCTCGTTGACGCGTCGATTCGCCCGCGAGACAACCCCATGACCAGGAGAACCACGTTCGAGAAACCGACTCGTACCCAGGCGCAGCGATGCCGATGCGCCTCGATCGATGCCGCTCGATGCGACGAAGCGACGGGCAGGCACGTGGAACGAATGGGTGGGTTGATCCGGCGGTTGCGCTCAAGTCGACCTTGCCGATTACCCGATGTATACGATGATCGACTCGTTCCTTGGACAGCGAGAGATGACGGAGCCCACGAAGAGCCCGAACGGCCGCCGAGACGACCAAGCGTCGCATCCAAGCCCGAAGGCTCCCCAATCCGGTCCGGATCGCCCTGATCGAGTCGACCCGACTCGGTCCCGATCCGTTCCGCTCGAATCGACGTTCCGCATCGCACAGGATGTGCCCCTCTCGCGGCCGACATGGAGGTCAGGATGTCAACCAAGCTGGACGTGGATGTCTCGGAACTCTGGCGGGAGTTCAAGGAACAGCCCACCACGCCCTTGCGAAACCGACTGGTCGAGCGTTACTTGCCTCTGGTCAAGTACAACGCCGAACGCATCTGGCAACGTCTTCCGGAGGGCGTCGACCTCGACGACCTGATCTCGGCGGGCGTTTTCGGACTCATGGATGCGATCGACGCCTTCGACCTCAATCGCGGCGTCAAGTTCGAGACCTACTGCGTCCCACGAATCCGCGGCGCCATGCTCGACGAGCTGCGCACGATGGACTGGGTGCCGAGATTGGTGCGCTCCAAGCACACCAAGATGGAAGAGGCGCGCAAAGCCCTCGAAGCCCAGCACGGCCGCCCGCCGACCGACGCCGAACTCGCCGAACAACTCGGGCTCCCGCTCGAGGAATTCGAGAAGATGGCGATGGACGCCAACGCCGTCGGACTCATCTCGCTCAACAAGAAGTGGTACGAGACCGACAGCTACAAGGACGTCCGCGAGATCGACATCCTCGAGGACAAGAAGGGCGAGGATCCCACGCGCCGGCTCCAGCGCAAGGATCTGATGCGGATGGTCACCAAGGGACTCAACCGCAACGAACGACTCATCATCATTCTCTATTATTACGAAGAGCTGACGATGAAGGAGATCGGCGCGACGCTCGATCTCAGCGAGTCGCGCGTCTCGCAGATGCACTCCTCGATCATTCAACGTCTCCAATCGCAACTCCGACAGAGGCGGCCCGAGTTCGGGACCTGATCCCTCGCGAGATCCCATCGTTCGTCCATCGGGGCGAGCCCCGAACCACCGGCGGATCCCGCTCTCGGGACCGTCGGCGGGTCGAGGCTCGCCCCGCCGTCGCTCCAGGAGCGATCGAGCCGCATCGAGGTCGAATCTCGACGCGCGTTGCCGAGGCGACCCGTCTCGGAGATAATTCGTCGTGGTGGATGGAGCCGAGGGACCGACACGCGTCCCGACTTCCGCGATCTGCCCTCCCCGCGAGCCTCGCATGCTCCGAATCGCCATCCTCGGAAACGGCACCAAGCCCGAAGTCGTTCGCGAGGCACGACGTCTCGGCGCCGCAATCGAGTCCCATCCCGGTCTCGAACTCCTCACCGTCGACCTCTCCGCCGATTCGGACCTCTCCCACCTCCAAGCCCAGGCCGCATTGGTCCTCGGCGGCGACGGCACCGTCCTCCACACCGCGCGACGCATGGCCGATCGCCCGACCCCCGTCCTCGGGATCAACCTCGGACGACTCGGATTCCTCGCCGACCTCACCCCGGACCTCCTCCTCGAGCGACTCGAGGATCTCGCCGCTCATCGGCTCACCATCGAGAACCTGATGACGCTCTCCTGCTCGCTCGAGCGTTCGGGCGAACCGACCCGACGTCTCCGCGGCCTGAACGACGTCGTCCTCCGCGCCGCTCCCTTCTTTCATGTCCAGGAGATCGGTCTCGCGATCGACGGCGAGAGCGTGATCACCTACCGCGGCGACGGCCTCATCATCGCCACTCCCGTCGGCTCCACCGCCCACAGCCTCTCCGCCGGAGGACCGATCCTCCCCCACGACGCCCACATGTTCGTCGTCACACCCATTTGTGCTCATACTCTCACGCAACGACCTCTCGTCGACAGCCATCACAAGTCCTACGAGCTCACGATCCGAGGCGGCGACGGCCAGACCGTCCTCGTCGTCGACGGGCAAGTCCAGATCCCCGTCGCCCGAGGCGACCGCATCGTCGTGAGGCGCGGCGAGACCCCCTTCCCCATGATCCGTCTGCCGGGCCACAGCTTCTATCGGACGCTCCGCGACAAGCTCGCCTGGGGCGTCGGACCGACCGATCGCGGCGCATGACGAACCGAAGCGTGCCGAGACAGACGCCGACGGACTCGCCCTCCAGCCCTCGAATCCCCCGCCGATCACGATCAGACGCAGCGGGCCTCGATCGACCGCGATCCCTTCGCCCGGGCGGTGCCCTCGGGAAAATGGCGCGAATCGGCACCGATCGAACTTGTCGGGGCGTTGCTCGGCGAGATAGGATGTTGTAATTCCCGTCTCGGTGCCCCTTCGTCAAGAACGCAGCCGCATGGATACCCGAGCGATCGACAGATCGATTCGCGGATTCGCCGGCACCCTCTGGGTGATCGCGGCGCTCATGCTGTTTGCGCCGAGTGCGGCCCGAGGCGGATGCGATCACCCACTTCTCCAACCGGGTCTGTGGAACGACGAAGTCGCAACGATCGGCTTCACCGATTTCCGGTCGACGGATTCCCCCGATCTCGAACTCCCTCGCCCGGAACACGACCCAGGCCCCGGCCCCTGCCGAGGCGCCCTCTGCTCCGGCCAGCCCGCATCTCCGATCGAACCCCTGACGATCGTCCCCCCTCGCCTCGAGAGCTCGGCTCTCTGGGATCGCTCGGATTCCCGCGTCGTCGATCCGATGACCTGGATCCAGGTCGGAGACGACCCGGTCGCTCCGTCGAGTGAATCCTCGGGTCTCTTTCGTCCCCCTCGCTCGGGACGCTGAGCCCTCCGCGGCTCCTCGACTCGTGAACTCCGCATCGATTCGGAGCGCGACCCCGCGACCCGTTCGGCCGACCTGCGCCGAGCGTGGCGCCCTGCCCCGGCGCGGCGGGCATGCTCCGTCCGATGATCCACCGATCCCTCTCCCGGTCGTGACCGCTCGAGCACGAGCGGTTCCGCCCAGGGGTCGTCCGACGAGCGGAATCGAACTTCGACATCCTTCGACTCACGATAGCATCTGCACTCTGCGGGCGGTCGACTCCTCGTCCGCCCTACGCGAGCAATTCTCGCGCCGATTTTTCCAGGCTCCATCATACTTCGCATTCATCATAGGAATTCCGATCATGCGTCTTCGATCCAAGAACGGCGGCTTCACGCTCATCGAGCTGCTCGTCGTCATCGCGATCATCGCGGTCCTCATCGCTCTGCTGCTCCCCGCCGTTCAAGCGGCGCGAGAGGCCGCGCGGCGGACCCAGTGCGTCAACAACCTCAAGCAGATCGGCCTCGCCCTTCACGGCTACCACGACGTGAACGGCTCGTTCCCGCTCGACCGCATCCTGCTCCCGCCCTTCACGACCCTCAACTCCTACTCGGTGCACGCTCAGATCCTGCCGTTCATGGAGCAGACGCAGGTCTTCGCGTCGATCAACTTCCTGCTCCAGTACACCGACCCGGCGAATTCGACCGTGCA
Organism: Isosphaeraceae bacterium; assembly: GCA_033763215.1. GTDB lineage: Bacteria > Planctomycetota > Planctomycetia > Isosphaerales > Isosphaeraceae > JANRKW01. The sequence continues at coordinate 19,424 of JANRKW010000005.1, read as the reverse complement.
GGGAGTCGCGATCTCGAGCTACCTCTGCCCGTCGGACGCCTCCCGCCCGCTCCCGCCCGGTTGGGCCGGTACGAACTATCCGGTCAGCGAGGGGAGCTTCCTGCCGTGGAGATGGGGACGCGGCGACGTCGCGGGCGTCAACGCGGCCTTCCCCGCTCCCAACGGTGCCTTCTTCAGCGACATGACCTTCTCGATCGCGTCGTTCAGCGACGGCACGAGCTCGACCGCGCTCGTCTCCGAGCGGATGAAGGGCGACTTCAGCAACGCGATCTCGACGGAGCGAACCGACCTCTATCGTTCCACGACCGTGCCGACCAACCTCGATGACGCCCTTGCCGGGTGTCGAGCCCTCAACACCCTCGACCTCTCGACCCAGAACATCTCCAGCACCGGCGCTCCTTGGCTCTTCAGTCGCAATGCGGAGACCGTGTATCGCCACGTCGGACCGCCGAACGCGCGTTCCTGCGTCTATCCGAGCAGTTGGCGCATGGCGGTCAACGCCTCGAGCTCGCATCCCGGCGGGGTGAATCTCCTGCTGGCCGACGGATCGGTGCGCTTCGTGAAGGACACGGTCAACGTCTCCGCCTGGCGTGCCTTGGGCACGCGCAACGGCGGCGAGGTCGTGAGCGCCGACAGCTACTGAGATCCTCACCCGGGAGATATGCCGATGTCCATTTCCCATCAACCGATCCTCGCGGGCCTGTTGATCGCCGCATCGCTCACGGGATGCAGCGCGACCGCTCCCCCGGCGGCCGATCCGGACTCGGCCAGGAAGGCGCTCGAGCGGACGCTCCAGGCCTGGGTCGAGGGCAAGACGGTCGCGAGCCTGCGCGAGGCGACGCCCCCCATCACGGTCCAGGACCATCAATGGGAATCGGGCCGAGCGCTCGCCGGCTTCACGATCTCCCCCCACGAACAATCCGCCGGCTCGGACCGACTCTTCCACGTCGTGCTGCGATTCCGATCCTCGGGAGGCGCGCGCTCGACGCCGTCCGAAGAAGGCGCGGAGTACTACGTCGCCACGCAACCCGAGCTGGTCGTCACTCGATCCGGTTCCTGAGATCGATCGATCGATCCTTCATTCATCGATGTACCAAAGGAAATTCACGATGAACATCAGACGATCTCTGATCTTTGCGTCTCTCTTCATGGGATGCGGCTGCGTCTTCGATGGCGCGGCGATCGCCGACGCCCCGGTCCCCGAGGGGATGCAGTTTCGACGGGTCGACCCGCGTCAGGTCTGGTCCGCGGTCTGGCCCGCGATCGCCGAGGGGCGTCGCCCCGAGCTCGCGACGCAACTGGTCGCGCTCTTCACCGAAGACGACCCGCAGCGTCCGAGAAACGGCTGGTACCAGTCGGGGAGCTCGACCCTCGGCTGGAACGCGCTCGCCGCCTGGGCCGACCGCGATCGCAACTCCGCGATCACCCGCGCGGAGTTCTCGACGATCGGCTCGCCCGAGCATTGGGAACGACTCGACCGCGACGCCGACGGCCTCATCGAAGCCTCCGACTTCGACTGGTCGACCCACTCGAGCCACGTCCTCGAGGAAAAACGGATCAACACGCGCTTCCTGGAAGTCGATCGCAACACCGACGGCCGGATCTCGCGCGATGAATGGAACGCCTGGTTCTCCTCCTCATCGGCCGGCGACGGCTCGGTCTCGGTCGCCGAGTTCCGGGAGTTGCTGACCCTCGATCCCGAACCCAAACAGAGATTCTCGCTCTATTATCGATGGAATCGAGCCAAGTCGACCATGCAGGGCGACCTCGGCTCGATGTTCGAGGGGCCCAAGGTCGGGGAACTCGCGCCGAACTTCACGTTGAAGACGCACGACGGATCGGCGTCGCAACCGATCATCGACCCCTCTGATCGCCGTCCCACCGTCCTGATCTTCGGCAACTTCACCTGCCCGAACTTCCGGTCGCATTCGGGAATCGCCGCCGAACTCCACCAGCGCTACTCCGATCGCGTGCGCTTCGTCGGCATCTACGTGCGCGAGGCGCACCCCACCGACGGTTGGTCGACGCGACGGAATGCCAAGAGCGGCATCCAGATCACCCAGCCCGTCACCTTCGAGGAGCGTCGAGCGATCGCGGAGCGCTGTCGAACGACCCTGGCGCTCCCGATGCCGCTGCTCGTCGACGAGCTCGATGATCGCGCGGGCAACGGCTACAGCGCAATGCCCGACCGACTCTATCTCCTCGATGCCGACGGGCGCGTCGTCTTCAAGGGCGGTCGGGGTCCGTTCGGCTTCCAGCCGGCGGAACTCGAGCAGATCCTCGTGCTCCACTTGATCGAACGCGGCCGCGCCTCGAACGCGACCGAATGATCTTATGTCGATCTGCCGATCTCATCGAATCGAGTCGCCGCGTCCCCTTCTCGAAGGGACGCGGCGACCGATCGCCGCTTCGATCATGAAGCGTCCGATTCGAGTCCCGAGGCGACGAGCAGATACTCGTTCGACGTGAGGATCGAGATCTCGAGACGCCGCAGGCTGCCGCCGGGGGCGCTCAGTCGCCGCACGGCCGAGTCGAGTTCGGACGTCGACGCGTCGCGCTGGAGCAGCGTCCGGTAGACCGACTGAACGAGAGCCTGCTTCGACACGGTTTGGTTCAACGCCTGATTCGCGACCGAGCGGGTCGAGGCCCCCGCCTGCAACGATCGCTGGAGCGTCGATGCGATCTGGGCGTCGAACGGCGTTCCGAGGATGGCCGTTCCCAGTGCGTTCACGTAGCCGGCGTCGGTCCCGCCGCCGACGTTCGTGTAGAACTCGCGCGAACCGAGCACGATCGGCTTCGCACCGAACCGCGCCGTATTCGCTGCCGGAAGTCCCGCCGCGATCTCCCGACGCGTCGCGGATCGATCGAGGTAGAGCTGATACTGGCGATCGACCGCGTTGCGTCGCCCCTCAGGCGAGTTGGCGAGCGTCAGCGCGATCCTCGAGGGATTCATGCCGTCGGCGAGCCGATTCTCCCAGAAGAGCATGCTCTTGAGGTCGACCGGTCGCGAGAGCACCTGCCGGAACAGCGAACCGATGAACTGTTGCTCGGGTGTGCCGACGAACATCTGGAGACCGGCCGACGTCGACGCCGTGTTGTTCGAGTCGCCGAAGTATTGAGCGGTGACGGTGCTCGTCCCGGTGGGCAGGACGGTCGTCGACAGCGTCCCGGTCCCCGAGGCGAGGACCGCGGATCCCAGCGGGATCCCGTCGACGAAGAAGACCACGGTCCCGGTCGGCACGCCGGTGCCCGACGTCGGGCGAACCGTCGCGGTGAGCGTGACCCGGCGGAAGGCTTGCGGAGCGGTGTCGCTCGCGGTCACCACCGTGGTCGTCGCAGCCTGGGTCACGTTCGTCGAAACCGTGCTCGACACGCTCGCGGCGAAGTTGGTATCGCCCCGATATTGTGCGCTGAAGCTCGCGGTGCCCTGCGGAAGATTGGGGACCGTGAAGGTCGCCGATCCCGACGCGAGATTCGCGGTCCCGAGCGAGGTCGTCCCTTGGAAGAACTGGACGATCCCGGTCGGCGTCCCGGAACCGGGTGCCACCGCGGCGATCGTCGCCGTGAGCGTCACCGACTGACCCACCACCGACGGGCTCGGGCTCAAGGTCAGCGCGGTCGTCGACTGCGACTGAGCCACGCTCACGGTCAACGAGGCCGACGTGCTCGTGAGGTAGCTGGCGTTGCCGAGATAGACGGCGGTGATCGCATTCTCACCGATGTTGAGCGTCGTCGAGTTGAGCGTGGCCACGCCGTTGACCAATGCGACGCTCTGGAGGACGGTCGACCCGCGACGGAACTCGACGTTCCCGGTCGGAGTCGGCGTATCGGGGGTGTTCGACCCGACCGTCGCGGTGAACGTCACTTGCTGCCCAAAAACGGCCGACGTGGTCGACACGGCGAGGATCGTCGAGGTCGAGGATTGCGAGACCGTGTGGTTGACGGCGGGCGAGGTCGCCGCCGCGAAGTTCGCGTCGCCCTGGTACTGCGCGGTGAGCGACTGCGTACCGCCCAGGAGCGCGGTCGTCTCGAGCTGCGCGGTGCCCGAGCTGAGCGTCGCGCTGCCGAGCAGCGTGCTTCCGGCAAAGAAACGAACGGTGCCCGTGGGAGTGCCGAAGCCGGGGGTCGCCGCGCTCACGTTCGAGGTCAGCGTCACCGACTGCCCGAGCGTCGACGGATTCGGCGTGCTCGAGATCGTCGCAACCGAATTCGACTGACCCACGCCGAAGCTCACGCCGTTCGAGGTGCCGGCGAGGTAGTTGGTGTTGCCCGAGTAGACCGCCGTGAGCGTGGAGTTCCCGAGCGGAATGTTCCGGGTGTCGAGAGTCGCAACGCCCGAGGCCAGCGTCGAAGTTCCGAGCGAGACGGCGCCTGCAAAGAACTCGACGGTCCCGGTCGGCGTTCCCGATCCCGGTGCGACCGCCGTCACGGTGGACGTGAGCGTGACGTTCTGGCCGAAGACCGTCGGATTCGGGGTCGCCTGCAAGACGTTGGAAACGACCGCCTGATTCACGATCACGCTCTGGGCGCTCGAGGTGCTCGGCGCCTTGCTGCCGTCCCCTTGGTACTCGGCGGTGATCGAGTTCGTGCCGACGGGGAGGCTCGTCACCTCGAGCGTGGCGATCCCGGCATTCAAGACGCCGGTTCCGAGTGTGGTCGAGCCGGCTCGGAAGACGACGGAGCCGGTCGGCAACGTCCCGGTGCCCGACACCGTCGCGACCAGACTCACCGATTGACCGAAGACGGTCGTGGCGGGAGTCGCGCTGAGATCGGTGGTCGAATCGACCAGGTGGGTCAGCACCACGTCGTTGCCGGTGCCGCCGACGTAGCTGATCGAGAACGGCCGTTCACCGATCTCGAACACCGCTCCCTCGGGAAGACCCGTGAAGGTTCCGCTGATCGGGTCGGTCCCGACGTTGTCGACGATCCGGAAGACCTGATTGCCCACCGGGCTGAAGTTCAAGGCCGGGCTCAGGTCCGCGTCGAGAATCGAGACCGAGTCGGCGACGAGTTGGCTGTAGCCGCCGGAACCGGGCGTGGTTCCGCTCAGACCCACGAAGAGCGTCGCGGAATTCGACAGCGACAGACTGCCGTCGACGGTGAGGATCTGAGGCGTGGTCGTTCCCGGAGCCACCGATCCGCCGTCCACGAGGAGCGCGCCGACCGTGCCGCGTCCCGTCAGGACGCCGCCGGCATCGACGCGGAACGAACTCGACGCCGCGGTACCCGTCACGCGCATCGAGCCCGCCGAGATCGCGGTCGTTCCCGAGTAAAGACCCACGCCGGACAACTCGAGCGTGCCCGCACCCAGTTTCGTGAGGCCGCTGCTGCCCAGGATCGACCCGCCGAGTTCGAGCGCGGCGTCGGAATTCGTCACCTCGACCGTCGTGGTGTTGCTCAACGCGATCGGCAGATTCAATCGATTCAGTCCGCCGGTCGCCGACGAGACGATGCCCGCCGTCAATCCGATCTCGCTGCCGCCGATCGTGTAGCCGCTGCCCGCGAGACTCAGAGAGGAGTAGGTCGTCCCCGCCGTCAGATCGTTCGTGTTCGTCGGGTTCGAAGCCGTGATCGGGAAGATCAACGCCTGCCCCGAGGCCGGCGGAGTGTCCCAGTTGGCGTTGTCCGACCAGACCGCGCTGGACGTGCCGAGCCACGTGCTGTCCAACACGACGCGGGTTTCCAGACCCTCGACACCCGGACGCCGCGGCAGCCGCCTCGCGGCACGGCGGTGCGTCGACTGTTTCGAAGCCGTTCGAGCCCGATGGAATTCGATTCTGAACATGGCGGAACCCCTGGACGCGGCGAAACCGTTCGGCGACGCGACTCCGCTCCGCAGGCCGCGAGAGTCATCCCGACACCACGACTCGACTCGAGAAGCCGACGATCAATGCTACCATGCACGCAGTGATTCTCAAGGGAGTCTCGAGATGGAACTGCGCGACAGGGCCGGCGATCGCCCGCGAGGCCGAGTCCAGCCGGTCGATTGTCGAGATGACGGCGTCCCTTCGGTGAGTCCGTTCAACACTCGGTAGGAGCCTATCCGACGATCCGACCCGATGTCGGGCGATTCCCACGAAACGCGGGGCGGACTCGTCGCCTGGATCGATTGAAGCGAATCTGACTTCCGCCGCAGACCGAGCGACTCCGGCCCGAGCTCCCTCCGATGCGGCCCAGGGGCTTTCCGACCTCGCACACGCCCTAGAATCCGGAGTGCAAAGCGCCTTTACCGGTCGATTTCGATCGGGGTCGGCATCCTTTAGCGGCTTCGGAGTGGATGCGGCGACCGCTCCGGCGGAGAAAAGCGGCGCGGGCGCGAGCGACGTCTTGAATCTTCATCCGCCGACTGATATCTCTTTCGATGCGCTGAACGGCACCGAGTTGCGATTCCGCATCTCGGAGACGCCCTGACCGTCTCTCGCACGCGTCAACGTCCTCGCGTCGCCTTGGCTGCTCCAGCGAACCCTGCTGAGGATTCGAGTGTGAATCTCCCTCGATCGATCTCGTCGATCGCCCGTCATCTTGCCCTCTTGATCCTGGGATGCCTCTTGGTCGGTGATGTCCCCGGCCATGCCGGTCTCATCGACTTCGATTCCGTCCCCCTCGGCCTCGTGCCCGAGGAACGCCTCCAGATCGTCTCCGACGGCGTGAAGTTCACCTTCACCGGCCCGGGACTCCAAATTCGCGACTTCGACTTCGACCCGTTTTTCTCCGGCCGGGTCCTCACGACCTCGGGCGACCGCGGCCCCATCGTCGTTTCGATCGAATCGAGGCGCACCGCGAACTTCCTCGAGATCGAGAATCTCCTCGATGGTCGCTTCGGATTCGAGGTCGACCGAATCCGCGGAACCGCCTTCGACTCCCGCGGCGGATTCCTCGACACCGATGAGGGATCGATGAGATTTCTCCGGCTCGACGGACCCGGGATCGCCAAGGTCGTCTTCGAACAGGTCGCCTCGACCGGCTTCGTGATCGACAATCTTCGGTTCGAACTCTCTTCGGTCGTCGCCCCCGAGCCGTCGACCTTCTTCTCCGCCTCCGCCGGCCTGGCCTGCTTCGTCGCGCTTCGAGTTCGAGGCCGAGGCAAGCCCCGGTCGCGCGGCATCTGAACGCGCCTCCCGGCACGCTTCCCGCTCTCGATCGTCAGGACGACTTCGCCGAGGCGGGAGTCCGCCGCGCGGGGTCCGGTCCGCGCGACGTCGCCAGCGCCGCGACGAGCAAGCCGATCACCACCAGGGTCAAGGTCCAGAGGATCGCCTTCGTCCCTCCCGACAAGGGGGCGGCCGGCGTCTCGCGTACCAAGACCGCGAACGGTTTCCGCTCGATCTTGGGACGCGCCGGTCGGGTCTCGGACTCGAACAGCAGGGACTTGCGCGCCTTGATCGACTGTTCCTGCGTCTCGGGTCGTTGAGTCATCGCTTCTCGTCCCTTCCCGCGACCGATTCCCCGACGGTTCCACCGGGAACTCCGGCCTCGAAGAACCAATCCCAGCTCCTCGGCATCGCGGCGAAGTCCTCGAACCCTGCGAGATGATCGTCCCACGGGTAGAGCACCTGCTCGAGCCGGATCTCCACGAATCCCGCCTTCTCGAGTCGATGCCGAGCCTCGAACGGCTCCCAGAACTTCTGGCGAAGCCCCTGGAATTGGAACCGGCCGAACGCGAAATCATAATAATGATGCTCGGCCAAGAAGGCAGCCTGGCGCTCGGCTTCTTCGATCTCCAGCCCCTGCCGCAGCGCGCGGTCGTAGAGCAGCATCGTCTGATAATGGATCGCATCCATCGCCGGCAGGATCCCCAGGAATCGGCCCCCAGGGCGCAGCGCCGCGAAGATCGCCGACATCGTGCGATCGATGTCGCGGACGTCGGGCATCACGATCGAATTCACGGCGACCGCCACGTCGAGCGAGCCCGCCAGATCCTCGAGATCGTGCATCGCCGAGACCCGAAACTCGACCTGATCGGCCTGATCCCCCAGGCGCTTCTTCGCCGTCTTCACCATGTTCGGCGCGAAGTCGAGAGCGATCACCCTCCGGAATCGACCGATCAATCGCGGCAGGAGCGGACCGGTCCCGCAGCCCAGATCGGCGACCGTCCCCTCTTCCGATGCCGCACTCTCGATCGCGTCCAGCAAGGGATTCTCGACGCCCGGCCGGAACGGATCGAGGAACAGATCATCATAGTTCGCCGCATGTCGACTCCATTGACGATCTTGCGGCTTTTCGGGCGGTTTCGAACGGCGAGGATGTTCCGACACTTCGGTGGGACCTCGGGACTCGGCGATGAGAAGAAACGCGCTCGAGACGGTCGTCGGCCCGAACGATTCAAGGATACGCCCCAACCGGCACCCGTGTGACGCTCGCGTTCGTTTCTCCGCGGATTCGTTGCAATTCCTCAACGAACGCCGATCGGCGGCGGGATCTCCGCCGTCGATCGCTCCAGCGAGAGCACCTCGACGGAGATCCCCTGCATGCTCCCCGAAACGTCTCGCACATATGTCCGAGGATAGCCCAGCGCGGGATCGGGCTCGAACCGCATCACGACCGACGTGCCTCGGGGCTTCCCGAACGGAAGCGGTTGGTCGAGCTGGGCCAGGTCCTCGGCGATCGTCAGGAAGAGTCCGTCCACGCCGTAGAACCGCGGCTGACCCGGCTTCGCGGGGATCTCGCGACCTTCATGCCTCGTGTAGATCGCCTTGACCTCGCCGCCGCGAACGAAGACGCGATACGTTCCCGGCCGCGCTCCCGAACTTCGCCAGACGAGGTCGTAGTCGGCCAACCCCGCGGCTCGCCACTTCGCCTGGGCCGCTTGGAGCGAGGCGACCGTCACCGCCTCACCCCCCGCGCACCCCACGATCGAGGCCGATACGACGCAGATCACGACCGACGGCATGGGATTTCGCATGTCCCCACTATAGTCGAGCCGTCGGCTCGCGGCCGGCGGGCCGCCTCTCGGCCGCGATCGCGACCGAGAGAGCGGCGCCGGGTCGACGTTCACATGTCGAGCAGACGCGGGTCGATCCAGCCGTAACCCTCGGGATCGCCGAGCTCGGCCCCCTCGGGAAGCAGCTCGAGGTGAGCGAACGTCAGGTCGAGCGCCGCGAAGAGCCCCCAGACCACGCGCTCCTCCCCCTTGGCGAGCTTCGCTTCATGCTCGCGCCTCGAGAACGCGAATCGCGCCCAATCGAAGCCGTTCGGCTCGATGTGGTGGAGCAAATGTTCACCGAGATCGAGCCCGGTGATCCAGTGCTTGAGCGGCCCGTGAACCAGCAGCATCGCCGCCCACCAACGGATCCAAGCGAGCGGACCCGAACCGCGAACCGGCAACGACTCGCCCGAGTACCGCGTGAACGTCAACCGGCGGTGGATCGCCGACTTCGAGTCGCGACCATACCCGAGGTGAACCCAGGCATGCTCGCTCAGGGTCTGCAACACCGCCCCGACGTTCTGGAGCACGATCACCGGCAGGACGTAGCCGACCAGCATCGGCAGCCAGGCCCCCGTGCTCGCCGTGCCGCCCAACAGCAGTGCGAGGTAGGCCCACGACGCCGCTCGACGCTTCGGGCTCGCGTCGATCAGATTCGCCTTCGCCCGCGCCAGAGTCCTCGAGAGATGGAACTTGGGCGACACGATCAGCCTCCGGAGCCGACGCCAAGATTCGGCCCGAGGCGCCCCGCCCTTGAACCCGAGGACGTCGCGCACGAACACCAGGTCGGGGTCGGCCTCCGTCGCGAGTTGGTTGTGGTGGATCTTGTGCTCCGGTTCGTAGTCTTCCAGCGGCTGGAGCCACGCCAGGACCGACGCGACCTCGCCCCAGAACCGATTCCAGCGCTTGCTCGAGGGGACGAGCCGGCCATGACTCGCGTGGTGGACGAAGCTCGTCTGCAACGTCCGCGCCGCCGCCGCCGCCATGAGGGTCGTCACCGGCAAGGCGACCAGCGCCGGCCCTCCGATCGCGACCGCCGCCGCGCCTCCCGCGACTCCGACCGCCAGCTCGGCGATCGTCGCGACGAGCCGCTCGCTCGGCGTCCACGCCCGAATCTCGACATCATCGGGCCCCGCCTTGCCGGTCAACGCGGTCAAGAGGGGCTGAATCGACTCCGGCAACCGCTCCGACATCTCCCGACGAGGATCGACCTGGGTCTCACGACGCTCCAAACCGCGGAACTCTTGCTTGGACATCGGACGCCTCCCATACTGCGAGGGGTGGACGTCCGTCGCGACGGACTTGCTGATGCGCTCGACCAGTGAACACCACCGTTCGAGGAGCCCTCGAGGGATCCGCTCTCGGGCTCACCAGCATCATCCGACTCGATTCAAATCACTCTCCTCAAACGCTTTACGCCGATTCGACCGCCGGTCGCCCGCCGGTCGCTCCCGAGGGGGGAGTCGGTCGCCGACCGGTCGAGGCTCGCCGAGGGTCGGTCGGACGCCGGTCGATCGCCGGTCGGTCGGTCCGGGGCCTTCGGACACTTGGGCAATGGGACGCACCGGGAAAATGTCGAAACCGCCCCCCTCCCCCTCGCCCGACGACGGTCTGCTCGAGCTCCCCGACGCCTTTCTCAGGGCGGTCGAGGAGAAGAAATCGAAGTTGACCTGGCCAAAGATGCGGGCCGACTATCAGGTCGCGAGCAGCACCCACCAAGGCTGGAAAGCCTCGGGACAGGGTCGACCCGACGGCGTCTTGCTCACCTGCATCGCCTTCCACCTCCGCGATCGAAAGACCTTCGCCGACCTCGGCTTCGAGGGCGCATCGCTCGAGAAGCTCCGAGCCGCCTTCGATCCCGAAAAGGTCCGCGAGGCGTTCCCCGTCAAGGACCTCGACGACTCCCGCCTCGCCGGCTTGCTCGACGAGATGACCCGGCCGCCGCTCCGCGTGCTCGGCGTGCTCCCGCCTCTGCCGCGGACCGATCTCTACCTCGAGCGCAAGTCGGTGATCGACGCCGTTATCGCCCTCCTGCTCGCCGAGACGGGCTCGGCGGTCGCGATCACGGGCAAGTCGGTCGCGCTTCGATCACAGGGCGGCGCCGGCAAGTCGGTCACCGCGGCGGCCGTCGCGCGAGACGAACGGATCGCCGCGGCCTTCCTCGACGGAGTCGCCTGGGTCACCCTCGGCCAAGAATTCGCCGGCAAGCCCGAACAGCGCGAACGCCTCGCCCGCGAACTCGTCCGCGCGCTCGAGATCGCCGACGCCGGCGACGACCCCGAGCGCCGCATCGTCGCGATCAACCGCACCCTCCAGGAGCGCCGGTTGCTCCTGATCCTCGACGACGTCTGGTCGCTCACCGACCTCCGCGGACTCGACCCCGGCCCGGGCGCGAGCCGGCTCTTGATCACCACCCGCCAGCGCGACCTCGCCCGCGACCTCGGAGCCCACGAGTACCCCCTCGGCCTCCTCTCCGAACCCGAAGCGCTCGAGCTCCTCGCCAAGGCGAGCGGCCGGCCGATCGCCGAGCGCGACCTCGCCGCCGCGAAGGACGTCGCCCGCCAATGCGGCTATCTCCCGCTCGCGCTCGCGATCGCCGGGGCCGAGGCGGCCGACACCCCCTGGTCCCGCCTCCTCGAGGCCCTGCGGAAGGCCGATCTCTCCTACCTCGCCCGCGAAGGCTTCGACCCCAGGTACGACAGCGTTCTCCTCTCGATCCAGGCCTCGATCCGGTTCATGGAGAGCCGCGACCGCGACCGCCGCGCCGCGCGGCTCTTCCAGGCGCTCGCCGTCTTCCCGGCCGACGAGTCGGTCGCGGTCGCCGCCGTCGTCCGGCTCTGGTCGCATCGCGAGAAGCTCGAGCCTCACGCGGTCGAGCACGACTTGCGGATCCTCGAGCGCCGGTCCTTGCTCGAACTCGTCGACCCGACCGAAGCCGAGCCCCGCGATCTCGCTCATTGCCTGGTCGCGCTCCACGACCTCCACCACGACTACGTCCGATACCACCAAGAGGACCCCCGCGGCGGCCACCGGACGCTGCTCGACGCCTACCGACCCGCGTCGGGCGACTGGGCCGATCTCGAGCCCGACGGATACATCCTCGAACATCTCCACATGCATCTGCGCGCGGCGGGTCGCGAGGCCGAGGCCGAGTCGCTCCTGTTCGACGCCGCCTGGCTCGAGACCAAGCTCCGCACCCTCGGTCTCGAGGCCGCGACATCCGACTTCTCCGGCCTCCCCGCCGACCACGAAGCGCTCTGGGTCCGCGACGCCCTCCGGCTCGCCGGCCACATCCTCACCCGCGACCCCGCCCAACTCCGCTCGCAACTCCACGGCCGCCTCCTCGCCGCCAACCGCCGCGCCGCCCTCGACCGGCTTCGCGTGGATCGAACCGGTGCGCCGTGGATCGAACTGCTCTCCCCCACTCTCGAGCCGCCGCGTTCAGGACGCTCGAGAACGCTCGAGGGGCACTCATTCAGCCTCACCTGCCTCGAAGTCGATGAACATGAAGGAAGTTGCTTGGTCGCCTCGGGTGGGAGGGACAAGGCGATTCGACTCTGGAATCTGGACGATCACGCGCCCCTCGGCGACGCGCTCGTCGATGATCTCCCGATCGCATGCCTCGCGTTCTACCGCCTTGGAGAAGTCCTCCATCTGATCGCAGGATTCGAGGATGGTCGATTCCGACGCTGGAATCTGATGAGTCGCGAGGAGATCCTCCCCGTCCGACAGCTTCCCGGTCTCTCGATCCAGTGCATCCGCGCCTACGCGACCGGCGACCGCGTCCGTTCGATCTTGGGCACATCGCATGGGCTCATCGATCTCGACCCGGCGAGCGGAGAACTCGTCCTCATCGACGGATCTCCGCAAAATTGCAGGCTCATGAGTACATACGACTCGCCGCACGGCCCCATGCTCTTGTCGCTTCATGATGATCGGCTCATCGAGTGGGATCTCGATCCGATTCGTTTTCGACGAGAGATCGAGACGCCGACTCAGGGACTGCCGATCAGCCGTATCGCAGTGCACGAAGGAGACGTCGCTGTCCAACTCGCCGTCTCATTCAGCCACCCGGCGCCGCTCGCGCAAACGTTGTGGTTCATGGAGCGTAGCGCCATCGCACTCGGGGATCTGTCCCAAGATCCTGTCCGATTCGTACTTCTCGAGCGTGAAACGGAGTCGGTCGGACCGGTGTGCTGGGCCGAGCTCGAGGAAGGTCTCAGGCTGGTGACGGCGGCTTCCTCCGGGGTCATCCGCATCCTCGACCCGCTTTCAGGAACTCCCGATCGCCCCCCCCTGGTCGACCGCTCGAGCGGAGCGATCGCCCTGTCGACGACCCGAGATCGCTCCGGTCGATCGCTGCTGATCTCAGGCTCGGAGAGCGGAGTCATCCACATCTGGGATCCCTCGAATCGATCGGAGTATGACGGAGAAGCGACTCGCGGCCGACCGACGGACTTGGTGGAGGGTCCGGGTCGATTCGATGCGGAGCGTCCTCGAATCCCGCCCGAAGCCGTATCGCGGAGATTGACCTGCATCGCGATCCACCCTAGAGCGAACGGCCCGGTGATCGCTCTGGGCACGGAGAGAGGTCCGCTCGTCCGGCGACCCGGCGAGTCGACCGCTCGTGCACTGCCCTATCCGCCGGCGGGCTTCGCGCATCGAGAGCGCACCTCGATCAAGTCCGCGACGTTCGCGCGGGGCGGTCGCTTGATTCTCTGGGCCGGCTACGATGGGAAGGTCCGCGGCGGAAACTGGGATGACGGCGAGATCGTCTTCGAGCTCGACCACGGCCATTCTGACGCAGTCTCGATCGATCCATGCCTCCGGATCTTCACACATTCCAGAGGGTCGGAGGAGAGGGTGATCGTGATGGGCTTCAACTCGATCTCACGATGGCGAATCGACTCCAGCCCGCCTGTGTTGATCGATCGATTCCCTGCTTTGATCGATCGATTGCCGATCGAAGCCGAGCTCCTGCTGCATGACGGGCGCGAGTTGCTCGCCGTTCTCGACACCGGGGGGCGGCTGCACATCTTGGATCTCGTTTCGATGAGCTGGCAGGGAGAACCTCTCCCCCTCGATTCTCATTGGCCCTCGCCATTGCATGTCCCGCGATGGGAGGGAGATGTCGTGGCCGTCACCAGCGGCATCGACGGCATGCTCCGAATCGTCGATCTCCTCGAGCGACGCATCCTGTCGGAGCGGCCGACCGGGCACACCCGCCGAGTGACTTCGATCGGGTCGCTGCAGATCGAGGGGCGAAAGCTGCTCATCACTTGCGGGAGAGATCGCTCGGTACGGATCGCATCGTTCAAAGACGGGCGCGTCCTCGCATCGTTGCACCTCGATCACGTGGTGGAACATTGCATCGCATTCCCCACCGGTCCGGCGATCCTCGTTGCCGACGCGGGCGGAATCGTGCACGAGCTTCGACTCACGGGACTCGACTCGTCCCAGCTGGATCGAACGTCGGCCTGAAACGGACCGCTTCCGACCCATCCATCGATCCGCTCACACGGACGGCTCGGGTCCCCAAACGACCTCGAAGACTGCGCCGCCGATTCCTGCGACCGCGATGAGACAAGCGATGCAGCTCCGGATTCGTCGGAAGAAACCCGGGCCGGCCGAGAGACATTCGCGGAATCGCAACATCTCGAGATGAGATCCCCATCGATGTCGAACACGCCCGACCAGACCCCAACGGCGAGCCGGGCCGAGCGAGGGATGCGCGCCGCCTTCACCGGCATGTGGGTCAATGCCGCGATGGTCGTCGTCAAGCTCGTCGCCGGCCTCCTCGGCCATTCCTATGCCCTGGTCGCCGACGCCGTCGAGTCCTCCACCGACATCTTCTCCTCGATCATCGTCTGGGGCGGCCTGCGCATGACCACCCGCCCGGCCGACGACGACTATCCCTACGGCTACGGCAAGGCCGAGACGCTCGCCGCGGCCGTCGTCTCGCTCATGCTCCTCGGCGCGGCCATCGGCATCGCGGTTGCGGCGGTCCGCGAGATCGCCACGCCGCATCACGCGCCCGCACCGTTCACGCTCGTCGTCATCGCGGTCGTGGTCGTCGTGAAGGAGACCCTCTCGCGACGGGTGCTCCAGGTCGGGCTCGACACGGGGAGCGCGGCGGTCAAGGCGGACGCCTGGCACCACCGCAGCGACGCACTCACCTCCGCCGCCGCCTTCATCGGCATCTCCGTCGCCCTCTGGGGCGGCCCAGGCTGGGAGTCCGCCGACGACTGGGCAGCCCTCGCCGCCGCGGCCCTCATCGCCTTCAACGGCTTCCTCCTCCTCCGCCCCGCCGTCCGGGATCTCATGGACAGGATGCCCGAAGGACCGGTCGCCGACCTCGTCGCCCGAGCGGCCCGAGACGTCGACGGCGTCCTCGGCGTCGAAAAGCTCCGCATCCGGCGCCACGGGACCGAGTACTTCGTGGACATCCACGTCGAGGCCGACCGAATGCTCCCACTCTGGGAGGCCCACGTCCTGAGCGGCAAGGTCAAGGGAGCAATCCGCGCCGCCATGCCCAACGTCGGAGGAGTCCTGGTGCACATGGAACCCCACGAGCCCCCGGTCAACCCACCTGAGGAGTGACTCGGACGACGAGGAGATCCAAAGCAGCTCGGCGAGCCGGCTCCGGATCCCGCGGGTCGGCTCCAACCCGTGCTCGGCCGACACCCGCGAGGAGACGGGGCGACGAGCCGACCCGTCGCGTCCGGGACTGCAAGGACATGCAAAGCGGCCCCGACTTCCTCGGTCAGCGAGGGGCTCGCGTTCGGGGGGGCTTGGCCTTGCGCGCGGACCCGGTCGCTTGGACGACGATCCTGCTTCGGCCCGAGGATTCCTGCTCGATCACGATGCCCTCGAGCCCGACCGGCGGCAGACCGACGCTCCGGCAGACCATCTCGGGGTGCTCGCAGTAGATCTGGATGAGCCGGCGCGCGGCGTGCGAGGGGGTTCGGAGGCCCTGCTCCCAGCTTTGCACGGTCTTGGTCGAGACGTTGAGCAGCCGCGCGAACACGGCTTGCGACATTCTCGACTGCCCTCGGATCGCCGCCAGAGCCGGAGCGTCGATCTCGGGGGGCTCCTCGGGCAATTCGACGATGGTGGACTTCAGAGTGATCTCGCCGCGGGCATGGCGAACGGCTTCCTCCAGGCCCTTGCGAATCTGCTCGGCGACACTCGCCCGCTCCGTTCGATCCTTCATGGTTTCCTCAGGGCTCCTGGTCGGGACGCGATTGCTGCTTCAGGATCGCCGCGAGTTGCCGGTACAGCCTCTTGTCGTCGGGCGACAGGTCGTCCTTCTGCTCCTTGCCGTAAACGGTGATGAATGTGGAGCGAATCGCATTGCGAGCGAGGAGTTGTCAAGATTCAATGGTCGAAGCGAACATTCGGGACAGAAGTCACTGGGGAGACACCACACGAACCTTTGGGTTGCGAGTGTGTCGAGAGCAAGAGCCTTCCGTTGTTTGTCCACTCCAAAACACTCCGCTGCGAGACGAGCCTCGCGGTGCACCTCTTAAACATGATACCGAGCAATTGGAAGTGGTCAGCCTGAGAGCGATCCAGAGGAGAACAGTTCGATGAATAAGTCAACGAATGCCGACGCCTTGGACTTAGCCAAGATATTGAACTCAGTAGTGCTCAAGCGGAATCTCATCTCGGCCTCGCTGTACCTCGCGGCCTACGAGATCTTGAATTCCGCCGTACTTGAAGAAACAAAGAGTTTCTACAATCGATTCGGCGAGAAGAGCGAAATCACGGACAGCCGATACAAGGAAGAGGTAAGATCTCTTGATAAGGATGAGCTGACTGCTTCTTGGCGCTGGCTGAAGGATCATGGGGCCATAGACGATCGCGACCTAGTGTCGTATCACGAGATTCGAGCCCACCGAAATGTAGTTGCTCACGAATTGCCGAGGTTGATCGCGACGGCCGGCTCGGACATCAGCAAGCCACTCCTAATACGCATCGCCGAGTTACTCGACAGAATCGAGAGATGGTGGATCCTGGAGTTCGAAGTCCCAGTAAATCCTGACTTCGACGACCAGACCGTGCAAGCAGAAGATATCACGACTGGCCGGATGACGCTCTTGAAGGTGATTCTTGGCATCGCGCAGGCCGAGGATGACCGAAACCACTGGGACGAGATTCAGCGCCTCCTCATGCGCCCCGTTTGAGCGGTCGTCTGCACTGACGGCAGTCAAAGACGGCCTTCACCCGCCCGATCTCGACCTTGCTGGGCTCGGCATGACTTGCAGGGTATGCTGGAGAGAGATGAAGTCGCCCTCGAGGGGCGCTTCCGTCGCGCATCAACCCCGTTGAGGTTCGACATGGGCCCCGCGACTGAGCAACTCCTCCAAGCGGCGCCGGCGTTGCCCGATGACGAGCGTCGGGAGTTGGTCGCAGCGTTGCTCGCCTCGCAAGACCCAACGAATGAGCTCCCGTTCGATCCCGCATGGTTGAGCGAAGTCCAGCGCCGCTCATCCCAGATCGAGGCCGGTGAAGTTCGGTTGGATCCATGGCCCGTCGTCCGAGATCGTGTTCGACGGAGGTTGGAAGGTCGGCCGGCCGGCTGAGGTCTGCTTCCACCCGGAAGCAGAGGCAGAGTACGAGCATGCCCTGATTTGGTACTTGGAGGATGTGCGGAAGTTCTGAAGGCATCCGCCCGTCCTCATGGCGCCATTTCGGTGGACTCACGGTACTGCACATCGAGACATATACGCGAAATCTTACGAAGGATGCCTAGAGTGAGTCCTGTTCGCTTTCACTACTTTCCACAGACCGACCCACCTCCCGGCTTTCTCCGGAGTATCGTGAAAGTGTTCGCGGAACACGAAGCTGCGATCTCAACATCCATGCTCCAGAAGGGGCTGACGAGCAACGAGGTACTGGCGGTGCTGCGGCCGGACCTACGGAAGTTGGGGTTCGAGGTAGAAGCAGGAAAGGCCGATGATGACAAGATCTCCAGGCCTGTATTCTTCGGTGAGAACGGCGATCCGACCCTGACCTACGAGATCGACGCCTACCACCCCGACTGGCGATGCGGGCTTGAGGTGGAGGCTGGGCGGGCGTGGATGGGGAACGCGGTCTACCGCGATTTGATCCAAGCGATGGTCATGGTTCAAGTGGATACACTCGTGCTGGCCGTCCCGAACTCTTACAAGTACCAGAGCGGTGGAAAAGAAGCAGTAAGTCCAGACTACACCCGAACCGTCAACCTCGCTCGCGCACTGTTCGGACATTCAAGGGTCCGATTTCCTTACGGCCTTGGGTTGATCGGTTACTGAGTCATCAAACCTCAATGAGGAACAGCATCGCCGTACTTTGGCTTAGGTAGTGAACATGCTCGAAAGCGATGGTCCACGACGGACAACCCCGTTCCGACCCTCTGAGAACTAAGCGAGGGCGCGACCGCAATTCCATGCGATGCAACTCCGGATCCTTGAGGATGGCACGGGTTGTCTCCAACCCGTGCTTGGCAGAAGCTCCGAGTACGCGGGCCGACGAGCCGAACAGTCTCGATCGGAGGTTGACCGCCGGCCGCTCGATGCACGGGCGGCGAACGCAGACGCTCAATCCCGAACGCTCCACGACGGACTACTCCCCGCTTTCTCTTTGAATTCCGCAATCCGCGCGGATTCCCCAAAGATCGAGGTCGACGGTGGTCGATGACGAGAGGTGGATGCGCATGGGCGCAAGGTGAGTAGTCGGTGCAGTTGGATCCGAACGACTTGGTTATCTTTCCAAAAGCGAACGCGAACACACTTGGATATGGAGTGAATCATGAACGTCGACAAGCGAGTCCCGAGCGAAGCTGCGCGCAGGGAAGCCTCCGAGTGGCAAATCCGCAAGAATCGCGAGAATGCCGAGCGGTCGACCGGGCCGACGAGCGAACAAGGCAAGTTGCGATCGCGTGAGAACGCGACCAAGCATGGATTTCGCAAGATCATCGTCTCACCCGGCGAGACCAGCCCCGAGATCGAGGCCGAGCGCGAGCGGTTCGTCGATGCGTTGATGCCCGCCAACGACGAAGCGCTCGCTTATGCCGACCTCGCGTATCAGGCCAAGCGCAGGTTGATGCTCATCTACGATGCCGACGATGCGAGTCGCGCCGAGCGGATGAAGAATGCGACGATTCGGCTGATCGAGGAGCGTTCGGCCGAGGTCAAGCGGGCCGAGGAATTGCTCGTCGACGACCCCTATCTCGCGACCGCGCTGCTCGCCTCGACCCAGCGAGGCTGCGAGCGAGTGCTCGAGATCCTCGCCGATCTCGAGGAGCGACTCGAGCGCAACGACTGGGACGAAACCGCCGCGCGACTCTTGCGGGCATGTTCAGGTCGACGCGCCAACATCTCTCGATCCCGTTTCGATGTCGATCCCGCGATGATCCAGGCGGCCCGCGAAGAGATCGAGCGGCTCCGCGAGCTCTACATCGAGCAGTTCGACGAAAACGAGGAAGAGGAAGCCGAGACGTTGCGGATCCGCATCCAGA
>JANRKW010000004.1:0-121931 GCA_033763215.1 Isosphaeraceae bacterium | reverse complement strand
GACTACGGCGAGCGCGGACGCACCGCCGTGCGGACCTTGCTCTCGCGAGCCGTCGAGGCGGGGATCCTCCCCGGTCCCGTCGACGTCCAATTCGTGGGCTGATCCCCATCGATCGAGTTTGCCGGCGGCCCCTTTCGCATCAAGATCGCGGTCGCCGGTTCACTCTTCGATCCAATGCACTCCTGCCGAGACCTTGCGACGTCCTGCGACGAATGTTCGCGTGCGAGCCGCGAGTGCACCGATCAAGACGCTGATCGAGCCCCCGAAGAATGCCGATCCGGCGACCGCTCGGCCCAGTGAAGGCCGGGGGTCGTCGCTCCTCGTGATGCTCATGACTTCCTCTTCGCCGGAGGAACTGGCGATCGAGGGCGTCGTGGGCGAGAATCCTGCGAAGAGCTCGGGATCATCGAACTCGATGCCTTCCGCGAGCCTCGCCTTCTCATATTCCTGGTATTCCTTCTGAAACTGAAGTCCGACATCGAGCTGATCGCGAAACTCGTCGTAGAGGATCTGTTGGTTCACGTCGATCGACACCTGAAGAGATCGACGTCTCAGTTCGCAGGCCTCGACGAATCGGCGTCGGATCTCGGGATCGGGGTGAACCCGATCGGCGAGTTGGATGGCCCGTTCGAAGGCGGCGTGGGCGATGAATCGCTGCCCCACGCGGGACATCGTCTCTCCAATCGCGACCGCGAAGTGAGGATTCGCGCCTCCGCCCTGGCGCCACATGCCGAGGATCCCGAGCATCGGCTCGTCGAACGCCACGGACCGACGGTGCGAGGGCACGTCGACTCGCGACCAGCCCTCTTCCGCGCCGACGCGGGTGATGCGGCTCCGGATCCAATCCGCGATCGGTCGCGTCTCTGGCGACTCGGCCGACTCGTCGGAGCGAAGCGCGAGTTGCATCGGGACCGGCAGCTCATCCGAGACGGAGTATGCCGCCGAGCCCCACCCTCGCGACGGGCGGCCGGGAGTGGTTGCCAGGCCATTTCCGAGGAAGTCGAACCGAGTGAGCAGCTGCGGATCGTCGAAGCTCGCGAGCAGGAATTCGGCGATCACGGCCTGCCAGCGCTCTCGGCCGAAGTGGGCTTCGGGATTGACGCGAATCGACTCGTGGATGTTCGCCAAGCCCTCTCGGAAGCGATCGCGCGCCGCCGCGTCGCCGGCCTGCGCGGCCTTGAAGTTGCCGTGGATCAAGAACGTGCCGAGATTCGCATGCGTCGAGTAGAGGTCGCGTCCCTGGAGCCCTCGGTCCTTTTGCGCATCGAGTTTCTCGCGCATCAGGTCGACGGCCGCGTCCGACTTCCCCTGTCGGTCGAGCCCGACGGCGAGGTCGTCGAGGAGCGGGAACCGAGCCGGGTCGTCGGAGGTCAACGCAGCGAGGCGAGCTCGGACCGCTCGTTCTCGTGCTTCGTAATATGCCGACCCGTGCTTGGGGAAACGCTCGTGGATCACGTCGTGGAGCATCGCGAATCGGAGGCTGATGCCGTCGCGATACTGGGGAACGTGGTGAGGGAGCACGATCGTCGTCGTTTGGGTCCTGCGGGGACCGCTCGTGCCGACGGCCCGCAATACGGCGCTGGGCGAACCAGCGACGACCGCTCCGATGACGAACAGAAGGATCATGGATCGGAGCCGCATGGCATCAGCTCCGCGGGGTATTCCGCTTGCGGGGATTCACGACGACCGCTCCCACGAGAGCGACCACGCCGCCGAAGTAGGCGATCCGTTCCGACTGATCGGGCTCGTTCGACGATTCTTCGGCCGGCGGCGCGACCGAGCGTCGGTAGTTCGATCGGAATTCACGTTCGTGTCGCGAGGTCTCCTCGTCGTTGAGGCAGGCCTCGGCGCGTGCTCCGCCGAAGAGGGTCGCCAGTCCGAGGCAGAGCGCGAGGCGGCGTTTGAGTCTCATCGGTTGACCTCGAGTCCGGAGAAACGTCGGAGATCCAGCCTCCGACAATTGTCACGACGCGAGTCGGGAAGTCAATCCCTTCTGCTCCGGGAGGAGAGACGTTCCGGCGTCGGTTTTCTTGGAGCAGTCTCCCCGAATCGCGGAACCCTCGGGATGGATGAGGGGCTCGGCTTCGACTGAGCTTGTCGCGATCGAGGGCTTCGGTTATCAACGCGACGGCCTGGGCGAGACGAGGTCCAGGGCAGGGGAACCGGGCTCCGCGAGCGCCCGGCCGGCCGGATCGAGTCGCCGAGGGCGCGCGCGACGTGGCCGCGCTCGAGGCCCGTCGGCAAAACGAAATCGACCGATCGATGGGGTGGACGAGGTGAATCAGACACGACCTTCCGTCGATCGATCTCGCCCGGTGGTCAACAGATCGGGCGCGACGGCCGTCATCGCCGCCGCCTTCTTGCTCTCGAGCGGATGCCACGCGGTTCCGCCCACCGCCGCGGGACTGCTGCCGACCACGACCGAGATCGACGAGAGACGAGTCGAAGTGGAGCGCACGAACGCCGAGGCTCCGACCCCGGCGACTCCCGCCGGATTCGAACTCGACCTGCCGCCGACCCCCGCGCCTCCGACGATCGCCTCGTCGGTCGAGCCCGTCGAGCCGACGACCGGCGAGCCGTTCGTGCGGAAAGAGAATGCCGCCGCGCGAGACCCGCGAGCCGAGGAGATCGATCGCATCGCCCTCGAGGCGGCTCAGGGTGAGCCGATCGCAACCCGACCTTCCAACGGTGCGGGGACCATCGTCGCGACGCCGCCGACCGAGCCGTCCATCAAGGAGCAGAAGCCGCCCGCGCCCGCCGATCCCGCGATCGAGCGCGCGGACGTCGTCGTTCCGACGCCCCCGGCACCGCCGAAATCGGCGGAGGAACTCTGGCGCGAGGGGATCGGCGGACTGATCGCGATCGCTCAGAGGGAGTCGACCGACACGGCAGGAGCGCCCGGACTCTGGCGATTCCGAGCGAACCTGCTCGGATGCCTCGCCGAACCCGCGATCGATCCCGACTCCACCGACTCCGCCCAACGCAATCGCCGGCGGGCGCTCGTCAAGGCTCTTCGACTCGTCATCGATCCCGGTTCGGAGTCCGACTCGGAATCGCGGGCGAGCCGCTCGAGGCAGATCCGCGAAGCCGTCGAAGCGCTCGAGGAGCAAGCCCCGCTCGAGATGCCCGAACTCCTGCTCTGCCGCAAGGTGATCGGCTACGGCGACCACGAACCGCTGCTGCCTCCGATCCGCAAGCCGGGTCAGCCGGTGATCCTCTATGCGGAGCTCGAGGGTGTCCGATACGAGTCGACCGCCGAGGGATTTCGATCCAAGGTGACCTCGAGAGTCGAGATCCTCTCCGATCCCGCCGCCGCGCCTGTTTGGAGCCTCTCATTGGGCTCGGCCGAGGATCGCTGTCGACGCAAGCGTCGCGACTTCTTCATCAGCAACCGCTTCAACCTGCCGGAATCGCTCCCGGCCGGAACCTACACGCTGCGATCGATCCAAACGGATGCTCTCGCCGATGCGAGCGTCAGCCGCGAGGTCACGCTCGTGATCCAGCCCTGAGTTCTCCCTGTCGCCGCGCCCTTGCCGTCGGCGCATCGATCGTCGAGAATCGAACATCCAATCTTGCATCTCGATTCCGACGTTCGCGAGATCGAACCATGGCTCGTGCGATTCGCAACTTGCCCATGACCGCGGCCGTGACGGTTGTCGGCCTCGGCCTGGCTCTCGTCGATGCGGCCGCCTTCGGCCCTGAGGCGGCGCCGCCTCCGCAACAGAGTTCCAAGAAGAAGTCGAGCAAGACGAAGAAGCCCGCCGCGAAGCCTGATCCCAAGAGCGAGACCTCGAGCGAGCCCGGAGCGTCGGGAAAGGGCGCGCCGGGGACGTTCGCGCGTGAGATCGCCCCGATCTTGGTCGCCAACTGCGCGGGCTGCCACAATGCCCAGCATCGCAGCGGCCTGAATCAGACGACCTTCGAGGGCCTGATGAAGGGCGGGAAGGCGGGCGCGGCGATCGTGCCCGGCAAGCCCGAGGAGAGCCTGCTCATCAGCCGCGTCAAGGGCGAGGAAGGGGCGAAGATGCCCCCCGGCCAACGCGACCTCTCCGAGGCTGCGGTCGCCAAGCTCGAATCTTGGATCAAGAGCGGCGCACGTCTCGATGCAGGACTCGACGCGGGCGCGATGCTGTCGAGCTACGCTCTGTCCGCGGAGCAACGCCGCCGCGAGGATCTCGCCAAGATGCCGGCCTCCGAACGCGACGCCAAGACCGAGGAGATCGGTCGCGCCCGGCTCGAGAAGGTCGTCGCGGGAGCCGGTGCGGATGCGGAGGTCGTGAAGGGAACTCAGTTCCTGCTCTTTTCAAAGCTGCCGAAGGATCGAGCGACCAAACTGCTCCAAGCTCTCGACGCCGAATACTCGCGACTCGGTCCGCTCCTGGGAGCGCGAAGGGCCACGACCGCCGGTCCCGAGAAGGTGAGCGTCTATCTCTTCAAGGATCGCGGCGGCTACATCGAATTCGTCCGCACGCATGAGAATCAAGAGGTCGACGACTCGGAGGTCACACGTGCGAAGCTCTCGGTCGAGTCGCCCTACGTGATCGCGATCGACCCGCTCGGTTTCGCCGCCGAAGCGCCTCCGGCCAAGAAGAGTTCGCGGAGCAAGAAGTCGTCGAGCGACGACGCCGCGGCCCCGGCGCGGTCGCTCGCGGCGATCGTCGTCGAGGGATACGCCTCGGGCGCCTTGGCGCTCGCCGGAGCTCCGATCTGGGTCTCGAGCGGGTTGGGGGCTTATCACGCTTCCCGGATCGACCCGCGCGGCCGACATTTCCTTGCGCTTCGGGCCTCGGCATTCGAGCAGTGCCGCATCGGCTGGCCGACCAAGGCGAACGAAGCCCTCGGCAGCCAGGGCAAGCGCGAGACGATTCAAGCAATCGGTTTCGCCCTCTTCGAGTGGATCGACTCGGTCGCCGCGCCGATCTCGACGGCGACGTTCGTGCAGACGATGCTCGAAGGCCAAGGGAAGCTCGACGACGCGATCTCCAAGTCATTCGGGATCGACCGCGCCCGCTTCCTCCAAGGTTCGGGCGAGTGGGTCTACGCTCGCTACGGAAGGGGACGCTGACGATGTCGACCGACGCCGCGCCGACCCTGGGCGAACCCGGAACCGACCCGAACGCCGACGCGTATTTCCTACGGTCGGGAGGCGGTTCCTTTCACAACATCTTTCCAGGCGTGGATATCCGCACATTCGCAGGCGAGCGGATGATGTTGTCGTACGTCACCATCGAAACCGACGCGATCGTCCGCGAACACAGTCATCCGCACGAGCAGATGGGGGTCCTGATCTCGGGCCGGCTCGAGTTCCGGATCGGCGGGGCGACGCGGCTGCTCGATCCCGGCGACATGTGGCGCATCCCGGGCGGCGTCGTCCACGAAGTCCGCGCGGTGGGCGGACCCGCCGTGGCGATCGACGTCTTCCATCCGATTCGCGACGATTATCGCTGAATCAATCGAGACCGGCCTCGGCGGCCCAAGCGTCGAGGTCGTCCTCCGAGACGATCGCGATCCCCAAGGCTCGGGCCTTCTCCAGCTTCGAGCCGGCCTCCTCGCCCGCGAGCAGGAGACTCGTCGACTTCGAGACCGAGCCCGTCACCTTGCCGCCGAGCCGCTTCACCACCGCCTCGGCTTCGCTCCGAGTCCGGCGCGGCAGCGTCCCGGTGAGCACCACGGTCTTGCCCGCGAGGGGCAGGGCGGTGGAGTTCGTCGCCGCGACCCGATAGGGCGGCGGTGCGACGCCGACGGACCGGAGCGCGTCGATCGTCGCGTGGTTCGCGGGATCGGCGAACCAGCCGTGAACGCTCGCAGCGACCACCGCGCCGACTTCGGGGACCGACTCGAGCGTCGCGAGGTCGGCCGCCATCAAGCCGTCGAGCGTCTCGAACCGTTCCGCCAACACCTCGGCGCCGCGGGTGCCGACGTGCCGGATGGTCAGGCCCGTGAGAAGACGGTCCAAGCCGCGCGTCTTGCTCGCCTCGATCGCAGCGACGAGGTTCGCGGCCGACTTCTTGCCCATCCGCTCCAACGCCGCGAGCCTGTCGACGTCGAGCCGATAGAGGTCGGCGAGCTCGCGGACCAGGCCGGCATCGACGAGTTGATCGACCAGTTTCTCGCCGAGCCCTTCGATATCCATGGCGTCGCGGTGCGCGAACCAGCGCGCGAGTTCCTTGAACTGCGCGGGGCAGAGCCGGGGGGGATTCGAGCAGCGGATGTCGACGCCGTCGGATTCGCGAACGGCGGGCGCGCCGCAGGATGGACACGTGCTCGGGAAGACATATTCGCGCTCGGTGCCGTCACGCGCTTCGGGCTCGACGCGAACCACCTGCGGGATGATCTCGCCGGCCTTCTGCACGACGACGACGTCGCCGATCCGCAGCCCCTTGCGCTCGATCTCGTCGGCATTGTGCAGACTGGCCCGCTTGACCGTCGTGCCCGCGAGCGGCACCGGCTCGAGCACGGCCACGGGCGTGAGCTTGCCGGTCTTGCCGACCCAGACCTCGATATCGAGCACCCGGCTGATCGCCTGCTCGGCCTCGTACTTGAAGGCGATCACCCAGCGCGGGCTCTTGCTCCGCACGCCGAGCCGCTCGCGTTGCCGGAGGTCGTCGACCTTGATCACGAGCCCGTCGATCTGGAAGTCGAGGTCGTGACGAAGCGCATCCCAGCGTCGAGCATGATCGATCACCTGTTCGATCGCGTCGTACGAGGCGGGCTGAGGAGTGATCGGAATCCCCAAGCGCAGGAGATCGTCGAGGATGGTGGAGTACGACGTCTCCTCGAGCCCGACGACCTCGCCGAGCCCGTGCGCGGCGAATCGAAGCCTTCGTTGGGCGCAGAGGCGAGGGTCGAGCAGTTTGAGCGATCCGGCGGTCGAGTTGCGGGGATTCATGAACGGCGGCTCGCCTTGCTCCGTGCGGATCCGATTGAGGCGGGCGAGTTCGGCGTTGGTCATGAAGACCTCTCCGCGCACCTCGAGGATCGGCGGCGGCGATCCGGTGAGTTCGAGGGGGATGCCTCGGACGGTGCGGAGATTCGTGGTGATGTCGTCGCCGCGGGCGCCGTCGCCGCGGGTCGCGCCTCGGACGAACCGCCCCGATTCGTAGCGGAGCGACACGGCGACTCCGTCGATCTTGAGCTCGACCGTGTATCGGACCGGTTCGTCGGGGCTGAGTCCGCGCGCGACGCGACCGGCCCAGTCGCGGATCTCGTCGAAGCTGTAGGTGTTCTCGATCGAGAGCATCGGGACCGAGTGATCGACCGTTTGGAATTCGTCGATCGGTGCGCCGCCGACGCGTTGGGTCGGACTCTCGGGAGTGATCAGGTCGGGGTGTTCGGCCTCGAGCGCGACGAGCCGCGCGTAGAGGCGGTCGTAATCGCGGTCGGAGATCTCAGGAAATGAAGCGATGTAGTAGAGACGATCGTGATGCGCGATCTGTTCGCGGAGGCGGGCGAGTTCCTCGACGACGGCTCGGCGGTCGGACATCGGGCGAACTCCCCGAGAAAGGGGCTCGGAGGAACCGGCCTCGTGGTCAACGCGGCCCGTCGGGTCGTGCGGAGTCCGACGCCGGTTGGTCTTCTCGCGAGAACCAGGGGTCGGCGAGCATGGCGACCGATCCGAGCACGATCATCGCGACGACCTGGCCGGCGAGCAAGGTCGTGCCCCAGTCGTCGAACCAACGCGCCGCGGCGATCGCTCCCGGGCTGGGGACGTTGCCGCCGGGGCGAGGGTTGGCGGCGGTGTCGACGATCGTGGGCGCGATCAGATAGCAAAAACACGTGAATACGAACGCCGTGCTCACGACCATGAGCAAGACATAGAAGACATTCGGCATCTTTCGGCGCGTGGACATCGAGCCGTTCGACCTCCCGGGGTCGGCGCGGGCGGAGTGCGTGATCGACGGGCGGATCGAGGCGGGCGTCGGCGCGAGCCCGCCTCGGCGTTGGGTTCAGACGCCGTCGAAGACCCAAGATTGGCCGGCGAGCGAGTAGTCGACGACTTCCTCGGGCTTGAACCAGAGGGCGATCTCGCGAGCGGCCGACTCGGGGCTGTCGCTGCCGTGGATGAGGTTGTTCTGCTTGCTGATCGAGAAGTCGCCCCGAACGGTTCCGGGCGCTGCGGCGGTGCCGTTGGTGGCGCCCAGCATGCTCCGAACGACGGCGACGGCCTCATTCCCCTCGAGGACGCCGACGACGACCGGGCCGCCGGTGATGAAGGCGATCAGGCCCTCGAAGAACGGCTTGCCCTGGTGCTCCGCATAGTGCTTCTCGCCGAGGGCGCGATCGACCTGGAGGAGCTTGAGGCCCGCGATCCGCAGCCCCTTCGCCTCGAAGCGGGTGAGAATCGGGCCGACGAGGCGGCGTTGAACGGCGTCGGGCTTGAAGATGATGAGCGTCTTCTGCATCTGAGACGGATCCCATGAAGAGAGGCCGACGCGGTGATCGAAGGCCGGTCGAAGTCGGAACCGCTTCGCCGCTTTCGTCCGCGGCGACAAAGGTCCGTCAGTGTAATCGCGGCGGCTCGGGGATTCAATGCCGCCGGCGGCATCGCGTCGGTCTCAGACGAGTTCCCAAGCGATCTCGGAGTAGGAATCGCCCTCGAATCGCCAGATGCGGACCTCGGGCGGCTCGGTGAGCAGCGAGACGATGATCCTGGGCGTGCCTTCGTGGTAGTTCTCGGCGAGGTCGACCTTGGACGGGCGGGCCGACCAACGAGGGTGCGAGTGATAGATCGCGACGATCTCGGTTCGAGCGTCGCGCAGGGTCCGCGCGAGCTCGACCAGCTCGAGGGGATCGACGCTGTATCGCGTTTCGCTCGCCGCGGCATTGCGCAGCGGATGAAACGCGAGAACGGCCGACCCGCGACCGCCGAGGACGCCGCAGGCTTCGAGCGGCGCGTCGCGTCGACAGTGGTCGAGCATCGCGTCGTGGATCGTACGCGGAATGGTGAGCGGGGACGAGATGGACATGGAGTTCGCGGCGCGGCTCGATCGGCGTGGAGGCTCGGATCACTCGGGGTAGAGCGACGTGGAGAGATAGCGCTCGCCGAGGTCGGGCAGGATCACGACGATCCGCTTGCCGGCGTTCTCGGGGCGCTTGCCGACCTGGATCGCGGCCGCGGCGGCGGCGCCGCAGGAGATCCCGCAGAGCATCCCCTCTTCCTTGGCGAGCCGACGCGCGATCTCGAACGCTTCGTCGTCGCGGACCGGGATCACCTCGTCGATCAGCTCGACGTTGAGGATCTCGGGGACGAAACCGGCGCCGATGCCCTGGATCTTGTGCTGCCCGGGCTTGAGCGGCTGGTGCGCGAGGCGTTGAGCGAGCACGGGCGAGTTGGCCGGCTCGACGGCGACGACCTTCAACGCGGGATTGCGGGCCTTGAGGACCTCGCCGCACCCCGTGAGCGTTCCGCCGGTGCCGACGCCCGCGACGAAGACGTCGACCTTGCCGTCGGTGTCGCGCCAGATCTCCTCGGCGGTGGTCCGGCGATGGATCTCGGGATTGGCCGGGTTCTTGAATTGCTGCGGCATGAAGGCATCGGCCGAGTCGCGCGTGATCTCCTCGGCGCGACGGACGGCGCCCGGCATGCCCTCGGCCGCGGGCGTGAGAACGATCTCCGCGCCGAACGCCTTGAGCAGCCGCCGACGCTCGACGCTCATGCTCTCGGGCATCGTCACCAGGAGCTTGTATCCACGAGAGGCACACGCGAATGCGAGACCGATCCCGGTGTTGCCGCTGGTCGGCTCGACGATCAGGGTCTTGGGTCCGATCTTGCCTTGGGCCTCCGCCGCTTCGAGCATGGCGACGCCGATCCGGTCCTTGACCGACCAGAGCGGGTTGAAGTTCTCGAGCTTGGCGAGTACCTCGGCGACACACCCTTGCGACACGCGATGCAGCCGAATGAGCGGCGTGTTGCCGATGGTCTGGGTGATGTTGTCGTAGATCCGGCCGCGGAAACCGTGTGGGATCGACATCCTGTGACTACCTTCCTTCCGTCGGGGCCGGACCGCGCCGCTCGCCCGGCGACGATTGAGGCCGGGATGGGCCGCAACGTCCGATCGCGGGTCATCATAAAACGACTCGACCGATCGGGCAAGCTGATCGGCGCGAGGAAGACCGTGAAAGTCGGGCTCGAGGTCGATTGGAGCCGATCGGGTCGAGGCTACCCATCGGGGGCGCGGGGGCGTACCATGGATTCGTACTGATTCGAGCGCGACATGAGTCAATCGTCGCGCGGTCCTTGCCCGGAGCGATCGCCGATGTCCGCAGGTCCCGAGACACCCGCCGTTCCGTCGCAGACCGAGCCCGCGCCGCAGGCCCCCGTTCCCTCCGAGGGCGAGGGACGTCCCGCCGGGCACGGACATGGACATGGGCACGGTCATGGTCGGCCCGAAGCGGAGACGATCGAGGCGACGCTCGTTCCCGCCGAGGGTCGCCACTTTCTCCACCTCTTCTACAAGATCGACCGCGGCGAACTCGCGGCGATGTCGCCGCAGGAGCGAGCCCGCGGCAAGGCGGAGCTCGTCGAGATCCTGTCCCCGAGCGGCGACGCGGCCCCGGCCGAGTTCCAGGTCTTCGCGGTCCCGGGCCACAAGGCCGACTTCGGCCTCGTGATCTCCGACTCCGACCTGAAGAAGGTCCACGACATCCAGCTCGCGCTCGAGTCGGGCATTCTCGGCCCAGCATTCGAGGCAACGTACTCGTATTACTCGATCACCGAGATCTCGGAATACGTCCCCACGCCCGAGCAGTACGGTCAGATCCTGGTTCGCGAAGGGGTCGATCCCGAGAGCCCGACCTACAAGACCAAGGTCGCCACGTACGCACAGCGCCTCGAGCCGATGAACCGCCAGCGGCTCTTCCCCGAGTTCCCCGCCTGGCCGTGCCTCTGCTTCTATCCCATGAGCAAGATGCGCCAGGGCGATCAGAACTGGTATCTGCTCCCGTTCGAGGAGCGGAGCGCCATGATGAGCCAGCACGGCCGGAGCGGGATGAAGTTCGCAGGCAAGATCTCGCAGGTGATCACCGCCTCGACCGGGCTCGACGAGTGGGAATGGGGCGTCACGCTCTGGGCCAAGAATCCGTCCTATCTCAAGGACATCGTCTACACGATGCGGTTCGACGAGTCGTCGGCCCGTTACGCGTTGTTCGGCGACTTCCTGTTCGGCTACATCCTGCCCCCCGCGGAGTTGGCCGACCGACTCCGCTTGTGATCGCCGGACACCCAAGACCAAGAGGAGAGCCCCGCGATGTGGACCTGCACGAAATGCGGTACCAAAGTCGACTCGGGGTTCGACGTCTGCTGGCAATGCGGGACCAGCTCGACAGGAGTCGAGGACCCGAGTTTCCGGACGGCCGACGACGCACCTCGGATCGATGCGCCCGACGTCACCGACGTCGGGCCGGAAATCTCCCCGCCGCATCCGATCGGACCGATCGACGACCTCGTGGTCTGCTACGAAGCGCGCGACTACCTCGAGGCGAAGATGCTCGCCGATCTCCTCGTCGAGGCCGGGATCCCGGCCTTCGCCGACGGCTACGACCTCCGCGAGTCGTTGGGAATGATGAACGCGGGCCCGCGGGTCCGCGTTCGTTCCGACCTCGCAGCCCCCGCGCGAAGGTGGATCGACGACTTCCAGGCCGAGCGTGCCGCCGAGGGTGAGCTCTCGCGCGACGAGATCTGAGCCCCGGGCCGAGGTCCGCCGATCGAGGGTCGACGGACCGGCCGCGAGTCCGACCGCTCGGATCAAGGAGCGGGGAGGATGTGCACGCGATTGTCGGAGCCCGCGACGGCGACCTGCTTTCCGTCGGGGCTCCAGGCAATGCCGTAGGAGAGCAGGTTCGGGGCGACGCGACCTTGGCGGAGGATCTTGCCGGTGTCGACGTCCCAGAAGATCAGGTGGCCGGCGTATCCGATCGAAGCGAGGCGCTTGCCGTCGGGCGAGAATGCGACGCCGTAGACGTCGTCGGGGTGGCCGTCGAGTTTGCGGACTTCCTTGCCGTCGGCGACGTTCCAGAGCCGCACGGTCTTGTCGACCGAGCCGGTGGCGAAGAGGTCGCCGGCCTTACGGACCGCGAGGCAGTAGATCGCCGCGCCGTGGCCTTGGCTCTTTCGGAGTTCCTTGCCCTCGGGGAAGCTCCACGCCTTGATGAGCTTGTCCTCGCCCGCGCTCAGGAGCAGGTCGCCCTTGGGAGTGACGGCGACCGAGTAGACGACTCCGGCGTGGGCCTTGGGCAAGTCCTTCACGACGGCCGCCTTGGAGACGTCCCAGACCTTGATCGCGGCGTCGGACGATCCGGTGATGATCCGCGAACCGTCGGGGGCGAAGGCGACCGAGTAGACCTGCCCGGTATGGCCCGCGAGGTTCTTGGGTCCGCCCGCAACCGGAGGCTGGATCCCGACGTCGGTGGAACGAGCGGCGGTGATCACGGCGCCGTCGGGCAGCGGCAGCACCGCGACGAGCGGCGAGTCGGCCGTCTTCGCGTTCGAGAGCACGAGCTTGGCGGCGTCGGCCGTCGCGAAATCGAGGCGGAGCAGCGAACCGTCGGCCAAGCCGGCGACGACCGCCTCGGGTCCCGCCGGAGCTGCGATCGCGGTGACCTCGGCGGCTTGCGGCGGCGTGGCCTTCACCGCCTTGCCGTCGGCGACGTTCCAGGTCCGCGCGGTCTTGTCGGCCGAGCCGGAGACGAGCGTCTTGCCGTCCTTGGTGAGCGCGAGAGCGCGGACGGCATCGGTGTGGCCGTCGAGTTTGCGGAGTTCCTTCCCCTGGGCGACGTCGAAGATCCGGATCGTCTTGTCGGCGGAGGCGGTCGCGGCGAGCGGGCCTCCCGGCAAACCGACGGCGGCGTGGATCGGTCCGGAATGGCCGGTGACGACGCGCGCCGCGGCTGGGGTCCAGAGATCGAGGGCCCCGTCGTCGCCTGCGAGGAGCCAGCCCTTTCCGTCGGCTGCGAGCGCCGGCGCGACGCTCGCAGACCGAGCGGCGGGCCGGAACCGTTCGAGTTCGCGACCACCGGCGACATCCCAGAGCCGGGCGAGCCCGTCGGGATCGAGCGTGAGCAACCGCGACGCGTCGGCGGAGAGAGCGATCGCCGTCCCCTTCGATCCCGAGGCGGATACCACCGCGCCGGGCTTGCCGTCGGCGACCGCCCAGAGCTTCACGGCCCCGTCGTTCGAGGCCGTCGCGAGAGACTTGCCGTCGCGGGAGAACGTGATCGCCGTGATCGGCGCGGAGTGGCCGACGAGGTCGCGCACCACCTTGCCCGCCCCGAGATCCCAGAGTCGGACCGTCTTGTCGTCGCCGCCCGAGTAGAGCCGCTTGGGATCACCTGGAGCATACCGCAAAACCGCGATCCGGCCCGAGCCCGCGGCGGGGAGTTCCTTCCAGGCCTTGGCGCCGGCCGCGGCGGTCCGGATGCGTCCGTCCTCCCCGGCGATCGCAGCCTCGACGCCTCCCGGAGCGACGGCGAGCGCCGTGATCGGGGACGGAGCGGCGGGGAGTTCTCCGAGTCGTCGCTTGCCGGGGATGTCGACGAGTGCGATCGACTTGCCGTCGCCCGCCACCGCGGCCGCAAATCGGCCCGTGGGGTCGAGCGCGATCCTCGCCGCTCCCGACAGCACTCCCGGCGCGTCGACCGTCCGATTCCCGTCGGCCGACGTTCGTGCGAGCAGGGTACCGTCGGCATCGACGGTGACGACGCTCGTGCCGTCGTCGGAGAGCCGGGTCAGGCCGCGGTCGATCGCGATCGACTTTCGCGCGGGCAGCGGCAGCGTGAAGGTGCGGACCAAGCCGTCGGAACCTCCCGAGACGAGCAGGTTCCCGGCGATCGGTGCGAGCGCGAGCACGGCGTCGGTCGGAGTCTCGACGGCCGCGAGCGCAGTTCCGTCGTCGGCCTTCCAGGCCCGGACGGCTCGGGACTTGTCGCCGGTGAAGATCGTCGAGCCGTCGGCGCTCCAGGCGATCGAGACGACCTCGGCCGGCAGAGCGATCGAGCGGATCGCCGAGAGTTTCGCGAGATCCCAGATCACGAGCGTTCGGCTCGACGCCACGGCGACCGCGGCACCGTCGGGCCGGAGTGCGGCCGCGGAGACGGATGCGTTCTGCTTCAAGACCGACGACGGCCCGGGACCGCTCGGCAGTTCCCAGACCTTCGCCGTATTGTCGAGCGCACCCGAGACCACGCGCTTGCCCGCGGGGTCGACCGCGACGTTGAGCACGATCTTGGCATGGCCCTCGAGCTTGCGGAGTTCCTTGCGCGAGGCGGCGTCCCAGATCCGGACGGTCGAATCGAAGCCGCCGGTCACGATCTTCGCACCGTCGGGAGTCCAGACGACCGAGTAGACCGGCTCGGTGTGCCCCTCGAGCTTGCCGATCGACTCCATCGCCTGCTGGAGCGGCGCGAGCCCGACCGTGGCGAGCGTGAATCCGACGGCGGCGAGACAGCGGGCGGAGAACGGAGTGAGCCGGAGCATGACGAGGACCTCGCGATCGCGGACGATGTTCGACTTGTTGAACCATAGTCGAACAGCGCCCGCGTCGCAAGCGACCGCGTCGGACGCCCGCGACGCGTCAACGTGGGGAGAGATCGAAGAGCGGGCGGTTCGGGGGAACCGTATCGGGCACGTAGGCTCCGGTGAGTTGACGGCCGCGGGTCGCCTCGCGAACGGCCTCGTTCGTGGAGAGGTGGACGGCATCGATCGAGAATCGCCCGCGCTCGTCGGCTCGAACTCGCCGCGCGACGCCCGCTCGTCCGAGGTCGATCATCGCCTGGACGTGGAGCCGCCGTCGGATCGTGGGGAAGGTGACGCGACCGTCGACGAGTCGCGGTTCGCTCGGACGACGCGCGTCGGATGCGAGGAAGACGGTCACGCCCTCGCGGTCGCGAAGCCGCCGGATCCAGTCGGAGACGGTCCGCCCCTCGAGCGCGGAAGCGTCGCGATGGACGCCGTCGAGCAGCACGACGACCGCCGCACCCGCTCGACTGATCCGCCCGAGCCGATCGGCGACCTCCGACCCCGCCGCGCTCGGCGACGGCGGAGCGAGCGTCGCGAGATCGGCGGCGGCCAGGTCGAGTCGGCCCGAGTCGACCAGGAATTGCGGCGTCAGCGAGATCACGACCAGGTCGCCCGCGATCGCGTCCATCGAGGCCTTCGCGGCGATCGAGTCGAGCTCGCGCAGCAGCGCGGCGGAGGTCGCCTCGGATCCGACGAGGACGCGCGTCTCGACTTGCCCCGCGCTGAAGCGCTCGCCCGTGGTCGGCGAGACGGCGCGGTCGGCGAGCCAGGCGGCGAACTCCACGGCGTCGCGCTCGGCGTGGGGAACGTCGATCGAGCCCCCGCCGATTCGGTCGACGCCGAGTGCGAGAATCGTCGCCCGCGCGGGACGCCCGATTCCGCGCGTCGCCGGGACGTCGACGTCGACCCAGTCGGTCTCCACTCGACCGGCGTCGTCGACCGCTTCGATCGTGACGCGGTTCCGCCCCGGGGCGAGTGCGACGTCGACCGCCGTCTCGACGGCGTTCGCGTTGCCGGCGATCGGCCGCGCCGGCTCGAGCTTGGTACCGTTGAGGACGCGCAACTCGCGCACGGCCGCGCCGCTGAGGGCGGTCGCCTTGACGCGGATCCGCCCCAGACCCGCGACCACCGCGCCGAGGTCGACGCCGAGCCGCGGCGGCCGGCTCGACTGAACGATCACCGCCGGCTCGGCGAGCGCACGCTGGATCACTTCGCGCATCATCACGCGTTCATCACCGGATGCCAAGAGTGTGCCGATCAGTTCGGGTTGGCGGAGCCGATCCTGGAAGCGGGCGATCGGGTAGAAGAGCGTCGGCCGCGGGAGGTCGAGCCGAGTCGACTGGTTGAGGTGCCAACCGAGATACTTGCCGTCGCCGCCGATCGAACTGTCGTAGAAGCCCGCGGGGGTCCAGAGGACCCACTCGCCCGCGGGTCGATCCGCGAGAAAGAGGCTCGCGAGCGGTGAAGACCGCTTCGAGGTCATCACGCGCAGCCGCCGGGCATCGGGAGCGCCGTCGCCCGGCAGGATGACCGAGACCTGGAGGTTGGTCGCGGGGCTGGGGGTCGCGGCGTCGGCCGCGGCGAGGAAATCGACGGGCGCGACGGAGCGTCCATCGACCAGGGCCGACTCGAGAACGCTCAACGGTTCGATGCCCATGGCGTCGGCGAATCCGCCCCGCTCGATCGAGTCGAAGACCACCGCGCCGTTCTGCTCGACGCGGATCGTCGCCCCTAGTGTCGGGACGCGCTCCGCTTCGAGCAGCGACCAGAGGCGGATCGTTTGGTCCGAACCGGCCGACGCGAGCCGGCGGCCGTCGGGTGTGGGAGCGAGCGAGAGCACCTCGCCCTCGTGACCGGCGAGGAACCGGGTGCGTTCGACCTTCGGTTCGAGGCGGTAGATCGCGACGCCCGCCGTGCAACCGATCGCGACCAAGGGGATCCCGCCCGCCTCGCGCGGCGGGATGAAGCTCGTCGACCAGACGGAGCCCTCGACGCGGGGATCGAGATCGATCACGACGTCCGGCACGCCGGGACCGGCAACGGCGACCCGGGACACGCCGCGTCGCTCGATTCGTCGACCGGCGTATTCGGGGATCGCGCGGGCGAGACCCTCTTTGGGATAGCGGGCGGGCCGACGCTCGGTGAGGTCGAACCCCTCGCGGTCCTCGGCGTCGTCCGCGGCGAGCGTCCGCGCGATCGCGACTCCGAGCCCTTCCCGGGCCCAGGCGACGACCCGAATCGTCGAACCATGGCCGCGGAGGATGCGCGTCGGAGCGCCGTCGACGACCGCGACGTCGCGGAATTGGATCGCCTGGTCGGCGCCGCCCGCGTGGATCAGGGTCCGGCCGTCGGGCGTGAAGAGCAGGGCGGTGGTCAGGTCGTCGGCCCGAGCGAGCGTCCGCGGAGCGCCTTCGGTCGGGACTGCATAGAGTTCGACGGTCGAGGAGCGATCATCGAAATCGATCTCATTCGGGTCCGCGGGCTTCACCGAGTGCGCGGCGGCGAGGCGCGTGCCGTCGGGATCGAGTGCGAGGGCCGTCACTCCTCCGATCGTCGGCCGCGTAGGAAAGCGAAAGGCGTCGGCGAGATCGGGCAGCGACCAGCGCGTGATCCGACCCACGCCGTCGCCGACGAACAGGCGCTTCGCCTCGCGATCGACGGCGATCGCCTTGATCGCGTCGACGCCGATCACCGGCTCGAGGCCGGCCGCCACCGAAGCGCGTGCGACCTCGCGAGGCGCGGGGTCGAGCCGCCAGACTCGGAGATCGCCGCGGGCGTCGCCGGTCACGATCAGGTCGGCCGAGGGCCAGGCGACCGCGGAGACCCCGCCGACGTGGCCGCCAAGGATCGCGAGCGTTGCACGACGCTCGACGTCCCAGATCCGCACGGTTCCGTCGAGGCTCGCCGAGGCCAGCCGAGCGCCGTCGGGGCTGAAGGCGAGCGCGAGGATCGTGTCGCGATGCCCCGCCTCGGGC
The DNA here is from genome assembly GCA_033763215.1 of Isosphaeraceae bacterium. GTDB lineage: Bacteria > Planctomycetota > Planctomycetia > Isosphaerales > Isosphaeraceae > JANRKW01. Next base: position 104,444 of record JANRKW010000004.1, on the reverse strand, counting down.
GCCGCGATCTCGGCGACCGGGAGGTGGGCGATCAGGTCGCCCGTCTTCCTGCCGTCGAGGTCGAGCCCCGGGTACCGGAAGAGGACGACGTCGCCGCCGTTGTAGGCGAACCCGAAACCCGCAACGGCGAGGATCCGCTGATCGTTCGCAGCGACCCGCGGCGAGAGCGCCATCGCGCGGATCTCGCCGCGTCGTCCGCGCCAGATCGGCGGGCGAAGCGTCCTGCGCGGAGTGAGGTCGGCCTGGGCGAGGTTCCACTCGTGGACGACCTTGTCGGCTCCCGCGGAGAGCAAGGTCGAGCCGGCCGCATCGGCGAAGATCAACGCGTGGATCGGAGCGTGGTGACCGTCGGAGTTCTGAACGAGCTGGGGCTCGGTGAAGTCGCGGATCCGACCTTGAGCGAAGACCGACGTCGACGCGAGCCCGAGGACGGCGAGCCCGTAGAAGGCCCGGCGCAACCCGGGAGCGATCCGCCGCGTCGCTTCGACCGGGATCGGAATCGGACGATATCGCATCGTCGAGGGACCGGTGGGCCGGATCGAGCGGATCCAACCCCAGAAACGGGCGAGCAGATGCAACATGGCCGAGGTCGTCCTCCATCACCGAGCAAATCGTTCCCGACGAGGGATATACCAAACATACGACCGCCGGTGACTTCCGACGCGTCGTGTCGAGACGGCCCGAGGAATTCGCGCGATTCTCGCAATCGGGGAGCCCGGCACGACCGATAGAACCCGATATCGAGCGAAGCCCCGCCGCCGCGAGCCGATCGAAGGCTCGAGGCGGTGCGCTCTGAAGGGGTGGGATGCGATCGAAGCGGAACGGATGCGAGACACGCAGAGGGAGGTCGGCATGGCGACGGCCTGGTTGAGACAGGGACAGCCCGCGCTCCGGGTCGTGGTCGGCGTCTTGGTCGGCGCGACGATCGTCGATTCGGCGCGAGCCGATTCGCCGCACTTGGCCACGCCGCAATCGCCGCCTCGGTCGGCCTCGATCGGCTCGCCTCAGGGAGCACCGGGCGCTCAGGCGGGCGTCGGCGCATTCGGCATGGGATCGGGTCCCGGAGCTCCGGGGCTCGGCGATCCGGGGGCGGGAGGCGGGCCGGGATCCGTCGGCGGAGCCGCCGGCGCCGAGCCGATCTCCGGCGATGCGGGTGCCGGCGCCGGGGCCGCGGGCGCGACGCCCCCGACTGCCCCGGGAGACGGACTGACCAGTCCGGCCGACTCGCTCCAGGCCGCGCTCGCCGCGCGTGGAGACACGGCGGTCGGCAGCGGCGGGTCGCTCGGATTCCCCGTGATCGGCGACCAAGGACCGCTCGCGAGCCTCAGAAGGATCGCCGCCGCTCGGACGCCCGACATCCCCAATCCGTTCCCGCCGCCCAATCCGCCGAACGTCCCACGCGGCCGAGGCTCCTTGATACTCGCCCCGTCGGTCCGATCCTTCAAGATCGCCGAGAACCAGTCGCCCCGGCCGCAGGATCGTATCTACTACGGCCTCAATTACTTCGCTCAGGTCAATCAGACCGTCAACGAGCGCATCGGATCGCCGGTCCAGGGGATGAAGGTCTATCGCAACATCTTCGGTCTCGAGAAGACGTTCAACGAAGGGATGGGGTCGGTCGGCATCCGACTTCCGCTCTACACGCTGACCGGCAATCCGCGACCGGGGACCAACTTCTCGACGCCGACCTCGACCGCACTCGGCGACCTCGGCCTCTACGCCAAGTACATCCTAGCGCTCGACGAAGAGACCGGAAGCCTGATCTCCGGCGGACTCGTACTCTCGCCGCCCACGGGGCCGAGTCAGTTCGCCGGAGCGCAGTACGTCAACTCGATCCACTCGATGCAGTTCCAGCCGTTCCTCGGCTTCATCTGGAACATCGACCGCTTCTATCTCCAGGGCTTCAGCGCCATCGACATCCCCACCGATCAACGCGACGTCACGCTCTTCTACAACGACTTCTCGTTCGGCTACATCCTCTACCGCGACGACGACGCCAACTCGCGTGCCCTGATCACAGCGATCGCGCCGACGTTCGAGGTCCACGTCAACACGCCGCTCAACCATCGAGGGGCGTACGACTTCGACGACGTCTCCGGCACGGCCGACAACGTCAATCTCACCTACGGCCTCAACGTCGAAGTCGCGAGGAACTCGGTCGCGACCTTCGGCATCGTGACGCCCGTCACAGCCCCGAAGCCGTTCGACTTCGAGGCGCTCTTCCTGCTCAACATCCGGTTCGGCGGCAGCCGACAGGTCAGGGCGTTCCCGGTGCTCGGCAACTGAGCCGAGCACCGTTCGGCCGACTCAGCGACCCCGCCTCGCCCGCCTCGGCCCGCGCGGGGCGGGGCCGACCGAGATCGGGATCCCGCCCGGTCCCTCGGCGAAGAGGATCTGGCCCAGACGGTTGCCGACGAAGCGATTGCGCGACGCCCCGCGCGTGACGATCGTGTTCCGCAAACCGGTGTCGAGCAGGACGATCCCGAAGGTCCCGTTGCGCTCGATGCGATTCGCGGCCACGAGGTTGTCGAAGGTGCGCCTCGACGCGAGATAGACGCCCGACCTGCGGTTCGACTCGATCAGGTTGCCCTCGGCCTCGGTCGCACCGCCGATGGTGTTCAGGCTGCCGCCGGCGAAGAAGACGCCGTCGTCGCTCGCACCGATCGTATTCCCCTGGACCACGTTCGCACGGGCGAGGGGACCGAAGAACTCGACCCCGACCGACTGATTTCCCAGGATCAGGTTGCCCCGGCCGACGCCTCCGACAAGCGTCCCCGGCGAGTCGTTCAAGAAGATCCCGACGCCGTTGCCCGACGTGGCGATTCCTTGTCCGGGTCGGAGGATCGCGCCGTTGAGGTCGGTACCGATGCGGTTCAGGGCGACCTGGGTGCCGACCGTCTGAGAGCCGAAGGTGCCGATGCCGACGCGGTTATCGGATACGGTGTTGTCGACGATCGTCGTCGCGGGAGCGTTCTGGATCTGGAGCCCGACGCGGCTGCGGGGATCGGTGAATCGGTCGGGATCGGTGGGAATCAGGTCGGGGTCGTTGATCCGTTGATCGGCGAGACGCGAAACGCCGTTCGCCGCAAGTCCGATGATGTTCCCTTGGACCAGGTTGGCCGAGGCCGCGGGACCGTTGATGCTCAGGTTGATGTCGTCGTTGCCCGAGACCACGTTCCCCACCCCGGCGCCCGCTCCGCCGATCGTGTTGCGCGGAGCGTCGTCGATGAGGATGCCGACGTTGTTGCCGCGATCGATCGTCCCCGTCGGGTCGGTGCCGACGCGGTTCGACTGAACCAGATTCGACGTCGTGCCCGGGCCGAGGAGATGGATCCCGACCGACCGGGCGGTTGGTCCCGAGGTGTTCGAGGCGACGTTGACCGCGCCCGGCGCTCCGATGCGATTCGCGGGTGCGTTTTCGAGGAGGATCCCGGTCGCCCCGACGGCGGGAAGGCTCGCTCCCGTCGCATCGAGACCGAACCAGTTGCCGAGCACCGCGTTCCCGGTCGCTCCGGCTCCCGAGAGCAACAGTCCGACGCCGCCGTTGCCCGCGAAGAGGTTGCGCGGCGCGGTGCCGTCCGTGCCGTCGGCCCCCACCGTATTCCGGCCCGCTTCACGGATCCAGACGCCCGCGTCGAGGTTGTCGAGGACGGTTCGGCCATCGGCCGCGAGCCCGATCGAGTTGCCGACGACCGAATTCCCGCTCGAACCCGCCCCGTCGAGCTGAATCCCCGCCATGCGATTCGCCGCAACGACGTTCCCCTCGCCGGCAGCCGTTCCACCGATCCGATGGCCCGAGGATCCGAGCACGAGGATCCCTTGTGCACGGTTGCCGAGGTCGACGGCCGACGCCGAGGTCCCGACGCGGTTGCCGAGCACCGTTGCGGACGTCGATCCCGACCGAATCAGGATCCCGGCGTCGCCGTTGAACCCGATCGTGTTGCCGGCGCCGAGGCCGCCGACTCGAGTGGCGTCGCCTTCCGCGAGGTCGATGCCGTGATCGGAGTTCCCGCGATCGGAGAGACCATCGAGCCCGACGCCGACCACGTTCGCGACGATCGCAATGCCGGTCGCGCCCTTGCCCTCGACTCGGATCCCCGAGCCCGCGTTCGCGCCCACGACGTTCGCCGGCCCGATCGCCGCTCCCGAGACGCGCTCGACGAGGATGCCGTCGGAGCGATTGCCCGCGGCGGCTCCCGATCCGTCGAGACCGACGATGTTGTGCGATACGATCCAGGGCCCGCCGGCGGCGACCGTACCGCGATCGAGCCGAATCCCCACGCCGCGGTTGTGCGCAACGCGATTCCCGGATGCTGGACCGCCGCCGATCGTGGTCGTGACCCCACCGAGCACAGCGATGCCGTCGCCGCCGTTGCCGCGATCTCCAAGACCCGAGACCCCGAGCCCGACGTCGTTGCCCTGGATCGTGGTGCTCCCGAAGGCCGACGCGTCTTCCCCGCCGCCGACTCGGATTCCGCCCGCCGCGTTGCTGGAGACGACGTTGCGATGAGCCGAGGTGCCGCCTCCGATTCGCGCGCCTTCGACCCCGATCAAGAAGATGCCGTATCCCGCGTTGCCCGCGGCCGCGCCGTCGGTCGGGAGCAGACCGATCAGATTCGCCGCGACCGAGAGATCGGGGGTCGAGGAGAACGCATCCTCGAATGCACTGACGACGACACCGTTGGATCCGTTGCCCGCGATGGTGTTGCCCGCGGCCGGCTCTCCGATCGTCGTGCCGAAGACCGCGCCCTCGATTCGGATCCCGTTTCCGGCGTTGCCGAGCGTTCGGCTGCCTAGGCGGTCGGTCCCGATCCGATTCGAGCGGATACGGACCGAGGGCGTGCCGAAGCCGACGTCGATGCCGTCGCCGCCGTTGCCCGAGACGACGTTGCCCGAAGCGGCGGTCGCCCCGCCGATCGAGGTTCCCGAGGCGCCGAGCACGGCGATCCCCGCGCTGTCGTTGCCGAGCGCCGCGGTTCCGGCGCGGGTCAGGCCGACGATCGCCCCTTCGATGCGGGTGTCGGTCGAACCGGGGCCGACGACGATTCCGCGTCCCGTGTTGCCCGAGAACCGTCCACCGATGACGGTCGCACCGGTCGCGGCCTCGAGCGAGAGTCCGTCGCCGCCGTTGGGGGCCGCCGAGAGCCCGTCGGGTGCGAGCCCGACGTCGTTGACGAGTACCATCACGCCCGAACCGGTGGCTCGGATCCCGTGCGCGGTGTTCCCGGAGATGATGTTCGCGCCCGACTCATCGGCCGAGCCGACGGTCGAGCCGAATCCGCTCGCGACGACTCCGCTTCGCGCGTTCGGCCGGATCACCCCGCCCGCGCCGAGTCCGACGGTCGAGCCGACGAGCGCGTTCGCCGAGCCGCCGAGAACGACGCCGTCGCCGAGATTGCCGCCGATGAGATTGCCGGGACCGATGATGTCGGACGAGCCCATGTCGCTCACGCCGGGGCCCGCGTTGCCGAAGCTCGTCGACCCGTCGGGGCCGAGTCCGATGGTGTTGCCGAGCACGCGAGCCGAGGTCGGAGCGGTGGACCCGACGATCGCCACCCCGGCGCCGCCGTTGCCTGCAACGACGTTGCCCGAGCCGGTCGCCGAGCCTCCGATGGTCGCCGCGCTCGAGGTATCGACCAGGATGCCGTCGCCGATGTTGCCGAGAGCGGCGGTGCCCGAAGCCTCGAGTCCGACGAGATTCCCGATCACGACTTGGGCCGAGCCCGACTCGAGTCTCACGCCGGAACGACGGTTGCCGGAGATGACGTTGCGTTCGCCGGACGCCGAGCCGCCGATCGAATTCCCGGAGCCGCCCAGGACGTGAACCCCGTCGAGTCCATTGCCCGGGACCGTCGCCCCTTCGGGATCGGCGATGAACCCGCCCGAGGCATCGGGGCCGATGAAGTTGCCGATCACCCGGTTCGACGCCCCGTCGTCGATCGCGACCCCCGAGAACGCGTTGCCCGAGATCACGTTGAGATCGGCGGGAGTCGAACCTCCGACCGTGTTCCCCGAGCCGGTGATGAACACGCCGACGCCGCCGTTGCCCTGAACGATCCGACCGCTGGTCGCGACGCCGAGGTAGTTCCCGTTCACGATCACCGAGTCGGAGCGGATCTCGATTGCGTCGCCGCCGAAGCCGGAGATCGAGAGACCCGTCACGCGACTCCCGTCGGAACCGGTGTCGAAGACGAGGGCGCTGAATCCCAGCGTCGATTCCGAGACCAACGCCACGTTGATCACGGCGTTGCTCGAAGTCGTCGAGCTGTTCGGCTGGGATCCGGGCTGCGTGTACCCTTCGAGGAAGATGCGATGCGTGATCGCGGGCAGGGGCTCGCGGATGTCGATGACCGACGAGCCGTCGATCGCGAAGACGACGGTGTCGTCGGAGACGTTCCCCGCGTTCACCTCGGTGATCGCATACCGGAGCGTGCCCGGTTCGAGGTCGTCGGCGTTGCTCGACACGACGATCGCGAGCAGTAGACGCGGCTCGAACGCCTCGAGACCCGGCCGGAGCCGACGCGTGGAGTGAGGTCGACGTTTGGGCGGGCGGCCATGGTTCGACATCTTCGATCCCTCGCGGAGAAGTGCAACGCCGACGATCCCTCGCGCGTCGGGCGACGCCCCGGATTGCGCTCGAGAAGCGCGGAACGTCGTATCGAGACTAACCCATTTCAAGCAGCGGTCAAATCGTCCGGCGGCGGTGGGCCGACCTCCCGCCCCCACGATCGATCCGATCGCGAGAACCCGAAAGACCTTTCCCGCGGTTCCGCCGTCTTGGAGTCGCGTGCGCCTTGGGTTAGAGTCGTGTCCGCCCCCGCTTCGCCGGCTTGCACCGATGGGACGATCGCCATGTCCGACATCAGATGGGCCCTCGGGCTGCTCCTCGCCTCGATCGCCGCGACCACCCGGGCCGACGCGCCTCCTGCAACCGAGATCCGTCCGCCTCGCTTCGAGCGGATCTTCGGCCCCGAGGTCGATACCGGCCCCTACAAGCACCCCGCTTGCCTCGAGGAGCTCGACAACGGCGACCTCTACCTCGTCTATTACGGCGGCAAGGGTGAATATGCGAACGACACCTCGGTCTTCGGCTCGCGACTTCCCAAGGGCTCCAAGGAGTGGACCCCGCCCGTCGTGATCGCTCACGACCCCTATCGATCGCTCGGCAACGCCGTCATTCGCCAGTTCCCCGACGGGACCGTGATGCTCTTCTACGTCGTCCGCTTCGGCGCGACCTGGTCCGACTCGCGGATCGCGGTCAAGATCTCGAACGACGGCGCACGCACCTGGTCGGACCCCTCGCTGCTCACGCTCGAGGCGGGCATGATGGTCCGCAACCGGCCGATCGTGCTCAGCGACGGCGCCTACCTCCTGCCGGTCTATCGCGAAACCGGCCACGACACCGAGTCGGTCGGCCCCGACAGCGTCTCGCTCTTTCTCCGATATGATCCCAAAGCCCGGACATGGACTCCCACCGGCCCCATCCGGTCGGCCAAGGGGAACATCCAGCCCGCCGTCGTCGAGGTCGAACCCGGCCGCTTGATCGCCTACTGCCGACGCGGCGGCGACTACAGCCCCAAGACCATCGGCTGGATCGTCCGCTCCGAATCCCGCGACGGAGGCGCCACGTGGAGCGAAGGAACCGACTCGTCCTTCCCCAACCCCAACGCGGCGGTCGACTTCATGAAGCTCGCGAGCGGACGGCTCCTTCTCGTCTACAACGACAGCCAAGTCGGCCGGACCCCGCTCACCGTCGCCCTCTCCAGCGACGGAGACCGCTCCTACCCCCACAAGCGGAACCTCGCCGAGGGCGAGAATTCGTTCGCCTATCCGATCGGATTCCAGGCGAAGGACGGCTCGATCCACCTCGTCTACACGTCCGACCGCAGGACCACGATCCATCACGTCGTCTTCGACGAAGCCTGGATCCTCGCCGCGCCTCGCTGACTCTCGGGAACGATACCGATCCCCTTTCATGAACATAGGTGCGACGGACCGATGATCGTCCTCCTCGCCCTCTCGATCGCGACGGCGGCCCTCGAGGCCGAACACGCGCCGGAAGACTCTCGAATGCCCCGACCGCTCACGATCGAAGAGGTCTCGCGTCTCCCGCTCCCCGGAACGACATCGCCCACCTCGATCGGCTTCGACGCCCCGAGCGACGCGATCAGCTACCTCCTCCCCGAACGACCCGGCGAGAACGCTCGAGTCCTTCGGCGGTTCTCACCGTCCGACCGAGAACCGCGCGTGATCGCGCGACCTCCCGGAGGCGGCGACGCCGACGGCAAGGTCTCGCTCGAGGAGGCCCTGCGCCGAGAAAGACTGCGAAACCGTGAGAGCGGGATCACCGCGCTGAATCGAGCTCGCCGAGCCGATGTGCGCGTGATCCCGATCACCGGCGACCTCTGGCTCCAGCGCGGCGACGAGCCGCTGCTCCGGCTCACCGAGCGGCCCGAGCCCGAGATCGACCCTCAACTCTCGCCCGACGCCGACCGCGTTGCGTTCGTCCGCGGCGGCGAGTTGTACGTCCTCGACGTCGCCACGCGCTCCGAGATTCGACTCACTTCCGACGCGGGCGACGGACGATCGAACGGACTCGCGGAATTCATGGCGCAGGAAGAAATGAGCCGCTCGACCGGGTTCTGGTGGTCGCCCGACGGCCGGCGCATCGCCTACCAGCACACCGACGAGCGCGCGATCCCGCTCTTCACCATCACCCACGACGGCGCACCGAAGCCCTCCGCGGAAACGCATCGCTATCCGTTTGCGGGAACGACGAACGCCGCGGTGGAACTCCGAGTCGTCGACGCGAGAGGCGGAGACTCTCGGACCCTTGCGATCGCCGATCCCGGCTTCGACCACTACCTCGCCCGGGTCGATTGGGAGTCTCCCACGCATCTCCTCGTGCAGGTCCTCTCGCGCGATCAAAAGTCGTTGCGTCTCGAGCGGATCGACGTCGACTCGGGTCGACGAACGCTCGTGCTCGAGGAGAAGTCGGATCGCTACGTGAATCTCTCGGACGATCTCCGGATCCTCCCCGACGGCGGCTTGCTCTGGACCAGCGAGCGTTCGGGCATGCGCCGCATCGAGCGCATCGCCGCCGACGGCGGCCGGACCGAGATCACGCCCGCGAACTGGGCCGTCGACGCGATCGTCGGCGTCGACGCCTCGCGCCGGGAGGTCTGGTTCTCGACCGGAGCCGACCATCCGCGCGAGATGCAGGTGCATCGCATCTCCTGGGACGGGGGCGAACCGGTCCGCGTCACGAAAGGAGCCGGCACCCACAAGTGCACGGTCGCACCCGACGGCAACTCGTATGTCGACCAGTACTCTTCGGTCGACGCCCCTCCGGTGACCACTTGGTTTCGCCGCGACGGCTCGACGATCGCCGTGATCGACGACGCCTCGCGCGACCCGAGACTGGCGGGGCTCGACCTCGCGCGCCCCGAGATCGTCGAATTCCCTGCTAGCGACGGCACCAAGCTCTTTGGAGCCTTCCTGCCGCCGCAAACGCCGGCCCCCGACGGCCGCAAGGCACCGCTGATCGTGATGCTCTACGGCGGGCCGCATGTGCAATACGTGCCCGATGCCTGGTCGCTCACCACCGATCTTCGAGCCCAGTATCTCTCGCGGAGGGGATTCGCGGTCTGGAAGATGGACAATCGCGGCTCGGCGCGGCGGGGATATGCGTTCGAGTCGGCAGTGTACGGTCGGCTCGGCACGCTCGAGGTCCAGGATCAGGTCGACGGGCTCGACTTCGTCGCCAAGCGATGGGGCTCGGTCGTCGACATGGAACGCGTCGGCGTGAACGGGCGGAGCTACGGCGGCTTCATGACGTTGCGGTGCCTGGTCGACGCCCCCGACCGGTTCCACGCCGGAGTCGCGGAGGCTCCGGTGACCGACTGGGACGGCTACGATACCTGCTACACCGAACGATACATGGGAACCCCCGAGAGCAATCCCTCCGGATATCGCGAATCGTCGTTGCTCGGCAAGGCGGCTCGCCTCGAGGGTCGGCTCCTCGTGATGCACGGTTTGATCGATGAGAATGTGCATTTCCGACACACTGCGCGTTGGATCTCCGCCCTGATTCGCGAAGGGAAGGGGTTCGAGGTCCTCCCGGTTCCCGAGGAGCGGCACTCGTCTCGCAACGCGGCCAATCGCAAGATGGAGTTCGAGCGACTGGTGGATTTCTTCGAGCGATCGCTCATGCGTCGATGACCGAAACCCGGTCGATCCTCGCATGGGGCGCCGAGCGTTGATCGTCGTGGTCTTGCGAACGGCAGCGGATCATGCGAGAACCGTCGATCTCGCCACGCGTCCTCGACTCACCGCGCCGGCCCGTCCGCCTCGCCTCCCTCGCATCGGAGTTCCGCACGTGTCGCACCAGGTCGATCCCGTCTACAGGAACGCGAAGCGCGAGGCGATCATCATCGGCCTCGTGTGGCTCGCGGCGACGCTCTTCTGCTGCTTCTATTCCTACGCGTACGGCTACATTCGCGAGGGACGCGAACTCGGCGTCGACGATCTCGACCCGATCCTCGGCGTGCCGAGTTGGGTGTTCTGGGGCTATCTCGTCCCTTGGGGCGTCTGCGCGTTGTTCACGTTCTGGTTCGCAGGTTTCTACATGACCGACGACGACCTCGGGCGCGATCACTCGTCCGAGCTCGAGGCCGACATCCGCGAGAGGGGGCTGGGCGAATGAATCCGCAAGGCGTCCAAGCCCAGCCGGCGACGTTCGTCGCGCTCCTGCTGTTCACGCTCGTCTCGCTCGGACTCGGCGTGGTCGCGAATCTCGTCGCGAGCCGCAAGGCGGGATTCCTCCGCAAGTACTTCCTCGGCAATCGAACCCTCGGCGCCTTCGCCGTTGCGCTCACCGCGGCGGTGATGAGCGGCGGGACGTTCATGGGCTTCCCCTCGCTCGTCTACACCTACGGATGGGTCGTCGGCCTCTGGATCTGCTCCTACATGGTCGCGCCCCTGACCGTGCTCGGGATCCTCGGCAAGCGAATCGGACAGCTCGCCCGCAAGACCGGCGCGATCACCTTGCCCGACCTCTTCCGGGAGCGGTTCGGCAGCCCCGCGCTCGGACTCTTGACGAGCATCTTCATCATGCTCTTCCTGTCGTGCTTCCTCGTCGCCCAGTTCAAGGCGGGCGGACTGCTCATGAAGATCGTCCTGCCGTCGGCGACTTACGACTGGGCCGCCGTCGAAGACCTGGGCGCGCAGACCGATGCGGCCTACGTCGTCGGCCTCGTCATCTTCACGGTCACCGTGGTCGCCTACACCGCCTACGGCGGCTTCCTCGCCGCCGTCTGGACCGACGTGTTTCAGAGCATCGTGATGGCCATCGGCGTGCTCATCCTCCTACCGCTGGCGCTCTCGGCGTCCGGCGGCATGGAAGCGGCGACGCGGAAAGGGATGGAGCTCGCCGGCGACGGCTTCGGCTTCGGTCCCGGAGCCGGCAGGAACTTCCACCCCGTGACGCTGGCATTCTCGTTCTTCGTCATGTGGGCGATCACCGGCATGGGCCAGCCCTCGACGATGGTCCGACTCATGGCATTCCGAGACTCGCGCACGCTTCGCGTCTCGATCCTCTATCTCGTCATCTACAACGTCCTCGTCTACGTTCCGTTGATCTTCATCTTCGTCTGCGCGCGGAGCATCCTCCCGGGGTTGGAGAAGCCCGACGAAGTCATGCCTCGTCTCGTGATCGCGCTTTCGAATCCTTATCTCGCGGGCCTGATTCTCGCTGCGCCCTACGGCGCCGTGATGAGCACGGTGAGCGGATTCCTGCTCATCATCGCATCGGGCCTGGTACGCGACGTCTATCAGCGATTCCTCCGGCCCAACGCGACCGAGAAGGAGCTCGAATATGCGAGCTACGGCGCGACGGCGGTGATCGGCCTCGCGGTGGCGATCGTCGCCCTCAATCCGCCCAAGTTCCTCCAGCTCATCGTCGTGTTCGCGAGTTCGGGAATGGCCGCGGCCTTCCTCATGCCCGCGATCTTCGGCGCCTTCTGGCGTCGCGCGAACGCCGCGGGAGCGATCGCGGCGATGGTCGTCGGCGTCTCGATCACCCTTGGTCTCTACGCCTACGGCTCGATCCTCGGATTCCGAGGCGTCGATCAAGGCATCGGCCCCCCCTCGTCGGGCTTCGGCGCGTACTACCTGGGCGGATTCGAGCCTTGTGTCTGGGGCTTGATCGGCTCGTTCGTCGCGGGGGTGGTCGTGAGCAAGCTCACGCCGCCGATGGACCCCGCTCGGGTCTCGCTCCTGTTCGACATGCAGCCCGCCGACGCCCCCGCACCGGCGACCCTCGAACTCCACCCGGAACTCCGCGCCGAGGTCCTCGACGAAGGGAATCCTTGAGATCCAGCAAGGGTCCTGCGGGGATCGCCGTTGATCGATCCCTGTCAACCGGCCGACTTCGTCGAGGCGCAACCCCAGAGGAGCCGTCACGAGCATGACACCGACCTCGCCCTCCCCGCTCCGCGTCGCCGCCGTGCAGATGTTGCCGATTTTCGCCGACGTTCCTGCGAACCTCGACGCGATCGTCGATCGCCTCGAGCACGCCGTCGACCTCGGAGCTCGGCTCGTCGTCTTCCCCGAGTGCGCAGCCACCGGGTACGGATTCGACTCGGTCGCGGAGGCGATGCCTCACGCCGAGACGATTCCCGGGCCCGGCACCGAGAAGATCGCTCAGACGTGCAAGCGTCTGGGCGGAGTGCACGCGATCTACGGGCTGCTCGAACGCGACGGCGATCGACTCTTCAACGCCTGCGTACTCGTCGGCCCCGACGGCGTCGTCGGGTCGTATCGCAAGGTGCATCTGCCCTATCTCGGCGTCGATCGCTGGGCGACTCCGGGCGACCGCCCGTTCGCCGTCCACGAAGTCGAGGGCGTGCGCGTGGGGATGCACATCTGTTACGATGGTGGATTCCCCGAGCCGGCGCGGGTGATGTCGCTCCTCGGTGCCGATCTCCTCGTCCTTCCGACGAACTGGCCCCGACATGCCGAATCGGCGGCCGAGCACATGCCGCCCTGTCGCGCGATGGAGAACGTGGTCTACTTCCTGGCCGTGAACCGAATCGGCGAGGAGCGCGGCTTCACGTTCATCGGCAGGAGCTCGATCGCGGGCCCGAATGGCGAGTTCCTCGCCATGGCCGACGCGGTCAGCGCGGAGGTCCTGCTGGCCGACGTCGACCCGGCGATCGCGCGCCGCAAGCGATTGATTCGGGTCCCCGGACTCCATGAAGTCGACCGGATCGCAGACCGACGACCTGGATTCTACGGCCCGATCGTCGAACCCAACGGTCGAGCCTGAGGCTTCCGGCGGAAATCCGTCTCGAATAACTCGGCCGATCGACCCGTCTCCCCCTTCAGTACCGCTCGCCGGGGCGGTAGAATCCGGTAGGAGGACTACACATGCGTCGGATCACGATCGGCCTGTTGTTCACGGTTGTCCATGTCGGCGTGAGTGTTCGGACGGCGGACGCGTTCATGGATCCGCCGGTGATCAATCGCGGCGGAAACGCGCTCGGCAACAACTTCAACTTCGGTGGTGGGGGATTCAACGGCGGCGGCGGATTCAGCAGCGGAGGCGGATTCAGCAGCAGCGGCGGGTTCAGCAGCAGCGGTGGCTTCAGCGGCGGACGCGGATTCGGCAGCGGCGGCGGCTTCAGCGGCGGCGGTGGATTCAGCAGCAGCAGCACCTACCAGTCGGGCTTCGGCGGAGCGTCCGGACTGGGTGGACTGGGCGGAATCGGTAATGGATTCGGCAGCGGGTCGGCGATTGGCGGCGTCCCGTCTGTTGGTCTTCCGAGCGGCGGATTCGGTGGTGCGGGAGGGATCGGAGGCGGGCAACTCCTCCCCGGCGCAGGTCGCACGGTCAACCAGATGCCGCGAGTGAACTCCACGATTCGACGACTCGCCATCGATCCAAAGACGGGGCGGAGTTCCCGCAGGTCCCGCGGTACTCGCTGAGCCGACTCGCTGTCGGTGAACTCGAACTCCGATGCGAGACGCATTCGGCTCCGATCGACGGGGCGGAATGCGTCTCGCGTCGTTGATGATCGTCGCCCCCCGACGCGGCCACGAGTCACTCCATGCGCAGGACGCACCAGAAACCGCCGTCGAGCCGACGAGCATCCGCGGGTCGCTCTTCGAGGCGATCGAACTCGCGCTCGGTCCAGACCGTCAGCACGGCCGGGTATCCGTTGATCAGCCAGCGCACGTCTTTTCCGCTTGACCGTGGGGTTCTCGACCCTTCCCGGGTCCGCCCCACCACCCGAAGCCTCGGTCGCGAATCGACCGGCGTGCGAACCGGTTTGCTCATACAGCGTCCCTCATCGGTTCCAAGGGATCCGCAACAGCCGAACCCCCGGCGACCTCCGCGCCCGCGACACCTCCCTGTTCCAACTGGAAGATACGAACTGAAGTCGACCGATGTCGAAGAAATGCCCGATATCCGAGCGAGTGAGCCGTTCGAGGCCGATTGCCCAAAGGGCTTGGCCGCTTCGGCCGGGCTCGAGGCGGCGGCGGAAGAAACGCCGACGCTTCGCGTCGACCCCAGAACGTGGGTCGAAGAGAGGGGAGTATACCGGATTCATCCGGGAAGTGGAGAAGCTGGGAAAATTTTGAACATCGTCGAGATCATAGGGTCGACCGGGGCTCGCGATTCGGTCGAAATCCAGGGAAACGCGGCGAACTGGGAGCCCCTCGACGATCGATCCCAGCTCGCCGCGCGGTTCTCGCGAGCCGAGTCTCAGTCGAGCGGCTTGATCTTGATGTCCTTGTAGCGAACCTCCATCTCGGGCCCGACGTGCACCTGGAGAGCGATGATGCCCGAGTCGGCGAACTTGTCGTCGGTCCGGTCGATCACGGTCGTACCGTTGATCTTGATGATGAGTCGCTTACCCTTGAACTCGACGACGAAGTCGTTCCAATCATCCTTCTTGACGAGTTCCTCGGCCTTTTCCTTGGGATACCGTTCGAGGATTCCGCGCATCCGTTCTTCATAGAGGAGTCCCCAGTAGCCGTCGGCGACGTCGGCCTGCGGTCCGGCGACCACGCCGTCGGGCTTACGAGTGCTGCGGATCTGGATCCCCGAATTCCCGTTGCGGATCTTGACCTTGGCCTCGAGGATGAAGTCGGCGTAGGGCTTCTCGGTGACGAGGAACTCGTTCTTCTTCAACTTGCCGTTGGTGCGCCCCACGATGGCGCCGTCTTCGACGGTGAACGTGGCGCCGCTGTCGGCCGCGGGCTGGATCCAACCGGAGAGGTCCTTGCCGTTGAAGAGAGGAGTGAAGTCGGCTGCGGGCGCGAGTCGGGCCGAGGCCGCGACGGCCAAGACGCCGGCCAGGACCGGGAGAGCGTGGCGGAATCGCATCGGGAAAGGCTCCATCGCATGGGAGTTTGGAGAAGCTGGGAGAGTCGGTCGGCGTCGAGGAATCGACCGATCGATGACGGTCGCCGATTCTCCGTCGGCGGAGCGCCCTGGTCAATCGAGTCGTCTGGCGAGCGGAGGCCCCGGGCGATAAGATCACGAGTCGCTCCCCCCGCTCGATGCGACCGTCGCTGCTCATCTCCCGCACGAACCGAGCCGGAAATGCCGTTCCAGGATGACCTCGAGCGATACGGTCCCCAATCGACCGAGCGTCCCACGCTCGCCGAGTCCCGGCGCTACTGCGCCGAGTTGACCGCATCGCACTATGAGAACTTCTCCGTCGTCACCTGGTTGACGCCTCGGCCGCTGCGCCCGGCCTTCGCATCGGTCTACTCCTTCTGCCGATGGTCGGACGACTTGGGCGACGAGGTCGGCGATCGATCGCGCTCGACCGAGCTCCTTGCTTGGTGGCGCGGAGAGCTCGAGTCGATGTACGAAGGCCGCACGCGGCACCCCGTGTTCGTCGCCCTCGAGGAAACGGTTCGCGAATTCGCGATCCCGATCGAGCCGTTCCTCGCGCTCATCTCCGCATTCGAGCAGGATCAAGTCATCCTCGAATACGAAACATACGAACAGTTGCTCGACTACTGCACGCGATCGGCCGATCCGGTGGGCCGTCTCGTGCTCTACCTCGGCCGCTGCTTCAACGAGGAAAACGCCGCTCTCAGCGATGCGACGTGCACCGCGCTACAACTCGCGAACTTCTGGCAGGACGTCTCGCGCGATCTCGACATCGGCCGGATCTATCTGCCGCGAGCCGATCGCGAACGCTTCGGATATTCGCGGCTCGATCTCGACGCACGCCGGTTCACGCCCGAATTCGCCGAATTGATGCGATTCGAAGTCGAGCGAACGAGAGAGCTGTTCACGCGCGGGGTGCCGTTGATCGCGCGGATGCCCAGAGCTCTGGCGATCGACGTCGAGCTCTTCACCGCCGGAGGGCTGGCGATCCTCGACCGTATCGAGCGACAGGGGTTCGACGTCTGGACGAGACGGCCGACGGTCGGCAAGGCCGCGAAAGTCGGGCTCCTGCTGCGTGCACTCTGGGGACGGTTCCGGGCGGGCCCGTTGCCGGCGAACGGCCCGACCTCGACGAGCCTGACGGAGCCGATCGCGTGAGCCCTGAACTCGTCTCGAGCTACCGCTTCTGCGACGATCTCTCGCGTCGCGAGGCGAAGAACTTCTACTACAGCTTTCGGCTCCTTCCGGCCGATCGTCGGGCATCGATGACCGCGCTCTACGCGTTTCTCCGACGCACCGACGACATCGCCGACGAACCCGGCACGCTCGACGCCAAGCGCGCGGGGGTCGAGCAGTGGCGGACCGCGCTCGACGACGCGATCGCAGGCCGCGGCCAAGCCTGGCCCGGTCTGCCCGCGCTCGCCGATATCGTCGAAAAGCATGCGATTCCGGTGCGATATCTCATCGAGGTCATCGACGGCGTCGAGATGGATCTCACGCGATCGACCTACGCCACCTTCGACGAACTCCATTCCTACTGCTACCGCGTGGCGTCGGCCGTCGGCTTGAGCTGCCTTCATGTCTGGGGATTCCGATCCGACGAAGGTCACGCCGAGCGACTCGCCGAGGATCTGGGGATCGCTCTCCAACTCACCAACATCCTGCGCGATGTTCGCGAGGACGCCCTCCGCGAGCGGATCTACCTCCCGCTCGAGGATCTCGACCGCTTCGGGGTCGCCCCCTCTTCGTTCGTCGCCTCGACGACGACGCCGGCTCATCGGCGGCTGTTCGAGTTCGAGGCGACTCGCGCGCGTGCCTACTACGAACAGGCCGTCGGTCTCGAGCGGAACGTCGACCCGGTCGGTCGACCGGTGCTGGCGACGATCCGAGGGATCTACGCCGCGCTCCTCGACGAGATCGAACGGGCCGAGTACAAGGTCTTGGAGTGTCGACGCCGTGTCTCTTCGTGGAAGAAGTCGTGGATCATGCTGAACGCTTGGCTTCAGGGAGGACGATCCTCTTCGATTCCCGCGCGGGTTCCCGAGCCGGAGGCGCGTCGTTGAGCGGCTCGGTGCCGCGCCCGAAGGTCGTGGTGGTCGGCGGCGGGCTTGCGGGCTTGGCGGTCGCGACGACGCTCGCCGGGCGAGACCTCGACCTGACGCTGCTCGAAGCCAGACCTCGTCTGGGCGGCCGCGCCGGCTCGTTCACCGACCCCGCGACTCAGGAACTCGTCGATAATTGCCAGCATGTGAGCATGGCTTGCTGCACGAATCTGGCCGACTTCTGTCGTCGAGTCGGTACGGGCGACCTCTTCTCGCGGGTTCCCTCGATCCGATTCTTGAGTCGTGAGGGCAAGATCTCGCATCTCGAAGCGGGCCCGCTCCCCGCGCCTCTGCACCTCACGGGCAGCTTTCTGCGCGCGAACTATCTCACACCGCTGGAGCGGCTTCGCGTCGGTTTCGGTCTCGCCTGTCTGCGTTTCGCCCCGGCCGCGGGCTCGACCGAGCCCTTCGCCGACTGGCTGCGGCGTCACGGCCAGACCGATCGCACGATCGAGCTCTACTGGGGGACGGTTCTCATCTCGGCGCTCAACGAACGGCTCGATCGGATGGATCTGAGCCACGCCAGGAAGGTCTTCTTCGATGGATTCCTGCGGCATCGCACGGCTTACGAGATGGAGCTTCCGCTCGTTCCGCTCGGCGAGCTCTACGGGACTCGGCTCGAGGCGAAGCTCACCGAGCTCGCCGTGGATGTTCGGCTCAAGACGGGCGTTCGCACGGTCGAGCTCGACGACGAAGGGTCGATTCGCGGGGTGACGCTCAGGTCGGGCGAGACCTTGCCGGCCGATTTCGTCGTGTTGGCGCTCCCGTTCGATCGGATCGCGTCGGTGCTCCCCGAAGGTGCCATCGAGCGGATCCCCGGCCTGGCTCGGCTCGAACAATTCGACGCATCGCCCATCACCGGCATCCATCTCTGGTTCGATCGCGACGTCTGTCCCTATGATCATGTCGTCATCGTCGGTCGGACGATCCAGTGGGTCTTCAACCACACGGCGATCCAGGGTCGAGCAGGGCGGATCGGTCGAGGAGGTGGCCAATACCTCCAACTCGTCATCAGCGCTTCATACGATCTCTTGCCGCTCGACAAGACGGCGATCCGCGACCTCGTTCTCGCCGAACTCGCCGAGATCTGGCCCGCCGCGAAAGAGGCCACGCTCGAACGATGGTGGGTCGTCACCGAGCACGGAGCGACGTTCGCCGTGCGTCCCGGGATCGACGCCATTCGCCCCCCGCAGCGCACGCCCATCGACGGCCTCTTCCTCGCCGGAGATTGGACCGATACCGGCTGGCCCGCGACGATGGAGGGAGCCGTCCGCAGCGGTTATGCGGCATCCGAGGGGATCCTGCGCGATCTCGACCGCCCCGAGCGTCTCCTATGCCCCGGGCTCCCCGCCGGCGGTCTCGCTCGTCGACTCCTCGGCTTGGTCGACTGAGGCGTCCCGGCCTTCCGCATCGCTGATGAATCGAATCTCGGACCCACTCGAGGACCGGTGCACATGCGCGTCCTGTCCGGGCGACGGATCCGGCGCGGGCCGACGCATCGGATCCCGCGAGTCGTCGAGGAACCCCTCGGCGGCCGTCCGGAAGAGGTAGCTGGCTCCGGTTTGGATGATCAGCCCGAAACAGCTGCTGAAGTAGAGGGTCGCGGATCCTCCGTCGCGGAGCAATCGGTCGAACTCCGCGTAGTCGGGCAGGAAGCCGCCGACCTGAAGCGGAGGGCAGAGCACGACCCACCGGGCGGGAAGGATGAGGAGCGGCAACGACGCCATCGCCGCCCAGACGCCGATCGCCCAACCGACGGCGCGGCTCGACTTCCGAGACAACACGCCGACGAGCAGCCCTAGATCGGCGTGGAATCGACGGAGCAACGGCCGAACGATCAGCAAGCCGGGAAGGAGCAGGATGTGGAGTGATCCCGAGAGGACCCCGACGGCGACCAGGACGTGGTAGCAGAGACCCGCCAGTCGATCGCGACCGAGGGCCCCTCTCCGAACGCCGTCGAGAATCTCTTCGGACTCCAAAGGGGTCGCCGCGAGGCTCTCCCAAGTGCGCGACTCGCGCTCGCGCGGAATCGCCGTCGCCGCCGCGACGAGGACCGCGAGCATTCCGAAGGTCTCCAGCACCGCGACGGACCCCAACGTGAGCAGATGCAAGGTCGATCGTGCCTGGAACTCGTCGGAGCTCACCCGACCGTAGCCCTCAGCCGCCAGTTCCTCGAACGCATTCACGGCGTAGTCGAAGTAAGAGATCGCCCACCACCCCAGGACCGGGACCAGCGCGACGAGCAGGATGATCCGCCGGCCGCGCGGCATCCTCGGCACGGTCCGTTGCTTCCACCGCATCGGATGGAGCTCATCGAAGGGAAAACCGCGGGACGCGGCGAGCATGGTGGATCCCGGGTCCCCGCTCGGTCGGAAGCTCTTCCTCGCGAGATCGACCCGTCTCAGGAGGACGACCGAGGCAACCACGGCCGCCAACCCGACGAACACCTCGAGAACGAGGACCGCAACCGCGAAACCCGGCCGCGCGCTCCAGTCGGTCAGCAAGAACCGAAAGCCGAGCGGGCTCGTCGACTCGAAGAGTTCGAAGAGGACAGAGATCTCGGAAGGGAGTCGAGGCCCGAATCGACCGAGGACGAGGAGTCCGATGCGCGGCAGGGAGAGCCACGCGAAGAGGAGAACATATACGGTGATCAATGCGTCGGTCGTCCGGGCGGAGAGCGTCGACGCGAGTATCGAGACGCCGGAGAGCAGAGAGATCGCGCCGAAGGTGATCGCGGCGGCATGGGCGACCCCGATCGGATCGATTCCGCCGAACGAAGCGAGGATCGTCGCGATGGGGATCCCGACGGCCGCGTAGCCGAGGATGACGAGTCCGCGAGCCGCGAGCTTTCCGACCACGATCTCGAACGAAGAGAGTCGGCTCGCGAGAACGAATGGGAGGAATCCGGTCTCGCGGTCTCCCGCGATCGCGCCCGCGATGAGCGCGGGGACGATCAACCAGAGCGTGACCAACTGGACCAACGCGGTGTCGGAGAAGAGCTTCGACATGATCCAGGGGATGTCGCGCGGCTCGATCGGTCTCCCGAGGTCGAAGAGCGTGAAGGCCATGCCCCAATTCGAGATCGTGAGGATCCCCAGCAAGAGCAATCCGAGGAGCGTCCGACCGATCGCGAGTCGAGGCCCGCGCGAGAGTCTTCGGATCTCGATCTCGAACATCGGCCCAAGCGGGTTCATGCGCTGTCCCATCGAGGTCCGGCACAGTGGGCGGCTACCATCGGGGTTCGATCTTAGCCGCCAAACGAGGCGGCGAACAACTGTGCAGCAGACGGCACCGGGGTCGCCGGGGGAGCCCGAGACCGTCGTGATCGCCCGCCGAGTCACCTGGCGAATCCGGCGACGATCGGGAATAATCTCCTCTTTTCCGATCGGACTCGCGTGGCGAAAGGAGGGTCGTCTTGTCGACCCACCAAGTTCCTCCCAAGCATCTCGTGATCTTCGGCCGTCCCGGAAGCGGCAAGAGCAGCCTCGCCGAGCGTCTCAGCAAGGACGACGGCTATCTTCTGGTTCGGACGGGCGAGATGCTTCGCGCGGTGGTTCGATCGGGGAGCGAACTCGGACTCCGCATCGGCGCATCCCTCGAGCGTGGGGAACTCGTTTCGGACGAACTGATCATCGAACTCCTCGAACAGAACCTCGTCCGTCCCGAAGAGCAGCGCCTCATTTTCGACGGCTATCCGCGTACGCTTCGGCAGGAGGAACTCCTCGAACAGTTCGAGGAGCGGCTCCAGTTCGAGATCGACTGCTTCCTGGAGATCCGTCTGAGCCGAGAATCGGCCATTCGGCGCATGGGCGGTCGTCGCGTCTGTCCCACCTGCGGCGCAACCTACCATCTGCTGAGCCGACCGCCCGCGGTCGCCGAGGTCTGCGATCAATGCAAGGGGGCGCTCGCCACCCGGTCGGACGACTCCGAGGCCGTGATCACGTTTCGACAGAGGGTCTACGACGATCACGTCCCGCCGATCATCGACAGGATCATGAGCCGGACGCCCGAGCTCTTCCGCTGGGTCGACGGCGAAGGCGGACCCGACGAGACATATGCACGCACCCGTCAGGTCCTCGGCCTGCCTCCGCTCTGAGGCGGTCGATCAGGGTCGACGCACGACCTCGAAGACCGTCGTCTGGTGGACCCGATCCTGCAAGGCGAGCGGCCACGACCAAGCCGCGGGGATCGCCGTCTCGATCCGCACCCGTTCGGCTCGACTGAGCGCGGGCAGCACGCCCAGATCGACGATCCTTGCCAGGCCCAGAAACGCGGGCGCTTCTCGGATCGTCGCGGCGGGCTCGATCAGACGGATCGAGCGGAATGCCGGATCGACGATGCTCGCCATGAGCAACCAGTGCGCCGAGGCGCCCTCGCCGACCGCTTCGGCCGACGAGGCGAGCGATGCGTCGATCAGCGTCGGAAGAGCTCGGCCGAGTTGGACGACGTCGAGCGCGCGTCGGCCATCGAGCGTCTGCCCCAGGAGGGCGAATCGACGACGGATCTGGGTATCTTTCTCGGTCGCCCACGCCGTGGGACCGACCCCCGTGGGCGGGAAGACGACGACCGTCGCTCCCTGAAAGATCTCGGCACGAGCGCGTTGCCATCCGGGCGATCCGTTGCCCGCGCCGGGGCGACCCTTCCCGGCCAGAGCCTCGGTCACGACCTTCCAGGTCGCATTCCATGCCTGATCGTCGCAGATGATCACGATCGCACGCTTGGGACCATTCTGGACTCGCCGCGAGATCGTCCAGACCGGCAGTTCGATCCCCGCCGTGGTGCCGAGCTTCGCCTTGCGCACATCGAAACCGTCGACGTCGCGTTCCTCCACCTTCGACCAAGCCGGCGCTGCGAGGTCGACGAGCCCCGGGAGGACTTGCTGTTCGATCGCGGCGCGGAGCGACGAGCCGACGCGATCCCATTCGCCCTCGTTCGAGGGGACGGGGATCGACGCGGCGGCGGGGACGAATTCATCGTCGATCGCCGCGTTGCGACTCGGCGGCTCCGCCCCGGGATCGAGCACTCGAAGACTCTCCGGCGCGATCTTCCGGTCGGGCTCATCGATCGGCGATTCCTTGCCCTTGAGCCATTTATTCATGAATGCAAACGATGGATGCCGGATCTCCGGAGTGTCGACATGGCCGCCCTTGCCGATCACGAGGCCCAATCGGTCGGTCGCGCCTTCCCACGCATAGACCTTCTCGAGCACCGAGTACACCCTGCGAACGCCGTCTTCGGGGAAGATCGGATCGCTGTCGGTATTCTCGAGCAGGAGCGCCTTGGGTGCCGCAAGCGCCGCGACGAGACCGAAATCCCATCGATGCGTATTCACAGGATACATGCAGTCGCAATGACCCTCGACGACGCCGTCGATCACATGGTCCGTCAAGTCGGTGATCCCGGCCACAGGCACGGCCGCCTTGATGCGATCGTCGATCGCTGCGACCCACCATGACGTCGCCCCGCCGCCCGATCGGCCGGTCACGCCGAGCCTCTCGGGGTCGACGTCGGGGCGGGAGATCAGGTAGTCGATCCCGCGCACGGCGTTCCACGCTTCGACTCCCGCGGGCGTGTACCCTCGCGCATGCCACCACCAGCGGCCGGCGCGATGGGTCCCATGGTGCTGACCGGGCAGCTCGCCGAGTTGCAGCGTGTCGACGACGAGACAGACGTAGCCGTTGCTCGCGTACCAGGCGGCGTGGTGCTGATAGTGGGCTTTGGGGCCGAGGACGTAGCCGTCCTTCTCGTTCTGACTGTGACCGCAGACGTAGAGGATCGCCGGGAGCCGTCCCTCGACCTTTTTCGGCCGATAGAGGTTCCCGGTGACGATCAGACCGGGGGACGAGGCGTAGGTGATCTTCTCGACCACGAAGTCGGGCTGATCGAGCGTGCCGTGGAGCTTGGCGTCGAGCGGACCTCGCGGAGGTTCGGGATCCAGACCGAGCATCCCCTTGAACCGGCGCTGGAGTTCGGGCCGGCGGGCCTTCCATTCCGCCGCGCTCGAGATTCCCTTCAGAGGATCGCGAGCGATTCGCTCGGTCTCGGCTCGGAAATACTCGGCGAGCGGCGCCGGCTCGGCTTTCGGCTTGGCGGCGGGAGCCTGCATCCCCATGAGGGAGACGCAAAGGAGGGAGAGGATCATCGGGGTCGACCTCCAGTCGAGAATGTCGTCGGCGCGGGTGGGGTTGTTCGGAATCAGTCGACACGGCCGGTCGCGTCGATTCAAGCCCGTGTCGACTCGGAGTGTTCGGCCGTCCCCGCGCGGGTAGGATGGTGGGCGTCGCACTTCGACCCGCCTCGGAGCCCGCCCATGATCTCGTTCGCGATCCTCGCTCTCTCGCAGAGTCTCGTCGCCCAGCTCGCCGAGCCGGTCCGCCTCGACGGATTCAAGATCGTCTTCCAAGAGCTCGACCTCAAGGATCGAGTGATCGTGCGAGGAGAGATGATCGCTCTGGGAGGAAGGGTCTACGTCTTCCGGAACAGCGACAAGGAAATCCAGATCCACGACCCCAAGCTCAAGACGATCGAACTGATCGACCTCGGCCGCAAGGTACGCTCACGAGTGCTCTACGCACGGCTCGACTCCTCGAAGGCCCGGCTCGAGAAGGCGATCGAGCGCTCGATCGCAAAGAAGCTCGCCACAGGCGTGAAGCACGACGAGCTGATCGCGAAGATGACGCGCAACCTGATCGAGCCCGCGTTCGTCGTCACGCGCGACGAAGCGAAGGGCAGTTCGCGACTCGTGAACGCCAACGTCGAGATCGACGCGAAGGGCACGCGATCGCTCGACGCCGCGCGGCTCGCGGTCGTTGCAGAAGTCTTGCGGTTCCAGGTGGGGCTCCAGTCGGAACGCTATCCGACGAAGATTCCCCCGTTTCCCAGGCTCGAGGCGCTCCGCGAGCTCACCGAGACTCGCCGACTGCTCCCGACCGAGATCAAATTCGTCTATCGGCTCACGGGCGAACCGTTCCGCGAACGATACACGTACGAATTCGTTCCGGAGCTCTCCAGGCGCGAGCGCGACGCGATCCCGAGGATCATCGAGCTCGAGCGAACCGCGCCGTTCTTGACTTTCGATGCGTACGAGGGGCTGGAACAAGGAAAGTCGAAGAGCGAGCCCGCCGAGGATCCGGGGAAGTGAACCACTCGAGACGACTGATCACCCGGGCGTGGGCAAGTCGCGTCTCGAAAAGGATGCCGCGGAGAGCGCGACCAGGACCAAGCCCAACCCGAGCAGGACCGAACTATTGAAGAGGTATTTCTCGCCTTTCACGACCGCCTCGACCGGGTCGTATGCGCTGAAGATCGAGTACTTTCCGAGCCACTTCCAGTCCTCGAGCGTCGGCAGGTTGACCACGATCTGAAGGATGAAGCCGACGAGGGTCGCCACCGAGCCGAGGAGATTCGGGCGCCAACGGACGGAGTCGACCGACGAGAAGAGCAACGTGTATCCAAACATGATCACGCCCATGGCGTAGAGATTCATCCCGGGGCGAGCGAGGATCTTGGCCGAGACCGGGCTCGAGAGCCCGACCGCCATGCTCCCGAGCACGTTGCCCAGCACCAAGGCCGACACGAGCACCCCCAACCCCACGAGCGCGGTGACCACCTGCGACATCAGGTACGTGGTGCGTGAGACCGGGCGCGAGAGGATGATGTCCATCGACCCGCGCTCGAGTTCGCCGCCGACGGCGGCCGTACCTCGAGCGATTGCCCAGATCGCGATGGTCAGGATCACGAACGGATGCTTCCAGAACGCCATCTGGATCGCGGCGGTCGAGAAGTCCATCGCCGCCCCTCCCATCCCTCGAAACATCCCTGCTCGAGGAGCCCGGCCCTCGGCTTGGGCCTCCGCCAACGATCGCTCGATCCGCGCGGCGACGTAGACGAACATCCAGCTCAGACCGAACAACGACAGCGACGACAGGCCGAGAGTCCAGCGACCGTCGAGCAACCCCTTCTTGACCAGAGCCCGGAACAATCGCATCTTCATTGGCCCATGAGGGGGATCGATTCGACGTCCTCCACGGCGTTGGGACCGTGGTACTCGTCGTAGAGACTGTGGAGATCCTCGGTGCCGACGGCGAGGTCGACGATCCCTTGAGTTCGGAGCCAGTCGAGCATCGGCAGGATCGGCCCGCGGTGCTCGGCGAGGACCACGTCGCCTTCGTGGGTGCGAATCGACGCTTCCAACTCCGGCGGGAACTCGACGCGATCGCGATGCGGGAAGCGGATCAGCAGCATCCGCAAACAACGTCGAGTGTGCAGGTCCTCGACCTTCATCAATCGACCTCGGCGCATGATCGCCACGCGGTCGCAGACCTTCTCGACCTCGCTCAGGACGTGCCCCGAGAAGATCACCGTCTGCCCTCGCGCCTTCGCCGCCTTCACCAACTCGAGGACGTCGAGCCGCGCGGAAGGGTCGAGCGCGGAGGTCGGTTCGTCGAGGATGAGGATCTCGACCGGTTCGGAGAACGCCATCGCGAGCGAGAGCTTCTGCTTCATCCCCGTCGAATAAGCTCGGACCTTGCGGTCGAGGTCGAGCTTCATGATCTTCTCGGCGATCGCCACCGCGCGGGGGAGCGAGTCGCCGCCGCGGAGCGAACTCAGGAATTCGAGATAGCCGTAGCCGGACATCGCCGGAAACGGTCGAAGCTCGCCCGGGAGATACGAGATGAGGCGACGAACCGCCACGCTCTCGGTCCGGCAGTCGAGCCCGGCGACCGAGGCACGGCCGGCTGTCGGCTGGAGCAGACCGAGGAGGAGGCGGATCGTCGTCGTCTTTCCCGATCCATTGGGACCGAGCAGCCCGAAGACCTCGCCGCGCTGAATTTCCAGAGTCAAGTCGCTGAGGGCCGTGGTCTTGCCGTAGCGCTTGGTGAGCCCGCGCGTAGCGATCATCGATCGACTTCCGGAGCATGCCCCAGAGTGATTCGCCGACGTCGACGAACTCTCGGGGCCGATACGCGGGACATGACTCGATATCAGAGCCGATCCGGGCCGAACAGTCAACGAACTCGGGAGGACCGTGCGCGCCGGCCGAATCAGTGAGACGGCAGGAACGCCTGCCTAGGTCCCGCAAAGGCCTCGACGACCTTGGGAAGCGATGCCAGGTGGAGGTGGATCAGGCTGCCCACCGCGAGCTGATGCGACCAGACGTCGCGATCGGCGTTGAGCGGTCCGAAATCATCTCCGAGCGACTCGGCGGGACGCTTCGGAGTCAGAGCCCAGCGGGCGCAGTGGTATCCGCGGACCTTCGTGCCGCGAGGCGCCAACCAGGTGTCGTGGAGCAGGCTGCGTTCGACGGGGTAGGGGAGACGGGGGTTCGGCAAGAGTTCGGCGGAGAAGGGAAGGATGCCGACGCCGGGATGGACCTCGCCGTCGACGATGATCGACTGACCGAGATAGACGGCCCCGCCGCCTTCGGCGTAGATCCGCTTGCGACGGCTGAAGACGTGCGAGATCAGGCCCATCATGAGGCAATGGTTCCGTGCGAGCTCCGGCAAGGCTCGCTCGGGGTGCCCGCAACCGATCATCACCAGCTCGACGTCCTCGGGCAGCTCCCCGCGCAGAGGTGAGAACGGGAGGAGCTCGGCCCCGAATGATTCCAGTGTCTCGAGCGTGTCGGGGAAGTAGCCCCCAAAGATCTCGTCGCGGGCGAATGCCACACGGAACCGGTTGCGCGGAGGGTCGCAGGGGGATTCGCACCCGCACTCGGGGAACTTTCGACTGTCGGCGAGATTCTGGAGGGTCGTGACGTCGAGGGTCGGAAGGATCGCGCGTCCCAGAGCTTGGATATCTTCGGGGCTCAGAACACGATCCCGCGGCTCGCGATCGAGTTTCGCACGGAGTTCGGGAACCGCGGCCACCGCGCCCAGGACCGGCTTGCGCACGCTCATCCGAATGAAGTCGGCGATCGCACGAAAGTCCTCGGGCCGTTCGAGGCGATCGATCAGAATCGCCTCGGTTCCCTTCGGTAGGCACGGAAGATGGAGCGAGTCGAAGCTCGAGCAGGGAACGACCGCTACCTTGGGCAGGTCGAGGGCCTCGGCAATCGGCCCCAGGGCCCCTGGGCGGGTGAGGTCGTTGTGCGAGATCCAAGGTCTCGGAGTCGAGACCGTCCCTTCGACGATCGCAAGGTCGGCGTAGCAGGTACCTTTGGCAAAACTCCGACGACTGACCTCGGGGGGCATCAGCCAGGAATCGAGGTGACGAACGGGGAGTCCGGTGAGCTGCGAGATGACCTCGGCGCCGGTGGGACAGGCTCGGCAGCGGAAATACTGAGTCTTGAAATCTTGCCGCGTGAGTCCGGCGAGCAGGGCCATCGCCGCGAACGACGGTTCGGGACCTGATCCGGAGACAGCCAGTCCGAGGCGAGGGCGTACGATCATACCCAATCCGAGGATGTCGGGGGTGAGACGGGTCTCGAGGCGATCCGAACGAGGGTCGGAAGAGCCGAGACGCCTGTCGAGGACGCCGAGGGATCACGGCAGGGGCAGCGGGCGACCGCGCGGGGTGGTCGGAGGACTCGCAATCGAGAGTTCGGTCAACCGAAAACTCGGAGGAATCATAGAAGGATCCCGACGCGGGTCAAGCCTTTGGGCTCGTGGGAGACCGGTCGGGTCGCCCCGAATCCCTGTCTATACTCTCCTTCCAAGCGTCGAAGACCTCGCGTCCGCGATCGGGAGAGTGCGCGACTCGATCGACGAACGCGACGCATTCCGCCCTGCGTTCCACCCTCGAAATCTCGGAGGAAACGAGGCTGCCGTTGCGACCCGGACCTCTTGGCTGGTAGACTCCAGTACATCGCCAGCCCTAGGGTGAGTCCGCTTCCATGAAACGCCCCCCGGCCTTCGATCTCATCGACGATCCCTCACGCGGCGGCCCGCTCTCACGGCCGGCTTCGCCGGGGTTTCCCGAGGTCTTCATCGGATCGACGCTGATTCTGGGGCTCTCGATCCTCGGACTCTCGGCCGCTTTCGATGCGAAGGCGAGAGGGACGACCGATGAGCTTCACGTCGACCCGAACTCCGCTCCGCCGGCGCTCCTCGCCGCATTGCCGAGACTCGGCCCCGCACTGGTGGGCCGAATCGTCGAAGCCCGCGAGCAATCCGCGATCCTCGACGAGAGCGATCTCGATCGAATCCCCGGGATCGGCCCGCGCACCCTCGAAGAAGTTCGGCCCTACCTGAGCTTCGGCGACGACGTCCCGCCCGCGCCGAGCCCGAAACCGCCCGGCGACGGCGAAGAACACCGATCGACGGTCGCCAACCAAGGCGGAGAGCCCGGTCCATGAGCCAGTTTCGCCTCGTCTCACCCTACGAACCCTCCGGCGACCAGCCTCGGGCGATCGCCGAACTCGTCGCCGGCTTCCAGAGCGGCAAGGCCCACCAGACGCTCCTCGGCGCGACCGGAACCGGCAAGACGTTCACCATGGCGAACGTCATCGCGCAACTCGGGCGGCCCGCTCTCGTCATGTCCCACAACAAGACCCTCGCCGCGCAGCTCTATTCCGAATTCAAGGAGTTCTTTCCGCACAACGCCGTCTCCTACTTCGTCAGCTACTACGACTACTACCAGCCCGAAGCCTACATCCCCCAGCGCGACATCTACATCGAGAAAGATGCGTCGATCAATCAGGAGATCGAACGGCTCCGGCTCGCCTGCACCAGCGCGCTCGTCAGCCGACGCGACGTGATCGTGGTCGCCTCGGTCTCCTGCATCTACGGCTTGGGCTCGCCCGACGACTACCGCAAGATGATGGTCCCGCTCGAAGTCGGCGGCATGATCGATCGCGACGAGATGCT
Source organism: Isosphaeraceae bacterium (assembly GCA_033763215.1). GTDB lineage: Bacteria > Planctomycetota > Planctomycetia > Isosphaerales > Isosphaeraceae > JANRKW01. The sequence continues at coordinate 75,126 of JANRKW010000004.1, read as the reverse complement.
CCGGCGTTTCGTCGACATCCAGTACGATCGCAACGACGTCGCATTCGAACGCGGGAAGTTCCGCGTTCGAGGCGACGTCGTCGAACTCTGGGCCGCCTACGAAGAGGTCGCCTATCGGATCGAGCTCTTCGGCGACGAGGTCGAGCGCCTCTCGGTCATCGACCCCACCTCGGGGCGAGTCCTCGAAACCAAGGACTCGATGTACGTCTACCCGGCCAAGCACTTCGTCATGCCCGAGGATCGGATCAAGGAGTCGGTCGCCTCGATCCAGTCGGAGCTCGACGAACGTCTCACGCGACTCCGCGAACAAGGCAAGCTGCTCGAGGCCCAACGCCTCGCCGCGCGAACACGCTACGATATCGAGATGTTGATGGAGGTCGGGTACTGCTCCGGCATCGAGAATTATTCGAGACACCTCTCCGGCCGCGACCCCGGGGAGACTCCGAGCACGTTGCTCGACTTCTTCCCCAAGGATGGACTGCTCTTCATCGATGAATCCCACGTGAGCGTCCCGCAGATTCGCGGAATGTTCGCGGGCGACTTCAGCCGCAAGAGCACGCTCGTCGAGCACGGCTTCCGCCTCCCCAGCGCTCTCGACAATCGCCCCCTCCGGTTCGACGAGTGGGAGACCAAGCTCGGGCCGCGGCTCTACGTCTCTGCCACGCCCGGAGATTACGAACTCGCCATGTCGGCGGGCGAGGTCGTCGAGCAGGTGATCCGGCCGACTGGACTCGTCGATCCGATCGTTCGCGTCGAGCCCGCGCGCGGGCAGGTCCCGGCGTTGCTCGAGGAGGCACGCAAACGAGCGGCCGCGGGCGAACGCATCCTGATCACGACGCTCACCAAGCGCCTCGCCGAGGATCTGACGCGCTACCTGAAGGAGCAGGGGGTCCGCTGCAAGTGGCTCCACTCCGAACTCGACGCGATCGAACGCATGACGATCCTTCGAGAGCTCCGCGAAGGGGCGTTCGACGCACTCGTCGGCGTCAATCTCCTCCGAGAAGGGCTCGACCTCCCCGAAGTATCGATGGTGTGCATCCTCGATGCCGACAAGGAGGGCTTCCTCCGATCGGAGACCTCGCTGATCCAGACGATCGGCCGCTCGGCTCGACACATCAACGCCGAAGTCGTGCTCTATGCCGACACGATCACGATGTCGATGCAGCGAGCCATCGATGAAACCGCGCGGAGGCGGAAGCTCCAGCTCGAGTACAATGCGGAACACGGGATCACCCCGGAGACGATCGTCAAGGCGATCCGCAAGGGGATCGAGGAAGAGATCCAAGCCAAGACCGAGGTCCGCAGAGCAGTCGGCCGAGACGAGGAGACCGCCGTCACCGAAGAGTATCTGGCCGAACTCGAGGCCGAGATGCTCGCCGCCGCGGAGTCCCTCGAATTCGAGCGTGCCGCCGCACTCCGCGACAAGATCAACGCCTTGCGCTCCGGGGAAGGGGGCGGTCGCCCCGTCGCCTCGCCGCAGGGCATGAGCGCCCGAGCCAAAGCCAAGGCGAAGCCGAAGTCCGGCGGAAAGACGCTTCAGCGCAAGCCGCGTCCCGCCCCTTGACGCCCCACCGCCTCGACTCGTCGTTACCGCTCTCAGCCCAGGACCGCCCCATGCCGCCCGATTTCGACGACAAGGCCCGCGCCCAGGCCCTCGCACTCATCGAGGTCGCCTTGGCGGAAGATCTCGGGGATCGGGGCGACCTCACCTCACTGGCCGTGATCCCCGCCGATGCCCAGGGATCCGCCGTCTTCGTCAGTCGAGTCGACGGCGTCGTCGCCGGCCTACCGGTCGTGGAACTCCTCGCGGAGCGAGTGATCTCGCCGGGGGCATTCGCGGCGTTCATCGACGACGGATGCCGGGTCGCACGAGGGCAACCGATCGCGAGGGTCGATGGAACGCTTCGATCGATCCTCGGCTTCGAACGCGTCGCCCTCAACTTCCTCCAGCATCTCGGGGGCATCGCGACGCTCACGGCTCGTTTCGTCGATGCGGTCGAGGGCACGCGCGCCCGGATCCTCGATACCCGCAAGACGACGCCCGGCCTTCGCCACCTCCAAAAGTACGCCGTGAGATGTGGTGGCGGCACGAATCACCGGATCGGACTGTTCGACGCGATCCTCATCAAGGACAATCACCTCGCGGGCCTCGCCGAACACGAAGGAGAGTCCTCGGCGATTGCGACCGCGGTCGCTCGCGGTCGGTCGATCGCTCCGCCGGGTACGATCGTCGAGATCGAAGTCGATACGCTCGACCAGTTCGAACAAGCCCTCGCGGCCGACCCCGACATCATCCTCGTCGACAACTTTGGACCGGCCGAGTTGAGGGAGGCCGTCGAGCGACGGAATCGGTCAGGAAAGGCGATTGCTCTCGAAGCATCGGGCGGAGTCGACCTCACGACCGTCCGAGCCCTGGCGGAAACCGGGGTCGACCGCATCAGCATCGGGGCGATCACCCACTCGGCCAAAGCGCTCGACATCGGTCTCGACTACGTATCGGGGATCCGCGAGTCGATCGCTCGCTGATCCTCGTCGGCGCGGATGCGATCGCCTGCAAACGAGGAGGGCTGAGTTCATGCGTCGATGTTCGCGCCTCATCATGCCCGTCATCGTATTCGCCGTCGCCCAGGCCGAGGGTGCCGAGCGCAAGCCCGCCGTCGACGCGGCCCCTCGACGGCTCGACGGTGCGCTCCTCACCGCTCAATTCGCCCGCGCGATCGAGTCGCAGGACACGCTCCGTTTCAGTTCGGATGTCGTATCGAACTTCGGCGATGCAACGCTGCTGAAACTGCTGCGATCGGGGTCGACCGACGAGCGACGCGCGGCGGCCTACGCGCTCGGGGCTGTCGGGAAGTTCGAGTCGAATCTCGCGCTCGCCCGCGGCCTCAAGGATCCCGACGTGGTCGTTCGCTCGATGACCGATCGAGCTCTCCGCGCCGTCTGGTTTCGAGCCGATACGCCGGAAAACAACGAGCGCTTGCGCAAGATCATGACGGCGATCGAACTCGAGCGCTTCGACCAGGCGCTCGACCTCGCCAACGACTTGATCGCGCGGGCCCCGGGATTCGCCGAAGCCTGGAATCAGCGTGCGATCATCCACTTCTTCAATGGACGCACCGCGGACAGCATCAGCGATTGCCGAAAGACCATCGAACTGAATCCCGTCCACCTCGGAGCACTCGCCGGTTTGGGGCAGTGCCACCTCCGCATGGGAGATCGGGCCGCAGCGCTCGTCGTCTTTCGCAGAGCGCTCGAGATCAATCCGTTCGATCAGTCGCTCGCGGCGACGGTCGAAGCCTTACAGGCGGCAAATTGAGATCAGATCGCGGATTCACGCGATCATTGCTTCTCATGTCGATGCGCCGCAACACGAATGATGCACGGCGACATCGCGACCCATCCGGGACGAGCGCCCGAGATTCTTGATCGGAACGAGCGGGAATCGCGCGGTCCGATCGGCTGCGATTCGACGCAAACCGTTCTGTGCGATTGGATTGCGGCAAGAGCCCAAGAGCGGCGAGAAACCGAACAGCCTGGTGATCCCGGCCCGCAACCGACATCGAGTCTTCCCCCCCGGGGACGCGATGCCTAGCTACAGGCCGGGACCATCAGGCTGTTTTTTTCTTCTCGCCGATCACCTCGACGACACGTGGATTATACTTCGCCCCGAGGGGGACTCAAGAGCCCTCCGAGATTTTTTTTCGACCGGCTTCGGCCGAATCCGTTGATGCACGCATGATCGGGATCGAGTGTGTTCGATCGACGCTCCGCCGGGCGAACCGTCGAGTGCGGGCGGGGGCTCTGCGTCGATGCGAGAGGCGCGTGGCGTCTCGACGACAAAGCTGTTAGTCTTCGATCAATACGACGGACCGGCGCGATCTCGGACCCGATTCGAACGTCGGGCGGTACTCGAGCGAATCCAATCCCATGCCCGCGACCATGACCACTCCTCAAGGTTCCGCTCTCTCGCCGAGGGACCTCCTCCGCGCGCTGAAGTCGTTGCTGGGCGACGACTGCGTGCTCTCGCATGAGGATGATCGACTCGTCTACGAGTGCGATGGATACGTCATCGAGAAGAGCATCCCCGACCTCGTCGTCTTCCCGACCTCGACCGAACACGTCGTGGAGATCGTGAAGCTCTGCAACCGAGCGGGGGTGCCGTTCGTGCCGCGAGGAGCGGGGACGAGTCTCGCCGGAGGCACGCTCGCGATCGGCGGCGGAGTGATGATCTGCCTGACTCGGATGAAGCGGATCCTGGAGGTGAACCTCCGTGATCGCTACGCGGTCGTCGAACCGGGCGTCGTGAACGTCTGGCTGACGCGCGAACTCGCCGGCTCCTCTTATCATTACGCCCCCGACCCCTCGAGCCAGGGCGCATGCACGATCGGCGGCAACGTCGCGACGAACTCGGGCGGCCCGCACACTCTGAAGTACGGCGTCACGGTCAATCACATCCGCGGGCTCGAATTGGTCCTGCCCGACGGCACGATCATGGAGACCGGCGGCGTGCCCGAGGATCTTCCGGGCTACGACCTGACGGGCCTGATCGTCGGTCATGAGGGCACATTCGGCATCGTCACCAAGGTGATCGTCAATCTCGCACGCGATCCCGAGGCGGGGCGGACGTTTCTCGGCGTTTTCGAGACGGTCGACGCGGCGACCGAGACCGTCTCGGGCCTGATCGCCGCGCGGATCGTGCCCGCGGCTCTCGAGATGCTCGACAACCCGATGATCCAGGCGGTCGAGGCGGCGTTCGGCTTCGGCTTCCCGACCGACGCGGGCGCGGTCTTGATCATCGAGATCGACGGCGTGGAGGCCGGGTTGGATGTCGAGGCGGCGGCGGTCGACAGGATCGTCCGGGCCAACGGCGGCGAACTCCGCAAGTCGATCGCCTGGAGGACCCGCAAGGAGCCCGAATACGTCGCCGTCTGGAAGAGCCGGAAGTCGGCCTTCGGCGCGATCGGGCGGCTCTCCCCGACGTTCTGCACGCAGGACGGCGTCGTCCCCCGAACCAAGTTGCCGCACATCCTCCGATTCATCACGGGCGTCGGCGCCAAGTACGGCTTGCGGATCGCCAACGTGTTCCATGCCGGCGACGGCAACATCCACCCGATCCTCCTCTTCGACGAGTCCGACCCGGAGCAGGTCCGCAAGGTCTTGCTCGCGAGCCACGATATCCTCGACGAGTGCGTGAACGTCGGCGGCAGCGTGACGGGCGAACACGGCATCGGCGTGGAGAAGATGGAGTTCATGCCTCGACTCTTCTCGCCGGAGGATCTGGCGGCGATGGTCGCCTTGAGGGGTCTGTTCAATCCCGAGGGTCGTTGCAGCCCGTCGAAGCTCTTGCCGGTGGGCGGAGGCTGCTTGGAGAAGAAGCACCCGGGCCATCATGCCTCGGCTTGATCGCGGACGATCGCTCGCCGTCGGAGGAATCCCCGTGTCGCGCCGCCCATCCTCGAATCGCCGACGCCGCCCGCGCCCGCCTGGGATCTTCCGCGCGGGCGAGCGCAAGCGGCCCGACGTGCTCGAGGAGCGCACCAGGCTGACTCTCTACATCACGAATCGTCGGCTCGACCAAGCCGCGGAACTCTTCGTCTCCTCGGGATTCTCCACGCTGCAGCGCTACTGCGAGGCCTTGCTCGAAGAAGCGATCCTCGCCGATCGCTCGCGCGCTCGCCTGGAGCTCGCCGAGACCGAGCACGGCCCGCTCGAAGGGCTCCGAGAGATCGCGGACGACCCGGAGTATCTCGCGGAATGGAACGCCTCGACCGCGGCGGCGCGGTCGGCCGCCGACGGCGACGAGATCATCGTCGACGTCGTCGATCGCCGGGCCGAGGGCTCGGGGGCGGGCGTACCGGTGATCGTTCCGAGGACGACCGACGTGTTCGCGTCAAATTCTCCCCAATCCGTCGCTCTCGAAGCGGCGTCGGCCTCCGTGCTCGCCCACGTCTGGGGGACGGACGCCGAGCGGGCCTTGCTCGCCGCATTGCGACGCGGAGAGCCCCCGAGAGCCGACGCGATCGCCGATCTCGTCGACGCGCTCGGGACTCTCGACGCCGAACTCTCGACACGATCGATGATCGATCGCCGATTGGCTCACGCCCTTCATCGACTCGCGTTCGAGAGCCAGGTCCTGCTCACCGACGCGTTTCCCGGCGCATTCGACGCGGAGACCGTTCACACGCTTCGAGCCGTGCAGGAAGCCGTCGACCGCATCCTCTCGGGCGAGGACATTCGCTACGTCGAAGGCTGAAGCGCGGCGGCCGATCGATCTCACGATCCATCATCACTCACACGAGCAACCGGCGATCGACTCGCGATCGCCCCACCCGTCGGAGCCTCTCCCTTGGATTCCGCCTCACTCACGCTCGGCGACGGCGTCTCGGCGCTCCGCGGCGAGCGACCGACATCGGTCGAGGAACTGCAGGACCTCGTTCGACGCTGCGCCTCGGAATCGACGCCGATCTACCCCCAGGGAGGACGAACCTCCCTCGATTACGGAGGGGTCCCGCGTTCGCCGGGGGTCGCCGTCTCGCTCGCCGGGCTCGACCGGGTGATCGACTATCCCGCGGCCGACATGACGATCACGGTCGAAGCCGGAATCACCCTCGGCGAACTCTCGGCGATCCTCGATCGCGAGGGGCAACGTCTCACGATCGACGCCCCCCGCTGCGGCGAGGCGACGCTCGGCGGCGTCTACGCCACGAACTCCACCGGTCCGCGCCGGTACGGTTGCGGCCGTCCCCGCGACCAGATCATCGGCGTGGGATTCGTCGACGTGAAGGGCGATCGCCTCAAGGGTGGCGGTCGCGTGGTCAAGAATGTCGCGGGATACGACTTTCCCAGGATGATGACCGGTTCGATGGGCACGCTCGGAGTCATCACCGACATGACCCTCAAGGTCCGCCCCAAGCCGGAGGCCTCCACGCTGGTCTGGGCGAGTGTGACCGACATCGACCGCGTCGCGACCTTGCTCGACGAACTCAACCTCTCCGCGACGCGGCCGACCGCGATCGAGCTCCTCAACCGTCCCGCCGCCGAGGAGATTGCGAGCGGCATCGACGTGCCGAAGTCGAGCGACTGGGTGATCGTCCTGGGATTCGAGGACAACGCCGCATCGGTCGAATGGCAGGTGCGGACCGCTCTGGAGGAGTTCGTCGGGCTCGAGGCGACCCGCCCGCCCGCCGAAGCGGTCGACCGACTCTGGAGCGCGCTCGTCGAGTACCGCGGTCGCGACGGGATCGGTTTCTCGTTCGAGGCTCATCTGCCGCCGATGCACACCGCGGCCTTCGCGGCCGAGGTGCCACCGGCTCTCTGGAGTCTCCAGTCTCATGCCGGGACGGGAATCGTGCGCGGGGTCTATCGACTCGACCTCGACATCGACGACGCTCGCGCCGAGATCCATCGGCTACGTTCGCTTGCGGTCGGCTTCGGCGGGGGAATGGTCCTCCCGCATTGCCCGTCCGCATGGAAAGCCGATCTCGAGGTCTGGGGCTATCGACGGCCCGACTGGGTCTGGTGCGAGCGACTCAAGCAGACGTTCGACCCCGGCGGCCTGCTGAATCCCGGGCGATTCGTCGGTAAGATCTGAGGCGGGAAACCGCCCCGATCTCCGTGGATCGTCCTGCCGGCTCGGCTCGCCTCGTTGCGTGCTCGTCCCGGTTCCGATCGCTTCGGATCGTCCAAGCGCGGCTCGGCGCTCTCCCCGTATCGCTCAGGATCTCCTCTCATGTCGATCGCCGAACCGAAGAAGACCGAGTCCGCGAGCCGCGCCGGTGTGGATCTCGCCTGGCTCTCGGAGCACATCGACTATCGACGGTTCCAGGACTGCATCCACTGCGGGCTCTGCACCGCGAGTTGCCCGACCTACGTCGAGACGGGCGATGAGAACAATTCGCCCCGCGGCAGGATCTACCTGATGCGCGCGGTGACCGACGGACGACTCGGGCTGTCGCAACCGGTCCGGCGCTCGCTCGAACTCTGCCTCGACTGTCGGGCGTGCGAATCCGCGTGCCCATCGGGCGTCCAATATGGACATCTGATCGAGCCGTTCAAGGTCGCGATGCAGCAGTCCTCGACCGGGGCTTCGCGAACGAGTTTCCTCCAGCGGTTCCTCCTCAGACACCTCTTTCCGCATCCCGCACGAGTGCGGCTCACGCTGCTGCCGGCCCGAGTTCTCCAGCGGTGGGGCGTCATCGATTGGATGGAGCGGGTCGGCCTCACACGATTGTTGCCCACGACCCTCCGCCGCATGCAGGCGATGCTTCCCGACGACCTCTCGTCGCAACCAACGAAGCGGCTTCCCCGCGTACTCCCGGCCATCGGCCCGAAGCGCGCCCGCGTCGCCCTGTTCCTGGGGTGCGTCGCCGATGCGATGGCTCCCGCGACCAACCATGCGACGGCTCGGGTCCTCCAGCGAAACGGTTGCGAGGTGGTCATTCCCGAGGGTCAAGTCTGCTGCGGTGCAATCGACTATCACTCCGGCATGGAAGCCCCCGCGATCGAGTTGGCCCGCAAGAACGTGAAGGCGTTCCTCGCCGAAGACTATGACGCCGTGATCGTCAACGCAGCGGGCTGCGGCGCAATGCTCGAGGACTATCCCCACCTGCTCGGGCACGACGACCCCGAAGTCGCCGCCTTCCGTGCCAAGGTCAAGGACATCTCGGAGTTCCTCGTCGAGCTCGGCCCGGTTCGACCCTCGAAGACGATCGCGCGCCGCGTCACATATCACGATGCGTGCCATCTCTGCCACGGACAACAGATCCGCTCCCAACCGCGCGCACTCCTCGGAATGATCCCCGGGGTCGAGCTCGTGCCGCTCGAGGAGTCGGAGCTCTGCTGCGGCGCGGCGGGAACCTACAACCTGACCGAGCCCGAGATGTCCGAGCGACTCGGCATCCGCAAGATCGAGCGCATCGAGGCAGCCGCCGCCGACACCGTGGTCACCGGCAACATCGGCTGCATCCTCCAGATCGCGCGCAAGGTCAAGGAGCGCAAGCTCCCCATCCGCGTGATGCACACGATCGACCTGCTCGACGAAGCTTACGGCGGAGCAGAGGCCGACGCGCGACCCTGATCGAGCGTCGAGGGAATCGAGACGGGCGGGCCGGGGTCTCTCGATCTCCCGGACCCGCTCGGCCGTCGGTTCACTGACGAAGGCGTCCGATCACGCGCTCGATGATCCGCCCGAGCCTGCCGCCCGCCTCGGCTCCGCGCTCCAGAACCTCGGCGTGCGAGATCGGAGTCTGTCCCACGCCCGCCGCGGCATTGGTGACGAGTGCGAACGCAAGCACGCGTAGCCCCATGTGCCGCGCCACGATCGCCTCGGGCACGGTCGACATTCCGACGACGTCGGCACCGAGAGTGCGCAACATCCGGATCTCGGCGGGTGTTTCGTAGCTGGGACCCGAGAGCGCGGCGTAGACGCCGGGCTTCAGCGAGTGCCCGAGTCCTGCGGCTTCCTCTTCGGCGATCGCTCGCAGCTCGACGTCGTAGACCGTGGACATGTCGGGGAATCTCGGTCCGAAACGCTCGTTGTTCGGACCGCGAAGCGGGTTGGCCCCGAGGAGGTTGAGATGATCGGTGACGAGCACGAGGTCGCCCGGGGCGAGATGCGGAGCGATTCCGCCGGTCGCGGCCGTGAGGATCAGCACCTCGACACCGAGCCGAGCGAGCACGCGAACCGGGAACGCGGCGGTCTCGAGCGTGTGCCCTTCGTAGTAGTGGAATCGACCTTGGAGGAACGCGACGGGAACGCCTCCCACCCGGCCGAGGATCATGTTTCCGTGATGACCCGCAACAGTCGGCCGAGGAAAGTGGGGGATCTCTTCATAAGGGATCAGCATCGGGTCGGTCACGGCGTCGGCGAGCCCGGCGAGACCCGATCCGAGCACGCACGCAACGCTCGGGTCGGGCGCGTCGTGCGTGCGGATGATCGCCGCGGCCTCTTCGGCCATCGAGAAGTGGTCGAGACCGGTCATATCAGAACTCCCGCGATCGCGGCGGAGAGGAAGTTGGCGGCCGTCGCGGCGAAGAGCGCGCGGAAGCCGAACCGCGCGAGGTCGGCGCGACGCTCCGGCGCAAGCGCGCCGATCCCGCCGAGCTGGATTCCGATCGAACTGATGTTGGCGAAGCCGCAGAGCGCGAAGGAAGCGATGGTGAACGACCGGGGATCGAGCGATTCGCGGAGCTTCCCGAGCTCGCCGTAGGCGATCAACTCGTTGAGCACCGTGCGCGTGCCGAGCAGGCCGCCGACCGCCGCCGAGTCGTCCCACCGCACCCCGAGCAGCCAGGCGACGGGCGCGAGCAACTTGCCGAAGATCCATTGGAGCGAGAGCGCGTCGAACCCGATCGGGTCGACATCTCCCAGGAGCTGGTGAATCCGACTTCCAACCGCGCCGAGGCCGAGGTCGATCAGGGCGATCAGGCCGAGAAAGGCGATCAGCATCGCGGCGATGTTCAGTGCGAGGTCGAGCCCTTCGCGCGTTCCTCGCGCGGCGGCATCGAGCAGATTGGCGTCGGCGGCGACTCCGGAGTCGACCCGAACGGTTCCCAGGGTCTCGGGGGTCTCGGTCTCGGGCATGACGATCTTTGCGAGCATCAGACAGCTCGGCGCCGTCATGATCACCGCTGTGAGAATATGTTTTGGGGCGACTCCCGCCGCGAAGAACGCGGCGAGGACCCCTCCCGAGACGGTCGCCATTCCGGAGGTCATCACCGTCACGAGTTCCGACTTCGTCAGCCGAGGCAGATACGGCCGAATCGTGAGCGGAGCCTCGGTCTGACCGAGGAAGAGCGAGGCGGCCACGTTGAGCGACTCGGCCCCGCTCGCTCCCATCAGCTTCGACATCACCCAAGCAAACGCTTGAACGATCCGTTGCATGATTCCCAGATGATACATCACCGCGAAGAGCGCGGCGACGAAGATCACCGTCGGCAACACGCGAAACGCGAAGACGAATCCGGCCGGCCCGTCGGCCGCGGCGAGTTTGGGACCGAAGACGAATTCCGATCCCGCCAGGGCGCAAGCCAGGATCGACTCCACCCACGAACCCGCCGCCCCGAGCATCCGCTCGCCCCAGCTCGACCGCAGCACGATCAGGGCGAAGATCCACTGGAGAGCCAGTCCCCAGAGGACCACCTTCCGCGAGATCGCCCGGCGGTCGGCCGAGAGGAGCGTCGCCAACGCGAGGATCAGCGCGATTCCGGCCAGACCCCGGAGTCGGTCGGTCCATGCGACGGCGGCGATGAGACTGCTCCCGAGATCGAAGATCGGCGCGAGGGCGGGCATTGGATTCGGCATCGAGGATCGGCTCGCATCGGAGTTTCGACGAATACGTGGATCATCAACTCAGGCGTTCGATGATCGTGTCGGGAACGATGACCGGCCCGTCTCCGACCACGAACGCCTCGGCGGTCATCCGAGTCGCACGCGGTAGCGCGGACTCATCATTGACGAGCAGCGTCGCGAGCGGTTCACCCATCTCGACGCGATCGCCCGCCTTCTTGAGCAGACGCATCCCCACGGCGGGATCGATCCGAGAGTCGACCCGTGCCCGCCCCGCACCCAGGAGCATCGACGCCTGCCCGATCGCTCGCGCCCTGACCGTCTGAACGATTCCGCCGCGGGGCGCGGCGACGTCGATCCGCGACCGAGGTCGAGGCAGCCGCTTGAAGTCGTCGAGCGACCTCGGATCGCCGCCTTGAGCTTGAACGACGCGGCGGAAACACTCCAGCGCCGAGCCGTCCGCCACCACCTCGCGGCACCGTTGACGAGCCGCTTCCAGCGATGGAGCGCGCTCGCCCATCCAGACCATCTCGGCCGCCAGCTCGAGCGAAAGGTCGAAGAGGTCGGGCGGACCTTCACCTCGGAGGCAGGCGACCGACTCCTCGACCTCCACGGCGTTCCCCACCGCGAGCCCGAGCGGCTGGTCCATCCGAGTGATCAAGGCCCGCATGCGCTTGCCCAGCCCCTTGCCGATCGCGGTCATCGTCTCCGCGAGACTGCGGGCGTCTTCGAGCCGTTCCATGAACGCTCCGTCGCCCGTCTTGACGTCGAGCACGAGTCCGTCGATCCCCTCGGCGAGCTTCTTCGACATGATCGACGCCGAGATCAGCGGGATCGACTCGACAGTCGCCGTCGCGTCGCGAAGGGCGTAGAGCGTCTTGTCGGCCGGGGCGATCTCGGCGGTCTGGCCGATGAGCACGAGTCCGCATTCGGCGAGCACGCTGCGGTAGCGGTCGAGGTCGAGATCGACGCGGAAGCCCGGAATCGCCTCCAGCTTGTCGAGCGTTCCCCCGGTATGCCCGAGCCCTCGGCCCGACACCATCGGGACGGGGACTCCCGCCGCCGCGGCGATCGGAGCGAGGATCAGCGAGGTCTTGTCGCCGACGCCCCCGGTCGAGTGCTTATCGATCTTGAGCCCCGGAACCGCCGACAGGTCGACGATCGACCCCGAGCGCATCATCGCGTCGGTCAGCACCGCGGTCTCGCGACCGTCCATTCCACGCCAGACCACCGCCATGAGCAAGGCCGACAATTGGTAGTCGGCGACGTCGCCGCGCGAGATTCCCTCGATGATCCAGCGGATCTCGGCTTCGTCGAGCGAGAATCCGTCGCGCTTCCTGCGAATGATGTCGACTGCACGCATGTTCGCCTCCTCATTCATGAATCGAAGGTGGCGAACTGGCGGTCGCCGGCATCGCCCAACCCTGGATAGATGAATCCGACTTCGTTCAGCCGTTGGTCGATCGCCGCCACGTGGATCGAGACCTCGGGATCCTCGCGACCGAGTCGCTCGATCCCCTCGGGCGCCGCGATCAGCGCGAGGTAGGCGATCCGTCGGGCTCCGATCTCTCGGAGCAGACGGCAAGCGTGCACGGCCGACCCGCCCGTCGCGAGCATGGGGTCCACCACGAGGAAACGCGTATCCCCGGGCGCGTGCGAGAGTCGTCGATAATACTCGGTCGGTTCGAGAGTCGCTTCATCGCGCTTGAGGCCCAGGTGATGGACCTCCGCGTCGGGAACGAGTTCGAGAATGCTCTCGACCATCCCCAGTCCCGCGCGCAGGATCGGAACGATCACGACGCGTTCGTCGATTCGCCGCGAAGGGCAGGGGCCCAGCGGTGTCCTCACCTCGGTCTCGATCAGAGACAGGTCCGCGAGGGCCTCGACCGCGATCAAGCCCGCGAGCACACGAACCAAGCGGCGGAACTCCGCGGGTCGTGTCCGCGCGTCTCTCAACTCGGCCACGAAGTGATGCACCAAAGGATGCTGCGACGCAACGACCAGCGACACCTTGAAGCTCCATCGAGTCCTCGAATCCCGAGACCACCGACTCGTCCGCGATCCTACTCGATCTCGGCCCGCAATGCTCGGGGTCGCCGATTCGGTGACGCCGAGCCGGGGCGATCACGGGGGCTCGCGATCGCCCAGCCGAATCGCCGCGCAACCCTTGCAGCCTCCGGCGGACTGATGTACACTGCCGAACTCGGTGGCAATCGGCCGAAACGAGCCGACATGGAGGTCGCATGGCGCTTCGATTCGCAGTCCTCTCGAGCGGCTCGTCCGGGAATTCCGCCTTGATCCGTGCGGTCGACGGCGCGGGGCTGCTCCTCGACATCGGCCTCGGGCTCAAAGACCTCACGCGAAGAATGGAATCGCTCGCGACACGTTGGTCGCAGATCGGGGCGGTCGTGATCACGCACACCCACGGCGATCACGTCAACCCCGCCGTACTCGCAAGGTTGCTCCGCGATCGGATCCCCCTCCACTGCCACGAGGGGCAACTCCCCGCGCTCCGGAGGTTCGACGTCTTTCCACGCTTGGAAGCCGCCGGTCTCGTCCACCCTCACGACGAATCACCTTTTCTGACCCAATGCGGCCTCCAGGTCGAACCGATCGAGTTGAGCCACGACGCGGGGCCGACCTTCGGGTTCCGGATCGAAGGACGAGGGAGTCGCCGCGAACGCCCGGTCGCCATCGGCTACGTCGCCGACACGGGGATCTGGCATGATCGGATCTCCGAAGCGCTCCTCGAGGTCGATCTGCTGGGCGTCGAGTTCAATCATGACGTCGAGCTCCAGCGCCGCTCGGGGCGGCCGTACTCGCACATCGCGCGCAACCTTGGCCGCTACGGGCACTTGTCGAACGAGCAAGGCGCCGACCTGGTTCAGGAGGTCCTGACTCGGTCGGGATCCGCCGCGCCTCGTCAGGTGGTTCTCCTCCATCTCTCGCTGGACTGCAACGCTCCCGAGCTGGCGCTCGAGGCGGCTCGGCGAGCCGCCCGCGCCGCGGGTCGTCGCCCGACGATCCACCTCGCCTCGCGATTCGAGCCGAGCCCCGATCTCCTCGTCGTACCGCGACGTCGTTCGATCCGTGCGTCGCACGGCCTCGATCCGGCCCTCCTCGCCCCGACTCTTCCCTTCTGAGACGGGTAGGCGCTTTCCAAACGGGTCGACGGTGACCTAAGCTACGCTCGTTCGCCCGGGACGCGCTCGCGGCCGGGTTCCGAACTTCGGAGATCGCGCTCGCCGTGGCCCACTTCTTCATCGCCGACGTCCACCTTCGACTCGACCAGCCGACGCGCGGCCGGCGCCTCGCGGCCTGGGTCGATCGCTTGGAACCGTCCGACGAACTCACCATCGTCGGCGACCTCTGCGACTTCTGGTTCGCCGCACGGCAGTCGCACCGCGACTGGGCCGATTGCCCTGGTCTCAACGCCTTGTCTCGCTATTCGAGACGCGGAGGACGGCTCACGATCCTCGCGGGAAACCACGACAACTGGCTTGGAGCACGTTACGAGAGTCGACTGGGGGCGAGATTCGTTCCCGACACGCTCGACCTCGAGATCGACGGAGTCCGGATCCACCTCGCTCACGGGCACCGCCTCGGCGGAGTCGGCCGACTCAAGAAGATCATGGAGAGCCGGGCCTTCCTCCGAGCGTTCGGCCTCACGCCGGGGCCGATCGCTCGTCGGCTCGAGGCTCGCCTCGACAAGACGAACACGGCCCATCGGTCCCGCGACGACCAACGGCAGTCGACGAAGTTCGAGCGTTACACCGAGAGCCTGTCGGACCGATTCGACTTGGTCGTGATCGGCCACCTTCATTTGCGGATCGACACGATGATCGGGTCGAAGCGGATGATCGTTCCGGGCAGTTGGCACGAAGCGGCCAACTACGTGATGGTCGACCAGGGCCGGATCGAGACCGTGAGTCGCGCCGACGGGGCCTCCCAAGAACCGAGGCGAGGCGTCACGACCGGTACGGGTTGAGCGTTTGAGTTCCGGGAGTTCCGTGGTCGACGACCTGCCGAGAGGAGACGCCGAGATGTCGGAATGGTCGTATGAGGAGCTCGAGCAGAAGGTCATGCAGATGTTCGGCTTCCGTGCCGCAGCCTCGCCCGCGAGCCCCGCGGGAGGCGGCGGACCGGGACAGGGCCGCGTTCCCGGACCGAGCGCGGGCGTCGCGGGCTCGTACGTCCAGGTTCCGATGCAGGAGTACGGCATCTACGTCTACCCGTTCCTCGATCCGCTCAGTCCGGCGAATCGATCCTCGATCTTCTCGGCGCCCTGGGAATTGTCAAACAACCCGGCGATCTGCTCATTGACCGACACCGACGGCGACGGAACTCCGGATCTCCTCCAAGCGGCGACGGCAACCGGCCCGCTCCAGGTTCCCGAAGGCCAAGTCACGTTCGATGCCGAGGGCAACGATACCGACGGCTCGCCCTACTTCAGTCGACGCGTGCATTGGCCGGGAGGGTTGTCGGGCGTCACCATCGGGCGCGGATACGACATGGGTTCCCGGTCGGAGGCCGACGTCAAGGCCGACCTCGTCGCCGCCGGCATGAGCGACCCCGACGCAACCGCCTACTCCAAGGGTGCCGGCAAGACCGCGTCGACCAACCCGACCGCCAAGAAGTGGGTCGACGACAACAAGGCGACGCTCAACGTCATGACGCAAGCCGTTCAGAAACAGCTCTTCATCAACATCTATCCCGTCTACAAGGAGCGGGCCGAGGCCAACTACGACAAGTGGACCAAGGACGACGCAGGGAATCCGCTTCCCGGCAAGGTCGAGTTCGACGACCTCGACCAGGCGATCCGCGACATCGTCGTCGACTTCGTCTATCAGGGTTTCACCAAAGGCGCGAACCCGATGGTGAAGTCGATGAAGAACGACTACGACGAACTGATCGAGTACATCGAGGGCAGCGAGACCCTCAAACAGTATGAGGCGGGTCGAAAGCGCGCGGACTACCTTCGTGCCGCGAAGAAGGCGAAGTCAGGCGGTTGACCGACCCGAGCCGCTGAAGAAACCGGCGCGAGCCCCCAATCGAGAAATCGCTCAAGGAGTCGACGCAAAAGGCCGATGATTGATCTGGTCTTTCCCGTCGACACCTTGTATATAGGGGCCACTCGCGTTGTTCGCGCCCCTCGCCGATCGAGCAGCCGTGCCCACGGATCGGGCCGGTTCGATGAGTTGCAGGGAGGCCGCCGAATTCGCGGGACCGTTTTTCAGCCTTGCGTCCACGGAGGTCGACTCGTCGACCTTCGAGTCGCGACGTGAGCTGGAAGGCGGGACTCGGTCGTTCATGATGGACGACCGGGGGGCCACCTGCGCGATCAGGGCCGCCCGAGGAATGGTCGAGGGAGGTTCTCTTCCTCGGTCGACGAGACCCTGCTCCACGATTTCACACCGACTTCCTTGGACGCCGCGATGCGACGCGCCTCGCGTGTCGCTCGACGATCGCCCCGCCTGCGCGGAGGTGTCCCGTCCGGCGTGCTCTCCGCTTCTCACCTCGACCCGGGGACGAAGCGGCGGAGTCCGTAACCGACCGACCGATCTCGGCCCCCGGCCGGAATCGAGCGGGTCGTCTCGCGGGAAAGGAGTCCGAGCGAAATGACTCTCGCAGCAATGGTCCTCGCCCTCTTCGCCTTGTCTCCGGCCGATGAGGGGGGGCTTCCGCTTCTCCTCGACTTCCACGCTTCCTGGTGCGGCCCGTGCCGGACCATGAGGCCCGCAGTCGAGAGCCTCGCCCGCGCGGGCTATCCGATCAAGTCGATCGACATCGACGAGTCCCCGGAACTCGCCAAACGATACGGGATCACGGGGGTCCCCGCGTTCGTGATCGTCGACCGCGACGGCACCGAACTCGAACGCACCACGGGCGCTCAGCCCGCCACGGAGATCGCCGGTCTCTATCGCAAGGTCCAGGCGAAGCTCCAAGCCGCCGCCAACGACCGCCGCGACTCGGGATCTTCCGATGGGGCCCAACCCGCCCATCGCGGGCGCGCCACGCTCGTCTCCAACGACGACGAGAGCGAAGAGCCCGCAACCCGATCCCCGAACCGCTCGTCGAGCGAAGGTGAGATCGACTTCGAACGCGCCGAGATCCCCAAGCCCTGGGAGACCGTCGTTCGAATCAAGATGCACCTCTCGCCCCAGGAAGTCGGCTACGGCTCCGGAACGGTGATCCACTCGACCGCCGAAGAGGCGATCATCCTGACCTGCGCTCATATCTTCAAATTGCCCGATCGCCCCACTCCTCCCCCCGCGAGATTCCCGGTTCGGATCGACGTCGACCTCTTCGATGGACGGCTCTCCGAGACCAGCCCCCGCACGGTCCACTTCAAGGAAACGCTGCAAGGGCAGGCGATCGACTACGACTTCATCAACGACGTCGGACTGATCCGGATCCGTCCGGGTCGTCGGCTGCCTTCGTCGCCGATCGTCCCCGTCACCTGGAAACCCGAGCGCGGGCTCGAGATGATCACCGTCGGTTGCTCCGAGGGCCACGACGCCACGGCCTGGAGTACGCGCATCCTCACGCCCAACGCCGGACTCCAGCACGTCAAGAACGGCAAGGCGATTCCGTTCACCGTGATCGAGTGCGAACACGCCCCCAAGCAAGGCCGATCGGGCGGCGGGCTCTACACCAAGGACGGCATGCTCGCCGGGGTCTGCGACTTCGCCGACATGCAGGCGAAGAAGGGGCTCTACGCGACTCCGAAGTCGATCTATCAGCTCCTCGATCGCAACAGCCTGGCCTCGCTCTATCGCGGCCCGAGTCGCGACGATCAACGCCTGCTCGCCGACAACGAGCCGACGACGCGCCGGCCCAAGACCAAGGTGCTCGGGCAGAATTCCGGGGCGGTTCCCGCCGGCGCCGAGTTCACTCTTCCCGATCCGATCATGCTCGGTATCCCCCAGCCGCAACTCGCCGCAAACGACTCGCCCGCGGAATCCGCCGACCGAGGCAAGAGGACATGGCAGACGCGCGGCTCGGGAACGAGCAACGCCTCCAAGCCCTCCTCACCGACCACCGCCGAACTCGTTGCCGATCCGGCCCCGAGCGATCGCGACCCGCGAGCGACCGACGAACTCCTCGATCCGGCCGATGATCGCAGAGATATCCTCCAGCCTCCCGGACGATCGAAGTGGCGCAAGATCAGCAAGGTCTCGGGAGACCTCTGATCCTTCGAGGTGATTCCGCTCCGCCGACTCCTCCTACGCGACCGATCCTCCGCCGAGTTCATCGAGGCGGGCGATCGGTCGCGGTCGTCTTGCTCGATCCCACGAATGCCAAGTCGAGGGCGAGGAGGAAGAAGACGAGCAACAGCGACCAGGTCGCGTGGGGCAATACGAGCGCTTCAGCCAATCGGCCCCGGAGGTCGACCCGTCCATCGGCCCACTCTCGAACCGCCACGAGCAACCTGCGCTGCATGAACAGTACCGTGACGATCAGGATCACCGATGTGATCATCGATCCTCGCCGCAGTCCGCGCGCTCGACGCGACTCGAGCATCACGGTTGCGAGCGGGAGCGCCAGGATCGTCATGTCGGTCAGACGATGATAGAGAAAGAGGCTGCCGAAGACGGCGAGCAGCGACCATCCTCGCGCATCGAGCTCGCCTCGACGCCGAAGCACCAGCGCGGCCGCCGTCGCCCCGATCAGTCCCAGAATGAGCATCTGAGCGAATCTCGCCGCTTCACGATCGCGGAGCCCCGCCAGGAACAACGCTCGATCGAGGCTGATCATGTCATCGTTGCCGGGGCGAGCAAAGTCGTTCACGGCCCCGGGAGCGCCGAGACGGCCGATCGTCTCGAGCCAGGTCCGTGCGCGCGACGCAAATTCGCTCGGCGCCTCGGTGAACGACACGGCGAGCACGGAAAAGCCGATCGCCGCGAGCCAGAGACGCAGATCCCCGCGCCTGAGCAGACCGAGCGCGAACGGAACGACCGTGCCGACCTTGATCGAGCCGACGGCGAAGCCGAGTGCGCCGAGGATCGGTCGACCGCGATCGCGCGCCCAGATCGCTCCCGTGATCGCCGCCGCCGCCGCAATTCCGAGTTGTCCCGAAGTCAAGCACGCACGTGCGGCGTTGGAGAGACAGAGCGTCGCGATCAGGATCGCCAAACCAGCTCGACGAACTTCGACCGGCTCGTCGTCGAACTCCTCGCTCCGCGACCGCCTCGCGAGCCGCCAAGCCGCAATCCCCGACACCGCGAGCATCATCGCGCTCGCTACGGCCCAGATCGCGAACGACTCGCGAAGCGGCAACAAAGCGAGGAGGGCGAAGAGCGGGAATGCGGTGGGCGGATTGAGAGGCGGAAGCTCCTTGGTGCGATTCTCGATGATCGGGTCGAGCCCGCGCAGGATCTCACCGCCGGCCTCGTGAAAGGCCGAGAAATCGAACCGCCCGTCGGGCATGTTCAGCACGGCGAGGGGAAGCGTTCGAAGAACGAACCAAGCGATTCCCACGAGCGCCGGGAGTATGAGCACTCGCACGACCCGCCGAGGCAAGGGCGTGCCGACCGACCATGCGATGCACGTCAGCCCCACCGTCGAGGGAATCGCGAAGTCGAGCATCTCGGGAATCGTCATCGGCGGCGCGTGCTCGTCGGGTTTCCCTGGGCTCGAGCCCTCATCTCCGCGGGATCGAGTCGGGAGGGCGATCGACCGGCGATGTTAGCCCGTCGGAGAGTACGCCGCCACGTCCGAGCTCGAGTCCGAGATCCTCGAGGGCGGCGGCGAGAGCGGGCCAGGCCGCGTCGGCAACCACGGCATGCCGCGGCCCGACCCGTTCGATGAACGCGTCGCGCGTCGCCGGATGTTGCAGGAGGCCGTCGAGGAGTTCGGGCGAGGGAGCGGCGAGCAATCGAGGGCGCGAGACCTCGATCGGCGGGCCTTCGGGCGCGACCGCGTGGAGCATCAAGCGGACCGACGCCGGCATCGCCTCACCCGTGCGCTGGAGATACCAGCGGCCGAGCGAGGCGGAGGTGAGGCCGCCTTCGACTCCACGCGCCAGCGAACGTCGATTCACGACGAAGCGCCGACGCGACGTCTGTGCGTCCGCCCGAGCGGGCTGCTCGTCGGCGAAGCGGATGATCTCGGCGTCGACCAGGAGGTCGGATCGGCCGAGTTCGATCGCGAGAGTCACGCCGTCGGCATCGAGGTCGACGCACGGCTCCGAGGGCTTTCGGTAGTCGCGAGCGCCCGCCTGCCGGAATCTCTGGAACGGAATCGACGAAACGTCGTCGACCAGGAGCAACCGCGGAGAGATCCGGATCGGGGTCTCGCGACCGGGCGGCCAATCCTCGAGAGCCGCCTCGAGCTCCTCGGGAGTCGCGAATTCGATCAGAGTCGCCGAGGCGTGATACGTAACCCTCTCGCGCCGGCCCGACCAGGTCCGGACTGAATCCTCGACGCTCGAGGGCAAGGGCCGCGACGAGTGCCTTCTCAAGAGTCCGAGCATATCGTCGGGCGTCAAGCCGCCCTCGAGACCTCGATAGACCGAATCGGGTGTCAACCGCATCTCGATCGCCGCGCCGAGTTTCGTCCAGCGCGTGAAGCGGCTGAACCGGCCGATGATCGAAGGCGTCAGCCCCTGGCGATACGCGATGATCTCGAAGTTGGGCTGAACGTAGAGAAAGTGTTCGAAGGGCGGCTCGACGGACGGCGGAGGACCGATCGCCATCGCATACCGACCCAGCGGGGAGAGCCGAACGAGCCGCCGCCCCGAAGTCGATTCTTCCGCCGACTCGATCAACCCGAACTGATATGCGGGCCCGAGCAATACGGCCTCGACGAGCGTCGAGGAGAGACTCGCGCCCGCGGTCTCTCCTCGCGCCGGCCAGAGTTCCTGCGTCCAGCGGGGACGAGCGAGGTCGAACGCCTCGACGATCGACGCGATCGCGACCCAGGCCTCGGCCGGAACGCTCGCCAGCGAGAACATCACCGCGAGGCGAAGCCCCACCGTCGAGAGGTCCGCGCCGGTCGACTCCGTGCGCGCTCCTCCCAGTTCGTGCCACATGCTCGAGGCGAGCCAACGCACGGCGACCATCTGCGGCAAGTGCACCGCATTGTCCGACCAGTAATCGGCCGGAGCGGCGACCAGCCGATCAGTCCCGATCTCGGGCAGCACCATGCCCACCGCTTCCGCGAGCTCGACCCAGAGCAGGGCCATGTCGGGCATCGGCTCGAGCGAGTCGGCGATCGGTCCGACGATCGCCGGATCATCCTCCAATCGCTCTCGGTCGCGCTTGAAGAACGACCCGCTCATGGTCCGGCGCATCGGCGACTCGGAGACCCTCTGCCAGACCGCGGCGAGCCGAAGGATCACCTCCAACCCGTCGCATCGACGCGTCTGGCGGACGGAGCCCTCGTAGGCCTCGACCGAGACCGGAGGAGGGGTCGGCCGCACACGCGCCGCGACGTCGGGGTGGAGGAGGAACGAGTAGGCGCCCGGCTCGCCTCGGATGAAGGAGTTGGGATCGATCGTCCCGAGCGAAGCCCTGCCGGGATCGATCAAGAGAATCGCGCGACGCACCAGCGAATCGAGCGCCTCGGCGAGCGGCAGACCCAAGAGACGAACTGCACGCAGGAGATCCGCGCCCGGGAGCGAACCCGTCTCGAGCAGCGCGAAACAGGAGAGGGCGACTCTCGAGGCCGCGGGCAGTTGCTCGAGTCGACTCTCGAGAATGCGAGCATCCTCCGACCAGTGATCGGCGATCCGATCCGAGGCCTTCGCCGGCTTCTTGGGGTCGAGCACGCCGAGTTCCTCGGCGATCCCGAGGAGCAACGCCGCATCGTACCGCTTGAGCAGGGCGCGATAGGCCGAGCGTCGCGCCTCGGGCGTCGAACCGGGCTGGTCGGGATTCGCTTCGGTCATGTTCGCCCAGGCGGGAATGGTGCGGGATTCGCGAGGATCGGAGGCCGATCAACGAACGACGCGCGGGGTATGGCCCATCTTCTTCAGTTCTTCGAGGATCGCCTCTTCCTCCTCGGGGCGGACGAGGAGCACGGTCTCGGACAATCGACCGACCACGAGCTTCGCGACCGTCTTGCGCGCCAGGAGTTCCTCGGCGAGCATCGCGTCGGCCGTGCGAATCAGCGAGACCTGACGATGGAGCTTGATGGGGATGCGTGTTGGATTCGCCATGATCCGATGATACCCGGAAAGGCCGCAGGCGACGACCCGTCACCGCTCGATTCATCGCACGCACGCGCCGACACCCGGCCCGTCGATTCCTCGATCTCGGTGGAAGATCGCGTCACGATCTCTTCGAGTCATCACGAACCGATGGCGCGACCGAATCCCTCCCAGGTTCCCTCGACGATGTCGCTCTCGTCGACGATTTCGTAACTGTAGCCTTGCTCGGTGAGGAAGAGCTGTCGATGGTGGGCGAAGTCGGACTCGCGCGTGTCCCGCGTCACGATCGTGTAGAAGTGCGCCGGTTCGCCGTCCTTCTGACGCAGGATCCGACCCAGCCGCTGCGCCTCTTCCTGACGACTCCCGAAAGTGCCCGAGACCTGGATCATCACGTTGGCGTCGGGAAGGTCGATCGCGAAGTTGCCGACCTTCGAGAGCACCATCCGCTTGATCTCCCCGCGACGGAATCGACCGTAGAGCGACTCGCGCTCGGAGTTCGGGGTCGACCCCGTGATCAGCGGCAGGTCGAACCGATCGGCGATCGCTCGGATCTGCCGGAGATACTGTCCGATGATGAGCACACGATCATTCTCGCCGTCGTGATGCGCGAGCAAGCGTTCGACGATATCCTCCTTGACGGGATTCTCGCTGGCGATCCGGAACTTGTCGCGCCACTCGGCGACGGCGTAGTCCATGCGATGACCGCCCGGAAGCGCGAGCCGGATCTCGTGGCAGATCGCCTCCGCGATCCATCCCTTCTGCTCGAGCACGCGCCAGGGGACGTCGAACTTCTTGGGCCCGATCAGGCTGAAGACGTCTTCCTCGCGGTGATCCTCTCGGACGAGCGTTGCGGTCAATCCCAGCCGACGACGCGCCTGGATCTCGGCGGTGACTCGAAACACGGGCGCGGGCAAGAGATGGACCTCGTCGTAGATGATCAGGCCCCAGTCGCGCTCGTTGAAGATCGAGAAGTGCGGGAAATCGCCGTCCTTCTTGGGTCGATAGGTCACGATCTGGTAGGTCGCGAGCGTGACGGGGGCGATCTCCTTCGACTCGCCGGTGTATGTGGCGACCTGCGAATCGTCGAGCTCGGTCTTCTCCAGGATCTCGCGCCGCCATTGTTCGACCGAAGTGGTGCTCGTCGTGAGCACCAAGGTGTTCTTGCAGAGAGCGGCCATCGCCGCGATGCCGACGATCGTCTTGCCCGCTCCGCAGGGCAGGACCACCACCCCCGACCCGCCGCGCACGTCTCCGCCGGCGTGGAAGGCGTCGACCGCCATGCGTTGGTAGTCGCGCACGCGAAAGGGGTGTCCGTTGGGGAGCACCTCGCGCAGCGCGATGGGAAGCGATGCCCCCGCGGTGTATCCCGCGAGATCTTCGGCCGGGTAGCCCACGGCGATCAACGCCTGCTTGAGCATTCCTCGAAAGCCGTCGTCGATCGCGTAGCCTGTCTCGTCGAGTCGGTCGCCCAAGAAGTCGCGCACCCCTTTGCGACGCGCGAGCTCCTCGAGGAGCGTCTTGTCGGAACACTCGAGACGGAGCCGTCCGTCGACCCGCGTCAGCTTGACGCGTCCGTATCGCGAGACCATCTCGCGCAGGTCGACCGGCAGGTTCGCTGGAATCGGGAACTTGGAATAGGTTCGCAGCGCATCGATCATCGACTCGGCATCCATGCCCGCCGCCGCCGCATTCCAGAGTGACAGCGGCGAGAGCCGATAAGTATGGATATGCTCAGGACTCTTCTCGAGTTCCGCGAATGGAGCCAGCGCGTCGCGGGCCTCGGGATAGAGCGGGTTGTCGACCTCGAGAAGGACGGTCTTGTCGCCTTGGACGATCAACGGATTCGCGGGGTTGTATTCCATGGCTCCTTCATGCACCGCCGGACTTCGAGAGTGCCCGTCGAGCGCCGGCAAGCCGGGCTCGATCGGTGACGGCGGCGTTCCGACCGCCGATCGCGTCTCGCGACGCAGCGCAATGGACGGACGACGGCTCGCCTCGGAATCGAAGGGCCGCGGTCACTCCTCGTCCTCGGGCGGGCCCTGGAGATCGGCCTCGGAGAGACCGAGATAACGCACGACCGCCTCGAGCTTGCCCTTCACCTCGTGCATCGTCGGCCGCTTGTCGCGGTTCTGATCGAGGCACTCCATGATCAACTCGTTGAGGGTTCCCGGGATCTTCGGGTTGATCTGCATCGGAGCCACGACTTTGTTCTTGGGATTGTCGCCCGGCTTGGGCGGCCCGAGATTCGCAAATCGTCCTGTGAACATCCGGTACATCGTCGCGCCGAAGTTGTAGATGTCGGTCCGCTCGTCGACCACCTTGTCGGTGATCGTCTCGGGCGCGATGTACTGCGGAGTGCCCTGGATCCGGTTCTTGTCGCGACCCTTGATCCAGGCCGTGCCCAGGTCGATCAGCTTCACCTGGCCCGCTTTGGTCAACATGATGTTCGACGGCTTCATGTCGCCGTGGAAGACTCCGCGCCGGTGCATCATCACCAGGCCCGAGGCGATCCGGTCGAAGATCAGGCAGAGCTGACCCATGTCGAGCCCCTGGAGTTCGTCGAGCGGCTTGCCCTCGAGGTACTCCATCAAGAGGTCGACGCCCGTGACGCGGAAGAAGCTCTTCTTCAAGCGGCAGTCGTAGATCCGCACGATCGCCGGATGCTTGAGCTTCTGCGAGACCTCGAACTCGGTCTTCGCCTGATCGATGTAGATGTCGTCGTCCGAGTCCTGACGATTGACGACCTTGAGCGCGAACTTCTGGCCGCCGCGATTCTTGTCGGCGATCAAGAAGATCGTACTGCCCGCGCCCGTGCCGAGCGGCTTGACGATCCGGTACTGCATGTCGCTCAGTTTCGGCTCATTCGCTTCGTCGGACATGCGAATCAGATCTCCACGACGGCGGAACTCGGGTGTTGAGGCAAGCCGCGGACCAGGCAGGGCGTCGAACCGAGAATCAGGCGGGAACTCGGCAAGCGCCGGATGTCAGAGCCTATCGTCCGCGTGCGCGATCGGCAATCCCCGGGTCGCGAACGCAGGCCGACGTCGTCGAACAGCGGGACGTCGACGCTCCGGCCCCGCCTCCCCGGCCCGGCCTATGCGACGGACTTCCGACGACCTACTCTAGTATTCTCCAGACGACGACGCCCGTCAGCGAACCTCCATTCGGAGTGCCCATGGCCGACATCGCGCACGACCTGAATCACGCCCTCGGTCGGATCCCCAGCGGAATCTTCATCCTCACCGTGAGCGACCCCTCGGGTGGTCGCGGGACGGGGATGCTCGCGAGCTGGGTCCAGCAAGCGGGATTCTCGCCCCCGATGCTGACCGTCGCGCTCGGCCGCGACCGCTTCGTCCGCGACTGGATCCGCGCCTCGGGTCGATTCGCGCTCAATCAGGTTCGCGCCGGCGACAAATCGCTCGTGAAGCACTTCGGCCGTGGATTCGCCCCGGACGCCGACGCCTTCGAAGGGCTCGCGCTGTTCGAGCCCTCCGCGAGCGGCGCTCCGCCGATCCTCGGCGATGCGCTGGCGTATCTGGTCGTCGAACCGCGAGGTGAGGTCGACGTGGCGGGAACCGATCATGTCGTCGTCCTCGGCGAGGTCGTCGACGGTCGGCTCCTCTCCGAAGGCGATCCGATGACCCACATTCGCAAGGTCGGCTCGCACTACTGAGACGCCTCGAGAGAGCTCTCGAAGCGCGGGGCTCGCGTCGCCCGTTGTTGAAGGCTTGCTTGACAGTGGGCGTCGCACCTGTCAGCTTTGAGGCGTGGGCCGACCGTGCCGGAGTCGACGGTCGGGCCGACGAGGCGGACTCGAACGGTCCGTCTCGCTCCTGCCGGATCGTTCCCGCCCCGCCGATGTCGGTCGCCCGACGCCCGCCTCGGTCAGTACGCACGCCTTGGGAGCCCCACCCATGAGACGTTTTCCCACCGGCGTCGGCCTGCCCGCCGCCGTTCTCGCCCTGGTCTTCGCCTCGGGGCTCGCCCACGGGGACGTTCCCTCCATCGGAGGAATCACTCCCTTCGGCGCCCAACGCGGGGTCGCGACCGAAGTCACCATCGCCGGCGGAGGACTCGCCGGTTCGGTCGAGCTGATCGCCCCCTTCGGGACGAAGATCGAAGCCCCTGGACCGAACAAGGATGCCGGGAAGTGGACCTTCAAGGCGACCGTCGACCCCAAGACCCCCGTCGGCGTCTACGTGGTCCGGGTGAAGCATGAAGGCGGCATCTCCAACCCGTTCTTGTTCGCGGTCGGCCAGCTTCCGCAGGTCGCCGAGAAGGAAGAGAACTCGTCGCACGCCGTCGCGCAACCGTTCACCGCGCCCGCCGTCATCGAGGGGCAAGCCGCGGGCAACGACGTCGACTACTACCGCTTCGCAGGCAAAGCCGGTCAGCGGATCGTCGTCGACGCCCAGTGCGCTCGGATCGGTTCGGGTGTCGACCCCTCGATCCGGCTCACGACCGCGGCGCGGAAGTACGTCGCCTCGGCCGACGACACTCCCGGTCTGCTGACCGACGCGCGACTCACGGCCGTGCTCCCCGTCGACGGCGACTATATCGTCGAGATCTCCGACTCGCGGTATCAGGGCGGTGGGCGACCGATCTATCGCCTGGTCGTCGGCGAACTCCCGGTCGTCGACGAGGTCTTTCCGCTCGGCGGACGCCGCGGCGAGACGGTCGGCTTCGAGTTGAAGGGCGGGACCCTCACCGCGCCGAGGCTCGCCGTCTCGACCTTGGGTGCTCCCGCGGGGATGTTCGCGGGACCGGCCGCGCTCGCGCCTTGCCCGCCCGACGGATCGACCCAAGCGAAGTTCGACCTCGAGTCGCTTCCGAGCTTCGCGATCTCCGACTATCCCGAGGTCCGTGAGCCGGTCGATCCCGCCGCCCCGGCTCTCGAACTGCTGCCCCCGGTCGTGATCAACGGCCGCATCGAGACCAAGGGTGATCAAGATCGATTCATTCTCGCGGTCACCCCAGGCCGAAAGTACCACGTCGAGGTCGACGCCGCGAATCTCGGCTCGGCGCTCGACGGCGTGCTCGAGGTCCAGAATATGAAGGGCGGGCGCATCGCGCAGGCCGACGACACGACCGCTCAGGGGGGCGGACGCAACAACGGCAATCGCCGCAACCTCGTCATCGTCTCGCCCGACCCGACGCTCACCTTCACGGTCCCCGCAGATCAGAACCAAGTCGCGCTCGTGCTCAAAGACCTCAACGGCGAGGGCGGTCTTGGGTTTCCTTATCGCATCAGCGTCGAACCCGAGCCTGTCTCCTTCGACCTCGCACTCGGCGACCCGCAGATCAGCATCCCCAAAGGCGGAACCGTGAGCATTCCGGTCTCGGTCAGCCGCCTGGGATACAACGGCCCGATCACGCTCACCGTGGCCGACCCGCCGGCAGGACTGACCGTCCGTCCGGGAACGGTCGTGGAGGGTCAGAATTCGGGCTCCTTCACGATCACCGCCGCCCCCGACTCCGCCTTCCCGCTGCAGACTCTGAAGGTCGTCGGCCGCGCAACGGGACCGAACGGTCCGCTCGAGGAAGTCGCCACCAAGGCTGTCGTCTTCGCGCAACAGGCCGGCGGGCAGGGAGCGTTGCCCACGAACATCGTCACCTTCACCGGACTGCCCGCGGCCCCGGCGCTCCCCGCACCGATTCGGATCAACGCGCCCGACGCACCGGTCGAAGTGGTCCACGGCTTCTCGGCCGCGATTCCGCTCGAGGTCGCCCGTGACAAGGGAGTCGACGACGCCCTCACCGTCTCGGCTGTGATCTCGCCGCCGAATCAGCCTTACCCCTCGATCGGCGTGCCGCTCGCCTATCCAAACGGGATCGCGATCCCCAACGCGCCGATCGCCGCCAAGGAGCTCAAGGGCACGGTCACGGTGAACGCCGCGCCCGAAGCTCCCCTCGGAACCGCGACGCTGGTCGTCGAGGCCAAGGGAAAGGTCGGCGGAAAGGACCAGACCTTCGGCATCCCCAGGGTCCAGGTCAACGTCGTCCGACCCGCGGCGCTCGAGATCCCCGCCGGACTCGACATCAAGGCCGGGGCGACCGCCAAGCTCGAAGGCAAGCTGCTCCGCAAGGCCCCTTTCAAGGATCCCGTCACCTTGAAGATCGAGGGACTTCCCGCGGGGGTCAGCGTCAAGCCCGTCACCATCGCCCCCGATCAGTCGACCTTCACCCTCGAGTTCACGGCCGACGCAAAAGCGGCCGTCGCCGAGGCCGCCGCGAAGGTCTCCCCGGCCTTCCAACTCAACAAGAAGGACTACGCGACCCCGCCTTCGCCCCTCAAGGTCAAGGTCCTCGCCGCGAAGTGACTCGACTCCCTCGAACGACACCAATCCACGCTCACGCGGTCGGATGCTCTCCGCGTGAGCGAAGCGACAGGAGCCGCCACGTGATCCGCCGATCGCACTTCCTCCTCACGATCCTCCTCGCCGCCGCGAGCCCGGCCCTCGCCGCCGACGATCCCAAGGCCAAGCCCGCCGATAAGCCCAAGGCCGAGCCCGCCAAGACCGCCGAGAAGCCCAAGACCGAGCCCGCCAAGACCGCCGATAAGCCCAAGACCGACCCCGCGAAGCCTGCCGATAAGCCCAAGACCGACCCCGCGAAGCCTGCCGAGAAGCCCAAGGAAGAGCCTGCCAAGACCGCCGACAAGCCCAAGGCCGAGCCCGCCAAGCCTGCCGAGAAGCCCAAGGAAGAGCCTGCCAAGACCGCCGACAAGCCCAAGGCCGAGCCCGCCAAGCCTGCGATGAAGCCCGAGGCGGCCAAGCCGCCCGAGGCGAAGCCGGCCCCCAAGGGGACGGTCAGCTTCCTGAAGGACGTTGCACCGATTCTCGTCCAGAACTGCATCGCCTGTCACAATCCGCGCAAGGCGGAGAGCAAGTATGTCATGACCACATTTGCGCAGCTCGCGAAGGGCGGCTCGCGCGGTCAGGACATCACGCTCGTCGCCGGAAAGCCCGACGAGAGCTACTTCGTCGAACTCATCCGCCACGACGGCGACCCCCGGATGCCGTACAAGCAAGATCCGATGCCGCTCGACAAGATCGCGGTCATCGAGAAGTGGGTCTCCGAGGGTGCAGCCTATGACGGAGCCGACCCGAAGGAAGATTGGACGTTCGTCCTGCGTCGAACCGCGATCGTCCAGGTGCCCGAGAGTTATCCCGTCGCCGTTCCGATCACCGCGCTCGCCTTCGCTCCCGCGGGCGGTGAGTTGATCGTCGGAGGCTACCATGAACTCACCCGCTGGAAACTCGCCGACGCCGCCGGCGCGGGACGCCTCCAGCCCTTCTCGGAACGGATCTACGACATCGCCTTCAGCCCCGACGGCAAGAAGCTCGCCGTGGCGAGCGGCGACCCGGGGATGTTCGGCACGGCGAAACTCTACGACGTCGCCCCCGACGGCAAGGCGACGCTCGTGAAGGATCTCGTCGAGAGCACGGACTGCGTCTTCGCAGTCGCCTTCAGCCCCGACGGCAAGAAGCTCGCCGCCGCGGGCGCAGACCGTGCCATCCGCTTCTTCGACGTCGCCACCGGCAAGCTCGACGCCACGATCGAAGATCATGCCGACTGGATCTTCGACATCGCCTTCAGTCCCGACGGCAAGCGGCTGGCAAGCGCCAGTCGCGACAAGACCGCGAAGGTCTTCGACGCCGAGAAGAAGGAGTCGCTCGTCACCTTCCCCGCGCACGGCGACACGGTCTACGCCGTCGCCTTCTCCAAGGACGGCAAGAGCGTGATCTCCGGCGGCGCCGATAATCAGATTCGCGTCTGGAACCCCGACGAGGACGCCAAGCAGGTCAAGAACGTCACCGGCTTCGGCGGACCGATCTTCAAGCTGCTCGTCCATCCCGACGGCGATCGCGTCGTCGCCGTGGGGCAGGACAAGGTCGTCCGCGTCTTCGACAAGTTCGCCCCCAAGCACGCCATGCAGGGGCACAACGACTGGATCTATTCGCTCGCCCTCTCCCCGGACGGCAAGACGATCGCCACCGGTTCCTGGGACGGTGAGGTCCGTCTCTGGACGATCGACGACGGCAAGCCCGTCAAGGACTTCCTCGCCGCCCCCGGTTTGAAGAAGCCGGGCGCGAAAGTCTCGGCGAAGTGAGCCGAGCCGACACCGGCGATTCGGAAACGGGAGAGCGGTCGCCCCGCGGCGATCGCTCTCCCGTTCGCGTTCTGGTCGAGAGGTCGAGCCGAGGTCAGGCGCGTCGATTCGTCGCGTCGAGGAGCCGGAAGGCGCGTCCGTCGGGAGCGGCGATCGACATCTCGGGATCGATCCCGAGCGTCCGATACGCGAGCTCGACGAGTTTGGTCGGACTGGTGGGTCGATCGACGACCTCGCCGGCGGACGAGTCGGTCGCTCCCCAGACTGCGCCCGCCTCGGCCGGACCACCCGCGAGCAGCCCGCTCCAGGCTCGCGGCCAGTGATCGCGCCCGCCTCGAGGATTGATCACCGGCCCACGCCCGAATTCTCCGACCGCGATCACCAGCGTGGTCGCGAGCAACCCGCGAGCGTCGAGGTCGTCGATCAGCGCGGAGAAGCCCTGATCGAAGGCGGGCAACGTCCCGCGCCTGAGTGCGTCGAAGTTCGAGAACGGCTTCGATCCGTGAGCATCCCAGCTCATCTCGTCGTGAACCGATGAGGCCATGTTGACCGTCACCACCCGGCTCCCTTGCTCGACCAAGCGCCGCGCAAGCAGGCAGCTCCGACCGAACTCATGGTCGCCGTAATCCGCTTCGTCGCCCGAGAGCCGGCTCGGAAGACCGAGGCGAGCCGACAGCTCGGCGGAAGAACCGGTCTCCGGGGCGTGACGGTCACCCAGGAATCCCGCTCCCTGACCCGTGGACAGCCTGCTCCAAGCGACCTCGAAGGCTCCGCCCGTCATCACGAATGCAGGCATTCCGCCTCGCCCGCCGAGCAAGGCCGAAGCCGCCGATCCGAAGTGAGGCGCGATCGGGTCGTCGAGGAGCGAGAGCCGGCCCGTGTGGATCATCTGGAGGCCGACCTCATGGATCGGCGAAGCCGAGGGCAGGGTCAGTCCGCGCACCACCGTCATGCGATCGAGCCGCTTTGCGACGTTGGGAAGGTGCTCGCAGATGCGAACCCCCGGAATCGACGTCGCGATGGAATCGAACGGCCCGCGAATCGCGCTCGGAGCGTCGGGCTTGGGATCGAACGTCTCGAGCTGGCTCGCGCCGCCGGTCATCACGATCTGGATCACGGCGCCCATCGGTCGATCGCCGAAGGCCCCCTCGGCCCGCCCGCGAGCGGCGAGCATCGGCCCGGTCGCCGCCAGCATCGCCAGGAAATCGCGTCGGGAGAGACCGGGATCCACCGCTCCTCGCTGACCTTGGTGCTCCGCCATCGTCGCGTTCTCCTCGCGTTGGGCCGACCGAAATCGTTGTCGCTTCACGATACCTTCTCGCCGACCGCGATGCCGGCGGCAACTCTCGAATCGCCGGGGCGGTTCGATCTCGGCGACTTCCACGATCGATTGGAGTGCGCCGAGAGCGACGGATGTTCGGATCGGAGCGGCTGGATCGGAACCACGGAGGGGAGGGCCGGAGGGCGAGCGAACGAACCGCATTCGGAACGGTCGGCTCGCCGATATCACCCAGGGACGCGGCAGGAGCCGCGAATGGGCCGACGTACCGATCGTCGGAAGGAGCGGCTCAGGAGGTTGCCGGATGTCGACTCGATTCCCGCTCATCGCCGCGGTCGCACTGCTGCTCGTCCTCGCGACCGGCACTCGAGCCTCCGCGCAGGGACCGACCATCGACTCCCCCGCCGCGGAATCCCCTGGAGGAGATGAGGCGCTCCTCGGCGCCTCCCCGGGGGCGGGCGTTCGCCGCGAATCGCCCGGAACCACCGCCCCGATCCTGGGCGGCCGCGCAGGCGCCTCGGCCGCTCGCGTTCCCGTCTCGATCTCGGCCCCGCCGACTCCGACGGCCGCGCCTCTGCCGGGTTCGAGCACGCGAATCGGAAGCGTCGAACCGGCCGAGCGGCCCATTTTCGGATTCTTGGCCGTACCGAAGGTGTACGAACGCGGCCCCGCCGACGGCCTGACGCTCGACGCCGCCATCGACCGGCTCGTCCGCGAGAATCTCGAGCTCCGCGCCCAGTTCCTCGAGATCCCCCAGGCTCAGGCGGACATCCTCACCGCGAGTCTCCGAGCCAATCCGATCCTCTACGCCGACGCTCAGCTCATCCCCTACGGAAAATTCGACGACGAGCGACCCGGTGGGCAGCGACAATTCGACGTGAACGTCTCGGTGCCCGTCGACGTGACGCACAAGAGGCGGGCCCGCATCCTGGCGGCCTGCCGGGCCAAGCGCGTCGTGGAGGCGCAATACCGCGACGCCGTCCGCGTCCAGATCGACAATCTCTACACCGCCTATGTCGATATGCTCGCAGCTCGAGGCGCGATCCGGTTCGCGGAGGTCGGCATCGCCGGCTTGGAACAGGCGATCACCGCGACTCGCGAACTCGTCAAGCGCGGTGAACGCACCAATGCCGACCTCCGCCGCGTCCAGATCCTTCTCGACACGGCGACGATCGGCCTCGAGGCCAACCGCCGAAACTACGTCAAGACCAAGCGGGATCTCGGGTTGCTGCTCACGATCCCGCCCGAGGAAGCAGAACGGATCGAGCCGCTGGGGTCCCTGCGCGAACCCGCGACCGAAGCCTTCACCGCGGAGGCTCTAGTCGATCTGGCCTTGCGGAATCGCCCCGACCTCGAAGCGTTCCGGCTCGGCGTCTCGCGCGCCGAGGCCGAGGTCGGCCTGGCGCGAGCGAATCGGCTGAGCGACGTCTACGTCCTGCTCCAGCCCTACACCTTCCAGGACAACAGCTCCGAGGGACGCAAGAGCGCCACTTCCTACGCCGTGGGCGTGACGGTGCCGCTCCCGGTGTCGAACCGCAACCAGGGAAACATCGAGCGGGCGCGGCTGAACGTCGAGCAGACGCGCATCCAGCTCGCGGCTCTCGAACGTCGGGTCGCCACCGAGGTGAGAGAGGCGGTCTCCGAGTACGCGCTGGCGATCGAGTCGGTTCGGCGACTCGAGGCTGAGATCAACCCCGCCTCGGAGCGTGCCCTGTCGGATAGCGAAGAACTCTATCGCGGCGGCGAGTTCAACTTCATCGAGTATCTCAACGCGCGAAGTCAGTACAACGATGTCTCACGCCAGTATCTCGAAGCGCTCGTGCGCTATCGCCGAAGCATGCTCGGATTGAACACGGCGGTGGGCGTGCGGATCGCGCCTTGACCGTCGCTTCGAAACGGGAATCGGAGGCGGGGAGGGATCCATCCACCCCCCGGCCTCCGTTCACTTTGCGGTGCAGCTCGATCGAGGCGACGGGTCAGGCCTCGATGAGGTCCTTGACGACGGCGGCGAGCGAAGCGCCGGTGTCGGTGAGGCTGTAGAAGTTGTTCTTGCCCTGGCGGCGCGGGGCGATGATCTGACCGTGGCGGAGCAGGGCGAGGTGGTGGCTGACGGCGGGCTGGCTCTGGCTGAGCTGACCGCAGAGAGCGCCCACGTGCTGCTCGCCCTCGGCGAGGATCAGGATGACCTGGAGGCGCGTCGGATCGCTGACGTGCTTCAGCAGGATCGACGCCTTCTTGGCCTGATTGAACCGGGTCTCGGACGCCTTGACGGCCTTCGACTTCGGAGCCGCCTTCGGGGCGGGGGCGGCGGGGGCGGGAGCGGCTTGCTTGGAACCGGCCTTCGGAGGCATGGTCAGGTCTCCACGGACGCCGCCCCGATCGAGGCGGCGACGACGAGTGATCGGGCGGGACGCGCTCGCCGGGGCGGGAGCATCTCGAGGCCCGGAACGAAGGGGGACCACCACGGCCCCCCGAGAACACCGGCGATCGATCGGATCGAGGGGCGGGCGACCGCAGCCGCCGCCGCCGGCATCGTGCAAACCGGCCTCATGCGAGGATGTTCACACGGATGCCCTTATCGAGTCCCAATCTATCACGACCCCGACGCTTGACAACATCAAAGCGAAACGAACACAGAGATTCTTGGCGCAATGAAGTCGTCGTGTGACGAGATCGATGCTCGACCGATCCGTGTCGGCGGGAGACTCTTCGATATGATCGCTCTCTCGCCCTTGATCGATGAACGCATGGAATGAGTTTAACGAGTGATGCCGACGATGCAAGAGGTCATCGGGATTTATTTTCCCGACTCGCGCAAGCGTTCCACGACTTCCTTCACGAGTTGGGCGGTCGTCCAGTCTTTTCCGGCCTTGCCCATGAAGAGCCGCACCAGGCGGCCGTCCGGTCCGATCACAGCCGTCGAAAGGTTGTGCACGATCTCATCCTTCATCGGCCCGTAGGTCAGACCGAGCGGCTCGGCGATCTTGCGGAGTTCGTCGTGGCTCGCCACGGCATAGGTCCAGAGCGGCGGCACCGCCCCGCGCAGCCGAGCATGCCGCGTCAGGACCTCGGGAGTATCGTGTTCCGGGTCGAAGCTCACCGAGAGCAGGCGCACCCGCTCGGCACGCTCGCGGACGCCTCCCAGTTGCTTCGCCAGCTCGGCGAACGCCGCGTCGCTCGCCGGGCAGAAGTCGGGCAAGGGGCAACGCGTGTAGATGAAGGTCATCACCACGCAACTCCCCCGCAATTCCTCGAGCCGGAGCGTCTTGCCCTCCTGCGTCGTCATCGTGAAGTCGGGAACCGCGGCTCCCGGCTCGAGCACCGGCTGCTTCTCCCGCAGTTTCGGACCGCCCGGGCCGATCTCGAGCTTCATCTCGATCGGTGCGGGATCGGTCACCTCGAGATTCTCGAGGCGGTACGAATCGAGTCGTTTTCCCTTGTATTCCACCCTCAACGAACCTTCGACCTGGTCTCCCGGACGGACGTCGTCGAGGGCGCCGGGGGCGTCGACCTCGAACGGCATCGTCATCGCGCCCATGAATCCGGGCATCGCCTCATGAGCGATCGTCACCTCCTTCGATGCGGGGTCGACCTTGCGCACCTTCCCGCGCAACTGGAAGCGCTTCGTCACGACCTCGCCCTTCGGCTCCTCGACTTCAGACTTGCTCGAAGCTCGAGGAACCGGGTCCGAATCTCCCCCGCAACCGCCCGACAACGCGACCGCGGCGGAACAGACCGAAGCCGCGAGCCGACCGCGTGAAGACCAAGCCATGCGTGTGCTCCTGGATGCAGTCATGCGAACCCAAAGCGGGGCCTACCCTCTCGGGCGGCCCCGTTCGTGACCAACCTCGGTACATTCTAGTAAGGGAAACGGTCGTCGAGCGGGCTCGAAGAGAGCTCGGCGAGGAATCCGCCGATCCTCTCGGAGACGATCTCGAGCGTCGCCTCCCCCTTGGCGGCGGTGGAGGGATGAGGATTGCCCGCGCCCGAGTTCGTCGTGAGCAGGTGCCAGGGGCGGGTGATCTCGACCCAGCCGCGATTGACGGCGTCGAACCGAGTCGACGCGAGCGCCCCGTCGTCGGCCTTCTCGAGCGTCACGAGATCGGGGCGAAGCGCCATGATCAAGCTGGTCTCGAGTTCGCCCGCGTGGTCGCCCGGGTCCTGGTAGATCTCCCGGTAACGATCGATCGCCACTTTCCACCAATTGCAGAGGAACAATTGAACAGGAGTCTTGAGGTGGAGTTCGCGCAGCAGCCACTTGAGGTCGTTGCCGCCGTGTCCGTTGAGGAGGAGACACTTGCGGATGCCGTGGGTCGCGAGCGAGTCGACGAGGTCGGTGATCACTCGGGCGACGGTCGTCGGGTCGAGATTCATCGCGAGCGGAAACCGCATCTGATTCGTCTCGGTCCCGTAGGGCAGGGCGGGGAGCAGGACCACGCGCCCGCCTCGTGCGTTGGCGATCTCGACCGCCCGTCGACCGATCTCGGCGACCTGGAAGGTGTCGGTGCCGTAGGGCAGGTGGAGGTTGTGCGGCTCGGTCGCGCCCAAGGGGAGCACGGCCGCTTCGAATGGTGAACGTTCCCGCACATCGGCGTAGGTGAGTTCGTCGAGTCTCATGGTTTGCGATCGCTCGGGGTGGGTGGGATGAGGAGGCGTCGTCGCACGAATTCGAGGCGGGGGCGGGGCGGGCCGAGATCGACGACGGGTCGATCGGCCGTCGATCCGAAGTCGCGCCCGGGGCTCAGTGGTCTTCTCTCCGAGACGGGATCTCCTGTAGGATCGGAGTCCCGAAACCCGCTCGGGACGGGCGTCGTGCCGACATTCTTCCGGAGATGGACCGTCCGATGCAAGCCTTCGAGGCCACGAACCACTACTTCGACCAAGCCGCCAAGCTCCTCGACCTCACCGGAAACATGCGCACACTGATGATCACCCCCGAGCGCGAATTGCGCGTCGAGGTGGCGATCGAGATGGATTCGGGCGAGATCGGCAACTTCATCGGCTATCGGATCCAGCACGACAACGCCCGAGGGCCGTTCAAGGGAGGCCTGCGGTTCCATCCGCACGTCGACCAAGACGAGGCTCGCTCGCTCGCGAGCTTGATGACCTGGAAGACCGCGGTCGTCGACATTCCCTACGGCGGCGGCAAGGGCGGGATCAACTGCGACCCCTCGAAGCTCAGCAAGGCCGAGCTCGAGCGGCTCACCCGCAAGTTCGTCGAGAAGATCCACGACTTCATCGGAGCCCACAAGGACATCCCCGCGCCCGACGTCGGCACCGACGCCCAGGTCATGGCGTGGATCATGAACGAATACTCGAAGTATCACGGCTTTCAGCCCGCGGTGGTGACGGGCAAGCCGGTCGAGCTCCACGGCTCGGCGGGCCGCGAGGCGGCGACGGGCTACGGCGTCTGGATCGTGACGCGCGAGATGCTCGCCGTGTTGGGGCGGACGATCGCGGGGTCGACCTTCGCGATCCAGGGATACGGCAACGTCGGCTCGAACACCGCTCGGTTCCTCGCCGAGTCGGGCGGCAAGGTCGTCGCCGTGTCCGACGCCCACGGCGGCGTCCGCAACCCCGACGGACTCGACATCGCCGCGCTCGACGCCCACATGGCCGCGACCCGCAAGGTGGTCGGCTTCTCGGGCGGAGAGCCCTGCTCGAACGAGCAACTGCTGATGCTCCCGGTCGACGTCCTGATCCCGGCCGCGCTCGGCGGGGTCTTCAATGCCGAACTCGCCCGAGAGGTTCGAGCCGGCATGATCGTCGAGGCGGCCAATTCGCCCACCTGGCCCGATGCCGACGTCGTCTTCCAGGAGCGCGGAATTCCGGTCGTGCCCGACATCCTCGCGAATGCCGGCGGAGTCGTCGGGAGCTATTTCGAGTGGGTCCAGAACCTCCAGCATTTCCGCTGGACGCTCGAACAGATCCGGCGCGAGGAGGAGACGCGGATGGTCGACGCCTTCCGCAGCGTTCGCGAGCAGGCGAGCCGCAGCGGCACCTCGATGCGGACCGCGGCGTTCATGCTCGCCATCCAGCGCGTCGGCCGCGCCCGGATCCTCGCCGGGATCTGAACCGCGCCCTCCCTCCGTGATCATCCATCCCTGCCCATATGGGAGCGCCGACCGATTCGCCATGAGTACCATGTCCGCGTATGAGAATCCGCTCGTTTCGCGCTATGCGTCGCGCTCGATGTCCGAGCTCTGGTCTCCCCAACGCAAGTTCTCGACCTGGCGAAGGCTCTGGACCGAATTGGCGCGTGCCGAGCGTGCGCTGGGGCTGGCGATCACGGAGGAGCAGGTCGCGGAACTCGAACGATCGATCGACTCGATCGACTTCGCCGCAGCTCGCGAGCACGAACGCCGGCTGCGTCATGATGTGATGGCGCACGTTCACACCTACGGGGACGCCGCGCCTTCCGCTCGAGGCATCATCCACCTCGGAGCGACGAGTTGTTTCGTCACCGACAACACCGACCTGATCCTGATGCGCGAAGGGCTCGAGATGATCCGCGACGGGCTCGTCGGAGCCATCGACGCGCTCGCACTCTTCGCCCAACGCGAGAAGTCTCGGCCTTGCCTGGGCTACACGCACTTCCAGCCCGCGCAGCTCGTCACGGTCGGCAAACGCGCGACGCTCTGGTGCCACGAGCTGATCCTCGACTTGGTCGACATCGAGCGGCGAATCGACGACCTCAGATTCCTCGGCGTCAAGGGCACCACCGGGACCCAGGCGAGCTTCCTCGCGCTCTTCGACGGAGATCATGAAAAGGTCGACGAACTCGATCGCCGGATCGCCGACGCCTTCGGCTTCGCCAAGATCTACGCCGTCTCGGGACAGACCTACTCGCGCAAGGTCGATTCGCAGGTCGTCGCCGCGCTCGCGTCGGTCGGCGAGAGCGCACATCGCTTCGGCTCCGACCTCCGGCTCCTGGCGCACGAACGCGAGGTCGACGAGCCGTTCGAGGCCGAGCAGATCGGTTCCTCCGCCATGGCCTACAAGCGCAATCCGATGCGGGCCGAGCGGATGTGCTCGATCGCTCGATTCTTGACGGCGATGCCGGCCCCCGCGCTTCAGACCGGGGCCACGCAGTGGCTCGAGCGCACGCTCGACGACAGCGCGATCCGGCGGATGGTGATCCCGCAGGCGTTCCTCGCGGCCGACGCACTCGTGACGCTCTATCTCAACGTCGTGCCCGGCCTGGTGGTGAATGAGCACGTGATCGCGAGAAACATCGCAGCGGAATTGCCGTTCATGGCCACCGAGAACCTCCTCATGGCTGCAGTCCAGCGCGGCGGCGACCGCCAGGAACTCCACGAGGTGATCCGTCGCCACTCGATGGCGGCCGTCGGACGAGTCAAGACGGGCGACGGCGTCAACGACCTGCTCGAACGCCTGGGCGCCGATCCCGCCTTCTCGGGGGTCGACCTCGACGCGGTCTTGGATGCGAGCGCATACGTGGGCCGTTGCCCCGAGCAGGTCGACCGTTTCGTGGCCGAAGAGGTCGAGCCGATCCGCCGACGACACCCCGGCGCCCTCGGCGGTCGACGCGAAGTCCACGTCTGACCATCCGAGCGAACAGTGAACGAAAACGGCCCGCCGGAAGGCGGGCCGATCTGATTCACGCATCTTGGCCGAAGCGGACCGGGTCAGACCCGGCTGTTCAGCCGCGCCTTGCGGAGGCGCTTGAGCTCTTCGCGGCGACGGCGCTCGCTGGGCTTCTCGTAGTAGGCCTTGCGACGCATCTCCTTCCGGAGACCACTGCGCTCGCAGAGCTTGCGGAAACGACGAACGGCTTCCTGAATCGACTCACCCGCGCGAACCCGTAACTTCACCACAGGCAACCTCTCCCATCGACCGGTATCGACAACGTATCTGGAGTGTCCCGAGAAATCGATCGAAAACGACTCCACCACACGCTGGGTCGTCTGCGACGAGCCGAGCGAGAAACGGCGGCGAACGTCTTCCCGACTTCGATCGTCTTCCGGCCGTCGGCGTGGGGACCCGCGAAGACGAACAAAGCGATAAGCCTCGAATGTAACTCGAGGCTCGGCGCTTGCCAAGTACGAAGATCGGCGACCGACCGAATTTCTCGCGATTTCCGTCGTTTGAAGAGCCGAAGTGGCGGCGGATAGGGCGAGGCGGGAGTCGATCGTTCGGGTTCGCCGGGATTCGGGTTGTCGATTTTCCGCCGGTCGCCCAGAATGACGCAGCGTCGAGCAGGGTTCAGGATGGACCGCGGCCTCGTGCCGTCGACTCGCGCCGATCTTCCGTCCGGGTTCGCCCGTGGAGAGCCGTAGATGGCAAGTCCGGTGCTCGCGAAGCCGACTCCGACCGCCGCGGCGCCGGCACAACCGCCCTCGCCGATCGCGAAGCTCGGGGAGCATGTCTTCGAGGTCGTCTCCGACCTCGGCGACGTCGCGCAGTTCGCGTTCTTGACGCTCGGCTGGTTGATCCGTCGCCCGACGCGATGGTCGGTCCTCGTCCCGAATCTCTACAGCATCGGGGTCTCGAGCGTTCCGGTCGTGGCGATCACGGGAACGTTCATCGGCATGGTCCTCGCGGTCCAGGCGCACAGCCAGTTCGCGATGATGGGTCTGGCGACGCGGCTCGGCTCCGTCATCAACATCTCGCTGCTCAAGGAGTTGGGGCCCGTCCTCGCGGCGGTGATGCTCGCGGGCCGAGTCGGCTCGTCGATGGCGGCCGAACTCGGCACGATGCGGGTCACCGAGCAGATCGACGCTCTCTCCGCACTCGGCACCAACCCGATCCACTACCTCGTCGTACCGCGATTCGTCGCGTGCGTGGTGCTGATCCCGCTCTTGACCCTGATGGCCGACTTCATGGGCGTCATCGGCGGCGCGGTGGTGAGCACGCAACTCCTCGGCGTCGACTCCTATCATTATTGGTATCACTCGCGTAGCTACGTCGGCGGGCTCGACATCTTCGCGGGGATCTTCAAGAGCTACTTCTTCGGCGCGGCGATCGCTCTGATGAGTTGCCACCGAGGGTTCAACTCGCGAGCCGGCGCGGAAGGCGTCGGGCGCGCGGCGACCGAGGCGTTTGTCTATTCCTTCATCCTGATCCTCGCTCTCGACTTCGTGATCGGGTATCTCTGGAATCGGGTGTACAGCATGATCTGGCCCGAGGCGGCGACGCTCCTATGACAGAGATCCCCCGCGCCGCGAGACACTCGCATGATTCCGGCTCTCTCATCGAGCTGCTCGACGTCACCATGCGGTTTCGCAAGCAGACCGTGCTCCGCGACATCACATTGCGGATCCGCCGCGGCGAGACGCTCTGCGTGATCGGTGAGAGCGGATGCGGCAAGACGGTGCTCCTCAAGTTGATGATCGGACTCCTCCGGCCGACCGAGGGGCACGTCTTCTTCGACGGCCTTCGCCTCGAGGATCTCAGTCAGCACGACCTGACGAAGCTCAGGCTTCGCTTCGGATTCCTCTTCCAGATGGCGGCCCTGTTCGACAGCCTCACGATCTACGACAACATCGCCTTCGGCCCCCGCGAACACAAACTCCTGACGGAACACGGGATCGAACGACTCGTGACCTCCCTCCTCCAGGACGTGGGACTGCCTCCGGGCCTCGAACACAAGAAGCCCGCCGAGCTCTCGGGCGGTCAGCGCAAGCGTGTCGGCCTGGCTCGGGCGCTCGCCCTGAACCCGGAGGTCATGCTCTACGACGAGCCGACCACCGGGCTCGACCCGATCATGAGCGACGTCATCAACGAGCTCATCCTCCAGACTCAGCAATCGAAAAACGTCACGGGGATCGTCGTGACGCACGATATGAAGACGGTCCACAAGGTCGCGGATCGCGTCGTGATGCTCTACCCGATCGTCCGGCTCGAACCGGGCGAACCGCAGATCATCTACGACGGCCCGACCGAAGGGCTCGAGGATCATCCCGATCCCCGCGTCCGCCAGTTCGTGCGCGGAGAGGCGGGCGAGCGTCTCCGCGAGCTCTCTCGAGGTCGAGAGTCGTGATCACCCTCCAGGGAAGGCGAGGTCGCGCATGAACGAGCGCGTGATGCAATTTCGGATCGGCATGTTCGTGATCGTCACCGGTCTCGTGCTGATCATGATGATCATCTGGTTCGGGGAATCCCCCGCGCTCTTCCGCGACCACGTCTTCCTCCGCGCACACTATCCCGAGGCGCCGGGGGTGAGCGTGGGAATTCCCGTGAGGAAGAGCGGGATCCGCATCGGCGAAGTCTCCGCGATCGAGTTCGACAATCGCGAAGGGCAGACCGACGGCGTGATCGTCACCATGGCGATCGAGCGCAAGATCCAACTCAAGAAGGGGTCGACCCCGCGAATCTCCCGCGCCTTGATCGGCGACGTCTCGATCGACATGACGCCGGGCACCAGCACCGAGCTGCTCGAACTCGGCGGCACCGCGGAATCCGCGGTCCTGATCGAGGGCCAGATCTCGCCCGACCCCGCCAAGGCGCTCGCGGCCGCCACCGAGGCGTTCCAGAAGGTCGGAACGACGCTCGAGGCGATCGAGACCGCCGCCGACGGCGTTTCGGGACTCGCCAAGAAGGCCGACTCGCTCGACGCCTTCCTCGAGACCTGGCGTGAGACGGGGAAGAGCATGTCCTCGGTCTCGAAGCGGATCGACGACGTGATCGTCGCCAATCAGGACGCGATCAAGCCCGCCGTTGCCGACATTCGCGACGTCGCCCGCAAGCTCAACGAGACGCTCGACGAGCAGACCGTCGCAAGCGCGCGTCAGGCGATCGACCGACTCGCGACCGCCTCGGCGAAGCTCGACCAGGCTCTCATCGACCTCCAACCGCTCGCGGCCGACCTCGGCGCTCCGGTCAACGTCGCCGCGAAGACCAACTTCGGCCAAGTTCTCATGCGCGTCAACCGAATCGCGGCCGACGTCGGTGTGGTCACGCGGAATTTCGTCGACGCCTCGGGCAAGATGAACCCGAACGGCACGATTCAACGCCTCGTGACCGACCCGCAACTCTTCGACAATTTCAACAAGGTCGCCGCGGGTGCGGCCGACCTGATCTCGACGCTACGACCGGCCGCCGCGTCGCTTCGCGTTTTCGCCGAGAAGGTCGCCCGCGACCCCGCCGCGATCACCCGCGGAGCCCTGCAACGCTGACGCGAACTCGCCCCGGCGTCGCATTGCGAGCGGCCGGTCCGATCAGCGGCGGCAGGCTGGGACGCAAACTCGGGCGGGGCGGCGGCGGCACGTCATCGTCCCCGAGTCCCGGCGCGGGCGGAGGGGGAAGCGGCTCGGGCAACGGCTCGAGTTCGGGCTCGCCGTACGGAATCCCTTGTTCCAAAGGCGGTTCGACCGGAGTCGAGAACCGCGGCGGCGACGTCTCGATCGCCGGGCCGAGCACGATCGCGTTCGGGGTGCAGACCCGGCACGCCTCCAGACAGCGTCCCTTATGGTCGCGGAGCGCTTTGGCGGCTTGCTTCCGCGTGGCATGGTCGCGGTCGCACTTCGCCGCGCGGGTGAGTGCGTAGTGGGCGAACGGCGTGCGAACGCCATGCTTTCGGAGCGTCTCGGCGGCTTCTTCGCGGACCTCTTCGTGGGGATCCTTCAGGAGCGCGAGGGCAAGAGCGTCGATCAGCTCGGGATGGCGCCTCGGGCCGTACTTCGCGAGTTCGTGTGCGGCGTTGTCGCGCCGGCGCCACTCGCGTGCGGTTTGCAGACAGTGGATCGCGTTCGCGACCTTCACCGCCTCGAGGTCGCAGACCGCGCAGGAGTCGACGACGACTGCGCCGCGAACCGGCGGATGTCCGCATCCGCCCAGACCGGTTTGCATCAGGGCGATCCAGAGGGCCGACATGGCGATGCTCATGACGGGAGATCTCGGTTAGAATCGAATCGGGGCGATCGAAAATCCCTTTTCCAGATACCCCATCTTATCCGACGCTCCGGCTTGGAGCAAACGGCACGATCGGAAAAAGCGTGGGAATCGATGCGATGACGGCGATCGTCAGGATCGTGGGCTGCTGGGCGACGGTCGCGGCGGCGGTGGGGCTGATCACTGATGCGTCGTGGAGTCCCGCGGCGACCACGGTCGCGCTCGCCGCTGCGTTCGGCCCGCTTCGGGACGCCCTCGCGAAGAATCGAGGGACGGCTCTCGGCCCGCCGCTCATCTGGGCTGCGGCGGCGCTCGCGGCGGCACTGGCGGCGGAGTGGGTCGCCTGGGGGGAGGCTCCCGACAACGGACGGCCGAGCTCCGGACTCTGGATCTATCTCTCGACGCTCGCCGCC
Source organism: Isosphaeraceae bacterium (assembly GCA_033763215.1). GTDB lineage: Bacteria > Planctomycetota > Planctomycetia > Isosphaerales > Isosphaeraceae > JANRKW01. The sequence goes on along the minus strand of JANRKW010000004.1, from coordinate 31,029 downwards.
CTGGCCGCGCTCGCGAGCGTCCTCAACGCGCGCCGGCCGGGCGGGGGCGCTTGGGCGATCCTGATGATCATGCTCGTCGTCGTCTTTCTCATCCCCTGGCTCGAAGGGGCCTGGATGGTTCGTCAGCGCGACGGCTGGGATCGACTCCGCCTCGTCTTCCCCTGGAATCTGTTCCTCGCTCTGCTGATCTTTGCCGGGACCACCAACTTCCTGTTCACCCGTCACGGCCCCTCGGCGATGATCGCGCTGGGCGGTTTCGTCGCGGCATGGTCGGCGCTCTGTCTGACGTCGCTCGACGTCCGACTCCGCGGGGCGCTCTTTGGATGGGTTCCGTGGAGTTGGGCGGCCGCGATCCACCTCGCGGCGATCCTGCCTCGACGATCGCGTCCCGAAGAATCCGACCTCGATCGCATGTGGCTCTGGTTTCGGGATCGCTGGGGCAGCGCATGGGCGCTTCGGATTCGCGACCGCTTCAACGCAACGGCGGCCGCCTCGTCCTGGCCGATCCGGCTCGACTGGAACGGAGCCCGCCGCGCGAACCCGAGCGAAGCCGGACGTGCCGAGATCCCCGGCGAGGCGGCGACCGTGCTCGCCGGGCTGCTGAGACGATTCGCCGACCACGAGACGCTCGCCGCCGCTTCGAGGCGTTCCGACCGCGCCGACCTTGCGTAGCGAACGATGGAAGGCGATCATTGAACGATCATTTCGTGGTGATCTCCCCCCATCGACGTTGCGCCATGTGAGGATCGACCCTTGGATCGTGCGACACGATTGACCAACGCCGCGATCATGACGCTCGCCGTCCTCGCGTTGATCGGCGCTCTCTACTTTCTGAAGCCGATCCTCGTCCCGGTGATCTTGGCGCTGATCCTCGCGACGGTGCTCTCGCCGATCACCAAGCTGCTGCGCAGGATCCTGCCGCTCGGGCCGACGGGCGCCGCGGTGGTGCTCTTCCTGGCGGCCGTGATCGCCGGGCTCTACTTCGCCAGTCTCACGGCCGAGAGCCTGATCCAGGCCTCCGAGACCCTGCCGAGCGACGTCGAGCGCCTGGCGAATCGATTCAGCAATCGGATCACCGACCAGATCCGCGACCAACCCTACCTCAAGGCGATCCTTCCCGAGCCGAACACGATCGACAACCTGGGACGCACGAATCGCGAATTGCTGGTCAATCGCCTCAGCAGCGGACTGTCCGACCTGACGGGCGTGGTCGCACAGGGATTCATCGTCTTGATCCTGGTCGTCTTCCTGCTCGCCGAGATCGAGATGCTCACTCCGAAGGCGATCCGATTCTTCTCGGAATCGCCGCAGGACCCGCTCTCGTCGGAACACATCCTCAAGGATCTGACGCATCAGATCCGGACGTTCCTCCTGGCGCGGACGCTGATCAACGTCGGCTTCGGGTTGGCGGTGGCGATCGCTCTGCGGATCCTGGGCGTGAATTTCGCGTTCCTCCTCGGGCTGATCGCCGGGTTGACCAACTTCATTCCCTACGTCGGACAGGTGATCGGGGGCGCACTCCCCACGGTCCTCGCGCTCGCCCAGTTCGACTCGGCGGGCACGGCGCTCATCGTTGCGGCGGTCTATCTTGCGATCGTCGGCATCGAAGGCTATGTTCTCACGCCCTGGATCCTCGGTCGTTCGCTCGACCTCAACGGCACGACCGTCTTGATCGCCTGTCTCTTCTGGGGATTTCTCTGGGGCTTGATCGGCCTGATGATCGCCATGCCGATCACCGTCTGCATGAAGCTGGTCTTCCAGGCGATCCCCGAACTCCACCGATGGGCGGCGATGATGAGCGTCGATTGGCAGCCGCCTCCGCCGCCGATCGATGAACTCCACCTCATGCCGATGCCGTCGCCCGACGCCCCTCTGCCCGCCGCGTCCGACGGACATTGAACCCGCGAGACACCCGCCTTCCGCCCCGAACCTCGCCCAGCACCCCGCCCTTGGAGAATCGCACGATGAAGGTCGTCCTCGAATACTGCTCGCTCTGAAACTACGAACCTCAAGCCGTCGGTCTGACGGCCAAGCTGCTGACGAAATACAAGCGCTCGATCACGACCTACGAGCTGATCCCCTCGACGGGCGGCTGCTTCGAACTCACGGTCGGCGGAACGCTGCTCTACTCGAAGCGTCGTACCGGGGAGTTCCCGAACGAGGCGGAACTCGTCGAGAAGGTCGGGAGTCACCTCGATCGATGACGGCTTCGCGAGGGAGCGGGATCCGCCGACGTCCTCCAGGTGGAGATTCGCTCCCATGCCGCTTCCGGAATCCGGCCGAGAGAGACGACTGACCGACTTCGCGAACTGTGCGGGCTGAGCGGGCAAGATCTCCCCGATGGGGATCGCGCAGGTTCTGCGCGCTTTGCCGCAGGGACGGGTTCATCCCGACCTGCTCGTCGGCACGGAGACGAGCGACGACGCGGGAGTCTTCCGACTCGCGGACGGGCTCGCCTTGGTCCAAACCGTCGACTTCTTCCCCCCGCTCGTCGACGATCCCGCGACCTTCGGGCGGATCGCCGCCGCAAACGCGCTCTCCGACGTTTATGCGATGAACGGTCGACCGATCACCGCGCTCAACATCGTCGGTTTTCCCGACGACCAACTGCCGATGGAGATCCTCGCCGAGATCGTCCGCGGCGCGGGCGAGGTGGTGTCGTCCGCCGGGGCGGTCACGCTCGGCGGCCATTCGGTCCGAGACGCCGAGATCAAGTTCGGGTTGAGCGTCACCGGGTTGATCGACCCCGCAGAACTGCTCACGAACGCCTCGACGCGCGAGGGCGACTTCCTCGTGCTGACGAAGCCGCTCGGTACCGGATACGCGATGACCGCGAACAAGAAGGGCGAGCTCCGCGCGGAGGCCTACGAGGCCGCGGTCCGATCGATGACTCAACTCAACGCCGTCGGTCGCGACGCCGCGCGAGCTTGCGGCGGCGACGTCCATGCGATGACCGACGTGACCGGCTACGGTCTCGCGGGTCACGCGTCCGAGATGGCCGAGGGTTCGGGCCTGGAGATCGTGCTCGAGACCGCCGCGTTTCCTCGGCTGCCCGACTGCGAGTCGGTGGTCGTCGATCGTTACCGGACTCGTGCCAACAAGACGAATCGCAGCTTCCTGGAGGGACGTCTCGCGGTCGGTTCCTCGACCGATCCGATCGGGCTCGAGCTCGCGTTCGACCCCCAGACGTCGGGAGGCCTCCTGATCGCGGTCGCGCCGGCGTCGGTCGATCGACTGCTCGGCGAGCTGACGAGGCTCGGCGCACTCGCGGCATCGGTCGTGGGTCGAGCCCGTCGTCGCTCGGGCGGCATCGCGATTCGCCTGATCTGATCGACTCGCATCCCGCACGAACCGACGGCTCGGATCGATCGACCCTCAACCCCACGCTTGGAGTGGAACGCCGCCATGACCCCGACGAACCGGAGACGATTCATGAACACCGTGGGAGCCGGCCTCGCCGGGGCCGCGGTCGCGTCCGCAGCCGAGGCGCAGGCTCCGCGCCGGAAGCCGAGAATCGCCGCGATCACTTCCGTATATCATTACCTCTCCCACGCCTACCATATCGTCGGCCGCTTCCTCGACGGATTCGTCGTCAATGATGGTCGCGGACTGCATCGGCCCGAGTTCGACGTCGCATCGCTCTACATCGAGCAGACCCCGGAGAAGACCGACCTCGGCCGAGCCAAGGCACGCGACTTCGACGTGCGCCTCGCTCCCGACATCGCCGATGCGCTCACGCTCGGTACCGGTCGACTCGCCGTCGATGCCGTGCTCCTCATCGCCGAACACGGCGATTACCCGTTCAACGAGCGGCTCCAGAAGCTCTACCCCAGGAAGCGATACTTCGACCAGGTGCTCGAGGTGTTCGCGGCGTCGGGTCGTACCGTGCCGGTCTTCATCGACAAGCACCTCTCTTATGATCGATTCGAGGGCCTGGCGATGGCCGACGCCGCACGCAAGGCGAACGTCCCGCTGATGGCGGGGTCGAGCCTGCCGGTCACCTGGCGATTGCCCGCGCTCGAGCCGCCTCTCGGACTGCCGTGGAAAGAGGCGGTCGTCGCCTCGCGCGGGGAGCTCGAGATCTTCGGATTCCACGCGCTCGAGACGCTCCAGTGCATGGTCGAGCGTCGGGACAGGGGAGGCAAGCCGCAAGGCGTCGTCGCGGTCACCTGCCTCGAGGGAGATGCCGTCTGGCAGGCCGGAGAACGCGGCGAGTGGTCGCGTGAACTGCTCGACGAGGCCCTCTCCCGCAGCCACACCCGCAACCCAGGCGACATGCGCAAGAATGTGCGCGACTTCACCGCTCCGCCGGGTCGGCCGACCTTCCTCAACGGACCGTTCGCCTTCCGCGTCGAGTACGCCGACGGATTCGTGGGCTGGAGCTTGATCCTGAACGGTCACGTCGACGACACCAGCTTCGCGGCGCGCATCGATCGGCCGCGCGACCCGGTGGTGTCGTCGCTCTTCTACCTCCCCGCGCCGCCGGGGGCGAACTTCTTCAACCCGCTCGTTCTCCGGATCGAGGACTTCTTCCGGTCGGGCCGCTCGCCGTACCCCGTCGAGAGGACCGTGCTCACGACCGGGATGATCGACGCCGTCTGCCGCAGCCGATTCGAGAAAGGGAAGCGGATCGAGACGCCCGAGCTCGCGGCGATCGACTACGAAGCTCCGGCCGACTCGGGCTTCATTCGCACTCCCGTCGCCCGGACCTGACCCGAACTCGCGCGAACTTCGAGGGCCCGTCGGATGCGTCGCCGCCGACGGGCCCGCGCCGAGTCGACGTCAGATGACCGTGCCGTCCTGGATGATCGTGTTCTTGGGGATCACGACGATCCCGTCGCGGATCACGTAGTGGGGCGCCTCTTCGGAGTCGACGATCCCCGCCTCGTTGACGATTCGCACGTTCTTGCCGATGCGTGCGTTCTTGTCGATGATCGCATTCTCGATTCGCGAACCGGCTCCGATGCCGATGTTGGGGCGGCCCGCGCGTTCGTTCGCCGCGAGATGCCGGGACTGCTCGAACAGGTCGGCGCCCATGATGTAGGTGTTTCGGATGACGGCGCCCTCGGCGATCTGCGATCGGACGCCGATCACCGAATTCTCCAGGACGACGTTGCGCGAGATCTCCGCGCCGTCGGCGATCAAGCAATTCTTGATCGAAGCTCCCGAGATCCGCGCGCAGGGCAGATAGCGGGGACGGGTGAACACGGGGTGATCGCCGTAGGTGAAGTCGAAGGGGGGATCATCGGCGGTGAGGTCGATGTTCGCCTTGTGGAAGGCTCCGACGGTTCCGATGTCCTCCCAGTAGCTGTCGAAGAGGTGGGCCTGGACGCGGACCTCGCCGATCGCCTGAGGAAAGATCTCCTTGCCGAAGTCGGTCGCGTCGCCGGCGGCGAGCATCTGGACGAGCGTCGATCGGTTGAACAAATAGATGCCCATGCTCGCGAGGTAGGGCCGTCCCTCGGCCTTGATGCCGAACCGCTCCATCCAGGCCGCCTCGGTGCGAACGCGAGCGAGCGCCTCGGGGGTCTTGGGCTTCTCCTCGAAGTCGATGACGCGACCCGACTCGTCGATCCGCATGATGCCGCAGGCGCGGGCCTCGACCTCGGGCACGGGGAGCGAGGCGATCGTCGCCTCCGCCTTGCTCTCGAGGTGGGTCTTGATCATCTCCTGGAAATCCATTCGGTAGAGTTGATCTCCCGAGAGGATCAAGACGAGATCATACGTGGACTCGGTGAAGTAGGGGATGTTGCGTCGCACGGCGTCGGCCGTGCCTTGGTACCAGGTCTCGTGTTGCTGGGTCTGTTGCGCTGCGAGGATCTCGACGAATCCGCCGCCGAAGGGGTCGAACTTGTAGGTGCTCGCGATGTGCTTGTGGAGGCTCACCGAATTGAACTGGGTGAGCACGAAGATGCGGTTGAGGCCCGACTGGATGCAGTTGGAGATGGGGATGTCGATCAGTCGATACATCCCGCCGATCGGGACCGCCGGCTTGCTCCGCGACTTCGTGAGCGGGAACAGCCTCGTTCCGCGACCGCCGCCGAGGATCAGACAGATGACTTTGGGCATGGGAGTTCCCGTCGGAACCGGAGGTAGGGGCCGATCCGACCGTCGTGATAGGCGATCGGGGTCGGGGTCGGGGTCGGGGTCGGCACCCGGCGTTCGCACGAATCGCGCCGGGGTTCTCGTGTCGCCGCCTCGATCTTACCTCGCGCCCATGCCTCGGGCGAGGATCCACCCGCCCGGCCTCGATCCGAAAACACCGAACCGGCCCGGCGGGCGAACCCGGCGACTCGGGCCGACTCGAGCGATTGCAACGGCTCGAACCACCCGGGAACGACGGCGGGCGAGCGGCCGCGGACCTCGATACCCGAGGTCGCGACCGCTCGCCCGCGATGGGACGGCAGAAATCCCGCGATCGAAGGATCGCAGCCGACCCGAGAACTTCGGACCGGCCGCCGATCATCGACGTGATCGCGGCGATCGGCTCACCAGCCGAGAGCCATGTTCGACTCGATCACCCGGCGCGCCCCTTCGAGGTCGCTGCCGGTCGCCTGCATGTAGAGACGTACGGCGTGGAGCTTGTCGCCCGCCGCCTTGGCCAGACAGTCTCGAGCCTGGAGGCAAGGGTCGGCCTTTTCGGTCAACCCGAGGAGGTTCTTGGAGATGACCCAAGCATCCCTCGGTCGATGACTGACGCGGAGGACTTCCTCGGAGGGATAGTTCTCCATCGCGAACTTCTTGGCCGACGTCTCGTCTTCCACGCAGGCGATCATGATATGCGACGTCGTTTCCACCTCGAACAACGGCATAACCGTACCCCCCTTTCGTGATGTGATTGGTCAGGGGTCTCGAGTCGTCGACGGGGCAAGTGCCCCACCATCGGCGATCGTATCCCTCGCGCGGGCCGAAAGCAAATCCCCCGCGAAAATCTCGTGAAGCCTGTCATGCACGCATCCTTCGATCGATCCGCGGCTCGCTCTCCCGAGCGCGCTCGTACGCTTCGTTTGGATCGTCCGTATAGTTGATCCGTCCTTCAATTCCGACTAAAATCTCAGTAAGAAGTGTCTGAACCGGGATTTCGAGGTGGGGAGAGCGAGGTCGCCCATGGCGCATTCGACGCGAGAACTCCAGACGATTCGTGAAAAGGTCGAGGCCGGCCGACGGCTCTCCTTCGAGGACGGCCTCGTGCTCGAGGCGTCGAACGACCTCTTCACGCTCGGCGAACTCGCGAACCTGGTGCGCGAGCGCTATAACGGCAACTTCGGCTATTACAACGTCAACACCCACATCAACCCCACGAACGTCTGCGTCTACAAGTGCGACTTCTGCGCCTTCCGAGCCGATCTCGACGACCCCCGCGGCTACGTCATGGATCGCGACCAGATCCTCGAGCGGGCCGGCCAGGCTCATGATCGAGGCGCGACCGAACTCCACATCGTCGGAGGCCTCCACCACAAGCTGCCGTTCGAGTACTACGTCGACGTCGTCAAGTGGATCCACGACGCCTATCCCGAGCTCCACATCAAGGCCTACACCGGCGTCGAGATCGAGTTCTTCGCGAAGATCGCCCGGATCTCGATCCGAGAGGTTCTCGAACGTCTCGTCGAGGCCGGCCTCGGCTCGCTCCCCGGCGGCGGCGCCGAGATCTTCCATCCCGAGGTTCGCGAGCAGGTTTGCGGCGCCAAGGCGACGACCGAAGTCTGGCTCGAAGTCCATCGGACCGCGCACCAACTCGGGCTGCACTCGAACGCGACGATGCTCTACGGCCACATCGACAAGCCGCTCCACCGGATCGATCACCTGATTCGCCTCCGCGAGCTCCAGGACGAGACCGGCGGCTTCCAGACCTTCATCCCGCTCGCCTTCCATCCCGACAACTCGCGGATGGACGAACTGCCCAAGCCGTCGGGCGTGATGGATCTCAAGACGATGGCCATCAGCCGCCTCATGCTCGACAACTTCCCGCACATCAAGGCCTACTGGGTCATGCTCGGGATCAAGACGGCACAGATCGCACTCGCCTTCGGAGCCGACGACATCGACGGAACCGTCGTCCACGAGAAGATCTACCACGAGGCCGGCGCCGAGACTCCCCAGGAGGTCACGGTCACCGAGATCCGTCGCCTGATCACCGAAGCCGGCCGGATCCCTGTCGAACGCGATACGCTCTATCGCAAGGTCGAGCGCGACGGCGCCCGCTGGGAGTCGCGCGAGCGGATCGTCGTCCCCGCGTTGGCCGAAGTGCTCCGCTGAGTCTCGTCGCTCCCAGCCGCACGGTTCGTCTCGCCCGCTCGCCGGGCGAGACGAACCGTTTCCGGATGCCGCGAGGCTTGACGAATCCGGGTCGGGCCGCGTCCAATACCGATGTGGCTCACGTCCAATCGCTCGTCCGGTCGACTCCCTTCCATGCCGCTTCCCGAACGGCCCCATACCGGTTCCGGCCGCAAGGAACCGATCAAGGTCTCGATCGCTCAGATCGAGCCGACTCTCGGCAATCTCGCCGTCAACCTGCGCATGCACCTCGATCAGGTTGCGGCCGCGCGGGCCGACGAGGTCGACCTGCTCGTCTTCCCCGAACTCTCGCTCACGGGCTACTACCTGCGCGATCAGGTTCCCGAGGTGGCCGAGTCGCGTGAAGGCATGAATTGTCGAGCGATCCTCGAGGCGGCCGGCCCCGACCTCTCGGTCGTCTTCGGCTTCGTCGAGGAGAGCGCTTCGAGCCGGTTCTTCAACTCGGCGATCTATTCCGAGGGCGGACGTATCGTTCATGTCCATCGCAAGGTCTACCTTCCGACCTACGGGATGTTCGACGAGGCACGTTACTTCGCCCCGGGCGCGCGGATCCAAGCGTTCGACACGAAGCTCGGCCGCATCGGGGTCCTGATCTGCGAAGACGCCTGGCACCTCTCGAGCGGCGTGATCCTCCAGGCCGACCAGATCGACCTCTTGATCATCCCCTCGAACTCCCCCGCGCGGGGGATGCGGGACGCGTCGCCCGGCAGCCGGCAGAGCTGGAATCTCTTGATGCGGACCTTCGCGGTCTTCCTGAACGTGCCCGTGATCTTCGCGAATCGCGTGGGATACGAGGACGGCGTCTGCTTCTGGGGCGGGTCGGCGGTCGTGGGCGCGACGGGCGACTACCTCGCCGAGGCCCCCGCGCTCGAGCCCTGTCGCCTCCAGGCCGAGATCGACCCGCTCGACACCCGCCGACAACGGATCATCACGCCTCTGCACCGCGATGAACGCGTGAGCCTGACGATCGAGGAACTGGAGCGGATCCGCGATGAACGTTACCGAAGCGAATCCTGAGGCCGACCCCCTCGCCGTGAACGGACCGCTCGTCGAGTCGATCCTCGTCCGGTTCGTGCGCAGCGAGGTCACGCGGGTCGGGTTCTCAAAGGCGGTTCTCGGGCTTTCCGGCGGCATCGATTCGACGCTCTCGGCCTACATCGCCGCCAAGGCGCTCGGGCCCGAGAACGTCTACGGGATCCGCCTGCCCTACTCGACGTCGTCCGACGAGACGATGGACCACGCCGAACTCGTCGCCCGCGAGACCGGCATCCGGATGCTCACGATCCCGATCACCGAACAGATCGACGCCTACTTCCATCATCATCCCGACGCATCCCGACTCCGTCGCGCCAACAAGATGGCCCGTGAACGGATGACGATCCTCTACGATCAATCCGCGGCGCTCGGGGCGCTCGTCGTCGGCACGAGCAACAAGACCGAACTCCTGATCGGCTACGGCACGATCCACGGCGACATGGCCTCCGCGCTCAACCCGATCGGCGACCTCTACAAGACCCAGGTCCGCGCGATCTCCCGCTCCATGGGAGTTCCCGAGGCGATCATCGCCAAGAATCCGACCGCCGACCTCTGGGTCGGACAGACCGACGAGGCCGAGCTCGGTTTCACCTACGCCGAGGTCGACCGACTCCTCGTCCGCATGGTCGACGAGCGCGCCCGCCCCGACGAACTCGTCCGCGAGGGCTTCGACCCCGAGTTCATCCGCCGGATCGCGCGAATGGTCCAGACCAGCCACTACAAGAGACGGCTCCCCTTGATCGCCAAACTCTCCCAGCGAACGATCGACCGCGACTTTCGCTACGCCCGCGACTGGGGAACCTGAGCGGCGCCGCCCAGCCCGCGCACTCGGATCCAAGGCCGAACCAAGTCTCGCCCCCAACGAGGTCGACCGATGCCCGATATCCCGGCCGCAGGCAACGAAGACGCGACCATCGAAGAGATCGAGGTCCGCGGACACATCATCGACTCGCTGCTGCTGCCCAAGATCCTCGATCGCATCCTCCAGATGGACGGCTCGTTCGAGATCAAGGAGTGCCGCATCGGCGCCCGAAGAGTCGATCCGAGCTACGCACGAATCGCCGTGCGAGCACCGTCCACCCACCGACTGGGCGAGATCCTCGAAGACCTCGTCGAGCACGGCGCAACGCCCGTCAAACCCGAGGACGCCCGCCTCGTCGCGGCCGATGTCGACGGCGCGTTTCCCGAGGAGTTCTACGCCACCACCAACATGCGAACCCAGGTCCGCATCGAGGGCGACTGGGTCGACGTCGACGACCAGGAGATGGACTGCGGCATCCTGGTCGACGCCGAATCCGGCTCGGCCCGATGCCTGCCGATGACGTCCGTCCGGATCGGAATGCCGATCGTCGTGGGATACGAAGGGGTCCGCGTCATCCCCGAGGAGCGCGCCCGCGGGTCGTCGACGTTCGGATTCATGAGTTCGAATGTGTCGAGCGAGAAGCCCAAGGCGGTCAGTCTCCGCGAAGTCGCCGAGACGATCCGCGCCACCCGCGCGGCCGGCCGCAAGGTCCTCCTGGTCGGCGGACCCGCGATCGTTCATACGGGCTCGGCTTCATATGTTGCCGAATTGATTCGCGAAGGCTGGATCCAGACGCTCTTCGCCGGCAACGCCCTCGCGACCCACGACATCGAACAGGCGCTCTTCGGCACCAGCCTCGGAGTCGAACTCGACCGAGGCGAGGCGCTCGAGCACGGCCACGAACACCACCTCCGGGCCATCAATCGGATCCGCAGGGCAGGGGGGATCGCCGCCGCCGTGAACTCCGGCATGCTCACGTCGGGAATCATGTACGAGTGCATCAAAGCCGAGGTCGACGTCGTGCTCGCCGGCTCGATCCGCGACGACGGCCCCCTTCCCGAGGTCATCACCGACGTCCTCGTCGCCCAGGATCGGATGCGCTCGGCGCTCCGCGACGTCGGATTCGCCCTGATGATCGCCACCGGGCTCCACTCGATCGCCACCGGGAATCTGCTGCCGTCGTGGGTCAAGGTCGTCTGCGTCGACATCAACCCGGCGACCGTCACCAAGCTCTCCGACCGCGGCACCTTCCAGACCGTCGGTCTCGTCACCGACGTCGAGCCGTTCCTCCGCTCGCTCGCCGAGACCCTCGCCGAGTGACCTCGCGATCGATCGACATCGAGGAACCGAACGATGCCGCAGCCTCGCGTGCTCATGTGTGCTCCCGACTTCTACGGGATCGAATACGAGATCAACCCCTGGATGGACCGCCGCGTCGGCAGCGACTCCGCGCTCGCCCACCAACAGTGGAACGCGCTTCGCGAGACGCTCGAGGGGCTCGGAGCGAAGGTCGAGCGGCTCGACGCCGTCCCCGGTCTGCCCGACCTCGTCTTCACCGCCAACGCCGGGCTCGTCTTCGGCAACCGCTTCTTCGTCTCCCGCTTCAAGCACGGCCCTCGGCAAGGCGAGTCGGTCCACTTCGCCCGCTGGGCCCGCGAACACGAATTCGACGTCGAACTCCTCCCCGAGAACCTCGAGTTCGAGGGAGCCGGCGACGCCCTCTTCTGCGGCGAGACGCTCTTCGCAGGCTACCGCACGCGGAGCTCGGTCCGCAGCCATCAATGGGTCGCCGAACAGGTCGGCGTTCAGGTCCTGCCGCTCGAACTCGTCGATGAACGATTCTATCATCTCGATACCTGCTTCTGTCCCCTCGACCCCTCGACCGCCATCTATCACCCCGCCGCGTTCGACGACTACGGCCGCTCGGTCCTCGCCGACCGGATCCCCCGGTTGATCGAGGTCTCCGCCGAGGAGGCCGTGATCTTCACCTGCAACGCCGTCGTCGTCGGCAAGGCGGTGATCCTGAACGCAGGAACCCCCAGGCTCAGCCGAGCCCTCTCCGACAACGGCTTCCAGGTGATCCCGCTCCACTTCAGCGAATTCATCAAGGCAGGCGGCAGCGCCAAGTGCCTCACGCTCCGGCTCGACGGCGAGGAGGCCGCCGCCTGGCGGCTACGTCCCGACCCGGGGGCGTCGAACTCATGAACACCTTGATCCTTGTTCGACACGGAATCGCCGTCGAGCGCGGAACCGAGGGGATCGACGACGACGACCGCCCGCTCACCGCGCTCGGTCGCAAACGCACCGCGCTCGTCGCTCGCCGCCTCGCTCGCCTGATCGGAGAGCCCGACGTCGTCCTCACCAGTCCGCTGCCCCGCGCCCTCCAAACCGCCGAGGTCCTCCGTCGCGAACTCGGACTTCGCGACGCCGTCGAGCAGTTCGACCCGCTTCGCCCGGACCACGATCCTCACCTCCTCGCCGAGAGTCTTCGCGAGCGCCCCGAGCTGCGAATCGTCGCGGTCGGCCACGAACCGACGCTCTCCTCGCTCGCCGCGCTGCTGGTCGCGGGCCGCGCCGACCTGCCGCTGATCGAGCTCGCCAAGGCGGGAGCGGTGGGATTGCGTCTCGAACCCGAGGGCGGCCCTCGGATCGACTGGCTGGTGCGACCGCGAGTCGTCCGGGCGATCGCCGACGACCGGAATCCGTCGCGCCGGAAAAAGTTCTGAATGTGCGCGAACCCCGCGACCGTCTAGAATGTCAGAGTCGCGTCGCCCGGCATGCATGCAACGTCGGCCGGGGAGCGAACACGACTTCGGGCGTGTGTCCCGAAGTCCGGACTCGGACCTGCGAGCTTCGTCTCGCCGCGATCCCGGTCCTCCGGCGGAGCGATCGTCGCTCCGCCTTCGCGCTCGAGCCATCGAACGCGAGCCACGTTGCGAAGCCACCACCCCCCGATCATGGGGCGGAAATGAGGGTCATCGCCATGTCGAACGCCACGAACCGGACGCTGTCGGCCAACCTGAACCGGCTGAACCTCGGTACGCGGAACCGCGATCTCGCGGTCGTCAACGGCGACACGACCCTCGTCCTTCGTCCGCATGTATGGATGCGCACCACAGGGTGGCGCAGCCATTCCCGCGTCGAGGCGCAAGGGATCGATTCGCCGCGACCGATTCTTCCGATTCCACCCAAACCCATGGGATGGAAGAAGAAGAGTCAGGTCGATCTCGGAACTCGATCCCGATCGCGCCTCGAATCGTCCGTGTCGTCGTCGCCGTTGTCGGCGGTGGCGAGTCTCCAGGAACGATTTACGAGCCTCGGGTTCTCCGCCTTCGACCTCTCGACCTCGGCGCTCCGCGCCGGGGAACGTCGGATCGAGTCGGGTTCCGAACGACAGGCCCCGCGTACCGTCGACCTGAGATCCCGACAGGGATCCCAATGCCGACAGGCGCAGACCGAGGCGTCGTACGCACGAGCCGCCAGGCGGGCGTCGACGTATCGCGTCGGCGCCCCGGGCCGGTCGGTCCGTCGTCTCGAATTCCTGGAACCCTCCGCGAGCTCGTCTTGACCTCACGGTCACGACTGAGCGCGGAGGGGGACGATCACCGTCCTCTCCGCTCTTTGGAACGATCGATCCGTCGGCACTTCGCGACGCTCCGAACTCGCTTCGGGACGCCGCTCGAAGAGTCGTCATGGTCGTGTTTTCCGTCATGAGTGGGGTGGTCGGTCGCGCGGGGGGGGATCCCCTTGGGCGATTTCGATCGAGCCCCCTCGCCGACTTCGGCGAGAACCGATCCACGATCGCCTCGAGGTAGATTCCGACTCGCGCCCTTCGCCGTCGATGTCGGTCGCTCTGAATTTCGCCGAGTCCCCCAACGCCCCGGGCCGATCGCACTGCGATCGTCCCACCCGCATGCGTCGACTCGACCGAGACCAGGCGACCCGTTCCGACCCGAACGGCCGCTCGATCGTTCCCCGCGCACCTCGAACCTTGCGCGGAACGGCTCCCGAGCCACACCCCTCGAAATCGGGGGGCGAGGCGAATCTCCTCATGGTTGCGACTCTCAACAGTGGTTTCTCGACTCATTCGATCGCGGTCCAGGAAGACGATCCCTGGAGCGATCTCGCCATCCTCGTTCGGCGCGCCCAGCGGGGCGACCGCTCGGCGTTCGGCGAACTCGCCGTCCAATTCGAAGGCACGGTCCGGTCGATCTGCCTCCGACGTCTCGGAAATCCCAGCGAGGCCGCCGAACTCACTCAAGAGGTCTTCCTCCACGTGATGAAGCGGATCGGCCAGCTCCGCGAACCCGAGCGGTTCGCCGGGTGGCTCCGACAGGTCGCGGCCCGCATGGCGATCAACCGCGCCACGCGTCGGCTGCCGACCCCTTCGGTCGACTCGGAGATCCTCGACGCCGCGGGCGACCCCGAAGCCTCGACGCCTCTCGACTCGTTGATCAGCCGCGAACGCGCCGAGATGCTCCGCGACGGCCTCGCCCGTCTCAAGCAGCTCGACCGCGAGACCCTGCTCGCGTTCTACATCCACGGCTACTCGCTCGTGGAGATCGCCGAACGCGACCAGGCCCCCGTCGGCACGATCAAGCGCCGGCTCCACACCGCCCGCAAACGGCTCCGCGACGTCCTCGAGGACGCCGTCGCCGACGCGGACGACTGGGGAGGCTCCTCGTCCGACACCGTCGACGACGAGGAGCTGGTGACCGCATGACCCGGCAATCGACTCCCACGAGAGGGCGGGCCGAACCTCCCCCCCAAGGCGGCCCGACCGGTCGCCCTCGGCTCGCCCTCTCGAATCCTCACACCCCGATCGAAATCACGACCGAATCCCCCCTCGGATCCTCCGCGCCGCCAGGGTGATCACGATGACGGCGGCGAGCGCCAGCGAGACCCAAGTCGCGATCCGCGGCAGCCGCCCCGGATCGGGCGGCTCGACCACGATCGGCGCCCCAGTCTTGGCGGCGACGGGTGCGACGCCGGGGGTGTCGTAGGTCTTGCCTCCAGGAGCGTCGACCACGTGAACTCCAGGTCCCGCCTGATACCAGAACATCGTCGAGGGATAGGCTAGATCGAATCGTGCCGAAACGATCGAGTGATCGATCTCCAGTGTGACCGATCGGCCGTCGCCGTTCCTCGTATCGAATGCCGCATACTTCGACGACGACACCAACGGTCGGCCGTCGTACTTCTCGATCGCCTTCGCCTCCCAGGCCGCGTTGGGCCGCCCCTCCTCCGCCCGGCCTGTCCGGTGATACTCGACTCGCAACGGAAGACCGTGGTCCCAGTCGATGTGATAGACCAGATCGAGCGTGTCGTTCGGTCGATTCTTCGGGAAAAGGAAGACGCCGCACGTCCGACCGATGACCTCCGAGTCGCCTAGGAACCTCGCGCCCACGATCGCCTCGTGCAAGGGAACGAGACCGACGTAGTCGTAGCGCAGAGGAACCGGCCGGTCGGTATAGCCCGTCAGGACTTCAGAATAGAATGAGCGCGTGACGTTGATCGATTCCTGTACGAGCTTGCCGTCGACCGGATGATATCGCACGAGCGCCGATCGCTCCCCGTCCGAGAAGACCTCGGTCACGGGGCCTTCGGTCTCGCCGAGGGTTTGTGTCTCACGCAGCTTCCGCTGACCGCGGTCGGTTTCGATGTACTCCAATCGCATCTCGAACCGCGGCACTCCCCCTTTGGCCAAAGTTCCATACTGATGCGTCGTATTCTCCACCGTCAACTCGATCGAGGACCACGATTTCGCGTTCTTCAGCAGCTTGGGGACGAGCTCGGCCTGCCTGGATTGCCGGGGGGACATGGGACCTCGCTCCTGGGCCGATGGAGGATCAAGTGAAGCGCACGCGATTGCAGATCGATCGGTCGTCGAGAAATCATTCGACTCCCGCGTCGATGACCTCCCCGCCGTTGCGGGTTCCCAGGGCCGTCCAGGTCGCCGGCGCGATGGTCGACGAGAACCAGCGCACCGATCCGTCGGCCATCGCGCCGGCGACTCGTCCGGGGTGGAGGCTTCGAGCCGAGAAGACGCCCGCTCCGAGGTCGAGTCGCCAACCGCAATCGGGGACGGGCGTGTTCGGCGGCGTGAGGACGAAGAAGAGCGAATAGACTCCGCCCGCCAGGAGCCAGGATGCCCCGGCGTCGAACTTGGCAAGTGGGATCTCGGCGGAAGAGAGCGAGGCGCAGATCGGAATCCAGCTCCGCCCCGGCGTCCGGCCGAACGGCAGCTCCCACTCGATCCAGTCGCGACCGGGCGAGTAGGGCCCGGTTCGGGTGCCGACCAACTTCTCCGAGAACGCCAGCGTGTGCGAGAGTCCGTCGGTCACGCTCGCCGCGGGCGTGCCGATGTCGGTGATGAAGAGCCCGTCGTCGACGTCGGGAACGCAGCCGACGCAGGTTCCCGCGTTGGCTCGATAGTTCAGCGCTCCCCGATGAAGCGTCGCCAAGCCGTCGTCGGGGCAGAGGAAGGTGCCGATCGTGGTCGAGGCAACGGTCGCGTTGACGTTCGGCCGGTCGAGATCCGCGAACGTATTCAAGATCATCTGAAAGTTGATGGCGTCGTAGAGCGGGCCTTGCTCCATGTATGGAAGCAGCGCCGACTGGGTCGACGTGAAATTGGCGAATCCCCCCGGGAGCATGCGGGTGAGCCTTCTCGGCGGATACCGATTCCAAGCGGCCTCGTATCCCGCCAGGGCAAGCGCGATCTGCTTGAGGTTGTTCGCGCACCGCACACGTCTCGCGGCGCCTCGGGCCGACTGCACCGCCGGCAACAAAAGCCCCGTGAGCACAGAGATGATCACGAGGACCACCAAGAGCTCGATCAGCGTGAATCCGCCGCGGACTGCCGCCGGAACGGTGACGCTCGAGTCGCACCGGCGCGAATTCGCGTAAGTCTCAATCACGGAAGAGAGAAGGGGGGGGGGGGAATGGGGGGTCACGCCGGGTACCTCCGTTCGATCGGATTGGAATGATTCTCATCACAGTCCCGCGACGGGGAGAGTATGTCAAGCAAGAATCGAGAGGGTCGCGAAGGCGGTCGCCCGCGCGGCGCTACCCGGCGTTTGGAGCGAAACGCGAAGTTCGCGAGAAGTGATCTTGAACCGGTGCGAGTCGGTGGGTAGTATTTCACTTTTCCCCGTCCGAATCAGTGATGCAGCGGGCGGTGACCGGTCCGTCTCGAGCCCTGGCCTGCGTTTCGATCTTCGGTCGTGATTCGTCAGAGGACTTTCGCTCCATGCCTCGGAAACGCTTTGGACGCCAACGCAAGAACCGCTGTCGCTTCTGCACGCCCGAGGGGTGCCCCCGCCCGGCGTATGTCGACTACAAGGACGTCGGCCTGCTCAAGAAGCTCTGCACCAATCAGAGCAAGATGTTCTCGCGCAAGCGATCGGGCAACTGCGCCGCCTTCCAGCGCGCTTCGAGCGACGCCGTGAAGCGGGCCCGGTTCATGGCACTGATCCCGTACGTCGGCGAGTGATCGCGGCTCGATCCTTGGGCCGGCGCTCTCGGCCGGCCTCGCAGGATCGAGTTCATCGATCGATCACTCCGGTCCGGTGGTCTCGAGCGATTTCAGTATCGCTCGGTCGATCTCCTCGTACGACATTCCGAGGCGAGCCTGGAGCGACTTCGAGGCTCGCCCCTTGTAGACGTCGCGCGCAAAGTCCAGGAATGCCTCGCGATAGGCTCCGGCGTCGGCCTGCATGAAGAACACGGTCAGGGCCATCGCCTGCGCGTAGTGCAGGTAGATGTCGCCGTCGCCCGCGTCGCCGTTGAAGGCGGGTTTGTCGTAGCGCGTGAACCGCTCGATGGGCACGTATTCGCGCGCTTCGAGGAGACGCTTGCGAGCCTGCTCCATGCGCGGGCCGATCGAGCCGCCGTACCGGAGCTCTCCGTCGGGTTCGACCTGCAGCGTCTCGAAGTAGGTACCGAGGCCCTCGAAGATCCAGAAATTCGGGCGGTGGTCCTCGTAGCGGTCGAGGCCGGCGAGCTCGAACAGAAGTTGATGCGAGACTTCGTGATAGAGCGTCGCGACGACGTCGAGCTGTCCGTCGACGTCGCGAAAGAAGTAGCTCGCCGCGCTCCCGCGGGGGCGTGCCAGCCGCGGCGGGATGTAGGTTCCCAGGCTCGACGCCGCCGCTTCGCCCTGGATCGGCAGGAGCCGGTCGACGTACTCGGCCTTGTCGGCGAAATAGTAGACCTTGTGCTGTTTCTTGGCGGCCGACGGGGCGAGCTTGGGGTTCTTGGCGAGAAGCGCAAATGACGACTCGGGGCCGACGACGTCGGCGAAGAGCGACGTGAAGAGTTGGTGGAACGCCTCGAGGCGGTCGCCGAACGAGATCGCTTCGGCAAGGGGCACGTTCGCCTGGATCGCGAAGTGTTCGGTTCGGATCTGCCAGCCTTTTCCGGGCTCGCGTCGCAGAGCGTCGGCCTCGGCGATCGGCAACCACCGAGTGGGACGCCCGGGAACCAGCGGCGCGGGGAGTTCGCCGGCGTCGAGGTGGGTCAGCCAGGCCTTCTCGACCCAGCCGTAGACGGGGTGGCGCTCGAGCCCCTTCTTGAGTTGCGACTGGGCGTAGGGCGTGATCCAACCTCCGTCGTGGGGAAGGTATCCGAGGAGGCGGTGGACCTCGGCATCGGCCGGCTCGCGTTCGGAGATCGCCCGCGCGCACTCGACGGCGAGCGCGAGCCGCGGAGGCTGGGAGGCGAGGGCGGAGTGCATGGTCCTGCGAAGTTCGGCGGCCGCTCGACTGCGGATCGGCTTCGTTTCGTCGTCGCCTTTCGTCTCTCGGCGCGGAATCCGCTCGGGAAGCGGCCGAAAGCGAGAGGCTCCTCGCGGAGCGGGGGCGTCGGCGGCGAGGAGTGCGCGAGTTGCGCGGGCGGCTTCGGCGTTTTTCTCGCGTTCGAGCTTCTCGGCGAGCGCCTGGAGTTCGTCGCGTTCGCGGCGGAGAGCGGCGTCGCGCTTCTCTTCGAGCGCGCGACTGAGGCGCGTTCCGGCGTCGGGCGGAGGAATCTGGGCGAGCGGCAGCGAGCAGGCGAACAACACGGCGCAAGCGAGCATGGAAGCCTCGGTGATCAGGTTGTCCGACTCGGGCGCGACGGACGCGAGGCGGTGGGTTCCGGCCTCGACAGGCGCCGCGATCGGTCGTACGATCCCGCGCGAGTCACGTCAGGATGCGTCTCTCGGCATTTCATCACAGGGAGGGCTCGATGGCACTCACCCAACGTGTCTGGTTTCGGTCTTCGGCGCTGGTGATCTTGGGGCTGGCGGCGGGAATCGGCCTGGCGTCGCGCCCGCCCGCGATGGCGTTCTCGCCCGGGAACGATCGCTCGGGCGAGTCGATCACGGCGACGGGCTCGGTGATGGTCCAACTCGACAACCAACGCAATCCGACGCCGCTCGACGCCGTCTACCACCTCGACTATACCGGCGCCCGGCTGATCGCGGCGATTCCGAGTCTGCGGCAGTCGGGGGCGAGCCTGACCTTGATCGAGGGCTTCGCCGAGCGCGACCTGATCGCCGACTTCCGACTGAGCACTTCGGACCGGCCGCATTTTCAGATGACCACCGGCTCGCTCGGGGCCCAGGCGCAGGGGATGTCGGTGCTCTACGTCTTCGAGACGACGACGAAGCAGGTCGGGGTCTATCGCCTGACGCCGCAGGCGTCGAGCGCGAGCACCCTGCCTCGTTTCGACCTCGTCCAGCTCCGCGCGTATGGATTGAGCGCCCCTAAGAATTGACGTCGCGGACCGCCCGGAATTCGGGCGCGCGGGGAGCGTTCTCGCGGTCCGACTTGCCCGCGTCGCGGCGGGGGACGTAGACTCGAATCGACGCCGCGAAGGGAACGGGCCCTTTGCAACGGTCTCGAAACGCAACGGCGGGGGATCATCGATCGATGTCGGACCCGGGAACCCCGCCCGCGCTCGAGGTGTATCTGCTCGGTCTGGTCGATTTCGACGAGATGCAGGCGCTTCAGCGACGGATCGTCTACGATCTCGGCGAGCGCGACGGCGCGGCGCTGGTGCTCTGCGAGCATCCGCCGACGATCAGCGTGGGCCGCTCGGGCAGCCGGATGCACATCCGCCCCGACGACGACGCGCTCCAGGCGATGGAGATCCCGATCCGTTGGGTCAATCGCGGCGGCGGGTGCACGCTGCATCTGCCGGGTCAGGTGGTCGGCTATTTCGCGCTTCCGCTCGACCGGATGGGGTTGACGCTCCAGGGGCATCTCGACGGCCTGGTCAGGATGTTGACCGTGGTGTTGCGGGAATTCGGGCTGCCGGCGACGAACCCCGACGACTCGTCGGGCGTCTTCCTGGGGAATGCCCGAGTTGCGACCGTGGGGGTCGCCGTGAATCGTTGGATTGCGTATCATGGTTTCACGTTGAACGTGGGGCCGTTCCTGGAGCCGTTCCGCGTTCTCCTCGACGAGCCGGCGCCGGGGGGTCGGTCGCTGCGGCAGACGTCGATGGAAGCGTGGCGACAGCGCCCCACGCCGCCGTCCCAGGTGCGCGAGTCGCTGATTCGCGGGGTCGAACGCGAGTTCGGTCTCGAGCGCCGTCACTTGTTCACGCGGCATCCCTCTCTCCGCCGGAAGGTTCGTACCCATGTCCACGCAGAGAGTCGCGGCTGAGTCGCTCTTCCCGATCCTCTCGGCCGACGAAGTCGCACCGACCGAATCGGCCTCGAGTCTCGACGACGGCGCGGTCGGGGTCGAATCGCGTCGCCGCCTGCCTTCATGGCTGAAGCGTCCCTTGCCCGCGTCGGGCGGGATGTACTTCACGAAGTCGCTGATCGAGGATCTGGGGCTCGAGACGATCTGCGAGAGCGGTCGCTGTCCGAATCGGTCGGAATGCTGGTCGCGCAAGACGGCGACCTTCATGATCCTGGGCGAGACCTGCACGCGACCGTGCGGCTTCTGCTCGGTCCCGCGCGGCAAGCCCGAGGAAGTGGCGCTCGACGAGCCGGACCGCGTGGCCGAAGCGTGCGCCCGCTTGGGGTTGAAGCACGTCGTGATCACGAGCGTGACCCGAGACGACCTCCCCGACGGCGGCGCCGATCATTTCCGACGCTGCATCCTCGCGGTTCGCGAGCGGACCGGGGCGACGATCGAGGTCCTCACTCCCGACTTCGACGGCGACACCGCCGCGATCGACACGGTCCTCTCCGCATCGCCCGAGGTCTTCAACCACAACCTCGAGACCGTCGCCCGATACCAGCAGTTCGTGCGGCGCAAGAGCCAGTACGCGGTCAGTCTCCGGGTCCTCGAACACGCCAAGCGGTCGCGGCCCGACATCCGGACCAAGAGCGGCCTGATGCTGGGGTTCGGCGAGACGACCGAGGAAGTCCTCGACACCCTCGCCGACCTCCGCGCCGTGGGGTGCGACTTCGTGACCCTCGGCCAGTATCTCCAGCCTTCGCCCAAGCATCTGCCGGTCGTTCGCTACCTGCCGCCCGAGGAGTTCGAGGAACTCGGACGCCTGGCGCGAGCCCTGGGGTTCGTCGAGGTCGCGAGCGGGCCGTTCGTGCGGTCGAGCTATCACGCCGACGAGATGGCCGTCCGAGCGATCTGAGTCGTTCGGGAACTGCCGGCCCGACGGCCGCCGATCCATTACGATCGAATCGTCGACGCCTCCGGATCGATGTCCGGAGGCGTCTCCGCCCCGTTTCCGATCCGTTTCCGTCACTCGCCAGGACGAACTCCCGTGTCCGAGACGCTGTTTCAGAAGGTGTGGAACCGTCACGTCGTGCAAGCCGCCGACGACTCGACGCTGCTCTACATCGACCGTCATCTCATCCACGAAGTCACGAGCCCTCAAGCGTTCGACGGGCTCCGTCTCGCCGGGCGGAAGGTCCGGCGGACCGACCTCACGTTCGCCACGATCGACCACAACGTCCCGACCGAGGACCAGCTCCGGATCCGCGACCCGCTCTCGCTCCGCCAGGTCGAGACCCTGCGCAAGAACTGTGCCGAGTTCGGCGTCACGCTGTACGACATCAAGAGCGGTCGGCAAGGGATCGTCCACGTCATCGGCCCCGAGCTCGGCCTGACTCTGCCGGGCACCACGATCGTCTGCGGCGACAGCCACACCAGCACCCACGGCGCCTTCGGGGCTCTCGCCTTCGGGATCGGCACGAGCGAGGTCGAGCACGTCCTCGCGACTCAGACCCTCCGCCAGGGGCGGCGTCCCAAGTCGTTCGGCATCGAGGTCACCGGCCGCCTGGCACCCGGGCTCGAGCCGAAGGACATCATCCTGGCGATCATCCGCGAGATCGGCACCGGCGGCGGCACCGGCTGCGTGCTCGAGTACTACGGATCGGGGATCTCCGCGTTGTCGATGGAAGGACGGATGACGATCTGCAACATGTCGATCGAAGCGGGCGCCCGAGCCGGCTTGATCGCTCCCGACGACGTCACCATCGACTACCTCACCCGCGTCGACCGGCCCTTCGCGCCCAAGGGGGCGGTGCTCGAGGCCGCGATCGCCGATTGGAAGAGCTTGCGGACCGACGACGCGTCGGCGTTCGACCGCCGGATCGTGATCGAGGCCGATCGCCTCGTGCCCCAGGTCACCTGGGGGACGAACCCCGCGATGACGGTCGACGTCGACGGCCGGATCCCCGAGCCCGACAAGGTCCCCTTCGCCTCGAGGCAGGACGCCGAGCGCGCCCTCGAGTACATGGGCTTGACGCCCGGGACACCGATCAGCGAAGTCTCGGTCGATGTCGTGTTCATCGGCTCGTGCACCAACGGACGGATCGAAGACCTCCGAACCGCCGCACGCGTGCTCGAGGGCCGCAAGGTCGCCCCGACGGTGCGCACGCTCGTCGTCCCCGGCTCCGAGGCGGTCCGCAAGCAGGCCGAGGCCGAAGGGCTCGACCGGATCTTCAAGGAGTCGGGCGCGGAGTGGCGCGAGGCGGGATGCAGCATGTGTCTCGCCATGAACCCCGACCGGCTCACCCCCCAACAGCGCTCGGCCAGCACCAGCAACCGCAACTTCGAGGGACGCCAAGGGCCGGGCGGACGGACCCATCTCGTCAGCCCCTCGATGGCCGCCGCCGCCGCCGTCGCGGGCCGGTTCGTCGACGTCCGCACCTTCCTCGCATCGAAAGGGGTCTGACCGCTCATGGAACCGTTCGTCAAGCATCGCGGTCGGATCGCCGTTCTCGACTGGACCGACGTCAACACCGACCTGATCATCCCCGCCCGCTACTTGAAGCGGGTCGAGCGGATCGGCTACGGCCCGCTGCTCTTCGCCGACAAGCGCTACGCCCCGGGCACCGCACCCGAGCCCGACAGCCCCGAACAGCACGGACCCGACCTCCCCGAGTTCCCCTTGAACGACCCGCGAGCCCGCGGGGCGGAGATCCTCGTCGCCGGGCGCAACTTCGGCTGCGGATCGAGCCGCGAGCATGCCGTCTGGGCCGTCGCCCAGGGCGGCTATCGCGTCGTGATCACGCCCGGAAAGGGAGAAGGGTTCGCCGATATCTTCGAGGGCAACGCCTACAACAACGGCCTCCTGCCGCTCGAGGTCGAGCCCGAACTCTGGCGGAAGATCGCCGACCTCGGCCACGGCGCGGAGGTCACCATCGACCTCGAGAACCTCTCGCTCACGATCCACGACGGGTCGGAGTCGGTTCATGCGATCGATGTTCCCGAAGAGCAGCGCACCCGCTTGCTCCAAGGGCTCGACGCCGTCGGCGAGACGCTCGTCTTCGAGGCCGACATCCGTGCACATGAGCAGGCGATGCCGGCCTGGCTCGCCACTCGCCCCGCTTGATCGAGTCGGACCGCTGATCGGATCGACGAAGGGGACCGCGACCCGGTTGGGCCGCGGTCCCCTCGTTCGTTCGTTCGATCGAGGAACGCCGATCAGATGGCCGCGAGAGCGGCGGCGACGAGGTCGCGGAGCGTGGTCAGAGCTCGGTCGACGTCGGCTCCGAGGTGAACCGCGAGCGCCCGCCGCCCGCGCTTGGCGAGCGACTGGAAGTCGCCGATCGCTTGGGCCTTGACGAGGGTTCCGAAGCCGTAGGGCCGACCAGGGATGGCGACCTCGGCTCCGTCGTCGGCCGAGAGCTGGAGGAAGACGCCGGTGTCGGGCCCGCCCTTGTGGAACTGGCCGGTCGAGTGGAGGAAGCGCGGTCCGTAGCCGGTGGTCGTCGCGGTGCGGAGCTTGTCGCGGAGCGCGGTCCGGAGCTCGAGGATCGCGTGATCGCGGGCGTCGGACTCATCGAAGTATTGAGTGATGGCGACATAATCGCCCGAGCGAACTCTCGCGAGATGCGCCCGCACGATCTCGACGGCGAGGTCGCGTCCGCTCTTGCCCGAGGCGCCCGCGAGCAGGGCGGACTTGTTCGCGGAATCGGCCGAGAAGGTCAGGCCCTCGAACGTCGCCGCGACCTCGAGCTCGGGCAGCTTGCCCGAGGTGGTGAAGGCGGCGAGGAGTTCCTTGGTGTTGTCCTTCGACTCCTGGACGTTCGGCTGGTCGAAGGGGTCGATGCCGAGCTCGCGGCCGAGCAGGGGGGTGGCGATCTCCCAGCGGAAGAACTCGCCGGCGAGGTCGGAGACGTCGGCGAGGATCAGCTCGACGACCGGGTGGCCCGCTCGAGCCAGGGCGACGAGCAAGGGGTTCGCGGCGGCGGCGGGCGAGTCGAGCGTGCGGATCAGGATGAAGACGCGGTCGTCGCCGTAGAAGGCGGGCGAGGTGAGCGGCTCGCCCGCGACGGGGAGGACCCCCTTGCCTTCCTTGCCGGTGCTCTCGGCGATGAGCTGTTCGATCCAGAGGCCGAGCGCCTCGAGCGGCGGCGGGGTGACGAGCGTGATCTTGTCGCGACCCGCGGCGGCCAGGCCCGCGAGTTCCGCTCCGAGCCGAGCGCCGGGGTTGTGGTCGAACGCCGCGTCGGGCTTGCATGCGTCGATCACGACGCGGGCGTTGTCGAGGATCCGCGCGACGTCGAGCCCCATCAACGCCGCGGGCACCATTCCGAAGAACGAGAGCGCGGAGTAGCGGCCGCCGATGTCCGAGGGATTGCGGAAGATCTTGCGGAAGCCGTCGCGCGTCGCGTCGCCGTCCATCTTGGTGCCGGGGTCGGTGATCGCGACGAAGTTCTCGCCCGCGCGGTCGCCCTTCGCCCGCTTCACGACGTCGAAGAAGTACTCGTAGAAGACCGAGGGCTCGATCGTGGTGCCGCTCTTGCTGGCGACGACGAAGAGGGTCTTCAGCGGGTCGATCTCGGCTTCGATTCGGCGAATCGTCGCGGGCACGGTGCTGTCGAGCACGAGCATCCGCGGATGGCCGGCGACGGGGATGTTGGTCCGCCGCACGACCTCGACGCAGAGGCTCGACCCGCCCATGCCCATGACGACGATCGACTCGAACCCGGCGGCGACGATCTCATCGGAGAACTTTGCGAGGGCGTCGGCCTCGGGGCGGACGACGTCGGCGACCGTGAGCCATCCGAGCGAGTTCGCGATGATCGCGGCGTGCGCGGGGTCGTCCTTCCAGAGCGAGGTGTCCTTGGCCCAGAGCCGGCAAACGGCGTCGGCCTCACGAAGCGACTCCCCCGCGCGGGCGACATCCCCCGCGAGCTCGCCGACCCGCGCGGTCGAACCGATCCGCCGCGCCTCGAGGAACCCCCGGCGCTTCGTCTCGAGCGCCTTGTCGAGATCCTTGAAGGCGTCCTCGAAGAGCCGGACGCCGTCCGCGAGGAGGAGGTCGGTGACGGAGTCGAGATCGACGCCGAGCGTGCCGAGACGAGCGACGTCGGCCGCCGCCTGATCCATGCCTTCCAGGAGCGCCGCCTCGGCGACGCCGTGGTCCTTGAACGCGTCGTACGACGACCGCGGCATCGTGCTCACGGTCTCGGGACCGATCAAGCCGGCGGTGTAGAGCGTGTCGGGATAACTCTTGTTCTTCGTGCCGACCGATGCCCAGAGCACGCGCTGGACCTTGGCGCCCGCGGGTGCGAGACGCGTGACGAAGGTCGACTTCGGATCCTCGAAGAGATTCTGGTAGATGCGGTAGGCATTCTTGGCGTTCGCGATCGCGATCTTGCCCAGGAGCCCTTCGAGCGCGCTCTTGGTCGCGGAATCGGTCGTCTCGGCGAGCTTGGCGGCGATCCGCTTGTCGACCTCGGTGTCGATTCGGCTCACGAAGAAGCTGGCGACCGACGCGATCCGATCGATCGGCAGTCCCGCATCGAGCCGGCGTTCGAGAGCGCGAATGTAGGTCTTGGCGACCTGTTCGTAGGCCGCCACGCTGAAGAGCAGCGTGACGTTGACGTTGATGCCCGAGAAGAGCGCCTCTTCGATCGAGGGCAGGCCTTCGGGCGTGCCCGGGATCTTGATCATCGCGTTTTCGCGACCGAGGAGCTTCCAGAGCTTCTTGGCCTCGGCGGTGGTTCCGGCGGTGTCGTGCGCGAGCAGGGGCGAGACCTCGAGCGAGACGAAACCGTCGCCGCCGGAGGTCCGATCGTAGACGACGCGAAACGCGTCGAGCGCGGCCTGGATGTCGGCGACGGTGAGACGCTCGTAGATCTGAGCCGCGTCGAGCCCCTCGGCGACGAACGCGGCGACGTCGGCGTCGTAGTCGGTGCTCGAGGTGATCGACTTGTGGAAGATGCTGGGGTTCGAGGTCATCCCCTGCAAGCCGTCCTCATCGATCAAGCGCGCCAGCTCGCCCGTCTCGATCATCGTGCGGCTGATGTCGTCGAGCCACACGCTCTGTCCAAGCGATTGGAGCGCCGCGAGCGGAGTCCCAGTGCGTTCCGAGGAGGCCGTGCCCATGTCTCGATGATCTCTTCCCGGGTGTGTGAGCCGATTGCCCGACTCGAGGCGCGACAAGAATAGCACATTCTTCGCCTGCGTGCGCGGGGTCGCCCCGGGAACCGCCTCGGATCGAGCCGGACGAGCGGCGGGTCGGTCGGACTAGGGCGCGAGCGGCTTGAGCAGCACCTTGCGGAACTCGATCTCGTAACCCTCGGCCTCGAGGCCGACGTGCCCCTGGGAGACCTCGCAATCGCTCCAGCGGCAGGCCTCCGCGCCGTTGCACCAGAGGACGACCTCCTTGCCTCGGCACTCGACCTCGAAGACGTTCCACTCTCCGGCGGGCTCGACGCGCTTGGTCGTCGCCGACTTCGCGAGGTTGATCCGCCGCTTGGTTCCCGAGACCGGCGTCTCGCCGAAGAGGAACGCCGCGGGACCGCCGCCGACCTGCGCCTGGTGCCAGATCGCGCCGTCGGCCGAGTTCCGGACGTAGATCCCCGAGTTGTACGCCTTCTTGCCTTCCACGACCGGGACGAATCGCCACTCGACGTGGTAGATCGCGTCGCCTCGCGGGGTATCGTGGCGGAGCCATTCGTGGAGGTTGCGGCCGTCGCACTTCAGGACGCCGGTCGCCGGGTCGTAGCTCCAGGGGCTCTTCGGCCTCGGGGTTCCTCCGGGCGGGATCGTGACCCGCGTCCATCCGCGCAGTTCCGCGCCTCCCTCGGCGAGCAGATCGACCCAGCCGGCGGGCTCGCGCTCGAGGGCGGATCGCTCGTCGAGGGCGGCGACGGCCGCGGCGCCGGTCGCGACGAGACAGACGGTCAGGATCCGGACGCGTCGGGTGTCGAGCAGTCGCATCGTCGCCTCATCGATTGCGTGGGTCGAATCTCCGCTCGGCGGGCCTCGGTGCTTGAGCCCGCCGCGCTCGTCCTTTACAGTCCCAGCATGTTAAACAACCGATCGGACCGCCCCAAGGGAGCACCGCCCGATGACGCCGCCGCTTTCCCGACGCGACTTCCTCGCCGCCTCCGCGCTCGCCGCCTCCGCCTCGGTCGCCCAAGCCCAGGAGCCCGAGGCCAAGCCGGCGAAGCCCGTCTCACCCAATGAGAAGCTCACCCTCGGCTTCATCGGCGTCGGCGGCATGGGGACCGGCCTGCTGAACATCTTCCGCAAGTTCGAGGACGTCGAAGTCGCCGCGGTCTGCGACGTCTACGAGCCCCACCGCCTCCGAGCCCGCGAGATCGCCGGAACCGGGACCGAGGCGGTCGCCGACTTCCGACGCGTCCTCGACCGCAAGGATATCGACGCCGTCGTCGTCGCCACCCCCGACCACTGGCACGCCATCCCGTCGATCCTCGCCTGCATGGCCGAGAAGGATGTCTACTGCGAGAAGCCGCTCAGCTACCGGATCGCCGAGGGCCGAGCCATGGTCCGCGCGGCCGAGAAGTACAAGCGCGTGACTCAGATGGGCAACCTGATCCACGCCGGCGAGAACTACCGCCGCGTCGTCGAGATCGTCCGCTCGGGCGCCCTTGGAACGATCAGCAAGACCCGCTGCTGGATGGCCGCCGACCGTCGAGGGCTCGGATCCCCCGCCGACTCCGCCCCGCCCGCGGGCGTCGACTACGACTTCTGGCTCGGCCCCGCCCCCCTCCGTCCCTTCAATCCCAACCGCTTCACCTTCAACTGGCGCTGGTATTGGGACTACGCAGGCGGGCTGCTCATGGACTTCTGCTGCCACATCATCGACCTCGTCCACTGGGCCATGGACGTCGAAGCCCCGCGCACCATCACCGCGACCGGCGGCCGATACGCGCTCGACGACAACGCCGAGACCCCCGACACCCTCGAGGTCCTCTACCACTACGACAAAGGCCCCAAGGGATTCGACCTCGTCTGGAGCCAGACCGACGCCAGCTCCCACGGCTTCGAACGCAAGGGACAGGGGATCATGTTCCAAGGCACCGAGGCCACGCTCGTCTCGACCTACAACTCGTACGAGATCTTCCCCGAGAAGGCCGCGAAGGCGAAGATCGACATCCCGCCGCCGTCGATCCCCCGCTCGGTCGGCCATCACCGCGAGTGGCTCGACGCCGTCAAGACCCGAGGCGCGACCACCTGCAACTTCGGCTACGGCCACCGACTCACCTCCGTCGGCCACCTCGGCAACATCGCACTCTGGACCGGCGAGAAACTCGTCTGGGACGCCGAGAACGAACGCGTCGTCAACCACCCCCAGGCCAACGATCACCTCGCCCGCGTCGAGTATCGCAAGCCCTGGACCTTGCCCGTCGTCTGACCGAGCCCCTTGACCCGACGCGGCGGGCCGGTTCGGATGATCTCGGCGTCCCACACCACCCGCCGCACCTCGACCCTTCGCGTGAACCGATGACCGAACGCGTCGCCATCCCCGCCTGGGGCACGCCCCCCACCACCATCGCCGCCTGGGTCGAGGCCCTCGAAACACACCTCGGCCCCGTCGACATCGACCGCGAAGGACCCAACGAAGCCTGGCTCGACGTCCAAGAGCGACTCGTCCGCGGCTTCGCCGTCATCGAAGGCCCCCACGTCTCCGCCGTCAACTTCGAGATCGAGGCCGAAGACCCGCTCCCCGCCGTCCGAGACCTCGACGCCGCCTGCCTCGCCATCGGCTGGGAACTCCACATCGACGACGAAGACGGGCCCGACGAAGACGACTCCGACGACCTCTGATCCCCACTCTCCAGCGAGCACCGCCATGAACACCTCTCATCTCGCACGACTCATCGCAGTTCTCGCGCCGGCTCTCGCAGCCTCCGCCGCCGAGCCGACCTGGGTCAAGCACGAGATCAACGCCAAGAGCATCTTCGAGGGCGCGGGCGCCTTCGACGTCGACGGCGACGGCAAGATCGACGTCGTCTCCGGAGACACCTGGTACCAAGCACCGACCTGGAAGCCTCACCGCGTCCGCGACGTCTCCAAAGTCGGCACTTATATGAATTGCTTCTCCACGCTGCCGATGGACGTCGACGGCGACGGCGACACCGACTTCATCTCCGTCTCCTACTTCGGCAAGAACGTCGGATGGGTCGAGAACCCCGGCAAGACGGGCGACTCCTGGAACTATCACGAGATCGACGTCCCCGGACCCAGCGAGTGCGCGGTGCTCGTCGACCTCGACGCCGACGGCAAGCCCGACATCCTCCCCAACACCGTCAACACCGTCGTCTGGTACTCGCTCGAGAAGGCGGCCGCCAAACCCGACTTCCGCAAGCACGACCACAGCGCCGCCAAGGGGTCGAACGGCCACGGCGTCGGCACCGGCGACATCAACGCCGACGGACGTCTCGATCTCCTCACTCCCCACGGATGGTTCGAAGCCCCCGCGTCCCCCAAGACCGAGCCCTGGACCTGGCACCCCGCCTGGAACCTCGGCGCCACCGGCATCCAGATCCTCGCCCGCGACGTCGACGGCGACGGGCTCGTCGACCTCATCCACGGCATGGGACACGACATCGGACTCTACTGGTCCCGACAGACCAAGACCCCCGACGGCAAGACCACCTGGAATCGCGAACTGATCGACAACGGCGTCGCCTCCGTCCACACCCTCCTCTGGGTCGACTTCGACGGCGACGGCAAGAAGGAAGAGATCCTCACCGGCAAACGCGTCTACGCCCACGAAAAAGAGGCCGACGACGTCAAGGCTCCCATCATCGCCTGGTATTCATACGACCGCGCGAACAAGAAATGGGATCGCCACATGATCTACCAAGGCCAGGACGCCGCCAACGCCCCGACCGACCCCTCCAAGCGCAACGCCCAGGTCGACTTCGCCCCGGGAACCGCCGGCACCGGCCTCGAGATGACCGTCGTCGACCTCGACGGCGACGGCGACCAGGACCTCCTCTGCCCAGGCAAGAGCGGTCTCTACTGGTTCGAACGCCGCTGAGCCCGCGACGCCGGCTCGGCGCGCACCGCGAGCGGACGCCCCTGGCGGGCGTTCGCTTTCGTTCCGATCGGGTGAACCAACCCGAACGCGTCGACCGGCGTCAGGACCCCGCCGGCACTCTCGGATCAGCGAACACCAGCACGTCCGGCCCGTCCGAGACCCCTCCGACAAGCGTCGAGACCATC
>JANRKW010000003.1:0-2799 GCA_033763215.1 Isosphaeraceae bacterium | reverse complement strand
AACGCGATCTTCTGGGCCAGGCCCTTGTGCGCCTGGCGCGACGTGATCGCCGCCGTCAGCGTCGTCTTGCCGTGGTCCACGTGACCGATGGTGCCCACGTTCACGTGGGGTTTCGTCCGCTCGAACTTTGCCTTGGCCATCTCTTGGTTGCTCTCTCTCGCCCGGGTGATCGACCCGGTGTTGACCCGGTGAACCGCCTCGGTCCCGGATTGGACCAGCCCTCGCGGAGCCGGTCAGTTGACCGTGTATCTGGAGCTCACGAGCGGGATCGAACCGCTGACCTCGTCCTTACCAAGGACGTGCTCTGCCAACTGAGCTACGTGAGCCGAACTCTCTTCGCCGAACTCTCTTCGCCGAACTCTCTTCGCCGAACTCTGCTTCGCCGAACCCTGCCTCGCCGAATCCCTCGAACTCTTCTTCCGAACCTCTCGAACCCCTCGCGCGATCGACACCGGACTCGTTCCCGACTCGGGCTCGACTCGTTGGAGCGGGAAACGGGACTCGAACCCGCGACCCCCAGCTTGGAAGGCTGGTGCTCTAGCCAACTGAGCTATTCCCGCTTATCTCGCCTGAAGCTCCGCGACCGCGCCATCGACCGACCGACCGACCCTTTGTCCGCTGCGATGAAGGCGCCCGATGGAGCGGGAGGCTGGTGGAGAGAGGAGGATTCGAACCTCCGTAGGCGCAAGCCAGCAGATTTACAGTCTGCCCCGTTTAGCCGCTTCGGTATCTCTCCTCGAACCCGCTGGATCCGCCGTTCGCGCCGTCCCCCCGTCCGATGATGGCGCTAGGCCGAGAACCCCTGAACCTTCTTCACGATCGAGGCGGACGCCGCGCGTCGCACCTCGCCTAACGTAACCGTCGCGCTTCCGGCGCCCGTCGAGATTCTCTTGCGATCTCGTGCGCTCTTGCTCTCGCTCTTGCGTCTTCTCGTACGCTCGTCGGATGCATCTCGCGTTCGACTGCCGGCATCGAACCACCGGATTCGGTCGACACGGACACGGCGCGGATCCGCCTTTTCCGTTTCGGAGTCCGTGTCGGAGTCGGACCGGACGACCACCCACGCCGGTCTTGAATCATCCACACACGACGAGTCGAATCACCCGATCGTCTTTCGTTCGCTTCGAAGATGAGAATCGCAACGAGCCAGTCCGAAGGTCGGCTCCGCGTCCACTGCCGGAGCTGGCGAGGGGACTCGAACCCTTAACCCTCGGATTACAAATCCGATGCTCTACCAGTTGAGCTACGCCAGCCTGGAAAACGCGCCACCGACTATAGACCGCCTTCATCCCCGCTGGCAAGCGCTTGAA
This sequence comes from Isosphaeraceae bacterium, assembly GCA_033763215.1. GTDB lineage: Bacteria > Planctomycetota > Planctomycetia > Isosphaerales > Isosphaeraceae > JANRKW01. The sequence goes on along the minus strand of JANRKW010000003.1, from coordinate 1,489 downwards.
ACCGCTCGGGAACCGCCCGATCGAGTCGAACGAGCCTAGGTCAGCTGGTCCCCGGCGGGCAAGCGCCCGTCCTTCTCCGCCCGGCGAAGCAGCTCGTAGAGGATCACCGCCCCCGCCGTCGCGACGTTCAAGGACTCGATCTCGCCGCGCATCGGAATCGAGATCCGATGATCGGCCTGCTCGAGGACGCCGGGCCGGATCCCCTTCCCCTCCGCTCCGAGGACGACCACGAGGTCCCCCGTCAGGATCCGATCCGGCAGCTCGAAGAGCGACTCACTCTCCTCGACGGCCGCCGCCAGGATCCAGAAGCGTTCCGACTTCAATTCCTCGAGCGCCCGGACCAGGTTCGTGACCCGGGCGACCGGGAGCCACTCGATCGCCCCGGCCGAAGCCCGGCTGACGGCCGCCGTCAGCCCCGGCGCCCGCCGATCGGTCAGGACCAGCCCCGCACACCCCGCCGACTCCGCGACCCGCGCGATCGCCCCGACGTTCTGGGGATCCTCGACCCCGTCGAGGACCACGAGGCGGCGTCCGCGGCCTTTCCCGTGCCCGGCCTCCGCGTCGGCCGCGTCGTTCGCAGAGGGACCCGCCGCCCGCACGAGCTCGACCAGCGAGAGCTCCGGCAGGGGTCCGACCGCGAGCGCCACGCCCTGGGATCGCAGCTCCGGCCCACAGATCCGCTCGAACGTTCGCTCGTCGGCCCCCTCGATCGGAACGCCCAGCGAGCGGGCGAGCGCGACGAGGTCCGCGTGCGGCCCGCGGCCCCCCTCTTCCCGGAGCAGCAGCCGATCGATCCGGCGGCGTCCGGCGCGCAGGGCCTCCTTCACGGAGTGGACGCCGGTGAGCCAGTCGCCCGTCGACGGGCGATCGGGGGATCGATGGACCCGCGCGGGCCTGGCCTTCGGAGACTTCGATTTCATCGGATCCGCTGGCGGCGCCGTCGGCGGGCCGCGTCGAGACGAAGACCGCTTCACCGCGGACGCGCGGCGGTCGGGCTTCAGCGGATCAGCATAGCCCGCAGCGGGTCGACGGCCTCGAGGAAGGGCGTGCCGTCGGGGATCCGCGGATGGTTGCGGAGCTCGAACTCGAGATAGCTCGCGATCTCGCCGAGGGTTTCGTCGACCTCGCGGATGCGGTCGCCGGGGAGCCGCAGGGCGCGGTGCTCGACGGCCGAGGGATCGAGGCCGGCGCGCGCGTCGAACTCGACGCCCGCGAAGAGCTTGCGACCGCGCTCGACGCTCTCGCCGATGATGCGGTTGATGCGCTCGGCCACGGCCTGCGGGCCGTCGACGGCGACGAGCGGCGCGGTGAGCTCGAAGATCAGCTTGCAGTGGAGCGCCACGGCTTCGCGGACGACGTCGTCGTCGGCCGTCGTGTGATCCTCGATCTCGCCCTCGATCTGCTCGATCCGGACCTGCTCCGTCGCCTGGAGGAATTGCAGCGTGCGGGCCGCGGTCCGCGGATCGAGGCCGCTGCGATGACAGGCGCT
>JANRKW010000002.1:0-14086 GCA_033763215.1 Isosphaeraceae bacterium | reverse complement strand
CGAAGGCTTCGCGCGCGCCGGTGGAACCGAGATCCTCCAGGGCACCGACATCCGCGTCGCCGGCGAGAGCGCGATGTTCGGCGTCACCGAGGTCCAGCGCGGCCTCTTCCCGATGGCGGGCTCGGCCGTCCGCCTGCGCCGGCAGATCCCGTATGCGATCGCCGCCGAGATGCTGCTCGCCGGCGAGGATCTCCCGGCGCGGCGCGCCTACGATCTCGGGCTGATCAACCACGTCGTCCCCGACGGCCAGGCGCTCGCGAAGGCGAAGCAGATCGCGCAGCGCATCGCGAGCAACGGCCCGCTCGCCGTCGCCGGCATCCTCGCGACCTTGCGCCAGACCGAGGCGATGCCCGAGGAAGAGGCCTTCAAGATCGAGATGCATCACGGCCTGAAGGTGATGTCGTCGAAGGACGCCGTCGAAGGCCCGCGCGCCTTCATGGAGAAGCGGCCGCCGGTCTTCAAGGGCGAATAGCCGCCAGGCGCTGGGCGCGGGCGGCGAGCTGTGCGCGGCCGCCCGCGCGCAGGCGGCGCCCCGCCTTCAGAGATCCGTGCGTCGGCTGTTCGAGCACTCGAGCACGAAGTCCGCGCCGAACGCGGTCGCGGGGGTCTGGAAGCCGATCGGCGCGAGACCCTCGGCGACGCGGCGTGCGGCCTCGACGGCGGCGACCTGCGTGATCGCGTAGCCGCTCGGCGTCTCGAGCATCGCGGCGGCGCGCAGGCCGCCCGCGCCTTCGACCTCGGCGAGGACGAGCGAGCGGCCCGACTCGCGGGCGTCGTCGGTGGGCCCCTCCGGCATCCGGTCGATCCGCTCCTCGAGGAAGCGGCGGACGAAGCCGACGCGCAGCAGCGGGCGCAGGCGCTCGGCCAGGCGCAGCATGTTCGGGAGCGAGCCCGACGCGACGACGTAGGTCTCGATGTTCGGGATGCCGGTCGAGTGGAACGCGCTCGCGAGATCGGCGAGCGGCATCGCGAGGGCGCGCAGCGGGCCGGCGCCGAGATCGAAGCGGTGCTCGAGGCGCCCGAAGGAGCGGGGCACGAGGACGCCTTGATGGCGGATGCGGAGGCCGTCGGCGAGGGACTCGAGCATGGTCCGCGCGGTGCCTCGGGAGACGCCGCCGCCGAGGCCGGCGAGGCCGATGCGCAGGCGCTTCGGCTCGTCGATCCGCTTCGCGACGTGGACCGCGAGGCAATCGCTCGGGACGACGTCGAAGCCGACCCCCGGCAGCAGCGTCACCCCCGCGCGCAGCGCCTCCTCGCCCCTTCGCGCCAGCGCCTCGAAGACGTCGATCTCGCCGGTCACGTCGAGGTAGTGGGTCCCCGTCTCGAGGCACGCATCCGCCATCGGCTTTGATGTCGCCGAGAAGGGGCCGGCGACGTGGAGCACGGCGGCCACGTCCGCGAGCGCCGCCCGCAGCCCCGCGCCGTCGGCGAGCGCGACGGCGCGCGCCTCGTAGCCGTGCGCGTGGGCGACGTCGTCGAGGCGGTGGCGATCGCGGCCGGCGAGCACGACGTCGAGGCCGCGGCGGGCGGCCTCGCGGGCGAGGAGCTTGCCGGTGTAGCCGGTGGCGCCGTAGATCAGGATCCGGCCGCGGGACATGGCGGTCTCCGAAGGCGGGGGGCCGAGGGGCGCCCCGTCAGTTGCCCGAGAACTGGGGCCGCCGCTTCTCGAGGAAGGCGGCGATGCCCTCCTGGCCGTCCTTCGTCCGGGAGCAGTCGGCGATGCCGCGGGTCTCGTGCTCCATCTGGCTCTCGAGGCTGTCGTAGGCGCTGTTGACGAGGAGCTTCTTGACGACACCGAAGGCGAAGGTCGGGCCCGAGGCGAGCTGGCCCGCGAGCTTCTCCGCCGTCGACATCAGCTCGTCGAGGGGCACCACCTGATTGACGAGGCCCCACTCGAGGGCGAGCTCCGAGTTGACGACGCGGTTCGTCAGCATCAGCTCGAGCGTGCGGCGCTGGCCGATGATGCGCGGCAGGAAGTAGGACGAGCTGCCGTCGGGCGAGAGACCCGCGCCGGTGTAGGCCATCGTGAACTTCGCCGACTCCGCCGCGATCGCGAGATCCGTCGCACACACCAGCGAGAACCCCGCCCCCGCCGCCGTCCCGTTGACCGCCGCGATGACCGGGGTCCGCATGCGCGCGAGGCGGGAGATCGCGAGGTGGAGATTGCCGGCGAGCTCCTTGATGTAGGCCGGCGCCCGGGCCCCCGCCTCCTTCATGCCCGCCAGGTCCCCGCCGGCGCAAAACATCTTCCCCTCGCCGGTCAGGATGACGGCCCGGACGTCCGGGTCCTCGTCGAGCTCGATCGCCGCATGGAGGAGGTCCCGGGACATCGGCAGGTCGAGGGCGTTCGCATGATTCGCCCGGGCGAGGGTCAGGGTCGCGATCGCGCCGTTTCGCTCGAGGCGCAGGGTCGAATAGGGGGCGGGGCGGGACATCGGGGCTCCTTTCGGGACGGGCGCGGGATGAGCCGCACGCCGGGCCGCCGGACCGGCAGACGGGCGGCGAAGCCGGGCGATGCCGCTTTCCGGGCGCGAGCACACGTCCCGGGGCCGGGGCGTGGGGTCGGGCAGGGCGGCCCGGGCCCGATCTGGCTGAATTGGATCGGGTTTCCGGGCCGGTCGGCCCGGGCGAGGGGGGGCGGGGGCGGCTCGGTTCGGTACTCTCCGGCGCTCCGGAGAGGTGGCCGAGAGGCCGAAGGCGCGCCCCTGCTAAGGGCGTATAGGGAAACCTATCGAGGGTTCGAATCCCTCCCTCTCCGCCACTCAGTCCGCGAATCCGTAGACCTTCTGGTCCGGACGCGACCCAAGGCGAATCTTCCCGCGATTCCGCGGGGTTTTGCGACTCAGAGCCCGTGCGATCCGAGCGGAGAGGGTCGGGGCGGGGGCGTGAGGGCGGGGGTTTTGCTCGCGGTCTCCGGCGAGGAGCGGGGCACTTCGGATTGCGGGCTCCGAATGAGCCCAACCGCTGGGCGGCGCGGTCGCGGGATGCAAATGCGCCGCGAACAACGCGCGAATGCTGGAAGTTGTCCCGGCAATGGACGCTTGCGCAACGCGTCCGCCGGGCCGTCGCGATCGAGTGATCACGGCTGCCGAGATCGCGATTGTCGCGGCGCCCGAAGGGGTGTTCTCGCGCTGAGAGGGATGGGTGTCAAGCCAGGCCGATTCGACTCCGTCGGACGAGGCGCGTTTGTCCGTGAGTCGGGTGGAATTGGGTGGGCTAACGTGCCGATAACTAACTGGTTATGTGGCGGGGGCTGTCCGATGCAAATCCTCGTATCCGATCCCAGCTACGACCACGAGGACAAGGTAGATCGTTCCCAGTTTATTGCGGAGCTCCGGGAGCAACTCCAACCGTTCTCCGAGAAGGTCGAGATCTGCGAAGGTGACATCGGGAAGGGAGCCAGTGATCCGGTAATTATCGCGATTCTGGCGTGGACCCTTTTTCAAAGCGGGAAATCTATCGAGGAGAATCTCGACGGTTGGATCAAGCTCGCAAAACGATTTGGAAGTTTTCTCAAGTGGACCGTCGAAAAGGGCCTGCGACGCCGAATTGACGAACAAGGTGCATCATTGCTCGCAACGAAGACGATCCTAGACCAGGCCGACGAGCCAATTCAGGCGCTTATACGATGGTCGTCAGTATTCATTCCATTCTGGCGCGATGACTTCGTCGAACCTGGCAGGATCGACCATGCGCCCGACGGTCTGTTCTCCCAGACTTATCTGCTGAACAACAACAGAGTCTTCGTTCTCGTGATCAAATCGACCGGGTTCGTCGAGTCGATCAATTCCTATCCGGTCCTAGACTGGAATGAATTCCGATGATCTCGATAATCGCATAACGCCTAAATGCATTCGGCTGATCCGAGGGTGTCTCCGTCCCAAGAACGCCCACTAGACCGGTCTTTGGCCGGAAGGGGACTTGTGCCATCCGGAGTCGACCGGTGTACTCTTGGCCAACCTCTTTGACTCGGGTCGCTGCTGATTGGTGATCCGATTTGCGGCTGGCATGTGACGCCTAAACGACTGCGACTTGTAATATCGCTCGGGTCGGTTGCCGTCGCAGCTGGGCATCTTGCGTTCCCGAATCTACGAATCGACGCAATCGCGGTGGCCCTTCTAGTTCTGGCGATTATTCCGTGGCTCGGGCCCCTGTTTCGCTCCGTAGAACTTCCGGGAGGGTTTAAGGTCGAATTCCGCGAGCTTGAGCAGGCTGCCAAGCGAATTGAGGCGTCTGGTCTTGCTGCGTCGGCTACCGCAACGTCAATAGGAAGGGCTGTTTCCTATGCGTTCGAGTCGGTCGCGGATGCAGATCCGAATCTTGCCCTCGCCGGACTCCGAATAGAGATCGAGTCCAAGCTGAAGAAGGTCGCCGAAAAGAACGGTGTGGAAACGCAAGCTGGCGGCATCAGAAACGTTATGCGCGGACTCCGTAATGCTCAAATCCTGACTGATGCCGAGTGCTCTGCGATTAATGAGCTGCTACCGCTACTCAACCAAGCCGCCCATGGCGCGACCGTGGATCCGACCGCGTCCGCATGGGCTCTGGACTTCGGACCCCGCGTCCTGAAGGGGCTCGAAGAGCGAATCGGAGACCAAACCGTTCCCCGTCTGATTGCCGAATGGAAGCGCCGCGACGGGGCTATGTGGGTGGAGGTAGGAACCCAGCTGTCGAAGAAGTTTGTTGCGAACCCCGTGGAGCTAATTCGGGAGCTTCGTCGGTCCCCCGACGACTTGTTCGCATGGGTCGATAGCCTGCAACAAAACACGTTTACCATGTTTGAGGCCGAGAGCGAAGTCGACGTCGAGCTCTACCAAGCCTATTACATCAAATTTCTCGATTTGATGAAGAATGCCGCTGAGTCGCTTTTTGGAACAGATTGCGATCAAGAGGGGCGAAGGATTCGGAATGCCCTCGATTCAATCCGAGTTGAGCCGATTCGGTAGACCGGCCAGCAACATGACCAGCGAATCCAGGCGAATGATCCTCGGTGGAGCCTGTTGCGGGCTTCGCCGCTCCCTAGGCGTGCGGCCTCGTTTCCTTGGGCCACGGCGGCTCGCGTCGCCTGCCGTCGACCGCTTTCCACTCGACAACCGCTTCCAGCGCGGCTCCCCGCTGATCGGTGATCCGCTGTGCGGCATGCTATGACGAACGAGGACGCCGAACGCTTTCTGATTGCTTGGCTTCGCGACCCGTCGCTCCACCGAAGCGGCGGAAGCTCGTACGGGTACGAGATCTACGTCCCCAGTCTGATCCGCGATTATCTGATGTACCTAGGAAGGGAAGTCCAGTTCGGGAACGCGCAAACCGCGCCATTGTCCCCGTACTTCTTCGAAGCGGGTTGGGCACTCTGTCGCCGGGGAATTCTCCGCCCTGGGGTGAAGCAAGAAGGCGCTCAAGCAGTAGCTGAGGGCGGATACTGTGTAACGACATTCGGTCGTCGATGGCTCGAAGAATCTGATCAGGACGATTACGTGCCGACCGAAGATGGCCGATTTGCGGAGATGCTTCGCCCATTTCAAGCAAGACTAGGGGCGCAGTTCCAGGAGCGTGCTCAGGAAGCTATTCGTTGCTACGGCGCGCATGCGTATTTGGCTTGCTGCGCGATGTGCGGCGCTGCCACCGAGTCTGCTCTTATTGTTCTGGGTGGCGAATGTTTCGGAGAGGATGAGACTCTAAGGATCTATCGAGGAGCGGCTGGCCGAGCGCGGCTCGAGAAGAAACTTCTAGGTCAGCGAAGCGACCGAATTAGGCGCGAATTTGATAGTTTCGCTGGGCTCCTAAAGTACTGGCGAGACGAAGCAAGTCATGGCGGCGCCGCCCGAATCGGCGACAACGAGGCGTTTACTTCGCTCGCTCTGTTGCTTCGATTCGCGAAGTTCGTGGATGACAACTGGGGCGAGCTAACATCGCCCATCGCCGCATAATTAACTAAGGCGGACGGACGATCCGAAAACGAGGTCGTCGCATGCAGCGCCGACCTCGATGATCCGGAATTCGCCCTCCGCATAGGCTGGATTGTGCGGCTGCGCAGCGATCCCTGTACCATCGCTGAGCCCTTATATCGCGGATCGCTGCTGATCGGTGATCCGTTGGGCGTCCAGATAGAGAGCGCGAAGTGCCCGTGTCGACTGCAAGAAGATCATGTCTCGTGGCCTTTGCGGTAGCCGCTTCAATCGCTACCAACGCACCCTGTTATGCATCTTGCAACATCATCGATGGCAAGGTGTACGGTGACTGTCGAGGCGTTCGACTCAATGACGGGGTCAAGGGGCGCTTGACGGTTCGTTCCTACACTGCCGCGAGTGGAATCATTGCGGGTGCGAAGATCCTAAAAGGAGGCGAGCTCGCTCTAAGCGGGATGTCGAATGGGGATATCATCGTCCACGAAGGAGGGCGCCTTGTTCTAACGGGTACGGTGAATGGAACCGTGAAGAATCTTGGAGGAAGTGTCGAGATCGAAGGGATGCTTGATCGCCTCTACACGATCGGGGGTTCATCTTTGATCGGCGGCACGGTCGGCACCGTTTTCGGCACAGGCCCGGTCCGGTACAAGAAGGGGGCGGTGGTGAGCGGCGTTCCTGTTGAAGGCACAGTCGATAATGGCGTCAAAAGGTGATGCCCAATCCCAATCGATCGGAGCACTCACCAGCAGCGTTGGCTCTCGAGGCACTCGATAGTGGCTCTTTAAATACTTGGATTGTTGGTAGACCTCGACCGCTATTCGCCTTCCGGCTGAAAATTTGCGGACCGGTCGGGGACCTGGTTGACAGAGACCCGGCAACATCGTTTCCGTGTCAAATTTCGAGCAACTCCAGCTGCCCCCTCCATTCGATCGGCAGCTCGACCCGCGTCACTAGGTTCTGCATCGTCATCCCTAGTGGCTGAGTCCCGTCCAGAGTCCGAGTGATGAGAGCCGGCGCCAGAAACCCCAGCGACATAAGCGATCCCACGTAGCGATCGCTGATCCCTTCTCGTCGGCCGATTTCTTCGAGACTCGCGACTCGACCGTTCACCAGGTCATCGAACCACGTTCTCGTCCGCACGATCGCCTTAATCAGCGCCGGATCCACACGACGGTCGTCGAGTACGGAGCCCTCCTGCGTGAGCACGATCCGAGCCTCGACCCCACGCCTCTGGAGTCGCGTCGGCACTTCGAGCCGAATCATACAGCCGGGCGCGTCGACCACCTCGGACGCATCGATCTGGATTGAGATCTGCTCCGCCCCAAGGTCGATGCGGGCCACGCAGTCCTTGGGATGGCCGCGCCAGAGTCGGAGCCGTTGGGCGAGGTCGAGAAGCTTCCGCTCCGGCACCTCGGCCTCCCGGAGCAGTCGAGCCATCTCCCCGGGGTCCGTGAGCACCTTCGCGGTGCGCTTCTCGACGAATTGCTCGATTTCCCGAGCCGGCAGCCGCCATCGGCGCACGGTGTCCTCTTCGTCGAGATCACCCTCCGCCGCCGGATCGGGTCGCGAGACGTAGTAGCGGTACCGCCGCCCTGCCTTGGTCGAATGGACGGGGGAGAGAGCCTGCCCCGTTTCGTCGAACAGCTTGCCGCGGAGGGGGTTGGCATTAGTCAGATTGCGCTGGGACGCCCTCTCCCCGGCATGCTCCGAGAGCTGCGTCTGGACCGCCTGCCAAGTCGCGGGCTCGATGATCGCCGGGTGCTGGCCTGGGAAGATCTCGCCCTTGTGCGAGATGCGCCCCGCGTAGATCGGGTTGTTGAGGATCTTGTAGAGGTGCCCTCGACTGAATGGTTTTCCGCCGCAGGTTTTCTTGGACGTGCTGGGTCGCTTCTTCGTACGCAGCCCCAGGCGGTTGACCTCGGTCTCGACGAGTGGGACCGAGCCCAGCTTCAGGTAGAGCTGATAGACCCTGCGGACGATCTTGGCCTCGGCCTCGACTACCGAGAGCGTCCTCCCGGCCGCCTCGTACCCGAGCGGGACGAACCCACCCATCCAGAGTCCCTTCCGCTTTGAGGCCGCGATCTTGTCCCGAATCCTCTCCCCCGTGACCTCCCGTTCGAACTGAGCGAAGGAGAGCAGCATGTTGAGCGTGAGTCGCCCCATCGAGGTCGTCGTATTGAACTGCTGGGTCACCGAAACGAACGAGGCCCCATTCGAATCGAGGACCTCGACGATCTTGGCGAAGTCGGCGAGCGACCGGGTGAGGCGATCTACCTTGTAGACGACGACCGTATCGATCCTCTTGGCCTGGATGTCGGCCAGGAGCTGCTGGAGGGCAGGGCGATCGAGGTTGCCCCCCGAGTAGCCCCCGTCGTCGTACCGCGTGGTGACTCCCTTCCAGCCTTCGCCTGCCTGGCTTCGGATGTAGGCCTCGCAGGCCTCCCTCTGCGCATCGAGGGAGTTGAAGTCCTGCTCGAGACCCTCCTCGGAAGACTTGCGGGTATAGGTGGCGCAGCGACGGCGCCGAGTCGGCTCGTGGGCCATCTCACTCCTTCTCCTTCAATCCAAAGAACCGAGGACCGGACCAGCGTACGCCCGTGATCTCTCGGGCTACGGCGGACAGGGAGGGCCAGACCTTGTTCCAGTATTGGACCCCTTGTTCGAGGACGGTCACCTCGTGAAGGGTGCCGTGCCATTCGCGAACCAAGCGGACCCCCGGTTTGATCTTCGAATCGGGCGGGCCGACGGGGCGACCGGCGGCCAGGGCGGATGCGGCCTTCTCGAGCTTTCGGAGCGTGATCTTGTCGAGGCCCCCATAGACGTTCTCCTGCATCCGGTAGGCGAGGGCTCGCGTGAGGAGGCGGCGGCTGATCTGGACGGGGCAGGGGGTGCCGTAGAGGTCCAGCCAGCGCCGCTTCAGCTCTTCGCGGGGAAGGTCCGGGAGGGCCTTGAGGTCGGCGTTGAGACGCTCCTGAGCACGGGGACGAGGTCGGGGCATGCGGGGCTCCTTGGGGATCGCTTAGCCAGCGATCCGTTCGGCCTCCGAGGCCCATATGGGCGCTGATCCCCGGCGACACTCGTCGGGGCAGACGCCCAATGGGCCTCGTGCCGTCTCCGCATACACGCTCTGGATGGGCGGGGAGTCAACAGATCTCTGGGCAGAAGGCGGGAGATTTCGACGCCATTCGCCTCGGATTCGCTCGTCCGTGACGTCGACAGGGCCACAATTGGCCCGAGACGGCCGCCCATTCCGTCAACCCACGTGAACCCGTGGACGGGTTCGCTCATAGGTGAGAAACTGCGACGTGCTGTCGACCTGATCGTCGTACTTCCCATTGGGAAACGCGAGGAGCTCATTCAAGTAGTCGGCCAGCCAGGATGCCGACGCGGGGATGAAGACGTGACCCGCTTCCATGGCCGCCGTGCACGCTTCGAGCCGCGAGAGCTTGTCGCGTTCCGGCGTGATCTTGACGATGTGGATGCCCCCGTCCCGCTTCAACTCCTGGATCAGGCCGATTCCAGAGCCCGCGTCTTCGATCAGCACAGTGCGAGCTCCATAGGCCTGGGCATGCGAGAGGATCTGCTTCTTCAGCGCCGGGAAGTCCTGACGGACGCGCAGCACATGGAGCAGGTAATATCGCTTGTTCCGCACCAGCCACGTCGTACAGACGGAGTAGTCGTTCATCAGACCGGCTTTACAGGCTGTGTCCCAGCTTTGAACGATGCGGTCGCCCTGCTGCCGCGCCGGTGCGACGGCGTAGGTTTCGAGCCATTTCCGCTGGACGAGGGCCCCGCCCGCCGGAACCGGAGCCTGCTGATACTGCGCCGAGAAGGTCAGGCTGCCCTGCTGAAGCTTGATTGCATCGAGAATGGACTGCGGCTCTCTCTCTGGGTGAAGGAGGTCTCCGATTTCGCGGTGGTGGAAGAGGCCATGGCCGAGGGGGATGTCCTCGGTCATGACGGCGATCGCCGGGAGGTTGAGGACCGTCCAGGATGGATCCCGCTCGAGGAGGTGACCGATCAGGTCGTCGCAGTGGAGGCGCTGGGCGACGATGATCGTCGCATCTTCCGTCTTCTGGTCCAGGCGGGAAGACATCGTCGAGTCGTACCAGTTGTTCGTCCCGACGCGCTTGACCTCCGAGTGCGCGTCCTCGGGTTTGAGGGGATCGTCGATGATGAGGAGATTTCCACCGCGACCGGTCACGGATCCCCCCACCGAGGTGGCCAGTCGGTATCCCCGGGCCGTGGTCTCGAATTCCGTCACGCCACTCTTGCTCGGATTCAGGCGGGTCCGTAAAAAGGTGTCCTTGTACCAGTCGCTCTCCATCACGGCCCGGCAGTCGCGCGAGAGCTTGGCCGAGAGCTCCTGGGAGTAGCTGGCGGCAACGATCTTGCGGGTCGGGTCGTGCCCGAGCACGAACGCGGGGAACGCGACGGAGATACAGATCGACTTCATGTACCGCGGGGGAACATTGATCATCAGGCGCTGGATCTCGCCCCGTCGGATCCGATCGAGCTCATAGGCGATCGCCTCGATGTGCCAGTTGTGCTGGTAAGCCGTACCCGGATCGACGGTCCTGAAGCAACGATGGATGAAGGGCACGAAGTCATTGCGAAGCACCGCTCGAAGGACCTGACGGGGGGTTGAGTTCATGACTCTTCCTCGCGCGTCTCCTCGGCGGCCTCAGACTCGTCGGCGGCAGTGGGATCCGGAGTCTGATTCGCGACCAGGCGCCTCAGCAAGCGCTCTTCCTGTGCGCGTAGGACCTCCAGGTCCTCGTTGGAAAGCTCTTCTTCTCCGGCCCCCTCGTTGGTCCCGGTGTCGACGTATCGAATGAGCGTGTTCATCAGCAAGACGGCGAATTTCGAGTTGCCTTTGATCGACCCATTGATAACAGCGGTCACGAAGGCTTCCAGTTTGGTGATCTTTCTGGAGCGGCCGCCCTCGCGGACGACCACCTTCTCATTGAGTGCATTCAAGAGGTAGGTCTTGACGTTCTTGGCTCCCTTGGGTCGGCCTCGAGCGTTCCCGGATTCCCCAGGCTTGAATCGGGTGTGCTTGGGCGGCTTTCCGTAGCCGACCTCATAGGCTGCATCGGGACGGGGCGACTCATCGCCCGACGCGTCCGCCTGAATCTCGGTGTCGGCCTTGGCCGCACCCTTGGGTTCCTCCTCACTGGCCACGTGACACCTCCTTGGGCGCCGTCGATGCGGCAGGCGCCGGGCTCTGGGCCTCGCCAGCTCGCTGCTGAGCCACCTGGTCGAAGGTCTGGCCGGTCGAGGTCAGGATGGCCTCGAGGCCTGAGTGCTCGGCCATCCGGCGGATCGTCGCGTCGACGTAGCGAGGCTCGAGCTCGAGGCCGTATCCAATGCGCCCGGTTCGATCCGCGGCGAGGAGGGTCGTGCCCGAGCCCGCGAAGCCGTCGAGGACGAGGTCGCCTCGTCGGGAGCAGTCGAGGATGGCGTCGGCCACCAGGCGGACGGGTTTCACGGTCGGGTGCATCGCGAGGGCGGCGTCCCGCCCGGCCCCAAAGCTGTTCGCGCCGGCGTAGCGCCAGACGTTGGAACGGGTTCGCCCATGGCGACCCAGCTCGACGTTGTTCACGTGCGGGGCCGTCCCGACCTTGAGGACGTAGACGAGCTCGTGCTGCGAGCGGTAGAGGGAGCCCATCCCGGCGTTCGTCTTGACCCAGACGCAGACGTTTTTGCATTCGCGGTAGACGGAGCGACTCGCGGCGAGGAGCTCGGCGCTATGGCGCCAGTCCATGCAGACGAAGTGGATCGCACCGTCGACGCTGTGGGCGGCATGCAGTCCGAGCGCCTTCTCGAGGAAGCCCGTGAACTCGGCCTCGCTCATCTCGCCGCTCGCCATCGCGAACTCCGTATGTCGAGTACGGCCCCTGCCCGAGACGTGGCCCTCGATCGGGACGTTGTAGGGCGGGTCGACGAAGACGAGGCTTGCCTTCTGGTCGCCGAGCAGGCGGGCGTAGGAGGCGTCGTCGAGGGCGTCGGCGCAGTGGAGTCGGTGGGGGCCGATCTGCCAGAGGTCGCCGGTGCGGGAGACGACGGGGGCGTTGGGATCGATCCCCGAGGTCTCGTCGGCGGGATCCGACTCGACGCCCTCCGAGGTGCCGCCGATCCGGAGATCGATCTCGGCGGTCTCGAAGCCGATCACCTCGAGATCGAAATCGAGGTCCATCTCCACGAGGCCCTGGAGCTCGATCGCGAGGAGGTCCCTGTCCCAGCCCGCGAGCTCAGCGAGCCGGTTATCCGCGATCACGTAGGCGCGGACCTGGGCCTCGGAGAGGTGCTCGAGCTGGAGGGTCGGGACCGTCTCCAGCCCGAGCAGCTTGGCGGCGCGGAGGCGGCCGTGGCCGGCGATCACGTTGCCGCCGGCATCGATCAGGATCGGGTTCGTGAACCCGAAAGTCTCGATCGATCTCGCGATCTGGCGGATCTGTTTTTCGCTGTGGGTGCGCGGATTTCCGCGGCGGGGCGTCAGCGAAGCGATCGGGCGGGGCTCGATCTTGAGGTTCTGGAGACTGGAGAGACGAGAGGACGGGCCATGCTTTTCCATGGCCCCAATCAATCACATCGGGCGTGGCAAATAAGGTGGCGACAATTAATTTGGGCAGGCGCTCTCGGGACTGCCCGCCGCGCTACGCCTTCTCTCGGCTGGCCTCATGGATCTGCCTGGCCACGTAGTGTCCCTTGAAGTCCGGCTCGATGAGCTTCCCGGCTGCGTCGACAAAATCCCCAAAGGGGTCCCGCTCTAGGGTCCCATTCTGTCGAGAGGTGCCGCGCTGCGTGAAGGTCGTCCAGATCCGAAAGAGAGCGACGGCCAGCGAACGCGCGGCGTAGTCCGTTGGAGCGCCGCGTCCGTCTTCCTTGGCAATCACCTCCTTCAGCCCAGCGATCGCCGTCACGACCTCTTGAGCGACCGTCTCGATCGACTCGATCCCCTGGTCGACCGCCCGGATGAGATCGGGGATTCGGCGCGGGCCGAGTTGCCACTGAAGGCGTCGATAGAGAACGAAATTCTTCGATCGGAGGGACTCGAGCGCGTCGAGCGCGAGGTCTGGCTGGTCGATGGCCCGCATCGGCTCCATCGCGGTCGCGACCGACTCAAGGTCGCAGAGATCGTCCGAGATGGGCTTCGCCTTCGCCGTTCGGACGCGTGCCGTCTTGAAGTCCTCGAGACGACCGTAGATCTGGTCACGGGCTCGATCGCGTGCCGACGGGTCGGTGAGATTCAGCAGGGCGACGACCCGGTCGAGGTCGGCCTTCGTGACGTCGATCGGCTCGACGTACCCACCCTGGTTCAACGACTCCAGCGCTCTCGGCATGGGACACCCCCTCGTGTTGACCAGGATACACCGAGGTCTGAAAGTCGAAAAGCGTTGACGCTCCAGACCCGCTCCGGAACGAGGCCGAGGACGCCGACCGATGCGGAACTTGCGCAACTCTTCTGGGCTCATCATCGTCGAGTCCCGAAGGCCAACTCGTCCGTGAGGGCGGATCTAGAGGCTGATGATCTCGAAGGAGATTTCCCAGCTCCGATTCGCCGCCCAGTTGAGAAACTGAGAGAGGCTGTCGACTTGATCGTCAAATCGACCCCGCGGAAATGCCAGCACTTCGACCAAGAAGTCCGCCAGCCAATCTGCCGAATCCGGAATACACACTCGCCGACCTTCGATGGCAACCGTCGCCGCCTGCAGTCGAACGATCTTCTCCCCGACTGGACGAATCGGAATGAGCGGAACATGTCCTTCGCGATTGAGATCCTGAATCAAGTGCATGCCAGCCCCGGCATCCTCGATCAGGACGTAATCGGCGCCGGCCATCTTGGATCGAGAGATGATCTCTCTTCGGAGGTCAGGAAACTCGAGTCGTGCCCGGAGTACATCCAGCAGGTAGGACTGCTGCTCGTGAACGAGCCAAGTAGTACACACGGACCAATCGTTCGAGTCATTGGTTCGAGAGGCCGTATCCCAGCTCTGCACGATGATGTCGCCCGGCTGACGAACGGGCCTGGTCGAGTACGATCGAAACCAATCCCGTCGGATGAGCGCTCCGCCGGGCGGCACGGGCGCTTGCTGGTACTGCGCCGAGAACGTGAGGCTCGTCTGATCCCGCTTGATCTGATCGAGGACGGATTTCGGCTCCCGCTCAGGATGAAG
>JANRKW010000001.1:0-60976 GCA_033763215.1 Isosphaeraceae bacterium | reverse complement strand
TCTCTTGAAGATGATCACCAACGTGCGCCTTTGCAACGAAGGCAAGCCCCCGAAGCGCGATTCGAGCCCGAGCGTCATGCCCCGTCCATCGGCCGCATTCGTATCCGCCGTTGCGACGACGAAGCCCCCCGACGTCTCGTCGCCGAAGCCCCCGGAACCCGCCAAGCGGCCCGCCCCGAGCAACCTCGGCACCCCTTCGGCGCTCTCGAACCTCGAGTCGCTGCTCACCGCGACCCTCGGTCCTTTGCGGGCGCCGAACGAACCGAAGTCAAACCCGGCGGGTCGGGGCGATCGTATCGATCTTCCGATCGGCCCCGTCCCCCCGCCCATCGCCCGACCAAACACCACCCCCGCGCCGGACCGTCTCAAACCCCGCGAATGACCCGTTTCGCGGACGAGAATCGCTCTCAACCCCAAGCGGCGATGAGCCGGAGCGTTCGCTGTGCGCGCAGGCTGCGAACGGTCGGACTGCGAACCAGATCGAGAATTGAGAAGCAAGGGAAGATTCCGGATTCGAGTGGCCCGCTCATACCATCATTCGATATTATGCATTTCTATAGAATCGATACCGGAGCATCGAATCGAGTTCGTCCGCTACCGTTCTAGCTTCGGATCCGCGTTTCTCCGGCGACCTTCCGGAGCTCGATCGGCTCTGCGCCGGTGAGCCTGCGGAGGTGATCGGCGAGCGGTGTCGAGTGGGTGGTGATCCACAATTGCGAGGATCTCGCGGCCTTGGCGATCAGGTTCGCCAGCGGCTCGAGGAGGTCGGGGTGGATCGAGGACTCGGGCTCATTGAGCGCGAGCAGCGAGGGCGGACGGGGCGAGAGCAAGGCTGCGACCAGGCAGAGGTATTGCATCGATCCATCGGAGAGTTCGCGAGCATCGAAGGCTCGGCGGAATTCGGGCATCGCGAGCCGGAGCACGAAGCGTCCCGCCTCGACCTCGAGCCGGCCGCCGGGGAAGGCCCGGTCGATCGCCTCCTCCAATCCCGGTCGATCGCCGACTTCCTGGATGGTCCGGAGCGCGGCGGCGAGGTCGAGGGCCGACTCGGAGAGGATCGGCGTCCGAACGCCGGTTTGCGGTTGTCGCAGGGGGGACGCGGCGTCGACTCGAAACTGATGGTAGAAGCGCCAGGCGCGGATCTCGTCGCGAATCGTCGAGATCACCGGGAATCGATGCGGCTCGCGCAGCTCGGCGAGGACCGATTCCGACTCCGAGAAGACGAGGGGAAAGGTCATGCGAGCACCCTCGGCGTCGCGAGCATGCGCCGTGGCGTTCGAGCGTTCGAGGAGGACCGCGCTCTTGCGCCCTTGGCGAAAGGTGACGAGTTCCGACTTGACGTGGGGGTCGAGGTCGAACGCCGAGCCGCCCGGCACCGGCGGCATCAGACCGCATTCGAGTTCATAGCCGAATTCGTCGATCTCCACCGCGAGGGTCATGCGAACCGGCCCCTTGGCTCTCGCCCCCGCCCAGAGCACCGAGGGCATTCCGCCTTCTTCCGCGAGGGCCCGCGCCAGAGCACCCGAGGCCGCCGAGGAGACGAGCCCGAGAGCCCGGTAGAGGTTGCTCTTGCCCGATCCGTTGGGCCCGACGATGAGATTGACGCGATCGAGTCGGAGGCGGAGATCGCGGATCGAGCGATAGCCCGCGACGTGGAGTTGACGGATCGTCACTTATCGTCTCTCCGATCGGTTGCCGTGGTGGGCCGTCGTCCTCATCATAGGTCGGGCGACGGTCGCCCGCCGGCCCGCGGGTCGACACCGGCGGGCGTCGGACCGGAAATCCCCGAATCGCGATCGAGTTGCGTCGGAATCCGCCGATCGGCGGAAGTTCCTCGCGGATGGTTCTCCAGCCTCTTTTCGCGGCTCGCGGCATGGTGTCTAATTCGCCCAATTGCTCCCGCGGGCGGCTGTGCGTCACCATTCTCAGCGCCGCGAGGACGGTCGTGTCGTATCGTCGATGACGAGGTCGAGGATCGGGCACTGCTCGCGGCTCCTCCGCAACAAGGCGGCTCGGCTCGAACCGAGTCGCCGTTGGCGGGTCGGCATTTCTCGTATCGACGTCCGAATGAACATCGAGGGAGACCGGATTCATGCTTTCGAGGCGACTCTTCCCGATCGCGGCGTTCCTGGCCTTCGGGTGGTTCTTCCCGGTATCGGCCCTTGCGCAGGACGCCCCGGCGTCGAGCGGCAAGGGATTCTCGTATTTCAGCTTCCTCGAAGACACGCACTACAACGATCTCGAGCGGGTCGCCCTCTGGGTGGTGCTCGGCGTCGCGGTGGCCGGTCTTGCGTACGCCTCGGCGCTCGTCGGACAGGTCTTGGGCGCTGATCAAGGGACTCCCAAGATGCGCGGCGTGGCCAAGGCGATCCGCCAGGGCGCGAATGCCTATCTCGGTCGCCAGTTCCGGGCGATCCTCCTGCTGGTCATCGCTCTCACCGGTCTGCTCTATCTCGCGACCGGCGGCGAAGACGGTCAAGGGCACGTCCAGATCGGTCGCGCTCTGGCCTTCTTGATGGGTGCGACCTTCTCCTGGATCGTGGGATACGTCGGCATGAGCCTCGCAGTCCGCGGCAACCTCCGCGTGGCCGCCGCGGCGCGGACCAGCTACGGCAGCGCCCTCCAACTCGGCTACCGGACCGGCACGATCACCGGCATGCTCACCGACGGGCTCGGGCTCTTGGGCGGTACCTTGATCTTCATGGCCTATGGTGAGCATGCATACGAAGTCTTGCTCGGCTTCGGCTTCGGCGGCACCCTCCTCGCCCTCTTCATGCGGGTCGGCGGCGGCATCTACACCAAAGCGGCCGACGTCGGCGCCGATCTCGTGGGCAAGGTCGAGAAGGACATCCCCGAAGACGATCCCCGAAACGCCGCGACGATCGCCGACAACGTCGGCGACAACGTCGGCGACTGCGCGGGGATGGCTGCCGACATCTTCGAGAGCTACGAGGTGACGATCGTCGCCGCGATGATCCTGGGCTACGCCAGCTTCGGACACAAAGGCGTGATCTTCCCGCTCCTGGTGCGCGCGATCGGCGTGATCGGCTCGATCATCAGCACCTACACGGTGAAGGCCGGAGCCGACAGCACGAGCGACGAAGCGCTCCACTCGGTGCACCGCGGGTTCATCATCGGCTCGATCATCAGCGTCGTCGGCTTCATCGCGCTGGGCCTCGGCTACCTGAGATTCAACACCGATTACTACGCCGATTATCCCCAGGCCCTCGGCGGCGGGGAGTTGGCTCCCGCTTTCGCGACCGAACGCGCGACCTTCGAAGAGAAGAACGCCGACCTCCGCTCGACCAAGCCCGAGGAGTACAAGGCGGCGCTCTCCGGGTTCATCAAGCAATACGCCGCCACCGGCAACCCGATCTTCAAGGACCTGCCGATCATCGCCACACTCGGCATCGCCGGGCTCGACATGCGGCCGGCTTGGACCTGCCTCATCGGAATCCTCCTGGCGCTCGCACTCAACAAGGTGACGAGCTACTACACCCACACGAGTCACTCGCCGGTCAAGTCTCTGGTGAAGGCATGCCAAACCGGACATGCGACGAACATCATCCAGGGATTCGCCGTCGGCTACGAGTCGGCGGTCGCGGCGACGTTGGTGATCGCGGCGGCGATCCTGCTTTCGGTGCTCATCTACGCCGGCTCGAGCCCGATCTTCATCGCCTACGGCGTCGCGATGTGCGGCATCGGCATGCTCACGCTCACCGGGAACACGATCAGCATGGACGTGTTCGGACCCGTGGCCGACAACGCCAACGGCATCGGCGAGATGGGCTACGAGCGCGAGGAGATGGGCGAAGAGAACTACAAGCGCGCTCGCCAGATCTTGGCCGACCTCGACGCGGTGGGAAACACCACGAAGGCCGAGACGAAGGGGATCGCCATCGGCTCGGCCGTGATCGCGGCGGTGAGTCTCTTCGCGAGCTTCATCGCGGTGATCGCCGTCGGTTCGGAGTCGAAGATCGGCGAGATGACCACGAGCCAGTACCTGACCGAGGCGGGCAAGCTCTCGATCGCGGAGCCGCGCGTGTTCGTCGGCGCCCTGATCGGCGGCATCGTCCCCCTGCTCTTCAGCTCGATGCTCATCCGCGCCGTCGGCCGCGCGGCGTTCCTGATCGTCAAGGAGTGCCGCGAGCAGTTCCGCGACCAAGAGATCTGGGCCGGGACCAAGACGCCCGACTATGGTCGAGTCGTGAACATCTGCACGACTGCTGCTCAGAGCGAGTTGATCGGCCCCGGTCTGCTCGCGATCACGGCGCCGATCTTGGTCGGGATCTTCCTCGGCGCCCAGGCGCTCGGCGGGTTCCTGGCAGGCATGATCATCGTCGGCCAGCTCCTCGCCGTCTTCATGGCGAATGCCGGCGGTGCGTGGGACAACGCGAAGAAGATGGTGGAGGACGAACCGAAGACCGAGATGACCGGCAAGGGGTCCGAGAAGCACAAGGCGGCCGTGACGGGCGACACCGTCGGCGACCCGCTCAAGGACACCGCCGGACCCGCGCTCAATCCATTGATCAAAGTCATGAACATGGTTGCGCTTCTCGCGATCGGCCCGATCCTGGCCAACGCGGGCAATCTCTGGATCTATGCCGCGGGCTTGGCTTGTGCGGCGGGAGTCGCCTGGGCGGTCTGGAAGTCGAAGACCGAGAGCAAGGCGTTCCGCGAGCTCGAGGAAGAGCTCGCCGCGGCGTCCCCTGGAACCGAAGCGGCCTGATCCAAGGGCGAATGGTCGAGGGGGGCGGACGAGTCTCGCCCTCCCTCTCACGACACGAGCCCGAACGAGCGGTTCATTCGAGAACGAGGAATCGATGGCGGAGAACTACCGATGCTCGAAGTGCGGCTGGTCGGGCGGGACTCCGCGGACCTCCGCATCGCCCGGTCTCGAATGCCCGCGCTGCGGATCGAAATCGATCGGAACGCGAGGAAGCAAGGAGCAGGGACGCATCCCCGAAGACGTATACGGATTTGATGATCAGAAGACCATTGCGGATGAGCCGTCGATTCCGGTCGAACCGCCGACGCGACGTTCGACCGGATCTCGAACGACCGCCGCTTCCGCAGCCAAGTCCGCTCGAAGCGGATCGAACTGGAAGCGAACGATTCAAGGTGCCTTCATCGGTCTGGGTCTTGCCGTCGTCGGCGTGGTCGGATCGAATCTCGTCAATCCACCCCCCAGGAGAGCCGTCACCGCGGAACAGAAGGGAAAGCTCTACGGAGCGCTCGCGGCAAATCTCGTCCTCCTCGTGGGGGGGCCGATCGCGGGTGCGATCTACTACCGGAAGAAGGGGAGATGATCGATCTCCGGAAGTCGCGGAGAGAGATCGACTCGTCGCTTCCGGAGCAGACCGACACCCGCCGCAATGATCGATCAGGCGCGAGTACCGATTCCGGGGCGGTGTCGCCGGCGAGCGAGAGCCAGCGCCGCGACCGAGCCGAGTGCCGCGGAGAGGACCGTCGAGGGCTCCGGCACGGCGGGGGGCGTACCGCCTCCCGAAGGCGGGGGAACGGTGCTCACGGCCGCGGGATCGCTCGACTGAAATCTCCCACCCTTGAAGAAGTACTGTCGGCTTCCTTGATCGCCGGTCATGCTCGAGAGCTGGACGGAGTAGGATCCGGGACCAAGGGGCGCACCGAGCGGATCCAGGTCGAAGATCCGAGATTCATAACTCTGACTGACGCTCGAAGCCGCCAGCGAGATCGACGCCAGCCGAGTTCCGAGTCCGTCGACACCGCTCCAGAGCGAGAACGTGATCGGCTCCGTGGTCTTGGATCCACGTTTGATGGTGAAATCACCCAGGATTCCCGTGACGGATTGGCCGGGCAGGACGTAGAAGTTGTAGATTGTCGTATGGTCGATATCGATCTGTGTGTTGGCTCCCGTCTGATCCGTCGAGAACGTCACGACCGAAGCTCTCGCCGGCGCTCCGGCCCCGAGACAGAGTGAAACGAAGACGGCGAGACCGACTGCCCATGTGTACTTCAAGCAATTCCCTCATTTCATGTGGGTGATTCAGTGGATCGTCATCGAATTGCAGGAGCCGAACAGCGCGTCGGTCCAAGGGCGGTGCGAGCGCATCGTCGCGTGGACATGCGACGCGGCCACCGGCCGTGGATGATCGCGAATTCTCGTTTTGCAGCCGATCGACGACGATCTGCTTGGCCGGGACTTCGAATTCTCGACACCGTCCCGATACGAGGGGATGGACGCGGCCGTCTCACCCCTCTGAGTCAATTAGAGGTCGAATCACGGAAAAGTACAGGGATCGATCGAGATCTCGTCCGAAATCGGCGCGAATCCACCGCTGAGGGCTCGGTTTCGTTGCCCCAGGTCAACATCGGTCGCTCAGACAGGAACGGCCTCGACGACGCCGAGATCGCCCGCGATCGGGACGACGCGCGTCAACTTGAACCCGCAATCGGCGAACAGCCGATCGAATTCGCGCTCCGTGCGTTCGAGTCCGCCGGGAACTACGAGCATGTTGAGGTCGAGCAGCTTCCCGAAGGAAGGCGCATCGCCCTCGGGGATGACATGTTCGACGACCAGGATCCTCGCGTCGAGCGGCATCGTCGTTCGAAGATTCTCGAGGATCTTCCCGGCTCGTCGGTCGTCCCAGTCGTGAAGGATGTGGCGGAGGAGGTAGGCGTCGGCGTTGACGGGAATCTCGACGAAGAAATCGCCTCCGACGAATTGACAGCGCTCGGCGACTTCCGAGCCGCGAAGGCGTTCCCGAGCTCTGGCCGCCACCTTCGGGAGGTCGAAGAGGACTCCGTGCATCTCGGGATAGTACTGGAGGATCCCTTCGAGATTGGAGCCGTTGCCGCCTCCGACATCCGCCAAGACGTTGATCTCGCGAAAGTCGAAGCCTTGAACGGTTTCGCGCGTCTCGCGACCATGAATCGCCGTCATCGCTTCATCGAAGAGCGCGGCGCTCTCGGGATTCCGATCGAGATACTCGAAGATCGGCATGCCTTGACGACGCTCGAAAGCCGGGTCTCCGGTGCGAACGCACTCGAGGAGCCCGGCCCAAGAGTCGTAGTGATCGCCGCCCATCATCACGGCGAAGGCCCATTGCGACTCGGGGACGTCTCGTCGCAGACCCTCGGACAGCTCGCTGTTTCCGAAGGATCCCGGCTCGGTTTCGCGGAACAGCCCGACGCTCGCGAGCGCCCGCAGGAGGCGCATCAACGCGTGCGGTTGAACACCGGAAGCGGCGGCGAGGTCCTCGACCGATCGAGGCCCGTCGGCCAATCGATCGGCAAGAGACAGCCGCGCCGCGACATGGACCATCTGCGAGATCCAATATCCAGTGATCATGCCGGCAAGCGTTGAAAATCGTTGTGCGAGGTCCATGGGGCTCGATTCCGAGGAGGCGGACTCGATCGGGCCGACCTCCGGACGCCTGCCGCGCTCGGGGTCGGCCCGTGATGGTTCAGCCGTAGAGTTGATTGACCTTGCCGTAGCTGATCTTCGGCGCTCGAATCAGGCCGCCCGAGAGCTTCTCGCCCAGGGGATCGACGTAGACCCTTCCCGGCGACTTGGGATTCTCCGGATTCGTATTCATCACGTGGATGTTGAAGACGAATGCCGTCTCGCTCTCCGCCTCGAACCAGTGGACGTTGTCCTTGTGGTCGCTGATCGTCGAGTACTCTCCGGGCGAGAACCGGCGGTCGATCGTCGGCCGAATCACATAATGATCCTTGTGATCCTCGACGCGATCATAGTGCCGTCCGCGAAGTTCGCCGCTCAAGATGATGAAGCCCGTCGCCATGTTGTCGTGGCCGTGAGGGACGATCGATCGCCCCTTTCGCATCGCGAAGATCTGTCGCCCGTGGACGAGCTTCGTCGGAATCCCCGCGACGTTGCGATACTCCACGGGAAGGCTCTTCGCTCCCTTCGCGGGAAACGAGACCCCGCGCGAGATCCGGTCGAAATCGAGCGTCTTCAGAAGCGCGGCGAGATCGACGCGCGCGGAGAGTGCCTCGAAGGCCGCTTGGAACTCGAGGTCCTTGGTCTTGTGATCGGCGACCGATCGGCTGATCGATTCGAGTTCCTGGAGCCACTTTTCCACGATCGGTTCGACGTCCGCCCCGAAGAGCCCGCGGGCAGCGAGCCCCTCGAGCAGGGCCACGGTCGCGAGCGACGTCAGGGCCTGGCGCGTGAATGCACGACGATTCTCAACGATCTCGATCGACTCGGACATCTCCACGACTCCTTCGATCGGCGGGGCACGGGCAACGAGTCGACCGAGCGACGAGTCCGTCGATCCCGCTCGCCCAGTCTGGTCGAGAATACCCAGCCCGGGCGCGGGAATCCACCTCCGCGGCGAATCGGTCTCGAGAATCGACGGTCAGCGACCGTCCCCTTCGGATTTCTTGACGTCGACATAGCGATAGGAGCCGCCGGTCGCTCCCGAGAGTCGTTGCAGAGGTTCGGATCCATTCATCCCGGTTCCGATGCCGAACTCCACCGCTTGGATTCGGGTCTTGCCCGCCTCGACGATCAAGTCGGACACGTCGCCTCGCGTCATCAAATCGGCATCCGTGAGAAAGAAGATGACTTCGGGCTTCATCGCGAGTGCGGTCCGCAGCGCGAGGACGTGATCGGTCCCCCCGTCCGGCGCGACTCGAGCCAGCTGCGTTCGGACCCTCGCCTTGTTCGACGCCGTCGCGAACATCATCGACTTTCGACCGGCCGGGTCGCTGAACACGATCGCCTGGAGATTGTAGAAGACGACGCTGAACGAGGCATCGGGGGGAAGGCGATCGAGACTCGCGAGAAGCTCGCGCTTGGCGAGGTCGAGTGCGCTGCGCGACGCCATGCTTCCCGAGCAATCGATCACATATGCAAAGGAATTCGCGCGTTCCTTGACTCCGAAGAATTCGGTTCCCGGCCCGACGCCCTTGCCGACACCGCCTCCCGAACCGCCTCCCGAGCCGCCTCCGCCGCCTGCTCCCGGCCCGGGAATCACGCCCAGGCCGCTCGTCGCCGGGCCGGTTATCGTCCTCGGCCGACGTTCCGCCGATTTCTCGGTTGGGAGGATCTCGGAGAGCAGGAGATCGGCCGAAGCGTCGCGCGTCGGGGTCGTGGGGATGCCTCGGTCGGCCGAGAGTTCGACTCCCACGCCTCCGAGCTCGCCGGGTCCCCCTCCTGCCGGCTGATAGGGAGCGCGGTTGTCGACCGGGCCGATGTCGCCGGACAAGACCCGTTCCTTGGGCGTCGAAGTCGGAAGCGACGCCACCCCGAGAAAAGCCGCCGACAGACCCAGCAGCACGAGCGCGTGGATCAGCACGGATCCTCCGAGAGAGCGAGGATCGGTCATCGGGGAAGCTCGCCACTCCCTCTCGAAGAACGACGGGGTACTCGTCCGACTCGTGTCATTCATAGTGATGTCGTTTCATCTCGATCAACCGAATTCGGGCTCGGCGGGCGGTGTCGCCGCGTCGTCGCCGTCGAGAAACTCGAGCGTCGGGTCCGGGCCGAGCTCGGCACGTCTCGAAGGCATCGGAGGGGACTTCGCAAAGACGCGGAGCAGACCGACGACCACGAGGAGCAGCGCGGCCGTCCCGAACAACCAATCGAGCCTGTCGGATGCGATCGGTACCGCCGGAAGAGTCGGATTCACCCTCGTCGACTCGACCGCTCGTGGAACCCCGGGCCCCACGACCAGAGGCGCCAGCCGCTCGGCATCTCCTCCAGAGTAGCGAATCTGTCGAAGGAAGTCGCCCTCGAACATCGCCTGCGAGCCGAGCGGCGGGGAGTCTCGCGTCGGAAAGACGATGCAGATCGGATCGCCCCCGGCCTCGATCAACCAGGCCTCGCTCAATGCCGGGAACTCGCCGATCGCGGGCTGTCGGAAGATCCTCGCGATCCGGCCTTCGACGCGGACTCGACGCCCCTGGTAATCGCGCGGATGATCCCAGAGGTCGCGAAATCGAACGGAGATCGCCGGCGCGTCGGGCGCTCCCTCCAGAGCCTCCCGATAGGCGGGGAGGTCGACGAGAGAGATGGTCGAGCCGCGGTTCTGAGCGTTCGCCGAGTCGGACGAGCCGCCTCCGAGGGCGAGCGAGAGACAGGCGAGTGCTCTCCAACCGAATCGCGCCGGAGCATCGTTCACCGCCCACCTCCCGCGAGAGGAGCCGGCCCCGAGAGTCGAATCGAGGCGACCCCCGAGGTGGAGCAGACTCCGACGATCCGCGCCGCCAGTTCGTAGCGGAGTCGATCGTCGGCGAGGAGTCGGACTCGGAGCGGGCGATCCTTCATGAGCGCGGCGTAGCGACCGAGCTTCTCCGCGAGCATCTCCATACCGTCGATCGGCGCCTCTCCGAGCGAGAGCGACCCGAGCTCACCGAGATCATCGGCGGTTGCTCGAATGATCAGGTCATTCTCGAGGTCGGGATCGGCCCGACGCGGAACGGCTTCGCGCGCTTGCCCGCGGGTCGCCCCGGGGAGAGCTGCGGCCGAGGCGGGGAGATAGAGGTCGAGGTGCGTCTCGGTCGATGGGGCTTGAAATGTCAATATGAAGAACGCAAGCAACTGGAACGACATGTCGAGCAGCGGCGTCACCGGGAACTCGACCTCCAGGTCCGGGGCTCGGTACCGCTTCGAACGAGTCTCGCGCGATTCGGAGTTCATGGCTCGCGACTCCGTGTCGTGATCAGCGAGAAGTGAGCGAATCCTTCTTCCTGAGCGTTTGCGAGCACTGCGCGAACCGCTCCGTATCCCGCGTCGCGATCGGCACGGACGACGACGAGAGTCGGAAGCTCGTCGACCGGACCTTCGATCTCGTCGATCCCGAGAATTGCTCGCCCCTTGCGTCGCACGCGGCCTTGCTCGGCCCACCATACCTTGGCGGACTCGCCGTCGAGGATCGAATCCTCGAAGATCAGCCGACCTTCGACGTCGACCGAGATCACCAGTCGCTCGAGCGGGAGGTCGGTACCAGGCAGGGCGGAGGGTGTTCGAGGCAATCGGACGGAGATGCTCCCTCCTTCGAGCTGAGCCCCGAAGTGGATCAGCATCATGAAGAAGACGATGAGTTGGAGGATGACGTCGAGAAGCGGGGTGAGGTTCGGGCTGAGAGTTCGTTCACCTCGGGCGCGATCTCGATAGGTCATGAGCAGCCTCCGCCGATCTCAGATCGATCCGGGTCCGCCGATCGAACGCTGGGCCGCCGCGGCCAGGGGATGCGGGGTGCGAACCCCGGGGGCGAAGAGCTCGAGCAGACTCTCGGATTGGATCGCGACATCCAGACTGAGTCGCGCAATCCGGTTCCGGAACATTGCGTGGAAGTAGATCGCGGGAATCGAGATCGCGATCCCCTCCAGCGTTGCGAAGAGTGCGGTCGAGATCCCGCCGGCGAGTTGGCTCGCCTGGGGGGAGGCACCCGCAACGGCGATCACCCGAAAGCTCTCGATCATGCCGTAGACGGTGCCGACGAGCCCGATCATCGGACCAAGGGTGCCCACCGTCGCCAGATAGGTCGTCCTGTGATCCATCGCCATCGTCGATTCGTCGTTCGCCATCTCCATCGCCCGCTGAGCCGTCGGCATGCCGCTCGGGAGCTTCCGTACCCCTGCCGAGAGAACCTTGGCGAGAAACGACCGATCCGTCGAGATGCGTTGAAACGCCTCGGTGAACTTTCGTTGATCGAGTAGACTCTTGATCTCGGAGACGAGTCCGGGAGGCGCGACGACCTTACGGCGATACTCGAACGACATCCAAACGACCAATGCCGTCAGATAGAACGACATGACCAGGATGACCACGCCGATCATCCCCGACGCACGAATCATCAATCGAAAGAACGACTCGCCGGGGGGCGGGGTCGCGGATGCGACCGATGCGACTCCTCCGGACTCGACCTCGTCGGATTTCGCGACGGTCCCCGGTGTCTGGGCCGAGCAGGACGACGCAGGCCCCAAGGATCCCGGCATCGCAATGATCAGGAAGCAGGAGAGTCGGAGGAGAAGGCAAACCCGTTTGGGCATCGGTGGGCAGAGCCTCCCTGACAATGACCGACCCATCGTACGTCGTCGCCGACATTTCGCGCCGAGTCGCGCTCTCGCCGGGAAGTCTCCCTGTTGGAGACCCGGTCGCATCGCGACGAACTGCATGCGTCCAATCTACCCGATGTCGATCCGTCTCCACAACCGGCAGGCTCGCGACATGCAACTCACCGAGTCGGCCGTCGCTCGTTATGATGGTGACCGCCGGGCATTGGATTCAGCCCTCGCGACGCAGACTCCCTTGGAAGCCGACTTCATGACGGAAGCTCCTCATCAGCCGAACTCGACTCCGACCGACGGAGGCCATCGGCTCGATCCCCGGGCGCTGTTTCGTGGGCTCTGCCCCGAATGCGGGCGCGGCGCCATCTTCGCCTCGAGATGGAAGATGAATCCAGCCTGCCCGACATGCGGCCACGTCTTCGAGCGCGGACCCGGGTACTTCACGGGCGCCATGTACTTCAGCTACGGGATGGGCATCCCCATCATCGCGGCAACCATTCTCTTCCTGAAATATGTGGTTCGCTCGACCTGGCCGCTCCACTATCTGCTCTTGGTCGCTTGGGTGGGGTTCCTTCCGTTGGTTCCCTGGGTTTGGAGGACCTCGAGGATCCTCTTCATCCACTTCGATCGCTACTTCGATCCCGAGGGCTGACGGCCGGCAGTGGTCGAGCGAGGCCCCCAACGAGACGCGACGATCGCGAACGCGGCGTCGGGGAGCCGCGTTCGCGATCGAATGTCGTCAGATCTTGACCTCGTAGCCGGAGCGCTGGGGCCTGCTCATCCATGCAGCGGCCTCGGCGTCGCCGACGATCTCTTCCTTCGCCGGATCCCAAGCGAGCGAGCGACCGCCGAGACGGATCGCGATGTTCGCGAGATGGCAGGTCGTCAGAGCCCGATGGTGGCTCCAGACGTCCGAAACCGGTTCGGATCGATCATTGCAGCATTCGAAGAAGTTGCCCATGTGGCTGTCGAGCTTCTTGCCCTTGCGGAGTTCGAGCAAGGTCGACTCGGCCACCGGGTTCTTGTGGAGCGAGGACACCGAGCCGCCGGAGAGGTCGATCCGGTTGCGGGTGACGAAGATCCTGCCGCTCGAGCCCTCGAAGGTGACGCCGTTCTCGGTGTCGTCGCGAATCTCGAGGATCACTCCGTCGGCGAACTTCGCACGCACGAGGAAGGCCGTGGGCGTGTTGTATCGGTCGTCGACCTTGGGGAGTCCCTTCACGAATTCGACGGGCAGGTCGCCCTTGACCACTTCGATCGACGTCGGGCCCGTGTCGGTCTTGCCGAGTGCCCAGTGGGCGATGTCGACGTGGTGGGCGCCCCAGTCGGTCAACTTGCCGCCCGAGTACTCGTACCACCAGCGGAAGTCGCCGTGGCAGCGCTGGGGGATGTAGTCGACCTTCGGAGCTTGTCCCAGCCACATGTCCCAATTCAGGCCGGCGGGCGCTTCGCTCTTGGGGAACGGTCCGCCCGTCGGGCCGCCTCCGATCGCAGCGGTGACCTTGCGGACCTTGCCGATCCGCCCTTCGCGAATCATCGCGACGGCGAGCAGGAAGACGAGATCATGGTCGCTGCGCTGTTGCGTACCGACCTGGACGACGCGCTTGGTGCGCTTCGCGACTTCGGCGAGTTTCTTCCCCTCGTCGATCGTGAGCGTGAGCGGCTTCTCGCAGTAGACGTCCTTGCCCGCGTTCATCGCATCGATGCAGATCTTCGTGTGCCAGTGGTCGGGCGTGCCGATGATCACGGCATCGATATCCTTGCGATCGAGCAAGGCACGGTAGTCCTCGTAGCCCTCGGCCTTGCCCTTTCCGATCCGACGGTCGTTGCGGGCGCGGTCGATGTGGCTCTTGTCGACGTCGCAGACCGCGAGGAAATCACCGAAGTTCGACGCCCAGCGTGCGTCTCCCGATCCCTGTCCGCCGGCGCCGATGAGGCCCAGCCGCGGACGTTCGTTCTTCGATTTCGTGTCGTCGGCCGACGCTCGGCTCGAGAACAGAGGAGCGAGCACCGACCCCGCGATCGAGGTCTGCAGGAAGCCGCGACGGGTCGAGGATTGGTGGATCATGGTCGATTCTCCTGAAATGACGACGGAGCGTGGGACCGCGGGTCGGCCCGCATGCTCGGCCTCGCACGGCTCCACTGTAAAACGCCGCGCGACGAATCTCAACGTCGAGCCGGTCGAGCCGGAGTTCGAGGTCGGCGCGATTTCGGGTCGCGACAGGTGCTGCCCCGCGCTCGGCACGTCGGATACGATCGGGGCACGCCTGCGGACGATTCCCCAGGGGATGCTCGGACGTCGGCGTCGACGATCATCATTCCACCTTCCCAACATCTCAGGACCTTTGCCCGATGAAGAGAAATCCCGACTCCTCGAGCAGGCTGATTCCCTTGCTGCTCTCGATCGCCGGCTGCATCGCCGTTCCCACGCTCGCGGAAGACGCGAAGCGCCCGATGACGGCCGAGGATCTCTGGAAACTCGAGCGGCTCGGCGCGCCGTCGATCTCTCCCGATGGGAACCGATGCGTCGTCGAGGTCACGACCTGGGATCTCGAGAAGAGCGAGAGTCGGTCGCGACTCTGGTTGATCTCCACCGACGGCAAGTCGCGAAAGCCGCTCACGAATCCCGAAGGAAAGGCCGGCGGCCCGCGCTGGTCGCCCGACGGAACCAAGATCGCCTTTGTGAGCAAACGTGCAGGCGACGAGAGTCCTCAGATCTACGTGATCTCACCCGACGGGGGAGAAGCCCTTCGAGTCGGGACGACGGTCATCCCGCCTTCCGGATTGAAGTGGGCGTCGGACTCGAAGCGGATCTACTACATCGGCTGGACCTGGCCCGATGCGGCCGACCAGGCCGCGCACGACGCCAAGCGCAAAGCCCTGGAGAGCGCCAAGAGCAAGGCGATGATCATCGACGACGCTCAGTATCGCACCTGGGACAAGTGGATCACCGACGGCCGGCGTCCCATGATCTTCACGGTAGACCTCGAGACGGGAACACATGCCAATCTCCTGACGAACAGCGGCAGGTTCCTCCCACCCACCGAACCCGGCCCATCCGCGGCCGATTTCGATGTCAGCCCCGACGGCGCCGAACTCTGCTTCACGAGCGACTCCGCCGCCGATTACGGCACCGACTACAACAGCGACATCTACACTCTCGCTCTCGACGGCCGAGGCGCCGTCGTGAAAGGTGCTCGCCCGAAGAACCTCACTTCCGAGAATCTCGCCGGAGATTCCAGCCCGGTCTACTCCCCCGACGGAAAACACCTGGCGTTCCTCAGGCGGACGATCAAGGATTTCTACGCGGATCGCTCGAGGCTGATGGTCCTCGACCGCGGCACCGGCGCGGCGCGGGAACTCACTGCCGGATTCGACCGATCCTGCAACAATCCCAAGTGGGTCGATGCCGGCAGAATCGCCGTCGAAGCCGAGAACGCCGGAGTGACCGGGATCTACTTCGTGGATCTCGCGGGTAAGCTCGCCCCGATCCCTCCGCCGGCCGAGTCGGAATCCTCGATCGATTTCGCGAAGTCTCGGAGGATGGCGGTCTACCTCGTCAGCTCCTTCGATCGACCCGCCGCTCTCTACGCCCACGGCCCCGGCATGCGGGAACCGATCTCGCTGGAGGACTTCAATGCGAAGTTGATCTCGCAATGGAAGCTCGGCAAGGTCGAGAGCCGAAACTTCAAGGGCGCCGGCGACGCAACCGTCCAACAGTGGATCGTCTATCCGCCCGACTTCGACGCGAATCGCAAGTGGCCCTTCGTCCAAGTCGTCCACGGCGGACCGCA
The DNA here is from genome assembly GCA_033763215.1 of Isosphaeraceae bacterium. Taxonomy (GTDB): domain Bacteria; phylum Planctomycetota; class Planctomycetia; order Isosphaerales; family Isosphaeraceae; genus JANRKW01. Next base: position 45,161 of record JANRKW010000001.1, on the reverse strand, counting down.
CAACGGGATCACCAACGACTGGAGCTATCGCTGGAATCTCCAGCTCTGGGCCGCACAGGGTTATGTGATCGGCTGCGTGAACTTTCACGGATCCAGCGGCTTCGGCCAAGCCTTCACCGACTCGATCACGGGCGCTCTCGGCGACAAGCCGTTCGTCGACCTCGAGCGCTCGACCGACTGGTTCGCTTCGCAGAAGTGGATCGATCCCAAGAGGATGGCGGCCGCCGGCGCGAGCTACGGCGGATATATGATGGCATGGCTCAACGGACACACCGATCGATATCGCGCGATGGTCTGCCATGCAGGCGTCTACGACTGGCACGCCATGCTCGCGTCCGACATCGTCAAGGGCCGCGATCGCTCCCTGGGCGCGCCGCCGTGGGGCGATCTCTCGATCGTCGACCGTCAGTCGGCACAGCGATTCGCCAAGAACTTCAAGACACCCACACTGGTGCTGCACGGTGAACGCGATTTCCGTGTCCCGATCACTCAAGGGCTCGCCTACTACAACACGCTTCGACAGAAAGGCGTGCCCACTCGACTGGTCTACTTCCCCGATGAGAACCACTGGGTTCTCTCGCCCCACAACTCGATCGTCTGGCACCGCGAGGTGTTCGCCTGGCTCGAGAAGTACCTCTCCGAGTGAGTGAAGATGCGACGATGCGTTCGGGGCGGCCGGCTCAAGGCTTGCCGCCCTGCGCGTGCTTGGTGCGAATCGTCTCGGCGCGCTCTGCGTGGCGATCCTCGTCGTCCTGCCGCCCGAGCGCCTTGGCCGCTTTGGCCGCTTCGGCGTGCGACCTGCCGACGTGGGGATGGTCGGGACCGAGGGTTCGCTCGAAGATCGCGATCGCGCGATCGAAGAGTTCGGAGGCCTCGCGGTGCTCGCCCGCACCGAGCCGGGCCGAACCGAGCGCCTCGAGGGTTCGTGCGACTTCGGGATGCCGATCGCCGTGGATCTTCGTCTTCGCCTGGAGCGCCCTCTCGAAGAGGACCCGGGCTTCATCGAACCGGCCCTGGTCGAGGCGAAGGACGCCGAGATTGTGGAGCGTCGGAGCGATTCGACCGGGATCGCCTTCCTTTTCTCGGATCGCCAGGGCGCGAAGGTAGAGCGCTTCCGCTTCGGCCTCCTTCTTCAGGAGGTGATTGACGGTCGCGAGGTTGTCGAGCGTCCGGGCGATGCTCGGATCGTTTGCGCCCTTCGCGCTCTCGGCCGATTTCAACAATCGCTCATAGTAGGGTTTCGCCTCGGCGTACTTTCCGAGGGCATCGAGAATGCATGCGTTTGTATTCAGGCTCTCGCGCAACTCTGCGTCGTTGCGGTCGGTCCGTCGTTCTCGGATCTCGAGCGAGCGTCGCGCAGCGTCGATCGCCGCCGCTTCCTTGCCGAGCGCCAGGCGCACCCATGCGAGGCGATCGAGGGTCGTCGCCAGCGAAGAGGCCTCGCCCGGCCGTGAGGACGCGATCGACTCGGCGGCGATCAATCGTTTCTCGGCCTCGGCGAATCTCCCTTGTCGATAGGCCGACCACCCCGCCTGGTACTCCGCATCCCAGGTGTCCGCGACACGCGCCGACGCCGTGAGTCCCGGGACGACGAGGAGAAGTGAGACGATCGGGATCCGAAACGCGACTGAACTCGCTTGCAAGGCCATCATTCGCTCCTCGAACTCGGGACTCGATCTCGCCCTCCCCCAACACGAGGCGATCTCTCGCGTCACTCCATGATCGGAGTCAGCCAAGGCTTGTCGATCAGGCCGCCGCGAGGGTAGTCGCGCCCGGTGGACCAATCGCGCTCGGCTCGAACGGCTGGATGAGCATAAGAGTAAACGACGCCCGAAGACTTGGGTGCCGCCGCCTGAGTGGTTCCCGGGCCGGGGTAGTAGTAGTAGCCGAGCCCGGATGCACCCGGCCCGTAGACGTAGGTCGGCTGAGAAGTCGCGGGGGCCGCGGAGGGTATCGGCCGACTCGCCGGCGTGGTCGTCGCGACGAACGAGAGGGGGACGCGAAACTCGGTCGACCGCGCCGCATCCCCGGGCAGCCCGGTGACGTCGAAATCGACCGAGACGCCTGCGGTCGGGACCGAGCTGAGGTCGATCGCGAGATCGAGCGAAGCTTCGGGGTGGTCGGGGCTCACCCCGCGAGCGATGAGATGTCGCGTGAACCAAGGCGCGGGGTTGCCGTCGACGAAGAAGGTGGCCGAGCAACCGAGCGAGGTGATCTCGACCGGCTGATTGCGGGCGTCGGTCACGAAGAGTCGGATGCCGGTCCGAAAGAAGAACGCCTCGAAGCGATGGGCACCGCGATCGACGAGCAGGCCCCCACGCGGACCGATCGACGGTTCCTGAGCGGATCCGAGACATGCCGCGAGCATCGGAACGAAGGAAGCTCGGCGGAGCGTCTCGCGAAGAGCCGCGGATCGTGGTCGCATGATCGCTTCTCCAGGATCGAATCTCTCCGACGCGACGGACGCGTTCGCAACTCTCGGAGGGGGCGGCCGCTCTTCCTTGGAAGGACGGCTCCACGAATGAGCGGGGCGTCGAGCCGCCGACGATGAAGGGAAGCTACGACGCGGTGGAATCGAGGTCAACCGTCGTCTCCTCGGGTCGGCCCCATTCATCCAAGCACGAGCCTAAGTTGACCGTGACTCGCGAAGCCGATCGCTAGGCTCGCTTTTTCATCGTCCACGGCACGCCTTCGTTCGTCAACGGTTGGGACACTCGCGCATTCTTCATCAATAATACAGCGGAGTTCCAAACATCGGTCTCGATCGTGCGATTATGCTCGTTCCACCTGCCGGAGTCGGGCGATTTGCCCGAAGGATGGATCGTGTTCGGTCTCGAGGATCGATATCGTCATGTGGTCATCTGGTGATTCATTGAAGGTACGGGTGCGACGACTCCCAAGCACCGTCCGCTCTCTTCGACTCCGACCGGGTTCGGGCGGCCTCGCTTCGGTCCTGTGCCTGATGCTCGCCGCTTCGGGTTGCGGCTCGTACTCCGAGCTCGCGACTTCGGTGACCGGGTCGGTGACGATTGACGGCAAGCCGACCGAGGGCACGGCGGTCTTCTTCATACCGACCGACGAGGCGAAGCACGCGGCGGGCGTGATCGGCCAGGGATACACCGATGCGGCGGGCAAGTTCGTCCTCGAGAATCCCCGGGGCGAGAAGACCTTCTTCTCCGGCGAGTTCAAGGTGACCTTCACACGATACGAGACCAAGGACGGCAAGCCGATCCCGTTGACGATGAAGCCGTCGGATGCCGGCGGGACCCAGGTCTTGCCCGAACGCTACATGACTCCCGCCGAGACGCCCTTTACGGTCGAGGTCTCGGCGGAAAAGACCGACTTCTCCTTCGCTCTCGAATCGAAATGAACTCCCGATCGATCGTTCGCGTTCGGTTTCGAGATGCTCGCATACACTCATCCTTCCTTTCGACTTCCTCGACCAAAGGGTCATCATCGATGAAATCGTCGACCGTCGCGCGTCGGCGCGCGTTCACGTTGATCGAACTGTTGGTGGTCATCGCCATCATCGCGGTCTTGATCGCGCTCTTGCTACCCGCCGTGCAGGCTGCCCGAGAGGCTGCCCGTCGAGCCCAGTGCACCAATCAGCTCAAGCAGATCGGTCTCGCACAACACAACTTCCTCGAGGTGCGGGGGCACTTCCCCGTGGGGGTCCTCTGCTGCATCGACAGCCCGACGAACCCCGACAAGCACGGCACCTACGGCAACAACGGACTCGGTGCGACCTGGAGCTACTATCTGTTGCCCTACCTCGAGCAACAGGGAATCTACGATGGGATGAGCATCTACAATGATGGTCACCAGTGGGGTTGGCCCGGCGTCGGTCGAGCGAACACCCTGATCACCTCGACCGACCCGACCGACCGCAACATCGCCGCGTCCGAGACCGTTCTCACCGTGTTCCGCTGTCCCTCGCTCACGGCGCCCGACCGGATCTACGACGTCTCGACCGACGCCTATACCGTCCAGCGTCGTCCTCCCGGATCGTACGTCGGCAACTCTTCCGGCTCGATCACCCAGGATTGGACGCGCGAGGGCGAGCAGGCTCAGATCGAGATGTTCAAGGGGACCGCGACCTACAACAACGAGACTGCCGACGGTCTGTTCCGGACACAGTATCACCGTCGAATCGCCGAGGTGAGCGATGGACTCTCGAACACCGTGATGGTCGGCGAGGTCCGCCCCGACCCGCGACCCGGCCTGCCGAATGTGCCCGAGGACGAGTCGAACCGTCGGTCCTCTCGATCGGCCCACAAGGACCACTGGTACATCGGCGGCGACGACGCCGACGTGCTCCGCGACCTCTCGGAATACCTCGGCTCGACCGCGATCCCGATCAATTTCCCCAAGCAGCGTCTGGGAACGCTCGACTGGGGCAAGTACGAGATGTCCTACTCGAGCGATCACCCGGGCGGAGCGAACTTCCTGATGGGCGACGGCTCGGTCCGGTTCATCAAGCAGACGATCAACGATCGAGTCTTCCGCGCCCTGGGCACCGTCGGCGGCGGCGAAGTCATCAGCGCGGATTCCTACTGAGTTCAGACGACCGATCCGGGGTGTCGTCGTTCGGCGCCGCTCCGGATCGGGATCGGCTCTCCCTTCCCTTTCGGTTCACTCATTCGAGCACGGGGATCGTTCGCACACCGCCGGCCGCTGCCGGAGCGTTCGCCCTGCGCGCGTCGACCGAGGATCTAGATCTTCACATGAATGTTGATTCACACATGCTTCGCGCGAGTTTCACTTGCTGAATTCGAGACGCGCGGAGTATTCCTGGGATAGGATCGGTGCGTATACGTCGATGCCAAATCCGGCGCGACTCACGCCATGATCGGGATCACGCCGCTCAGCGATTCCTGCACGGGATTCACCGGCACGATCGTGGGCGACGAATCGAGGTTCGTCCGTCCGACGTCTCTCTTCCGGCCTTTCGTCTCTCGATCTCTTCACCGAGGTACTTCTTCATGAGTCGGAACCCGCGCCGCCAAGGACAAACGTCCCGCGCCCGTCGCTCGGCCGCCCTGCGGCCTCAGATCGATGCCCTCGAGATCCGTCAGGTTCTCTCGCAGGTGACCCTGCTCGACGAGTCGTTCAACACCTTCAACCTCGGCTTCGTCACGACCGAGACCTGGCCGTTCGACAAGGTGTATACCCACACTTCGCCGTCGACCTTCGACCAGGCCGTGAACGACCCGGCGATGTCGGGCGGCGTCGACGAGTGGTTCGGTTGGAGCTTCACTCGTCCCGAGTTCTGGTCGCTCGTGGCCGACGACCAAGGTCGTTCCGCCTTCACGCTCGGCCAGGGGATCATCGCCGTCGCCGACTCCGACGAGTGGGACGACATCCCCAACTCCGGCCCCGCCTCGCCCAACGGCCCGTTCAACTCGGTGCTCCCGAGCAAGTCGATCGACCTGACCGGAGTCGCGACCAACACCCTCGTCGTCGAGTTCGACTCGAGCTGGCGCTGGGAGAGCCTGCAGACCGCGACGCTCACCGCGACCTACACGCTCTCGGGCGGCGGTACGAGCACCGAGGAGGTCCTGCGCTGGGAGTCGAACGCCGAGCTCTCGCCGGGCGTCCCCAACCCCAAGTTCAAGCCGGATGCGCCGAATGAGCACGTCCTGTTCAATCTGAACAATCCCGCCAACGCCACGGCCGTCTCGCTCTCGTTCAAGAAGACCGGCAGCAACAACTGGTGGTGGGCGTTCGACAATCTGGTCGTTCGTCACGGCGCCACGAATCTCGTCACCGAGAACTTCGAGAGCCTCGTCGGCGTTCTCGCCCCGGCTCTCGACGAGACGAACACGCTCGAGCGCGTTTGGACTCGCTCGAACCCCGCAGGCTGGGGAATCACGACCACCGGCATGTCGGGCGGTCCCGAAGAGTGGCGTGGATGGAGCTTCGTCCAGCCCGCTTTCTGGGAGTACGTCTCGGGCGACGAAGGACGTTCGAGCTTCACCAAGGGCAGCGGCATCATCGCCGCCGCCGACCCCGATCGTTGGAGCGACTTCGGCGCTCCGGTCGGCACCTTCAACTCGACGCTCAGCACGCCCCTCCTCGACCTCACCAACATGCAGGCCCTCTCGGGCGAGCTCACCTTCGACTCGAGCTGGCGCCCCTCGGGCACTCAGACGGCCAGCTTGATCGCCACCTACAACCTCTCGGGCGGCGGCACGAGCAGCGTCACGCTCTTCACCTGGCAGTCGAACGCCGAGATCTCCCCGGGCGTCCCCAACCCGAACTTCAAGCCCGAATTCCTCAATGAGCGGATCACCGTCCCGCTCAACAATCCCGTCGGCGCCACCGCGGTCGATCTCGACTTCGTGATGAGCAACGCGGGCAACGATTGGTTCTGGGCCATCGACGACGTGGTCGTCACCGCGGACAACCCCACGATCATCCCGATCTTCTTCGAGGACTTCGACGCCGTTCCGCTTCAGCCCTCCCGCGCCGAGTACGCACCGACGCCGCCGCTCGACCAGAAGGTCTGGTCGCCCAACGGCCCGGCCGGCTGGACCGTCGATCGTTCCAAGATGCCCGCCAACGGCGTTCCCGAGCTCGTCGGCTGGTCGTTCGTCAATCGCGACTGGTGGGTTCGCTTCGTCTCCGACCAACGTCGCAGCCAGTTCACCAAGGGCCGCGGCGTGATCGCCGTCGCCGACAACGACGAGTGGGACGACAACTGGATCGACTCCAACGGCGTTCAACAGAGCCGGATCTACTCGGTCGACAAGCCCTACTTCGAGAGCTTCCTCGAGACTCCCACGATCGCGATCCCGGCCGGCTACACCGGCCAGATCACGCTCTCGTTCGACTCGAGCTGGCGCCCCGAAGGTCTCGACGACGACCCCGACGGCGCGGGCACCGACTTCACGGCCGACAACAACCAGACCGCGGTCGTCGATGCCGACTTCGGCGCGTTCGGCACGCAGCAGCTCATGCTCTGGCAGTCGGATCCGAACGCCGCCAACTTCAAGCCGGCCGCGACGAACGAATCCGTTTCGCTCACCTTCACGCCGCCCGCCGGCGCGACCACGGTGAAGCTCGACTTCGGCATGCTCAAGGCCCGCAACGACTGGTGGTGGGCGATCGACAACATTCAAGTCGCCCTCCAGATCTCGACCTTCGCGGTCTCCGAGTTCGCGAGCGACTCGTCGGGCTTCACCGCCTGGTTCAGCCAGCCGCTCGACGCCTCGGACCTCAACATCGTCAACTCCGAGCTCGGTCTGGGCGTCTCCGACATCGTCGTCACGAGCGGCGGTTCGATCGTCCCGGGCAGCGTCGTGATCGACAACAAGGGTCTGCTCACCTTCCTGCCAACCGGCGGCGCTCTGCCCGACGGCACCTACGAGGTCACGCTCCGCAGCGCGGCCGACGGCTTCAAGAGCGCGATCGGCGGGGCTCTGCTCGACGGCGACACCAACAACGTCGCGGGCGGCGACTTCACACGCTCCTTCGTCGTCTCGACGGTCGGCAACCGGACGCTCAGCATCGGCGACCTGACCCTCGGTGCCGAGCAGAGCAACGCGGTCCCCGTCACCATCAGCAACGGACTCGACGTCACTCAGTTCCAGTTCGAGTTGCTCTACGACCCGTCCCTCTTGGTCATCGACGGCGTGGTCGCGGGCGCGGATCTGCCCGGCGGCGGCTCGCTCGTCTCGTACGTCGCGACGCCCGGCGTCTTGATGATCCGCTACAACGGTCCCGCCCTTGGAAGCGGCCTCGGGGAAGTGGTCGAGATCAACACGAGCACGCCCAGCGGCGTCGCCTACGGCGAGAAGCAGGTGCTCGACCTTCGCAACATCGAGCTCAACGGAGGCTCGATCGCCGTCCTCGGCGATAACGGTTTCCACCTCGCCTCGTTCTCCGGCGACGTCTCCGGCGACGGAGCGATCGACGGTCTCGACGCGCTGTTCATGAACGAGTTCTCCGTCGGCAACATCGACGGCTTCTCGTCCTTCCAGCTCGCCGACCCGAACGTCGTCGGCGACATGACCGGCGACTTCATCGTCGACGGTCTCGACGCCCTCGTCGTCAACGAACTCTCGGTCGGGAACCCGGTTCCGTTCGACTTCCCGCCGATCCCGGCGAACGTTCCCAGCTTCGGCGGCGGGCCCGACCCGATCATCAGCCTCCCGCGCGGCATCGAGTTCTCGGCCGACGGCCGGGCGATCGTGCCGATCAACCTCCTCTACACCGACGCTCGCTCCGGCGTTCTGGTCGACGCCGACGTGCTCGTCGGTTTCGATCCGTCGAAGGTGTCGATCGTGGGCGTCGAGACCGGCACCCTCAGCGATAACTTCGGAACCCGCTGGTCGGTCGACGGCGGAACGCTCCGCGTCAACATCGCTCGTTCGCGGACCCTCCAGGGTCAGCGGATGCAGCAGGGCGACGCAGCCGTGATCGCCTACGTCGTCCTCGAAGCCAAGCCGGGTGTCGAGGGTGAAGTCGCCCTCAACCTCCTCGAGCGCGGCACCGTCGACGGACGTTCGGTCGACACCCGTCTCAACGCGGGCCGTCTGACCCTCATCCCCCGTCCCACCAACGGCCTCGACGCCGTCGACGGCTCGGTGATCGTCACCCCCGTCGAAGCGGTCGCCGACGAGATCACGGCTCTGCCGCGCGTCCGTCTGCCGAAGACTTCCGCAGTCATTCCGGCCGGCGTCATCCTCCCGGTCACGACCGGCGAGACGACGATCACCGGCCCGGTCGAATTCGCGTTCGGCAAGAAGGCCGACCGTCGCAGCCGCGGCGTGCGGCTCGGCAACTGATCGAGCAAATCGCCCGAGCAGCTCTCCGCGCTCCCTCGAGGCGACTCGAGGGAGGCGGATTCCCGAAGCTTCCGAAGATTCCAACGATCCCGGGATCGACTCCGACTCATGTTTGGAGGGCGATGCCGGGATCGTCGTTTTCGAACTCGCCTCCCGTCATCCCATCGCGCTCGAATCGACTCGCGCCGGACCTCTGGACGATTCCCGTCCGATACGTGTATCCTTGTCACCTGATCCTAAATCCACCAGGACCTCTCTCCGGCCTGCTCTTTCTCGCCTTTCATCCGATTCTCTTCTCCAGGAACGACGCAGGGATGGCCACGACGGACATCAGGATTCGCGGCGCGCGTGAACACAACCTGCGCGACGTCTCTCTCGACCTCCCACGCGGCGCGCTGATCTGCTTCACGGGGGTGTCGGGGTCGGGAAAGAGTTCGCTCGCCTTCGATACGCTCTACGCCGAGGGTCAACGGCGATATGTCGAGAGCCTCTCGAGCTACGCGCGGCAGTTCCTGGGTCAATTGCCGAAGCCCGCGGTCGACCGGATCGATGGGTTGAGTCCATCGATCGCGATCCAGCAGAAGACCGGGGGCCGTAACCCGCGCTCGACCGTGGGCACGATCACGGAGATCAACGATTATCTGCGCGTCTTGTTCGCACGCGTCGGCAAGGGCCACTGCCCGAACTGCGACAGGGTGGTCGCGGCACAGACCCGAGAGCAGATCGTCGGCCGGATCATGGAATTGCCGGAAGGCACGCGTGTTCACATCCTGGCCCCGATCATTCGCGGCCAGAAGGGTGAGTACAAGGATCTCTTCGAAGAGCTCAGCCGCGCCGGGTATGTTCGAGCGCGTGTGAACGGTCAGATCGTCTCGCTCACCGACCGGATCCAGCTCGATCGGCAGATCAAGCACGATATCGAGGTGGTCATCGATCGGCTCGAGGTGGCGCCTCGCTCGCGTCCCAGGCTGCTCGAGGCGGTCGAAGCCGCCCTCGAGCGAGGGGAGGGCGCGTTGATCGTGGCCCCAGAGGGACGTCCCGATCTCTTGCTCTCGTCCCAATATGCCTGCCTCGAATGCGGACTCAGCTTCGAGCCGCCGAGCCCGCAGCTGTTCAGCTTCAACAGCCCGCAGGGGATGTGCCCGGAGTGCGAGGGACTCGGGATCCGCTACGACTTCGACCCGGAGCTGCTCGTCCCCGATCCCAAGCTCTCGGTCTGGACCGGGGCGATCGAGCCGCTCGGGCCGGTCAAGTCGATGGGCAAGTGGCGCAAGCATCTCTTCGAGAGCGTCGCCAAGAATTTCGAGGCCGACGAGGACGGTCCCCCCAAGAACAAGATGCTTCGCGGAGCCTGGCGCGATCTCGATCCGCGCTGGAGAGACGTCTGGCTCTTCGGCGCGGGCGAACGCGTGATCGTCGCGCACTGGAAGGGCCGCGGGTCGACCTGGGCGCACGCCGAGAAGTGGCGGGGCGTCGCCAGGGAACTCATGGATCGGTACAAGGGCTCGAACGCTCCGCAAACTCGTGCGGCGCTCGAACCGTACATGAAGAGCATGGTCTGCCCGAGCTGCAAAGGGGCGCGGCTCAATCCGCGTGCGCGCTCCGTCCGTGTGGGCGGGAGGTCGATCATCGACGTCGGTTCGATGTCGATCGGACTCGCCAAGGCGTTTTTCGACGACCTCGCGCTGGGACGGGGCGGAGAACGACTCGACTCGCTCTCGCTGACGATCGCCGAGGAACTCTTCAAGGAGATCCGCGGCCGGCTGGGATTCCTCGTCGACGTCGGACTCGACTATCTCTCGCTCGACCGCTCTGCCCCGACGCTCTCCGGCGGAGAGGCGCAACGCATTCGGCTCGCGAGCCAGGTCGGCGCCGGTCTCGTGGGTGTGCTCTACATCCTCGACGAGCCCTCGATCGGGCTTCACCCCGTCGACAACGATCGACTCATCGAGACGCTTCAACGACTGCGCGACGTCGGGAACACGGTGCTCGTCGTCGAGCACGACGAAGACACGATGAGGGCGGCCGATTGGGTCGTCGACTTCGGTCCCGGACCAGGCGTCAAGGGCGGCGAGGTCGTGTCGCAGGGAACCCCGAGCGAAGTGGCGGCGGATGCGCGCAGCATCACGGGAGCCTATCTCTCGGGTCGCGAGTCGATCGTGGTGCCGAAGGTGCGCAAGCCGCCCGCGAGCGACCGTCTCACCATCGCCGGAGCGCGACATCACAACCTCCGCGGAATCGACGTCTCGATCCCGATCGGACTCTTCGTGTGCGTCACCGGAGTCTCGGGCTCGGGCAAGAGTTCGCTCGTGAACGACATCCTGCGTGATGCTCTTGCACGCGACCTCAACGGCGCCGGTGCGGTCGAGCCGGGAGATCACGATCGCATCGAAGGCAAGGAGTCTCTCGACAAGGTCATCGACATCGATCAGTCGCCGATCGGTCGAACTCCGCGCTCCAACCCGGCGACCTACATCAAGCTCTTCGATCTCATCCGCGACCTCTACTGCAAACTCCCCGAAGCGAAAGCCCGCGGTTACAAGAACGGCCGCTTCAGCTTCAATGTCGCCGGAGGCCGATGCGAAGCCTGCCAGGGCAACGGTTCCAATCGCCTCGAGATGGACTTCCTCGCCGACGTCTGGGTGACCTGTCCCGTCTGTGAGGGAAAGCGATTCAATCGAGAGACGCTGAACGTTCGATTCAAGGGGAAGAGCATCAGCGACGTCCTCCAGATGGACGTGCAGGAAGCCCTCGACCACTTCTCGAATGTTCCCAAGATCGCCTCGATGCTCCAGACGCTTCACGACGTCGGCCTCGACTACATCAAGCTCGGCCAGCCCTCCCCCACTCTCTCGGGAGGCGAGGCCCAGCGCATCAAGCTCGCGAAGGAACTCGTTCGAAAGAGCACGGGGAAGACGCTCTACATCCTCGACGAACCGACGACGGGTTTGCACTTCTCCGATGTGCAACGGCTTCTCCAAGTCCTCCACGGATTCAAGGAACAAGGAAACACGGTCGTCGTCATCGAACACAATCTCGACGTGATCAAGACTGCCGACTGGCTCATCGAACTCGGTCCCAAGGGGGGTGACGGGGGTGGTCGAATCGTTGCCGAAGGAACCCCCGAACAGGTCGCCGCCGTCGAGGGGAGCCCGACCGGTTTCGCTCTTCAACGCGTGCTCGCTCCTCGGCCGAAGCCGAAGCGTGCCGCGAAGCCCAAATCCAAGAGCAAGCGCGGGGCGAAGATCCGCGGTTCCGCGGAGTCGATGCTGACGCAGATCTCGATTCGAGGTGCGCGACAACACAACCTCAAGGGCATCGACGTCGATCTCCCTCGAGATCGGATGACCGTCTGCAGCGGCCCGAGCGGCTCGGGCAAGAGTTCGTTCGCGATCGATACGCTCTACGCCGAAGGGCAGCGCAGGTACGTCGAGAGCCTATCGAGCTATGCTCGCCAATTCCTCGCGCCTCTTCAGAAACCCAAGGTCGAGCAGATCAGCGGGCTCTCTCCGGCGGTGTGCATCGAACAGAAGACGACGAGCAAGTCGCCTCGATCGACCGTCGGGACCGTGACCGAGATCCACGATTACTGGCGCATCCTCTTCGCCCGTCTCGGACAGGCCCACTGCCCCGCATGCGGTACACCGATCGGCTCGCAGACGACCGACGAGATCGTCGAGAAGCTCCTCCATCGACCCGAGGGCTCGAAGATCCTCATCATGGCTCCCGTCGAACGAAGAGAGCAAGAGCCGTATGAGCAGTTGTTCGACGATCTTCGCAGTTCGGGATTCAATCGCGTTCGGATCGACGGAGTCACCCACGATCTGACGCAGCCTCCCAAACTGTCGCGGCGGCGAAGACACCTGATCGAGGTCGTCGTCGACCGCGCGATCGTTCGGAGGTCGACGCGGTCGCGACTCGCCGACTCCGTCGAGTCGGCGCTCGACCTGGGAAAGGGGATTCTGCACGTCGTCGCCTTCGAGGAAGGCAATGAGAACCCCCGAAACTCCGTCGAACGCCATAGCCTCCATCGATCGTGCGACGGGTGCGGCCGAAGCTTCGAAGAACTCTCACCCCATCACTTCTCCTTCAACAGTCCGCTCGGCTGGTGCCCGTCATGTGAAGGGCTCGGCACCCAGAAGGGAGCCAATCCGGCGATGGTGATCCCCGACGGATCCAAGTCGCTGCGAGCGGGCGCGGTGATTGCGTGGCCCGATTTCGACGCGAATCCCATGTTTGCACGTATGATCGCCGCACTCGGCATCGATCTCGACACCCCGTTCGACGAGCTCGACCACCGCGACCGCCGATCCCTGCTCCACGGAACGGGAGAGACGCTCCACTCCGTCGAAGCCCGCGCGGGGGAGCCGGGGTTCTCGTTTCGATTCAAGGGGATCTTTCCAGCCATCGAAGAGGCCGCACGCGTTTCGTTCGTCTATCGATTCCGGCTCCAGGGAATGGTCGATGAAGTGCCGTGCGCAACGTGCATGGGATCGAGGTTGCGCGATGATGCCTCGTCGGTGAAGTTCCGCGGGCAGACGCTCGATCAACTCAATCGTCGTCCGCTCGGCAGACTGCTCGAATTCGTGGAGACGCTCGGTCTCACCGACGACGAGTCGCACATCGCGGGAGACTTGGTCCGAGAGATTCGCGACCGACTCCAGTTCCTGGTCGACGTCGGGCTCGACTACTTGACGCTCGGTCGAGCCACGCCCTCGCTCTCCGGCGGCGAGTCGCAGCGCATTCGGCTCGCCAGTCAGATCGGGAGCGGCCTCACCGGCGTGCTCTACGTGCTCGACGAGCCGACGATCGGGCTCCATCCCCGCGACAACTCCCGCCTCCTGGGGGCCCTCGAGCGGCTGCGGGACCTCGGCAACACGCTCGTGCTCGTCGAACACGACCGCGAGGTGATCGAGGCGGCCGACCATCTGCTCGATTTCGGTCCCGGGTCGGGCGACCTCGGCGGCGAGGTCACCGCCGGCGGCCCCCCAGCGGCCGTCGCCAAGATCCCCGGCTCGCTCACCGGCCGCTACCTCAGCGGCAAGGCCTCCATCCCGGTCCCCACGAATCGACGAGCGGTCGACGAGAAGTCGCAGAGAATCATCGTCAGGAACGCACGTCATCACAATCTCAAGAACATCGATGCGGAGTTTCCGATCGGAGTCGTCACCGTGGTCACCGGGGTGTCCGGCTCGGGTAAGAGCTCTCTGGTCGAGGATATCCTCTGGAGAGCCGCGGCAAAGCGGCTCCATCGGGCTCAGACCGCACCAGGTCCCCACGACGCGATCGACGGCCTCCACTTCGTCGACAAGGTCATCAGCGTCGATCAATCTCCGCTCGGCAGCACGCCGTCATCGATTCCGGCCACCTATACCGGCCTCTTCGATCATGTCCGCGAACTCTACGCCAAACTCCCCGAGTCGCGCTCCAAGGGATACGCCGCGCGGAGGTTCAGCTTCAACCAAGGCGGCGGTCGGTGCGAGGCCTGCGAGGGAGCCGGCAAGAAACGCATCGAAATGCACTTTCTACCCGACGTCTGGGTCGAGTGCGAATCGTGCAAGGGGCGGCGATTCACGGAGCAGACGCTCGAGGTGAAGTTCCACGGCCGCACGATCGCCGACGTCCTCGAGATGAAGGTCGACGCCGCCCTCGAACTCTTCGCGGGAGTCCCTCGGATTCGCAAGATCCTGCAGACTCTTCACGACGTCGGCCTCGGCTATCTGCCGCTCGGCCAAGCCGCCCCGACGCTCTCGGGCGGAGAAGCCCAGCGCGTCAAGCTCGCGGCGGAACTCGCCCGACCCGACACGGGGCGGACGCTCTACATCCTCGACGAACCGACCACCGGACTCCACATCGACGACACCAAGAAACTGCTCGGCGTCGTTCATCGTCTCGCCGATCTCGGCAATACCGTGGTGATCATCGAACACAACCTGGAGGTGATCAAGACGGCCGACTGGCTGATCGACATCGGACCCGAGGCAGGGCATCGAGGCGGGGAGATCGTCGCGCAGGGATCTCCGGAGACCGTCGCGCGGGTCGAGGCGAGTTTGACCGGGGCAATCCTCCGAAAAGTGCTCGCCGCGGGGCCTCATGAGGCAAGGATTCCGTACGACCCGAAGGCCGCGGCCTCGAAGGCGATCGCCGAATCGGTCGGATCGGCTCGCGGAAAACGAGCCGGCTCGGAATCCGCGGCTGCGAAAGTCGAGGCGCCCTGGGAGATCGACGGCCGCAAATGGCACACTCGCGAACGAACGAGCCGCAAGGGAACTCCGGTTCGCTGGGACGGCGATCTTCTGGCCTACGTGGTCGATTCGATCGACGAGCTCGGCGACTTCGCCGCTCCGGACTGGTCGTCGCACCGCTCGATCGTCCGCATCGGGCTCGATGGGTCTGCCGAGCAGGCCACCCCGTTCTTCCAGGCGATGACGGGAGACGAGTGGGTCCTGACGCTCCAGTTCCGCGTTCCCGCGGGGTCGTTCGATGCGGATTCCCTCATCAAACGAATGAAGCTCCGACCTTTCCACGACCTGCCCACTCCCGTGTTGAGTCACGCGCCCCGGGTCAAGATTCGTCCGGACCGCATGGGCATGGAACTCGTGGTCATCACCGGTCACTCACTCGACGAGTTGCGCTCCAACGCCTTCGAAGACTTCCTGCGGAGGTCGATCGAGCTGTTCGAGTCGACTCTCGACGAGAGCGATTGAACGCCCGGCCACGCTTCGGCTACCAAGCCCTGGGCTCGATTGGGTATGATGGAGATTGCGAGAAACGCGCCGAGTGTTCCGTTTCGTGGTCGAATCTCTCGGATCAGGTCCGCATCGTCGAGTAGAAGTTCCTCGAGAACTGCGAGCTTCTTGCCGGCGCGAAGGGGATGGCGATGGCGGTTTTGCGATATTCCGAAGGAGATGGTCGACACTTCCTCGAAGACGAGGGCGAGGCCGGGGTCGTGAGATTGCGGCTGACCTCCGAGGGTGTTCGGTTCCTGCTCGTCGAACACGGGATCGACGACGACGAACCGCTTCCGGCCGAGCTGCTCGACACGCTCCTCAGGCGCAACTGGGCATCGGGCCCTTCCGAGCCCTCCGAGACCGCGCGAAAGATCGAACCGCCTCGGCACTCCGCTTCCGCTCCGCCCCCAGCCGCTCCCGCGGCACACCAACCGCCTCCGGAGCGAGTTCGACCGTCTTCCGACCCGAAGGAATCCTCGAAGCCGCAGAGTCGAACCCGGGGACGCATGGTCGCGCTTCAAGTGCTCTATCAGCTCGAGCAGAACTCGGGGATGGCCGACGCGGAGATCGATCGCTTCATCAGCAAGCGATTGCGCGATCAAGAGATCCGCTCGTTTGCGCGAGGCATCGTCGACGGAGTCCGGGAGGATCGCGCTCGGATCGATTCCTTGATCTCCGAACTCGCCGAGAATTGGAGGATCGACCGCATGGCCGCGATCGATCGCAATATCCTCCGTCTCGGGGCGTTCGAGTTGCTGAGCTCCCGCGACGTTCCCGCCCGGGTGGCGATCAACGAGGCCCTCGAATTGGCCAAGCGATACAGCACGGCACAGTCGAGTCGCTTCGTGAATGGAATCCTCGATCGCTTGATCGATAAGCGCTCGCCTGCGACTCATGAGGCCGCGGCGATCGAGACCCGGGACGGCGAGAGCGAGTCCGAAACCGATCCGACATGATCACTCCTCGCGATCGATCGCTCGCGCCGGCCGATCTTCATGTGCACACAACCCATTCGGACGGTTCGTGCACTCCTTGCGACGTCGTGCGCTCGGCGGCCGCGGTTGGTCTCTCGGCAGTCGCCGTCACGGACCACGATACGCTCACGGGAATTGCCTCCGCCCGAGTCGAAGCGACCCGGCTTGGAGTCGAACTCATCTCGGGGATCGAATTGACGGCCGAGCGCGACGGCCGCGAGATCCATCTCCTGGGGCATTTCGTCCGAGACGATGATCCCGATCTTCTCGCCGCCACCATCGCGCTCCGGGAGGCACGCGCTCGGCGGATCGAGGCGATGGTCGACTCGCTCGCGTCCCATGGATACTCCATCGATCTGGCGGCCCTCCGAAGGCTCTTCCCTCGAGCGACGATCGGCAGGAGGCACCTCGCGGAGTGGTTGGCTCGAACAGGCCAGGTCTCCGACCTCCGCGCCGCTTTCTCCGAGCTCCTTTCCGACCACGGCCCGATTCAGGTGCCCAAACCGCGGATCCCTTGGCGAACGGCGATCGAGTTGATCCACGGAGCGGGCGGAACCGCCGGTCTAGCTCACCCCCCTCGCGATTTGAGACAATCCGACCTGGCCGAGTATCGATCAGCAGGACTCGATGCGGTCGAAGTCGCCGGCCCCCGCGTCCCGAGGAGCGTTCGCCTGCGTCGCGAGCGCTGGGCGGAGACCTTCGACCTCGTTCCCATCGCCGGATCGGATTTCCACGCGCCCGACCGGCCCGGCCGATGGGTGGGGTCCGTGACCACTCCCCGGGAGCAAGTCATGCGTCTCCGCGAACGCGTGCGATCGATCTCCACCGCTCCCCCGGTCGACTGATTCCGCAACGTCATCGATCTCTTCTCTTCATTCGCACCCGGATCGAGTTCCCCTCATGGCCTTCAAGGATCTGATCGCCCGATTCAAGAAGGGTCTGGCGCGTACCGCCCGGCTCTTCGACGTCTCCGCTTGGTTCGGCCGCAAGGTCGACCAGAGCTTTCTCAATGAACTCGAGTCGAAGCTGATCCAAGCCGATGTCGGCGTCCAGGCGACGCGGAAGATCGTCGAGCGCGTTCGAGAGGCCTTCTCGGATCAGACGGCGGGCGACGATCTCCTTGCGTTCGTGAAGTCCGAGTTTCGCAGCCTCCTGGCCGACCCTCGGCAGGGCACTCTCGTGACTTCGACGAAGGCTCCGACGGTCTACCTGATCGCTGGCATCAACGGTTCCGGCAAGACCACGTCGATCGCGAAACTCGCGCATCGACTCCGGAACGAAGGAAAGTCGATCCTCCTGGCCGCTTGCGATACCTTCCGCGCGGCCGCCGCCGACCAACTGACGATCTGGGCCGAACGGTCGGGATGCGACATCGTTCGAGGCGCCCCGAATGCCGACCCGGCGAGCGTCGCGCATGACGCCTGCGATCGAGCCCTCGCCCGAGGCGTCGACATCCTGATCGTCGACACCGCCGGCCGACTCCACACGCAATCACACCTGATGCGCGAACTCGAGAAGGTTCGCGGCGTCATCGCCCGCAAGATCCCAGGCGCGCCGCACGAGACATTGCTCGTCCTCGATGCCACGAACGGCCAGAACGCGATCCGCCAGGCTCAGGAATTCACCAAGTCGATCGGATGCACCGGGGTGATCTTGACCAAGCTCGACGGCACTGCAAAGGGCGGCGTCGTGGTCGCCGTTCGCCAGACGATCGACATCCCCGTCAAGTTCGTCGGCGTCGGCGAGGCGATCGACGACTTCCAACCGTTCGACCCCGAGGCGTTCGTCGAGGCTCTCTTCGCCTGAGTCGATGGGAAATGAAAAAGGGATCCGCAGCCGATCGCGGCTCACGGATCCCGTGTCGTTCTTCGATTCTATGATGCGACTTCGCTTCGTGGGACGGAGGGGCTCAGACCGAGACCCAGTCTTGCCCTTCGCCGTCCACGAGCGAGAGGAGCAACGACCGCGACTTGTCGCGCGTCTCGCCGATGGCGGTGACGTAGACGGCCGGGTCGTCCTTGACGGGACACTCGTGCTCGCAGATCCCGCAGCCGATGCATCGCTCGGGGTCGATGAACGGCCGCTTGAGCTCGAGGACCGCCCCCCAGCGGTCGGTCACTTCGACGTTGCGCGTGAAGATCGCCTTGGGACTGACCGGGCAGACTTCTTCGCAGACGACGCAGCTCGTGTCCATCGCCCAGGGCAGGCATCGGCCTTGGTTGTAGAACGCGGTGCCGGTCTTGATCGGTCCCTTGCCCTCGAACGGTCCGACGCCGAGTTTCTCGGCGATCGAGATCTCGCGAATCGCGCCCGTCGGGCAAACCTGACTGCAGAGCGTGCAGTTCAGTTCGCACCAACCCATCTTCGAGATCATGATCGGGGTCCAGAGCCCCTCGAGCCCCGCCTCGAAGACCGCGGGCTGAAGGACGTTCGTCGGACAGACCCGGATGCATTGATCGCATTTGATGCATCGACGGAGGAACTCATCCTCGGCGACCGATCCCGGCGGGCGAATCACCGCTCGGTTGAAGTTCTTCTTCACGCCGCCCG
Organism: Isosphaeraceae bacterium; assembly: GCA_033763215.1. Classification (GTDB taxonomy): domain Bacteria; phylum Planctomycetota; class Planctomycetia; order Isosphaerales; family Isosphaeraceae; genus JANRKW01. Next base: position 26,117 of record JANRKW010000001.1, on the reverse strand, counting down.
AGTGCCGAGTCATCGTGAAGAAGAAGAGCCCGAAGATCCCCGAGAGCAGGAGCGGGCGACGCCCGACCGCCGGGTTCTTGATCTCGCTCTCCTTGCGCGGGAGGAAGCGGAAGGTGAGTGCGTCGTGGGGGCAGTCCTCGATGCAGTTCAAGCAGACGAAGCATTCGGACTTCCTCAGATCCTTATGAGGATCCGAGGCTCCCTCGCAGCTCTTGAGGCAGAGGTCGCAATCGGTGCAGCGGACCGGGTCTCGATCGATGCGCCAGAGCGAGAATCGGCTGAACACCCCGAGCAGAGCGCCGAGGGGACAGATGGCACGGCAGAAGAATCGAGGGATCCACCAATTCGCGACCAGGAACCCGATGAAGATCAGCCCCACCACCCACGCCTGCCAGTACTCTCGGCTCTCGGTGAAGACGCCCTCGGTGGCCTTCTGCACCGTCGGCAGCACGCTCGTCGTCATCGACCGAACGGTCAGGGCGATCGGGTCGAGAAGTCCGATCTGCAGCGTGCTGTTGTTCTCCTTGTGCGACTCGGCGGCTTCCGAGATTCCCGAGCTCAAGGCCGCGACGATTCGGCCGGGAAGCGGCCGATCTCCCATGCGACCATAGGCCTCGGCGACCTTGCCGGGCGTGGAGATCACGGTCGGAACGATCCAGAGACTCGCCATCGCGATCATCGCCGCGAGGATGTAGTACTTGATCGCATAGATCCGACGGTAGCGATTGACCTCGATCGCTTCCTTCGTGCTCCGACGAGGGCCGATGTTCCCGAAGATGTGGTGCAGGATGCCGAACGGGCACATCCAGTTGCACCAGACCCGGCCGACCATCATGGTGACGGCGAGGATGAGCAATCCCCACACGAGGTTGCGATAGATCGTGTGGGTGGTCAACGCCGTCGAAACGGCGACGAGCGGCGTCGACTCGAGAAAGAGAGAGACGGGCCAACCCTCGAGATAGCGCAGGTCGGTGATGAAGAGGAAGAAGAGAAAGAGCCCGAGGAAGAGGACCTCGTAGGCTCGTCGGATCTTGACCATCGGTCGGGCTCCTCCGTCTATGGCGGCGGGGGTCGCGGGATTCGAGCGGGAACGAGGTCTTCGGACGATGGGCGGGTCGTCGCGAAGCGGCCCAAGCAGGCGAGAGCCGGCGCGGGATCGACGGAGGTCGAAGCCCGCGGGCCACGAAGAGGATGAATCGATCAGACCACGCTGATCTCACGCGTCCACTGCGGCCGCCAATCGGCGTTCTTGATGCCTCGGGCCGCGGTCTTGGCGAGAGCCAGGTCGAGGTAGCGGATCTCGTGGCGGGGCCGTTCGAGGAGCCGAGTCACGACCCACGAGTCGACCGCCACATGGTCGGTGCCCACGACGATCGTGTCCGACTTCTTGACGTCGTTCAAGCTGCCGCCCGTCGGACCATTCCGCATCAGGAGCTTCCGTCCGTCGGCGATCACGAGCGTCGGCTGGATCATCAGAGCGAAGTCGGAGATGATTCCATGGATATCTTGATGGAACTGGTTTCTCGGATTCCCGAGCAACCCGTACCAATTCTTCATGGTGATCGTCGCCTTGCAGAGATTGTGATCCTTCACCGGCGAGATCCCGATGACCTTGGTCGCATCGCGGAACGGACGGTAGAGCATCCGCCAAGTGTTGGTGATCGTCTCACCGCCGATGTAGAGCTGCTCGAAGTAGCTGTCCTGCGGCAGCATCAACTCGGCGCCCGCTTTCAGAGCCGCGTCGCCGACCTTCGTCTTGAAGAAGCACGATTCCGGATTGTTGATCGGATTGTCGCAGACCACCACCTTGCGGGCACCCGCGCCGAGGCAGAGCTTCACGACCGCGCTCACCGTGTCGGGCTGGGTCGTGGCGGCGAGGTCCGGATTCTTGTCGAACGCGACGTTCGGCTTGATGACGACGACGTCGCCCTTCTTGATGAAGGTCTCGACGCCCGACTCTCCACCCATCTCCGTCAACGCCGCCTTGATCATCTTCATCGCCTGCTCCTCGCGGAGCGCGAAGTCCGAAGATTCGATCGGCGCCGAGCGGACCGCCACGAGGCTCGGTGCGCTCGAGGCGACCTCCACCTGATAGTTCTTCAGCCGAACCGGGGGCGGAGGCTTCACTCCCTCCATGCCCCAGGGGTCTCGGATCACGTATCCCGCACCCGCGACGGCAGCCGCGCCGGCCGCATAGGTGCCGACCTGGGCGGCGAATTGACGACGACTGAACGGGGCGTCGGCCGGGTTCACCCCACCGAGACGCTCCAGGTTCTTCTGCTGGGTGCGTGTGAGCTTTTCGGCCATCGGTCGAGGTTCCATTCGGGCGGATGGGTTCGTGACGGACGAGTCCGAAAGATCGGTCGAACCAGACGCTCGGGCTCGAGGCCCGATCAAGGTATCGGTATTCGGAAGATCCGAGTCTCGGAGGATCGCGTGAGTCCGAGGCGATCTCGTCAACGATTCGATTCGCCGCCCTCCGCGCCTTCGGCGGGAGGAGCGGAAGCCTTGGCATTTGCCGCCCCGTCGCTCTCCAGGGGCGGGAGCGTCGGCGGGAGTTGCGAGAGCATCGACTTGACGAAGTTCTCGGCCTTTCCTCGGTCGGTCGAACCGTTGGCCCCGCCGATGATGTTGCCGCGACGGAAGAGTACGTCGATCAGACCGATGTTGTCGCTGACCACGAATCGATCGGCGCCCTGCACTTCGGCCGTCTCGATCTTCGCGCCGTCCTTCTTCACCGTCTCGAGGTACGACTGGAAGATCTTCTCGGCGGCCTCAGGAGAAGAGTAGGGGCGAAGGAAGCCCTGCCAGGTCACGCCGCCGTCGTCGTAGTCGGCCATGAACACGTCGGAGAGGAAACTGTAGCCGAAGACGTCTTGAGCCACGTACTTGGGCGGTTTTCGGTCGGGTTTGGCCGGGAGAAGGGCGAAGAGGCGGTCGGGCGTCGAGAACGCACTCTCGCTCGGCTTCGCACCGCCGATCTCGCCCGCGGGCTGCTGGAGAGCAGCCACCCGGCGCGCGATCGCGATCGCGAACTCGGTGAATCGAGCGTCGTCCTTGGTCGAGACGATCTGCGTGTAGAAGGGACCGGCGTGGAAGAGCGTGCTGCCCGCCGAGGTGTATCCCTCGGTGCCGACCTCCACCTGTGTGACCCCTTCGGGTTTCTCCGAGCCATACTTTCCGAGAGCCTTCAGCGGGTTCGCCATTTCGAAGACGTAGAGCTGGACCTCGTTCGACTCATCCCCGACCGGATGGAAGTACGTGTAGGCCATGCCCTTGACGTCGTACTGGATGAAGCTCTCGGCTCGACCGTCGATCTTCTCGAAGAGGTTCTCGGCGTTGAAGGTCTCGAGGTGCTTGTCGCCCGACTTCCCGACGACCCACCCGGCGGGCAGGTCGAGCAGCGGCAGCATGGCCGCGATCTTCTTCTGAGGATCGGGGACTCCCGCGAGTTCGGCGTCGACGAGCGGCTTGGGGAGCGCGCCCGGCGTCGCGACGGGAGCGGCGACCGCGACGGCGGCGGGAGCGACCGGGGTCGACATCCCCGGGGCGGCCGACGCGGTCAGAGTACGCAGTTCGGCCGGAGGTGCGGTGAAGTCCATGAGTTGTTGCGGCCCGTCGAGACCGACCGATCGTCGGACTGCGGCGAGACGCTCCAAGACGCTCGGCATGGCCTGAGCCGCCGGAGGAGCCTGCTTCGCGGCCGCGAGCAGAGTCAGCATCGACTCGTCGAGTTTCTTGACCGTGTCGACGAGGTTCTTTCGCTCCAAGGCGAGGCGGTCCATCTCGGCCCGGATCGCCGCATTCATCTCTTCGGCCGTCCGATATTGACGACCTTGCTCGAGCACGGTCGGGATCTTGTTCGGATCGAACTCATATCGATTCTTGTCGAATTGGTCGCTCTTGATCACGATCCCCGCGAGGATGGCGGGAACGCCCATCACCAGCAACATTCCGCAAACCACCGAGAAGAACTCGGGACGCTGATAGACTCGGCCCCGGCGGGCCTGGAACCAGTCGATTCGTCCCAAGATCCCGAAGGCGATCGGCGTGAACGCGACCGCGATCAGACAGGCGGCCAGCGTGATCCCCTTCGTCCGATCGTCCGAGAGCAACGGCGCGAGGCGGTTGAGACCGAACGCGAGCGCCAGGAGCACCCCGGCCCCGAAGAGGAGGAGGAGTCCCCGGGAGATCCGGGAGACAGCTACCCCGCCGCCCTTTCCGTCGGTGTCTTTCGCCACGGCGTCCGCCCTTCTTCCACGACGTTCGGAGGTGGACCGTTCTCAAACAACGGTTCGACGTAATCGATCCGCATTATACCGCCCCGTCGGAGCGGGGGGCAACGGCGTACGAGTCGGGTCGAGCCGATCGTCCCGACCCGCTCGGGACGAATGACTCCGACCTCGACTCTCCTCGCCCGGGCGTTCGTCAGCCCTTCCTCGGCAAACAGAAGATGTTGACGGGATCGACCCCGTCGGGGAATCGCTCGACCGGACGGAACTCGGCGCGATGGGCTTCGTAGAAGTCGTAGCCGAGTGCTCGGAGCCGATCGACGACCGCGGTCACGCTGGTGCCGATCTTCTCCAGCCCGGGCGGCCAGAGTTCGATCAAGATGATGGGCCGGAACCGGGCGATCATCTTCTCGGCCCCTTGGATGAGCTTTTCCTCGAACCCTTCGACGTCGATCTTCATGAGATCGACGCGATCGAGCCCTTCCGCCGTCGCGAAGTCGTCGAGCGACGTCAAGGGAATCGAGATCCCCTGCTCTCCCTCGAGGCCGATTCTCGAGGCGCCCGAGTTGTCGGAGCGCTCGACCATCAAGGCCTCGCCGCTCCGGTCCGACACGCCGAGTCGGTGCAACTTCACGACCGACGACGCGCCGTTCCACTCGACGTGCTTGCTCAATCGAGCATGCGTCTTGGGATTGGGCTCGAAGGTATGGATTCGACAGCCCGGCCCGAGTTCTTTCGCCAATCGGACCGTGTAGTAGCCGAAGTTCGCACCGATGTCGAGGATCACCGCGTCCTTGGGGACGAGCCGGACGATGTGGTGGATGTCCCAGGGATCCTTGCTGCCGAGCCAGAAGTAGCCCGCGTGTTCGAAGTCGGAGGGGTCGAGGAGCCAGCGAAAGCCCTCGCGACGAACTTCGCGGTCGCCCGAGACCTCGATCGCGAGCGCCTTCCGCAACTTCTCGTGGATCCACCATTTTCTCGGATGATTCGGGAGGTAGGCCCCGTAGGCGACCATTGCGCGTTGCAGGAGCGAGAGGCCGGCCATGCTGATGCTGCTCCGGATGAGGAATCGGCTCGTGTGTCGGTATGGGGATCGAGGTCGGGTCAGGAGCCGACCGAGGGGGGGATCGAATCGCGATGGAAGGAGAAGACGTTGATTCCGGGATCACCCTGGGGCAGGTCGCCTAGGGGCTGGAGACGGTCGCGATCGGGTTTGAACATGACGTAGCCGTAGGCTTCGAGTTCATCGGCGATCGCTCCGACGCTCGTACCCTGCAGCGACATCACGTGGGGCCAGAACTCGACGAAGACCATCGGCCGAAACCGTTCGATCGTGCGACGCGCGCCGCGGAGTGCTCGTGGTTCGTACCCCTCGACGTCGAGGATGATCACATCCAAACGATCGAGACCTTGCGATTCGACGAAATCGTCGATGGTGACGACCTCGATCGGAAAGGCTCCCTCCGCGGTCGAAACCAGCGCATGCCCCGTATTCGTGGGATCGTCGACCATCGTGAGGGTACCCGACGCATCGGACACACCCAACCGATGCACGCTGATGCGGTTCTCGAGGCCGTTCAATGCTACGTTCTCGACGAGTCGCGTATGGTTCGTCGGATTCGGCTCGAGGGCGTAGACCTTGCCCTTGTCCGAGAGTCGGCGGGCGATCTTCACCGAGTAGTAGCCGAAGTTCGCACCGAGATCGAGAACGACCGCATCCCGGGGAACGAGCCGTTCCAGATTCAGATGTTCCCACTTATCCTTGATGCCGAGCCAGTAGAGCGATGCGTGACAGTAGTCGCTCGGAGTGAGTCGCCAGCGGATCCCATCGCGAACGACCTCGTGATCTCCGGCCACCTCGACGCGCAGGGCATCGCGCAACTTCCGATGCAACCACCACTTCCGCGGATGGTCGGGCAGGTGAGCGCCGTACGCCACCAGCGCTCGCGCCAAGAGAGACGGGTGCGACATCGCGAAGTAGATCCTGTGGGGAATCGGTCGGTCGATCGAGGCGAGCATCACGGGGAATGACCGCGACTCGCGGCTTCGAGTATAACGTCCGATCGGCTTCCGTCACCCGCTTGTCGATTTCGCGAAACGCCGCGCGATCGCTGCCGGGCCGTCCACCGCACCTCGCGGAACGCGGCCTCTCAAATGCGAACGGGCGAGTTCGAAGTCCCCGGGCCGCGGCGGCGCAACTCGACGCCGAGCGAATCGCGCTTGCGTGACGAGAGTCGGAGCGCCTCGCTCCGGACAATAAAAACAATCGTTGATCTCTTCAATCTTCGCTTCGACGAACGGTGCTCCGGAGCTCCAGGGAATCGATCCCCGGGTCCGCGATGCAGCGCAGCCGAGTCGTCTCGCAGCGTCGGCGACGACCCCGGCCTCACACTGCAGAGGGAGCGACCGAGTTCCGACCACCGGGTCGGAACTCGCGATCGGACCGTGACGCTTTCGCGACGCCCCCGAATCCGGGAAATGCGTCGATTCCGAGGCCCGAAAACCTGGAACGTCGCGGAGGAACAGCTCAGACGCCCGGCTTCGGGGGCATCTCGAGCGACGGGGCGTTGGCCGGGGCGGGCGTGGACGCCGGAGCGGGCGTCGATGCGGGGGCTGCGGGGGCGGCATCGTCGACGGGGGCGGTCATCGACGCGGGCACGGCATCCATCACCGCCGACGCGCCGAAGACCGGAGCGCCGCCGCCGTAAGCCGGTGCGTTGCCCGGGCCCGGAAAGTCGCTGCAGGTATCGCAATGCGCGCAACCGAGCGCCCCGGCCGAGAGCACGACGACCAACGAGAGCAGGTGACGACGGATCATGAGGAGGTCCTTTCCTGTGAGCAAGAGCCCAGGGGGGTGGAACTCCTTGCGGGAGTTCCTTGCCCCGGCTCGATGAAGCCGACTCGTTCCGTCGAGCCGGACGTCGAACGGCCGCGACTTCGTTCCTTCGCCATGCGGATCGGGTCGCCCGCCGACCGTGAGGTCTTTGAGGCATTCTCGATGCGCTGCGATCCTGCGACGGACCGCGAACGGTGAACGAGCCGCGTCATCGTTGCCATACGGATCGGCATCGAGCACTTCACCGGATCATGCGATCGATTCCGCGGAGTTCGGCGTCGTGCGCGTCGTGATGATTGCGTCGACCTCGAGGCGCGGGGATTCGATCGATCGACCGCAACCAGAGGAGTCGCGTTCGTGCGATCCCTTGACGTCGCACGGGATTCGGGGAGAATAGGACCTGTTCTCCCGCCTGGTCGACGCAACGAGTCGGCTCTCCCACGAAACGACTGGTCGGTCGTGTAGTCCGCACGGTTCTCGTTGCAGCGACCCGACGCCGGTCTCTCGGAGCGGATACGCCGCCATGAAGCTGATCATCGCCGTCATTCAGCCTTCGAAGCTCGAAGCCGTGAAGGAAGCACTCTCGAAGGTCGAGGTCTTCCGGCTCACCGTCATGGACGTTCAAGGCTTCGGTCGTCAGAAGGGCTATACGGAAGTCTATCGCGGACATGAGATCACCGTGAATCTCCTCCGCAAGATCGAACTCCAGATCGCGGTCAACGAAGACTTCGTCGAACCGACCGTGAACGCGATCATCGCCGCGGGCCGCAGCGGTGCGGACGGAAAGATCGGCGACGGCAAGATCTTCATCCTGCCGATGGACGACTGTATCCGGATCCGAACCGGCGAGCGCGGTCCCGAGGCGATCTGACCCGCCTCTCGATCGACGTCCCCCCGGTTCGTCTCACCTCCGCCCTCGGTGACTCCTTCAGGGATACCGCGACGCAGAGGCCCGATTTCACGCGTCGCGGGGTCGCTCGTGCGGCCCCGGGCGATCCCCTGCCCCTTCAGGTTCGTCCTCAGCATGATTCGTGCCGTGATCTTCGACTTCAACGGCGTGATCGCCGACGATGAACACCTCCACTTCGAGCTCTTCCGAGAGGTTCTTTCGCAAGAGGGCATCGAGCTCTCCGAAGCCAAGTATCACTCCGACTACCTCGGTTTCGATGATCGCGGATGCTTCGCCGCGGCACTCCAAGACTCGGGTCGGCCGGCCGATTCCAGCCACGTGGACGCCTTGATCGCTCGCAAGGCCCAACTCTACGCAACCGCGGCGGAGACGGAACTGATCATCTTCCCCCATGCGCCGGAAGCCGTCCGTCGCCTCGCGCACACCTGGCCGCTCGCCATCTGTTCGGGAGCCCTCCTGCCCGAGATCGAATTCGCACTTGCTCGCATGAATGTCCGAGACTCGATTGGGCCGATCGTCTCCGCCGAGAAGACGACCGCGTGCAAGCCCGACCCGCAGGGCTATCTCCTCGCGCTCGCGGAGCTGAGAGCGCGAGTCGACGCGCTCGCGGCGGACGAGTGCGTCGTCATCGAGGACAGCGTAGCCGGAATCGAGGCGGCAAGAGCGGCGGGAATGCACACGATCGGGATCACTCACACATATTCACGCGATGTCCTGCTCGCCGCGGGAGCCGACCTCGTCGTCGAGTCTCCGGCCGAACTCACCACCGAGACGATTCGACGGCGATTCGACGAACGCACGTCGTGATCGATCATCGAAGGCTCGCAACATCGCCCACCCTCTCCCACTCGGGCCCGCACATGAACCACGAACGCGTCGGTATGCTGCTGAGTCGTGATCTCATCTTCATCAGCAAGGTGACGGGAACGGCTCGCGAACTCGGAGCGACGGTGCATGTCGCAGGCAACCAAGCGCTCGCGACCGCCTTGCTCGCGGAGCACCACCCCCGAGCGGTCTTCGTCGACCTGTCGGCCGGGGATCTCGTTCGGATCGAGGCCTTGATCGCATTGAAGGCGCTCGCCGGCGGCTCGACCCCTTTCATCGCCTTCGGCTCGCACGTCGACACCGCGGCGCTCGATTCGGCCCGCGCGGCGGGCTGTTCGACCGTCTTGCCGCGAAGCCGGTTCACCGTCGAACTCCCAGCGTTGATCGAGCGCTTCCTGGGGCCGATCGATAAGAACTCGCAAGACGCATCAACAATTGAATGATCGCATTTGTTCCGGATCGATCACATGCTCGTCTCTTCGTGAACTCTTGTGTTTCGTCGCTCGGGGTTCGAGCCCATCGGCACATTCTCGGTCGACTTCCAATCAGCGTCGAAATGCGTTCTATCCTTGGATCGTCGATGCTGATCACTGCGCGGCGCGGCGCCTCGATCGCTGAGAGTTGACGCACTTCGATTCGTGTTCTAGGGTCCCCCTGTGCCGGGGGGATCCTCGGGTCGGCGTGTGCGCACGCTCGGCCTTCGAGTCCCGCCGGCGCGGAGAGCGTCCGCCGCCATCGTCCGACGCGATGCGCGATCGGCTCTCCCGACCGTTCGAGGAGCCGTGCCCATGTCGTCTCGTCCCCACTACTCGGATCGGAGCGGCCACTCCGTCATCCCCGAGTACATCTCGGAGATCAACGCCACCTCGTTGCTCGACGCCGAGGAAGAACAAGCACTCGCGGCGCGCGTCTCCGAGGGAGACCCATTCGCTCGTGATCACATGGTTCGCGCCAACCTCCGGCTGGTCGTGAACATCGCACGAGGCTATCTCAACAAGGGGCTCCCTCTCGAAGATCTGATCGCCGAAGGGAATCTCGGCCTGATTCGCGCGGTCGAAGGCTTCGACGAGAAGCAGAAGACGCGATTCAGCACGTACGCCAGCTACTGGATCAAGCAGTCGATTCGCCGCGCCCTGATGAATCAAGGGAAGGTGATCCGTCTCCCCGCCTACATGGTCTCGCTTCTCGTCAAGTTTCGGCGGGCGAACGCGGTGATCAGCGAGCGGCTCGGTCGTCCCGCGACCGTCGCCGAAGTGGGAGCCGCCCTCAAGCTCTCTCGAAAGAAGATCGACATCCTGGAGCGGGCGATCGTCGTCCATCACCTGACCCCGCATCCCGAGTCGGTCGACGAGGAGGGCAACGACATCGGTTCGATCCTCGTCGACTTGAACAATCGCGCGGTGGACGACGTCCTGATCGAACAGGAGGAAGCCGGTCGGCTCATGAGCGAGATCGGAACGCTCGACAGCCGTGAGGCGCTCGTGCTCCGGATGCGTTACGGTCTCGATCCTTACGTCCCGATGACGTTGCGGGAAGTCGGCGAGCAACTCGACCTGACGCGCGAGCGCGTGCGTCAGCTCGAGCATCAAGCGCTCATGAAGCTGTTGATCAAGGTCTCGCCGGAAGAGACCTCGGAGCATCCGAGTCGGGGTCGTTGATCGCCCCGCTCACCTCGATTGGTGAACCTCTCCCGGATCCCTCCCTCTCGCGGCGATTGCTTCGAGGGGCCGAGGGATCCTCTCGTATTCTGCGGAACTCCATCAAGGTTCGGCCGTCTCCCTTCTCGGCCGAGAATTCGGTTGGACGTTCCCGGCCGGCTGCGGCCATGCAGATGGTGAGTCGATCTCCCGAGAGCCGATAGATCCCGAGTCGGCGTTGGTCGCGCTCCGGACCGCCTTCCGGGATCACGTCGATTCGGTTCGGTGCGACGTCGGCCCGCAACTCGACGGCCGTTGCCGCGAAGCTCTTCCCGTCTCGCTTCCAGACGACTCGCGCTCCCTCGACGGTGCGCGTGATCGAGCGCACCAGCTTCGGATCGGCGTCGTCTCCATCGAATCTCGAGGCAGCGACCTCCCAAATTCCTTGCTGCCGTTCGAGTTCCGCATCCACAACAGGGTGCGGCGCGAAGAGGACGAGCAGAAACGCAGCTGAGATCATGGGAGGCATCTCCGTTCCTTGCGCGAGGGTTTTGGCGGCTCGTCGGCTCGTTCGAGGGTCGCAACCCGCGTGACTCGGTGCGAGGGCTCGTCGAGAATCGCCCCGAATCCTGCGCATCTCTCCTGAACCAACCATTTTCGCGGTTGCGACCGGTTCCAGGGTCTTCCAAGAATGGGGAAGAAATCGCCGAGAACGGCCAATAATGGTACCTCGGTCCCGAAAAACCTAGTGTGGAGCGAGGACACGACGATCGACGACGACGAGTCGCGAGTCGGCCCGACCCTCGCGATCATGTCGGTGCAACGCGGAACAACGAAGAACCCGAGATTCGACGAACCGGGAGAGACGAAGGAGAGACGACGATGGGATGCCCTCAGCTCGGTTGCTCGCTGGTGAAGAAGGGGCTGCTCGGTGCCGCACTCGGCGCGGGCGCTCTGTACATGGCGTTCGGGACCTCGGCCCCGAGCTATCTCCGCACCGCATTCAACGGTGTTCGCGAGAGCGCCAAGAGTGCCGTGCCGGTCGAGTTCGAGATTCGACGGGCGCGTGAGGAGGTTGCGAACCTCGAGCCCGCCATCAAGCGCAACATCGCCGAGATCGCCCAAGCCGATGTCGACGTCGACGATCTCAGTCGCGAAGTCGCATCGACCAAGGCCAATCTCGCCAAGGAAAAGACCGTGATGCTGTCGCTTCGCGAACGGCTCGACTCGGGCGACTTCCGCCTGGCGAGCGGTTCGTCGACGACCGCCGAGGAAGTCAAGACCGAGCTCGCTCGGCGGCTCGACTCCTTCCGGCTCGCGTCGAAGGTCCTCGAGAACAAGGAAGCCACGCTCGCCGCCAAGCGCAAGGCGCTCGAGGCGGCCAAGGTCCAGCTCCAGCAGATGGCCGCTTCCAAGAAGCAGATGCTGACCAAGATCGACGAGATCGAGGCCCGCTGGAAGATGATCCAGACCACCAAGGAAGGCCGCGACTTCAACTTCGACGAAGGCGCCCTCTCGAGCGTCAAGGCCAGCGTCTCCGACCTCGCCAAGCGGCTCGACCGCGAAGCCAAGATCGCCGAGATGGAGGGCAAGTACTCCGAGATCGGTCTGCCGATCAGCAGCGAGCCGGGTCGCGACGTCGTGAAGGAACTCGATGCCGAGTTCGGCCCCGCCCCCCGCAAGTCGACCGACAAGAGCCTCTGATCCTCCGCGACACCGACTGATCGCCGACTTCGCGAACCGCCCCGGACGGACGGCCCCCCGAGGCCGCTCCCACCCGGGGCGGTTCGACGAACCCAATGCAACCTCTCGTCTCTCTCTCGCACTCGAGGTCCACTGTCCACACGTAAGGAAGTGGTCATCCCCATGGTCCATTGGGACGGTCAACCAACCATGTTGGGACATTGGCGGAACAAGCTCGAACTCGCGGAATCGGCCGCCAAGGCCGGTCGCTACGATGAAGCGATCGCCCTGACCGCCCAACCCGATGTCGCCGAACATCACCATACGGCCGTGCTTCGATCGAAGATCGCCCTCGATCTGATCGCCCGTGCCGGCCGACGAGCCGAGGCCGACGACGTCCTGGGAGCCGTCGACGATCTCCGCGTCGCCGAGTCGCTGGGCGTCGGCCCCGACACGCTTGCCGCCGCCCGGCTCACCATCGCCGACAAAGTGGCGGTGGAGCTCAAGGCCGATCTCGAGGCGGGAGATCCGGCGCGAGTGGCCGAGCGGATCGACGAGCTCGCGAAGCACAAGCTCTCGGGCCCCGCGCTGAGGCGGTATCGAGAGATCGCCGAAGCCTGGAGACTCGCACTCGACGAATCGCGTCGCGGCGAGTTCGGGCGGGCACTCGACGCTCTCGAGCGTGCCGAGCGCTTCGCCGGCGAGATCGCGAGGACCCACTTGTCGGAGACTCGGACCGACATCGAACGTCGGCGCCGAGAGGCCGCCCCACGGGTCGAGGCCTTGTACGCGGCGCTGACCGACGGAAAGCCCAACGAGATCCTCGCGGCGGCCGAAGCCGTCCTCGTGATCGTCCCCGAACATCCCACAGCTCGCCAAGCTCGCTCCAAGACCTGGCAGCAGATCGCCGCGATCAGCCCGCTCGGCGGCTCGCTTCCCCAGCGTGGACCACGGATCGTCGCGATGGGAATGGGGCTCGAGCCCACGCCCGGAAACGAGATCAATCGGGGCGCCTCACCCGATCGCCCCGGCCAGCGTGCCGCCTCGAATTCCGCTCCGGCGGTCCAGGGCTCGGGGCGGCCGATCGCACGGGCCGGTGAACCGGGGCCGGACGGTCGTTTCCTACTCTGGGTCGACACGGTTGGAGGGTATCTCGTTTGCCTCGACGACCGAGTCACGCTCGGTCGAGCGGGATCGGACGCCACCGCCGACATTCCCTTGCTCGGCGACCTCGCCCGCAATCATGCGTCGCTGTCGCGCGACGGCGACGGTTACATCCTCCATGCGATCCAGCCGACGTTCGTCAACGGCCGGCCCGTTTCGACCGCGGCGACCCTGCGGGACGGAGACGTCATCCGCCTCGGTTCCTCGGTCGAGCTCGAATTCCGGCTGCCGAGCCCCATCAGCTCGACCGCTCGGCTCGATATCCTGAGTCGTCATCGTCTCCCTCTCGCCGTGGACGGCGTGATATTGATGGGGGAGACCTTCTTGATCGGATCCAAACCCCAGTCCCACGTGCCCGCGCCCGGAATGTCCGACTCGGTTGTGATCTATCGACAGGGTAGCGCCCTCGCGATGCGGGCCGAGGGAGCCTTCGAGGTCGACGGCCGACTCGTCTCGGCACGATCGGCACTCGCGATGAACTCCAGCGTTCTGGGCGAGGGATTCTCCTTCAGCCTGGAACCGCTGACCGCCAAGAACTCCACGGCCTGACGCATCCGTCATGCGTCCACGACAACTGTAGACCCGCGGTCCGATGAGCGGATAGGATGACACGATCGAAGCGCGTCATCCTCGATTCTTCGCAATATCGGCGGGCCGCCGACTAACAACTCACATCCCGCGGCCCGGCGAGTGACCGAGTCGATCTCCGACTCGTTCCATTTTTCCTTACGGCGTCCCGGCCAGGTCGAGACGATCCACCCCAGACGGAGTGATTCCGTGATGAGCGCGATGGCCCCGAGACAGCCTGGCGCGTCCCTCGACGAAACGGCCGACTACGGTCACGCCGAGTTCGATCCCGCGTTCGATCGACCTCGTGTCAATGTCGGATCACAGGGGCCGCATCGTTATCTCTTCGGATCGGGAGCGCGGCCCCTCGAGGGCTACACGATCAAGAGAGCGATCGGACGAGGCGGATTCGGCGAGGTCTACTATGCGACCAGCGACTCCGGCAAGGAGGTCGCTCTCAAGTTGATCACGCGAAACGCCGACGTGGAGCGTCGGGGCGTTTCGCAGTGCATGAACCTGAAGTGCCCGAATCTCCTCACCGTCTACAACATCCATACGAACGAGTCGGGCGAAACGTTCGTCGTCATGGAATACGTCACCGGTCCCAGCTTGGCCTCGGTTCTCGCGAAGCATCCCCAGGGGCTTCCCCCGAACGATGTCCTCGCTTGGCTCAAGGGTCTCGTGGCCGGCGTCGACTACCTCCACGACCACGGCATCGTCCACCGCGACCTGAAGCCCGCCAACCTCTTCATCGAGGAAGGCATCGTCAAGATCGGCGACTACGGGCTCTCGAAGATGATCTCGCCCGAGCAGGCCTCCGCCCACTCGGAGAGCATCGGGACCTGCCACTACATGGCTCCCGAGATCTCGAACGGCCGCTACGGCAAGCCGGTCGACATCTACGCGATCGGCGTGATCCTCTTCGAGATGCTCACCGGTCGCGTTCCGTTCGAGGGACAGTCGGTCGGCGAAGTCTTGATGAAGCACCTCACGGCTCGACCCGATCTGTCGGTCCTGGCCGAACCCTGGAAATCGATCGTGGCAAAAGCGTTGTCGAAGGTCCCGGGCGACCGCCAAGCCCGCGCCGTCGACCTGCTCCCGGCCACCTCGGCACCCAGAGCGCGGGACGTCCGATACATCGGCGACGGCAAGACCACGCCCCCGCTCGACTCGAATCCGGCTCGAGCAGCCGTCGCGGTGACGCCCGAGCCGAAGCCGGTTCGCCCGGCGGACGACGTGCTTCGCATCACCGATGAGGAACCTCCGTTCTACATCGGGCCGAATACCAGACCGCCGGGGGCCGATCGCAACCGCGGTCGATTCGGACCGACGGCCCCGATCCGATGGATGGGCGACGTCGTCTTCTCTCGGACCCGCCTCCGGATGCAACGCGCGCAGAAGGTCGCGACGCCGCCGCGTCCCCGAACGCCGACGCCTCGTCCTGCGACCCACGTCGCACCGCCCGTCGCTCCGCCCGTGCCGACCAAGCGCGAGCGGTTCGCGGAACTCACCTCATCCATGTTCGGGGCGGCGTTCTTCACCGCGCTCGCGGCGCTGCCTATCGCCGCAGCCGAGATCGTCGATGTGAGTCGACGTCCTGAGAATCTCGCGTTCCTCTACGCCATGACCGTCTTCGGTACCTGGGGCGTTCTCATCGCCAACAAGTTCTTCGAGGGCAAGCAGATCGACCCCGTCGGCAAACGGATCGTCTACCTCATCCTCGGAATGTTCACCGGCGCGATCGGTGCGAACCTCTCGGGCTGGATCTACCCCGAACTCTCCAGCGGAGGGGATCCCTACGTCTTCGGGGTCAACGGCGTCTCGCTTCGCGTAGCTCGGCTCGAGGTTCCGATCATGGTCAGCTTCATGACCTACTTCGGGATCCTGGGATTCGCCAACGGTTGGTGGAAGCTCACCGATCGCGATCGACCCGGCCGATTCCGCCTCTGGCCGATCGTGAAGTCGGCGATCCTCGGCTTCATGCTCATGCCGCTCTGGGGATATCGTGAACCCTGGGGACCGGGAATCGCGGCGCTCACGGCCCTGGTCCTTCAGCTCGTTTCTCCCTGGAGCAAGCCTGCGGCCGAGTATGCTCGGTATGTCGAGAAGCAGAAGGCGATCACGACGCACGCCGCCTGATCTTTCCGCTGATTCACGATCGTCACTCGCTCCGATCCCGCGCGTATCCGTTCTCGACCTTCGTGGTCGAGACTCGATGCACGACGGGATCGGTTCGTTCGCACGATCCGCTCTCGAGTGCTATGGGCTTCTCGACGGGATCGTGAGATCGAACCGAAACGTCCCCGCAATGGGAGACGAGATCGAGGAGTGACCCGACATGGCATACGTTTACGCGCAGGCCGCCTCTCTGGCCGGCAAGGCGACCGTCGGCACCAAGCAGTGCGTGGCGCTCGTCCAAGAGTACGCGAAGGCTCCCGCGTCCTCCCTCTGGAAAGAGGGGAAGGTCGTCAAAGGGGAGACGTTCCTCGCCGTGGGCACCGCGATCGCAACCTTCGTCAACGGCAAGTACGGCAACCTGCCGACCGGGAACCACGCCGCGCTCTACCTCAGCCAGGATACCCAAGGGATCTGGGTGATCGACCAATGGTCGAAGAGCGGGACGATCCAGAAACGGATGCTGCGATTCAAGGGAAAGAATCCGGACGGAACCTACGTCGATCCCAGCAATAACGGCGACGCATTCTCGGTGATCGATTGATTCTGCACGACGCGAGATGCGTCAGCGACGGACGCGTCCGAAGGAAGGCGCGAGGGCGTCGATGCGCTCGAGCAGGCGGTCGAACTCGTTGAAGTCGAGCGACTGCATCCCGTCGGAGAGTGCTTTCTCCGGACGAGGATGGATCTCGATCAGGAGTCCGTCGGCTCCCGCGGCGAGCGCGGCGAGAGACATCGCGGGGACGTAACTCCGCTTTCCCGTTCCATGCGAAGGGTCGATCAAGACCGGGAGGTGGCTTAGCGATTCCAGAGGAGGGATCACGCCGAGATCGAGCGTATTGCGGCTGTGGTCGGAGAACGTCCTGACTCCGCGCTCGCAGAGAATGACGTCCTTGTTTCCCCCCGCCAGGACATACTCGGCCGCCATCAACCACTCCTCGAGCGTTGCCGACATGCCGCGCTTGAGCAGGACCGGCTTGCGCGTTCGACCCACCCGCTTCAGAAGCGAGAAATTCTGCATGTTGCGGGCGCCGATCTGGATGATGTCCGCGGCTTCCTCCACCAATTCGGCATGTTCGGTGTCCATCAACTCGGTCACGACCCCGATGCCGGTGGAGCGGCGTGCGGAGGCGAGGATCTCGAGGCCCTCTCGGCCCATCCCTTGGAAGCTGTAAGGACTGCTTCGAGGCTTGAAGGCCCCCGCGCGGAGCAGCTTCACTCCGCGGCTGACAAGGAACTCGGCCGTCTCGAGGATCAACTCCTCGTTCTCGACGGAGCAAGGGCCCGCGATGATCGTGAAGCCCGTGGGCCCGACCTCCGTCTGAGCGGTTCGGACGATCGTATCCTCCGGCTGCATCTCGCGTCCCGCGAGCTTGTACGGCTTCGTGACGCGAATCAGCTCGGAGACGCCCGGCAGGATCTCCAGACTCCTGGGGTCGAGTGCGGAGGTGTTTCCCGTGATCCCGACCGCCGTTCGGAGCGCCCCCGGCATGGGGTGGGCCGTCAGACCCATGGCCTGAATCGCTTCCACGACTCGATCGACGTCGGATCGATCGGCTCGAGGGTTCATGACGACCAGCATGACGACACTCCTCACGAATCAAACAAGGGAACCGGGAGTCGAACGGAATGACCGATGCCGAACCGTATCGTCGACAACCCTCGATCCCGCTCGCAAGAGGTGGTCGAGCAATCGGAGCCGATCCGGCGCTCGCGGGTTCGCGAGTTCTCAACCGCGAAGGCTCGTCCGTCCCTGCCCCACGCGCTGATTCGCCGCGAGGAGTGAAGCGCGACCGCGAGCCCGAGGACGATCCCGATGCGCGGGCCGCGTCCACGTCGGCCGCAGCTGGTCGCGACCCACCACCCGCGTTCCGGCGTCGACCCGATAACGCTTCGGGTCCGACCCTCGACGTTCCGGGCGATTCTCCGGATCCAGGTATTCCGTCTCGATACCTTCCTCGACGTCACCGAGGTCCGACTCCTCACCCGACTCTTCGGAAAGCGACGCTTCCTGCTCGACCTCGGACGTCGATCCGCCTTCCGACGCCTGGAGGAGTCTCGCCTCCTCGAGTTCCAAGGCAGCCAGTTCCGCGGCGAACAACGCCTCTTCTCGGGCTGCGGCCTCGAGTCGCTCGGCTTCCTCGCGTTCCAACGCGGCCCATTCCGCGTCGATCTCTTCCTGCTCCTCGACGTAGCATTGCTCGGAGTCGTCGAGTTCGTCTGCTCCGCGCGCCGACTCTTGGACGCTCGCGTCTTCGAGGGTCGAATGACCCGAATCATCCCACTCGGCGGCCGAACCCGTCTCGCCCAGCGAATCTTCGACCACCGGTTCGAGCTCGGACGAAACCGACGATTCGGACCACCCACTCGACGGCTCGCCTTCGTCCAGCGACTCTTCATCGACCGGCTCGGCCTCGAAGGAAGCCGGCGATTCGGCCCATTCTCCTGAAGACTCGGCTTCGTCAAGCGACTCTTCGTCCTCAGAATCGAGTTCGGACGTCACCGACGATTCAGCCCACGCACTCGACGGCTCGCCTTCGTCAAGCGACTCTTCGTCCTCAGATTCGAGTCCGGACCTCACCGACGATTCAGCCAACGCACTCGACGGCTCGCCTTCGTCAAGCGACTCTTCGTCCTCAGATTCGAGTTCGGACGTCACCGATGATTCGGCCCACTCACTCGAGGGCTCGCCTTCATCCAGCGACTCTCCGTCCTCAGGTGCGAGTTCGGACGTCACCGACGATTCGGAACACTCACTCGACGGCTCGGCCTCGTCCAACGACTCTACGACCTCCGGATCGGCATCGGGTGCGGCCGACGATTCGTCCCATGCGACGGCCTGATGGAGTTGGTCGTGCTCCATCAGGGAGTCGCCGAAGACCTCGGTGCTCGTGAACGTCGGGGTTCCAAGCTCTGCGGATTCAGCGAGCCGATCTACCGGATCGTCCACACTCTCGCGGTCAGCCTGCGATTCTTCAGGAGCCGACTCTTCGGGCGATTCCGGCTCACTCCAAACGTGTTCGCTCATCTGAGAGTATGTCGAACCGTCGCCATCGTCATCGATCTCGCTCCGACCGAGCTCCTCGGACGCGGAGTCCTGGAGCTCGGGTGTCGGTCGCTCGACGGGTTCCTGCTGCGTGGATTCGTTCAGCTCCACGTCGTTTGGATCAGGCACGGTCGGATCGGCTTCGACACGTACGAATTTCCCAGGCGCGACCTGCACCCATCGTGCCGGCGCAGGTGCGACCGATTCCTGAGTCGCCTTGCGCTTGCGCTTTCGTTTCGGACTGACCGCGACCGCTGCCGGTCCGCTCGACACCGGCTCATTCTCGACCGCTTCTTGTCCGATCGTCGTCGTGGTCGAGGCGTCGGACACCGCTTGGACAGGAGCCGACTCGACGGTCGATGCGTCGGAGGACTTCCCGACGGACGCAACCTCTCGTCGACGCGAGGGCAAGAAGTCGGCGAGTAGGAGCGTCATGACCGCCAAATATGGCGGAACCAACCAAACGGAGAGCGAGCCGACCGCGATCGAAGTCAGACCGACGAGCAGAGCGAGGACCGGAGCAGCCCAGCCAGGCGGCCGATTGCTTCCAGAATCAGTCGCGGTCGATGTATTCTTGTCCACATCCATGTGAAACGCCATGTTCGACCTGGAGGATCCATCCCAAGTCCGAGTTCGCAACCGACCCAAGAGTCGATCCGACACGTGGCTCGCCGTCGGATTCGGTGCTCGAACCATCCACAGGGAATATCGGATCTGTGGGTATGCGACTTGGCGTTTTCCGACCGACGGACGGTCGCACTCTCCGCGGTCGCCGATCGACTTGGAAGACTTGTGAGGGGATCGGCCGAGGTGCTACGATGAGTTGTTGCGCCGACGACCATCATCCCCCTGTCAGCGGGCTCCCCCACGGCCCGATTCCTCGAGCCGGTAGGTGTGTCCCATGCTCGATCCGGAGTCGTCCCAGTTCGGGAGAGCGGCTCTTCGCAGCGGTCTCATGGACGCGAAGGGGCTGGCGGCCTGCTTCGATGCGATCGCTCCCGAGAAGCGGACCGAGGACGCACTCGATCGTCGCCTCGCCCGCCAAGCGATCTCGCTTGGATTTCTCTCGATGTGGCAAGCTCAGCAGATGCTGAGCGGGCGAACTCTCGGATTCAAGGTCGACAAGTATGTTCTTGTCGATATGATCGGTCAAGGCGGCATGGGCCGGGTCTACCTGGCTCGCGACACGAGGCTCGGGCGCAACGTCGCGCTCAAGGTGTTGTCGCGAGAACGTATGAACAACCCACGCGCCATCGCGAGGTTCCAACGCGAGGCCAAGGTCGGCGCTCAGCTCCAGCACGAGAACCTCGTGCGCGTCTACGACGAAGGCGAGGCCCAAGGCATCCGCTACCTCGTCATGGAGTACATCGAAGGCCGCAATGTCGGGAAGATCATCACGGAGTCGGGACGATTCCCCTGGCCGACCGCGGCAAGGCTCGCCCACGGTGTCGCCCTCGGACTCGAGCACGCGTTTCGCAAAGGGCTCGTGCACCGCGACGTGAACCCCTTCAACATCCTCGTGACGCACGAGGGGATCGCGAAGCTCACCGATCTGGGACTCGCCTTCGACAAGGCCGATGAGGGAAACGTCACGCGCGACGGTGCGACCGTCGGTACGTTCGACTACGTGGCCCCCGAGCAGGCACGCGACTCGCACGCCGTCGATACTCGATCGGATATCTATTCACTCGGTTGTACGCTCTATCACATGCTCACGGGCATCCCTCCCTTTCCGATGCCCAGCCTCCCCGAGAAGCTCTACGGCCATCAGTCGCTCGAGCCCGAGCCGATCCGGAATCTCGCACCGGAGACCCCCGAAGGGCTCGTCGCGGTCGTGTCCCGCATGATGCGGAAGGCGCCAGCGGATCGCTTCGCATCGCCTCGGGACCTCGCCGAAGCCCTCGCGCAGTTCGCCGGCGAAGACGACTCGAACGGCGACGCTCCCACGAACGACGGCCCCTCGTCCACCGCGACCCATCCGGTTGTGCACGTCTCCCCAGGCGCCGTGCCGGGGGCCGAGTCAGCCTACTCGACTGCTCATTCTCGTCTCCCTCAGAGATCCGACGAGATGCCCGCGCTCGAACTCGATCTCGACCTCGGCCCCGAACCGGCTCTCACCGAGATCCTCTCCAGCACGAGCCGTGCCCGACGACGATCGCGATCCCACTCGAGTTCCGACGATACGGAGTCCAAGCCCAAGACCGCGCGATCGACGTTCTCTCTCCGTTCGAGCGCCCTCGCACTCCTCATCGCAATCCTCTTGGTCATCGTCGGCCTGCTCGCGTCCGGAGGCGACTTCCGGATGCGCCGAGGTGTCGAACCGCAGATTCGCTCCGACTCCTCGGGCAAGATCATTCGCGCCGACGGGAACGACGATCGACGACCGACCACGACGCCGACCATTTCCGTCGTCTTTCCGGAGGGCGACCCCGAACCTTGCGAAGACCTCTCGAGTGCGATCGCCCGCGCTCTTGGTTCTCGAGGCAGCGTCGTGGTCGGCGATTCGGAACCGATCCGCGTTCGCGTCGAGAGGCCCTTCTCCGTCCAGAGCGGCATGCTCGAGATCAAGGCCGCCGAAGGTACCTCGCCCAACCTGATCATCGAGGACGCGCATCGCTCGCCTTGGCTCCAGTCGCTCGGAGGAGCTTCGATCACCCTCAAAGGTTTGAAGATCACTGCAATTCACGATGATTCAGCCGCCGGAGAATCCGCTCTGATCGAGTCGAACGGGACGCTGCTCGTCGATCGCTGCTCGCTCCAGCGCACGGGACGATTCGGTCGATCTGCGGCATTTCGTTCCCGGGGTTCCACCGTGACCATCCGCGACTCGCTCATCCTCGGCTTCGACAGAGCGATCCAGGCGAGGATGCCGCCGGGGTCGACTCTCGAGTTCCGCAACAGCATCTACATCCAGCCTGCACGATCCGACCTTTCGAACGGATGGCTCGCGGTCCTCGAGAACGAAACGATCGGATTGGGCCCCAACGTCGGCAAGCCGCGAAGGGTCTCCATCCAGAATGCCGCCGTCGATGCCGTCGGAATGCTCCGATTCGTGGGGTTCGGCATGTCGGAGAAGCCTCGAGTCGAGCTCTCCGACACGGTGATTCGCGCGCGAACCGTCGTGGCCTGGGACGCTCCCTCAGGCGATGCCTCGAAACTCACCGGCTCGCCTCTCGATTGGCAAGGGCGACGCAATCGTTACGACCTCGGCGGAAAGGCTCGATTCATCCTCACACCGCCGGGCAACCTCGCCTCGCCCGAACTTCCCTCGACCTCGGCTCCTTGGACCGCGGCCGTCGAGGATCGCGAGAGCGCCGATGTTCGGGTCCAATTCAAGAGTGAGCCCGAGGATCCCCAGAGCGAATCCGCGCTGCGTCCGGAGAACTACGCTCTCGTGGGACTCGATCTCCCGATCGGTCCCGAGGTATCCAGGATCGGGCCGAGGATCAAGGAACCGACCCGGCTCGAGACGAAACCTTGAGCCTGCGACGCGTGCTCACTGCCCGCCTTCGAGGAGATGCTTGCTCGAGTTGAGGAACCGAGCGTGACGATTCTTTGCATGGGTCGTCGCCGCTTCGTTCTTCTGCTTGAGATCGGCGAGATTCGCCTGACAGAACGGGCAACCGACCACTTCGATATGGAAATTCAGATAATCCGCGAGGTCCGGATCGAGCGCATCCAGGAGGAGACTTCCGAGTTGCTGGCGGCTCGCGCACGTCAATCGAGAACGACGCCAGATCGCACCCAGCGAGTGAAGCCCGGCTTCACCGCGGTTGTTCCTCACATCCTCCAACTCGGCGCGCAACTCGGCCGAGTCGCGAAGGGCCTTCTCCACTCGCGCGGATTCCTCGGGAGCGAGGGCGTCGGCCAGGTATGCCCGAAGCATCTCCGACGTGATCGGTCCTCGAAGTCGCTCATCATTCTCCATCGACTTCAACCCTCACCCAGAGATTCCAGGTTCAGCCCCGCCTTCCGCGCAAATTCCTTGAGGCGGGCAATCGTCTGGAACTTGTAGGAAGCGACGGCCTGCTCGGTCAGCCCGAGATACTTCGCCACGTCCTTGTTCGCCCATCCCTTGACGATCAGGAGCTCGAGACAGCGGAGTCGCGTGAAGTCCGACTTCCCAATCCACTCCCGTACCAGGTGTCCCAGGGAGTCGCTCAGCAACCGCTCTTCCGCAACCCGCTGTTCATCACTCCGCGCGATGCTCGAGGCCGCACGTGCACCGCCGGGGACTTCGTCCAGCGGTCGTCCGTGATCGTCCGAACCGAATTGATCGATCGGTCGGCGCCCCTGCTTGCGAAGATGGTCCGTCAGCTTGTGCGCGGCGATCGAGAAGAGATATGCCTCCATGTCGCGTCGCTCGTCGTAGTGCGGAAGACTCGTGAGGAATCCCACGAACGTCTCCTGCACCACGTCTTCACTCGCCGCCCGATCATGGAGCCGGCTGTCCACGAACGCGATCAACCGACCCTCATAGCGTTCGATCAACTGACGCCACGCTCGAGCATCGCCCGCGCGAACCTGTTTCACCAAGAGGGATTCGGCGTCGGACACAGCCATGGAATCTCTGCACTCCGGAGATCGATGATCGACCCGACTCGGCGGTCCCTGAACGACTCGATCTTACATGAAGGAGGAACCAGTCCACCATCCCCGCCGTCCTCGAATCGAAACCAGCCGAGCCGAACCGAAAGGATATCGATCCGACTCGGCCGCATCAACCCACGTCGACTTCAGGCCATCCAGCGCATCAGGCCGACGCCCGCCGCGGCGAGGACCCCGAGCCCAAGCAGTCTCAGCTTGCGACGATGACGCCCCTGCGTCACGAGATCGGCCCGGAGATATCCGCTCAACAACCCCAGACCCACGACCGAGAATCCGAAGACGCCGGCTCCGGTCATGATGCGACTGCGAACCATTCGGTCGTGGTGCATCTCGAGAATCCGATGCTTCGCCGCCTCGGAGAAGTCGAACAGTCCGCCCGCCTTGTAGATCGTGTAGAGATCGTCCGTGTTCGGAGCCAGCACTCCGGCCGCTCCCCACGTCATGCCCGTCCCCAGTCCTGCCCGATCCAGATCGAACAGAACGGGCTTCACATGAGATTCGAGCATCAGCGCGTCGATCTCGGCGTCCGTGGGCTCGTCGATCTTCTCGAACTCCGGCGTCAGTGCATCGAAGAGCTCTCGACGTGCAACCGCGCGGAGACGCTCGCGCGCCTCGCTCGCCGATGCGGATAGCGGGCCGAGAATCACGCGTCGACCCTTTTCGTCGGTCCGAACCGCGGCGAGCTCTTCCTCGTGTGTCTTTGGGAACCAGCCGGGGGTCGTGCCCGGCTCGCTCTTGACCTGTGCAACCTGGTTCTTCTCCTCGCGAGGAGCGCGAGGCTTCCGGGAGTCTCCGACCCGAACTTCGGGCACCCCGCTCGAGACCTTCACGATCGTTCGAATCGTGTGCTCGCCGGAGTGTGTTCGAACCTCATGCACGACCTGGCGCGATTCCCGGGCGGCCGGGTGCTCACGCCGAGACCGCGACTCGTGACGGCTGATCAGGTTGACCGCGATGAGTCCCACCACGATCCAGAATGCAGCTTGTTTCATCGAAGAACTTCCCGTCTCTGCCCAAGATCGACTCGGGTGCTGGGTTCGTTCGTGGCGGAACGACATCGAATCGACCGAACTGCCACGATGTCCTATCCTCCAGGGAGACACTAGAAGATTCGTCCCCCTTACGCTTTCCTTGTTCTCCTTCTTCCGAGAAAATCGAGCGACGAGCAAGCCTCCTTCTCCTGAACGGTCGACCCCGGAGCCGTCTCGATGAATCGACGGGCGCTCTTCAGTCATCTTGCGGGCCTGCTCGGCACCTTCGTCCACCCTCTCTCCCAGGCCGCGCCCGATTCTCCGGACCGATCGTCGCCCAAGACGATCGATCCGTTCCTCACGATCGCGTTCGACCTCCCGCGAAAGCGAATCCTGACATTCACCAAGGCTCCGGAAGTCGATGCGTACGACTTCGAGACCTTGACTCGCGTGGGGTCATCGAAGCTCGCGCGGCCCATTTTCCTGACTGTCCTCGACGAGACTCGAAATCGACTCGTCACGGCCGCCGCTCGTGCGGGTACGCTCGACTTCGAGTCGTCGGATCGCGCTCCGCGCGGGATTGCCGACTTGCAGATCTTCGATCTCGGGTCGCTGACGTTCGATGGGTCGCGTTCGGGCGGAGCACCCGTCGCACCGATCGCGACGGTTGAGCTTGGAACACTGCTCATCGACGCGGCCGCACGTCTGGTCGACCGAAGCTGGTTGCTCCTCGAGGCGGCAACGCCCGATCATGCCGAGATGCGCGTTCGTCGTGTCGAGATCGACGGTGGTGGAACCGGCGATCTTGCGACCGTCGCCCCGAAGACGACGTCCCTGGTCGTCGATCCTCGAACGGGCGACGGGTACACCGTCGCCAAGACCGACGGCAATCGCGGCATGATCCAGCGAATCGACGCCGCAACGATGCGAGTCGAACGATCGCTCCCGCTGCCCTACCCTCCAACCGACCTCGACATCGTCGGACCCGGGCGGCTCGTGGTTGCCTGTCGCGGGGGGTTCGTGCTCTTTGTCGATGGTGCTCGAACCATGCGAGTCACCGGCGGATTCCGAGGAACCGGCAGCGAACCCGCCGTGAGATATCTGCCCAAGCCCCGCGCGATCATTCTCGGCGATCATCGACCGGATGCAGGGCGCCTGATCACGAGCTGGGAGCTGGGATCGGAGAACTCCTCTTCACCTCGCAGGAAACTCGGGGAGTTCCGGCTCCCCTCCTCTGAGAAGGTCCGACTGAGCGGGACGCTCTTTCTCAGTCCCGACCGTGCGAGGATCTTCAGTCGATCGGGCCGGACGATGGCGGTATCTTCGCGTTGATTCGAAACACGACCGCCCCGCGGCGTGGATGAGACGCGCGGGGCGGGGTGATTGGAAGGATCCGGCGATGACCGACTTTCGCGCCGAAGCACTATCATGGGCCTGGTGGGCTTAACGGCCGTGTTCGGAAT